>CACCAS010000001.1 GCA_902544065.1 uncultured Pelagibacteraceae bacterium
ATTATTCAGAACGCATTTATGAATAATTCATCATCAATTTTAATGTCTAAGGTCCAAGGAAATATTGTAGATTTGCTTATGCCACCACTGAGTAATGTTGAAATTATTTTGGCATTCACACTTGCTGGAGTAACTCGAGGTCTTACCTCAGCTATAGCGTGTGCTTTGGTTATGATGCCATTCATTGAGATTACTGTTTACAATTTATGGATTATTTTAATCTTTGCTATCCTAGCATCAGCTATAATGTCACTAATTGGGACGATATCTGGTATCTGGGCCGAAAAATGGGACCATCTAGGTACAGTTGGTAATTTTGTGATCATACCTCTTTCCTTTTTATCTGGAACTTTTTATTCAATCACAGTCCTGCCAGATGCAATCCAAAGGGCAAGTCTCATTAACCCGTTCTTTTATATGATAGATGGCTTTAGGTTTGGATTCTTAGGAGCAAGTGACTCGTCAATTTTTCATGCAATTACTATCTTGATTATAGTTTTGATTTCTCTAATAGTTATTAATTATTTAATTTTAAAAACTGGTTATAAATTAAGAGCTTAGAATGAATAATATATTACCAACATACCCAAGGTCTGATTTAACGTTTACTCACGGCGAGGGTAGTTATTTATATGAAAAATCAGGTAAAAAATACTTGGACTTTGGAACAGGTATAGCAGTAAATTCACTAGGATACTCCCATCCTTATTTAAATCAAAAACTAAAAGAGCAATCAGAAAAACTCTGGCACCTTTCAAATATATACCAAATTCCAGAGCAAGAACTACTAGCGTCACGTTTGTGTAAACTATGTTTTGCAGACTATGCTTTTTTTTGTAATTCAGGAACAGAAGCAGTGGAAGCAAGTATAAAAATTGCTAGAAGATATTTTCATAAAACCAAAGACTCTAGAATAAAAAAAGAGATTATTAGTTTTAGTGGATCTTTTCATGGAAGGACAATAGGTGCACTGGCAGCTCAAGGACCTGAAAAAATGGAAACATTTAATACAGTTGTGAATGATTTTAAGTTCCTTGAGTTTGGTGATCATGAATTATTAAAGGGTTCCATTAATCAAAATACTGCAGCAGTAATTATAGAACCCATTCAAGGCGAGGGTGGAGTAAGAGAAGTTCCTACATTTTGCTTAGAGGCGATTAGGAAATTGTGCGATGAAAACGAAGTTTTGCTTATATTTGATGAAGTGCAATGCGGAATGGGTCGAACAGGCAAAATGTTTGCTTATCAGTGGTCAAATATAGAACCAGACATAATGACTATAGCGAAGGCGATTGGTAATGGCTTTCCAATAGGAGCATGTTTAACTTCAAAAAAGGTCGGTGACGTAATGGAGTTTGGGTCACATGGATCTACTTTTGGCGGAAACCCTCTAGCTTGTAGTGTTGGAAATGCTGTGCTAGATTTGATGACTACTCCTAAATTCTTTAGTCAAGTTATCACAGTTTCTGAAAAATTGTTATTAGGCTTAAATAAAGTTGCTAATGATTACCCAGATATTATTGAGGGTATAAGAGGCAAGGGTTTTATTCTAGGATTAAAATGTAACATTAATAATGAAGATTTCGTCAAAGAAGCGCGTAAAAATTTCATTTTAACCGTTAAGGCTTCTGATAATGTTGTAAGGCTTCTTCCCCCAATAAATTTATCTAATTTGGAATGTGAAGAAGGAATAGATAAAATTAGATCAACTTGTAAAGAGCTATCCTCATGAAAAACTTTATAGATATTAAAGATTTTACGGCTGAAGAGATTAATGCATTGCTAAATTCATCTATAGAAAATAAAAGTCAAAACTTATGTTCAGAAAAAATATTGTCTGGACAAAACTTAATTTTATTTTTTGAGAAAAATTCTACAAGAACAAGGCTTTCATTTGATCTCGCAGTTAAACAGCTTGGTGGTTCATCAATAATACTTAATGGCTCAGATATCCATTTGAGCAGTGGAAAGGAAAATCTCTCAGATACTATCAAAACTTTCAGTCTCTATTCTGATGGGGTTGTTATGAGAGTAAATAACCACCAGACCATATTGGATACTTTAGAAGTTTCAAGTGTACCTATTATAAATGGACTTTCAAATTTATCTCATCCGTGCCAATGCATGGCGGGTCTAATGACCATCATTGAAGAAAAAGGATCTCTAGAAAATTTAAATATTACTTGGTTTGGTCCTATAACTAATGTGGCTCACTCATGGATTGAAGCTCATTCTAAAAATTTAGGATTTAAACTCAGCATTTTTTCACCTGACATATCTAGAGATCTATACTTGTCGAAAATTAGTAAATATAAAGAAAATGTAAATCTAGAAAGTATTGTTCATAATCGAATTGACGATGAAATTTTATCAACAGCTGACGTAATTATGACAGACACATGGCACTCCATGGGCGAAGAAACTGATCAAAATGTTATCAAAGAGCTAGATGATTTTAGAGTAACAAAATCATTAATGGATAAGGCAAAAAAAAATTGTATATTTATGCATTGCTTACCAGCAAATAGGGGTCAAGAAGTTGAAGAGACGGTAATTGACGGAGCAAACTCAAGAATTTGGGAAGAGGCATCGAACAGACTCCATGTTCAAAAACAAATCCTTAGAATATTAATATAGTTATTTTTTCCAAAAGGCAGGATGAAGTATTACTAGAACAGTGAGAATCTCAAGTCTTCCTAATAACATTGAAAAAATCAATACCCATTTCGCAAATGTGCTAATTTCATAAAAGGAATTTTCAGGACCAATCATTTCGCCAAGTCCAGGACCAACATTCGCAAGTGATGTTGCAGCAGCCGACAAACTGGTTACAAAATCTAGCTCTGTTGTAGAAAGTAATAATGTAATAACAATAAAACTCAAAATAAATATAAAGAAAAAACTCATTACCGAAGAAGTTACGTCTTCCTCAATTTTTTTATGATTATAGTGAGGAACAAAAACTCCATGAGGATGAAGCAGTTTTTGAATTTGCATTTTTAATGTCTGGAACAAGATTTGGAATCTAAATACTTTTATTCCACAAGTTGTTGAACCAGCGCAACCTCCAATAAACATTCCAAAAAATAAAAGATAAATTGGAAAAGGTCCCCATAAATTATAATTATCAGATGTATAACCAGTGCCAGTAATTATAGAAATAACATTAAATGCTCCATTTCTAATTGATTCTTCAATATTTTTTATTTCCATCAACCATAAGTATAATATTACCAACAAGGAGCTAAATAATATTATTCCAAGAAATGTAAGTATCTGCGTGTCTGAAATTATTCTTTTGAATCCATCCTTGAATGCTTCAAGATAAATTAATATTGGAAGACTACTCAGTACCATAAAAATTATTGCAGTATATTCCAATGACTTACTGTTAAAACTAGCAAATGAATTATTTTGGGTTGAAAATCCACCAGTTGCAATTGTTGTCATTGAGTGAACTAGAGCATCAAAGAAGCTCATCCCACCTAACCAATATGCAACTAAGCAAAATAATGTGAGTGCCAAATAAATTATGATAACAGCAGAGGCTATCTGCGTTGTTCTTGGAAGAATTTTATCTGTTGTATCTGAGTTTTCTGCTCTGAATACCTGCATTCCTCCAACCCGAAGAACAGGCAAAATACTTACAGCCATTACAATAATTCCTATGCCACCCATCCATTGCAATAAACCTCTCCATATTAACATTCCCTTCGTTAATGACTCGACATCCTGAATAACGCTCGATCCAGTTGTTGTAATTCCTGACATTGACTCAAATATCGAATTTGTAATATTCAAACCGTTTTCAGCAAAATAAAAAGGGAAAGCAGCAAATATACTAATTGATATCCAGGATAATGATGTAATTAAAAATGCATCTTGCATCAAAATTTTATTATTTTCTTCATTGCGAGTAGAAATTAGGAATGTAACACCAAATCCAAATGTTATAATCGCACTAGTAATAAAAGACTTCCAAGTATTATCACCCATTCCAAGATCAATTATCATTGGGATGAGCATTACGAGACTAAGGGCAATTAAAAGATACCCTAATACATTAAGTATTATCTTAAAATTTATCATTAAATTAAATTATTAATTCTTTTTAAGAATAGATCCTTGGTTGATCATGCTATAAAATTCTCTCCTTGTAGAGGAGTCAGTTCTAAATTTGCCTAAAAGCTGACTTGTGACCATAGAAATACCTGGTGTGCCAATTCCTCTTGTCGTCATGCATTGGTGCTGCGCTTCAACAACAACCGCAACACCTTTTGGTTTAAGAACATCTTGAATACAATTAGCAATTTGAGCAGTTAGCTTTTCCTGAATTTGCATTCTTTTCATATAAATACGTGTAATTCTTGCAAGCTTACTTATTCCGACTACTCTTTTATTAGGTAAATATCCTACATGCGCTGAACCGATAAAAGGTGCAATATGGTGTTCACAGTGCGACTCAATCCTGATATCGCGTAGCATAATAATTTCATCATAACCCTCAAGTTCGTCAAAAGTTTTTGATAAAACTTCTTTAGGGTCATCATTGTAACCTGAAAACCAATCTTCATAGGCTCTGACAACTCTCTTAGGAGTCTCTAGTAAGCCCGGTCTTTCTGCATTTTCTCCAACAAATGATAAAAGAGTTTTAACCGCTGCCTCTGCTTCCTGACGAGTAGGCTTTATATTTTTCTTTTTTTTCATGATTTTGAAGTCAGATTACTATATGAAAATCTATAAAATATATAGTTTTATTATTTACGAAAAAAACCAATTAATTGTCTTAATAGATAATAATATATAAAATTTGTTAATTTTTCAGCGATTTAAAGAATAATATGGTAATGTCCAAAAATATGCCTTCAATACGTGAAATTAGCAAAGATGCGAAAGCATGGCCATTTGTTGAGGCGAAGAAAATAATAAAAAAAGCTCAAATCAATAATAAGCAAAAAATTAGATTACAAACTGGATATGGTCCAAGTGGATTACCTCACATAGGTACATTTGGCGAAGTCGCTAGAACGACAATGATTTTAAATGCGATCAATTCGTTGTCAGATGTTGAAGTGGAACTCATCGCCTTCTCGGATGACATGGACGGACTTCGCAAAGTACCTGACAATGTACCTAACCAAAAAATATTAGAAGAAAATCTTCATAAGCCGCTCACGTCAATTCCAGATCCATTTGAGACAAGTAAGAGTTTCGGTGACCACAATAATAAAATGTTGCAAGAATTTTTAGATAAATTTGATTTTAAATACACGTTTAAAAGTGCAACCGAACTTTACACCTCAGGCTATTTTGATGATCAACTAATTAATGTTTTGAATAATTATGACTTGATTAAAAATATTATTCTACCAACATTAGGAGAAGAAAGAAAAAAAACATATAGCCCATTCCTTCCAATTTGCCCAGACTCTGGACATGTTCTAGAGGTTGAAATTGTCTCAATTAATCCTGATAACAATACAATTACATATATAAGTAAAAATAAAGAAATTGAGCAATCTATTTTAAAAGGAAAATGTAAACTTCAATGGAAAGTTGATTGGGCGATGCGATGGGGTGCTCTTGACATTGATTATGAAATGTACGGAAAAGATTTAATACCTACGTTTCAGCTTTCTGCAAAAGTAAGCCAAGCACTTGGTTATCCACCTCCAGAGAACTATTTTTATGAACTGTTTCTAGATCAAAATGGAGAAAAAATATCGAAGTCTAAAGGCAATGGATTAACTATAGAAGAATGGTTGTCATACGCACCTAAAGAAACATTAAGTTATTTTATGTACCAAAACCCAAGACGAGCCAAGAAACTCTTTCATGATATCATTCCAAAGTCATCTGATGAGTTCCTAAGTCATTTAAATAAATTTAATACTCAATCTGATCATGAGAAAATTGAAAATCCAGTTTGGCACATTATGAATGGTGAAAATTCTATAGGAAATGTAAATGTAACGTATAACCTTATATTAAATCTTGTTGCTGCGAGTGGAAAAAATGATCCTGAAATTATCTTGGATTTTGTTAAGAAATATGATGAAAATATTACTAGTTCTAATAGTCAATTTATTAATAATTTGATTAAAGGGGCAATTAATTTTGAAAGAGACATTACCTCAGAACAAATAAATTATAAAACTCCGTCTAGCGAGGAAAGAAAAATCTTTGAGGATCTTATAAATAGATTGCGTAGTCAGGCAGAAAATGTAGATGCTGAAACCATTCAAACTGAGATATATCAAATAGGGAGAGATCATAAATTTGAAAACCTAAGGGATTGGTTTAAGCTTATTTATCAAGTGCTTTTTGGCAAAGAGGATGGACCTAGATTTGGTACTTTTATAGCGATATATGGAATAGAGCAGACAATTAAGTTGATCGAAGAAAAGTTAAAGTAAAAATTTAAATGAGAAGGATATTTTTAAATATACTCAAGAACCTTGATCCCGAAGTTGCTCACAACTTAACAATAAATGCACTTAAATTTCCAAATCCATTTATTGAAAGCAATAATGATTTCTCTATTTTAAGCAATAATATTAAAGGACTCAGGTTTAAGAACCCTATTGGAATGGCTGCAGGATTTGATAAAAATGCTGAAGTTATAAATTCATTATTCAATTTAGGATTTGGTTTCACCGAGTGTGGAACTGTTACACCAAGGCCTCAATTTGGAAATGTTAAACCTAGGGTTTTCCGGTTAGCATCAGATAAAGCTATTATAAATAGACTAGGCTTTAATAATAATGGCATTGAAAAATTTTTAAAGAATATGAGTAAATCAAACAAAAATGGAGTCCTTGGGGCAAATATTGGACCCAACAAAGACTCAGAAAACTTCGTTGATGATTATATCAATTTATACACTCAAGTAGTTGATTATTCAGATTACGTAACAGTAAATGTCTCTTCACCTAATACCAAGAATTTAAGAGAGATACAAGAGCACGATACATTAAATACACTGCTTAGCGAATTGTCTCAACTACGAGAAAATATGAAGACACAAAAAAAGATTATTCTAAAAATTGATCCTGATAGCACCAAACAGCATTACAGCATGATACTTAATTTAGTTCAGAAATATAAAATCGATGGCATAATTGCTACTAATACGACCATTTCTCGTCCTAAAGATTTAATGGACGAGTATAAAGAAGAAGAAGGAGGCATTTCAGGACAGCCACTTAAAGAATTATCAAATAAAGTGTTAAGTTTCCTCTCAAAAGAATCAAATGGAGAATTGTTTCTTATTGGTGTTGGAGGCATTTCTAATGCACAAGATGTTTATACTAAAATTAAGTTGGGAGCATCATTAGTTCAATTGTATACAGCACTTACTTTCAATGGACCTCAAATGATAAATAATATTAAAAAGGATTTATCATTACTTTTGCAAAATGATGGATACAAAAGTATCTCAGATGCAGTAGGGATAATTCATTCATGAACAAAATAATGGATATTCCATTTCATCAAAGAAAAAGACAAATTAATAAAAAAAATAATCGAGAGTCTATAATATCTTCCTCAAGAAAGATTCTTACAGAAAAAAGTATCGATAATGCAAGTGTTAGAGAAATCGTTTCAATCGCTAAACTTGGTTCTGGTACATTTTATAATTACTTTGATGATAAAAACGCAGTTTTTTTAATAATTATTGAAAGGCTAGTAAGTGAATTCAGCAATTACTTTATGAAAAAAATAAATGAAGCTCAAACTTTCGATCAGACTGTTAAGATAGCGTTTAGTAGTTGGTTTAATTGGATTTTAGATGAAGAAGAAAATTACTTATTTATAAAAAATAATAGAAAATACATACTAGACTTAAAGTGGCTTTCGGCTCATTCAAAGGAGTATGCGAGATTTAATAATAATTTATATGAATTCGTGATTAATCTCTCAAAAAAAACAAAATTTCCTGAAAACGATATTTCTTTTATGATCACATCTGTCATGGCAGTATGTATAAATCTTGGTGATGAAATGTTGACACGCAGTGATGTATCCCCTGATGATGCCTCAAACTTTGCGACCAAACTTTTTTTGAAGGGCTTATAATTTATGGCAAAAAGTATATTTATTACTGGTGCCGCCTCCGGCATTGGAAAGGCAACCGCAATATCATTTGCTGAAAAAGGTTGGAATGTTGGTTTGTTTGATATCAATGAGGAAGGTCTCAAAGATGTAGCCAATTTAATCGGACATAACAAATGCATGTATCAAAAGCTAGATGTTACCAGTATTCAGGAATGGAAAGAAGCTGAAAAAAGTTTTTCAGAATATACATCTGGAACATGCAATATTTTTTTTAATAACGCAGGTATAGCTAATTTTGCTGGAGCTTTTGAAGATGTACCTGTTGATGAAATTCATAAAATTATAGATGTCAATTTTAAAGGCGTTGCTAATGGATGTATTTCGATGCTGAGTTTATTAAAGAATACAGAGAATAGCCTGCTGTTAAATACAAGTTCTGTAGCAGGCCTAGTACCTACACCAGGTATATCAATTTATGGAGCAACTAAGCATGCAGTAAGTTCACTAACTGAGTCTCTTAGGATTGAGTATGAAAGACATGGCGTAAGAGTTTCTGAAATTAATCCATGGTTCACAGAGACGCCAATACTTGAGGCTAGAAATGTGTCATCTGATATGAAAAGTCAATGGGAAAGAGAATTTGTAAATGAGCGAACTAAGATATACCCAGTGTCAAAAGTCGTCGACAAAGTATGGTTGGCATATACAAGCAAGAAAATACATCATCCTGTAGGGTTAGAAGCAAATCTTGCTTCATTTTTCATGCGATTTATCCCTTCTTTTATTAGAAGAATGAGCAAAAAACTTTTTAAAGATACTTTTATTTAAACTGATCTTTTTGCTTTATCGGCGTCATTTGACGATTTAATCATATTTCTTAGCATTTCCCATTCCTGATCAGTAACATCTTTTAACATCTCATAGAAATTGCCCGCATGGTTTAGCCACTGAGCGCCGTCTATTGCAACGATTTCACCTGTTAAATATTCACAGCCGTCTGCCATTAAAAAAGTTGCAAGATTTGCAAGCTCGCTTAATTCACCAGTTCTCTTCATTGGAACTGAATTCATTAAGTCCGCTCCCTTACCTCCGGGTGCCAATCGATCCCAAGCCCCCTTTGTTGGAAATGGCCCAGGAGCAATCCCATTTAGCCTTATTCCCCTATTTCCCCATTCGGCAGCTAATGATCTTGTCATCGTCGCTAAGCCAGATTTAGACATCGCTGATGGAACTGTATAAGGCCCACTACTGTCAACCCAAGTTGTTAGAATAGAAATAATGCTGCCTTTTAAGTTCTCTTTTAACCATCTTTTTCCAATGGCATTAGTCATATAAAAAGTTCCATTAAAAACTATATTAGAGATAGCAGTAAATGCTCTTGGAGATAAATCTTCCGTTCTAGAAATAAAATTGCCTGCCGCATTGTTTAGTAGTCCTGTGAGAGGTCCTTCACTCCAAATTTGATTAACCATATCCTCGATTGCTTCTGGAACTTTAATATCACATGAAATAGCTTTCACAGATCCACCATGCAAATCCATTAATTCTTTTGCGGTTTCATCTAGAACTGATTTTCTTCTACCACAAATATAGATATCCGCTCCAAGCTCTAAATATCGTGTGGACATTGCTTTTCCAAGTCCAGACCCTCCACCTGAAACCAAAATTCTTTTATCTTTTAATAAATCTTTTTGAAACATATTTACTCCTTTATCCAAATTGCGTTAAGAACGGAAGATACTTTATAAAAAAGAATGCCAATTCTTGAATTCTATTAGTTAAGATAAGAATACCAAATATTACAAGTAATACACCAGTAAAAATTTCTATAACTCTAATATAATTTCTTATTTTTGATAAAAATTTCATAAAACCTTTAATAGCGTATGCAGCGAGTAGAAATGGAATACCAAGGCCTGCCGAGTAGAGCATTAAAAGAATAATCCCATAAGTAACTGTCTCTGAACTTGCCGCTATTGATAATACACTGCCTAAAATTGGTCCTATACACGGCGTCCATCCAAAGGCAAAAGAGAGACCAATTATGTAAGATCCTACTATCCCAGGTCTATAGCTTTCTATTTGGTACCTTGTATCTCTATTTAGAAATGGAAGTTGGATAATTTGCATAAAATGAATACCAAAAATAATAATAATAATTCCACCAACAACTCTTAAAACATCTAGGTATTCATAGATTAAGCCACTTAATAAAGTTGCTGACGCACCCAATAAAATGAACACAGTAGAAAATCCAAATACAAAACTTAATGCAAAGTAAAATACATTCCTCTCTTTTGAAGCATCCTCACCTGAGGCAATCTTATCTAAACTTGTACCTGCTAAGAAGCATAAGTATCCAGGTACAATAGGTAGTACGCAAGGTGACAAAAAACTAAGTAGTCCTGCAAGGACCACATAAAAAAATGATATTTCAGCCATTAAACTTTTCTAAATCTTTTAAATACTTCTGCGCCGCTCCAACCTATAAGTATAGCGATTAGAAGTGAAATCAATCCATAAATTAAAGGATAGTTTTTTGATAAGGAATAAATTGCTTCTTCAATACCTACTCTGGTTACCATAAAATTATAAGAATATTCATTCGAAATTATATTATCTATAATCAGATATAAATTAACTTCATATTGACCGACAGGAACAGTATTTGGTATCTCAATATACGATCTAAATAAATTTCCATCTATTATATCAATTTCTCCATTAACTCTTCTGTATACATCTTCACTCTCTTTTGTTCTTATTAGTGCATCATAAAAAGAGTTTTTTTCTTTTTCATTTTTAATATTTCCCCAGTCAATATTTAACGCACTCCAGTCTATGAGTTGAGTATCTTTTTTATTTAATAAGCCAATATTGTTTTCATTTAAAAATTCATTGCTTATCTCATTTGTACTAGATAGGTAATAAAATCCAGGCACATCATTAAACCCAACACTTTTTGAATTCAGCCAGAAACCAAAAAAAGATTCTTTTTTTCTTATGATTACATCTTCTGTCGGACCGACTACCTCAATGAGAATATCGCTTTTACTGTCTCTTGCTTGTGAGGGATCTGAAAAAAATGACCCAAATACAAGAAGATTTTTTCCAGAAAAATTCGCATCTATGTATATTTCTTCTTCATCAGATCCTATTACAAGAGCTGAGGCAGATGAAATAAAAAACAATACTAATAATTTAATAAATAAAAATATTTTCAAATTCATATTACAACAAAGCCCTGATGACAGAAATATTGAATATCTCGTTTGGTTCTACCAGTAAGTCGAGTGCTATTTTAGTTGCAACACCCAAAACAATAATTGCGAGAAGTGCTCTAATTTCCTCGCCTCTTAATTTATTAGCAGCCAATACACCTAATTGTGCACCGATAACGGAGGCGATAATTAGAAAGAATGCTAAGACTGCATCAACAGCAAATGTAGTCGTTGCATGCAGTAATGTTACAAGTGCAGTTACAAATATAATTTGAAATAATGAAGTGCCAATTACTTTTGATGTAGGCATTCCAAGAAAATAAATCATAGCAGGGATTAATATGAATGTACCGCCAATACCCATTGTTGCTGATAGAATGCCAATTACAAATCCAATGATGATAGGAGGTATTGCGCTAATATATAGTTTAGATTTATAGAATTTCATTTTGAATGGCAATTTATGAGCCCAGTTATGATAATGAATTTTTTTCTTTACTGTTTTTCTTCTTACTCTATCCCTGATGACTTTAGAGCTTTCAATTAGCATAATTAGACCAATTGAAGTAAGAAGAGCAAAATATAAAATTGATATGACAGTATCAATTTGACCCAATACGACTAATTTACTAAAAATCCATACGCCTAAAATAGATCCAAAGAATGAGCCAAACAGCAATACACCACCCATTTTAAAGTCAACTAAGCCCTGTCGCCAGTAGCCAATTGTTCCAGAAATTGATGAAGCGACGATTTGATTAGCTGATGTTGCGACAGCTACATTTGTCGGAATGCCCATAAATATGAGGATAGGAGTCATTAAAAATCCCCCACCTAAACCAAACATACCTGACAAAAAACCGACTACGCCACCTATTGATAGTAGTAAAATTATATTTATTGAAAGCTCTGCAATTGGCAGATAAATACTCATACTTTCACACTTTTCAGACTTTTCCCTGAGATAAGTTCAGCAAAATTAGAAATTTGCAATTTATATGACAATGGTTATATATTAAATTAAATTACAATAATTATTCATAAACCTATGTCGTATAAAAGTCCAATAGAAGATTTCAAATATAACCTTGCCATGCTTAGTTATGATGAGATTATTGCGGGTATAGATAAATTCAAGGATTATGACTCTGAAACGCTTATGAGCGTGGTTAGTGAGATTGGTCGTTTGAATGAATTAGAAGTTATCGATACTAACAAAATTGGCGATCGCGAAGGCCTAAAATATCTTCCGGATGGCCCAGAAGGTCCAGAAGTTCATACTCCTAAAGCTTTTAAAAAAATTTATCAGGTTGTGAAGGATTCTGGTTACGTAGGCGCCACGATGCCAACGCAATATGGTGGAGGTGGAGCCCCATTTACAACAGCCATACTTGCAGGAGAGGTTGGGATTGCATCTAATATGGCATTTTATATGGGACCGGGACTTAGTCATGGCGCAATGAAGACAATATTAAAAAAGGCTACTGAAGAATTAAAAGATAAATATTTGCCGAACATGACATCTGGCGAGTGGATGGGAACTATGTGTCTTACCGAGCCACAGTGTGGAACTGATTTAGGTTTAATCAAAACAACAGCAAAACCAGTTGAAAACCATTATGAACTAAATGGTCAAAAGATCTGGATTTCATTTGGTGAACATGATCTTACAGAAAATATAATTCATCTTGTTTTAGCTCGAACACCTGACGCGCCCGCAGGGATTAAAGGTATAAGTCTATTTTTAGTTCCAAAGCGATTAGACGACAATTCAAGAAACCCTATTTTTTGTGGTGGTCTAGAACATAAACTTGGTATCAACTCCTCACCAACTTGCGTCATGAACCTAGATAATGCAAAAGGTTGGCTTGTAGGTGAAGAAAATAAGGGCATGGAAGCAATGTTCTTAATGATGAACGATGCTAGGTTGAAAGTTGGTTTACAAGCTATAGCAATGTCAGAAATTTCTTATCAAAATGCATTAGAGTTTGCTAAAGAACGAAAGCAGATGAGATCAGTAGTCAAAGAGAAACAAGATCCAGATAGTAAAGCAGACAGCATCCTTGTTCACCCTGATGTAAGACGAATGCTTATGAATGTTAAATCGACAACCGAAGCCATGAGAGCGTTATGTATATATACCGCAATGAAAATTGATCTTGCGGAAGATCACCCTGATGAACAAGTGAGACAGGATGCTGACGATTTTGCGGCTTTAATGACGCCAATAATAAAAGCTTATTGTACAGAAAAAGGTTTCATGAATTGTTCTGAAAGTCTTCAAGTACTTGGAGGTAGCGGATTTACTCAAGAATACCCTCTTGAACAATACCTAAGAGATGTGAGAATTACCATGATCTATGAAGGCACGAATGGTATTCAAGCCTTAGATTTAGTTGGAAGAAAACTCACAATGCATAAAGGTAGAATGTTGCAAAACTTTCAAAAAGAAGTTCAAAGCTTTTTAAATGAGAATAAAGATAATAATGAAATCGCAACTTTCATAAAGCCGTTAGAAAATGCTTTAAAAGAAGTGACAACTTCTACTATGTGGTTAATGCAAAATGGAATGCAGGACCCTGAAAATGCTCTATCATCAGCAACGGATTATCTTAATTTAATGGCTTTATCTTCGATGACTTACATGTGGGCTAGAATGGCTAAGTTCTCAATGGGAAAAAATGAGCCAATTCACAAGAATAAGATTAAAACAGGCACTTACTTTGTGGAAAAAATTATGCCAGAATTAGTAATGTATTCTAAAAAAGTGCAGGCAGGTAAATCCTCAATGATGGATATGGAAGTAGCTGAGTTTTAATTAAGATCGGTATCCTAATTGTCTCGCAGCTAAGTCATACATAATTTCCTCAGAACCACCACCAATTGCATTAACTCTTACTTCTCTATAAATTCTCTCAACTTTACCAGGACCACTGTTTGCTCTCAAGTATCCTGCGCCGCCAAGTATTTGCATTGCTTCTCGTGCACACAATTCCATAGCCTTACTTGCATGAACTTTTAGCATTGCTAAATCAGCAATAGGACTCTCTCCATTCATGACTCTCCAAGATAATAATTCAGTCCATGCTCGAGATGTTCTTACAACCCTATTCATTTCAACGAGTTTATGTTTGATAACTTGATTATCGATCAGTGGCTTACCAAAAGTTTTTCTCTCTCTAGCCCAAGCAACAGCTTCATCAATACAAATTTGTGAATAAGCGTTCATTCCTGCAGCCATACCTAATCTTTCTTGACTGAAATTTCCCATCACCCCAATCCAACCACTATTTTCGCCGCCAATTAAATTTTCAGCGGGAACCTTGCAATCGTCAAAATATAGAACGGCTGTATCAGAACTTAGCCATCCCATTTTTTTAAGTGGGGTTTGAGTAAATCCAGGTGTATCTTTTTCAATTACAAGTACAGAAATTCCTGAGGCTCCTTCACCACCGGTCCTTACTCCAACAACAAAGGTATCTGCTCTCATGCCGCTTGTGATGAACATTTTTGAACCGTTAACTACGAAATGGTCATCTTTTCTAATTGCTTTTGTTTTTAAGCTTGCAACATCAGATCCGCCTGAAGGTTCGGTCATTGCGAGAGCGGCTATTTTTTCTCCTCTTACAACAGGAGGAATAAATTTTTCTTTTTGTTCTTCAGTTCCAAGGGATTGGATTAGAGGAATTGCGATATTATGTGAAAGTAGACTTGCAGAAACACCACCACATCCCTGAGCAAACTCTTCTGCGGTTACAATGCCGTGGAATATATCAATGCCTTCTGTGGTACCGCCGTATTTTTCATCATAACCCATACCCATCAGACCAACTTCGGCAGCTTTTTTATATAATTCTCGAGGGAATTCTCCTGCTTCTTCCCATTCTTCTACAAATGGGGCTATTTCTTTAGCTACAAACTTTCTAACTTCATCTCTCCAAGCATGATGAGATTCATTATAAAATAAAGGTTCTTTTCCTTCTGCTATTCCAACTTTAGGTATCATGTTATTTCACTTACTCCATTCTTAATTACAATTTTGTCACGTTCTTTAACTTTAGATTGAAAGTAAACCTTACTGCCGTCCTTCCACATTTCAGTAACGATTGTTTCACCAGGATATACAGGAGATGAAAAACGGCAATCAAATTTTTTTAACCTTTTTGCGTCACCCTCACATATATTTTCTACGAGTGAGCGGCACGCTATACCATAAGTACACATTCCATGAAGTATAGGTTTATCAAATCCTGCAGTCTTTGCAAAATTAGGATCGGAGTGCAAAGGATTATAGTCGCCTGAGAGTCTAAATATTAAAGCTTGATCTGGCTTTGTTTCAATTTCATGAATAATATCTGGAGCACCATCTGGTTTAATTATTCCACTTTTTGGAGATTCAGGACCTCCAAAGCCTCCATCACCCCTTGCAAATGTTGTACTTACAAGTTTACAGATTTCAGTATTATCTTTTTTGAGGTTTATTGTAGTCTCTACGTCTATGATTGCACCTTTGCCTGCACCTTTATCATAGCAACCTATTACCTTAGCATTAGAAATAAAATCTCCAGATACTGGCAGAGGATTTGTAAAAGACAGTTTTTGCTCACCATGCACTACTAAAATGAAATTTATATTAGCTTTTAAAAGTAAAGGTGAATGATATTGAAAATTTGTTGCCATTGATGGTAACGCAACTTGTGAGTTTTCATAAACATATTTTAACTCTGCTAAATTCATTGGATCATTACCTAGACCAACTCCAAGGCTATAGAGAATTGAATCCTTATCAGAGTAAGAAATTTCAACATTCTCAGATGTCATAGACATTATTTCATCGTAATTAATAGGCATTTTTTATGTATTTTAGTAAGTTTTAAATATATATATAGTTTATATAATTCAATTATTTAATGCGAGTAAAAAATATGTCTAAACCATTTGATGTCGAAATAAACAATTCTATAGCTCATATAAGGTTCAACAGGCCTGAGAAAAGAAATTCAATGAATGAGGATTTTTGGAATTTATTTCCCAAAGAAGTTGAAGAATTGGATAGTAGTGGTGAAATCAGAGCCTTGGTTATTTCGTCAACAGGTCCTCACTTTTCATCTGGCATAGATTTGAATATGTTTAAGGATGATGTGGTTGAAAACCAAACTGAAAATGAACTTGGAAGAAGTAGGGGTTACTTCTTACAACAGCTACATTATTTACAGAACGCAGCTACTTGTTTGGAAACAGCTCGGTTTCCAGTAATAGCAGCTGTTCAAGGTGGATGTATTGGTGGAGGAATAGACTTAATCACTGCAGCTGATATTAGATTGTGCACAAAAGATGCTTTCTTTTTAATAGAAGAAATTAATGTTGGACTTGCAGCAGACATTGGTACTATACAAAGACTGCCAAAAATTATTCCTGCTGGCATTGCGAGAGAATGGACAATGATGGGAGAAAAAGTTTCTGCAGATAGAGCAAAAGAGGTAGGGCTTGTAAGTTCTCTTCATGAAAACCATGAAGAAATGCTGAATAGTGCATTTAAAATTGCTGAAAGACTTGCCTCAAAAACACCTTTAGCCATGTGGGTTACTAAAGAAGTTTTAAATTACTCTAGAGACCATTCAGTAAAGGAGGGATTAGAAAATGTAGCATTATGGAATGCAGCAACTCTTCATAAAGAAGATGTCATGAACACCATGATGGCAAAAATGCAAAAAAAAGATCCTGAATATAGAAACTTAAGAAATAAAAATTTTCTAAAACGTAAATCCGATAAGCAGTAAATCAGATATAAAAAATTTAAATGAGATTTAAAAAAGGAATCATTCTTGCCGCAGGCAAGGGTACTCGACTGTTTCCATCAACGGAAGCGGCACCAAAGCCTTTATTGCCTTTATATGATAAGCCATTGCTGTTCTATGCATTGTCCAATTTAATGAGTGCGGGTATTAGGGAAGTATTATTTATTTCACGCAAACAGGATATACCTAGATTTAAGAAGCTGTTTGGTACAGGTAATCAATTAGGGATGCGATTTAAATATTCTTTTCAAACAAAACCAAAGGGCATACCTGATGCAATCAATGTTGCTAGTAAATTTGTATCTCAGCAGCCATTTGCTTTAGCCTTGGCGGACAATCTTTTTATTGGAGACAGTTTTCAAAAAACACTAAAGCAAGTGCAATCGATAAAATCGGGCGCAGCAGTCTTAGCTGTAAAAACCAAGTATCCCTCAAAATCTGCAGTAATTGATCTGGGGAAAAAAGGTAAAATTAAATCAATTACTGAAAAACCAAAGAAACCTAAAAGTAATTTAACGATACCTGGATTATATTTTTATGATGCCGAATCTAAACTGGTAGTCAGAAAACTCAAACCTTCTAAAAGAGGAGAGTTAGAAATCGTTGACGTACATCTAGCATATTTAAAGAAACAACTGCTTAATGTGCTCTCACTCAAAAAAGATATAAAATGGTTTGATACAGGCGATGCTGAGGAAATGCTTGAGGCCTCTAACTATGTTCAAAGATATCAAGAAAATAAAAAAACCCTAGTGGGCTCAATTGAATTAATTGCTCTAAAAAATGGTTGGATTTCAAAAAAGAAGTTCAGATTAATCATTAGTAAATATCCAGATTCGCAGTATAAAAAAAATCTTCAAAAGTTTAGTTAATAATGGATCGAGAGGGCTTAATAGACTTACTCAATAAGAAATCTATTCAATTTAAACTAACTGAACATAAACCATTATTTACAGTGGAGGATTCAAAAAATTTAAGAGGTCAGATCGAAGGAGCTCATTCAAAGAATCTCTTCTTAAAGGATAAAAAAGATAATTTTTATTTAGTTAGCTTCATAGAAGATATTGTTGCAGATCTTAAGAAAGCTGCAATTCCGCTAGGCTCAAAGAAACTATCATTTGCGAAAGAAGAATATCTTATGCAATATTTAGGGATTAAGCCAGGATCTGTATCGCCATTTGGATTAGTTAACGATAATGAAAAAAAAGTTAAATTCTTCTTTGACTCGGAATTTATGAACTTTGATATTGTTAACTTTCATCCACTAGTTAATACTGCAACAGTTTCAATTGCTCCAATTGATCTGATTAATCTTATTGAAGAGTATCATTCAAAAGTAGAATTTATTAATATGCGTCAATTCCAAAAATAAAATGAAAAAAGCAAAATTCATTAAAACAAAAAAAAGTATTGATACGAGCGTATTTAAACTTCAGTTAGATGAAGTCATTTGGGTAAATGGTAGAAGAGCTACAAGAGATGTTATTCGCCATAATGGGATAACTGCTATAGTGCCAATTGTAGAAAAGAAATATATTGTCTTGATCAATCAGTACAGGTATGGAGCTGATAAGATCATGTTAGAAGTACCAGCAGGAACGATTGATCCTGGTGAAAAACCATTACAATGCGCAAAACGTGAATTAATTGAAGAAACTGGTTATCATGGAAAGCAATGGAGGCTTATAGGCAAATATTTTCCTACCCCAGCTTACAACACATGTGTTATTCATTCATATTTAACGCATTGTTATAAACAAACAGAAACTAATTTTGATGAAGACGAGGTCTTAGAAACAAAAACCTTCTCAGTAAGCGAAATAAAGAAAATGTTAAGAAATAATAAGTTTTCCGATATTAAAACTTATATAAGCCTAGAGAGATTTATCAAATATTATTGATTAAGTATTTTCCAGATCCCTGAAGCTGACAAAATAATTTTATCTTTTGATATCAAGTTTCCTTCTACGAATACAAGAGATTTTGTTGTCTTGGTAACTTTTCCATCACACTCAATAATGTCATCTTGAAGACCTGGGCTTACAAAATTACAATTTAAAGAGATAGTACTGCAAGGTTTCTTGCCACATGCAGTAAACACCATTGATCCTAAAAAGATATCTGCCAACGACATTGAGTATCCGCCATGTGCAATTCCATGAGCATTCAAGTGTTTGTCTAAAATTTTTGTAATGAATTTAAAGTTTCCGTTATCTTCTTTTTTGAAATACATTGGTCCAATGAGTACATCGAAACCTGCATGCCACCCAAGTTTTTTATAACCTTCAGGAACCCAGTTAGGAAGAGATATTTCTGTTTTCAGCATTACCATTTTAGATTCATGTGTTATGTAGAATGCGAACTTTTAGCCTCGTAATTAAATCTGGTCAAGGATAATAAAGAAATTTATATGCCAAAATATGAGGCTATTTTAAGCGTCTTTAGATATATTAAATTTTAACTTTTTTTTTCATATAAAAAGTTTATGTTACGTTTTTTAATATTTTCAGGGAAATAATCGTATGAGAGAAGCTGCAATAATATCAACTGCCAGAACTGGTTTAGCAAAAGCCATGCGTGGTGGATTTAATAAAACTCATGGAATTACAATGGGGGGCCATACTGTAAAACACGCAATTGAAAGAGCAGGAATAGAATCTGGTGAAGTAGAAGATATTATATTTGGTTGTGGACAACCTGAAGCTGCAACTGGTCATAACATTGGAAGAAATGTAGCGATAGCTGGCGGATGCCCTGTTACTGTTCCTGGTACTACAATCAATAGATTTTGCTCATCAGGACTTCAAAGTATTGCTGTTGCAGCTCAGAGGATTATTGTTGACGGTATCAAAGTGGCAATAGGCGGTGGAGTTGAGTCAATTTCAATGACACAGCAGAACTTAAATATGAAATACCTAATAGAGCCTGAATTGCAAAAAATCTGCCCTGCTTTATGGATGCCAATGATTAATACAGCAGACATTGTTGCTGATAGATACAAAGTAAGCAGGGAACAGCAAGATGAATACTCACTTCAGAGTCAACAGCGTACAGCTGAAGCGCAAAGCGCTGGAAAATTTGCAGATGAAATCGTTCCTTTGAAAACCAAAATGGATGTTATGAACAAAGAAACAAAGGAAGTTACTGAGCAAGAAGTAACAGTTGATAAAGATGAATGTAACAGACCTCAAACAACTTTAGAAAGTTTAGCTGGACTCATGCCAGTCATGGGACCTGATAAATACATTACTGCAGGTAACGCAAGTCAGTTATCTGATGGAGCATCATCGTGTGTTTTAATGGATTTGAAAGAAGCAGTAAAAAGAAACATTGAACCAATGGGAATTTTTAGAGGATTGTCAGTCGCAGCTTGCGAACCGGATGAAATGGGTATTGGTCCAGTTTTTGCTGTGCCAAAGTTGCTTGAACAACACGGCTTATCCGTTGATGATATTGACATTTGGGAACTAAATGAAGCTTTTGCTGTTCAAGTCTTATATTGCCGTGATAAACTTGGAATCGATAATGAGAAGATGAATGTTAATGGTGGTTCAATCTCAATTGGACACCCATACGGTATGACAGGTTCACGTATGACAGGTCATATTTTAATAGAGGGCAAAAGAAGAAATGCAAAATATGGTGTCGTCACAATGTGCGTTGGCGGTGGAATGGGAGCGGCAGGACTTTTTGAAATTTTATGATTGATACGATAAAATACATTGAGAAAATTGCTTTAGTAATAATTATTTTTGCAACAGTTATAGCTATTGGTTATGAGATATTCGCAATGTATGAGAAATCACTTGTTGAATTAGCTGATCTATTATTACTTTTTATTTATTTAGAAGTTATTCAAATGATCAGAGAGTACTGGACTCTTAATAGGATTAGAATAAGCATTCCATTGTTTATTGCAATTACTGCTGTAGCCAGATTAATTATACTTCAGGGTAAGACAATGGATCCTAGCATGTTGTTGTATGAGGGAGGCGCAATATTGCTCATAGCAATCGCAGTTCTTATTCTAAAAGCGAGAAAACTAAAGATGTTTTCTGATGTTGAAGATTAAAATATTTAGCTATTTTCAAATACTAATTTTATCTTTCTTCATTCAAAGTGGAGCAAATGCTCTTACTGCTTTTGATGAAGAACAAATAGTATCAGTAGTAAGTGCACAGTTGCAGGCATTTCAAGAAGATGATTTTGAAAAAGCGTATTCATATGCGTCACCAACAATTAAAACCATTTTTCCTGATTATAAAAAATTTAGAGACATGGTGGTGGGTCAGTATCAAGCCGTATATAGACCAAAAAGTATAAACTTTGGAAACGTTACAACCCAAGGTGGGACTACTTTTCTTGAAGTCTATTTAGTTGACCCAGATGGCATATTTGTAACTGCAATTTATACGATGCAACAGCAAGAAGATGATAGCTGGCTTATTAATGGCTGTTTTCTCAATCAAGCTAAGAGTGATCAGATCTAATTAAGATGATTTCTCAATAATTTCTTGATAAAATTTTAAGCTTTTTTTACTTTTTCTTTTAAGTGTTTCTCTATCAACTTCTATAAGTCCAAATCTTGGTTTATATCCATACAACCATTCAAAATTATCGAGGAAGGACCAATAATAATAACCTCTGATATCAAGACCATCGTCAATACACCTCTGAAGACCCTCTAAAGCAGTTTTCACATAACTTATTCTTTGTTCATCATCATCGGTACCAATTCCATTCTCAGTCACAATCATTGGACAATTAATTTTAGGTGCTACATATCTCAAGACATTTTCAAGAGATTCTGGATAGTATTCATATCCCATTACGAGCATGGTTGATTCATTTGTATTAGGTTTCACAATTCCATCTGGGCCATATGTATGACGTGTGTATGTTTGTATGCCTATAAAGTCATCATTTTTTACCTGATCCAAGCAAATGTCTACTGACTCGGCATGGGCCTTATCTCTCATTGCTTCCCCACCATTAATACATTGGTAATCCATAATTGAAAGTGTGATTCCAACTGGTTGATTTTTATTCAAGTTACCTTTGATAACTGAAAATGACTTTACGTGAGCCTCCATCATGCAATCTCTGATTTTGAATGGATGTCCAAACAAAAAAGGTCCAAAGTTTTCAAGCTTTGATCCGCATGATTTTGCTGCTTCACTAACAAAAGGCATAATGGTTTTCATTCCACCCTCTGGGTAACTAGGAAAACTATGAGCAAAACAAGAGGTTAGGTTTGCCTCATTAATAGTGCATACTGTATCCATGTAATCGTCTAATTCTTTTGACACTTTTTCTGAGTATCGAACAAATAAATCCACGTTGTCCTGATTTTCCCAACCCCCTCTTGCAGTAAACCACAGTGGTGATGTAAAGTGTTGAAAGGTTACACAAGTTTTCAAGCCTTTCTCTCGACAATAATTTAGAACTTTTTTGTAGTGATCTATTGCTTCTTGAGAAAATTCACCTTCACTGGTTTCAATTCGAGCCCATTCAACTGATAAGCGATAAGCTTGGATGGAATGATCAGCCATAATGTCGATATCTTCTTCATATTTATTCCATTGATCACAAGCAATACCTGAAGGTTCTGCAAATGTTGTATCTTTAGTATGTTCTAAGTGCCAAAAATCTGAATTGGTATTATTTCCCTCAACTTGGTGTGCTGCAGTTGCAGTGCCCCATATAAAATCTTTAGGTAAATTTTTTAAAATCATATGAATTTTGCCTTGTTATATCTCTTTACTATATTTTTTTTGAACTCTTCTACTTTATCATTTTTTATCAGTGTTACAACAGCGCCCCCAAAACCTGCTCCTGTGAGTTTAGCTCCATAAGCACCATACTCATTACACAATCTCACTATGGTATCCAGCTCATTAATTGAAACTTCAAAATCTTTTGCTAGAGAATTATGACTCTGTGACATAAGTTCACCAAAGTATTTATAATTATTACTAATTAAGGCATCTTTTCCATTCTTAGCTCTTATATTTTCTGTCACCACATGTTTAGTTACTTTATATTCATTTTTATTTAATAATTTTGAGTCAATAATATTGATGTCAGAAATATTAGTTAAAAAATCAATTTTTAATTTTTTCGCAGCAGAAATACAAAGAGCTTTTTTCTTATTAAAGTCACTTTTTTCTAAAATACGTTTTATACCAGTGTCTATAATAAGAAATGTTGAGGAATTAAATAACGGTATTTTTTCGTATTCATTATTAAGAGTATTTAAATAAAGTGCCTTGTTACTTTCTCCAAAGACTGACGCATACTGATCCATTATACCTCCACCAACTCCAACAAATTTATTCTCGACATCAAATGCAGCGTTTGCTAATTCAATTTTGCTCATTTCAATTTTAAAATATTTAGTAAGAGATTTAAGGATACTTACATTCATTGCAGCAGATGAAGATAAGCCAATTCCTATAGGTAGATCGCTTGATATATCGATATTTATATCTTTAATATCAATCTGATATTTATCTCTTATATATTTACAGGATCCTAGAGCAAAATCTGACCAATGATGGTTTTTACTTTCCAGACGATTTGTTTCAAAAATATCATCATAATCATTTGATCTTATAGTTATTTTATTGGATTGTTTATTCTCAGTGATTTTAGTCTCGACTCCTAATTTTAGTTGAAGAGGCATTACAAAGCCACCATTATAGTCTAAGTGTTCACCTAATAGGTTAACTCTACCAAAACTTTTACCAACAGCATTATTTTGCATTGACTAATTAACTTTTTCTTTCTGATCTCAAGTCTGAAAATACTGTGTCGTAAAAACTACTGTTATACCTATGAAAAGCCATAATTAACATAGCAATTGTCCCAGCAACTGCAGGAAATATATATCCCATGATGAAAAGTCCCTCAAGCGTCTCAGGATTTTGACTTATGGCATTTGCTTGATAATTAGTATATTCAAGAATTACTCCAGCCAACCATCCACTAAAACCAATGCTAAGTTTGAAAATACAAACAAATGATGAGTTAATAACTCCCTCGGACCTAAATCCGGACTTCCACTCTCCGAACTCAACTGTGTCAGCAAGCATAGACCATGTAGCCACACCTGCCATTCCAAAACCAATAAAACCAAATGATCCAACAAAAGCAAATAACCAGAAATTATCGTACCCAGTTATAAAATATATAATTAAATCAGTTACAACATAAAGAATAGTGCCAATTATAAAAATTATTTTCTTCTCAAACATATCCTTGATTAAATTTGCTACAAGCGCACCCAACATTATTTGTAAAATGACTCCTAATAAAATTAAACCAAAATAAGGTTCCAGTTGTAGGTTATATTTAATGAAATAAATTACAGTGACCTGTTTAACATTATTTGCAATCCATGTTCCTAGCAATGCAACAACAATAAACTGAAGTGCAAAGTTATTTGCCAGCATATTTATGATTTTTTTTAAACCAATTCTTTCTTCATATACCTTTGAATAAATTTCCTTTGTATTTAAGAAACAAAGAAAGCAAAATATAGCGGCTAAAGCAGCAAAACAAGCAACTACAATTGGAAATCCTAATTGAGGACTTGTAAAGAGAGAAACCAATGGAAGAGTCAGTGAAGCAACAACCACTGATCCTGAAGATCCTCCAATATATCTAAATGAAGCTAAAGATGTCCTCTCTTTCATGTCTTGTGTCATAGCTGCCGTCATTGAGCCAAAAGGAATAGCCATAATAGTGTACAATGTAGTAAAAGAAATATAGGTGAATAGTGCCCAGTAAAATTTTCCTGTACTAGATAAATCAGGTGTCGTAAAACAGAGAATAATTGCGAGTAAAGCTGGTATAGACCCAAACAATATATATGGTCGAAACTTACCCCATCTCGTAGAAGTATTATCTGCGATGTATCCCATGAATGGGTCCGTAATTGCGTCCCATGCTTTTGCTAAAAGAAATACCAAGCCTGCCTTTGAGGGGGATAAGCCAAAAACATCCGTGTAAAAAAATAATAGGTAAAATACTGTGAGTTGCCACATTATATTGATTGCAAAGTCACCTCCACCGTAAAAAAACTTTGTCCTAAAACTTAGTTTCATAAGTTTTTGTATGTTGTTTCTACTAACTTTAAGGCTCTTTGATCGCCTAGCATAGATCCTGTGAGCAAATTCATTGTATACGCAAAACTCAGTCCATTTTCAGGGTCACCAAAAGCCATAGAGCCACCCCAACCAGTATGACCGAACGCTTTACTGCTCCTTCCAAAAAGTTTACCACCTCCCACACTGTACCCTGCACAGCTCCATTGCATCGGCGATTTCATAACATTATCATCACCACTGACAGCAACTGCTGTTACTAATTTAAAAGTTTCATTTGATATGAAGTTATTTGATTGATGATTAATAAAATGATCATAAATTTTAGCAATAGATCGTGAATTTCCATGACAATTCATCGCGGGTATTTCGGCTAGTCTCCATTCTGAAGTATTTGCTGTTTTTGTTCTGTTAGCTGGATTGAGAAATGCGGTTAACAAATAATTATCAACGTTTTCTGGATTACTAAATGCTTTACGTAAACTTTCAGAACTTATTAACTCAGCAATATTGTTATGATATATCTTAGGGGTTCCAATAAAACATTTTGCATCCAGGGGTTCACTCAGAAGTTCATACAAATTTTGTCCAACTGTTTTTTTTGTAATTCTTCTGATTAATTCCCCTACAAGAAAACCGATAGTTTTGGGATGATAACAAATTTCTTTATTGGGTCCATGAAAAGGTTTTTGTTTTGCAAGCAATTCACAAACATAATCCCATTTATAAAAGTCTGTTTCATCAAGAGGCTCCCTCCAACCATAAAGACCAGCTTGATGAGATAAAAGTGTTTTTACTTTAATGTCATCTTTTCCATTTTCAGAAAACTCCGGCCAATAATCACAAACTTTCTTTTCTAATTCTAAATTACCTTTATCAATTAGTTTTGCAACTACCATAGCAACAATTCCTTTGCTGGTTGAATGAACATTGACAATTGTATCTTTATTCCAGCTAATTTTTTTGTCACGGTCTTGAAAACCACCGTAAAGATCAATAATCGGTTTACCATCTTTATAAACAGCAAATGATGCACCAATTTCATCATCACTTTCAATATTTCTCTTGAAAAGTTCATAGGTTTCTTGGAACTTTCCTTCAAATTCTCCATGCTCTGTAATAGAATCCATAGTGCTCATTTATAGTGTAATAAAATTAAATTTATATATTCTTCTTTTAGATTATATGAGCGAAGTAAATAACAAAACATATTTAATTGGTTTTATTCTTGCCTTATCAGCTGGTTTGATATGGAGTTTCGGTGCACCTACTGTTCGCTATATGGTCGATGCTGAAATCTATCAATGGCATTATCTATTTTGTAGAGGCATTGTAGTTGCAACAATTCTCCTAATCTTTTTAATATATCAGGAAGGATTAGCATTCAGACATAATTTTAAAAGGGTAGGCATATCAGGTTTAATTGGTGGCTTGGGTCTAGCGTCAGCATTTATTTTTTTCATATTTGGAATGACTTTTACTTCTGCAGCAACAACGTTATTTATGATTGGAACTCAACCTTTATTCGCTGGACTGTTCGCCTATATTTTTCTTAGAGAAAAAGTTGGAATAATCACAGCTATCGCATGTTTTGTTTCGTTGTTCGGTATGTTTTTAATGGCATACAATGACTGGTATGCTGGCACAATTTTAGGTTGGACTTTTGGATTGTTTTGTTCAATTGGTTTTGCAATCTTCGCTGCAACTTTAAGATGGCAGCCTGATACTCCAAAATTTACAACGATCATTATTGCTGGGATTGCATGCTCATTATTTTCCATGTGCATGATCATTTATCTTAATGATGGTTATAGTATGCCGCTTAGAAATATATTATTAAGTATGATGCATGGTTCTTTTGTAGCAACAGGGTTAATTCTTTTAAGTATAGGCGCACGCTATTTACCAGCAGCTGAATTCATGCTTCTTTCTCTTACCGAGGTTGTAGGGGGAGTCATATGGTGTTGGATACCTCTTTTTGGAGTTAATGAAGTACCTTCAACATTCACTCTTATAGGAGGTATGATTATAATTATTGCAATAAGCTTCTATGCTTTAGGATCAAAACAGAAAACATCACCACCAACTTTATGAGTAAAGAGTTTATTGAATGAATGCAATAGTATCGACAAACTGGAACTATCCGACACCTATATGGTTTGGGCTTTCACGTAGACTTGAAATTATAGAGGCGCTTAATGAGTTATCTATAAATAAACCAATGATTGTTACAGACCCAAATTTTGCAGAAAATGAAAATTTTATTGATATCCTTGCCATTCTTAAGAAGAAACAAATCGAATTCTCTATATTTTCAAATATAAAAGGCAATCCCACGGGTAAGAATGTAGTGGACGGTGTTCATCAATTCAATTCAAGTAAAAGTGATGGCATAATTATCATTGGCGGAGGAAGCTCTTTGGATGCTGGAAAGGCCATTGCCTTTATGTCGAAGCAGAAAGAGAACCTATGGTTTTTTGAAGATGTCAGCGACAATTGGAAACAAGCTGTAACAGATAATCTGCCACAAGTAATTGCAATGCCAACAACCTCAGGAACTGGTTCAGAGACAGGAAGAGCCTCACTTATTGTGGATGAAGCGGATTTGACAAAAAAAATTATTTTTCACCCATCTTTCTTGCCTGATTTAGTCGTTCTTGATCCTGAGTTAACTTTAAGCTTGCCCCCTCACTTAACTGCTGCGACGGGGATGGATGCACTCGCACATTGTTTAGAAGCCTATTGTGCACGAGGGTTTCATCCAATGGCAGATGGGATAGCCTTAGAGGGAATTAAAAATGTAAAGGATCAATTGGTCACTGCTTATAACGAACCAAAAAATATTCATGCCAGAAGTAAGATGTTAGTAACATCGTCAATGGGTTCCACAGCTTTTCAAAAAGGATTAGGAGCTATTCATTCATTGTCACATCCGATAAATGCAGTAAATGATATTCATCATGGGTTATCAAATGCTATTTTCATGCCTTATGTTCTTAACTTTAATAAAGATGCAATTGAAGATAGAATTATTTCTTTATCAAAATATTTAGATCTAAATAAGAAATCATTTGATGGATTTATGGAATGGATCTTGGACTTGAGAAGTAATCTTTCTATACCTCATACTCTTAAAGAGTTGAATGTTGATTTTGATTTTGACTTACTATCAGAAATGGCCATAAAAGATCCATCCACTCAACCTAATCCCAAAGATATATCTTTAGATCAAATGAAGAGTCTTTACATAAATTCATACGAAGGTAACCTATAACTATGATTAAAACAGAAAAATTAATCTATGGCGCACTTAATTCTGATCAAAAATTTGAAGGCTCAATCAGTTATGATGATTGCATAAGTACATCTCGTCCTGGTATACTTGTTTGTCATGCATATGGCGGGCATTCACCTTTTGATATTGGGAAATCTGAAAAATTGGCCGAATTAGGTTATTTTGCTTTTGCAATTGATCTTTATGGTCAAGGTAGACGTGGTTCTAATCCAGAGGAATCAATGGCGCTTATGAATGAATTTAATTCTGACCGAGTGTTGCTTCAAGAACGCATGATAAATGCGTTTGAAACTCTTAAAAAATTTGATCAAGTTGATAAGAATAAAACTGGAGCCATCGGTTTTTGTTTTGGTGGCAAATGTGCACTTGATCTTGCAAGATCTGGAGAGGACATAAAGGGAGTTGTTAGTTTCCACGGGCTTTATGATGCTCCAACAGCTAGTACTGGAAAGCAGTTAAAAGGGTCATTAAAAATTGATAGTTCGATCTTAATTTTGCATGGATATGATGATCCTATGGCTACTCCAAAAAGTATGATTGAACTCGCTGATGAATTAAATTCAAAAAAAGCTAAATGGCAAATTCACGCATATGGTAATGTGGGCCATGCCTTTACCAATCCAGAAGCTAATCAGAAAGAAAGCGGATTATTTTATGACCGATACGCTGATGAGCATTCTTGGAATGAAATGAAAAATTTCTTTTCTAAAATATTTTAGTTATCCCAGTATAAATATTCATCGCCTTCAACATATTCTTGTCCTCCGTGCTTATCAATCAACACTGGGATTGACAGTGAGCTTTGAAACACAGGGGGTGACTGTTCCTTCATATGGTTAGAGAGCATCAAATCAAGTTCTGATACTTTTATGGGATTAGCTTCAGCAAGATTATTTCTTTCAGTAGGGTCATTTGAAAGATTGAATAGCCAATTTTTATTAATTTTTTCATCTTTAATGAGCTTCCATTCATTGTGCATTACTGTTTTAAGTCTTCCGGAGATCCAAAATAATGTTTCGTGTGGAGGTGTCTTAATTTCATTATTAATATACGGAATAAGGTTTTTTCCATCGATAATTCTATCATTGGGAATCTGTGCCCCAGCGGCCTCAGCAACTGTTGGCAAAATATCGTTTTGATGAATAGGATAATCATATACTGAGCCTGCCTCTATTTTATTTGGCCATTTGGCCATGAATGGTATATGCATGCCACCTTCAAAATGCGTTAGTTTCCAACCCCTATATGGCTTATTTATATTAGACAGATGTATATAATCCGCTCCCCCATTATCGCTTGAGAAAATGACAAGAGTGTTATCTGAAATGCCAAGGTTCTCTAGTTTATCCAAAATTTTTCCAATGCCCCTATCTAGAGACTTCAACATTCCTGAGTATACTCTTAATTTATGTTGATCATCGCCTTGCAGATGATGAAAATGATCGTAATCTTCCTTTAGTGATTGAAGTGGGTTATGAGGTGCAAAGTGACCTAAATACAAAAAAAATGGTCTATTTCTATTTTTCTCAATTACTTTGATCGCTTCATCAGTGTAGTAATCAGTTAAATATCCACCGGGTTCAAAGGGTTTGCTATTATTAAATGAAATAGAAAATTGTGACGCAGACCATACCATATTATCAATAGCTTCATTTGTTTTTGCATTAACAACATTAGGATCATTTTTTGGAAGATAGAGACCACTAAGCATTTGAAGACTGTCATCAAAGCCCTGGTCAGTTGGTGTGGTCCCTTCAATTACTCCCAAATGCCATTTACCTATGTGGGCATTATAATAGCCTTCATTTTTTAAGACCTCGGCTATAGTTATTTCTTCTGGCGACATACCCGTACTGTACAAATCTACAAATTCCTCAGAAGCATTTTTATTTATCTCTGATTTTAATACTGGATCATCAATATCGTTTACCCATTGAGCAAAAGTTTGTGCAATTTTAAAGTAGGGTGTAAACTCATAACCAAATCGGGTTGAATATCTTCCTGTCATTGTAGAAGCCCTTGAGGGAGAGCAGCTTGCACTAGCCGCATAACCTTTATTAAAAATAACTCCTTCTTTTCCAATTCGATCTATATTGGGAGTCATCAATGTTCCATCTCCAGCCCCTCCATTATAGAGAGAAATATCATTAAAACCTAAATCGTCAGCCAGTATTAAAATAATATTGGGTTTATTTGTTACTATTTTTTTATCGTCAGACGGTCCGTCTGGCCAGTTTACTTCAACACTTTCAGCCACTGGTCGTGCTGTATCAACGACAAATGGCAACCCCCAAACAAGTAGGTTTACACGATTTATCCATAGGACAAGAGCGAGGATAAGCAGTGAAATAACCACAATTGATAATTTTTTTATCATTAGTCAATATTTGTAATGTTAATCTCCTCGGAATTAACAGGCAAGATTGCCATAGTGCCATCGTCTGCCAATGTCCAGTTATCAGGTCGAACATCGTTCACGCCCTCGACAAAAAGTATCTTAGCAATAAAACTCTGAGGTGCAGGAATCAAATGATAAAAAATCAACTCTTTTACATTTGCTTCATTTGCAGCTTGAGCAGCCTCAATGGGCGAGGCATGATATTCTTGAATATCATAAAAAATTTTTGATAACTGAGGTAATTGTATATTTTCAGACAGCTCTTCAGCCCTTCCTATCATTTTATAAGATAATGCATCATGAAAAAGTAAATCAGCATCTTTTGATTGTGCAATTAAGTTTGTACTGTAATCCGTGTCACCACTGATAACAATTGATCTTCCCTTGTAATCAAATCTGAAACCTAATGAAGGTTCAACAGGAGGATGATCAACTTCAAAAGCTGTGATTTTCAGCTTTTTATCATCAAAAATAACTGGATTATCTAAATCAATTATTGTGGTATTAAATCCTGCTACGTCTGAAGGAGCGACGTCTTCGCCGTGATGTAATGTTCGATACTCCATATCAAGCTCATATGCTCTACTGATACCCCCAGTAACTAATTGCGTCCCACGCGGTCCATATACTGGAAGTTTCTCTCCTCTGTTTTGAGCAACCCACGAATAAAGATGAAAGTCAGCCAAATCAGAGATATGATCAGAGTGTAGGTGAGTGAATAGTACTGCATCTAAATTACCAAGGTCTATCCCCCAATTTATTAAGTTCTGTCTACTGCCATCCCCAGTATCAACTACAAACATGTGCTCAGGTGTTTTGATCATGATGCATGGCTCAGCCCTTCCCTCACCAGGCAAAGGTCCTCGTGATCCACAAACAAGCCCTATTATATAATCGCCCTCAAACGTTATGCGTTTATCTTGATTGTTTAATTGTGACTCAAAAATAAGATCAATAAGAAAATTTTGAACCAACGTATTTCGGATTCCAAAAAATGATATTATTAAAATCAAGATTGCAGCGATTAGGAAATAGTAAACTTTTTTCACTTTAACTTGCTGATGTTCTCTTCGACGTGATTAGTAATAGAATTACGAGTAATATTTCGACAATGATAAATTGTATTGCAAAGGTTGCATCATGAATTCCCCACGAAAGTATTCTAAATAATGCTGTCACACCCAAAAGCATTGCTGGCGCATAAAACCAAATACTTTTCAGTGTATAGGCTGCAAGTATCATCATTGCGCCAATACAAAAGAAGTAACTCCCTATATCTCCAATTAGACTACTCCGGCCCAATCCTTCTGGTATAACCAATATACCAAAGTTTGCTCCAGCATTGTAAGGGGATATTGCCCAGATAAGTCCAAGAATCAGAAATATAAATCCACTAATAGTTGTTAAAATAATTAAAAATTTGTTCATGATTTATCCTCTATTATTTTCATTATCATTTGTGCAGTTTCGTGACCTGAATTTTGATTTTGCCCAGTTACAAATCTTTTTTCATTATCTACGACAACGTGATTAGCAAATAAATCCCTAAATCCTGTTTTAGCTTCAAATATTACACCTGCCTTTTTCAACTCTTCTTCTGGATGTTGAGGTGTCATTTGTATGCCGAGCTCTTTGACCTGCTTATCGGTCACACCAGTCATTTTCCTATTTGCAATTAGAATATTTCCATTTTTATCTTTAGCGTTAATTAACCCTAATGGACCATGGCAAATAGCACCTATAATGCTACCTGCGTAATATGCTTCTGAAATCCCACTGGCTAATACCTCTGAGAAACCTAAGTCATATGCAGCACCCCACCCACCAGATAGAAACACGATATCATATTCTTTGAAGTTTACTTCTTCTACATTCATAGAGTTATTAAGTTTACCAATAGCTTTGACATCCTTATAAAATCTCTTGTCAGATGAAGATCTTATAAAATAAGAAGTAGTTGTTGGGTCTACGGGAATCTTACCTCCTTTAATGCTAGCAATATCAACCTTAATATTTGCATCGATAAATTCATAATAGGGAGCTGTTAATTCTGAACTAGCTAAGCCTGAGGGTTTTCCTGAAACTTCACCTGGATAATTTAAAACTCCATGACTTGTAGATACGATCAAAGCCTTTTTACCTTCTAAGTTAAAAGTTATTCCATCATAGTCAGGGTGTAGTCCCAAAGACTTCAATATGAATGGCATAATTATAATTGTGATAACAGTTAGTGAAGTTAAGGCCAAAAGTGTTCTGACAACGGTTGATTTATACATGAGCGGATCATAATAGATTGACACAATTTTTCAATTACTTATGCTTTTCTGATGTCGTATCTGTCAATACTTCCTGATAAGGTAAGTAACACTTATGAAGGTAAAACATTATCTCTGTGGGCAATGTACTTATACCTCACCGTTATGACTTTTCGTTCATTAGTACATACATTTGCTGATGACGCAGGATTAAATTCAATCGCATCCATTACAGTATTCCCATTCATTGATGGTCTAGATCCAAATCGAATTATATATTTGTTTGGTTCTCTATGGGGCGGAGCTCAAATTGTGTGTTTAGTATTTTCAATAATTATTGTATTGAAATATAAAAATTTACTGCCTTTAGTGTGGTTGCTGTTCATTTTTGATAATATCTTAAAACTAAGCGTATTGCAGCTTCGCTACCCCGGTCCCGAATATACAACATCAACAGCTCCAGGAGGTATTACTGGAACATTTATTATGCTTTTATTTACACTTATTATGTTTTACCTTTCAATATTGAGAAAGAAAGACATACATGGAAGTTAAAAATAAAATTTACCCATCAAGAGAGCAGATGAAGGGATTTTTTGAGGAGTCAAAAGATGCAGACATTGATGAGCCTATATTTATGGTGAACCTTTTGAAATTTAAAGAGAAAGCCGAATATAAAGATGGAAGAGAAACGAATCTATCAGGTATTGAAGCTTACAAAAAGTATGCAGACATCATTACCAAGCACATTGAAGAGCTTGGAGGAGAAATCACATTCTCCTCTAAAGTTAAAAGAATAACAGTTGGCAAGGTTGAACAGCTATGGGACGCGGTAGTAATTGCAAAGTGGCCTTCCAGGAAAATTATGGGTGAAAGCATGGCACCTACAGACCCGCATTTACTAGAAGGCTATCAGCATAGAGAAGCTGGACTAGAGGGGCAATTAAATATTGAGTCTGTTGAAACAGATACATTGATAGATTAATATGATTGATCTTTACACATCACCTACACCCAACGGTTATAAAATTTCAGTTGCACTGGAAGAGTTGAATATTCCTTACAATGTCCATGTTGTTAATCTTCAAGCTGGAGATCAAAAAAAAGAAGAGTTTCTAAAACTCAATCCAAATGGACGAATACCTGTAATAGTTGATACGGAGAATAATAATTTGCCAATTATGGAGAGTGGGGCTCAATTAATATATTTAGCGGAAAAAGCTGGCAAACTTTTACCAAGTGAAACAACGGCTCGATCAAAAGTCATGCAATGGCTGATGTTTCAGATGGGCGGCATTGGTCCAATGATGGGGCAAGCAAACGTTTTTTTTCGGTATTGGCCTGGTGATAAAATCAAAGCAGCTGTGGACCGTTATCAAAATGAAGGTCGACGATTATTTGAAGTAATGGAAACACGCTTACAGGATAATGAATTTTTAGCTGATGATTTTAGCATTGCTGATATTGCTAACTGGTGCTGGGTTAGAACATATAAGTGGTCAGGTATAAAAATTGAGGGCTTGACAGGTCTTCAAAGATGGATGCAAATGATGGAAGATCGCCCAGCATGTAAAAAAGGTGTAGCCGTCCCAATTGATATTATGGAGCTGATGAGAAATATGAAACAATCTAAAGATTTAACTGATACGGGTTCAAAAATTATACAGAAATAAGGCTCATATTATGAATTTACCTAATCCATTAATAATACTTGGCGGAGTGGGGTCACCTTACACACGCAAAATGTTATCTTATCTAAGATATAAAAGAATTCCGCATAAAATGATTTGGGGAGATCCTTCAAAATATCTAGACCAGGAGGGAATAGAAAAGCCCAAGCCTAGTTTGTTACCAACGTTTGTATTGCCTAATGAAGATGGAAATTTAAAAGCAGTAACTGATTCCACTCCATTGATAAGAAGAATTGATAAGGAGGTCAGTGAACGAAGTACGATACCAACTGAACCTGCCCTTGCATTCATTAATTATCTATTAGAAGATTTTGCAGATGAGTGGGGTACAAAATATATGTTTCATTATCGATGGCATGATCAAAAAGATGCAAATAATGCTGGCACTATTTTACCACTACAGACCATAGGAATGATGCCAGATGATATGCTTAAAAGTGTCAAAGAAATGATTAGTAAAAGGCAAATTGATAGATTGTGGGTAGTTGGCTCAAACAATGACACAGCGCCAATAATAGATGCAAGCTTAAAGCGCCTATTAGGTATTCTTGAAAAGCATTTTGCATCTGCATCTTACCTATTAGGCAACAGGCCTTCCTCGAGTGATTTTGCTTTATATGGTCAACTATCTCAGCTTGTTAATTTTGATCCTACTCCAAGAGAAATTTGCCATGAAGTTTCTTTAAGAACGGTTGCGTGGGTTGGTTTAATTGAAGATCAGTCTGGCATTGAAGTCACAGATGAACAATGGGGTTCAATTGAAAGTTTACCATCGACCGTAAAAGATTTACTAATTGAAATTGGAAATGGGTATGTACCTGCACAATTAGCAAATGCAAAAGCTATAGAAAATGGTGATAAAGAATGGGAAGCAGAAATTGATAATTGCCTTTGGAAACAAAAATCATTTCCCTATCAGGCAAAGTGTCTCAAGTGGGTGAATGAAGAATATAGGGCGCTTGAAGAAAATGATCGAAAGAAAGTTGATAACCTCTTTGACGGCACAGGATGTGAAAGGTTAATATTATAATTATGCAGGTGGATTTATATTTCTCTTTTAGAAGTCCATATTCGTATTTAATTTTGCCACGTATGGTTGAATTGAGAGATAAACATGGGGTAGATGTTAATTTTAAGCAAGTTTACCCTCTTGCAATAAGGGAACCAGAATTTTTTAAAGGTAAAAATCTCTTTACTTACTTTTTAATCAGAAGAATTGATTATGTCAGACAAGCAAAAAAAAATAATATGGTTTTTGCCAAACCAAATCCTGATCCAATAAATCAAAACTTGTTGACTGGAAAAATTTCAGACCATCAGCCTTATATTTTTAAATTAGCCCATTATTGTCAAGCTATACAAAAAGATAAGCAGCTTGATTTTGCCGTTGTGGTTTCAAATAAAATATGGAGCGGTCTCAAGAACTGGAATACAGATGAGTCAATAGCTGATGCTACTTCAAAAGTTGGATTGAAGTTTGAAGATATTGAAAAAATGCGTATCGAAAATGAACAAGCGTTAATTGATGAAATTAAGTTAAATCAAAAAGAACAGCTCGAAGCGGGACATCATGGAGTTCCTCTATCTGTTTACAAAGACAAATTCTTTTTTGGCCAAGATCGTTTTGATGATCTGGTTAGTGAATTAAAAGAAGATGGATTAGTGATTAGCTGATAGGAAACAAAGGATTTCCTTGGCTACAATTTATACTATTGTGCTGATATTCCTCTAATTCTCTCTGATCTTCTACGCAACAATTCTGTTACTATAAGGATTAATGTTGATAGCACAATCAGGCAAGTCGCAACAGCCATTATAGTTGGGCTTAATTGCTCTCTTAACCCTGTCCACATTTGCAATGGAATAGTCGTTAATGATCTATCACCTCCTGCAACGAATAAAATAACTACTATTTCATCAAACGATGTTACAAACGCAAAGAGTGCCCCAGAAATTATACCTGGTGTGATAAGAGGTAGCGTAATTTTAAAAAAAGTATTTGTAGGTGTACTACCAAGACTAGATGCTGCTCGTGTAATACTATCATCAAAGCCGCTTAGGGTTGCAGTTACAGTTATAACAACAAAAGGGGTTCCAAGGATAATGTGTGCAATTACAACTCCAATAAATGATGATGCTAGACCTACCTTTGCGAGTGAAAAGAAGATCGCAGAACCAGAAATAATCAGAGGGATAATCATCGGCGAAATCAAAATACTCATGATAAGAGATTTATAAGGCATGTATCTACTGCTTAATCCAAGCGCTGCAATAGTCCCAAGAGTTGTTGCCCCAACCGTGGCAAAAAACGCGAAGTAGAAACTATTTTTTACTGCAATCCCCCAAGGATTTTTTGTGCCATATATCATATCTTCATACCACCTAAGAGAAAATGCATCTGGATCCAATGCCATCATTCCTGATGAGAAATGAATATACTGTTCAGCATTAAATGATAATGGAACAATTACAAAGAGAGGAGCAATTAAGAAAAAAAATACCGAAGCACAAATAACTAAATAACTATAATGCCAAATGCGATACCTTGTTTCTGTATATTTTGCTAATGCCATATTACCCCAACCTCATATTATCAATTCCTACTACTCTGTTATAAACATAATAAACAACCAAAACGCCAACTAAGAGAATAGTTGCCATTGCGGTGGCATATGACCAATCAAGTGTGGACTGCATGTGATATGCAATACGGTTACTAATTAATGTTCCTTTCGCACCACCAACCAAAGCAGGTGTAATGTAGTATCCAATTGCGAGCACAAAGACTAAAATCGATCCAGCACTAATACCTGCGTATGTAAGAGGAAAATATATTTTGCGAAATGCATGAAAAGGTGTTGCACCCATTGATGTTGCAGCTCGCATTAGACTTGGAGAAATAGTTTTCATCACGCTATATAGAGGCAAAACCATAAATGGAAGCAGAATTTGCGTCATTGCAATAAAAGTCCCCGTCATGTTATACATAAGCTCAAGTCTATTTTCATCGGCGACAATTCCAAGGAATACTAGGAAATCATTAAGGACCCCTTGAGTTTGTAGTAAAACCATCCAACTTGAAGTTCTTACTAAAAGTGAGGTCCAAAATGGTAAGAGCACACAAATCATAAGTAAGTTTGAATAACGTGTTGGTAAAACAGATAATAAATGTGCGATTGGGTAGGCTAATATTAAGCAACATAATGTAACACCTAAAGCGACATAAATTGTCCTTAGCCACAAGGTAACATTAATTCGTTTCTTTTCTTCAATGCGAACAATAGATCCATCAAAGTCTTGTTTGAAATCAAACGATGCTAGGTATTTTCTTCCGTGATAAGGAACAGTTGCTCGTTTGAGTGCAAGCCAATATTCTTGATCAGCCCATCTTTTATGTATTTCTTTGAACTGTTGTAAATAATTTCCATTAGTGTCAAATGAATCTAGTTTCCTTACTGTTTTTTTGATTAAGCTAGAAAAGCCCCCTTTTTCATAGTTAAGTCTAACTGCTATTTTACCATGGAGCTTATTTTCGGAGAGATATTTTAAATCATTATAGAAAGTCTTTACAACTTCTTCAGGTGGAAAATCTGATCCATCCCAATTTTGAATAACTTGGTATGTATTATTTAATAAATCATTCATTTGAGTATTATCAACACTTCGTTGAAGCATCTGAATGATTGGAAAAATATACGTTATAATTATAAACAGTAGTAACGGTAAGACTAATATTAGAGCACCCGTTCTCTTTCTAGACTCAACTTTTTTTAGCTTTACGGAAAGTAATTCGCCATCTGATGTACGTATTTCACCATTTGTCATATGGTGATTATGGTCATTTGTATTAGTATTTAAAGGAAAATTTTTTGCATCTTAGGCAATCAATCATGATTGCCTAAGATGTATTAGGAATTATAGAGTATTAGACTTCCATGCATCCCATTGGTCGTTAATTTCAGTCTCATTATCTGCCCAGAATATAGGGTCAAGTAAGAGATAATTTTCCGTATTTACCGGAGCAGTAGGCATGTGTGGCATAATTTCCAGAGGACCAGATTCTTCTGAATAATACCATGGCTCAGCAGCAGTAATTACATCTAATGAAGAAATGCGGAAAGGTGCATATGCAATATGCTTAGCGCTTCCAGCTAAACCCTCAGTACTAGTAAAGTATTGAAGAGCCTTCATAGCTTCTTCTTGATTTGGACCTCCGTTTACGAGAGCAAAATACTCATAATCAAGAAGTTGACCGTCCCATACCATTTTTAGAGGTGATCCCTCTTTTTGTATGGCGTTAAAATGACGTCCATTCCATCCTGTTGCCATGATAACTTCACCTGAAACAAGCTGCTCTGGGGGCTGTGCACCAGCTGACCAAGTAATACAACCACCTTTCGGATGAGTGCAAAGTTCAGTCAGTTTATCAAGCGCTCGATCGATGCCATTATCTAACATGTAATCATATACTTCGCTTGAAGGAACACCATCTGCCATTAAAGCAATTTCAAGATTTGACATTGCCGATCCATAAATTGATCTTTTGCCTGGATATTTATCAGGATCAAAGAAATCACCTATTGTAGAAGGATAAGTTCCTGGAAAGTTTATGTTGTCAGTATGATAAGCGTAATTCCATGAGTATAGAATGTTACCAACTGCGCATTTACTTGGCATAGGTGCGAAAAAGTCTTGACTTGCTGGTGTTCCATCTGGCGCAGGTGGAAAATCATTATCAAAGTCAAATTCCACGAAGTAACCTTCGTCACATCCAGTTATTGTATCTTTCGCAAATACGTCAATGATGTCATAAGTAATTGTTCCAGACTCAACTTGTGATTTGATGGAATCCAAGTTTCCTTGATAGTCAAGCCAGTTTACTTGAACACCACTCATTTCTTGGTATGGATCTCCATATCCAAGTTTTTGACTTTCAGTATAAGCGCCTCCCCATGACACTACATTTACTTCCGCAGCTGTAGCTAAAGATGGAGCCACCAATAAAGCAGCCAATGAGATTAGTTTTGTTAATCTTTGCATGATTAATCGTCTCCTTTTTTTTATATAAAGAAAGTATTACACAGGGGTCTTAACAAAAACGCAACAAAAAAAATGAAATTTTTTCAATATTTTAGATATCAATCTATATGTAGTATCAAAGGTTTAATAATCTAAGGCTCGACAATCATGAGAAGACCATCCTAAATCTAAATTATCTCCTACATTGAAATCTAAATCGCTACTTGCATTCGGTACTTTGAGTATAAATTCATCATTCCCCAAAAGATTTACTCGTACCCGAGTATGATCTCCATGATAGATGATTTCGCGAATTACACTAGTAAATTGATTTTCAAGTTGTTCATTTGGATCAATGCTCACTCTTTCAGGCCTAAGAGATATCCTGGATTTATCCCCGGAGGAATTTACAGCTATTGGGTTAGCGAATATTGTATCGCCTGAATCTGTTTGAATTTTTGCAGACCCAGAAGCTATTTCTGTTACCGTACCGGTAAACGTATTGTTTTCTCCAATAAAACTAGCAACAAATGAATTTACAGGCGTTTCATACAATTCATTAGGACCTGATAGTTGTTGTACCTTTCCATCATTAAATACAGCAATACGATTTGACATCGTTAAAGCTTCTCCTTGATCGTGAGTAACATAAACAACTGTCACACCAAGGGACTCATGAATATGTTTTAGTTCGTATTGCATACTTTCTCTCAAATTTTTATCCAATGCACCAAGTGGCTCATCCATGAGTACAAGTTTTGGGTCAAAAACTAAAGCTCTCGCAACGGCAACTCTTTGTTGCTGTCCTCCTGACAATTGAGCTGGCATCCTATTTTCAAATCCAGTTAGTGATACCATTTTTAAAGTTCGATTAATCCTCTCTTCTATTTCTGCTTTATCTATTTTTCTAACTTTTAATGGAAAAGCTAAGTTTTCAAAAACTGATAAATGAGGAAATAAAGCATAATTTTGGAAAACCATTCCAATACCTCTTTTATGTGGAGGAATATTATTGATAGGACGTCCATCAAAATAAATTTCGCCATTAGTCGGCGTTTCAAAACCAGCAAGCATCATAAGTGTTGTAGTTTTTCCGGATCCTGATGGTCCTAGTAAAGTTAAAAACTCGCCTTCCGAAATATCTAAATCAAGACCCTTAACAACAAGCTCTTTACCGTCGTAACTTTTATCAACTTGCTCAAATTTAACAAAATCTGACTTTTTTTCATTCATGTGAGTCACACTAGGATAAAAATAGTTGGGAATCTAGGGTTTTTTAAATTAAATTAATTTTAACTATTCTTATCTATGAACAGTATTATTTTGAAGTATATATATTTATGAAAAAATATCAGCATTATATAAATGGTGAATGGCTTGACACATCTGACAAAGAAATAATTCCTGTTCTTAATCCTGCTAATGAGGAACTTATTGGTGAAATAACTTGTGGCAAAGAAGCGGATATTAATCATGCTGTTGAAGCTGCAAAAAAAGCATATAATTCTAGAATTCTTGTTGATATGAATCCAATGGAGCGCGCTAAACTTATGCGTGGGATTGCAGAAGAACTTCGAAAAATAAGTAAAGAGGGTGGAGCACTACTTTGTGCCGAAAATGGAAAGCTTCTTTCATCTTCAATCAACGAATTTATTGAGGCTGCAAATTACTTTGATTATTATAGCGGTCTTACAGATAAAATAGAAGGTCAGACAATCCCAGTTAACAGTCAGGTTATGGATTATACTATTTATGAACCTTATGGAGTTTCTGGTCATATAGTTCCATGGAACTTCCCAATATCTATGGTAGCTCGTTCATTAGCGTGTTCGTTTGCTGCAGGAAATTCAACTGTAATAAAGCCTGCTGAACTGACGCCTCTTGCTACACATTCATTTTTTGCTCAAGCAATTCATAACGCTGGAGTTCCAGCTGGGCTTATCAATATAGTAACTGGATATGGTAACGAAGCTGGAGCAGCTTTAACTGCCCACCCAGATGTTGCACAAATTACATTTACAGGATCAGTTAAAACTGGAAAAACTATTTTGCGTGCTGCAGCAGAGCGAGCTGTACCAGCAGTTGTTGAACTTGGTGGTAAATCAGCTGCTGTTGTTTTGCCTGACGCTGATATTGATAAAGTGGTCAATGCAACTAAAATTGGAATTTTCAGTCAGGCTGGTCAAATCTGTTCCGCAATGTCGCGTATGATTGTACATAAGTCAATTAAACAGGAAGTACTCGATAAATTATCAAAACTTGCTGGTTCAATAAAAGTTGGACCCGGTGATGAAGAAGGGGTTGAACTTACTCCCGTAATATCTGAGGAACAACTGCAAAAAATAGAAAATTATGCTCGCTCCGGATTACAAGCTGGAGCAAACGTAATTTCAGGAGGTAATCGAATTGATCGTAAAGGTTACTTCTTTGAACCTACAATATATTCAGAAGTAAAACCTGAAATGACAATAGCGCAAGAAGAAATATTTGGTCCATTTCTATCAATTTTAGATTACGAAGATCATGAAGAAGCAGTTCATATTGCAAATGATACAGAATACGGATTAGCAGCTGGTGTATTTACGAGAGATGTAGATATGGCAACAAAAACAGCAGCGTTATTGAATGGCGGACAAGTATATGTAAACAGTTGGTTCACAGGAAGCATCGCGACACCATTTGGGGGATATAAGCAATCCGGCTATAGTCGAGAAAAAGGGCAGCAAGCAATCAAAAGCTATTTGCAATTAAAAAACATTGGAATTCAGCTATAAATTTGAGGAACTGCGACAATTTAAGCCCACCAAGCAGTTCGAAAATCTTCCTTTCCCTGAATAAAACACTATATTAATAAGTGATACTAAAATTATAAAAACTAGAAAAAAATGTACACGCCAATAAATCAATATATCGAAAGATTGGAATCAATTTCATTTGATGTTGATCAGTTAAATCAAGCTGTAAATGATTTAATAAAAATTAGACCCTTTGAAAATGATGCCCCAAAACCCGGAATGTTAAAATCAAATGCAATCTGCCTAAACTATGACGCAAAGGAACTTGACGAGTGGTTCGGTGGAAACATCAGAGGGAAATATTGGACAAAACCCGACTCTTCATTTGAAGAAATGGAACGAGAGCCATACATTGATGAGTCAAGGTATACACTATTTAATCCCAAGCTGGACAATTCATATTTCAAGTTTGTGTATGAAAAAATAAGTGATTTTTTTGAAATTGGAAGGTGCAGGGTCATTAAAATGCCTCCAAGAACGACTTTGAGTTGGCACCGTGATCCAGAAAAGAGAATTCACATTGCTATCAAAACAAATTATGGTGCCAGGATGTTTATTGAGCATACGGGTTATCACATACCAGCTGATGGTAATATTTACTTAACTGATAATACCAAATATCATACTGCTATTAATGGAGGTGAAGAAGATCGTATTCATCTAGTAGCCACTGTTTTAGGTACAAAATAACTTTAGCAATCAATAATATTTTTTCTTTCCCATTCTTTTTTATTTTCTTCGCTTACTTTATTGTGTTCTGCAATTTCTCTTTTTTTAAGTTTTATGTAGTGAGAAACAACTTTCGAACCTATAGATTTTTTTACAACCTCACTGACTTTAAATTTATTAAGTGATTCCATAAGAGACTGAGGTAGCTTTTTAATTCTCTTTAACTTGTGACCATGTGAATACATATTTATATCTATTCTTTTGCCAGGATTTCTTTTAGCTTTTATTCCATCTAATCCCATAGCAATTAGCCCAGCCTGCAAAAGATATGGGTTTACAGCTCCGTCAGCAGGTCTAAATTCTATACGTCCTTCATCAGGTATTCTGATCATATGGGTTCTATTATTTCCTGAGTACGTAACGGCGGTAGGTGAATACGTCGATCCTGAATTGGTTATTCTCGCATTCAAACGATCGTAACTATTTAATGAAGGATTAAACCATGCAGAGAATGAATCTACAGATTTCATTATTCCGCCAATAAAGTGATATCCCATTTTAGATAAACCAAGCTCATTATCTATATCAAGAAAATAGTTTTTCTTCTTTTTTAAATCCCATAATGATGCGTGAACGTGGCAACCATTTCCAGTTAAATTATAAAAAGGTTTTGGCATAAAAGTTGCTCTCAATCCATGCTTCTCAGCAATAGCTTTAACCATAAATTTGAAAAAAACATGTCGGTCAGCTGTTGTCAGTGAGTCAGAATAATCCCAATTCATTTCATACTGTCCGTTGGCATCCTCATGATCATTTTGATATGGTTTCCACCCAAGCTTAATCATGGAATCACAAATTTCCTTTAAAATCTCGTAACGCCTCATTAATGCCGCAACATCATAACAAGGTTTTTGTGCGTCATCCCTCGCGTCAGCAACTTCAGTACCTGCTTCATTAAGTATAAAAAATTCACATTCAACACCTGTCATCAATTTAAGATTGAGTTTTGTCATTTCACTAATCTGTTTTTTGAGAATAATACGTGGAGCTTGATTCATTGGAGCATCATTCATTACTAAATCACTTGCCAACCACCCAACATCAGGTTGCCACGGTAGTTGTATGAGACTTTCAGGATCAGGAACGGCAAACATATCTGGAGCTGCAAAATCAAGATCAAGATAAGTCGCAAAACCACCAAACCCAGCGCCGGTTTTTTGCATTTCAGAAATAGCACGGACTGGCACTAGCTTAGCACGTTGGATACCAAATAAATCAACAAAACTTATTAAGAAGTATTTGATTTTCTTCTGCTGAGCGATCTTAGCTAAACTACTTTTCATTATTAGAATTATGACTTCTAAATTTTTAAATTCAACGATGAATTATGAGATATATTCAATACTCTTACTTAAATATATATTTGGGCAAATGGGGTTTAGTTTATTTCAAGACCGCCCTCAGTTTTGAGAAACTCTGCAATATTTTCTATACCCTTATTATTCTTCATTTCACCAAAAATATAAGGCATGCCTGATCGGGCAGTTTCAACATCCAATCTCATTTGATCTAAATCTACATTTACGTGATTTGCTAAATCGGTTTTATTGATGATTAGTAAATCAGATTTTTTTATTGCTGGCCCACCTTTACGAGGAATATCGCCTCCCATTCCAACATCAATCACATAGATTGATAAATCTACTAATTCTGGACTAAACGTTGCAGCCAAATTATCTCCACCTGACTCAATTAATAGCAATTGTAAATCAGGAAATTTTTGTTTCATCTCTTCTACAGCTAAGAGGTTGATCGATGCATCCTCTCGTATAGCGGTATGAGGGCATCCACCTGTTTCAACTCCTTTAATTCTCTCAATTGGCAAAACTTGAGCTCTCATTAAATACTCGGCATCTTCGATTGTATAAATATCATTCGATATAACTGCCATTGAAATATTTTTAGATAAATTTTTGCACAAAGCCTCAGTAAGACTTGTTTTACCTGCACCTACAGGGCCGCCGATACCAATTTTTAATGGACCTCGAAAATTATTCATGTGATATAAATTCTAGATGTAAGATTTTCGTGTTTCATACTGTAAATATCCGCACAAAACATTGAACTGCGTAAATCGTCCAAGCTATACTCTTTCATAGTATTATGAAATCTTTTCATCATTCCAAGAAATGAGACCATACAATCTTGACCATCTTTTTGACTTAAAGGTATATGTTTAACGCACATATTAATTAAGTTTGATATGAATGATTGAATATAAAAATCAACTAAATCATCAAAGGCAATATGAAATTTAATTCCTGCTTGAGCAATACAAACTGGAAAAGCGGTTTCATTATTTATTGTATAGTCCCAACTATCAGACATAATTTTTCGGAAGGCATCACCCATTTTGAGTGTTTCAAGCTGACGTTCCTTGGATGAGCAACTCGCAAGCACTAAATCATTTACATTAATTCCATTATAGGTAGCCTTGATAAAGATATACTCATTTCTGCATGTTCCCTCAAAGAGAATACTTTTGATAAATTCCAATACGTCATTTTTATTTTTGATAAGCTTTTCATCAATTATAGCCTCTAGACCATGCGAATATGCGTATGAACCAATAGGAAATGAAGATGAAAACCAAAGATGTAAAATTTGGTGAGATTTTAAATCTAATAAGTTTTTACTTTTAATGCTTGTGACCATGTGTTCTCCCCATACCATAGGCCCCTCCTTCGGGATTAAATTGCTCAATCACAGATTTTGTCTGCCCCCCAAGTCTTCTCACCATATCCTCAATTATATGGTCACTTTGTATTAGAATTCTTGTAGCTTCAATCTGACAGGGGATATGTCTATTCCCAATATGCCATATTAATTTATTTAAATCTTCTGACTTGATCTCAATTAAATTTTCTTTTTTTGATTTTATTGTAATTAATTTTCCACTCTTAAGTTTGAACGCTTGATTACTCAAGACTGATTTCATCTCTTCAAGATCAACAAGAAATTCATGACCTTTGTCAGAAACTAATTTTTTGCGTCGCATGAATCTCTCCTCATAAGATAGCGAAATTGTATCCACCTCTTCAGAGGAATCACAGTTACTTAATATTGAATTACAAATTTCCATAATCAGTACATAAAATATCTCTGTGCCATTGGCAGTTCTTCCGCTGGCTCACATGTTATAATTTCTCCATTTGCTCTGACCTCATATGTTTCAGGATTTACATCTATAGTTGGACAAACATCATTTAAAACCATATCTTTTTTTGAAATTGACCTTGTATTGCTTACCGGCAGCATACTTTTTTGAATATTGAGATGATTAAGGCTGCCTGTCTCCAGAGAACTCTTGCTAACAAAAGTTACCGATGAGTTTTCAAGCGATCTTCCATAACTTCCAAACATTGGGCGGGTATATACTGGTTGGGGAGTTGGAATCGATGCGTTTGGATCGCCCATTTGTGCGCAGGCAATACTTCCACCCATTATTACAATCTCAGGCTTAACACCAAAGAAGGCTGGGTCCCAGATAACGATATCGGCTCTTTTATTTTTTTCGAGACTGCCAACATAGGAAGACATTCCATGAGCAATTGATGGATTTATTGTATATTTTGCAAGGTATCGTTTGACTCTTAAATTATCATTATCGCCTTGCTCTTCAGATAGTCTTCCTCGTTGCACTTTCATTTTATGAGCTGTTTGCCATGTTCTAATAATAACCTCACCAACGCGTCCCATAGCTTGACTGTCGGATGCGATGATTGAGAAAGCACCCATATCGTGCAATATGTCTTCAGCAGCCATCGTTTCTCTCCGTATTCTACTCTCAGCAAATGCTACGTCTTCAGGTATTGATTTATCAAGGTGATGGCAAACCATCAGCATATCTAAATGCTCTTCAACAGTGTTAACAGTAAATGGTCGTGTTGGATTAGTTGAAGATGGCAAAACATACGGTTCAGCACAAATTTTTATGATATCAGGCGCGTGTCCACCACCTGCGCCCTCAGTATGAAATGTATGAATGGTTCTTTTATTAATTGCATTAATTGTATTTTCTACGAAGCCGCTTTCATTGAGCGTATCAGTATGTATCATAACTTGAACGTCGAATTCATCGGCAATATTTAAACAATTATCAATTGCACCAGGAGTAGAGCCCCAGTCCTCATGAAGTTTGAGAGCAGCTGCTCCACCAAGAACTTGTTCCTCTAAACCAGAAGGCATCGAAGAATTTCCTTTGCCTGCATAAGCTAAATTCATCGAAAAAGCATCAGATGATTGAAGCATCCTGCCGATGTGCCATGGTCCCGGCGTGCAAGTAGTTGCTAATGTTCCATGTGCTGGTCCAGTACCTCCACCCAGCATTGTAGTAATGCCAGAATGTAAGGCGTCATCAATTTGCTGAGGACATATAAAATGTATATGACTGTCAAAGCCGCCTGCAGTTACAATTTTACCTTCACTTGCAATAACTTCAGTACCTGGACCAATAATAATATCCACACCGGGTTGTGTATCTGGGTTACCAGCTTTTCCAATATGATCAATATTTCCGTTCTTTAGTCCAATATCTGCTTTAAATATCCCTGTGACATCTAGTATTAGAGCATTAGTAATAACTGTGTCTACTGCTCCAGCACTTCTTGAAACCTGAGACTGTCCCATACCATCGCGAATAACTTTGCCACCACCAAACTTGACTTCCTCACCATAGACTGTGAGGTCTTTTTCAACCTCTATGAAAAGTTCAGTATCAGCTAACCTTACTTTATCCCCCGTTGTGGGGCCATACATAGCTGCATAAGACCGTCTTGGAATTTTTTTCATTTAATTTTTCCCATGACTTTTTTATTAAATCCAAATAACTTTTTTAGTCCCTGTATTTCAATAAGTTCAACATCTCTTGTTTGCCCCGGTTCAAACCTTACTGCGGTTCCAGATGAAATGTTTAGTCTCATACCTAAGGCTTTTTTTCTATCGAATTCAAGACTTTCATTTGCTTCGCTAAAGTGATAGTGGCTGCCGACTTGAATTGGCCGATCACCAGTATTGGAGACTTTCATTGTCAAACTCACTAAACCTTTATTTAAAATTATATCACTGTCACTTGTAATTATTTCTCCTGGAATCATATAATTCTTACCTTATGGGTTTATGCACCGTGACTAACTTTGTTCCATCCGGAAAAGTTGCTTCTGTCTGCACTTCGGCAATCATTTCAGCAATTCCTTCCATACAGTCATCCTTTTTTAGTACATGTGCTGCACTTTCCATTAGTTCAGCTACAGATTTGCCGTCCCTTGCACCTTCAACTACATAATCAGAAATAATTGATACAGCTTCAGGGTAATTTAGTTTTACACCACGGTCTAACCTCTTTCGAGCGACTATTGCAGCCATGCTGATCATCATTTTATCAATTTCTCTTGGAGAAAGCTTCATGCAGCACCCCACATGTAAGGAATTTTATCATTCATCATGATTGATACGATTTTTTTTGTAAATTTTTTTAAATAATAGTTATTGGATGAAATACTCCTTATTACTATCTTACCATCCCACTCTGAAATACCAGTAGTTACACTTTTTTCATCATGTATATTATCCTTCAATACAGTATAAAATTTATTCATCCTTGAACCGAGTATTATTATTGTGTTAACTGCAATATTATCATTAAGCATAAATTTATTTTCCCGCATTCTTTTTATATTATCTTCAAAGCCATTGATTTCAAGGTGAGCAATTTTATTATCATTAAATATTTTCCATCGATCATAGTAGTAACCTTTTTCAATCGTTTCATTCATTGCTGATCTTCCATAAACAACTGTTTCACAAAAAAATAAATTTGAATTATTTAAAAGATGGATATCAATTTGACGTCTTAGGTTACAATTATCAAAGAGGATTGTTTCATTTGGTATCCAAAAAAGAGTACTGTTATCAATGTTGATGGTATATTTAAGTTCAGCCGCGTCTCCATATCCACTATATACCTTCTCAGCAGCCTGACTTGTAGTGAGCATATGTGTATTGTGTAAGTCTATATTGGTATTAAACTTATCCTCACTCGTTACGCCTCCAGAAGTATTGATTAGTACAAGTTGAGGCAAATTAGAGTAGGATTGAGGCAGTAAGGCTTTAAGACAACCTTGCTGATACAATTTTTCAATATCATTATTTATAAACTCTACATCAATTGTACCTAAAGATTTCTGAAGATTTACTTTCATGAAATTATCATAGTGTTTTAATTTCAAGTTGACAAATAATTGTCATTTATTTTTATCATTAAAATTAAAGATACTATTTTGTAATATAAAAATTATATTTAAATTTTTTTTTTGAGGATGTCATTTTGGCAAGTGTAAAGATTCGTATCCTTAATTTTTTTAAGAAAATATTTAGCAGTTAAAAAAATGAAAGGACGAATAATGATCAAGAAAATTTTAGTTGTTATGTCATTTTTCTTTTTTAGTATTACTGCGTATGCAGATACTATAAAAGTTGGCATATTACACTCGCTGTCGGGTACGATGGCAATATCAGAGACAACATTAAAAGATACAATGTTAATGTTGATTGATGAACAAAATGAAAAGGGAGGTATTCTCGGAAAAAAACTAGAGGCCGTAGTTGTTGATCCTGCTTCAGATTGGCCGCTTTTTGCAGAAAAAGCCCGAGAATTAATAACTGTCAATGATGTTGATGTAATGTTTGGCTGCTGGACCTCTGTGTCTAGAAAGTCTGTATTACCCGTAATTGAGGAACTTAACGGATTACTTTTTTACCCAGTTCAATATGAAGGTGAAGAAAGCTCAAAAAATGTATTCTATACCGGAGCTGCTCCCAACCAACAAGCGATACCAGCTACTGATTACTATTTAGAAGAACTAGGTATTGAAAAGTTCGCATTACTTGGAACTGACTATGTTTATCCTAGAACAACAAACAAAATTCTAAATCAGTATTTAATTGATAAAGGAATACCTGAGTCTGATATTTTTGTAAATTACACTCCTTTTGGCCACTCGGATTGGTCAAAAATTGTTGCTGACGTTGTAGCGCTTGGGGCTGATGGAAAGAAGGTAGGTGTTATTTCAACTATTAACGGTGATGCAAACATTGGATTTTATAAAGAGCTTGCAGCTGCAGGTGTGAATGCTGAAGACATACCAGTTGTCGCTTTCTCAGTTGGTGAAGAGGAATTATCTGGACTTGATACAACAAATTTGGTTGGCCATCTTGCTGCATGGAATTATTTTCAATCAGCTGAGTCTGACTTAAATACAGCTTTTATCAAAAACTGGAAAAGCACTATGGGTTCAGAAAGAGTTACCAATGACCCGATGGAAGCACACGTGATTGGATTTAACATGTATGTTAAAGCAGTGGAAAAAGCTGGAACTACTGATGTAGATGCAGTTAGAGAAGCAATGTATGGAATTACAGTTCCAAATCTCACAGGTGGAACTGCTGAAATGCTCCCAAATCATCATCTCTCAAAGCCTGTTTTAATAGGTGAGATCCTTGAAGATGGTCAGTTTGATATAATTAGCCAAACGACTGAGGTTCCAGGAGATGCGTGGACAGATCACTTAGTAGAGTCAGCTGTTTTAACATCAGATTGGCAAAGCTTAGGTTGTGGGATGTATAATACTTCGACCAGCAGTTGTGTTCAGTTAAAGTCTAACTACTAATTTTAACCCAAATAAAACGCTGTAAAGAATAGTTTATATTCTTTATGGCGTTTTTAAATTATGAAAATAAAATTTTATATAATTCTTCTGTATGCTTTTTTTATAAACCTGCCAGCAGCTGCTCACCATGATGAATTTAACATATTCTTAATAGAAAATTCAAAAAATATAATTAAGAGTTCAGCAAAAACTGTTGACTCTATTTTAAGAGACATGCAAAACTTTGATGACGAAATTGTTTCAAGATTTTTAGAACTGTGGAAATCGAAGAGCCTCTACTATATAAAAGAAACTAAACAAGTAGTTATAGTTAATGAAAATAATGAGACATTTGATGCCTTAGAAATAGATGGCCTTACTAGGATCGGCAATTACAGCAAAAAAAAAATTAAAAAAATTAAACCCAATAGTGGAGTAAGAGCAAAAATAGACTCTCTTTTAGTAAAATACCAGATTTCTAATTCAGATATTAATGTAAGAAGAAAAAGCTTAGATAGCTTAAAAAGAAACATCCAGCCTGAACATTTGGTAGTGTTACAAGATGCTTACATTAATGAGTCAGATGCAGAACTAAAAACTGCTATTGATCGATTACTAAAGTTTGCAATTATTAAGTACTCCGACTCGAATGATAAAAAATTAGAAATAATCGAGTCTTTTAAAGGCGATACTGCGATCGAAATAAGGGCTTCTCTTAATCAACTCCTCAATTCTTCTGAAGTGAAAGTCGGCATCTCTCTTCCTAATAATAGAAATATTGCTAGGGTAATTGTGCCTGGTTTTACAATCAAAAATAGTAATGGAACATCGGATACAACTAATTTTTTTAATCAGGATGTTGAGATATCAATTAATGATGCATATGACAAATTATATGCTGATAATCTTGTTTATAAAAAAAGAATTACCCCAGAAGAATTAAAGAAAATATTAGAACAAAATATTACCGGAGATACCGTTGGAGGATATTCTATTAGTTCACTAGACAATGAACAATCTCGCATTGCTGCGTATAATAAATTAGTTGTAAATAATTTAGCACCTCCTTTTATTTCTGAAAATAAAATTAATGAAGAAGTAAACAAGTTTATATTTTATTCGATTTACAATGAAACTTCTTCTGAAGTAACAAATGCCGCACTAAATACTCTAGCTAGTATAAATTTTAGAGTTCAGATCTATAAATATATTGACTTACTTATTGACGGTTTAAGTCTTGCATCAATCTATTTTCTTGGAGCAATTGGTTTAGCGATTACTTTTGGTGTAATGAGAGTAATTAATATGGCTCATGGTGAATTTATCATGATGGGAGCTTATACGGGGTATGTTGTTCAACAATTTATAAGTAACCACACACTGTCACTTTTAGTTGCACTTCCCCTCGCATTTATAATTACATTTATTGCTGGAGTGATCATGGAAAGACTCGTTATACGTCATTTGTATCGTAAACCACTTGATACATTACTGGCCACTTTCGGGATCAGTATTGCATTACAACAAATTGCAAAGAATATTTTTGGAACACAAGCAAGACCACTTACATCTCCATCGTGGCTTGATGGATCGCTCAGTCTCAGCGACGATCTATCGATCAGTTATATAAGAATTGCGATATTTATTTTGAGTCTAATATTTCTGGGTTTGTTACTCTTCGTAATGAATCGTACCAGACTTGGATTGGAGACTCGTGCAGTGACCCAAAATCCAGTGATGGCCTCCAATATGGGAATTAATCCTGAAAGAATAAATATGTTAACTTTTGGTTTTGGTTCAGGAATTGCAGGAATTGCAGGAATTGCTATTGGACTTTTTTCTAAGGTTACATCTGAGCTTGGGTCTGAATATATAGTTCAGAGCTTTATGACAGTGGTTGTTGGAGGAGTGGGTAACATATGGGGTACATTAGCGGGAGCTTCACTAATTGGGTTCCTTCAAAAATTTATAGAATGGTTCAATCCATCCAATACTCTTGCGGCGCAAACTTATATGATCATCTTTATTATTTTATTTATACAATTTAGACCAAAAGGGATAGTAGCCCTTAAAGGAAGAGCAGCTGATGACTAATTCAATAAATGATTTACTAGCTCGACACACATTAATTTTTACAATAGTTGTTGTTATATTTTCTCTGTTCATAACTTTTTTTAGTGAACCTTACGGAAACGGATTAATATCTACTAGTTTTGTCAAAACTTTAGGCAAAACCGTTTGTCTGTGCATAATTGCTTTAGCGATGGATGTGGTATGGGGTTACTGCGGAATTCTCTCTCTAGGGCATTTCGCCTTTTTTGGACTTGGTGGTTATATGATTGGAATGTGGCTAATGTATGAGCGAACAGCCATTATTGTTCAGGAGGCTGCTACGAATGAGTTGCTTCCATTAACCGAAACTGAATTATCAAATGCAATTGGAAACCAGATTTTTGGAGTTGTCGGCGGCTATGACATACCATCCATATGGATGTTTGCAGATAGTCTTAGTTTACAATTAATTTTAGTTATTGCAGTACCAGGTATTCTTGCATTTATATTTGGGTGGCTTGCTTTCAGGTCGAGAGTAACTGGAGTTTATCTATCAATTTTAACTCAAGCATTAACTTTAGCTCTGTCACTGTATTTATTTCAAAATGACAGTGGTCTAAGGGGTAATAACGGCCTCTCCGGTTTGCAGAACATTCCTGGCATTGAGTATTTAGGACAAGAGGTCATATCTATAGGGTTTTTTTGGGCAAGTTGTATTTTTCTAATATCTATTTTTTTACTTTTTCATTCACTCATGAAAAGTAAGTTTGGATTAGTTATTACATCAATAAGAGATAACGAAACACGAGTAAGGTTCTTAGGGTATAATGTCGAAATATTTAAATTATTTATATTTGTATTGACCGCAATAGTCTCAAGTATTGCTGGTGCTCTTTATTACCCTCAAGCAGGTATAATTAATCCTGCAGAGCTTGCGCCTATTGCATCGATCTATCTCGCTGTATGGGTTGCAATTGGGGGAAGAGGAAAATTGTATGGAGCAATCATTGGTGCCGCTTTTGTTTCATTATTTTCGTCATGGTTTACTGGTGGACAGGCACCCGATATTCCTTTAGGCATATTCACTATAGAATGGGTGAATTGGTGGACAGTTTTGTTAGGCTTTGGATTTGTAATAATCACAATTTTTAGTGAAAATGGAATAATTGGTTTTTTAAGAAATATATTTGTTAAGGAAAAATGAATACTTTATTGAAAGTTGAAGAAATTTCGGTTTCATTTGATGGCTTTAAAGCTATTAATAGTTTGAGTTACAGCATTGGTAAAAATGAACTCAAAGCGATCATTGGACCTAATGGAGCTGGAAAAACTACCTTTATGGATATAATTACGGGCCAAACTAAACCAGACGAAGGTAAAGTATTATTTGGTGAACGTAGCGTATGGCTTGAAAGTGATCAAAAATATCAAGTCGTTTGGGATGAAAATCTTCTAATGAAAAGTGAGTCTCAAATAGCATTACTGGGCATAGGAAGAAAATTTCAACGTCCTACTGTTTTTGAGCTAAAAACAGTATTTGAAAATTTGTTTATATCTATGAAGAAAAATAGAAATCCTTTTAGTGTTTTATTCCAAAAATTAAATAGAGATGAAATAAATCTAATACAAAAAATACTAGGTGAAATTAGTCTTAAAAATGAACAAGATAGAATTGCTGGTGAGTTATCACACGGTCAAAAGCAGTGGTTAGAAATAGGAATGCTATTAACTCAAGAACCAAAGCTATTATTAATTGACGAACCAGCAGCTGGAATGACTTCTAATGAAAGAAGGCAGACAGTTGAGATTCTTAAAAAATTATCTGTAGATAAATCAGTTATTGTTGTTGAGCATGATATGGAATTTATAAAAGATCTTAATTGTGAGGTTACTGTATTGCATGAAGGTTCAATTCTTTCAGAGGGTTCTATAGAACACGTATCCTCTAATAATGAAGTAATTGAGGTGTATCTAGGAAGATAGTCATGATTAATATAAGTAATTTGAATTTTTACTATGGTTCTTCTCAGATATTATTTGACGTTTCACTCAAAGCGAAAAATAAAGAAATTACTTGTTTAATGGGTTCAAATGGAGTGGGTAAAACATCATTATTAAAGTTTTTATCAGGAATTTATCCGTCAAAGTCAGGAAATTATCTTTTTGAAGGGGATAATGTAACTAACTTTAGCTCTCACCAACTTGCTAAAAGAGGAGTAGGGTATGTTCCTCAAGGCCGTTTTATATTTCCATTATTATCTGTAAAAGAAAATTTAGAAACTGGTTTTGCATGTTTAAAACGTGATGAACATTTCATACCTGATGAAATTTTTGATCTTTTTCCAGTATTGAAGCAAATGATAAATAGAAGAGGTGGAGATTTATCAGGAGGTCAACAACAGCAATTAGCAATTGCAAGAGCAATGATTTCAAAACCAAAACTACTACTTATGGATGAACCAACTGAGGGTATACAGCCAAACATCATCCAGCAAATTGGAGAAGTCATAAAATATTTAAAAGATGAGCAAGGAATGACCATACTATTGGTTGAGCAATATTTTGATTTTGCATTTGATTTAGCAGATTATATCTATGTCATGAAAAGAGGAAAAATTATTACTGAGTCAAAGAAAGAGAGTCTGGATAAATTGTCGTTTAAGAATGAAGTATCAATTTGAATTTTTAGTCAAGCAAAGTAAAAAGGCATTATCGAGAGCGCTTTCTTCCATAGCATTTAATCTTCCACTTTTACCGGCATGACCACCTACCAAATTCATCTTCATTAATATTGGATTATCTGAAGTACTATTTTCTCTAAGTTTTGGAACATATTTTGCCGGTTCGTAATACTGAACTTGTGAATCATAAAGGCTGGATGTGACTAAGACAGCAGGATAATTTGATGGCTTAATATTGTCGTAGGGTGAGTAGCTCTTAATATATTTGTACTCATCTTCATTCGCTGGATTGCCCCATTCTTTATATTCGAAAGTAGTTAATGGAATTGTTTCATCCGACATTGTAGTTATAACATCCACAAAAGGAACTGCTGATACAATACCTTTATATAATTCTGGCTCCATATTAATGATTGCTCCCATTAATAGACCGCCAGCACTTCCACCCATTGCATATACATTTTTAGTATTTCCATATCCTTGATTGATTAGAGATTTCGTTGCATCAATAAAATCATAAAATGTATTCTTTTTATTAAAAATTTTACCATCATCGTACCATTGTCGCCCCATTTCAGAACCACCCCTAATATTGGCTACAGCAAAAATAAATCCTCGATTGAGTAAGGGCAAGACGGATGTCCTAAAAGCTGCATCAATAATAATTCCATAAGAACCATAACCATAAATAAGAATAGGAGCTTGAGCTAAGTCAGTTCCTTTTTTATATACCAGTGAGACAGGAACTTTTGTCTCATCGCGGGCAGTAATTTTAAGTCTTTCAACCTCATATTGACTTTCATCATAATTGCTTACAGGCTGCTGCCAGGCTAATTCACTATTGCCTGACTCAATATCTTCTATAAATATTGAACTAGGCTTCTTTGGGCTTGAATAGCCATAGTAAAATTGAGTATCAAGGTATTCATTATTGGTTGCTAGATAACAAGAAAAGGCGGGATCATTAAATTCAATATACTTTCTATCCAATGTTTCTCTATTAATTTTTACTATCTTGGGTAGGCCATCCTCGCGTATCTCTAAATAAAGATACTTAGGAAAAGTAACAAAATCTTCTATTAAAATACTATCATCATGTTCAACTACAGTTTCCCAATCATCATATATATTAATTTGATTGATCGTGAATGTTAAAATTGCGAAGTTTTTTTTATTTTTTGCATTACTGCTGACATAGAAACATTCTGGAGTATCTTCAACCGAATAAAGGTGCTTATCAGATCGTTTGAGTACACAAAATGGTTGACTGTGTTCATCTTCTAAATCAATTAACCATGTCTCTGAAGACTCAGTTTTGCTGGTATAAATATTCAAATATTTCTTAGTACGTGATTCATAAATATGAATATGGAACTCTGTATCATTTTCTTCATAGATTAGAACGTCTTCTTTTGGATCAGTTCCAATTCTGTGTTCAAAGACCTTATTTTCTATCAATGTAACAGGATCTTTTTGAGCATAGTAAAATGATGTATTCTTCTTGCCCCAAACTATACTTCCAGAACATCTCTCAACTTTACTGTCTATAATTTTGCCAGTTGCTAGCTCTTTAACTTTTATGTTGTATTCCCGTCGACCTGATAAATCTTCGGCGTATGCAATTAAAAGATTGTTTGGCGATGGAGTTATTGACGTAATATTTATATAATCTAAGCCCTCAGCCAGCGCATTTACATCAATAACTAACTCTTTGTTTCCATTACGCTCACGATAGTACGTTTTATATTGTTGTTCAGAGTTAATTTCAGAGTAATACAGATAATCCCCGTATTTAATTTTCATTGAAACCTCTTTTGGTGGCACAAAACTAACTAATTCTTCATAAATTTCTTTACGGCAATCATTATTTTTTCCAAACCAATCTTCTAGGTACTGGTTTTCTTGTTCTAAATAAGAAATAATTTCTGGATTTTTACGAGTATCATCTCTGAGCCAATAATAATCATCAACACGTTCATCGCCATGTGCAATATGTATTTTAGGGATTTTTTTTGGCTGAGGAGTTTTCATTATTTTCCAATATGATAAAAAATTTTCTAAATTTTATGGTGCCCCCAACCTGTACTGACCAGGTATCTACGCATTACCAATGCGTTGCACTACCATTGTGCTATGGGGGCTTATTCTATTTATTATCCTCCAATTGCGATTCCTTCTCTTCGAGGATCAGACCCACCTTCAAGATTATCGCCAATATATATAGTATTTATTCCTGAAAAGTATTTTTTTAATTGTGTCTCATAGCCCATTGATGAAAGTGCTTCTTTTAAAATATTTGAATCTGGACCGTCTTCAATGTCATATCTACCCCATCGATTAATTGCGTGAGGTAAAGATACAGATTGTTGTACATTCATGTCCCAATCAATAAGAGAAATAAGAGAGTTTGTAACGAACCCAATGATGTTGCTGCCTCCTGGAGATCCAGTAATGTACATTGGCTTTCCTTCCTTTAAGACGATTGTTGGTGACATAGAGGATCGTGGGCGTTTACCCGGTTCTAATCTATTGGAAATTAATTTCCCATTAATTTCATCACGAAAGGAAAAATCTGTAAGTTGGTTGTTTAACAAAAACCCACTTTCCGTTAACAATCTAGATCCAAAAGCATTTTCTATTGAAGAAGTCATAGATAACGCGTTCCCATACTTATCATAAATTGATATATGAGTTGTAGATTGTAGCTCAAGTGAATTATCATCTGCATAATTGTATGTGAATTCTTGAGAAGGATTTCCAGCTTCAATATTTTCTGTTCTTTTTCCTAATTCTATTTTCTTAGATCTTTTTTTTAAATATTCATGATCAAGTAAACCTTTCATGGGAACATCAACAAAATCACTGTCTGCTAAATATCTATCTCGATCAGCAAATGCTAACCGGCTTGCATCACCAATCACCTGCCATGATTTAGGATCTTCGTAGCCAAGTGATTTTAAGTTAAATTCCTCAAGAATTTTTAAAATTTGTGCAACTGCGACCCCCCCTGATGAAGGTGGCCCCATACCACAAACATTATGTTCTCTATAACTTACACAAACTGGATCGCGTTCTATTACAGCATAATTTTCTAAATCACTATTTTCTAGAAACCCAGGATTTTCAGAATAGTTTTGAACTGTATTTATAATGTCATCAGCAATTTTTCCTTTATAGAAATCTTCAATACCACCTGTAGAAATTTTTTTTAGCGTTTCAGCATAAGCTCTATTCGTTATTAATTGTTTATATTTAAGATTATTTCCATCAGGTAAAAAGTAATCAGATGTTTGACTACTTTTTTTTAGTCTTACCGAGTCTCTATCAATTGATGACGCCAACTTCTTAGACACGGGAAAACCATTTTCCCCAAGATTTATTGCAGCGGTAAACAGACTCGACCACTTAATTTTTCCCCATTTTTCATGCGCTTTGAACATTAACGCAGGTGTACCCGGCGTTCCTACAGAAAGACCGCCAATGACAGCGTCAAAAAATTTTTTAGTCTCTCCACTCTCGTCTTGAAACTGAGTTGCATATGAAGCTCTTGGCGCAGTCTCTCGTCCATCTAATGTAGTAACTTTATTAGTTTTGTTATCGTACCAAATTAAAAAACTTCCACCACCAAGTCCAGAAGACTCTGGCTCTACTAACCCTAAAACTGCTTGCGCAGCTATCATTGCATCTGCAGCTGTTCCACCTTCCTCAAGAATTTTTGCTCCTGCTGCAGAAGCGTAAGAATTTGCTGTCACAATCATCCAGTCTTTACCTAAAACAGGAACCACATCTTTCTTAGCCTGTATTGAAGCATTTATCTGTTCAGCTTTAAAATCTTTATAGTCAATAACAAACGTTTCTGGGCTTATAAGATCAGAAAGATCCTCTGCGTAAGAATTGAGGATAAGTAAAAAAGTTAATACAGAAAAAGAAATTAGTCTTATCATTATTACTTAATTTTTTACACCGTATCCCTTTGAAATCACGATCGCTACGCCAACTATACAAGCTACTAAAAAGCCTACAAGCGACACAACGCTTATAAAAATATTAATATCAGAAGCGCCATAAAACGACCATCGCATTCCATTTATAAGGTATACCACAGGATTAAAGTATGAAACTTTCTGCCAGAACTCGGGTAACATCTCGATTGTATATAAACTGCCCCCTAAAAAAACTAAAGGAGTTATAATTATGAGAGGAACAACTTGCAGTTGCTCAAAGTTATTACTGAGTAAACCGATTAAAAAACCAAACAAACTAAATGTAAGACAAGTCAATATGAGAAGAAAAAGCATTAATAAAGGATATTGAATTTTTAGTTCAACAAAAAAACTGGCTGTTAATAAAATTATTATACCAACAATTAAAGACTTTGTTGCACTGGCTCCAACAAATCCAATTATGATTTCCAAAGATGATACCGGTGCAGCCAACACCTCATAAATAGAACCTGTGAATTTTGGAAAAAATATTCCAAATGCTGAGTTTGAAATACTTTGCGTCAAAAGCGTTAGCATAAGTAAGCCAGGTACTATAAATGATCCATAACTCACACCATCAAGCTCAGGTATCATGCCCCCTATTACAGATCCGAATACAATAAAATATAAGGAAGTTGAAATAACAGGCGAAAGTATACTTTGACCTATTGTTCTTCGCATTCTGTCCATTTCATGGAAATATATTGCTCTTATAGCGTAAAAATTCATTAATTTTCCCGTACCAACTCGACAAAAATATTTTCCAAGGAGCTTTGTTCAGTGTTTAAGTCTTTCAACTTTAATCCAGTCTCTTTCATGTCTTGTAACAGTGATGTAATACCTGTCTGTTTACTTGACGAGTCATAATTGTAGCTGATTGACAATCCATTATTTAAAACTGTTAGATCATATTTTTCTAATTTAGAAGGAAGAGCTAGAATAGGCTCATGTAATTCAATAAGAAGTGTTTTCTGACCCATACTCTTTATAAGGTCAGATGTGTTATCAACTACCAGAAGTTCTCCCTTATTAATAACAGCAACTCGGTCAGCGATTGCCTCCGCTTCTTCAATGTAATGGGTTGTGAGAATAATTGTGACACCGCTATTCCTAAGGTCTTTGATTACTTGCCACATTTCTTGTCTTAATTCAACATCTACACCAGCACTGGGCTCATCAAGGAATAATACGGAAGGTTCATGAGAAAGAGCTTTTGCTATTAATACCCTTCTTTTCATGCCACCAGATAATTCATTAATTCTTGAGTTCCTCTTATCCCACAAGCTTAAATCTTTTAAAATTTTTTCAATAAAAGATGGATTTGGAGCCTTTCCATATATACCGCGTGTATAAGAAACATTGTTAAATACATACTCAAATTGTTCTAATGATAATTCTTGTGGAACTAAACCAATTAGTGACCTGGTACGTCTATAGTCTTTTATAATGTCAAAATTATCGACTGTTACTGAGCCAGATGTTGGAATAACAATTCCACATATAATGCTAATCATTGTTGTTTTTCCAGCACCATTTGGACCCAACAAAGCAATTATTTCATTTTTCTTTATATCTAGGGTGATATTTTTGAGTGCCTGAAAATCATTATCATAAATTTTTGATAATTTTTTTATTGAGACGATATTTTGCATCGCTACTTTATATCACTAAAAATAAAGAAGTCTTTTATTCTTTTAAATATATTATCTGTACTAAATTGGCTGAAAGATACTTGATGCAAAATCAAGTGCATGAATTTTACCCGATCCAATATCTATCCACGCGCCATAAATATTGATTTCTTTACTATCTAATTTTTCCCGAACAAATGGATAGCTTTTTATATTTTCAATAGATGTTTTGATGCTTACCTTTTCCAAATTTTTTATCGATTCATCTTCGTTCATGTTAGCAAGTTTGTTAAACGAGGGCTTAAGAAGATTTAACCAGTTTGAAATTGATGAGTTGGAATTGAAGGAATTTGCTTTGCACATGTTATAGCCATTTTTAATGCCACCACAGCTTGAATGACCCATGACAACTATATTCTCAATCTTTAAGACAGATACGCCAAACTCAATAGCTGCAATTGTTCCGCTATGTTCCGTTATATAATTATAGGGCGGCGCTATATTTGCAATATTTCTATGAACTAAAAATTCACCTGGCTCTGATTTGAATATTGAATTTGGATCAACTCTTGAGTCAACGCAGGAAATAATAATATACTTTGGAGATTGTCCTTCTCTAGCAAGTCTTTCAAAATGAGCTTTCTTTTTTATAAAGACATCATTTTGCCAATTTTTATATTTTTCTGTCAGATCATTTGGAAACATGTTTTCAATTATTTTTTTGTTAAGATAGAATATAACTTGGCTATGTAATGCATTATTTTTCTCATAATATCTAGCAATAGACAATATAAGGGTATAAAATTTTTACAAGCATGAGTGAAGGATTTATTTTAAAAAAGACAGAAAAATCTTTGCCATTAAATTGGTATTATAATCAAAATCAATTTGATAAAGAAATAAAAAAAGTTTTAGCTAAAGAGTGGATATACATTTGCCATGAAGATTCTATATCACAACCTTTATCGTTTCATACTGTTGAAATTAGTAAGTTCAACATTCTCCTTATTCGGAATAAAGAGGGAAGCATATGTGCGTATTATAATTCTTGCAGCCACAGAGGTTCAATCTTAAAAAAGGAGAAAAATGGAAAGTTGAAGTCCAATTTATTGGTTTGCCCCTATCACCAATGGTCTTATAACGCGAGTGATGGAAGTCTGGTAAAAACTTCTTCAATTATTGATCCAAAAAATTTTAAAAAAGATAAAAATTGTTTAATTCATGTAAATATTAAAGTCTGGAATGGATTAATCTTTATCAATTTAGATAACAAAGCAAAATGGAACTCTAAAAAAGTCTTTCCGGATTATAGTGATGCATTTTCCCAATTAAACGTCAGCGATTATCAAATAGGTCATACGTGGAAGAAAAGAATAAAATGCAATTGGAAAATTTTTTGGGAAAATTATAGCGAATGTCTTCATTGTCCAAACCTTCATCCAGAATTATCTAATCTAGTTCCCATTTATGGTCGCAGACTTGTTGATATAAAAGATGACCCTAACTGGAAAAGATTTATCAATCATGATGATCCAAAGTACAAAGGTGGCATGAAAAAAGGTACTGAAACGTGGTCGATGAATGGTAGTGCACAAGGGCATCGAGTGGAGTATTTAGAAAAGCAGACAGACTTCCCTGGATATATTTATATGACAAGCTGGCCTTCTATGTTTCTAGCAATCTTTACTGACCATATCAGGATGGTTCGAATTCTTCCTTTGTCGAGTGAACTCACAGAGGTAACAGCTGAGTGGGTTTTTCGAAAAGAGACACTAAAAGATAAAAAATATTCAATGAAAAATGTTGTTGATTTTGCTGTACTTGTAATGAAACAGGATGCAGAAGCTTGTGAACTTAATCAAAAAGGCATACATAACCCCGTACGAAAAAATGGTACTTTAATGCCTGAAGAGTATGAAATAAAAAGGTTTCATAATTGGCTTAGAAAGAAATTATAAATATTAAGACATGAATGTAGTTACAGAAAATTTCGAAAAAGAAATGATTGCCTGGAGACATGACTTTCATGCCCATCCAGAACTAAATTTTGATTTAGATATTACATCAATGAAAGTTGCTGAAATTTTAAAAAGTTTTGGATTAGAGGTTTTTGAGGGTATTGGAAAAAAAGGCATTGTTGCAGTTCTTAAAAATGGCAAAAGTAATAGGAGTATAGGCATACGTGCTGATATGGACGCCTTACCAGTAAAAGAAGAGAGTGACTGCGCATATAAATCTACTCATGAGGGAAAAATGCATGCTTGCGGTCACGATGGTCATACGGCAATGGCTCTGGGTGCGGCTAAATATCTTTCTGAAACAAAAAATTTTAATGGCACTGTTTATTTTATATTCCAACCTGACGAAGAGAAAACGCAAGGTGCTCAAGCTATGATTGATGACGGCCTGTTTGAAAAATTCTCGATAGATGAAGTTTATGCATTTCATAACCTACCCGGGATGGAAGCTGGTTCTTTCGCGACACGTCCAGGCACAATAACAGCAAGTGAAAGCCTTTTTAATATCAAGCTTTGGGGTCAAGGTGGACATTCTGCATTACCGCATATGGGGGTTGATACTATAACAGTCGGAACTCAAATTATAACTTCACTACAATCAATAGTTTCAAGAAAATTAAACCCTGCAATGAATGGGGTTGTATCTGTTACTAAATTTGAGTCCGATGGAAATGAAAATATTTTACCTGGTCATTCTATAATTTCTGGAGATGCTCGAGCACTTTCGCCTGAGGCCAATAAAATAATTGAAGATAGCATGCAAAACATTGTTGAAGGCATTGCTAATGCTCACGGTATAAAATTTGAATTTACATACGATACTCGAACAAACATGACAATTAATACAACTGAACAAGCAGCTTTTGCGTCTAAGGTCGCTGAAGATCTCGTTGGACCTAATAATGTTGATGGAAATTGTGATCCAAAATTATTTTCTGAGGATTTTGCTCAAATGTTAATGGTTAAACCAGGTTGTTACATACTTATCGGCAATGGATCAGAGGGGGCACACGGCCAATCATTACATTCTTCCACCTACGACTTTAATGACAAACTTCTAGTGATCGGGTCCTCTTTCTGGACCAAACTTGTTTGCGAACGACTATCCTAGATTTATGAATTTTCCTAAAAGCGAATATAGTGACAGACTTGCTAAAGTTAAGAAGTCAATGCAAGAAAAAAAAATAGATCTGTTAATATCGCAAGATACCGCAAATATGAATTATCTCACGGGATATGATGCATGGTCATTTTATTATGCACAATGTGTTTTAGTTCATGTTGATTTAGATGAGCCATTTTTATTTGTAAGAGATCAAGACGCCGGCGGTGCATTTTTGCAGAGCTGTTGGTCACAAGAAAATATTATTGTATATGCAGAAAAATATATTCATACATGGCCCAACCATCCTTATGATTATCTAATCGAGATCATTAAAAATAAAAAATGGGATAATCAATCAATTGGTCTTGAAATGGATAGTCATTATTTTACAGCTTATTGTTATCAAAAACTTATTGACGGATTGCCTGATGCATCACTTAAAGACTCTGAAAGGCTTGTGAATTGGGTGAGATTTATAAAATCAGATAATGAAATTGAATTAATGAAAAATGCAGCATTGATTACCGATCAGGCTATGCAAACTGCAATTGATATAATAAATCCAGGAATTAGACAGTGTGATGCAGTTGGAGAAATTCAAAAAGCAATGTTTTATGGCACATCTAGAATTGGTGGTGAGTACTCAAGTATTGCGACTTTACTACCTACTGGTGCAGGGACATCTGCATCTCATTTGACTGCAACACAAGAGAAGTTTGTTAAGGGTGAAGCTACAATCGTTGAACTAGCTGGTGTTCATAAGAGATACCATGCTCCACTAGCGAGAACCGTCTTGCTTGGTAAGGCAGAGCAAAAAAAAATTGATGCTATTAAGGCTACCAATGAAGCCTTAGACGAAGGTATTTCAGCCATTAAACCTGGAAATACAGCTGATGATGTGGCACAAAAATTTTGGACTGTTCTTGATAAGTACGACATTAAAAAAGAATCTCGTACAGGATATTCAATTGGCATAGGCTACCCTCCAGATTGGGGCGAGCATACAATAAATATCTCTAAAGGGGACCAAACTATTCTTCATCCGAATGTCACATTTCACATGATTGCTGTAATGCAATTCGGTAGCTGGGGCGTTGAAGCGAGTCACTCATTGAGAGTTACAGAAAATGGCTCAGAAAAGTTTTCTGATTTTTCAAGTGATCTGTTCATTAAAGACTAGCAATAAGCTTAGAATATAATCCTTGTATAGCACTTCTTGTTTTTACTAGAGAATCCTATTAAAAAATTGTATAAAGTAGCGCAATTCATGGAGATAATTATGGGCATTCATCACGATTACAAGTCTAAACGCGGAGAGCGCGCGATGGCAAAACAGCAGAAAAGAGAGTCCAAACAAGTTGATAATACAGATAAAAAAGAAGAAGAAAAACTTGTTAAAGAGCTTAAAAAAGCAGGATTGAATAAAGATGAAATCAAACAGTTCCTCGAAGGAAGAGCGAAAGAATAAAAAGCTTAATGATACCGAGCGACTATCAGAGGCTTTGAGACAGAATTTAAGAAAAAGAAAAGAATATCAACGAAAGAAAGAAGAAAAATAAGATGACCGTCATGTCTGATAACTGGATAAAAAAAATGTCATTAGAACAAGGCATGATTGAACCCTTTGTGGATGGACAAAAAAAAGATGGGACTATCTCGTATGGATTGTCTTCTTATGGATATGACGCAAGAGTATCTGAAGATTTTAAAATATTTACAAATGTTGACTCGGCCTTAGTTGATCCTAAAAATTTTGATGACAGAGGCTTTGTTGATAGACCAGGCAAAGAATGTATCATACCACCTAATTCTTTTGCACTGGCACGCACCGTAGAATATTTTAGGATTCCAAGAGATGTGCTAGTTGTTTGTTTAGGTAAATCAACATATGCAAGATGTGGAATAATAGTCAATGTAACCCCTTTGGAGCCTGAGTGGGAAGGACATGTAACCTTAGAGTTTTCAAATACAACACCACTGCCAGCAAAAATATATGCAAATGAAGGAGGCTGTCAGTTCCTATTCTATAAGGGTGAGGCACCACCTGAGATTTCCTACAAGGATAGAAAAGGAAAATACATGAAACAAACCGGCGTTACTCTTCCCAAGCTATAAAATTCAATGCAGAAAATTGTTATAAATGGAGGACAACCTCTAAGGGGTGTGATTCCTGTCAGTGGATCAAAAAATGCCGCTTTACCAATCATGGCTGCTAGTATTTTAACAAATGAGAAACTACAACTTTCAAATGTTCCAGATCTAGTTGATGTTAAAACTATGAGTATGGTCTTATCATCTCTCGGAGTTGATATCACAAAAAGTGTATCTAATAAAAATTCTATTGGGCTTCAATTTACAGATATAGAGAAAACTATCGCTGAATATGATTTAGTGAGAAAGATGCGAGCGAGCATATTAGTGCTCGGGCCATTACTTGCAAGAAAGCGTGAAGCCAGCGTATCTCTCCCAGGAGGATGTGCCATAGGTGCTCGGCCAATCGACATTCATATAGATGCACTCACAAAACTTGGTGCAACTTTTGAATTGGAAAAAGGATATATTCAATGTAGTGCACCAAAAGGACTGACTGGAAATAAGATTGAATTTCCTAAGGTATCTGTTGGGGCTACTGAAAATATCGTAATGGCGGCGTCATTAGCTAAAGGTGAGTCAAAAATTTCTAACATCGCTTTAGAACCTGAGGTGATTGATTTGATTAACTGTTTAAATACCATGGGTGCAAAAATTGAACTTGGTGATAACAGGTCTCTCGTAATCCAAGGGGTAACAACTTTGAATGGCTCAAATTATTCTATTATTCCTGATCGTATCGAGGCTATAACCTATATTATTGCAGGAGCACTAGCAGGAGATGGACTCAAAATAGAAAATTTAAATATTGAACACATTAGTAATGTTCTAGAAACTTTAAAGACATTGCCTGTAGATATAATTTTCGATGAAAGTACTGTGACAGTAAATAAATCTAATATTAGTGAAGGTATTGAAATTAAAACAAAGGAATATCCTGGCTTTCCCACAGACGTTCAAGCTCAAATGATGGTTTTAATGTCCATGGCTAAAACAAAGTCAGTTATTGACGAGAACATATTTGAAAATAGATTCATGCATGTACCTGAATTGAATAGAATGGGAGCAAATATTGAAATTCTTGGCAAAAGAGCAATTATTAATCCTTGCTCAGGTTTCAGAGGAGCTCCAGTGATGGCAACTGATCTAAGAGCCTCAGTAAGTTTAATTTTAGCAGGTTTAGCAGCTGAAGGTGAAACCACGCTAAATCGCATCTATCACTTGGACAGAGGGTATGAACAAATTGAGGTAAAATTAGAAGCATGTGGCGCCGAGATTAAGCGGGTATAAAAATTATGAATTTGAATGCAATTGATACTGATGAATTAAAAATTATTGGGACAATATTGCAGGACGGACTCATTGAAGTAAGTGATATTAAATACCTACCTTCAATAAGATCATTTTTTCTAATGATTACACGATTTATGTGGGAAGAAAAAATAGTAAATAAAGTCAATCAGCGTATTAAGGCCGTCCTATGCTTTGAGGACGTCATATCAGTTTATTCAAAAAATATTGATCAATTGAATAAATCAAAGAAATTAGAACTTTTGACTTTTAACTATTATCCCAATAAGTCAAAAAATATTGAAATTGAATTGCTTTTCAAAAATGATGCAATTATAAAACTCGAAACTGAAATTATTCGGTGCAAATTAGATGATCAAGGAAATCCTTGGGATACAGAAAAAAAAGTTAATGAACAAAATAATTAATACAAGCAATTCAGACTTTTCACAGGAATTTGAAAATTTAGTAAATACTAATAGGTCAGATGACGAAGATGTAAAAGATGTTGTAGCTAATATAATTAATGATGTAAAAACCAAAGGTGATGGCGCTTTAATAAAGTATACCAATGAACTTGATCGCAATGAACTTTCAAAATCAAACTTCATTTTAGATGAAACTGCAATCAACAATCAGACAGATGAATTACCTGAACAGATATGCAAGGCTATTCAAATAGCAGCAGATCGAGTCAGAGTTTACCATGAAAAACAATTACCACAGGATCTAAGTTTTAATGATGGTCTAAAATCTACACTTGGATACATGTGGAGGCCTTTGGAAACGGCAGGAATTTATGTGCCAGGTGGAACAGCTAGCTACCCTAGTACAGTTCTTATGAATGCAATACCGGCCATGGTTGCAGGAGTAAAAGAAACAGTAATGGCCACACCATTAACTGACGGACAGATAAATCCATCAGTTTTATATGCTGCAAAAATTGTGGGTATTAAAAAAATATATTGCATGGGTGGCTCTCAGGCAGTCGCTGCTATGGCATATGGAACTGAAAGCGTGGTTCCAGTAAATAAAATCGTTGGACCTGGCAATGTTTACGTTGCTGAAGCAAAACGGCAAGTCTCAGGACTTGTCGGGATTGATATGTTTGCGGGCCCTTCTGAAGTAGTTGTAATTTCTGACCAGAATAGTGATCCAAAAATTATCTCTGCTGATCTCATAGCCCAATCTGAGCATGATAAAAGCGCTCAAAGCATTTTGATTACCACTGATCAAGCATTAGCTGAAGCAGTTGAAAAAGAAGTACTTAGTCAGTTAAAGTCACTTCCGCGAAAAGAAATTGCGTCAGTGAGCTGGGATAAAAACGGCAAAATCATTGTTGTACGTGATCTCAAAGAGGCTTTTGATATCTCAAATCAATTAGCCCCTGAACACCTCGAGCTTGCCATTGATAATGCGAGAGATTTTCTTAAATATATTGTCAATGCAGGTGCAGTATTTATCGGTAGGAATACACCCGAAGCATTAGGTGACTATGTTGCTGGTCCAAGCCATGTATTGCCTACATCAAGAAGTGCAAAATTTTCATCAGGACTATCAGTATTTGACTTCCTAAAGAAAATATCGCTTGTTGAGTTTACAAAAGAAGGTATTGAAGAAATTGGAAATAGTGCTATGACAATCGCTGATAATGAAGGTCTTGACGGACATTCAAGGTCAATAGAATATAGGCTTACAAAAAAATAATATATGTCAAAAGAAGAGATTTTAGAATTTAAGGGTAAAGTTACTGATATACTTCCGAATGCAATGTTTAAAGTTGCACTAGAAAATGGCCATGAAGTTCTGGCACATACAGCTGGTAGAATGAGAAAAAATAGAATTAGAGTCTTAGCGGGTGACGAAGTTCTTGTTCAGATCACACCTTATGACCTTACTAAAGGTAGAATCATATTTAGATATAAATAACTAAGAGAATATATTGAAATTTATTTTAGGCAGCTCATCTCCTAGAAGATTGGAATTGCTATCAATTCTTGGGATCAAACCCGATGAAATAATCGCACCAAATATTGACGAGACGATCAACGAAAAGGAATTGCCCTTAGATTACTGTAAACGAATAGCCACTCAAAAGATGAAGTACTTTGATGGGAAGCATGAAAATATTGTTATTCTTACGGCAGATACTATTGCCTATAGTGGAAGAAGAATAATTGATAAAACAAATGATGAAGTTATTGCTAGGAAAAATCTCAATAAATTATCGGGTCGAAGACATCGCGTTTCAACCGTATTGTGCCTAAGAGATACTAAGAATAAAGTCATAAGTAGGAGTGTCACAACTACAGTCAATTTTAAACTGCTTAATAAAAAAGATATTGATAATTACATCAAAACAAATGAATGGAAAAATGTTTCAGGATCATACAAAATTCAGGGATTTGCTGAAGTTTTTATCAAGTCAATAAACGGCTCGTATTCAAATGTAGTTGGGTTACCATTGTTTCAAACTAATAACTTACTGGGTTCGATTGGTTTAATTAAATCATGAGAGAATTAATTTTTATTTACAATGCAAAAAGTGGCATTTTTAATGCCCTCATAGATTGGGGTCATAAAATAATTTCACCAAGTACGTATGAATGTCATTTGTGCTCTATCACATATAACAATCGCGGTAAGGAAAAGATTTGGGGTAATTATCTTAAGTCGCTAAAAATAAAGTGCAGATTTTATTACATTGACCAACTCGAAGACTTAGAGTTTGTACCTAAGCAAATCAACTTACCATGCGTTTATATTAAAAATGACGATAATTATCAGCTTATGATTGATGCTCATGAATTAAATTCATTTAAAAGTGTGCAGGATTTGATAAGCAGACTAAATGAAAAGCTTAATTAATTAGCAATAAGAATATTTTCTTTGCACGAATACTTCTTATAGAATAAAAGACTTACATTACTAACGTGAGGCTCGATAGCTCAGTTGGTAGAGCAAAGGACTGAAAATCCTTGTGTCGGTGGTTCAAATCCACCTCGAGCCACCACTTATGCAGCTGTAGCTCAGTTGGTTAGAGCGCCTGGTTGTGGACCAGGAGGTCGGTAGTTCAAGTCTACCCAGCTGTACCAACTAATGTTTTTTTTACGGGAAGAGTTAGTACGATTATAAAGAGCAGGATCATTACAAATCCAAAAACTAAATAAAGAAATCCAAACTCACCGCTTATTTCATAGCTTCTAGAAATTAGAATTAGGGCTATTGGCCCTACAGAGAATGAAACAATGAATTTTATACCATATACAAGACTTTGATATTTTTCTGGCGAGAATTTAGCCAGTAATAGATTTTCTGCTGGAAGTATACTTGAATTAAAAGCAACAATCATAAGACTGATAACAATTAACCAATAATTTGATAGACTAACAATGAATAAAAGAAGTGTGCCTTGTCCGATGATGCCAATAGCATAAATTACTTTTTCAGAATATTTATCTGTTAAAATACCACCTATGTAGTTCATTAAGCCGCTTACAATATAAATGGCGGCTACAATATATCCAATCTCAGACGTTGAGAGGTTTAAGCTGTTTGACAGTCTGATATCAATTATTTTAGGCAAACTTGTTTGAAGAATTTGATATACAAAACTCAAGCATGTAATACTTACAAGCATAATAATTGCAATTTTTAGCATTTGATTTTTTTCTGGATTATCTCGAAATTGTTCTGATTTAATATTAGTCAATGAAATTTTTCCTGATTTCAAATGATATGAGAGACATAAGCCTGTTAGAATAGAAATTATTCCAGGCAATATAAACGCTGCTTGCCAATTAATCTGATCAATTAAAATACCAGCAAAAAAAGCTCCCAATCCAATTCCTACGCCTCCAAATATATTATTGAAACCAAGTGCACGTCCTGTTTCTTTTGATGTATTAACTATCCATGATATTCCTGCAGGGTGATATATTGAGCAAAATAAGCCAAGCAAGGATAGACTAATAAAAAGAGATAATTTATTCCCACTCAGCCCACAAAGAACCGAACTAATACCTAGACCTAAAAACATTATTGCAATCATTCCTGAACGGCTCCATCGATCACTAATCCATCCAGCTGGTAAAGATCCTATGCCAACAAGAAGAGACCCAAGAAACCATAGATTTAAAAGCTCGTCATATGAAAATTTCCACTCATCTTCAATCGCAAGTACAATTACAAAGTAAAATGCAGCAAACATGTGCATCAATAGATGGCCAAGCGCAGCATAAATAACAGTTAATTTTCTAACGTTTTCAGTGATAACCATTTAATAAAAATAGAGTATTTCTACTTCACTTAATAATAAAAATTATAAAAATTTGACTTTTTTGAATAAATAAGGCATTTCACTGTTCATGATTGTTTTTACACATCATCATATTCATATTTAAGTTTGCTGAACAAAAAGCGTCAGCGAACAACGACCCCTTTTTATATTAAATAAATTAACTTTGTAGTATCGTACTAACGATTGGAATCGTATGACTAAAAATAACAATAACCCCAAGGCCATTTTACCTAGAGGGTTTAAAGATAGTGAGAAACAACTCCTGACTCTCAGAAAAATAGTTACTGAGGTAATAGAGGAAGAGTGTCAAAAATTTGGATTTGTTGAATTAGAAACTTCATCCATTGAATATACTGATAGTCTAGGCAAGTTTTTGCCTGATATAGATCGACCAAGCGGAGGAGTTTTTTCGTTACAAGATGAAGATGGTCAATGGCTATCATTGCGATATGACCTTACAGCTCCTTTAGCACGATATGTTGCACAGAATTATCAGAATTTAGTGAAGCCATTTAAAAGATATCAATCCGGAATAGTATGGAGAAATGAAAAGCCAGGACCTGGACGATTCAGAGAATTCTTACAATTTGATGCAGATGTTATCGGAATTCAGTCAAATCTAATCGATGCTGAATTATGTGTCATGGTTGTAAATATTTTAAGAAGACTTGGTTTAAATGATTCTCAATTTAAAATTAAATATTCAAATAGAAAAATTTGGACAAATCTTTTTGAGAAAATAAATGCTTCGAAAGAAGTTGAGTCAAAAATTCTTAGAGCAGTAGATAAAAAGGATCGTCTAGGTGATGAAGGTGTTAAAGACTTATTATGTGAGGGTAGAAAAGATAAATCTGGTGATTTTATGGAAGGTGTAGGTCTTAATAATGAACAAGCATCAATGATTTTAGACTTCATGAACGACCAGAAGCAAACGAGTGATGATATTGATGAGTTTAACTCTTATCTAGGGAATTTTGCCGATTATCCAATTTCATTTGATCCATCTATTGTAAGAGGATTGGATTACTATACAGGCATGATTTTTGAAGCTGAACTATTAATTGATGTAAAAAATACAAAAGGTGAAACTATAGTTTTTGGATCAGTGGCTGGAGGAGGAAGATATGACAAACTGATATCAAGATTTGGAAAAGAAGACGTTCCCGCTACTGGCATTTCTGTTGGTGTTGACAGGCTTATTGTCGCTCTAGAGCAGTTGGATCTCATTAAAGTCAAATCGAGACCTTTAGTAATTGTAGCAAATTTAGGAGATAATAATTTATCCGAGTATATTCGAATGGCATCTGAAATTAGAGATGCAGGCATGGCCTGCGAGATTTCTTTTGGCTCAAAAAATTTAGCTAAGCAACTTAAATATTGCGATCGCAAGCAAGCTGATGCAGTTGTAATTGCAGGTGATGATGAAATTAAAAATAATAAAATATCACTTAAAGATTTAAAAGAGGGAAGTGAGATTTCAAAAAATATAACTGGACGTGAAAAATGGAAAGAAACTAAAGCAGGTCAAAAAGAAGTAATTAGAGAGAATTTAGTAAGCACTCTAAAGGAAATACTAAAAATTTGAGCTATGTCACTACAGGAATTAAATATTAGATTAAAAGATTATTTTATTGAGTTAGGATTTCAATATGTAGAGCTTCCTTTAGTACATGACTCTGACATTTTTTATGAAACATCGGGAGAAGAAATCAGAAGTCAGATGTATTCTTTTATAGACGGTTCAGGGAAGGAAAAATGTCTGAGACCAGATATGACGATCCCTACGTGTCAAAGTTTTATTAAAAGTGATGATAAAATAAATGAAGCTAATTTATGCTATAGTGGACCCGTATTTAGGTCAACCAATGGAATAAACGATGCATCAATTGAATTAAACCAATCAGGGGTTGAAATTATTTTTACAGAAAAAAAGCTAAAAACCATTTATGAAAAAGATATATATACGCTTAAAACGGCAGTCAAAATTCTAGAAAAATTAAATATTAATGAATACCAAATTAAAATAGGCAGTCTAAACCTCTTTAATAGTTTTATAAGTTATTTAGATTTACCGATTAGGTGGAAACAAAGAATTGTCAGGCATTTTTTTAGAAGAACATATTTTGATAGTTTGTTAAATCGATTAGGGCAAGGTGTCGGCTATGACATTTTGAAAAAAGATGAAATTATCAATGAAAAACTAGGTTTGAATGCCAATTCAAGTGGAAATTTGGCTGATCTAATTAATTCTAATAGCAATTCTGATTCAGGCTCAAGAACAGTTGAAGAAATCGTCAAACGATTTCAGGAGAAAAGTGAAAACATCGTCTCTGAAAGCAACGGAAAACAAATTGTAAATCTGATAAAAAATTTTTTAGGTTTAAACGCTTCTCTTGATACTTTTCCGAACATTCTAAGAGAGTTTGTAAGTGATCAAAGGCTTGAGTTTTTTAAAAAAGAGATTGATGGCGTTGAAGAATTCAAGAACGCTGTCTCATCTGAAATGGATATATCTAAAATTAATTTTAACAATGACTTTGGACATTCAATTGAATTTTATGATGGTGTTATGTTCGAAATCTATGATCAATCAGGCAATTTAAAGTTAATAACTGGTGGAAGATACGATAAGTTACTTAATATTTTAGGGTCCAGAAACAATCTGTCAGCTATAGGGTTTGCAACAAATAATAATAACTTAAGTAAAATTATATAATCATGAAATTCAAAAATAAATTAAGGATAGGATTACCAAGTAAAGGCAGATTAAGAAAAGACATGGAGAAACTATTTCTACATAAAAATATTACTTTTGAAAATCTTGTAAATGATAGAGATTATATTGGTACAATAAAGGGACTAAGAGATACAGTTCTCTATTTTTTAAGTGCTAAAGAAATTACCAATAGACTTGATGAGGGATCAATCCATGCAGGCTTAACTGGTGATGACCTAATACAAGAAAAAATTTTCAATTTTAATTCAAAAATAACAAAGGATCTGGAGTTAAGTTTTGGAAAAGCGGATCTGGTTGTTGCTGTACCGGATATCTGGATTGATGTAATGACGATGGCTGATTTGGAAGAAGTGAGCAATAATCACAGAGATAAATATTCAAAAAGGTTGCGTGTAGCAACTAAATATAAGAATTTAACAAATAATTTCTTTTCTAAATGTGGAGTTGTTGATTACAGAACTGTTGAAAGTGATGGCTCTACTGAAAGTGCGCCTTTCAATGGTTTTTCAGAAATCATCACTGATATAACATCAACAGGTGAAACACTTAGGGCTAACAATTTAAGAGTTCTTGATGATGGCATAATCCTGAAATCATCAGCAAATATCTTTTCTTCAAAAGTTGCAGAGTGGGATAACGAAATAGAAAGTAATTATAAAAACTTTATTAATAAGTTTGAATAAAAAAACCCGGCTAGGCCGGGTTTTTTTTATAGTTTATCGTGAACGATTATTACATCATGCCGCCCATGCCGCCCATGCCGCCCATATCAGGCATTGCAGGTGCCGCAGCAGGCTTATCTTCAGGAGCATCAGCAACCATCGCTTCTGTTGTAATTAAAACACCGGCAATAGATGCAGCGTTTTGCAAACTTGTTCTAACAACTTTTGTTGGGTCAATGATTCCCGCTTTAAACATATCGACAAATTTATCAGACTGAGCATCATAACCCTCAGTAGAAGACTTGCCCTCTTTAAGCTTGCCAACAATTACAGATCCATCAACACCCGCGTTGTTTGCAATTGTTCTAATTGGTGTTTCTAATGCTCTACGAACAATATCCACCCCAGCTTTTTGATCAGCGTTAGAAGTTTTGACCTTATCAAGTGCACCAGCTGCTTTTAGAAGTGATAATCCACCCCCAGCAACAATACCTTCTTCAACTGCAGCTCTAGTAGCATTAAGAGCATCATCAACTCTGTCTTTTCTTTCTTTGACTTCAACTTCGGTAGCTCCACCAACTTTGATTACAGCTACTCCACCAGCTAATTTAGCAAGACGTTCTTGTAACTTCTCTCTGTCATAGTCAGATGTTGTTTCCTCAATCTGTTTTCTAATCTGAGAACATCTACCTTGAATATCAGCTTTAGTTCCAGCACCATTAACAATTGTAGTATTTTCTTTATCAATACTAATTCTTTTTGCCGTCCCTAAATCATTAATGGTTACATTTTCTAATTTAATACCTAAGTCTTCAGATATGACCTGACCACCGGTTAAAATAGAAATGTCTTCCATCATTGCTTTTCTTCTATCGCCAAAACCTGGTGCTTTTACAGCAGCAATTTTTAATCCACCTCTTAACTTATTAACCACCAATGTAGCAAGCGCTTCACCTTCAACATCTTCAGCGATAATTACAAGTGGTCTTCCCGCTTGAACTACAGCTTCTAATAGAGGAAGCATTGGTTGTAGGTTTGTTAATTTTTTTTCATGAAGAAGAATATAAGCATTTTCTAGATCAGCAGTCATTTTCTCTGCATTAGTCACGAAATATGGAGATAGGTAGCCTCTATCAAATTGCATACCTTCAACAACATCAAGTTCAGTTTCAAGACCTTTAGCTTCTTCAACTGTTATAACGCCTTCGTTTCCAACTTTATCCATTGCCTTCGCAATCATAGCTCCAACTTCAGCCTCACCGTTTGCAGAAATAGAGCCAACTTGTGCTACTTCAGCACTAGTTTTAACTTTTTTTGATGAACTACTAATGGCATCGCTTGCAGCATCTATTGCAGAATCCACTCCTCTTCTTAAGTCCATTGGATTCATTCCCGCTGCAACAAATTTTAAGCCCTCAGTAACTATTGCTCTTGTAAGTACAGTAGCTGTTGTAGTTCCATCACCTGCAACATCATTTGTTTTACTTGCAGCTTCACGAACCATTTGGGCTCCCATATTCTCGAATTTATCTTTTAGTTCGATTTCTTTTGCAACTGAAACTCCATCTTTTGTACTTTTAGGTGCACCAAAAGATTTATCCATGACAACGTTTCTTCCTTTAGGACCTAATGTTACTGCAACTGCGTCAGCTAAAACGTTAACACCTTTAAGCATTTTGTTTCTTGCTTCTGTGCCAAAATGTATATCTTTACCCGCCATTTTTTATTCTCCTTGATTTAAGATTTATTTTTTCTTTTTTGATTTTGATTTTGATTTTTTCTCAATGACACCCATGATGTCAGACTCTTTCATGATACATAGCTCTTCCCCATCAACTTTGACTTCAGTGCCTGACCATTTTCCAAATAGGACAATATCTCCTGCTTTTAAATCTAATGGTGTAACTTTTCCATCTTCAGATTTTGTTCCTGACCCAACAGCAACAATTTGTCCTTCTTGTGGTTTTTCTTGAGCTGTATCAGGAATGATAATTCCTCCAGCAGTTTTTTCTTCAGTGTCTAATCTCCTTACGAGAACACGATCATGTAAAGGTCGAAAATCCATTTTTAATCTCCTAAATATTTAATATCTTTCGCTTAATTACCTAGGCATATAGTGATCCAGTGCGTATGTGTCAAGAGGGGCTTCAAAAACGAATAATTATAAAAGATGACAAAAAATGCTTATTTTACAACACTTTGACTACTGTTCAGACTCTCCACCGTCTATAACTATATTTTGTCCAGTCATAAACGAGCCTGCTTCAGACGCAAGGTAGACGGCGGCTCCGGCAATTTCATCAGGCATGCCAATTCTTTTGAGCGCCGATTTTGCTGTTGTTGCTCTCAAAATGTCTTCGTTCTCCCAAAGTGCACGTGCAAAATCAGTCTTAATTAGTCCGGGAGATATACAATTTGCTCTTATATTATTTCTGCCATACTCCACAGAAATATTTCTTGCTAACTGAGAGTCAGCGGCCTTACTAATAGCATAAGCGCCTAACATGCTGCTTCCATGCAGACCTGCTATTGATGAAATTATAATAATAGAACCATTTCTTATTTTTACCAAATCGGGCAATATTTCATTACAGAGCCAAAAATTACTTTGTACATTTGATTTCATTATTTTTTCAAATGCCTCATCTGGTATGTTATTGGACGGTCCAAAATATGGATTTACAGCCGCGTTGCATACTAAAGTTGTTATACTTCCACAAAACTCCTTTGATTTAGCATACAAGTTTTTTAATTGTTCTTTGTCAGAAATATTGCATGATATTGCTGCTGCCGTATCCTTACCAAACGTACTATTAATTTCTTCTGCTACGTTCTCGCATGCATCAATTTTACGACTTGTAATTATCACTTTTGCGCCATGCTCAGCCATTCGATATGCTATAGCCCTACCTATGCCACGTGAGGATCCAGTGATTATTGCATTTTTATCTTTTAGATTAAAAAGTGATGTCATTTAATTAATAACTGATTTAAAAAAAGATTATAAGTTAATAAAATAATTTCAATATAAAATATGAATATTAATAAAATTGAGAGTGTTGAGAGTTATTCACTATCCTATAAAGCAATTTTATGCGATCTCTGGGGAGTAATCCATAATGGTGTTGAAATTTATACTAGCGCTCTTGCTTATCTTGAGCGCATGAAGAAGCATGGAATTGAAGTCTATTTAATTTCAAATGCTCCGCGTCCTAACTATGTTGTCCAGCAGGGTTTGACAAATAAACTTGGACTTAATCCTGATCTTTATAAACATATTTATACCTCTGGAGATATAGGAACAAAGTTTATTAACAAAAAAATACATGGTGAAAGTTATTTTCATCTAGGTCCAGCTAAGGACTATGATCTATTAGAAAATATAAATATTAGTAAAGTAGATAATTTTAATGAAGCAGATTTCATTTTAACAACAGGACTTTACGATGACAGTTTTGAAACTCCTAAAGATTATAATGATTTATTTACTGACTTTATTGAGAGCGAAAAACCTGTCGTATGCGTAAATCCTGATGAAATTGTTTATCGAGGAGTAAACTCTATTTTTTGTGCTGGAGCTTTAGGCAAATATTATGAAAAACTTGGTGGCAAAGTAGTATACTATGGAAAACCATACGTTGAAATTTATGACCAAGCTTTTCAAGATTTGAGAAATATGAATAATATTGAAAATAAGTCAGATATCCTTGCAATCGGCGACAGCATCAGAACCGACTGTCTTGGTGCACAAAGCTTTAATTTAGATTTTGTATTTATTATGAATGGTATACATAAAGATCAAATATCAGGTAAAAAAAACAATGAAGATATTAGCAATCTTGTGAAAAATATTCTTTCAAGAGATACAAAAGAAATTATAGTTTCTGATTTTCTAAAGTGAATTAAAGTGAAAATATTTAAAGATCTTAAAAAGACGTATAATTTTACGAAAGACTCTATCCTAATAATAGGTAACCTTGATGGTGTTCATAAAGGTCACCAATCAATAATATCGTTAGCCAAGAAACTTAATAAAAAAAAAGATGCAAAAGTTGGAGTATTGCTTTTTGATCCTCATCCCAGGAGGTATTTTGAAAAGCATAATAAAGGTTTTTTATTAACACAAGTTGATACGCGTCTAGAAATTTTAAAATCCCATAAAATTGATTATGCGATTGTCTTAAAGTTCAATAAGAGTATTGCAACAATGACGCCTAAATTATTTTGTAAAAAAATTCTTTTTTCAGGCATAGCTATGAAGAATATTTTTGTTGGTAAAAATTTTAGGTTTGGCAATAAAAGATCTGGCGACTATCGGTTTCTATCAAATTTTGGAAAAGAACATTCATTTAATGTGACACCCATAAATTTAGTGAAAACCAATAAAATCCTTCACAAAAAAACAAAAATGAAAATTTACTCTTCATCAAACATAAGAGCTTTAATTCAAAAAGGGGAGGTGAAACTTGCCAACAAATTTCTTGGGTCGCCGTTTACAATTGTCTCTAGAGTAATGAAAGGTGATCAAAGGGGGCGAACAATAGGAGTTCCAACAGCAAACCTTAAAATTGATGAATATATTCAGCCTAACCATGGCGTTTATGCTATTCGTGCAAGAGTAATGAATAAGAGTGTAAAAGGAAAGAATTATAAGGGAATTGCCAATTTTGGAGTCAGACCGACTTTTGATAAGAATAAGCCCTTATTAGAGGTTCACTTGTTTAATTTTAATTTGAATATTTATAATTCTTCATTAAAAGTAGAATTTATTGACTTCATTAGGAAAGAAAAAAAGTTTTCTGGAATAGATTCATTAAAAAATCAATTGAAAATAGATATATCCAAAGCTAAGAAAATCTTAAATTAATAAAATGACCGCTAAAGATGATAAAATAGATTTTAGTGAAACTTTGTTTTTGCCTAAAACTTCTTTTGCTATGCGTGCGGGGCTGCCTGAACAAGAGCCAAGCATATTAGAGGATTGGGATAAAAATAATCTTTACTATAAATTAAGAAACAAATCGAAAGACCGAAAGAAATTTGTACTTCATGATGGCCCACCATACGCAAATGGCCATCTTCATATGGGGCATGCTTTAAATAAAGTTTTAAAAGATTTTGTTGTTCGGTCACAGCAAATGCTTGGCCACAATAGCTCATATATTCCTGGCTGGGACTGTCATGGCCTCCCGATAGAGTGGAAGATTGAAGAACAATATCGAGAGAAAGGAAAAGATAAAGACGAAGTAGATATCATTCAGTTTAGAAAAGAATGTAGGGAATTTGCTAAAAAGTGGATTGATATCCAGAGATCGGAATTTATTAGGCTAGGAGTAACTGGAGATTGGTTCAATCCCTATACTACAATGTCTTACGAAGCTGAGTCTACAATTGTGAAGGAGTTTTTCAAATTTTTGGAAAATGAGAGTTTATATCGTGGCTCTAAACCAGTTATGTGGTCAACAGTTGAAAAGACTGCATTAGCTGAGGCTGAGATAGAATATAAAGAACATAAATCGATAACAATTTTTGTAAAATTTCCTGTTATTTCTTCACTGGAAAATAATGAAGTAAATACGTCGGTTATTATTTGGACTACGACTCCATGGACTATACCAGCAAATCGAGCCATAGCTTTCAGTAAAGATATAAGTTATTCAATTTATTCTGTTAATGGATTAGAAGAAAACAGTCTACTAAATGAAGGAGATCAAATTATTATCGCTGATGAATTGGTTGACAATGTAAGAACTCAGTGCAAAGTAAAAGAGCTTGCAAAAATTAGAGCAATTAAAGACTTAGATCAAATAATTTGTGGGCATCCTTTTAGAGTTTCAGGGTATGATTTTGAAGTTAAATTATTTGATGCTGATTTTGTAACTTTAGAACAAGGAAGTGGATTTGTTCATATAGCCCCAGGTCATGGAGCAGACGATTATAATTTGGGCATTACAAATAACGTGGAAGTTCCGGAAACAGTGGATGAGAATGGTCAATATTTTGACCATGTTCCCCTTTTTAAAGGCAAAAAAGTATTTAATGATGACGGCTCTGATGCAGATGCAAATGTAGCAGTAATCGTTGAGCTTAAAAATCATAATAACCTTGCAGGCAAAGGATCACTCAGGCACAGCTATCCTCATTCATGGAGATCTAAAGCTCCTGTCATATTCAGAAATACTCCTCAGTGGTTTATTAGTATGGAAAAGAATGGATTAAGGTCAACGGCACTTAATGAAATAGATAAAGTCAATTGGTTCCCTAAACAAGGTAAGAATAGAATATATTCGATGATTGAAGATAGACCTGATTGGGTTGTTTCAAGGCAAAGAGCTTGGGGTGTTCCTCTATCTATATTTTACCATATAGAAACAGGACAACCTTTAATGGATAAAGAAATTAATCAAAAAATAATCGATTTGTATAGAGAAGAAGGATCAGACGCTTGGTTTAAATACTCTAAAGAAGAATTGTTGGGAAATAAGTACGATCCAAATGATTATAAAAAAGTTGATGATATTCTTGATGTTTGGTTTGATTCTGGCTGTACCCATTCCTTTGTTTTAGATGAAAAGGAAGATCAAATGTGGCCCGCATCTCTTTATTTAGAAGGCACTGATCAACATAGAGGATGGTTTCACTCCTCACTTTTGGAGTCATGTGGCACTAGAGGGATTGCCCCTTATGAGTCGGTCTTGACGCATGGTTTTGTTCTTCACGAAGATGGACTAAAAATGAGTAAGTCTTCAGCTAATATAGTTTCACCTGATGAAATTATTAATAAATCTGGAGCAGATATTTTGAGGCTATGGGTTGCAAGCAGCGATTATTCAGAGGATTTAAAGATAGGGCCTGAAATCATGAAGAGCAATGTTGATAGCTACAGAAGGCTAAGGAATACATTACGTTTCATTCTTGGAAACTTATCTGAATTTAATGATAATGAAAAAATTTCATATGCAGAACTCAGTGAGCTTGATCAATATATATTATCTCAGTTAGAGGAGCTAAAAAAAGAAGTAATAGAAAATTATAAAATATTTGAATATCAAAAAGTTTTTTCTGCAATATTTAATTTTTGTACTAATGATTTATCCTCATTTTATTTTGATATTAAAAAGGATATTCTTTACTGCGAATCTAAGAATAGTCATATTAGAATGTCTACTCGAACAGTATTAGATAAGCTATTCTATAATTTACTTACCTTACTCGCACCTATTTTATGTTTTACATCTGAAGAGGCTTGGCAAAGCAGACTTGGAAAAGAATCAAGTGTCCATGAAGTTGATTTTCCAGTTTTAGAAAGTAATGTTATTAATAAAGAGCTCACAAAAAAATGGGATTTATATAAGCAGTTGCGTAAAGTAATAAATGGTGCAATTGAGGTAAAGAGAAAAGAAAAAGTCATTGGCTCAAGTCTTGAAGCATCTGTAACACTCTTTTCAACAAAAAATATTAATGAAATTGATAGTGATACTCTTGAAAATATTTCAATAATAAGTGAATTAACAATATTAAACGAAAAGCCACCAGAAGGCTCATATATTTCTGAGTCAGATAAAGATGTAGGTATTGTAGTTAAGAAAGTTGATGGCAATAAATGTGAGAGATGTTGGAAATATTATCCTAATCTAGAAAAAGATATTTGTTCACGTTGCGAGCAAGTTATAAATCAATAATGGTATATAGGCTTTCTAAATTTTTTTTACTAATATTATTTTTTTTCGCTTTAGATCAAATAAGTAAAAATATAATTATACAACTTTACAACATCGATGTTGAAAATTTAAGTTCTCAGTTTTTAACCTCAATTAATGAATACGTAAATTTATATTTAATTTGGAATAAAGGCTTCGCCTTTGGATTATTTCAAAATGACATAAGGACTGTAAATAATATTTATATGATTTTAATGGCTGTAATTATTGTTGTGGTGTTCATTTACGCCTTAACCATTAATAGCAAAGTTTATTATTATGGATTTAGTTTAATAATCGGAGGTGCATTAGGCAATCTTTTTGATCGTTATCAGTATGCAGCAGTATTAGATTTTATTGACGTGCATTATAATAATTTCCATTGGTATGTATTTAATATTGCTGATATAAATATAACTCTTGGATGTATCCTAATAATAATTTTAGAATTGTTTTCAAATAAAAAGAAAAAAAATGAAATATAAAATAATCAGTCATTACTTTCTATTGATAGTTTTTTTTATATTTATTTCTTGTTCTAATAATACAGTAAGAGATTATACTTCACTTAAGCAAAAAGCATTAGAAATACCCCCTGACTTTGAGTTATCACCCCCAGTTGTAAATGACGACTCTGCAAGTGAAGAGCTACCAAATGAAGAAGTGGTAGAAGAAATTGAAGAAATACTAACAAGTAATAATAGTGCAATAACTAGCAAAAAGACTGAGAGTTCATCTTTAGAAGATTTCATTGACAGTAATTTTGTTAATGATGAAAAAGAAGAAGTACCAAATGAAGTAAACACAAATGACGATACTGAATCCCTAGATGTTTTGGTAAATGACGACTTAGCTGATCAGGCTACTGATGTCGAAAATACAAATGATACAGAAGAGATGGCTCAAGATGATCAAACCCAAAATAATGACACTCAAGAAACCAATTTTACTGAAGAAAAGTTGCTAGATGAGTTATCAAATATAGATGATATAACATCGCTTTCAGAAGAAGAGCAGTTGAAGCCTGAAATTATTGAAGAAGAAGTTTATGACGATCCTACAGTTTACAATGATGACCAAGATTTAAATGATCTATTGAACAGAGTGGATGATTTACTCAACTCATATTCAAATTAAATATTCTATAAATGTTTAAGTTTTTTAAAGATCCAAAATGGTTTTACTGGGCATATATTGGTTCAGCAATTATTTTATCGTCATTATGGATTCAGGTACAAATTGACGTAAAAATTAATGAATGGTTTGGTGAATTTTATGACATGATACAAGAGGCGTTGTCAGCTCCTAACGTAATTACTATAGAGGAATATTGGGCAAGTCTTTTATCATTTATAACGTTAGCTGGCATGTATGTGGCTGTTGCAGTTCTTGTAAGTTATTTTACTAATCATTTTCTATTCAGGTGGAGAACCGCAATGGTAGAATGGTATCATTCCGTTTATGACAAAGCCCGCAAAATTGAAGGGGCCTCGCAGAGAGTTCAAGAAGACACAATTAAATTCTCAAGAATCATGGAGTCCCTTGGAACGAGTTTGATTGAAGCATTAATGATACTAGTTGAATTTATGCCAATTTTATTTGGCCTCAGCATTGGAATTCCAATATTTTTCTTTGGCGAATGGGAATATGGTTTAGTTGTAGGGGCGTTGGTGTGGTCAATTGGTGGTACGTTATTTTTAATTATTCTTGGTTTAATTTTAAGACTAGTTGGAATTGAATATGATCTTCAAAAACAGGAAGCTGCATATAGAAAAATGTTGGTAATTGCTGAGGATGATGAGACTGTAAGGCCAAAAACTCTTGAGGAATTGTTTGATGATGTAAGGCAGATACATTTTTTAAGTTACATAAGATACCTTTACTTTGACATTGGCCGTGTTGCATTTTTGCAGGCAAACGTTTTATCAGCATATGTATTTTTAGCACCCGCAATCGTTGCAGGTGTTGTTACTCTTGGTGTTATGCAGCAGATAATCAGGGCATTTGGCCGAGTAGAGGGATCAATGCAGTATCTTCTAAAAGCATGGCCTACAATAATTGAGCTCGCAAGTGTTTATAAGAGACTAAGAGAGTTTGAAAGACAAATTGATGAAGTTTTAATTGAAGAGGAAACTCCAGTATAAAGATGAATTATCCATTCTTAGATTTTGAGAAACTTGAAAAAAAATTTCTTTTATCTCGCGAAATTATTTCTCAAAAATTTGAAAATATTGTCGTAATTGGCTTTGGAGGATCAACGCAAGGCTCAAAAGCTATTAATTCCTTTTTAAATGAAATACGAGTAATTTATATTGATCATTTGCATTCCGAAATTATTGATAAATTAGTCGTAACTTTGAATTTAGAAAAAACAGGGTTCATTTTTATTTCTAAATCTGGCAAAACTTCAGAAACATTATCTATTTTTGAGTACTTGATAGACCAATGCAAAAATAAAATAAATATCTCAACTCACTTTTTTTCTTTAACTGAAGATAAACAATCTCAACTTCACGACTTTTCGTTGCAGCACTCAATGAAACTTATTGAGCATGATCCAGATATAGGAGGAAGATTTTCTATATTCAGTAATACATCTCTTGTTCCAGGGTTTTATTTTAATTCTGATTTGTGCAAAAATTTTCTTGAGGGCGGCAGAGAAGCTATGGAAGAAAAAGATTTGGCTGAAGATTTGGCTGATCAGTTAAATCAGTCTATGAAAAATAATAAAAATATCGCAGCATATCTTATTTATGGACATGAATTACTAGAAGTAGGTAATTGGAAAAAGCAACTTTTTGCTGAATCGCTAGGCAAAAATGGAAATGGATTTATGCCAGTTGTTTCGGAGATGACTAAAGACCAGCATAGTATTCTTCAATTATTTCTAGACGGGCCAAAAAATGTATTCTTTGAAATCATGAGTATGGAGAGTGATAAAGTGAATTTAATAAATATGACGCTTTCTAACCATATGAGCGCAATGAACGAGACACTTATAAAACAAGGTCTTAAACCAAGAATTTCAATATTTAAGGAAAATGATGTTAAGGAGTTGGGTTTTTATTTTTGTATCGAAATATTAACAGTTATTTTCCTAGCAAAGCTTCTTAATGTAGACCCTTTTGTTCAGGAAGCCATCGAACTTCAAAAAAACAATTTAAGTTAGTTTATAGAAAGAAAATTTTGATATACCCAACTCTTTAACTCTTTCTATTTTTAGCTCTGGAATTAATATATCTTTTGATTTTCTTTCCTCTTCAATAACCAGTACAGAGTTTTTATTTATAAGATTTTTCTTTAGGATATTTTTTATAGACCTAACAACTAAGTTTTTATTATAGGGGGGATCTATATACACCAAGTTAAACTTTGGCTTATCAGAAATAGATTCAAATGAGCATGCATTTTCGTTCAGAACAGATATTTGATTAGTCAAACCTAATTTATTTGCACTCTTATAAATTAGATTAATTATTTGATCATTGTTTTCAACCATTGTTGCACTGTTGGCGCCTCTTGATAAAGCTTCAAAACTAAATGAACCCGTTCCTGCAAATAAATCTAGAACATTTGATTTTTCAATTTGAAATCCAGAATTAATTATTTCTTTACCATGTGTAAGAATATTAAATATCGTTTCTCTATTTTTATCAGATAATGGTCGAACATCTTTATCTTTGTGACTAAAAATAGAATGTCCTTTTTTTGACCCGCTAATAATTCTCATATATTTTGACTTTTTTTAATTTACTTCTTTCTAACGATCCTAATTTATAAGCCCCATAAGATATCCGGATGAGCCGAGTCACAGTTATATTTAATGACTCGAAGATATTTCTTATTTCTCTGTTCTTGCCCTCGAGTAATGACATTTTAATCCAAGAGTAAGTCTTAGTCTTGCTAATGAGGTTTACTTTTATAGGCTTATACTTAATATGCTTTATTCTCAGTCCTTTTGATAATCTATCTACGAAATTTTTATCAATAAATCCTTGTACTCTTACTTTGTATACTCTTTCAAAATTATTTTTGGGTAATTCCATTTTTCGTTTAAATTCTCCGTTATCTGTAAATAGTAATAAACCCTCAGTGTTATAATCTAATCTTCCAATTGATAATAAATTTTTTTGTTTAGGTCCTAAAAAATCATAAACCGTTTTTCTATTTTTATTATCAGACTTAGTAACTAAGCATCCTTTAGGTTTATGAAAAATATAAAGTGAATTTAGTTCAGTAATTTTCTTAATTTTAATTATAGTTTCATCAATACTAATTTTATTACTTGAAGAAACTTTTATACCTTGTGTAGATAGTAATTTCCCATCTACTTTAATACGACCTTCCATAATGAATTTATCAATCTCTCTTCGAGAAAAATCAGTTGATCTTGCGAGAACTTTATTTATTCTTTCCATTATTATTGTTTATTTTTTTGAGCAATATTTAAGTTACAATTAAATATTTATGACACAAAATACATTTATGGAACAGGCAATAATGAATGCTTTTAAAGGACTAGATTTGGGAGAGGTACCAGTCGGTTGTGTGATCGTGAATCAAGATAATAAGATAATCTCCCAATCATATAATAAAGTTACAGCGGATAACGATCCCACTGCTCATGCTGAGATTAACGCCATAAGGCAAGCATGCGTTTCCTTAAAATCTGAGCGTTTAATCGATTGTAGTATTTATGTTACTTTAGAGCCTTGTATGATGTGTGCCGCCGCAATATCGAAATCTAAGTTAAAAAGACTATATTATGGAGCAGATGATATGAATTTTGGTTCTATCAACGGTGGATTTAATTTTTTTCAAACAAAAAATTGCAATCATGTGCCAGAGATTTATGATAGTATTTCAAAAATTCAATGTGAGAATTTAATAAACGATTTTTTTAAGGGTAAAAGACCATGACAATTTCAGCTAAGGCACAGCAAACAACAGATCGACTAAACACATTTATGGAAAAAAATGTGTATCCAAATAATGATACATACCATAAGCAAATTGAAGACTTTGGAAATGATCGTTGGCAGGTTGTCCCTATTGTTGAAGATTTAAAAAAAGAAGCAAAAAAAGAGGATCTCTGGAATTTGTTTTTACCAGACAGCGATTTAGGGCATGGACTTTCAAATGCTGAATATGCTCCTATGTGTGAAATAATGGGAAGAGCTATGTGGTCTGCAGAAGTATTTAACTGCTCTGCGCCTGATACAGGTAACATGGAGGTTCTAGTTAGATACGGAACTGATGAACAGAAAGATAAATATCTTAAACCACTTCTTAATGGCGAAATTCGATCTGCATTTGCAATGACAGAACCAGCCGTTGCATCTTCAGATGCAACTAATATTGAAAGTGAGATAAAAAAAGAGGGTAATCAATATGTCTTAAATGGGACAAAATGGTGGACGTCGGGAGCAATGGATCCAAGATGCCAGTTTTACATTTTTATGGGCAAAACTGATCCTGAGAATGAAAATATTCATAAACAACAGTCCATGATTTTAGTTGATAAGGATACACCAGGTATTAAAATAAAAAGACATTTGCCAGTTTTTGGATTTGACGATGCTCCACACGGGCATGCGGAGGTAGAGTTCAAGGACGTAAAGGTGCCACCTGAAAATATGCTTTTGGGAGAGGGTAGAGGATTTGAAATCGCTCAAGGCAGACTTGGTCCGGGACGAATTCATCATTGCATGAGAACAATTGGACTTGCGGAAGTTGCGCTGGAGGCCATGTGCAAACGATTGATGAGCCGTAAAGCTTTTGGAAAAGAGGTAGTTAGGCATTCTGTGTGGCAAGAGAGAATTGCTGATGCTCGAATTAATATAGAGATGACAAGACTTTTGACCCTAAAAGCAGCATCAATGATGGATGAGGTAGGCAATAAAGTTGCTAAAAATGAGATAGCTATGATTAAGGTTGCAGCACCGAATATGGCACTTAAGATAATAGATGATGCGATTCAAGCCTTTGGAGGCGCAGGAGTCACTACTGATCCAAGATTAGCCCAAGCTTATGCCGGCATGAGAACGCTACGTTTAGCAGACGGGCCAGATGAAGTTCATAGACTCTCAATTGCTAGAAATGAATTAAAAAAATATCTCTAACATTGATAAAAAAAAAGAAAACATTCCAAAAAGACAAGTATGGACGTTACATAAAGTCTAAAGAGTTCGATGTATACTGGGATGAATACCATGAGCTTGAGGATATCTCGATGAAAGAGTCAGTCAGACAAAAGATTGAAAGAACAAAAAAAATTCAAACTAAAGAATAGTATCTAAAAAATTTATTAGTCGATTTACTTCCTCAATATTATTATAATGAACCATTGAAACTCTAACCACACCATCATTTGGTTCAATTCCCAATCCCATCAAACACCTCCATGCATAAAACTCACCATTGCGAATTCCAATTTGATTTTTACCTGCAGCTTTTGCAATTTCTAGTGAACTTTTGTCTTTCACAGTAAATGAGACAGTAGGCATTCGTTCACTTCTAGAGTGAGCAGTTTTGCCAATTAATCTTACATTTTTTTTGATCTTTAAAAATTCGATAAGTGTTTTGATTAGTGTTTCTTCGTGGTTATAAATTAGCTCAAAAACTCTTTTTCCTTTTTCATGAAGGTTCAATCCTTGTTCTGTAAAATGATGACTGTAAAGTGTTTCATAGTAGTCAGTGACTCCCGACATGCATGCCAATTCCTCATGGTTTGGGCCGCCTGGGTTCATTGTGTATGGTATCTCTGATGCTAGAAATTCGTGATTCAAGTTTTTAGTTTGATCAAGAAGTTCTTTTTTCCCATATAAGAGGGCTAAATGTGGACCATAAGTTTTGTATAGACTGAATCCATAGAAATCTATGTCTAATTCTTTTAGATCAATAATATCATGTGCCATGTACGCTACTCCATCACCAACTACTTTTATGTCATGACTATGAGCTATTGAAATTATTTCTTTTAAGTTATTTATTGAAGCCACAACATTTGATGTATGACAGACACAAATAAATTTAGTTCTATTTGTTATTAAATTTTTTAAATCTTCAACTTCAAGTTCAGCACTTTTTGGATTAAACTTCCATTCCTTAATGTTAATTCCTTTTTCCACAAGTTTTCTCCACGAACCAATATTTGCCTCATGGTCTTGATTGGTTACAATTATTTCATCTTCAGTTTTAAGCCAATCTTTGATTGCATTAGACAGCAAAAACATATTCATGGTCGTTGATGGACCTATAATAAATTCATTTTTTGAAATATTTAATAGTTCTGCAATTTTCTCTAAGCTGTTATCCATTTCATTTCCTGCTTCAATTGATGGACCAAAGTCACCATAAGGTTGAACTTTCTTAGTAATCATAAAATCATTAAGTTTTTCAATTACATGTTTAGGAACATATGTGCCCCCTGCATTCTCAAAAAATGCAAAATCAGCAGTTTTTGGATTTTGAAAAACAGGAAATTGTTTTCTGACAAATTCTATATCTAGTATATTTCTACTCAAATTATTTAATTCCTTCTACAATACTCCAACCGAGCTTACCTAATATTGGAACAAAAGCTTCATAATTTTTAGCTTCTGAGCTTGAAGCAGTTCCATCTCTTACGCGACCCACTATGCCTTGCGCTATTCCTGCAAGTCTAAATATATTATATGCCATATAGAAATCCCAATTATCAATTTTTTCTCTTCCTGTTTTTTTGTAATAAAGTTCAGCATACTCACTTTCTGATGGAATATTAAGTGACTTAAGATCCGATCCCATCATTCCTAATCCTTTTGCGCCCGCTGGTAATCTCCATGACATCATATGATATGTAAAATCTGCTATTGGGTTTCCTAAAGTAGATAATTCCCAGTCTAATATTGCTTTTACTTCATGAGTTATAGGGTCAAATATCATATTGTCTAATCTGAAATCCCCATGAACGATCGATGTCTCTTGATCAGAAGGTATATTTTTAGGTAACCATTCTATCAATTCATTAATCTCAGGTATCATTTGTGTTTCAGAATCTTTGTACTGTTTTGTCCATCTATGAATTTGTCTGCCCATGTAGTTTTCGTGTTTACCATAATCAGCTAAATTAACTTTATTAAAATCAACGTTATGTAACTTTGCAATAGTATCATTCATAGATAAGTAAATTTCCCTTCTTTGATTTGGATCACATCCTGGTAAAAGAAGTTCCCAATAAATGTTACCAACGACATGGTCCATAACAAAAAAAGGTGTACCAATTACTGTTTCATCATCACAATAACCAAATGTCTTGGGAACAGGAACATCGGTATCATGAAGAGCTGTCATTACCCTGCATTCTCTATCCACTGCATGAGCTGATTTAAGAAGTTTACCTGGTGGCTTCCTTCTAAGAACAAAATTATTAATATTTGCTTCAACTAGATAAGTTGGATTTGACTGTCCACCCTTAAATTGTGTTATCTGACTTATCTGAATATTATTACCTATAAGCTTTTTTAGATAATCATTTAAAGATTCTTTATTAATTTTGAGTTTATCATCAACTTGCTTTGTGCCTGAAAAAATTTCATTTCTATCAGTCATGTTAAAGCTTTTTTTCCAATATCTTTTCTATAGTACCCCTCGGGCCAGTCTATCAAGTGAATTGAATCATAAATTTTACTTAAAGCTTTACCAAGCGATGCATTTTTTGACGTTACAGAGAGGACTCTTCCACCAGTAGCAATAATTTTTTTATCTTTAATAGCTGTTGCAGCGTGAAATACCTGAAAAGTGTCTGTATTTTCTAAATTATTTATTCCATTAATCACTGTTTCTTTCTCAAATGATCCTGGGTATCCATTCGATGCCATTACAACTGTTGCACAATGATCATCTTCCCACTTTAATTCATAGTTTTGTAAATCCTTATCAATACAGCTCAGCATAAGTTGAACTATATCACTTTTCATTCTTAACATTAAAACTTGGCATTCAGGATCTCCAAATCTAATATTATATTCAACAAGTTTTGCCTTCCCATTTTTAATCATCAGTCCTGCATACAGAATACCTTGATATGGGTGACCTAACTCTCTCATAGCATTTAGTGTGGGATATATAATCTCATCATCAACTTGTTTTTTAATTTCGTCTGTAAAGATAGGAGCGGGTGAGTAGGCTCCCATCCCACCTGTGTTAGGGCCAGTATCATTTTCTCCTATGCGTTTATGGTCCTGCGCACTTTCAAGAGAAATAAACTCAGTACCATCAGTGCATACAAAGTAACTTGCTTCTTCACCTTCCATAAATTCTTCAATGACTGCAGTCATATTTGTTCCAAATTTATTTTCAAAAATTTCCTTTAGTGCTTTTTCAGCCATTTCAAAACTATCTGCGACAGTCACTCCTTTGCCAGCAGCTAATCCATTTGCTTTTACTACAATTGGCAAACTTTGTTTTTTTAGGTATTTCACTGCCTCTTCGTAGCTATCAAAAGTAGAATAGGCAGCTGTTGGAATTGAATAAGTATCGCAAAGATCTTTCATAAAGCTCTTTGATCCTTCAAGTTGGGATGCATATTTATTTGGACCAAATATTTTAATACCTTTTGATACAAAATAATCCACTATTCCTGCAACTAATGGAACCTCAGGTCCAACTACAATTAAATCAATAGATTTTTCGACACAATATGAATGAATAGAGTTAAAATTGTTAAGGTGTAAATCTTTACATTCAGCTAGTAGACTTATTCCATAATTTCCAGGAATACAAAATAGTGATGTAGTCAAAGGACTTCTTGATATTGCATAGCATAGAGAATGCTCCCTAGCTCCATTTCCAAGTACAAGAATTTTCATAAAGTAAAATTTAAATTAATTGATATATTAGCATATAAGGAATTAAATTAAATGGTTAGACAAAATATCCAAGAGTACTCAGTTTCGGAAATTTCAGACTCTATCAAGGGAACTCTTGAAAATAGTTTTGGCTACGTAAAAGTTAGAGGGGAAGTCTCGGGTTTAAGTAGGCCAGCATCAGGTCACATATACTTAAATTTAAAAGATGATAAGGCCGTTATAAAAGCAATAATCTGGCGAAGTTCAGCAGCAAGAATTAGTTTTGTACCCGAAGATGGATTAGAAGTTATTTGTTCGGGCAAGCTCACAACGGGATATTCTGATCGATACCCGGGAAGGTCAGATTATTCAATTATAGTTGATGCAATAGCTCCTGCAGGAGAGGGAGCTTTAATGGCTCTTTTAGAGCAACGTAAGAAGAAGCTTGCTGCAGAGGGTTTATTTGATGAGCAAAATAAGAAAAGCCTACCAAAGTATCCTGAAACGATTGGCATAGTCACGTCTCCAACTGGTGCAGTTATAAAGGATATACTTCATAGATTAGATGAGAGGTTTCCATGTAATGTCATTCTATGGCCTGTTCCAGTTCAGGGCCAAGATGCCGCTCAGTTAATTTCTGATGCAGTAGATGGACTTAATAATTTATCTAGTAAAGACGAAGTAAATATACCAGACCTTATTATCATAGCACGTGGTGGGGGCAGTATAGAAGACCTTTGGCCTTTCAATGAAGAAATTGTAATCAGGTCTGTCTTCAAAAGTAATATTCCTATTGTATCTGCAATTGGTCATGAAACAGATATCACACTAATTGATTTTGTTTCTGACTTAAGAGCTCCAACGCCTACGGCTGCAGCAGAAATTTCTACCCCAGATAAAGAAGAACTTTTGAGAGGCATCAATGAAGAACATAATCGTTTAAATTATTCAATAAATCTGTACCTTGACAATCTTAAAGATAATTTCATTTCAATAAAAGATAAATTGCCTGTTTCACTAAAACTTTTTCTAAATAACCTTACTTCTTATTTTCAAAATATTTCTCAATTACTAAATTTTCGTGTTCTCGGTGAGCAATTAAAGAGTAGTAAAGTAGAACTTATTTCTTTAGAGGAGTCTATATTGAAAGCTAAAAATATTTTGGTAGAGAGACTTCAAAAAGAATTAGATAATAAAAGTATGCTCCTTGAAAGCTTGAGTTATAAATCTGTTTTAAAAAGAGGGTACTCAGTTACTAGGAGTTCAAACAAAATAATCAAATCAAAACAAGATTTAAAAGATGAAAGTGAGTTGATCATAGAAACTAATTTTGCTACTTTAAAAGCCAAACTTAGAGAAATTAATGACAAATAGTTTTACTACGAAGGCAGAAATAAGATTGCATCATGGCCAGTTTCAAATAATAAAGTCTGGGGATTATGTAGAATGTTCAATCACAAAAGAGAAGATATCACTAGATAATTTGAAGTATTGGAATGTTGATTTTCAGGAAATTTATGCAAATCCAGAAGTTGCACTAAGGAGATATAAAGAGATAAATGAAAATAAAGATTAAATTAATAGCAATCTTTTTTTTTGTTTTTCAACCAGCTATAGCAGCTGATTTACCAAAAGAAATACCTCAAGGAAGCCTTGTTGTTGGCCAGTCATTAGATGCAGATGAAGTTATAGTAGATAATAATTCTTTAAAAGTGAGCGAAAAAGGTCACTTTGTATTTGCAGTCGGTAGGGACCATGTGGAACCGATAAGTGTGACATATTTAAAAAATGGATCATTAATAAAAATTCATCAGATAAATATAATTATACAAGACTACGACATACAAAGAATTGACGGTTTACCAGAACAAATGGTTACACCACTTGATGATGAAATAATCGAAAGAATAATTTATGAGAACGATTTGATAAAAGAAAAGAAAAAAATAAATTTAGATCTAACTTATTTTAAAGATAGTTTTATTCAACCAACAGAAGGAATTATCAGTGGTGTTTTTGGTAGTCAAAGAATATTAAATGGAAAAGCTAAAAGTCCTCATCGTGGTTTAGATATTGCGGCTGAAACTGGAACCCCAATTTATGCCTGCAACGAAGGACTTGTCATACATGCCGAAGATGATCTTTATTACACAGGCGGAACAATAATTCTTGATCATGGGCATGGAGTAAAATCGATTTATGCTCATTTATCTGATGTGAAAGTAAACGTAAATCAAACAGTATCAAAGGATGATATTATTGGTGAAGTAGGTTCTACAGGTCGATCAACTGGCCCTCACCTTCACTGGGGAGTAATGGTGTTTAATACCTATGTAGACCCACAATTGCTTTTAGATTAATTTTTTAAAAAAAAATAGACTTATATTTTCCATCTATTGTGGAACCAAAAATATTGTTCAGGGTACTTAGCAATCATTTTTTGATAAAATGAGGATATTTGAGCTGAAATTTTATAAATATTTTCTTCATTACTTTCTTTATCTTTTGTATCAATGCACTCAATAACCTCAAATTTAAAATTATTATCATTTGTTCGTATTGCCCAGGCTAAAAATATTTTACATTTTGCTTTCAAAGCAATTTGAGCAGGAAGTGTCGAGATATTCATTTCCTTATTAAAAAATTTAACCTTTGTTCCTGAAGACAATTGTTGATCTGCCAAGAGGGCAATAGAACTTCCTTTATTGAATTGATTTAATAGCTGTCTCGTCCCTGATCTGTTTTTACTATAACATTGAACGCTATATTTGCGTCTTAGTTGTTTTACAACAAAATTTATCAGAGGATTATTTGGTTCTCTTACTATCGCTGAGACCCTATTCATCTTACTTCGAAGAGCCATCCCAGGTATTTCCCAATTTGAACTATGACCTGATACAATTACGCTATGTTTAGTTTCATCAAATACATCATCTGAAAATTCATTATTAATAACTTCAATCTTACTCTCAAGTACACTATTCATATGGGCATATTCAGAGATCGTATAGCCAAGATTCATCCAAACCCTATTAGCTGTATTATTAATCCACTTTTTATCTTTATCTTGAAATGCAATAGATAAATTTTTTATTAAAAGATTATGTATTGGAAGAAATGGTCCAACAGAAGTAGTAACCAATACTCCAAGAGTACGCGAGATTCTTAGAGGTAGAATTTTAAAAACTGTAAAGAAGATAATAAAAAACAAAAATTCCAGTGGATACTTTACCATGATCTTGAATAATGATTTCATTATTTTAATTGATTAATTTTCCTATTAGTTTTTCAACATTCGGTATTTCAAGCTTAATCTTAAAACAATCAATGTTCTTCTGATAGTCTTCAGGAATACGAATATAGTCTTTTTCTGTCGTAATAAGTGATAAATTTTCTTTCTTTGCATTATCTAATAAGCTTTCTAAATCTTTTCTTGTGAACTGATAATGGTCGGGAAAACTTTTCTTTTTTATAACGTCGTATCCTTTGTTCTTTAGGGTATCAAAAAAGCCATCATTGTTTCCAATACCGCTAAATGCGAAATAACTTTTCTTATCAAAAACATCTGCAGCTTTAATGTTAGCATTGTAGAATTCTAAGTTATCAAAATCATATTTTTTTGTAATATGATGTAGGTCATCTCCAACAATGACTACAAATTGTGCGGATTTTAGAGCAGGTCTTATAAGCTCCCTCAGTGGTCCTGCAGGTAAGCACATTTCATTTCCAAAACCTCTCTTGCCATTAACTGTTAGTAAACTTTTATCTTTATGAAATGATCGATCTTGAAATCCATCATCCAACAATAATATGTCTGTTTGCTTTTCATTTATTATTCTCTCAATTGCAAAATTTCTATTTGTGGTGATGTAAGTTGGGACGTAATCTGCATAGAGCAGAGCTTCATCTCCAACCTTGTTAAACGTATCCGATTTTGAAACCTTATAGAAAAAAGATTTATTTTTAGATCCATAACCTCTCAACAATACTGATACTCTCTTATCTTTCTTTTTTATCTCCTCAATTAATGTCAGTAACGTTGAAGTTTTACCTGTTCCTCCAATATTTATATTACCAATACATATGATAGGGATACTGAACTTTTTATTTTTATAAAATAACGCTCTTAAGTAAAAAAGGCTTATATATATGCATGATAATGGAATAAAAAATAATGAGACAAGATTTGCGTAGTATACTTCCTGGTACCATATTTTCAAAAAAAATTTTTCCATAATGAATCAGAGGTATTGATATATTTCTTTCAATACTTTTTTTACGGTTTCTTCACCTTCTTTTTTTAACCTGCCGACATCAACTTTTATAACCTTATTGTCTAAATTTTTATACTCTTCATGAATAAAATGTTCTAGCTGTCTCTCATTTTTTACAATTTGTGATAATTTCATTTGATCCAAAGTCATATATACATCAGAAAAATTTTCAACGTATTCGCCATGATATACTTTCTTTCCATGGTACGCTGCTTCAATTGGATTTTGCCCCCCATGCATCACTAAGCTGCCACCGATAAAAATTATATCAGCTAACTTATAAAATAAATCTAATTCACCTATTGTATCCGCTAAATAAATATGAGTATTTCTTTTAATTTTATTTCCTATTGATCTAATTGCAGTGTTTTTAATAATATTCTGATTGATGATGTTATTTCTTTTTGGATGTCTAGGAACAACAATTGTAAGAAGATCTTTACAAGTTTTTTTTAATTTTTGAGTCACTCTACTAATAATTTCTTCTTCTCCAGGGTGTGTACTAGCTGCAAGAAATATTTTTCTACCGCCAGTCAGAACTTTGAGCTCGTCATATTTTTTAGTATCAGTAGGATCAGGAGTTAGGGCAAATTTTAAATTGCCAGTATAATTAGTGTTTTTAATTCCAAGTTTTTCATAAAATAAAGTACTATCTGTATTTTGCGTACTGCAGGAACTAAATTTAGAAAATAAATCTTTAGACGATGAATCAAATAAAGACCACCTTTTAAAACTTTTAATTGTCATTCTTCCGTTAATTATAATTTGGGGTATATTTTTATTATTTAGGTTATGAATAAAGTTAGGCCAAATTTCAGATTCTACAAAAACTGCAAGAGATGGCTTCCAATAATTTAGAAATCTATTTGTAAATACTGGTACATCGAAAGGAATAAATTGATGTACAACTTTACCTTTAATTCTTTTATTTATTACTTGTGCTGATGTTACAGTTCCAGATGTTATTAATATTTGATTAATAGATTGATCTTTTTCCAATTTATCTACTATTGGCAGTATTGATTGACACTCACCAATGCTGGCAGCATGAATCCAAATCAGTTTACCTTTTTTTCGCTTATATGTATTTTTCCCATACCTTTCGTTGGTCCTTTCTTGCAATTCTTTACCATTTCTTTTTCGTATAAAGATAACCAAAGGAATAAAGATGAGAGCTAAATTTGAAAATATACGGTAGAGAAAGAATATCACTTTTTTAATTATATCCTTTATTAGCTCTTTTTGTGAGATCATTCATTTGATTCTCAAGCGTTTCTTTTGTTTGCTTAACCTTTGTATTTTTTTTACTTACTTTAATTGGTTTGCCCCAAATTATAGTTATTTCATTAAACGGCTTTGGAATAATGAACTGATCCCACGTATTTAATTTCCATTTATTTTTAAATCCAATGCCCACAGGAACAATCACTGAATTGCTCAGCTTTGCGATACTAATTATACCGTCACTTACTTTATGTCTTGGTCCTTTAGGCCCATCTGGGGAAATGCCAATACAGATATTTTCTTGAAGCGATTTTATCATTTTTCTAGCTGACAAAATGCCACCCTTATTTTTAGTTTTGTTGGATTTGTGAGTTGATCCTCGTATCGCGCTAAAGCCTAAATGCGAAATGACTTTAGATATTATATCTCCGTCACGATGCTTTGATATAAGAACTCTTATAGGTTTTTTATTTTGCCACGTAAGGGGACAAATTAAAAGTTGGTCGTGCCAAAAAGAATAAATAAAAGACTCATTTTTTTTAAACAGCCCGCTAATATTTTTTCGATCTTTAAATTTTATTTTCGAGGACTTGTGTACAAATAAAATATATAGAGATCCTAAGTACGATATTATATTTTGCGCAATTACTTTACTTGCAAGATACTTTATCATTAAATTAAAATTCGCGTTCGTATAATTTCTTATAAATGCCGTTCTTTAATAGCAACTCTTCATGATTGCCGCTTTCAACAATTTTTCCATCATCTAGAACTATAATTTGATCTGCATTTATTATGGTACTTAGCCTATGAGCTATTACCAAAGTTGTTCTTTCTTTCATCAGTTTTTTGATCGCTTCCTGGACAAGGCTTTCCGACTCGGTATCTAAACTTGAGGTTGCTTCATCCAATAGTAGTATTGGTGCATTTTTTAAAAAAGCTCTTGCAATTGAGATTCTTTGTTTTTGACCGCCTGAAAGACTATATCCCTTCTCTCCAATTATCGTATCATATCCATTTGGCAGTTCAGAAATAAATGAGTCCGCTGCAGCGGATTTTGCAGCACTGATTATTTCTTCGTCAGTAGAGTTGGGTCTGCTGTAGAGAATATTTTCTTTTATGGACATATCAAATAGAATTGGTTCCTGACTAACTAAAGCAATCACTGACCTGACTGAAGAAATTGTCAAATCTTTTATATTTTGTCCGTCAATTTTTAGTTCACCTGAGTCGGGATCATAGAATCTTGGTATAAGATTTAAAATAGACGATTTACCTGATCCACTTGGTCCCACTAAAGCAGTAGTTTTTCCGTGGGGAATATTAAGACTTACTTTCTTTAGCGCTGAATTGGTCTGTCCTTCATAAGAGAGAGTAACCTCATGTAAATCAATATTAGATTTATTTAATGATAGATCTCTCGCATCTTTTTTTTCGTTAATCAAGCTTTTTTGGTCTAATAAACCGAATACTCTTATAGCTGCTGCGAAACCTTCTTGAAGAGTTGTATTTATTGAGGCGAGTCTTCTAAGCGGTTGAAATGCTAACATCATTGCTCCAAGAAATGATACGAATTCGTTCAGAGGCAGTTCTCCTTGAAGGCCTCTCAAGCCAGCATAATATAGTGTTCCTGCAATACCAAATCCGGCAAGAAACTCTGCAAACGGTGAAGCTGCTCCGCGTGCATTTGCCCCTCTAAGAATTTTTTGAACTCTTCTCCAGACTGAGTTGCTGAGTTTCTCAATCTCTTTTTCTTCCTGTTGATAGGCCTTAACAACTCTAGTTCCATCAAGATTCTCAGAGAGTATTGAGGCAAGCACTCCCGTTTCTTCTTGTGTTTCTGTTGAAGCTTTTTTTACTCGTTTACCTAATCTTCTAGTCAATACACCAACTAAAGGAAATGCTATTATAGCGATTGTTGCTAACTGCCAGTCTTGGTAATACATAACGCCAAGTAGGCAAACGAGTGTCAGTAAATCCTTAACTCCATTAGCAAGACTGCTACTAACTGCATCTTGAAGTAAAGTAACGTCATATAGAAAATTAGAAATTATTTTTGCTGAGTGTATTTTATGAAGCCAAGATAAGTCAGCATTAATAATTTTTCTAAATAATTTGATTTGTGTATCTGCGATAACATTTTGAGCTACCCCATTTAAAAGTACAACCTGGATATAAGTTGCGACACTCTTAATTAGTAATGTAAGAATTATTGCAATTGGTATCAACAGCAACATTGACTCATCTTTATCTAGAAAAATTTTGTCAATTGCGGGGTCAAGCAGCCATGCAGTCGCGCCTGTTGAAAGGGCTATTATTATCATAAAGAATAATGAACTTGCCAATCTTGAGGTGTAAGGTCTTATACTATCTCTAAATAACCTTGCTAATATCTGCGATCCAGTCATGAGAAAGTATTCATAATACTATTACAAAAAATTTAAATCTAAATATTAGTTTATGGCTAAAAAAGCTTATTTTCCCGCTAGTGTCATATTCTCAATTAGAACTGTAGGAGCATTGGTTCGGTACTTGAACTCAAGATCGTTAGCTGCGGATAAATTCAAAAACATTTCTGTGAGATTTGAAGCTATCGTTACTTCACTTACAGCATGAGTAATCTCGCCATTTTCTATCAACATACCACTAGCCCCCATACTATAATCACCTGTAACTAAGTTAACACCCATTCCAATTAGTTCGGTTGCATAAAAACCATATTTAATAGATTTGATCATATCATCATAGGAAAGTATTCCATTAGTCATAAAAAAATTTGATGTCGATACGCCTGGAGGTGTTCCAACAGAACGTGATGCATTTCCTGTTGTTTTAAAGTTAAGTTTCTTTGCTGTTGAGGTATTTAAAATCCAAGTATTGAGTTTTCCATTGGATACAATTTCTTTTTTACTGACTTGAATTCCTTCTCCATCAAATGGTTTAGAGCCCAATCCCTTTAATATTCCTGGATCATCGATTATGGTTATATCCTTTTTGAATATTTGTTTTCCTAAACTATCCTTTAGAAAACTCGTTCCTCTTGCGATAGACGGACCTGATATTGCTCCAGCAAGATATCCAATTAAACCATTACTAATTCTTTTATCAAATATTACTGGAAGTTTTGTTGATTTTATTTTTTTTGGATTTAAACGCTTTAATGTTTTGTTTGCTGCTGATGTTCCGATTTCTTTTGCTGAACGCAAATCTGAAAAATGTCTAGATACAGAGTAATCATAATCCCTTTCCATACTTTGTCCTTCACCAGCTAGAACGGAGCAAGATATAGAATTTGTTGATGATTTGTATCCTCCCTCGAAGCCATTACTAGTTGCTAAGTAGAATTCGCCCTGCGAATAAGATGCTCCGGCCCCTTCTGAATTACTTATACCGGGCACTGAAAGAGCTGCATCTTCACACTCTTTAACAGAGTCTATTAGAACTTCGGTATTAGTCTCTTCACTTTGATGTAGTTCTAAATTACCTATTTCGTTTTCAAACAACGAACTGTCGCCTAAGACAGCCGTATCATCATTAGGTGCTAATTTTGCCATGGATACACATTTATTTACAAGTATTTCTATATTATCATCATCAACCTCAGATGAAGAAACAAAAGCTTGCTTCTGATCAACTAGTGCTCTTATTCCAATAGTGCTATCATTTGACTCTTCAAGATCTTCTATATTCTGTTTTCTGCAGCTGATTGATTTACCACTTGACTTTGCAAGCACAACATCGCAATCAGTAGCTCCACTTTTGAGAGTCTTTTCAATAATTTTTTGAGCTGTAATTTCAAAATCCATATATTAAATTAGTGTCAGTAGTAAAGAGATCATAATCAGGGCGCCAGTATACCGATTACTTTTGAAAATTTCTAGACATGCATCACTATTATAAATATCTAGTTTGAATAATTGAAATAACAAATGAATTCCTACGAGAACAACTGCAGTATAATATAAGTATTCAAAACCAGATAATCGGCCAAAGATTAACAGACATATAATCATTAAAGAATAAAAAGCAGAAATCCATAATTTGGAATTATCTCCAAACAAAATAGCAGTTGATTTTATCCCAATTCTTAAGTCATCTTCTCGGTCCTGGTGCGCATATATTGTATCGTAACCTAAAGTCCAAAATATTCCTGCAACATATAAGAAGAAAATAGATAAAGAAATATTCCCATTAATGGATACAAATCCAATAATAACACCAATATTAAAAGTTAGACCAAGAAATAACTGTGGCCAGTACGTAATCCTTTTCATTAAAGGGTACAATATAAAAAGAAAAAATGAAATAAATCCGACAGTAATTGCCATCTTGTTTAATGAAAGTAATATTGCAAGTCCGACTAGACACAAAAAACAAAATATTATGATTGCTTCAAATGAGCTTATGGCTCCGCTTGCTAAAGGCCTTTTTGATGTTCTGCTTACATGCTTATCAAGATCTTTATCAAATAAATCATTTATAACACACCCTGCAGATCTCATTACGACCGATCCAATGGCAAATAATATAATGGTGTTAAGATTATTATGTATATCTTTAAACGAGTTAAAAGCTGCAAATATTCCCCAAAAACAGGGTAACATAAGTAATATAAATCCATTCGGCTGATGGAGTCTTAATAAATGAATATACTTCTGCAACTTGTATTTCCTCAAAACTAATATTATGAATTTAATATATATAAATGAATAAGATAAAAAATAGAATTTTTATAACTTCAAACTTAAAGGCGGGAGAGACAGTTTCTTTAGGTGATGATAAATCTCATTATTTAAACAATGTTCTTAGGTGTAAAATCGGTGACCATATTTCTCTTTTCAATGAAAAATCTGAATGTATAGCTGAAGTTGTAAGCAATGCTAAAAACGGATGTAAACTTAAATTAATGGAATGTAAGAAAAATGAGATCGATAAACATAAGATAACTCTGTTTTTCTCACCAATAAAGAGAACTCCCATGGAGTTTATGGTGCAGAAATGTACAGAGATTGGGATCAGTTCTTTCCAGCCAGTATTAATGGAGAGAACTAATAATAAAAAAATTAATTTTGAGAGATTAAAGCTTATCTCTATAGAGGCATCGGAGCAGTCTAGTAGGGTAAATTTGCCTTTATTTAATAATTTAATTTCTATTAGAGAAATGATTAAAACTATGAGTCATGATAAACTTATCTTTTGCTCACTAGAAAAAAATACCAGTTTAATTAATAAAATAAATTTATCTCTTAATGAAAGTATAGGAATTATAATTGGCCCAGAAGGTGACTTTTCTCCAAACGAATTGACAGATTTAGGGAGTATGAAAAATTCTGTGCCAGTAACCCTAGGTAGTAATATTCTTAAATCTGAAACAGCTGGGGTTGTGGCTTCCTCGCTTGTAATGAACAGCATATATAATGATTAATAAAAAAGATTTAATAAATTACTTCAGTAAAGGAATAAAGAAAGATGACTCTCTAAGAATTGGCACTGAACATGAGAAATTTATCTTCAAGCAAAATGATTTATCTTTGATCCCCTATGATGGCGATGTGAGCATACAAACTATCTTTCAGGATTTTGTTAAAGACGGATGGAAAGAAGTGAAAGAAGGTAATAATACAATTGCTCTCACAAAAAATAATGCAAGCATAACTCTTGAACCGGGAGGTCAATTTGAGTTATCTGGTGCTCCACTTAAATCAGTTCATGAAACATGTAGTGAAATCAACAGTCATTTGGATTTAACTAAAAACTTAGAAAAAAAATATAACATTGGATTTTTAGGAATTGGCTTCTTGCCCGTAGGAACACTAGAAGAAATACCAATGGTTCCTAAAAAAAGATATGCAGATATTATGACACCCTATATGAGGTCACTTGGCGGGTTGGGTTTAGAGATGATGTATCAATCTGCAACCGTACAAGCAAATTTTGATTTTACTTCAGAAGAAGATATGGGAAAAAAAATTAACGTTTCTTCTGTACTTCAACCATTAGTTACAGGCTTATTTGCTAACTCACCTTTTAAAAATAAAGAAATATCAGGCTATGAAAGTTATAGAGGATATGTGTGGACGAGAACTGACGAAGATCGAACAGGCATACCCAAATTTCTAACTGAGCCAAATATGAGTTTTGAGAAATATACAGACTTTGCTCTAGATATACCTGTTTATGCCCTGATAAGAGATGGTAATTATATTAAATGCACAGATTATTCATTTTCAGACTTAATTGAGGGCAAGCATAACGAATTTTCTAAAGATCAAATTACAATTAAAGATTGGGCTGATCATATTTCTACTATATTCACCGAAGTGAGATTAAAAACATTCATTGAAATGAGAGGAGCTGATGCAGGTGGGTATGATACATTATGTGCATTGCCTGCTTTTTGGACAGGTTTACTTTATGATGAAACTGCTCTTGAGGAGGCTTTGAGCATCACAAGACAGTTCGATTACGGTGATTTAATGAATTTTAGAGCAGACATTTTAAAGAATGGCCTTAACTCAACTATTAATAATATTGAAGGATGGGATTTAGCAGAACAAATAGTAAAAATTTCCTCAGAGGGTTTAAACAGACGTGGAAAATTAAATTTATATGGTGATAGTGAAGCAGTTCATCTAGATTTTCTTAAAGAAATTATTAAAAGCAAAGAGTCAAATTCAAAGCGGATGATTAAAAAATACTATGCCCAAGATACCCTTAATCAGAAAGAGCTTTTTCAAAAGGAGTCTTTTTAGGTTGACCCCTTTTCTATATATATAGATTGAGAAGGGAAAGCAAAGCCAGCATCATTCTTTTCAACAATACCTTTGATCTCAAACGCTAAATTTTCTTTTATCTCTAACCATTCCCCCCAATTTGTAGTGGTAGCAAAACAATAAACCAATAAATCAATAGAGCTGTCAGAGAATTTTTCTATCCTAACAAACAACGGTTGTTCTGTTGATTTAACAAAGTTTCCATTATCTGTTAAATATTTTTCAATCTCATCTCTTATTTTTCTTAGCTGATCGTGTGTTGTTCGATATTCTAAACCAATGGTCCAGTAAATTCGCCGACTTTTCATATTACTAAAGTTCGTTACGGCATTTTCAGCAAAATTAAAGTTAGGTACCATTACCGGCGAGGAGTCAAATCTTCTTACAAGTGTTGAGCGAAATCCAATCTTCTCTACAGTGCCTTCAACTATATTTTCAACTTTTATCCAATCACCATTTTGAAATCTTTTTTCAAGAAGTATCAGTATTCCTGAAATTAAGTTTTTAAATAAATCTTGAGCGCCTAAAGCAACAGCAACACTTAATAATCCAAGGCCAGCTAATATGGGTCCTACTTTTATGCCCCATATTTCAAGTACTGCCGCACCTCCAATAATAAATATAAAGAATTTAAGTATCCTTACACCCCAATCAATTAAATCATACGTTAACAGTTCACCAAATTTGTGAATAAAAAATGAAAAAGGATCAATTACTTTATAAAGGAACCAGAATATTTGAATTGTGATGAGTGATGTATTTAAATTTGCGGCAATTATTTCAAGTGTACTATTCAAATTTAAATACTGAGTGCTGATGTATACTCCGATTACGATTGGAAAAAATCTTAGAGGACCATCAAAAGCTTCTAGAACTTCGTCATCAATTTGAGTTGCAGATTTTTTTACAATTGCTTTCAATCTTCCAACAACAATCTTTGAAAATAAAGATCTGAATAGGACAAAAAGTATAAGAATCAGAATACCGATTAATACATTATTGAAATCTATTCCAAACACTCCTTGTGACCAAACTGATGAAACTAAGTCTAAAAAATTATCCATTTCATCATTTTAACTGATTTGGCATTCAGATAATAGATATAGTTAATTTACAGAAAATTATTGATTTCTCTTGATACTTCAGTGGTTTTTTCTAGAGGAAGCATGTGACTTGTGTCTTCAATAAAGCATATTTCCGTTTGAGGGTTATATTTCTTTATTCTCTTCTGACTCAGCTTATTGCAGACTACACTATTTGGAGTGAGAATTATTTTTAGGGGTATATTTATTCTTTTTAGATCAAACCAAACTTCATGTGATGTCAACTTGAAGCAAGCTGACTCCCAGCTCGGTTCGCATCTAAGTTTGAGCTCATTGTTTTGATCAGTATAGGTACAATATTCAACATAATCTCTGATAATTTGTTCATCAATATGTTTAAATAAATTTTTTTTTGAGAAATATTGAAAAGAGTCATCTTTACTTGTCCATCCATTTCTTCTTATAGAAGCATTTTTTGCTAGTGGATTTACTAAGTGAGATAGGCCAGCAAATTGTAAAAACTTATAAGTTAAAATATATCTTAAAGGCAACATTACTGGATCAACAAGTATTAACTTACTCACGAGATCAGGATTAGATAAAGCCACAAGCAAACTTGCAGTTCCACCCATCGAATGACCTGAGAGCACAACAGGTTTATTTTCCATTTTTATAAGCTCTATTAAGTCGTTTCTAAAAGTGTACCAAGACTTCAATTTACTTGGATCAGCTTTTAGAGTGGTATTGCCATGACCTCGCATATCATAAGTTATTACTTCGTAATTATCACTTATGTTTGATAATAACTTATTGTAGACTTTGCCACTAAATCCATTTGCATGAGAAAAGTAAAACTTATCTGCACCGGGATTTTCTTTTCTATATGTAATTATCTTTCCAGATTCTACTTTGAATTCTTTTTCTAACATTTATTCAATGGCATGATTCATTATACTTTTTAAGTCTATAGTAATTGTAAGGCAGAGGAGTGATAAATCCTGCTAAGAGCATGAATGGAATAATAGTAATGGTTAACACACCTCCTGCAAAAATAAGATCTGTTAAATTCATCGAAATCTCCATTGCTACCATACTTATGAAGCTCATTTTAAAGGCGATATTCAAAGCTTCAGAAAAAGGAAAACTTTTCATTAAAATTAAAGTCTCTAACAATATACTAGTTACAAGACCGTTGAATATGGCAATTAGCATTACAAGATAAATTGATAATGAATGATCTATCATTTGAAAGTAAAATATTGTACCAAAGTCTCCAATACTACATCCAAGAAGACACCACATGGTATTGTAGCTTGAAGTCTTCCATGTTGCTTTGCAAGTCCAATTAATATCAAGCATCAAATTTATTAAATTCCTCTCGTCTTTCGTTTGCGTCTTTTAGTACTAAGGCTTTTTCTTCATCGGACATTCTTTGCCAATTGGTGATTTCAAACTGCTCTCTAAAGCATCCAATACAGACATTGCCGTCCATAAAAGCCTCATTATACTTACATATTTTGATGCATGGACTGTCTACACGTATGTTTTTTTTAATCATATAAAGCTTGATTTATTTATATATTCCAATAAAAAGCAACATCAATTTCAAATTATTGTATGGCTCGTATTACTGTAGAAGATTGTATTAAGCTTATTAATAATCAGTATGATCTGGTTATCCTCGCAAAGGAAAGAGCAGTTCAATTGGGAAGAGGCGCTACCCCTGCTGTAGATCCTGAAAATGACAAAAAACCTGTAATTGCCCTTAGAGAAATAAGCGAGTCCAAGATTACAGCTGAAGAGTTAAAAGACAGTATTGTTTCTAAATTGAGGCAAATTCCTGATTATGAGGAAGAAGAGGAATTAGAAGAAGTTGATAACGATACTTTTAGACAAATGTTCCAGGGCGGTCTGTCTAAATCTGAAATGGAAAAGTCAGCAACACGTAAATTTACAGCTAGATCACCTAGAGTTGAAACGAGAGCTAAGCCAGTTGAAGATACGATGAGTGATGTTGAAGAGACACCTATGAGTTCAGCAGTCATAAATGAAACTCAAGTTCTTAATGAGACTGAGGAAAAATTAGATACTTCAGAAGTTGAAGTTCCAATCACGGATAGTATTGAAACAGTTCATGAGGAAACAACTGATCAAGCTATAGATGACCGAATTAAAGAAAATCCATCTTCTGAAGAGGAAAGTATTTCTGCTAGCGATCATATAGAAGATAATAATGAAAATGACGTCATTAATGTAGAAGAGCTGTCTGAAGTTACATCCGATATTGAAGAAGAGAATATTCCTAAAGAATAATTATCATGAATTTTGACTTTTCAGATGATCAAAAGCTTTTACGCGATCAAGCAAGAAAGTTTTTACAAGATAAATGTGACCGTAAGTCAGTAAGGAGTATCCTAGAAAATCATAAGCAGAGCTATAATGCTAAGTTATGGTCTCAAATTTCTGAATTAGGTTGGACGGGTACAGCAATACCTGAAGAATATGGCGGACTTGGTTTAGGCATGTTAGAATTGTGCGTAATAGCTGAAGAGCTAGGTAGAGCTCTTGCACCCACACCATTTTCTTCTTCGATATATATTTTTGCCGAATTTTTAAAATCGTATGGTACGGATGAACAAAAGAAAAAATATTTACCACTCATTGCATCTGGCGAAAAAATTGGAACATTTGCTTTATCTGAAACTAATGGGAAACCAAAACCGAATAATATTAAGACGCAATACGTTTTGGGTAAATTAAATGGATCTAAAAATCCGGTTTCAGATGGGGAGTCAGCAGATTATATCATTGTTGCAGCAAATTCTGACGGTAATTCGAATTATAATTCACTCTCTCTTTATATTATTGATAGAAATGATCCAGGTGTAAATATTTCGAATTTAGAAACCATCGATCCTACAAGACCTGCTTGTACAGTAGATTTAGAAAATGTTGCCTGTGAAAGACTCGGAGATGAAGGAATTGGATGGGAGATGATTGATAATATTTTTAATAGAGCAGCTGTTTTATTTTCATTCGAGCAAGTGGGTGGGGCGCAAGTTTCACTTGATGAAGCAAAAAAATATTCACTTGAGCGATTCGCTTTTGGAAAGCAAATAGGTGCATTTCAAGCTCTAAAGCATAAGATGGCAGATATGTACGTCAAAATTGAATTAGCAAGATCTAACGCTTATTATGGTGCCTGGGCGTTAAGTACAGACTCAAATGAGCTACCAATTGCCGCTGCAGGCGCAAGGGTTAGTGCCTCTGAAGCATACAATTTCGCATCTCAGGAAAATATTCAAATTCATGGAGGTGTTGGTTTTACTTGGGAATATGATTGCCACTTGTTTTATCGTAGATCTAAACTACTTTCTTTAAATATTGGCAGTATTCGTCAGTGGAAAGAAAATTTAATTTCAAATCTTGAAAAAAGGAATATAGTTTAAATATGGACTTTAATGACACACCTCAAGAAGCTGAATTTAGAAAAAAAGTAAGAGCTTTTCTAGAAGCGAATGCGGAAAAAAGATCTACTCTATCTTCAAAGCCAAATGGCGACTCGGGATCGTCTATTTCAAGCGCTGGTGCACCAGAAACTGTAAAAGGTGAAGATGCGGCAAAGGTAGCGCTAGATAATGCTAAAGAATGGCAAAGAAAAAAAGCTGATGCAGGATTTGCTGCTATTTTATGGCCAAAGGAATTCGGAGGCTACGGAGGAACTCCTATAGAGCAAGTTATATATGCTCAAGAAGAACATGACTATTTTGTTCATTCAGGATATTTTGAAATTGGTATAGGTATGCTTGGACCAACTATGATGGCTTGGGGTAAAGACGAGGATAAAAAAAGATACCTTCCAAAAATGATCACCGGTGAAGAAATATGGTGCCAATTATTTTCTGAACCCTCAGCAGGATCAGATTTAGCTGGTATAAGAATGAAGGCTGAAAAAGATGGTGACGAATGGGTACTAAATGGTCAAAAGGTATGGACTTCAGGAGCTCATTTTGCTGATTATGGAATGATTGTAGCACGATCTGACCCTACTGCTCTAAAACATAAAGGGCTTACATATTTCTATGTTGATATGAAAACACCAGGAATTGAGGCTAAACCTATTAAACAGATTTCTGGATCAGCTAATTTCAATGAAGTATTCTTCAATGACGTCCGCATACCTGATAGTCAAAGAATTGGTGCGGAGGGTGATGGGTGGAAAGTATCACTTACTACTCTTATGAATGAAAGATTAGCGGTAGGAGATCCTCCTGGTTTAGATTTTGATCAAATTTTTGAAGCCTCTAAAGAGATAGAAGTTGAAGATGGTCTTGCTGTAAAAAATAGTGAAGTAAGACAAAAAATGGCTGACTGGTACATTCAGTCGAGGGGATTGCAATATACGAAATACAGGAGTATGACTGCTTTATCAAAAGGCCAAACACCTGGACCAGAGCTCTCAATAAGCAAGTTAGTCACAGCATCGAAGATGCAAGATGTATCATCTTATGCACTGGATTTGATGGACATGTCAGGTATGGTTCATCAAGATAAAAATCCGGTTCTTAAAAACTTATTCCAAAACGGTTATTTTTTCTCAGCTGCCATGAGAATTGCTGGTGGCACCGATGAAGTTTTAAGAAATATTATTGCAGAGAGAGTCTTAGGTTTACCGCAAGATGAAAGATCAGATAAAAAACTGCCTTTCAATGAGTTGCCCTCAGGTAAAAACTAACATCAGCTAAGTGTTCAGTACAATTTTTAGCAATGTTGCCTCAGGCGACTTGCTTTTTTCTATTACTTTATTGATCGGTACAGGTATTTTTGCTGGTTTTATAGCAGGTCTTTTTGGTATAGGAGGCGGTGTCGTCGTTGTGCCCGCGCTATATTATATTTTTACTCTTGCTGAAGTAGATGAAAGTATAAGAATGCACTTAGCAGTTGGAACATCGCTTGCAAATATTGTCCCAATATCAATTATTTCTGCAGTAAGCCATGCCAGGAAAAATTCTGTGAATATAGATTTCTTAAAGTTTATATTTGTTTCTATAATCGTTGGTGTAACTTGTGGCTCTATTGCTGTGTCTTATCTTGAGGGAAGCACGCTTATTTTGATTTATTCAATAATATTATTATTTGTCGCAGCACAATTTTTTTTCTGGAAAGATAAATGGAGACTATCCTCTTCTTTTCCTAAAAATTTCACTGGTCATGGACTCGGTTCGGTGATTGGCTTTCTTTCCGTAATCATTGGAGTAGGAGGAGGTTCAATAAGTATTCCTATACTTAAACTATATAATTTTGAAATTCACAAAGCGATTGGAACAGCAGCTGGAATCGGAACCATAGTGGCTGTACCAGGGACAATAGGCTTTATGATTGCTGGCTTACAAAACAATGTCGATTTACCATTATCCTTTGGCTATGTAAGCCTTGTAGGACTTATATTAATTACACCTATTACAATAATTGGCGCACCGATTGGAGTTAAGTTTGCTCACTATTTATCTAAAAGTAAATTAAACTTTCTTTTTGGAATATTTATCTTGTTTATGTCGATTAGGTTCTATTTCGAATGGCTATCATTAACGAATTAATGTCTGATCATATTTGCCAACCTTACCTGTCTGATCAAGAAGTTTATTTATGTAATTAAAGATTAACTCAACTTCATCATGAGACTCATAGCTTTCAATAACAATAACCAATGATGGTTTATTAGAAGATGCTCTTACCAATCCCCAGGAACCATTTGAAAGCTCAAAACGAATACCATTTATTGTTATTATCTTTTTAATTGTTTGACTTCCAACTTTTTCACCTTTTTCTTTTATGTCCGTGATTTTTTTTATAATCGAATCTACAACCTGATACTTTTCTCTATCTTCACAGAAAGGGGCCATCGTTGGTGACTGAAAAGTCTTTTTAATCTCTAATTTCTTATCTGATAGTTTTTTACTTATGCCATTACTTAAATATTGAAGCATTAAACATGCAGATTTTAATCCATCATCAAAACCTAGTCCCAATGGTTCATTAATAAAAAAATGGCCACTTTTTTCGAAACCGCATAGTGCACCAATTTCTTTTACTCTTCTTTTTATATGAGAATGTCCTGTTTTCCACATATCGATTAGACAATTATTCATTTTTAGAATGGAACTTTCAAAATAAAGTCCTGTAGATTTAACATCGATTACAAATTTTGATTCTGGATAATCGTTTGACAAAAACTCAGATAGTAATAAGCCTATTTTATCGGAAAAAATTTCTTCCCCTTTATCATCAACTACACCAAGTCTATCTCCATCACCGTCAAAAGCAAAACCTATATCAGCATTATGCTTAATGACATTTTCTGATAAGTCTTTTAGCATTACTAAGTCTTCAGGGTTTGGATTATAGTGTGGAAATTTAAAATCTAAATCACAGTGTAACTCAATTACTTCACAGCCCAACAGACTCAGTAATTCAGGTGCAAACGCTCCAGTAGTTCCATTACCACATGCAACGACAACTTTAATTCCTTTTTTAATTTTTACATCCGAAGTGAGGTATTCAATGTATTTATCTTTCACTCCAGGAATAAATTGATACATGCCATTATTTTCTATCTTGGCGTTATGATTGTTATCAATTATTTGTTTAATTAGGTTCACTTCTTCAGGCCCAAAGGTGAGTGATTTTTCTATGCCACATTTAATTCCAGTCCAGCCATTTTCATTATGACTGGCAGTTATCATGGCTAAACTATCTGTATTTAAATGGTGTTGAGCAAAATAAACCATTGGTGAAACTGAAAGTCCGACATCCATCACTTTTAAACCTGAAGATAACAAACCTTTAACGACGTGATATTTTACCTCTTCGCTGTATGATCTATAATCATGACCAACCACGATTGAAGATTCGCTACCTTTTACATTAGATATATATTGGCCTAAACCAAAACCAAAAACCTCAAGGCCCTTTTTATTTATCTGATCTGGATAGAGCCACCTGGCATCATATTCTCTAAATCCATAAGGAGAAATACTTGCAGCTTCATGCTTTTCATTAAAGTCAAAACTGAGGCCAGATTGTGATTTAAATATTTTCAATTTAAGTGTTGCGTGTTTTTAAAGAATATAACATATTAATCTTGTTGGTTCACGTAAAGTGAATAACAGGGAATGAGGTTAAAATCCTCAGCTGTACCCGCAACTGTAACTCAGGAGTTTGAATACAGATGCCACTGATTTAATCGGGAAGGCGTATTTGAATTTAGACGGAGAAGTCAGGAGACCTACCAACAAAGACGCAGTCATCCTCAGGTAATCGGGATAATTATTTGGACTTATAACTCAAGAGTAGTGGTGGCTTAATTATAACCGCTACGAATCAATATGATCGTTGCATATTTTGATTGAAAGGGTGACTTCATATGCCTAAATTTTCTATAATACTATTTTTTTACTTTTCAATTTTGATGCATTCATTTGCTGATGAACAAACAATCTGGATTACACCAAATGAAACTGACTATTCAAGATTATCAACTGGTTTAGCTGGTTCAAATATTACAATAATAAGTGAGAATGAAATCAAAAACTTCAAGAATTTAACTCTTCCAGAAATAGTTGCAACACACTCAGGTGTTCAACTAAGGAATCTATTTTCAAACGTAAACTCTACACAAACAACGTTAGATCTAAGAGGATTTGGAGAGTCAGCAAAAAACAATAATTTAATTTTACTTAATGGCCGTCGACTGAACGACATAGATATGGCAGGAGTAAATTTCTCAATGGTTCCAATAAAATCCATAAAAAGAATAGAATTAATTCGCGGTGGATCAGCTTCTACAATTTATGGTGATGGAGCAACTGGTGGGGCAATCAACATTGTTACAAAAAACGTTTTAGACACATCAATGATTCTTGAGTTTGGAACAAGATCTCATAACACCTATTCTACTAATCTCTCGCTTCCAATCAAAATTGACAATACTTCAGGCATACTATTCTCTGCATCTATTAATGAAAGTGACACATATAGGCAGCGTTCAGATTTTGAAAGCGAAAGTTATTTAATGAGATATAATATTAAAAAAGAAAATTATGACTTTCATCTAGATATTAATAACAGTTTATATGAACAATTACTTCCTGGGTCTAGGTATAAAGCAAATTTGAATGGATATACACCATCAGATCCTGTTGCCTGTAATCTATTGTCTGATAGCAGAACAGCTTTTCAAAAAGGAACATGGTATACTCTGACAGGACAATGTTTAACTAGGGACCCTGATTATGCGAAGTTTGATATCACAGCAATTACTGCTGGTACAAATATCGAATTAGATGATTTAACTAATATTTTCATTAGTATTTCAAATAGAGATAAAGAACAGAAAGCCTTTGTTGCAAGTGGAACATCAACTTTAGGGAATCCAACCTCAGAGGATACCTTTAACCTTTACGAGTTAGAAACAGATTATTTATCACTTAGAACTGATCATAAAACATTTTTAGCTGATCAATTGACAACTTTAAGTATTGGGGTTGATTTTCAAGAAACTGATTACTCAAAAAAATCAAGTCAAAGTTCTTCACTTCAATTTGGAGGATTTGTTAACGCATCACAAGAAAGTAGAGCAATATATTCACAGAATTCTATAAATTTCAATGAAGGAAACTCAATTATGTCATTTGGAGCTAGGCTCGAAAATGCTGATTATAAAGTGAGAGAGTCATTTGATAAATCCGTGAGTAAGTATGCATCTAGTTCAGCGCGTGATCCGTATCAAACAAAAATGTCAAATCACGCTGTCAATATAGGCATTGAACACATTTTAGATAATCAAAATAGATTATTTGCAAAATATGCTGAAGCTTTCCGAACTCCAGATTTAGACTCGAGAAATGAAACGTGTGTTAAAAGTTACAGTTACCCCTGTAGTCATCCGGCTTTTTTTCTTAAAGATCAAAAATCTGACGAGACTGAGATTGGCATTCGTCACAAACAAAATAATTTTAGTTTAAATGCAAGTATATTTGAGATGAATACAGTAAATGAAATAAGGTATATACCTGAAAAAAATAATACTAATCTAGATCCCATTAAGCGTAAGGGTCTTAATCTAGATTTTAATTATAATTTAAACAAAGATATAAATATCGTTGGATCGTTTACGTATATTGATGCACATTTCACCTCTGGCTCACTTACTAGAGGATATTTTGAGGGAACCTATGCGGCTAATTCTCAAACTGCGATTAGCAAAATGGACAGTAGTAGAAACTTAAATGACGGAACTTATAATATTGCCGGACTAAAAGTACCCCTGGTATCTGAATATATTTATAACTTAGGTTTAAATTATAATATGCCACGAGAAATATTATTTAAAATAAATATGTCATTTGTTGACGATATGTTTGTTTCAAATGATCAAGAAAATATAGAGCCTACCATACCAAGTTACTATTTATTTGATTTAAGCCTTAGTTCTGAAAATGAATATGGAACGTGGTCTTTTGGTATAGACAATATATTTAATACTAGTTATTACAATTTTGCAGTTGCAAGTACTGACCATGTAGATCAGAGCTATGGGAGACAAAACATGTACCCAATGGAAAGAAGAAGTATCTTTTTAGATTATTCCTATGAATTCTAGAATAGGTTTTGTCATAAATGCGTTGATATTAATAAATTGTTGAGTATCTTTAAGTATGATGAAATTAAATAAAAATAATTACTATGTCATCATAGGCATTATCGTATTACTCGCCATGGCTAGATTGCTTCCACATCCACCAAACTTCACTCCAATTCTTGGTATGGCTGTATTTTCTGGAGCAATAATAAGTAGAAGATTGATTGCCTATTTAATTCCTCTAGCTGCTATGTTTCTTAGTGACTTATATTTAGGCTTACATTCCAGCATGCCTATTATTTATTTCTCTTTAGCAGTCTGTGTTTTGATTGGAACATTCATTAAGGCAAGAGTAACTATTTTGAATTCTTTTTTAAGTATCAGTTTAGGGGTATTAGTATTCTTCTTAATCACAAATTTTATGGTTTGGTATGGATCAGGAATGTATGAGTATAGTATTTCAGGTCTTATGACTTGTTACTTTATGGGACTGCCTTTTGTGCAAAATACATTTATTTCAAGTATTTTGTATGGAATGGGAGCTTTCTTAATCTACGATATAATCAATAAACGTATGATTTTTGGCAATAATGCTTAAAAAATAGAGTTGAAATCAGGTTTTTAAGGCATTATATATTTTTAAATTTAAATATTAGGTGATTCCATGGATACAGCATTTTCAAATGAAGATTTAAAATTTCAATCAGACGTAAGAGAATTTATCTCAAACAATTATCCAAAAGAGCTGAAAGATTCAATTGGTACTAAAAGGAAAACTGGCAAAGAGTTGTCCCGTGATGACTTAATGTCATGGCATAAAATTCTAGGCAAACACAATGGATGGTCAGCCCCGGGATGGCCTAAACAATATGGAGGAGCAGAATTTTCTCCAACACAAAAATATATTTTTGAGCAAGAATGTGCTCGAGCTGAATGCCAATACATCATGCCTTTTGGCGTAAACATGGTTGGCCCGGTTATTTATACATTTGGCAATGACGAACAAAAAGCAAAACATCTTCCAGGAATTCTTAGTGGAGATGTATTTTGGTGCCAGGGATATTCAGAGCCAGGGTCAGGATCTGATTTAGCATCTCTTAAAACAAGCGCAGTCAAAGAAGGTGACCATTATATCGTTAACGGTCAAAAAACTTGGACTACTTTAGCACAGCACGCAGACTGGATTTTTTGTCTAGTAAGAACAAACCCAGATGCGGAAAAACCTCAACAGGGAATCTCATTTCTTTTGATTGATATGAAAACTCCAGGCATTACTGTTCGTCCAATTAAGCTTATGGACGGATCTCACGAAGTTAATGAAACATGGTTTGACAATGTAAAAGTTCCGGTTGAGAATCTGATTGGGCAAGAAAACATGGGTTGGACCTACGCAAAATTTTTACTAGCCCATGAAAGATCAGGTATTGCTGGTGTCGCGAGGTCCAAAAAAGCCTTAGAAAGAATAAAGCAAATTGCGAGCGCTGAAATGTCTTATGGTGAACCGTTAATACAAGATCCTGCATTTAAATCTAAAATAGCAAACGCTGAACTTGAATTAAATTCTTTAGAATATACTGAGCTTAGAACTTTAGCGAAAGATTCAGCGGGAAAAGGTCCTGGTCCAGAGTCTTCACTCTTGAAAATTAAGGGTACTGATATTCAACAAATGGTTACTGAACTTGCGATGGAAGCAGTTGGATATTATGCAAACCCGCACTTGGGCACTACATTAAGTAATGAATATGTAGGACCAGATTATGCAACTAATTTATCAGGATCATACTTCAATTTCAGAAAAGCATCTATTTATGGTGGTTCTAATGAAATTCAGAGAAATATTATCGCTAAGATGGTTCTTGGATTATAAAATTTTTTGACAATCTAGCTGTCAATATATAGGACTATCTCCATGAATTTTGATTATACAGAAGAACAAACTCTTCTTGAAAACATGGTTACTTCATTTGTAAGAGATGACTATGACTGGGATACAAGATGCTCAATTGTTAAAACTGAAGAAGGATGGAAAGAAGAGAACTGGAAGAAGTTTGCTGAACTAGGTCTTTTGGGAGTTCCCTTTGAAGAGGATCATGGTGGATTGGGTGGTGAAGCCACTGACATAATGATTGTAATGGAGCAATTTGGAAAAGGCCTTGTTGTAGAGCCTTACATGCCTTCAATAATTCTAGCTGGAGGTCTCATCTCTAAACTGGGGTCAGCAGATCAAAAAAATTCAATTATTCCAGAAATTATTTCAGGTAATAAACGTTATGTTTTTGCATACGCAGAACCTCAAAGTAGGTTTGATTTATTTGATGTCAAATGTTCAGCAAATCTTGATGGTGATAATTATATTATTAATGGATTTAAGTCAGTAGTCTTTGGTGCTGGCATGGCAACTCACTTAATTATTTCAGCAAGGACTGAAGGAGATCAAAGGTCAAAGTCGGGAATTACATTATTTCTGGTTGATATAAAATCTGACGGTATTACTTTACAGAATTATCCTACAATAGATGAGTACAGAGCATCAGAAGTTGTTATTGAAAACTTAAGTGTGTCAAAAGAAAATATTTTAGGCGAGTTGGGCAACTCTTATGAAGCAATTGAAGAACAAGTAGATTTATCTACAATTGCAATATGCTCGGAAGCTGTGGGAATTTTACAAGTACTTAAAGACTCTACGAATGATTATTGTAAAAATAGAAAACAGTTTGGACAGCCAATTAGTGCAAATCAAGCGATACAGCACCGTCTTGTCGATATGATGATTGAATATGAGCAAGCAAAATCAATTCTCTATATGGCAATTACAGCTGACCTTAGCAATCCAAACGAAAGAAGAAAAGCAGCATCTGCTGCAAAAGCTCGTATCGGAAAAGCTATTAAATTTGTTGGAGAAAATGCTATTCAATTACACGGTGGTATGGGTGTTGTTGACGAGTATATGATTAGTCATTTTTTTAAAAGAGCAACAATGATCGGTATTCTGTTCGGCAATGTTGATTTCCACATGAAAAGATATATTGATTTGACACAATCTGATATTCAGTCAATAAACGAAGACGACGGAATTAATCTTTCTTAGATAAATAATTACCTATTCCGATAGCTTTTTAAATATATGGGCAGTATGTTCTGCTCCACTTCTAAGAGCTTTACTGCTTGTCATATCTGAAGCTTCTGACCATTTTTCGGCAAGCATATCAGCATTTAGATCATCCCCTTTAAGAGCAATTCCTTCAGAATGAACGATTTCAGCCATTGCAAAAACACCAGCTCCAGCAGAAATCATTACACCATCAGGCGCATTTTCAGAAGCCATGAATATTACCGCAGGAGATACAGATTCAGGCTTTAGGCTATCAAATACTGCATCGGGCATTCCAAGATTTTCCGTCATTCTTGTAGCTGCGACGGGTACGAGTGAATTTACTTTGATATTATTCTTTTGTCCTTCAATTCTGAGCGTATTCATTAAACCAATAACTCCCATTTTAGCTGATCCATAGTTAGACTGTCCAAAATTACCAAATATTCCTGAAGAAGAAGATGTCATAACTATGCGTCCATATTTTTGCTCTACCATAATTGGCCATACAGCTTTCGTACAATAGACTGATCCCATCATATGTACATCAACTACAAATTCAAAATCATCTAAGGTTACTTTTGCAAAAGATTTATCTCTCAAGACACCGGCATTATTGACCAAGACATCTATTCTGCCGTAAGCTGCCATTGCATCATCTACAAGTTTTTTTACACCAGCTTTATCAGTTACACTTGATCCATTTGAGATAGCGTCACCACCTATAGACTTGATTTCATCGACAACCTTATCAGCTGCTTCACTTGATCCACCTGATCCATCTACGGCACCTCCTAAATCATTAACAATAACTTTTGCACCTCTTTCAGCAAATTGAAGAGCATGGCATCTACCTAATCCACCCCCAGCTCCTGTTACTATTGCTACTTTATCCTTAAAACTTATTGTCATTTTAAACTCCTATACAATCAAATCTTTTAATTGAGTAAAATTATTTATCACCATATCAGCCTCTTTGTAAATATTTTTATTATCAGTATATCCATACTCAACTAGAACAACTGGCATATTTGCGTTATGACCTGCATTTAAATCTGTTGCACTATCTCCAATCATTATTGAATCAGACCGATTGATTTTGAGTTGGTTACAGATTTCAATTAAAGGGAAAGGATCTGGTTTACTTTTAATGTATGTATCTCCTCCAGCCAAGAAATCAAAGTACTTTAATACATCTAACTTCTCTAAAAGCATGACACTTAATTTTTCCATTTTATTTGTACATACCGCCAATTTAATTTCTTTAGATTTAAGATACTCTAAAACTTCCCTTACATTATTAAAAAGTATACTGTCATCATCAATATTATGCGTATAATGAAGTAAAAATATTTTTAACATCTCATTTAATTTTGCATCATCGTGTTCAATATTTTTTGAAACAGCAGTTCGTCTTATCAATTCACGCGCACCATAGCCCACCAAATTTCGTATTTCCTCAAGCGAAATTAATGGATAGTTGAGTTCAGAAAGCATATAGTTTAGAGAATTTTTAAAGTCTGGAGCTGTATCTACAAGTGTTCCATCGAGATCAAAAATAAATAATTTTTTGTTTTTCATAGTTAAATTAAAGTAAGCCTCTGAAATAAATCTTTACGATACAATTAATAACATATTGTTTATTTTTCATTCAAAATCCAATGAATAATTTAGAAATTATAATACTTGCTGCTGGGAAGGGAACTAGAATGAAATCCAGTATACCAAAAGTACTGAACCCCATGGGAGGGAAACCCATAATTGATCATGTTTTAGATACGGCAAGGTCTCTAAAGCCAAAGAAAATTCATTTAGTCATAAATAAAGAAATAAAGAATGAATTCGTTCACTTAAAAAATAAAATAAATTTAATAATACAAAAAAAACAGTTAGGAACTGGCGATGCAATCAACGTAGCTATAAAAAATTTTCAAAAAAATTCAAATATTCTTGTCCTTTATGGAGATGTTCCGCTCACGCATTCATCCACTTTAAAAGAAATAATTAAGTTTAAAAAAAATGAAATCAATATTCTTTGTTTCAATAAAGAAGAGCCAAATAATTATGGGAAAGTTGTATTGGGAACCAATGGTTTCGTTAATGAGATAATTGAACAAAAAGAACTCAAAAGAAATGAGAACTTCTACTTATGTAATTCGGGTATTTTCTCAATACACTCATCACTTCTTAAAAAATTAATGCCAAAAATAAATAATAAAAATATGAAGAAAGAATATTATTTAACAGATATATTCAAAATGGCATCAAATAGTGATATCAAAATTAAGTCAGTTGTTACATCTGAGAGAGAAGTGCAGGGTATCAATGATAAGAAGGATTTAGCCATGGCAGAAAATGAGTTTCAGGAAAATTTAAGAGCTAAACATCTTAAAGCTGGTGTGACAATGCATGACCCCAGTACTGTATATTTCTCAGAAGACACAAAAATAGGAAAAGATGTAACTATTCATCCTTTTGTTGTGATTGGTAAAAATGTAAAAATCTTAAATGGTGCTGAAATTTATTCTTTTTCACATTTAGAAGATTGTAAGATCGGAAGGAAAACTAGCATAGGACCTTACGCCCGTATAAGGCCAGGTACACAGATTAATGAGCAAGCAAAAATTGGAAATTTTGTTGAAGTTAAGAATTCATCAATTGACACAAATTCAAAAATTAACCACCTATCTTATGTTGGAGACTCAATCATTGGAAAAAATGTTAATGTTGGAGCTGGAACAATAACATGTAATTACGACGGGAAAGCGAAATATAAAACAGTCATCAAAGACAATGCCTTTATCGGATCAAACTCTTCACTTGTTGCACCATTAGAAGTCGGCAAGAATTCATATATTGGCTCTGGCTCAACGATAACAAAGAAAGTTAAACAAGATAGTTTGGCTGTTGAAAGATCTGTCCAAATGGAAGTAAAAAATTGGGCTAAGAGGAAAAATAAATAGTAATTATTATGTGTGGAATAGTAGGTATTACAGCAAATGAGTCTGTTTCTTCAAACATAATTGGAGCCTTGAAGAAACTTGAGTACAGAGGTTACGATTCAGCCGGTATAGCTATTAATACTAAAAGCCAAATTCACCAAAAAAAAGCAAAAGGTAAGCTTGATAACTTAATACTGTCCCTTCAAAAAGATGGTTTTGATGGAAAGGTTGGAATTGGTCACACGAGGTGGGCTACACATGGCGAACCATCAGAAAGAAATGCCCATCCTCACTCGTCACGAAAAGTTTCGCTCGTCCATAATGGAATTATTGAAAATGCATCAGAGCTTAAAAGTAGAGCAGAATTAAAAAACTATAATTTTGAGTCTGATACTGACTCTGAAGTTATAACAGCCCTGATTACTCATTATCTCAATGAAGGTCATGATCATATGGAGTCGGTTAAACAAACAATATCACTTTTAGAGGGTTCTTATGCGTTAGCTATCATCTTTAGTGACCTTAAGGATAAAATAGTAGGTGCGAGGAATGGAAGCCCTTTGGTAGCGGGAACTGACGGCAACTCCAGCTCGTTAGGATCTGATTCAATAGCATTAAGTTCAATTGCAAAAAAAGTATGTTATTTGGAAGATGGTGACATTGTCGTGCTAAGTAGAGAAAATATTGAGATCTACAATTCATCAGGAGATAAAGCCAATAGAGAATTTGTTGATATTGGTATTATGGATACAGAAGTTAGTAAGGGATCATACAATCATTTTATGGAAAAAGAGATTCATGAGCATCCTAAGGCTGTTGGTGAAACATTTAGACAATTCATTGATCATGATCAGGGGATAATTTCAGTTGATGATATAGGACTAAATTTCAATGATATTTCGAAGGTACATTTAATTGCTTGTGGCACAGCATACTACTCTTGCTTGGTTGCAAAATATTATTTTGAAAAATATGCAAGACTGCCTGTAGAGTGTGATATGGCATCAGAGTTTAGATACCGCGATCCTGTTCTTGATAATAAGGCATTATACATATTTGTTTCTCAATCAGGAGAAACCGCAGATACAAAAGCAGCCTTAGACTACTGTAAAGATGCTAAGGTTAGAACTCTTAGTATTGTAAATGTTATGAACAGCTCAATTGCAAGAGAAAGTGATTACTGTTTATATACAAAAGCAGGCGCAGAAATTGGTGTAGCTTCCACAAAAGCGTTTACAGCACAATTATCAGTTCTGTTATCAATGGCGCTACATTGTGGCACCAAAAATAACAATGTTACAATCGAGCAGAATAGGAAGATTTGCAAAGAAATTATGCAGGCTCCACAAATTCTAGAAAGGACAATTAAAAGATCTTATGAATTAAAAGAAACTGCAAAATCCATCATAGATTCAAAAGGTGTAATGTATTTAGGAAGAGGTACAGCTTTTCCTCTCGCCTTAGAAGGTGCGCTAAAATTCAAAGAAATCTCATATATACACGCGGAAGGTTATCCAGCTGGAGAAATGAAACACGGTCCACTTGCCTTGATTGAAAAAGATTTGCCAGTAGTATGCATTGTTCCACCAGGTCCTCTATTTCATAAAACAGTGTCCAATATTCAAGAAGTCATTGCTCGGGGAGGTAGAATATTGATGATCACTGATGACGATAGTCTTGAGTCTAGTTCTGAAAATATATGGAAGATTTTTAGATTGCCAAAAACACCAAAATCAATTGAAGCAATTGTATATTCTGTTCCAATACACATGTTGGCGTACTATACAGCTGTTGAACTAGGTAATGATGTAGATCAACCCCGCAATCTTGCTAAATCAGTTACAGTTGAATAGTTAATTAATTAAATTTTAATGAGTGAGTTTAAAAATTTAATAGTACTTGGACCATTAATATACGTTATCCATCACTTTGAAGAACATATCATTTTTAATTTTAGGGAATGGAGAGTCAAATATTTTTCTGACAATAATTCAATTCCAACCGAAGTCATCTTAATAATATTGTCATCATTATTGTTGCTTTTTATTTTTTTTCACCTAATTCAAAAAAATCGAGCAAGTGCTCATCTTGTATTATTTTTTTTAATGACCACTCAAGTTGTAAATGCTTTTTTTCACATATTTTTTAGTTTTTATTATAATGATTTTAGTCCAGGAACAATTACGGGTATAATTCTCTATCTGCCAATCAATATTTTAATTATTTCAGCCGCATTCAAAGAGAGCTTTCTTAAAAGTTATATTGAATTAGCAATAATAGGACTATTTGGAATTGCAACTTTTTCTTTATTTGAATTATTTGGTCCAATTGTTATTGGCCTATCAATAATAGTCTCTTTTTTATACTATACGTTTTTTAAAAATAAATTAGTATAAGTCCCATGACAGTAACTCTCAAAGAAGAAGGTGATGTATCAATCATTCATATGGATGATGGTAAAGTAAATGTTTTTTCACCAGAGATGATTCAGAATTTTGAAAAAATTATGGATAAAATTCCAACCAATAAGGGTTCAGTTTTAATCACAGGAAGACCTGGCATGTTTTCAGCTGGATTTGATTTAAAGGTTATGATGTCGAGTCCTGAAAATGCTGCCGCTATGGTAAAATCTGGATTCTTAATGTTGAAAAGAGTTTTCTCATTTCCTCGTCCTGTAGTTGCTGCATGTAGTGGACACGCTATTGCCCTTGGGGCTTTTCTTTTATGCAGCAGTGATTACCGCGTTGGCTGTGAAGGTGATTTTAAGGTTGGGGCAAATGAATTAAGAAACAATATGATTGTGCCAACACCTATTTTAGAAATTGCAAAATTTAAATTAACAAAATCACACAAGCAAAGGGCACTTCTCAACGCTGAAATGTATTCAATAAAAGATTCTATCGAACCAGGATATATTGATGAAGTTGCAAGTCCTGAAAGTTTTTATGATGTCGCCCTAGCCAAAGCTAAAGATTTAGCAACTTTGGCACACCCTCAATATGATCAAACTAAAAAACTCGATCAGGAAGATGTGTTACCTAAAATTAGCAAAGGTATAGAACAAATCACCTCACCTGTTGGGTAAATCAAATTTATCTAATAATATCAATATATTTAGCTAAGACTCTAGCAATTTAGATTATTTGGTACTATAAGGCTGAAAAATATTGAGTTTTTAAAAATGAGTAAATGGACCGTAAATAGTTGGAGAGGATACAAAGCAAAACATATTCCTGAATATCCGGTTAAATCAGAGTTAGAAAAAACTGAAAGCCAACTTAAAACATATCCCCCTCTAGTTTTTGCAGGGGAAGCAAGAGATTTAAAAAGACATCTCGCTAAAGTCTCAGAAGGTAAAGCGTTTCTATTACAAGGCGGAGATTGCGCAGAAAGTTTTGACGACTTCAATGCTGATTATATACGAGATACTTTCAAAGTTCTTTTACAAATGTCAGTGACACTTACAGCAGCAGGTAATTGTCCTGTTGTAAAAGTTGGAAGAATGGCGGGACAATTTGCTAAACCAAGAAGTTCACCTAAAGAAGAAATTAATGGAGTTGAGTTAGAAAGTTATAAAGGTGATATCATTAATGGTATGGAGTTTACTAAGTCTTCAAGAGCGCCTGACCCTCAAAGAATGATCAGAGCATACACTCAATCAGCAGCTACTCTTAATTTACTTCGAGCTTTTGCAAAGGGAGGTTTTTCTGATTTAAATAAAGTTCACCAATGGAATATGGGCTTTGTTGATGAAAGTCCGCAAGGAAAAAAATTCAGAGATCTAGCTGACAAAATTTCAGATACATTATCTTTCATGGATGCCATAGGCATCTCATCTGGCAATACAAAAAGATTAAGAAATGTTGATTTTTTTACAAGTCATGAAGCACTCCTTTTGCCGTATGAGGAATGTTTAACACGTACAGATAGTACAACTGGCGAAGTTTACGATACATCCGCTCACATGGTGTGGATTGGTGATAGAACAAGACAACTTGACGGAGCCCACGTAGAATTTTGTAGAGGCATAAAAAATCCTATTGGAATTAAGTGCGGTCCAACTTTAGATCCTGATGAATTAAAGAAGTTGATCGATGTATTAAACCCAGAGAATGAAGCAGGTAAAATTACCTTAATCTGTAGATTTGGGGTTGATAACATTGAAGAGAAGTTGCCCAAATTAGTTGGCCCTTTTGCTAACTCAGATTACAACCTTGTTTGGTCATGCGACCCTATGCACGGTAATACTATGAAAGCTAATTCTGGCTTTAAGACCAGACCTTTCGAGAGAGTTATTAAAGAAGTTGAGTCATTTTTTGATATTCATCACTCTTTAGGAACATATCCTGGTGGAGTGCATTTAGAGATGACAGGGCAAAATGTTACTGAGTGCATTGGCGGTGCCCAGGCAATAAAAGATGAAGATTTATCTGCCAGATACCATACTCATTGTGACCCCAGACTTAATGCAAACCAAGCATTAGAACTTGCTTTCTTAATATCTGATAAGCTCAGAGAATCTCAAGAACCTCTAAAGTCAAAAATTATAATTGCCAAGTAATTGCGACTAAATTAATTAGTTGTAATATCAGTCAAATGACAGAAAAAATTTCAGTATTAGTAGTCCAATCAAACCCAGTTGTTGGGAATATTGCATTCAACAAACAGATTGTAATTGATCACATGAAAAATAATAATTCTGATCTAATTTTATTTTCAGAGCTAATGTTAACTGGTTACCCACCAGAGGATTTAATTCTTAAGCCTGCTTTTATGAAAAAAGTTCACGAAGCGGTTGATGAGATTGTCAATCTATCAAGAGGTAAGAACTCAACTGTTGTACTAGGTACACCTTGGTTAGATAAAGATAATTTATTTAATGCTGCAGTAGTCATTCATGATGGAAAAATCTTACATAAACATTACAAGATGGCTCTTCCAAACTATGGGGTATTTGATGAAAAGAGAATATTTTCTAATGGAGAAACAGTAAGCGTTATAGATTTTAAAGGTCTTAATCTGGGGATATTTATTTGTGAAGATATTTGGGTAAATCAAACCATCACTGAAATTGGTGAACAACAAATCGATCTTGCTGTTTCTCTAAATGCATCTCCTTTTGACATCAATAAAATCAACGAGAGAGAAAAGAAAGCTATCGAATTTTCAAAATCTATTGCTGCACCTCTCATCTATGTTAATCAAGTAGGAGGTCAAGATGAAATAGTCTTTGATGGAAGTTCATTCCTGAATGATCAAGAAAAAGTTATCTACAAACTTAAGCACTGCCAGTCAGAATCTAAAGAATTCGAATTTAATGAAGATCACAAATTTGTAATTGAAGATGCATTCTCTTATCATACTGATATGGATGACGTCATTTACTCCAGTTTAATCCTGGGTCTGAGGGATTATGTTGAAAAGAATAATTTTCCAGGCGTTGTTTTAGGAATATCAGGAGGTATTGATAGTGCTTTTAGTGCAGCCGTAGCCACTGATGCACTTGGCCCCTCAAGAGTAAAAGGTATCTTAATGCCCTCAAAATATACAAGTATTGAGAGCAATACAGATGCATCAGAATTAGGAAACAATTTAGGCATTGAACTTATGAACATATCTATCAATGAAATTGTTAACTCATACGACAACACACTTAATGATTTATTTTCTGGAACAGAAAAAGACATTACTGAGGAAAACATTCAATCGCGAACCAGAGGTGCGATTTTGATGGCCTATTCAAACAAATTTGGCCACATGGTTATCACTAATGGTAATAAATCAGAGGTATCTGTTGGTTATTCGACTCTTTATGGGGATATGTGTGGAGGGTTCTCAGTAGTTAAAGACATTTATAAAACTGATTTATTTAAATTGTCGGAATGGAGAAACAAAAATAAACCCTCTTTATCGTTGTTAGATAAGAATGAGATTATACCAAACAATATTATAACCAAGGAACCTACAGCTGAATTAAAAGAAGATCAGAAAGACAGTGATTCACTCCCACCCTATGATGTATTGGATAAAGTATTATACCATCTTGTTGAAAAAGAAAGTTCAGTTAAAGAGATTGTAGATCAAGGATTTGATAAAGAATTAGTTAAAAGAATTCAAAATCTACTCTACAATTCAGAATATAAAAGAAGACAAGCGGCACCAGGCGTGAAAATTTCTGAGAGAAATTTTGGCTATGACAGAAGATATCCGATCACGAATGCATTTAGAGATATGGAAAATTAAATGACAACAGTAACAAGGTTTGCACCAAGTCCAACAGGTTTATTGCATCTTGGAAACATTAGAACAGCATTAATTAATTGGTTATATGCACGTACCAATAATGGAAAATTCATTTTAAGGATTGATGATACTGATTTAGAAAGATCAAAAGATGAGTATATTTCTCAGATCAAATATGATCTTGATTGGCTGGGGATTGATTTTGATGAAACGTTCAATCAATCGTCTCGTTTTGACAGATACAAAGAGCAATTTGAGAAATTAAAAGCGGATGGCAGAATTTACCCTTGCTATGAAACACCCGAAGAACTTGAGAGAAAAAGAAAGTTACTCATCGCAGCTGGTGGCAAGCAAGTGTACGACCGGTCTGCAATGGAATTAACAGATCAACAAAAAAAAGATTATGAAGCAGAAGGAAGAAAACCCCACTGGAGATTCTTATTAAAAACTGAACGTATGAAATGGGATGATTTACTTAAAGGAGAAATAGATATAGACCTCACCAGTTTGTCTGACCCTGTCTTGTTTAGAGAGGATGGCGTTCCTTTATATACTTTTAGTTCAGCTGTAGATGATATTGATTATGATATAACCAACGTCATCAGAGGAGATGATCATACGAGCAATACGGCGGTTCAAGTAGAAATTATCAACGCGTTGGATCAAAATAAAATAACTTTTGCCCATCACGCTTTACTAAAAGCATCAAGTGGCGATAAATTGTCAAAAAGAGACAATGTCATATCCATTACTAGTTTCAGGGAAGCAAATATGGAGCCCATATCAATATTAAGTTTATTGTCGACCATCGGCACATCTAATTCTATCGAATTAAAAGACGACATGGATCAAATAAAAAGAGAATTCAAATTGAGTACAATTTCAACTTCACCTGGTCGAATTGAAATTGATGTATTGAATGCTCTTAATAAAAAACAGGTTCAAAAATACAATTTTAATGAGATCGAAGAGAGATTAAAAAAGATTGATAAAAAAATTGATCAAAAGTTTTGGGAAACAATCAGAGGCAATCTGAATGTTGTTGAAGATATAAAACAATGGACGGAGATTGTATTTAATAGTGAGACCATCAAGCCCTCTGATAAAGACTATATAAAGATTGCAATGGAATTGATTCCTGATGATCCATGGAATGATGAAACATGGGGACAATGGACTTCAGCCATAAAAGAGAAAACTGGTAGAAAAGGAAAAGAGTTATTCTTGCCTCTTAGAGAAGCCTTTACCGGACTTAATCATGGTCCAGAAATGAAACTACTTATTCAATTACTGGGTAGAGAAAAGATCATAGAAAGAGTTGAGTTATAAATGTCACTGAATTTATACGACACATTCTCAAACTCAAAAAAAAAGTTTGAACCAATTGATCCAAAAAATATCAGAATGTATGTTTGTGGTCCCACAGTGTACGACTATCCACATGTAGGAAACGCAAGACCTGTTATAGTTTTTGATATTTTATTTCGAATTCTTCAAAATATATACGGTGCCGAGCATGTAACATACGTGAGAAATATAACTGACGTTGATGATAAGATTATAAATGCCTCTCAAGAAAATAATGAAGATATCAATGAATTAACTTCAAGAACCATTAATTATTTTCACGCTGATGCGAAATATATAGGAGCAATGGAACCCTCCTATGAGCCCAGAGCAACGGATCACATAGCTGAAATGATTAATATTATTGAGACTTTAATTGAAAAAAATTATGCCTATGTTGCAGAGAATAACGTTCTTTTTTCATCTACTAAATTTTCTAAATATGGATCATTATCAGGAAAAAACCTTGAAGAAATGATTGCTGGATCAAGAGTTGATGTTGAAAGCTATAAGCAAGAAGCATCAGATTTTATACTATGGAAGCCTTCTAAAGATAACGAGCCTGGATGGGACAGTCCATGGGGCAAGGGAAGACCTGGATGGCATATAGAGTGTTCAGCAATGAGTGAAAAATTATTAGGTAAAACTTTTGATATTCATGGTGGTGGGCAAGATTTAATTTTCCCACATCACGAAAATGAAATCGCTCAAAGTGAGTGTGCGAACGGAAAAAAATTTGCAAATTACTGGGTTCATAATGGCTTTGTCACAGTCGAAGGAAATAAAATGGCAAAATCTGATGGAAATTTTGTAACGGTGAATGAACTAAAAGAAAAATATCAAGGAGAGGTTATTAGATTAACCATGATACTTACTCATTATCGTCAGCCATTGAATTGGACAAATGATAACCTGCAAGAAAGTAAAAAAATACTTAATAAGTGGTACCAATATTTTTCTGAAATTGATTTTAAGCCTGACTTAAGCGTGAAGATTGATGAAAATGTAATGAACGCGCTAAATGACGACATGAATACGCCTCAGGCAATAGCTGAATTGCATAAATTATTCAAAAATTGTAAAAGTAATGATCAAGATTCTTTGAATAGATTTTTAATTTCATCTCAATTTCTTGGATTGATGAATGATGAACCTTCTCAATGGTTATCATGGGGCAAAGATAATATAAGTGTAGATCAAACTAAGATTGAGTCATTAATTGCTCAAAGAAATACCTCGAGATCAAATAAAGATTTTGCTGAAGCTGATAGAATTAGAGATGAGTTGGAAAACTTAGGGATAGTACTAGAAGATAAAGGTGCAGAAACCACATGGAAAACTAAGTAAATGAAAGAAAAGTTATTTATATTTGATACAACACTGAGAGATGGAGCTCAAACTTACGGCGTTGATTTTAACGTAGATGAGAAAAAAATTCTCGCATCAAAGCTTGATGCCTTAGGCGTTGATTATATTGAGGGTGGATGGCCTGGTGCAAATGAAACTGATACACAATTTTTCTCTGAAAAAATGGAATTTAAAAATTCTACGTTTACAGCTTTTGGCATGACCAAAAAGACAGGAAGGAGTGCTGAAAATGATCCTAGTTTAGCTGCCATGATTAACGTAAGTGCCCCGTCAGCCTGTGTTGTGGGTAAGTCTTGGGATTTCCATGTAGATTTAGCCCTAGGAATTTCCAATGATGAAAACTTACTAAATATTGCGGAGTCTGTTAACTTTTTATCAAGCAGCAAGAAGGAAGTTCATTTTGATGCTGAACATTTTTTTGATGGCTACAAAGCTAATCCTCAATATGCGATAAAGTGTTTAAAAGCTGCACAAGACAATGGAGCAAGGTGGATGGTTCTTTGTGATACCAACGGAGGCACATTACCCCATGAGGTAAAACAGATTGTTTCAGAAGTTATGAAGGATATTCCAGGCGATCAACTTGGTATTCACGCACATAATGATACCGGAAATGCTGTAGCAAATTCATTAGCCGCAGTCCATGCTGGGGTCAGACAAGTGCAAGGCACGATTAATGGACTTGGTGAACGATGCGGAAATGCTAATTTAATCACTCTTCTTCCTACTTTTGCTTTGAAGGATGAATATATCGATAAATTTGATTTATCCATTGATACTAAAAATCTTGGTCAGTTAACGGAACTTTCAAGACTTTTAGATGAAATTTTAAACCGTGTACCTAATAGAACAGCACCTTATGTAGGCTCAGCAGCATTTGCGCATAAGGGAGGATTGCACGTCTCAGCAGTAAATAAAGATCCTAAAACTTATGAACATATCGATCCTGAGCTAGTGGGCAATTATCGCCAAATCATCATTTCAGAACAATCAGGGAAATCAAATATTCTTGCACGATTAAAGTCTACAGGAATTCAGATCAATGAGGATGATGAAACTATACAGAAAATTCTTGATCGAGTGAAAGAACGTGAATTTATTGGATATTCATACGATGGTGCAGATGCTTCATTTGAAATATTGGTGAAAAAGGTCATTGGTGAAATGCCAACTTATTTTGAAGTTGTTAATTTTAATGTTAATGTAAAAAATTCAGGTAGTGAAGGTAAAACAATATCAGATGCCGAGGTAAAATTAAAATTTGGTAAAGAAGAACTTATAGGTACTGGACAAGGTGTTGGACCAGTTAATGCATTAGACAATGCTTTAAGAAATAATTTTCAATCAAGTGGTTATGCTGAATTGATCAAGGATTTATCACTTATCGACTATAAAGTCAGAATTTTAAACACAGGAACTGACGCGATTACTAGAGTATCAATTGAAAGTTCTGATAAAGATAAAAAGAGTTGGTACACAATTGGTGTTTCAGAAAACATCATAGAAGCCTCCTTTAGAGCACTGATTGATAGTGTTGAGTACAAATTGATGAAAGAAAAGGCTACGGTTCTTAGTTAGTAAATGTCTTCAAATAATATTTCAATTATCTTGGTTGATACTCAACTTCCTGAAAATATAGGTCTGGTTGCACGTTCCATGTATAATTTTGGTTTTTCTGACCTGAGGTTAGTCAATCCTAAACTAGATTGGCCATCAGAAAAGGCACATGCAGTATCAGTCGATGCCAAGTTAATTATAGAGAGCGCAAAAGTTTACTCTACCTTAAGAGAGGCACTCAGCGACTCCACACTCTCCATTGCCTATACGGCTCGAAAACGTGATATGAGTAAACAATTCACTGACAACAAATCTATCATTAAGGAAATACATGAAGAACACAATAATGATAAGTTAGCTGTTGTTTTTGGTGGTGAAGCATCTGGCTTGACCAACGACCATCTTTCTTTAGTTACAAGATGTGTGACAATTGATACGCAAGAGAACTTTTCATCTTTAAATCTTTCACATGCTGTTAATGTATTTTGTTATTCGATATTTTCATTAATGCGTGATGATGAAAAAGTAGTTGATGAGAATTCACTAACGCGCGGTAATCAAAATGAACTGATGCATTTTTTTGATCATATTGAAAAAGAGTTGGAAAACAGAGGTTTCTTTCAACCCGAAGAAAAAATGCGAAAAATGAAGCAGAATCTCAGGAATATCTTTCACCGGGCTGATCTCAGCGATAGGGAAATTGCAACACTCAGAGGAGTAGTCACGGTTCTGTCAGATTATAGGAAAACTGAGGAAATTTAGTATTCTGGTTTGACAATATTCAGGAAAACAGTATAAACCACGGATCACAATATATGACAAAACGAATAGCACAAAAACACAAAATCGATAGACGTCTTAGTGTTAATCTATGGGGAAGACCCAAAAGCCCATTTAATTTAAGAAAATATAGACCTGGCCAACATGGACAGAAGCATACTGGAAAATTGTCTGACTACGGCGTTCAGTTGCACGCAAAGCAAAAATTAAAAGGCTACTATGGTAACCTAAATGAAAGACAATTCCGTAATTGTTATAAAGAGGCCATCAGACAAAAGGGTGACTCAGGAGAAAATTTAATTGCTCTTCTAGAAAGAAGATTGGATACGATTGTTTATCGTTCAAAGTTTGTCCCAACTGTTTTTGCAGCACGACAATTCATCAATCATGGTCATGTCAAAGTAAATGGTAAAAGAGTGAATATTTCAAGCTACCGTGTTACTGAAGGTGATGTCATTGAAGTTAAAGATAAGTCTAAAGAAATGGCGATTGTTGTTGAAGCAATGAAAAGTCAAGAGCGTGATATTCCAGGTTATATTACAGTTGATGAAAAGAAATGTTCTTCAACATTTATTCGCACACCACAGTTTGCTGAAGTTCCATATGCAACGCAGATGGATCCAAAACTAGTCATCGAGTATTATTCTCGATAAATCCCAAATGAGTGCATCGCACTTTTTTTCAAAAGACTACTTTCAAGCACGAGATAGATTCATCAAGTCCATTAATGAACTGAAGGATCAAGGCCTCCAAGTTAGTCATGATACACTTACTTTAGATTGCAAAGGACCTAATCAAGAAAATCTTTGCATTGATATTGCAACCATTGGGTCAATCGATAGCGATAACCTATTGTTATATAGTTCGGGTATTCATGGCGTTGAGGGATTTGCAGGTTCAGCTATTCAATTATCAGTTTTAGAGCAACTCAAAAATGCCAGCCCCATCACTGATTATTGCATCGTTTTTATTCATATCATTAATCCATACGGTATGGCATGGCACAGAAGGGTGAATGAAAATAATGTTGATATGAACAGAAACTTTATAAAGAGTCATCAAGGCGAACCTGAAGGATATGCGAAAATTGATACTTTTTTAAATCCCAAAAGTGTTCCACCCAAATTAGATCTTATGTTTTTACCTCGAGGTATTAGTTTACTGTTGAAGTATGGGTTCACCAATGTGAAGCAATGGTTTGCACAGGGGCAATATACGAGACCACAGAGTTTACAATATGGTGGTGATAAGCTTCAACAGGGACCTAAGATGATTTTAGATTGGCTGAAAAAAAATCTTAATAATACAAAAAAGGTTTTTGGTATAGATTTACATACTGGATTAGGCAAATCGGGATATGACACCATACTTGTGCCTGATGATATCAAAGAAGATAAATATAATATACTAGTTTCACTTTTTGGTGATCATGTATCTCCACTTGATCCAACACAGGGAGTGGGCTACCGAATAACAGGAGACATTCACTCAGGTATGGTAAAAGAATTTTCATCAATTGAGTGGCTAACAATCACTCAAGAGTTTGGAACATTTGGTCCTACAACTGTTTTCAAAAATTTAAGGGCTGAAAATAGATGGACACAAAACAATCAATTGAATGATGAAAGAGATATAATGAATCATTGGAGTAGAAAAAATCTATTAAATACATTCAATCCAAACAACAAGTGTTGGCAGCAAGATCTAATTAGCAGGGGTAATACTGTCTTTAAGTCTGTTCAGGAATATTTATCAAAGCTGGATTAATCGTGGGCGATATTTTTTTCTTTTAATACCTCAGATAATTCACCAGTTTTATGCATATCTAATATAATGTCACAACCACCAATAAATTCTCCCTTTACATAAAGTTGAGGAATTGTTGGCCAATTTGTAAAATCTTTTATTCCTTGTCTTAATTCATCACTTTCTAAAACATTAACGTCTTTATATTCGATATTCAAAAATGATAGGGCATTTACAACAGCATTAGAAAATCCACATTCAGGTTGAACTTTGGTGCCTTTCATAAAAAGGACCACATCATTTTGATCAACTATTTCTTTGATATTATTTTGTACTGTTTCATTCATAACACTACAATTAACTGCTTTTAGTATTTATTCAATAATAAATATTCTATAAAAAATTCCTTCAGTTTTGATTATTTATTACTTAGATATCCGTTCAATGCCCTTTTCAAAACTGCGTTTCAATGCAGAAATTGCTTGATCGCCTATATTTTTAATACTTATTTTATCTCCACCAACTATGCCTATTTTTTCAAAATGAATATCATTATTATCAGCTAATTTTTGGCATTCATCATACTTATTGGGACATACTTCTAATAGATAACGAGACTGATCTTCTGCAAAGAAATAGCCATGAGGAAAATCTGTTTCAATTTCTATTGTTATTCCAAGATTTCCAGACATACACATCTCCGATATAGCTACTAAAATACCTCCTTCTCCGATGTCATGTGCTGAAGCAATTAATTTTTGATTTATTGCATCCATTACAAAATTTCCATTTCTTAATTCAGTATCTAAGTTAATTTCAGGTGTTCCGCCTTCCTCTTTAGATTGGATGATAGATATATATTTTGAACTACCTAAGTGATTAGCTGTTTTCCCTACCACACATAGAAAATTACCGTCTTCTTTTAATGAAAGAGTTTTTACATTTGATAAATCTTTGATTAACCCAACACCTCCTATTGCTGGTGTTGGATATATGCCTTCACCATTAGTTTCGTTGTAGAGTGAGACGTTTCCTGAAACGACAGGATAGTTTAATTTTGAACAAGCATCGCCCATGCCTCGAATACACTCTACAAACTGTCCCATGATTTCAGGTTTTTCAGGGTTACCAAAGTTCATACAATCTGTAATAGCGATTGGTAGGGCGCCTGAAGCTATTATGTTTCTCCATGTTTCAGCAACTGCATGTTTACCACCTTCATAAGGGTTGTGTTTGCAATATACTGGAGAACAGTCTGTGCTCATGGCCAGACCTTTATTAGTTCCGTGAACGCGCACTACTGCTGCATCGGATCCAGGTCTTACCACAGTATCTGCCATGACCATATGATCATATTGTTCCCATATCCATTTCCGGCTACTAAGATCAGGATGCATAATCATGGTGTTTAAGTCCTTTAAAATATTATTCTGATCGAAGTCTTCTGATTTGTATTCTTTTATTGGAGATGGTTCTTCAACAATGTAATCTCTTTGATATTCAGGAGCATCTTCAACTAATATATTAATAGGTATACTGGCTTCTTCTTTGCCGTTCATCATGAGAATTAGCCTTTTTGTATCAGTTACTTTGCCAATCACTTCAAATTCAAGATCCCATTTCTTAAATATATCTCTGGCCATTTCTTCTTTTGAGGGATCGAGGACCATTAGCATGCGTTCCTGACTTTCTGACAACATTAATTCGTATGCTGACATATTTTGTGCACGCATTGGCACTTTTGAAAGATCAATTTTTAAACCCACTTCACCTTTGGACGCCATTTCAATTGAAGAAGATGTTAATCCAGCCGCTCCCATATCTTGAATTGCAATAATTGCTTCTTCTTTCATCAATTCAAGACAAGCTTCCAATAATAACTTCTCAGTGAATGGGTCACCGACTTGAACAGTGGGTTTTTTATCTTCTGAATCTTCGTCGAATTCAGCGGATGCCATAGTTGCACCGTGAATACCATCACGTCCGGTCTTTGATCCTACATACACAACGGGGTTTCCAATTCCTGCTGCTGCAGAGTAAAAGATTTTATCTTTTTTTGCGATCCCAACTGTCATGGCATTTACTAAAATATTGCCGTTGTATGAAGGATGAAAATTGACTTCACCACCGACGGTTGGCACACCAATACAATTGCCGTATCCACCAATACCGCTAACAACGCCCGATAATAAATGTTTTGTTTTTGGATGGTTGGGTTCTCCAAATCTCAAGGCATTTAAATTAGCTACGGGGCGAGCACCCATTGTGAAGACATCTCGAAGTATGCCACCAACTCCAGTAGCTGCACCTTGATATGGCTCAAGGAAAGAAGGGTGATTATGGCTTTCCATTTTAAAGACAGCAACATCTCCGTCATCAATATCGATCACTCCTGCATTTTCTCCTGGCCCTTGCACAACGCGTTCACCCGATGTTGGTAGTTTTTTGAGCCAAAATTTTGACGATTTATAAGAACAATGTTCATTCCACATAGCACTAAAGATTCCCAGTTCTGTAAGATTAGGTTCTCTTCCTAGGCCTTCTACTATTTTTTCAAACTCATCAAGCTTGAGACCATGATTTTCAACAAGAGACTGTTCTGTTTGAAATTGCCAATTGTGGTTTGTCATTAATTTAAGATGCTTTCAAAAATAGTCTTACCATCCTCGCATCCGTGTGCCAATTCAGCAGCTCTTTCTGGGTGAGGCATCATGCCTAATACATTTTTATTTTCATTAAGAATGCCAGCAATATTCTCAAGTGAGCCATTCGGATTTGAATGTTCACTTACATTTCCACTTTCGTCACAATACTGGAAGGCTATTTGGTCGTTGTCTTGAATTTTTTTTAATTGTTCAGAAGTTACAAAAAAATTACCTTCATTATGTGCTATTGGCATTTTTGCAACTTGAGCATTTTTTGTGAATACAGAGTTTTGATTTTTTGCCTTAATTAATATGTCTTTACATATAAAGCTCAGACTACTATTTCTCATCAACGCACCATCTAATAATCCACTTTCGATCAGAATTTGGAATCCATTACATATTCCCAATACAGGAACACCTTCTTTTGCCTTTTTTACAACATCTTGCATAATAGGGGACGTTGATGCCATGGCGCCACATCTTAAATAATCGCCGTAAGAGAACCCTCCTGGTACAATAATCAGATCAGATTGATCAATTGACATTTCTTTGTGCCATACCATTTGAGGTTGATGACCAGAAATATTTTTGATGGCTACCGCTACATCACGATCACAATTTGATCCTGGAAAAACGATAACGTGTGACTTCATTAATTTAATCTATCTCTACTTTATAATCTTCAATAACTAAGTTTGCCAAAAGCTTCTCACACATTTCATTGAGTTGCTTATTGGCCGTCTCTTTATTTTCAGCATTTAATTTAACTTCAATAAATTTGCCTTGCCTGACATCTTCTATGTTATTGAAACCTAATGACTTGAGGGAATTAGCAATAACTGAGCCTTGTGGGTCGAGAACGTCTTTTTTAAGTGTGATATAGATTTTGGCAAGCATTTAATCTTTAATGCATGATTCCTAATCGCGAGGCAACCTCTTCATAGGCACTCATGAGGCTACCCAGGTTTCTTCTGAAAACGTCTTTATCTAGTTTCTGTTTTGATTTTATATCCCACAATCTGCATGAGTCAGGACTAATCTCATCGGCGAGTACAATTTTTTTTGGATTTGAGGCAAGCCTCCCAAATTCAATTTTAAAATCTACTAGAATGATATTTTTCTTTTTAAATAAACTGGTGAGTAAAGAGTTAATTTTAAGAGACATGGCATCTATTCTTTTTAACTCTGATCTGTTAGCCCAGCCAAATGTTTCAACGTGATCTCTTGAAATCATCGGATCATCTAAACTGTCTTCCTTATAATAATACTCTAATAATGGTTTTTTTAACTTCATTCCTTCCTTAAGCCCCAATTTTTTAGCAATAGAACCTGCAACAATATTTCGAACAACAAATTCTATAGGTATGATCTGACATTTTTTTATCAGTTGTTCTCGATCATTTAATCTTTTTTCAAAATGCGTTGGAATCTTCTTACTCTTGAGAAATTCCATAATGTGCTCAGAAATTTTATTATTGATGACTCCTTTGCCTTTAAATATCTTATGTTTTTTTTTGTTATAGGCAGTTGCATCGTCTTTAAAAATCTGAATAAGCGTATTTTTTTTTGGACCTTGAATAATTTTTTTGGCCTTACCTTCGTATAAACTCTTCGATGATGTCATTGCAGGTAATATAAAAATTTGTTATGATGAAATGTAATTCAAATCAAAACTAATTAAAAGTATAAAGAAACAATGAAAAAACTAGATGAACGAAAAAAAGGTTTTGAAGGCAAATTTGCTCGGGATCAAGAGTTAGAATTTAAGATTTTGGCTAGAAGAAATAAGTATCTGGGCGTTTGGGCTGCAGAAAAACTTCGTTTATCCGGGCCAGCAGTTGAAGAATATTTTGCAGAAGTTATCAAATCTGATCTTGAAGAGGATGGAGATATGGATGTTTTCAGAAAAGTCAGAAAAGATTTTGATGAAAAAGGAATATCCATAACTGATGATGAACTTAGACAAAGCATGGACCAATTTTTACTTCAGGCAAAAGAAGAGATCATTGGTAAAGATAGTATCTAATTATTATACTACGCATGTACATTAAATATGCAATTGCAAAAAAGGCTTCAAAAAAGAAAGCGGTTAAAAAGAAAATGGCTTCAAGAATTGCAAAGAAAAAAAAGTCTGTAATTAAAAAGAAGAAGCGTGTTTCTAAACCTAAGCCTAAAAAAAATTACGGTAACGTAATTCAGAATGCTAATTTAAATCAGCTTTATTATATAGGAGGTTATGCGGTTATATTTGGAGTGTTTGCAGTAGCTATTTATTTTTCACAATAAATTATTTAAATACTTTTTTAAAAATATAATCGGTTCTTTTTGTTGCGTGTTTCAGGTCTAATATTTTAGAAATCTCTTTTTTATTTAAATATTTTTTTAATTCATTATCCGTATCCAGTACCGTTTCAAAGTCGAGATTAGATTTCCATACTTTCATGGCGTTACGCTGTACAATTTTATAGGCCTTTTCTCGAGATAACCCTTTTTGAGTTATAGCGAGCATTAAGCCTTCTGACATAGGTAGTTTTCTTAGCTTATCTAAATTAGCTTTCATATTTTTGGGATAAACAACAAGGTTTGCGATTACATTATTTAAACGCGCTAGAGCAAAATCTATGATAATGTTGGCATCTGGAGCCATTATTCTCTCTACACTTGAGTGCGAGATGTCTCTTTCATGCCATAAGGAAACATTTTCTAGAGCGGGTATTGTGTAGCCACGAATTAACCTTGTAAGGCCAGTTAAGTTTTCAGTCAGTACAGGATTTCTTTTATGTGGCATGGCCGAAGATCCTTTTTGACCTTTTGAAAAAAATTCTTCAACTTCAAGAACCTCTGTTCTCTGTAAATGTCTGATTTCTGTAGCAAGGCGCTCAATTGAGCTGGCAATAATTCCAAGTGTACTAAAATAAACAGCGTGACGATCACGCGGAATAACTTGGGTTGAAATAGTTTCAGCTTTCATACCTAATTTTTTTGCAACAAACTGTTCAACACGAGGATCTATGTTGGCATAATTTCCTACAGCACCTGAAATTGCACACACAGATATTTCTTCTGTTGCCTTTTTAAAACGCACGTGGTTTCGTTCAAACTCTGCATAGAAATTTGCCATTTTTACACCAAAGGTTGTTGGTTCTGCATGAATACCATGACTTCTTCCAATACAAGGCGTATTTTTATATTTGAGCGCTATTTTTTTGAGTGATTTAAGAAGCTGAGCTATTTCTTTATCAATAATTTTAGATGACCGCATAAGTTGTATGTTGAATGCTGTATCTAAAATATCTGATGAAGTTAAGCCTTGATGAAGAAAGCGCGCAGGTGGTCCAGCATATTCTGATATAGATGTAAGAAATGCTATTACATCATGTTTGACTTTCTTTTCAATAGAATCAATTCTGTTCTCATTTATCTTAGCTTTTGACTTAACTTTTTTACTTGTGCCTTTTGGAACAGTACCCAACCTTTCCATGGCTTCGCATGCATACAGTTCGATATCTAGCCAAATTTTAAATCTTGATTTAGAACTCCAGATATCGGTCATAGGAGCTCTTGAATATCGAGGGATCATATAAATACTTTTTTAATCTTTAATTTAGGGTTTATCAAGTCCTGCAGGAGATTTAGTAAAAATTTCAAAACCATCTTTGGTAATACCAATACTATGCTCAAATTGAGCAGATAAACTCTTATCTTTTGTTACAGCTGTCCATCCATCTTTCAGCATTCTTACATCATAGTTACCAACATTAATCATGGGTTCAACTGTGAAGAACATGCCTTCTTTAATTTGATCGCCTGTATTTTTTTCACCGTAGTGCAATATATTTGGAAATTCATGAAAGACTTTACCGAGCCCATGCCCACAAAAATCTCTTACAACACTATAATTCTGTCTTTCAGCATAACTCTGAATTGCACAACCAATATCTCCAAGACGGGCATTAGGTCCCGCTGCTTTAATTCCTTCATGCATGGATTCAAAAGTGCAATCAATTAATTTTTGAGCTTTTGCATTTATTTTGCCTACCGGGAACATACGACTGGTATCTCCATGCCAACCATCAACGATAACAGTTACATCTATATTAACTATATCTCCCTCTTCTAATATTCTAGAAGATGGAATTCCATGACAAATGACATGGTTAATTGATGTACAAACAGACTTTGGAAAGCCCTTATAAAATAAGGGAGCAATCAAGCCGCCATTTTTTGTAATAAACTCGAAAGCGAAGCAATCAAGCTCATCGGTAGATACTCCAGGCTTTACATGTTCGACCAAAAGATCAAGAGTGGATGCAGCTAAATTGCCAGCTTTTCGCATACCTTCAAAATCTTTACTATTATGTAATGTATTATTCATTAATGAGTTTTATTTTTTTATTTACACGAATTTGGTCACTTTCAAAAGAACAGTTATAACATATGATTTCTACTCCCTTTTTTATGACTTTTTTAAAGTTGTCATAGTATGTCTGGTCAATATCTCTCGCGATTTGAAATTTTTTGCAATCATCCCTTTGAATGAGAAATAGCATAACTGCCCTCGTATTTTTATCAGGCAGTTTTGAAAGTTCGATCAAATGTTTTGAGCCTCTCTCTGTAATTGCATCTGGAAATTCAGCCGTTTCCTTTTTTCTTGATAAGGTTACATTTTTTACCTCTACAAAAGTTTGCTTAACTCCATCACTCAATAGAAAATCAATTCTAGAGTTGGTTCCGTATTTAACTTCTCTTTTAAATGTATCGTATTTACCTAATTCAGGAATTAGATGCATTTCGATCGCGTCTTCTACAATTCTATTAGCTTTATGTGTATTAATTCCTACGCTTGCGCTTCCAGATTTTATAATTTCAAGAGTATATTTAAGTTTGCGCTTTGGATCATCTGCTTTTGTCACCAAAACGGGATTGCCTTCATCGAGAAGACCTTGCATGGAACCTGTATTAGGACAATGCGAAGTAATTACTTCATTATTATTATCAAGTTGAATATCTGCAAAAAATCTCTTATACCTTTTAATCAATCTCCCTGAGATATATTGATTAGTAATTTTCGACATAGTTTTATGAAAGCATCACTTATAATTATTGGTAACGAAATTTTATCGGGTCGTACGCAAGATAAGAATCTATCATATCTCGCAAATTGGTTGAATGAAATAGGAATTCAACTAGCAGAAGTAAGAGTAATTAGAGATGAGGAAGAAATAGTTGTGGAGACGGTCAATTACCTTAGATCAACTTATGATTACGTATTTACGACCGGTGGAATAGGGCCTACGCATGATGATATTACTTCTATGTGTATCGCTAAAGCTTTTGGAGTTGAATTAGAGATCAATTCAGGGGCATTAGGTATTTTGAAGGAGTACTATAAAGACGGCGAATTGACTGATGCAAGAATGAAAATGACCAAAATGCCGGTAGGCTCTGAGCTTATTGAGAATCCAGTCAGTAGAGCACCTGGTTTTAAGATGAATAATGTATTTGTATTAGCTGGGATTCCCAGCATCATGCAGGGAATGTTAGAAGGGGCAAGAAAGCATTTAACTGTTGGTGACGTAGTGAAATCAAAGTCAATTGATGTTTTTACTCCCGAAAGTAATGTTGCTGACGCCTTAACTGGCCTGCAAGATAAATATTCGGAAGTTGAAATAGGAAGTTATCCATTTAGTAAGGACAATCGTTTTGGAACATCTGTAGTTATGCGTTCATCTGATGAAGTAAAGCTTGGTCAGTGTGAGTCTGATTTGAAGGAATTAATGAAAAATTATGATACTAAGTGTTAATAATTTTTATCCACAAACACTCAAAGTGTTGATTTAATTATATATTATTAGTTTTTTCTACTTTACTTAACCCAGTTTCTCAATAATAATTGCCTAATTTTATAAAATTAAGGGGAATATAATAATGAAAGTATTAATGCTAAATCCCGGAGATCACGTAGCCATATCGTTTTGGTTAATCTCTATGGCCATGGTTGCAGCTACAGCTTTCTTCTTTCTTGAAAGAGATAGAGTAGCAGCGAAATGGAAGACGTCCCTCACGGTAGCTGGTTTGGTTACTGGTGTTGCGGCTTGGCACTACTTCTACATGAGAGGCGTATGGGTTGCTACTGGTGACTCTCCAACAGTCCTTAGATACATTGACTGGTTAATTACTGTGCCTCTTCAAATCGTAGAATTTTATGTAATTCTTGCAGCAATGACTGCTGTTGCTTCAGGCTTATTTTGGAGACTATTAATTGCATCGATTGTAATGCTAGTTGGTGGTTATCTTGGTGAAGTTGGAGCGATGAATGTAGGTCTAGCCTTCGTAATTGGTATGGCTGGATGGATATACATCATCTACGAGGTTTTTGCAGGTGAAGCAAGCAAGGCAAGTGCTGGTAGTGGAAACGCTGCTGGTCAAACTGCATTTAATGCATTGAGATTAATCGTTACAGTAGGATGGGCGATTTATCCAATAGGTTATGCAGTGGGTTACTTTGGTGGCGGCGTAGATGCTGGCGCACTGAACTTAATCTATAACCTAGCTGACTTTGTTAACAAAATTGCATTTGGTATGGCTATTTATGTAGCTGCAGTATCAGACAGCAATTAAGTTTCTGCAAAGCAGATAATTAAAGGGGTCTTCGGGCCCCTTTTTTTTATCCAAAAAATTAAAGAACTAGTAGTTCATTAAATAAATAGTTATAAAATAAAATAATTGGCCTCATGGCGGAATTGGTAGACGCAAAGGACTTAAAATCCTTTGGGATTTATTCCCGTCCCGGTTCGAGTCCGGGTGAGGCCACCAAAACTAAAATTTAAATTGCTCGTTCAATATTCGTTCATCAAATGAGTGATCTTTATCAAATAATAATTGAATTATCTGACTCTCATTTTGATGAACTTCGACAGATTTTACATCTCTAAATTCAGTACTATCCGCTACAGCACTTACAGGTCTTTTTTCACTCTCTATTACTTCAAATTTGATACTGGATTTATTATTTAATATCGCCCCTTTCCATCTTCTTGGTCTAAAGGCACTAATGGGCGTGAGCGCTAATACATCGGCATTGATTGGGAGTATTGGTCCGTGCGCAGACAAGTTATATGCAGTACTTCCAGATGGTGTAGAAATCAAGATTCCATCACAAATTAATTCGTCTAAACGAACTTTATCATCAATAGAGATTTTTATCTTTGAAGCTTGATGAGTTTCTCTTAGAAGAGATACCTCGTTTATTGCAATTGCTTCATTATAGCTTCCATCGACACTTTGCACTTTCATCGATAATGGAGCGATTTGAATTGACTGTGATGAATTTATTCTTTTGATCAAGTCATTTTTATTTGAGGCATTCATTAAAAAGCCAATACTGCCATAATTTAAACCAAAGAGAGGTAAGTTTTGAAACATATTACTTTTTAAAGCTTCTAGCATAAAACCGTCACCACCCAATACAACGATAACATCAGCATTATCTAATGAGTTTTTACCGTACTGTTCTTCTAAAACCTTTTTTTGTTCGATAGCTTCATTATTATTAGACGCCAAAAAAACTGGTTTATTCAAATTCATATTATTTTGCCTACTAAAAAGTAATTCTTTATCTTAAAATACCTATTAATTGAACATCAAAATTAATTAATAAATATACATGTCATTAAGTGGTTATATTCTATCAATAGATCAAGGTACAACTAGTTCAAGAGCCTTAATTTTGGATGAAAATGGGCAAATACTTGTTCAAAAAAATATTGAGTTTAAGCAATATTACCCTGAAAACGGATGGGTTGAACACGATCCTGTTGAAATATTAAAAACAACAATAATCGCAATTAAGGAAGTTTTAGCAGAGCTTAAAATCAATGCAAAAGATATTTCCATAGCAGGCATCACGAACCAAAGGGAAACAATTGTAGCTTGGGATAAATCGACTGGTAAACCAATATACAATGCAATTGTTTGGCAGGATAGACGAACTGAAAATTATTGTAATGAACTCAAAGAAAAAAATCTCGCACAAACCATCCAATCAAAAACAGGATTAGTAATAGATCCGTATTTTTCTGCAACAAAAATCAAGTGGATCATAGAAAATATTAAGGAAGCAAAAGAATGTCTCAACAAAGGTGACTTATTAGTTGGTACTATCGACACATGGTTGATATGGAATTTTACAAAAGGATCAGAACACTCTACCGATGTGACCAATGCATCTAGAACAATGCTCTATAATATTTCTGATGGTCAATGGGATGAAGAGCTCTTAGATATATTTGTATTACCTAAGAATATACTGCCGCGTGTTAAAAACTCGGTAGATGATTTCGGTAAAATTGTATCTGACTTTTTTGGAAATGAAATTCAAATTGGTGGAGTTGCGGGAGATCAGCAAGCAGCCTCTGTTGGTCAATCTTGTTTCAAAGAAGGTATGGTAAAATCAACTTATGGCACAGGTTGTTTTTTACTTATGAATACAGGAAGCAATATTATAAACTCAAAATCAAACCTCCTTTCCACAGTAGCTTATAATATTAATGGAAAAAAAAGTTACGCAATTGAAGGTAGTATTTTCAATGCCGGAACAGTTGTACAATGGATGCGTGATGAATTAGAATTTTTTAATAACGCTTCAGAGATTGAGAGCTTGGCCAGAAAAAGCTCTAACGATATATATTTTGTACCAGCGTTTACTGGATTGGGTGCCCCTTATTGGAGATCAGATATTAGAGGTCAAATTTCAGGTATTACTAGAGATACTTCAAAAGCTGATATAGCCATGGCGGCCCTCAAATCTATTTGTTTTCAAACTAGAGATTTATTTGAGTGTCTATTGAACGACTCTCATCTCACAAGAGATAAGATTATAATTCGTGTTGATGGAGGAATGACTAGCAACAATATGATGATGCAATTTTTGTCTGATATTCTGCAAGTTAAAATTGAAAGACCAACGAACCAAGAATCTACAGCAATCGGAGCGGCATACTTAGCTGGTATGTATGGCGGAATATATAAAGATGTTGCAGACGTAGAAAAATTATGGAAAACTGACCGAATATTTGAGCCAAAAATTTCAATTGATCAAGCTGAACAATTTTATGATGGCTGGAAAAAAACAATTGAAAGATTGATAGGAAATGGTTGACGTAAAAAGCAAAGTTTCACAGGAAGAATGGCAAGCAAGACAAGATCTCGCAGCTTTTTATCGAACGGTGCCGTATTTTAAATGGGATGATTTAATTTTTACACATATTTCAGCAAAGGTTCCTGGCACAGAAGATGAATTTTTAATAAACCCATATGGGTTTCTTTTTGATGAAATTACAGCATCAAATTTAGTGAAGGTCGACCTCAAAGGTAAAATTCTCAGCGATACAAATAATTTTATTAATCCTGCAGGTTTCACTATTCATAGTGCAATCCATGAAGCACGAGAGGATGCTCATTGCATAGTGCATCTGCATTCAAATGATGGTGTTGCGGTTGCCTCATTAAAAGATGGGTTATTGCCATTGTCACAAACTGGTATGCTAGTTAGAAGTCAAATTTCTTATCATGACTACGAGGGTGTTGCTCTATTTGACGACGAAAAAGAAAGATTGGTGAGAGATTTGGGTCAAGAAAAACTAATGATCTTAAGAAATCACGGAACGCTTGCTATTGGAAAAAATGTTGCTGAGGCATTTACAAATATATATTTCTTAGAAAAGGCATGCAGCTATCAAGTTAGAGCCATGTCGGGTAACCTTGAATTAAATTACCCTTCGGATGAGGCCATAGAGACAACAAAACAACAAGGTCAAGGACGAGAAATGGCTGCTGCTTTATTGTGGCCTGCGGTTAAGCGCAAGATGGAGTCATTAGATCCATCTTTTATGAATTAGAAATGAATTATAATTGACGTGTCTTCTAATTAAAGACATAGTTTCATTCTGAAAAATTGAATATTCAAGACAAATACAAGAGGAGAATTGAATGAAAATATTATGCATTTTATATGACGACCCAAAAGGTGGGATGCCATCAAAGTATGCCTTAGATGACATTCCTAAATTAGATAAATATCCTGATGGTATGACTCTTCCATCTCCAAAAGCTATTGACTTCACACCTGGGGAATTGCTTGGTTGTGTTTCAGGTGAACTTGGCCTAAGAAAGTTTTTAGAGGACGCCGGACATACACTTGTTGTTACATCGGATAAGGACGGTGACGGCTGTCAAGCTGATAAAGAATTAGTTGATGCAGATGTTGTGATATCTCAACCCTTTTTCCCATACTATCTAACGAGAGAAAAGATGGAAACTGCTCCAAATTTAAAAATGGCTATTACAGCAGGTATTGGATCAGATCATGTTGACTTACAAGCTGCAATGGACCGCAAAGTTGACGTTGTTGAGGTGACATTTTGTAATTCAAGATCAGTTGCTGAGCACATTGTTATGCAGATTTTATCTTTAGTTAGAGATTATCATAATCAACATAGAATTATCAATGAAGGTGGATGGAATATCGCTGATGCTGTGCAGCGCTCTTATGATCTTGAAGGTATGCATGTTGGAACTGTAGCAGCTGGCCGCATTGGTTTAGATGCTCTCAGGAAATTAAAACATTTTGATGTACATATGCACTATTTTGATCGACATAAACTCCCCGATGAAGTTGAAGCAGAATTAAATCTTACTTTTCATGAGTCAGTTGAGTCCATGGTTAAGGTTTGCGATGTTGTTACAATTAATTGTCCATTGCATCCAGAGACTGAACACATGTTTAATGATGAGTTAATTGGTAAGATGAAAAGAGGTGCGTACATAGTAAATACTGCAAGAGGAAAAATCTGTGATAAAGACGCCATTGCTCGCGCGCTTGAATCTGGTCAGCTTAGCGGTTATGCAGGAGATGTATGGTTTCCTCAACCAGCACCGAATGACCATGTTTGGAGAACAATGCCACATCATGGTATGACTCCACACACTTCAGGAACATCACTTTCAGCCCAAGCGAGATACGCAGCTGGTGTGAGAGAAATTCTTGAGTGCTTCTTTGCTGGATCGCCCATCAGAGATCCATATCTGATTGTCCAAAATGGAGAATTAGCTGGTATGGGTGCCCATTCTTACAGTAAAGGTACGGCTACAGGCGGGTCTGAGGAAGCAGCAAAATACCAAAAAAAATAATTGTTTTTTCTATAGGACGGAAGAAATTCCCTCCTATATAATATGTTTATGGCTAGCGTATTTAAAAACTATTTTTCTCATTCAACCATTATTGGTTTTATCTTAATGGCAACCATAGGTGTGCTGTACATATTTAGTACGGGACTTGTATATGAACATTTAATTTGGTTATTTATTCCTATCTTACTAGCTCCGTTTTATGAGTGGTATGTTCATAAGTATCAGCTCCATACTGAACTTACAAAAAAAGAAGGTTGGTATCGAAGATATCAAATTATTCTTCATCATGGTCATCACAGGGATCCCGATAATATAAAACTGCAATTTGCTCCATGGAGATACTTAATTTATACATATGGTCAGGTCTATTTATTCTATTCACTAATTTTCTGGAGTTTTGGAGCTGCGATGGTTCCATTTACAGGCCATTTTCTTTATCACCTTTGGTACGAATGGATTCATCTAGCTCATCATTCAAAAGACTATAAACCAATAACAACTATTGGAAAAAACCTTCGCGATGCTCACATGAGCCATCATTTTCATAATGAGAACTATAACTGGGGCATTACGAATCTATTAGGAGATTATTTTTTTGGTTCATTAAAAAATAATAAACAGATCAAAAAATCTTCCACAACTAAGAACATATCTGGTTACACTGACATAATTTAATTTAAATAATACAATCAATGACTTAAGAAAATTCTTTAACTTTTTATGAAAGTTACTCAAAACAAGCTAATAAATAATAAAATTTAGTTTTGAAATTTAAAAAAATATTAAATAGGATATTTATAATTTTTGATTAGGAGCATCATGCGCACATATACCATTATAATCATACTTTTATCTACTTTAATGCTTGCTGGGTGTCTTGGAGGCAGCTCTTCTTCCTCTTCTTCTTCATCAACAAGTGGTGTAGGAACAACCAACTACCTTAAATAATATAGAGGATTTCTAAAATGTTTAAAACCAATTCGATCAAAATCTTATTCTCAGCAATATTTATATCATTAATTTTTTCATTCCAATCAGTTGCTGTTCAGTGGGATAGTCCTGTGGGTCAATTCGTGACTGATCAAAGTAACCGTGTTGATAGATTGGAACATCCTGCAGTTGATACTTTTTCAATGATTGATTTTTTTATGTGTCTTATGAATGTTGGATCTTCAATTTATCCGAATAAAAATTATAAAGCTCAAGTTGATGAGGGTAAATGTCAAGCACTAACAGGCCAGAGTTCTCCTTCTGAGCAAACTACAGCATACGCAAATTCCGCTCTAGCCTGTACAAGAGATGACAATACGTCTCCTCAAACTTGTCGAGCCTGGTATGAAGCAGCTGATGGTGCGAGATATCTGGTTTTAGTGAGTGCCATCACTGGACCTACGACTGAACGCCCAAATGGAGAGTTTACATTTCATTTTTGCAAGGCCAATAGCGATGGTATTTGTCCAACAAGTCCCGAAAATGGTTATGGTATGTTGTCTGTAAGAGTCATCGTCGATAATGGAGTTCCAAAAACTAGATTTCAATTGATTGATATCTATGAAGATGGTGGTGAAACATATACAGAAAGACTAACGGCTGTGTCAACAGATCACAAACTTGCAACCATGACTGGGGCAACTCAGAGCTATAATTATAGCACAGGAACTGGTGTTCTCAAAAGATATGAATTTGATTTTGATGGAACATATGTTTTCATTCAAGAGGGAAGTGAAGCTGCAGCCTGCCACCTTTATGATGACTTTACTGAGTATCCTCGATCCTACAGTTTGTATTCAATGACTGATGGTTCTTTGAAAACAGGCGCTGGTGGTTTTCCCTTTGAAGTAACGTCTTCATCGACTGCAACCGTTGGCTCTAGTGGTTATTGGAATTATTGGGGCGCTCATGTTCATGATAGGGACGCTGCTACCGGCTTTCAAAGATATTTATCTGATGGTGATACGGTTACGTCAAAAGTGACCAATGCTGAATTGGGCATAACAGCAGGTTTAGCATTAACAGCAGAAATTGCTGGAGGCAATTTACGTGAAAGAAGTCCATTTACCGGCACACTATCCAGTAAAGATCAAAACTATGGGTCTACTTCAATTACTAAATATTTATTTCACTCAGATAATGGTTCATACGGAGAAATTCCAATTTTTATTAATTTAGAGAACAGAACAGCAATTTACGCAAGTGAGGACTGTGCAAATGATCCTTCGAACACTTTTACAACTAATGGTAGTGGAAGAACGAATGCAAATTCTAATGCCATAAGCTGTGACGTGACTTCACTTTTGACTTGGGACGGAGCATCAAATATCAACGTTACTGGAACCTATCCAAATCACAATACAAATTTTGATGCTAACTCAGATATTGTGGGAGGATGGTTCACGTTCACGGCTGTAAGTGGTAGCAATCAACTTACAGGTGCATTAACCTCAAAAACAAGCATCAACGCTCGGCCTGAATTAAACAATTCTTCATCTGGAGGTCACAATTTTGCAAACGATCTTTATCTAAAGTGTTATGGCAGTCATTGTGCTTTCCCAACAACAGATGGCACATCTTTGAGCACTACTGGCTATAGCTATGATCAGTTCGTAAACCGTGTTGTAGGTGATGCCCAAGGTGTAAGGACTGGGTCAAATACTGATTTGTATATAGGACCATCATCGGATGCCGATTCTACACGTCAAGGAACGGATGATGACGATTTGGTCTACTTTAAATTTGAGAGAGATAATATGACCTTATACAGATGTTCAGGATTTGATATCGCAACTTCAACATGTACGAATGAAGCAACACAACTTTATCCTGTCATTTGTGATCCTGCAGACGCGTCCTGTCTCACACCTGATTATAGTGCCGAGCGTCGTATGTGGCAAGGTAACTTAGTGCCTTTCGATGAAACAATTGCTACATGGGGAGATATGGAGACTGCAACAACATATTCTTGGAATACGTCGAATCATGCTCGAAATGATAAAGGCGCTTATGCTGTAGATAGCACAAATGATTTTGTTAACATTGAAAGGCCTTTAGAGTTTCGTTATCAACATACATCTGATAACTACAGAAATGCCACTGACACAGCGCCAGACTCTGATTACTTCTCAATAAAATACGAAGGCCCAGGGGAGCTGCACGGTTGGCACTGGACTCAACAGAATATTGATGGTGACTGGGATTACTATCCTGAAATAACGATTGCAGATGGAACGACGGTTGATACTGATAGTGTTGCTGGTGATGATCATGCAATACTTGCAACACAAGTAAAATTATTGCCACCAACTGCAGTAGCTTCATCAATATGTCTTGATAGAGGGTTAACAGTTACAGCTGATGCGACAACACTCCCAACCATGACTGGCGAAAATGATATAAATACTCTAATAACTCATAACTTTACTCAACTAACAGATGGAACATATACATTTGTCTCTGATAGTCCTTGTATGATTGAAGGAGTTCGTCAAGAAGTTATTGAAGATGGTGTGGATGTCTGTGCTCCATAAGGAGCAGAGCTAATAGATAAGTTTTAAGGTGTAAATATTAAGACTATCAACTACGTTCAGCGTAAATGTATGAATGAGCAATCCGTGGTTATTGTATAAAAGTTGAATAGCATTAGTCAGTTGTACAATGTTTTCAACTTGACCCTCAATTTCAATAAGATCTTTATTTTCTTTAATGGCGTAGTTATCAAAATCTATTAGTTTCAGACTATTTTCAATATCAGATGTTGTTGACTTATCCTTTATGTAGTGCATCCATTTTCCTGGGTATGTTGAATCAAAGTCGGCAATAATTTCTAAGGAATTATTCATACCCTCGATTTCATTAATTATTTTTTTGCTATAGTTCTGATTAATTATATTTAGAATGATCATGATCAATGAGAACAATATTAGTAAAGATGAAATGATGAGCAATGTTTTTGTCAATACATTATTTTCTGACCATGCTACTTGTATTATTTTTTGTAGATTATGCATTGATATATGTAAAAGACAAATTAATCATGATTTTTTCACCATCAGTGTTTTCAATTGAGTTTATAGTAAAAGAAAAAGTTTTGTTTTCTTGGATTGCAATATTCAGTTGTTTTAAAACTTGATCATTTTGAGCAAATAATGTCATATTCATTTCTTGTTCGTTTAAACTTATTGTTTTAAGTTTGAGTTTAGGCTGAGCAAAAATATTTCCTAATTCATTAAGAGTTTTAATTAAATTCACTTTTGGCAGACTATTGTTATAAGATATTTCAGAAATAACTCTATCTAAATCATCTAACTGATCCTCTGAGTCAATGTCCATAAATACGGAACTGAGAATATTTGCGTATCTTAATTCTATTTGAGACGCGAACTTTGATGTATTGGAATACTGGAAGAGTAACATAATTGAAAGCAATGAAGACATTACAAGCAAATTGATAGATTTCCAGTTAGAACGATATGAATAGCTTATATTTTGATTTGAGTGAGAAAGTTTGGAAATATCCAATTGGTTACTATCCAGAGATATGGCTTTTATTAAATAACTCATGACATGTTTGCACTCTTGAGCAGCATCAACACATGACTTAAGACGCAACTGTAATTTATTTATTTTATCCTTAGAATGATCAGCATATAAACCATATGACCATTGTATCCTCTCAGGTTTTTGTTCTCGTTTGAGAAGAACTTTCATGTCTCTTTCTAAATTATCATTAGTAGATTGTAATACCTTTCCATCAAAATATATTTCTATCTCATCTTCTTGATAAGCTAAATACCATATTTGCTGATTTGACTCATACAAGTCCTTTTCAAGTATGATTTTATTGTACTTAAGATTTAGTTCGTTTTGTATAAAGTTTAGAGTATCTAAAACAATATTAGAAATCACAACAAATGGAATTTTATTATGCTTGTGTGGTTGAACTATAATTCTTTGACTTTTGTTATCAATTTTTTGCTCGATAATATTCTTTGCATTGTTGATGAAAATGGATTTATTTTTTGAGGGTATTTCCAATTTGTCACGATATGCAGCAAATTTTGAGAGAACAAAAGTTATTTTACCTTTATCTATAGAGTTTCTGACCAACTCACCAATATTATTACAATTATATTCATATTTTGATTTCTCACTTTTTTTTATGGATACACATTTATCAATCTCAGGGTTGATAATAATAATTTCTGTCATTTAATTCGGTCTATTTTCTTTACAATTCTATTATACTTTTTAGATCTTTCTTCGTCTTTATTTAAATTAATTGAGGTTCTAAAGTCAATAAATGAATTTTTGTAAATAATTTTTGCTTCAAGCAAGTAGTCATTGCTCTTAGTTGTCACAAGTGATGATATCCGATTAATAGTAATAGTGTCTAATCTTAATTCTTGAAGAAGAAATATTTTAAAATCGTCTATACTCTTAAATGGCTGTTCATTTGCTCGTCTACTTATAAGAGATGCGAAAGTTGGACCAATTATAGCATGTAAAGATCTAATTACATTTTCTTCTGCAGTATTAATATTAATTAAACTTCCATATGGAATAGCCGTTACATAAGGCTTCATTTTTTTTACAGTTTCAGCGTCAAATCCTCTAATCAAACGTAATTCATCAAGGTTATGTATTAAATTATTTGCAGCTCTATAAGGTGGAGTTTTTTGTAAATAAAATTGATCTTCAGCCCCTGAGGTTGAATAAATATTATCATTTTTATCAATCCAATCAATGAGTGCATATACTTTATCGCTCTCGATATTAAGTATTTCAAATAAACGAAAAAAATTTTCCAAATAAACATAGTTTATATCGGTCAAGCTTTGATTACTGTTTGGCTGATTCTGTATAACTAAATTATTTAAATTAAGTTTTGCATTACGGTCAAGTAATTTTGAATTTAATATATATGGACCCAATGAGAAGTTTGATACAGGAACATTCCAAGTTTGATGTTTGTGTGAATATCCTGGGTCCAGAACACTATCTTGGTTTAAAATATTCATCGCAAAATCTTCAACAGATTGTATTTGAAGCAACATTTTTGAATTGTTTTCGTATCTTTGTGTTAAGAATAAGCTTTCCTGATTTGTATCAATAACCACTGCAACTAAAGTTGATATAACACCAAGCAATATAAGTACGGCAAATATTGCTGATCCTTGATAGGATTTATAATATGATAATCCGTTCATAAATTCCTAATCTTGAATGTTTAATAATTATTTTGAAAGCAAAGGGCAAGACATCTTTGCGCGTGTTTGATCTAGTCGATAATGCTTGGTATCTTAAAATGTCATCTCTACTTATGCTTCTATTTTGCTCGTTTCCTCCCTTATTTGTTGTCAAACTACTTGTTTCTATTGGCCAATATTCATTCCATTGTCCGTTCACGCCTGCTGCTAGAATTTTAATCTGATCAATCTTTGGGTCAAAAGAATGTATTTGATAGGAACTATTTTGGACACGATCAAGGACATTCCATATTCTTCTCTCAAATTTACCTTTATCGTGCGTATACCAAACCCTAATTAGCTTAGTCTCATCTAATAAACTATCGTGAAACGACCTAGTAAAACTCAATTGAGAGTAATTATCATTAGTTAATAGAAGTGCTGGTTCAAATTCACCTAACTCATCTCTTATTGGTCGAATGAATACTGAGGATAAGTCATGCTCGATTGTGGATAACATTGTAATTATAGTTTTTTGATCACTATGATTGTCCTTATTAGAAAGTATAGTTAAGTTGAGTGTACTGATCGAAAAAAAAATTATTCCTAAAATTATACCAAGTATTAACGTACTAACGATAACTTCAATAAGTGTAAACCCACTTTGTGATTTATTTAATGATGCCATAAAAGTATAAATCTGTTTGAGACTTTTTACCGTTAAACTGGTCGTCTGGAAAAATGTTTAACTCAAATTGATGAATATTGTTTAAAATAGTTGGCTGAAAACTCGATTGCCACTTATATTTTTTATTATTAATGTTTGCTTCACCCTCTAAAAAATTAATATTTTCTGCTTTATAAAAAATATATAATTGAGAATAAGAGTTTACTTTGAGATGGTGTTTATCAAAATTTTCCTTGTTGGAAACTAAATTACTTGACTGTGATTGTATCAAGTAAAAAGTTGAGCCCATTATGATGCCTACAATTGCCATAGCTATAATGGTCTCAACTAAACTAAAACCAAAATTATTTTTTTTCTGCATATTGAAGACCATTTAAATTTACAATGCCTTCATGAAGTTCTTTCTTATAAGTGAAGGTTACTTGTATATTTTTTATCAGATTTATTTGATCAATAAAGATCACACTGTCTTGTTTTTTAGAGTTAAATTTTAAATTACTAATATTGGTTAGTTTTATTCGTTTATTATTACTATTTGAAATTAACTGATATCCATCAACATGAATTTTAATAGTTTCACCTGTAATAATTGAATGATCAACTTGATCGTCGATGAATTTTTTTAAAGAATTAAGATTATCCTTATTGTTATCTAAGTATATATTATTAAATCCTGAAATAGTAAACGAAGCCATTACTCCAATTATGACCAGTACAACTAAAGTTTCTATTAATGTAAAACCATTTTTTTTTGATTTTACTCGTTCAAATTCCAATTGCCTATATCCTTATCTATACCACTTCCACCTGGTGCCTGATCTGCGCCAAATGAATAAATATCAATTTTATTATTTCTTCCTGGATTATCATATTGATAGGCATGGCTCCAAGGATCAAGAGGAAGTCTCTTTAAATAGGTATTTTCTTCTTTGCTAATAAGAATTTTTAATCCCTCACTATTTGATGGGTATCTGCCGTTGTCAAGCTTGTATAAATCCAGGGCTCCTTCTAAAGCCATAATATCATTTTTTACCTTAGTTAATCTTGCTTCATCAGGACGATTTATAACTGATGGAATAACAAATGAAGCCATAATAGCGATTATGATTAGAACAACCATAATTTCAATAAGTGTAAATGCTTGATTTACTTTTCTGCGGATCATCATACTATCTCATTTAAAGTTAAAATAGGTGATAGTATCCCAAAAGCTATAGTAGCTACAACAACTCCAATAATAATAATTACAGATGGCTCGATTAATTTACTTATTCGTTCAATACTATTTTCTACTTCTGTATTTAATTGGTTTGATAGCTTGTCAAATACCCTGATAAGTTGATTTGACTCCTCACCAGCTGAAATCATCGTTAGAGAGTATGCGGGAAATATTTTTACTAATTTAAGTTCTTTTGAAAGACTACTTCCTTTTCTAATTTCCTCAGGAATATGTTTTAACTTATTCTTAATCGAAAAATTTGATAGTGAACTAATTGATAAATCAATTGCATGATCAATCTGTAAACCAGATAATAAATTAATGCTCATTTGGCGGCAGAATAGTACATAATTTCCATTTATTATTAATTTATTCAAATAAGGTATTTTTAGAGAAATTTGAGAGAGTTTACTTTTTATAATTTCATTACTTTTTAAGCATGCTAATGCTAGAACAGTAAGAGTAAAACCTATTAACGTTTCAAGTCCATAATTATCAATAAAATTTGAAATTTTAAATAAAAAAAATGTAATTGTTGGTAGACTCGTATCTGTATTTTGGAAAGTTTGAGCAAACTGAGGAACGACCTGTGTTAATATTATATTTAAAACTATAATCGTAACTAAGAGTAAGAAAAAAGGATAAATGAGTGCGTTTATTATTTTTTGTCTAAGCATTGTCTTTGTACTCAAAAGTAAATTCATTTCTTTTAAAACAGTTAATAGTTTACCGCTAACTTCTGCAGCCTCTATCATTTTTATTAGCTCAACTTCGATCGATGGTTTTGATGCTCTCATTGAATTAGCAAGTGATTCACCTCGTCTTAAATTTTGAGAGATATTATTTAAAAACATTAGTATTTTTTTATCATTTTCAGTATCAATTAAATTTTCAATTACATTGCTGATGGTTATTCCTGTCTCCATCATAATTGAAAAATTAGTAAAAAATTGAGATGTCTGTTTTAGAGATAAATCAGCCTTACTACTAAAAAAAGATTTAATATTTTTTTTTTCTTTTATTTTAAGAATAACTAATTTTTGTTGGTTTATAATATCTCTTGCTTCTTCTATGGTATTTGCTTCGACCATATCTTTAGTTATTGAGCCTGATGAGTTCATTGCATTGTAGAGAAACTTTCTCATATATCTCTATTTAATTTCTTTTTTTTCTCTTTTTATTTGAAGCGCATCATTTAAAGATACGTGGTTTTTTGGAAGGAACTTCTTTAATTGATTTTCTTCAGTACTTGCACTGATAGCATTCTTTAATTCATCATTCATTTCAATAATTTCAAATATTCCAGATCTTTCATCATCTTCATAGTTTTTTTCTAAGGTCTGACCAATTACACAAATGACACTTGAGGTTAACATTTTTCTATTAATACCAAGTTCATTGAGCCTATCAAACGCTCCAAGAGGAGAATTAGTATGCATGGTTGTTAGTACAAGGTGTCCAGTTAAGCTTGCTCTTATAGCAATATCAGCAGTTTCTTCATCTCTAATTTCTCCAACTAGTATAACATCCGGATCTTGCCTTAAAATTGATCGCAACCCATTTGCAAAAGACAAATCTATTTTATTATTTACTTGGGTTTGACTAATACCATTGATTTTATACTCAATTGGATCCTCAATTGTCATTATATTAATATGCTTTTGTTTTATTTTCTCTATAGCTGCGTATAAGGTTGTAGTTTTTCCTGATCCTGTAGGTCCTGTAACTAAAATAATTCCATTTTTGTTTTTCAAATATTGTTCAACTTGACTGATATTTTTTTCAAGCATTCCTAGATCATTTAATAAAAGCCTTTGGTTTTTTTGGTCTAGCAATCTCAAGACAATCCTCTCACTTTCATAGGAAGGAAGCGTTGATATTCTCAAATCTATTTTACGAGTGCCAAGATTTATTGTTACTCTTCCGTCTTGGGGTTTTCTTTTTTCAGTAATATCTAGTCCACTTATAATCTTAATTCTTGTAAATAGTCTCGAAGCTAAGCTAGCTTGTAAGGAATAAATACTTTCAAATGATCCATGAATTCTCATTTTAACATGTAATTTGTTTTCAAAAATTTGGAGGTGAATATCAGATGCTTTTTTGCTTATGGCTTCTTTTAAAATTAAGTTAAAAAGTTTTACAACCGGTGCGTCGTCATGTACGTCGAGAATATCTTCTTCATTTTCTATTTCTTTAATTACATCTGAAATTTTTAATTCATCTTCAACAGCATGTATTTCTGAAAGATCATTATTATTAATGAATTTTTCTTCCAGTATTAGTTTAAATTTTTCGCTCTTATACCACTCTATTCTATACGGTTTATTTAAATTCCATGAAATTTGCTCTAAGATTTTGAGATCGGCACTCTCGTCAGCTAAAATCTTAAGCTTTGTATCTGTATTCTCTACGATCATTTTATTTTCTTTAGAGAAATTGTAATTTGTATACATTTCTGACATTGCTAATTTTCTAACTTAATATGATCTTCGATTTTTATTTTTGAAGATTTGGGTATTATGCTAAATCCTGACTCATTTCTATCTAATAAATCTTCTATTTGGGAATATTTACTATTAGTGAGAGCATCAACATTATTAGTCTTTGGATCATTTACTATAGTTGTCTTAATAAATATAATTAAATTTCTTTTTTCCATGACTTGAGATTTATTTTTGAAAATGCCCCCTAAGATTGGGATATTTCCAAGTATTGGGATTTTATTTTCAATTTCAACCATTTTCTCATCGATAAGTCCACCAATAACTATCAATTCTTGATCGTTTACAATAACATTTGTCTTAATAGATTTTTTACTTGTAACTGTATCATTTAGTGATGCAACAGTAGGGTCTATACTTGAAACTTCTTGAAGAATATCTAATCTAATTCGATTATTATTACTTATTTGTGGCTTAATTCTGAGAGTAACACCAACATCCTGCCTCTCTAAAGTTTGAAAAGCCGTATTATTGCTATCATTAAACTGTCCTGTTTTGAATGGTACGTTTCTTCCAACAATAATCTCAGCTTCTTCGTTATCTATAGTAATAAGGCTCGGTGTTGAGAGAATATCTGAAGTTGTATTGGTTGCTAGTAAATCAATTATGCCAACAATATCACTTACGGTATTTTCGGTAAATTGAAGTATATTTGTAGATCCTAATTTTAGGGTTGTACTTACATCACCGTTAATTGTTCCTGTTAAACTAGAAATACCAAGGGCCAGTGCATCACCATCAGAAATATCTGCGACTATTGCTTCAACAAGTACTTGTTTTCTAGCTATATCTAATTTATTGATAATCTCCATCAACATTTTTTGAGTTCCAAGATCGCCCCTTATAATTAATGCATTTAAATTTGTATCAGCTTGTATTTTAGTAGTTGCAATATCACTGTTATCTGTATTTTGTTGTAACAGTGACCTCAAAGTTTCTGCAAGAGTTTGAGCTTGAGCGTTCTTTAAATAAACCACTTGAGTTTCGTTTGTTCTTTTATTTCTTTCTTCAATTGACTTAATTAAGTTTTTAATTTTTATAGAGTCGCTTTTATGTGATTTAATTATTATTGAGTTAGTATTCTTATCAACCATAAATATTGGGACTGAAAAATTAATACCAATTTCTTTTTTTTCATCAGAGAAAAAACGATCTAATACTTTTGCTACATCTATTGCATTTAGATTTTGAATTTCAATAATATCTGTTTCTGTTAAATTCGGTTCGTCAATTTTATTAATTATTCTTTTAACTTTATCAACATTTACTGCGTTAGATGTCACAATGAGTGAATTTTTTTTTACTAGTGGTACAAGGCTTGACTCGGCTGGAAGCAATGGTTGGACTGAGCTTATAAAATCGCCAACTGGAATATTTTTTAACCTAAATAATTGAGTTACAATTTGATCATCAATATAATTATCATTATTAGACAAAAGTAATGATCCTTCACGCATAAGTTGATCCGGAACTATTTTTACAAGGTTATCTTGATCTTGCATTACGTACCCATATACTTTGAGAATTGAGTAAAGCATTTTTTCAGCTTCATTAATGTCCATTTCCTCTGAGGAAATGACATTTACTTTTCCCACAACTCTTGAGTCTATAATATATGATTTTCCAACTAATAATGCAAAGGCCTCAATAACATCTTTCAATTCCGCATCTTTAAAATTAAAAGTAATTGCGTTTGCTTGTGTGCAAATTAATAAAAAAAAGAAAATTAAAAAAATTTTTTTCATTAGTTATTAATTCTTCTTGCTACTATTTTTTTTAATTCACCGTTTCTGTATAATGTTGCTACAATATTCTTTCTATCTTTTAATGCTCTATATGCATCATTCAAGGATGATAGGTTGAATACATTATTACCACTCAAATTGTACAAAAAATCATTTTGCTCTAAATTAAGCTTTTCTAACACTTTGCCATTAGCTGTATCTCTAAGAAACACACCCTGCATGCCATTAATGACTCCCGACTCAGCTCTTAAATAAGGAAGAATTTCTATAAGTGAAACATCTAATGCAACTACATCATTAGCCGCAGTGATATTTTTACTATCTGAAATAGATAATTGATAAATTTCATTTTCATATTTCAACTCAATTTTATTTTTTTTTATTTTGTTTAAAAAAACACTTTCAGCAATTATGTCTCCGGATCTATATAATTTTTTTTTCTTCTTTTCATTCTTTGACTCAAGCATTACGAAACCTTCATTATCATTATTTTCGATTGCAATTATGCCAACTAGTTTTAAACCCAGGTCACTAAAAAAATCTTTTGCATTAGAAATATTATTTACGTTTATTTGATCTTCTATAAGACTGATAAAATTATTTTCGATCACTAAATTTACTTCACTAATTTCAGGAGAGGAATATTCATATAACGTATTTCCAATATTTAGGCGGTCTCTTATTAAGTCAAATATTATAAATGCCATGAAAGGTATAATAACGAAGCTAAGCCACTTATATAAATAGTTAAAATCAGTTTGCATTATCGGGATTTGTAGTTAATTCTTATATTTTTTAACGAGTTATTATCACATGCTAACATCTACGCGTCAATCAAAGGGTGGCTAAATTAAACGTATAAGACGAAAATATATGATAGTCTGCATATTGAGATAAAATAATCCTTATATACCATAAATGTTTGTAATATTTATACTAATAGTAGGTTTAATAATTGGAAGTTTTGTGGCAAGTACGGTCGAGCGATTAGCTCATAATAAACCTTTTTTATCGCCCAGGTCGATGTGCCCTCATTGCGGGGAAATTATTAAGTTAAAAAATAATATACCGATAATTTCGTATTTTATTCAAAAAGCCAAAACTGTTTGTTGCCAAAAAAAAATATCATCTATTTATCCAATAATTGAAATAACTTCTGTATTTATATTTTTTATTAACTTTACCTTATTCAGTGGGCAATCACTATTAATCATCTCACTTTTAACCACTGTATTTTTGTTAATATTTTTTATCGATTTTTATTATTTTATCATTTTTGATAATATACTTTTTGTATTAATAATTATTTCAATATTCTCATTTCTTATGAACAATTTCAATCCATTTGAGACTGATATTTATTATTCATTCTTTGCTTCTGTGGGCGCAATACTTATTTTTTATACAATTAATCGAATATTTTTTATCATAAGAAAAAAAAATGGACTTGGTATAGGTGATATTAAACTGATTGGCATTTTGGCTTTTTGGACTGGTTTGAGTTATCTTCCATATTTAATAATCTTTTCATCATTGCTTGCTATACTACATGTCATAATGAATAAATACATTTTACAAAACTCAAATGACATTCTTTCGATACAATCTCCATATGGAAGTTACCTAGTTACTTCTTTTCTGAGTATGATTTATTTGAAGAATATCTTAGTAACTTTTGCTTAAAGGCGTAAATAAAAATAAATGACACAAAGTGGTGCCCCCACACGGACTTGAAACGCGAACCTATTGATTACAAGTCAATTGCTCGGTATAATATTTAATAATTATCAAAAAAAAATGGAGTAATAAATGTTTGTATCTTTTACCGATTGGGAATTTGACGGAAATGTTGAAAATGCAGTTGAAAATATGAAAGGTTTTTGGCCTGAGATGAAAAAGCATGGAGCAACTAATATGCGTGCAACAGTTACGGGAGAAAAGACACTCAGAACGATGACTATCTGGAGCAGCGAAGAACAAGTGAAAGCTAACATCGATGAAATTAGAGCAGCGGCTGGTAAAGCTGTAGGCATGACCACAACAGGTGGCATGATGGGTACAGTCGCAGTTGAGCTTGATTGATTTATTAATGAGAAGCAGTTTTTGTAATTGAGTGGTGCCCCCACACGGACTTGAACCGCGAACCTATTGATTACAAATCAATTGCTCTACCAATTGAGCTATAGGGGCAATAAGGCTTTCAAGGGTTAGTAAAATCTGGGACACCACCGGGCCACCATCACTAGACTCTTGAAAGTGTGTTCATGCTTTATAAACTACGTATAAAATTATCACAAACAAAACTTAAGTTATTGAAAAGTGTCATCTTTTAGACTATGAACCTTTTAAATATTGAAAAGCATAGAAATAGGCGACCCCAACATCAATTGCACTATGAATAATAAAGGTTTCACTCTCATTGAACTTCTCGTCGTCGTTGCGATTATTGGAGTATTGGCTGCAGTTGGAGTCCTGGCGTTCCAAGGTTTTATGGAAAGAGCAAAAATTAATAGCACAAAATCTCAACATAAAACTGTCGTAAACTACATGCGAACTGAATTCCAAAGATGTTCTCTAGGAGAGGATCTCTTGACTTATAAAAAATGGCATTCTACTGGAAATGAATGGAATATTATTGAAACAAGTGTTCTGTGCAGTGCTGATGCAGATATCCATGCTCAAAGTATTGATGATCACTTTGAAGCAGAAGGTTTCATGAACTCTTTTGGATATGGAAGAGCAGTTGAAAGAGTCAACGTTGATATAGATCCTACAAGCCCAGGCTTTACAAATATATTTTGTGTTAGTGATAAGCAATGTAAAATTAAGACACATATTCACGGTTATCGCTTCTGGACAGATATGGTGACAAAAGAGTAATATAAAATATATGGCTCAAAAAGGCTTTACCCTCATTGAACTTCTCGTCGTCGTTGCAATCATAGGAGTATTAGCGGCGGTTGGCGTAGTAGCTTTTAATGGATTTATAAATACTACTAAGGTTAATGCGACGATTCAAAGTCACAATACTGTGGTTAAATTTATAAGAACAAGTTTAATGAAATGTAATATATCTGGAGAACTTATATTAAAGCAGAATCCTCGAACAGATACAGGCAACCTATGTGTTTATGTTTCAAATCCAAATCCTGGTGCATTGATCTCTGCTTTTTGGAATCACTTAACAGCTGGAGAATATTGTAATACATACGGGTTAACCCATAACTCTGGTACATGTCAAGAAGGAGTCGCTCAAGGTGGTGCAATAGGCGCTGGTAATTTAGGTGAGGTAAAAATGATTACAGTTGGAACTACAATTGTAGTAGATACTCACTACAAGCAGGGTGAAAATTTAAATGATGTTATCAGAATTGAATAAAGGCTTCACCCTCATTGAACTTCTCGTCGTCGTTGCAATCATTGGAGTACTGGCGGCTGTTGGGGTAGTAGCCTTCAATGGATTCATTTCAAGTTCAAAAAATACAGCATGTCAGGCTGAACATAGCAACAGAAGCAAATCGGCTCAATTGAAAATTAGTGAAAATATGCTTAATGGACAAAATATCACATTTACAAATATTGACGGAAATAACGACACGATAAATTTTAATAGCAATACTTGGATACTTGTTTCGGGTTTATCTTCATATTTAAAATCTGAATATAAGAACCCAAATGGACCACTAAACGGAGCATGGGATCACTCTACGTATTTTGTAGATATTAATCAAATACCCACATCATGTACAGCCACTCAAATTGGCTACTCCTTTATGACAGGCATAAATGACACACGAACAATAAAATTTGGAACTTGTTGTAAAGTTGATCAACCGGCAATAGAAGAAAAGTTTAAATGGTAAATCGATATGTTTTAATATTTATTCTATGACCCATAAAGGTTTCACTCTCATAGAACTTCTCGTTGTAGTTGCAATTATCGGAGTACTGGCAGCTGTTGGCGTAGTTGCATTTAATGGATTTATGAACTCTGCAAAAGAGAATAGTACAAAAGCTCAACATCAATCAGTTGTAAAGTTCATGCAAGTTCAATTTACAAGATGCTCGCTCGGCGAAACAGAATTATCATATAATAAACCAAATTGGGATGGTTCTGCCTGGGGAGTGATTACGGTAAATGAATCTTGTCTGTCAACAGCGGACACACACGCCAAAAAATTTGACGATCATTTCGAAGCTGAAGGTTTTTTAAATCCATTCAATACAGAATCAAGAGCAGTTGAAAGAAAAGAAAATTACTTAGAGCCGTCAAGGGCAGGGGCCATATATATTTTTTGTCCAAATGATACTTCGTGTGAAATAAGAACAAAAATTAATAATAGCTTATGGCTGAAGGACACAGTATCAAAAGAATAAATAATATGCAAAAAGGCTTCACCCTAATTGAACTCCTCGTCGTGGTTGCAATCATCGGAATTCTGGCGGCAGTTGGGGTGGTCGCATTTCAGGGATTTATATCAAAATCTAAGCTTAATACATGTAATAGTAATTTTTCAACAGTATCAAAGTACGTTGGGACAACAATATTACAGTGTGAGACGCAAGGAGGCGTTTGGCCTTTTACAGAAACTAATCAAGAAGCTTGTAATGTATGGCCCCCAGAAGTTCTAGCTACACAAATAGGTGCACATATTAATTATATGGGATTTAGAAACCCCTATGATGGAAGAGAGCTGGTTTTAAGTGGCTCAGATCCAAGCATAGGTGGTATATCAATTCATTCTCCGTCAATCACCTCTAAAGAAATTTATGTTACGAGTTGTTGCCAAGACGATTGTTGGGGTGCACAAAATATATATACTGATAGAAGAATTTATACTTGTAATACATGTCCATAACCTCTTTGAATAATAAAGGCTTCACACTCATTGAACTTCTCGTCGTCGTTGCGATTATAGGTGTACTTGCAGCAGTTGGAGTTCTTGCCTTCCAAGGTTTTTTAAAAAATTCAAAGGAAGTTTGTGCAAAGAGTAACCACAAGAATATGGTTAATTTTACTAGAGTCACACTAAATAATTGCTCAATAAACCCTACAATTACATTACTTGACAGAAATGGTGAAGATGTTGTCAGGGACTGTTCCCAACCTGGAAGTCAATGGGATGGTTACATGAGAGATCATTTTGTTGGTTCTGGATTTAGATCGTGTGATGGAAGTGACACAGCTATACCGATTGGCAGGGCCCATCATACCTATCCACCTGCAGGTCAAACATATTATTCTACAGACAACGTAGCTAACTGGCCTTTTTATATAACAACTTGTTTTGCAGAAGAAGATTGCAAAAGAGATATTGTTTATTGGACACCTTAATCATTTGATATGAAACAAAAAGGCTTCACACTCATTGAACTTCTCGTTGTCGTTGCGATCATTGGAGTCCTAGCTGCTGTTGGTGTTGTTGCTTTTAATGGATTTATTAACAATGCAAAGATTAATACTGTTAAAGCAAATCATTCTTCAGTAGTTGATTATATTCAATCAGAATTGTGGAAGTGTAACCTTGGATCAGAAACAGAAGCATATGAAAAACAACAGGCTAACCCATCAGTATATAGTGGTTATGGGTCGCCAAAATGCGACCGAGAATTTATAAATATTGCTGCTGGTATCATGTCTTATCTTCATAACTTTGATGAAAAGGGATATGATAATCCTTTTGGTGATACTTTAGATACAGGCATTAATATGCAAAGATCATGTCCTGACATAGTAAATATTGGTAGAATAAATATTGAATTAATGGCTAATAATAATGAGATTACAATTTGCTCTAGATGGGGAAGTGGTGAAAGTGAAATTACACAATCTTATATTAAAAATCCTTTTTAATAATTATTAATGACTCAAAAAGGCTTCACACTCATTGAACTCCTCGTCGTGGTTGCGATCATCGGAGTACTGGCTGCCGTTGGTGTTGTTGCATTTAATGGTTTTATTGGTAACGCTAAGGTAAATGTAGTTAAATCCAATCTAGATTTGGCAATTAAACATGTGAGTACTCAGTTGATGAGATGTGAGTTTGGTACAAAAATACAATCATCCTCTGGAGGTGAAGCTTATGAAAGAAATTGTGACAATGTTAGCTCGAACACGACTGATCGTTTTATCCAAAACTTTGGCTACACAATGCAAGTTTTAGAGGAGGACACTCAACAATACCCAAATCCATTTAAGTCAGGCGATAGAGGATTTGCAATCAGTTCGGGTGTTCCACCAACTTCACAAATCGGACGAGTTCATTGTGGAGTTGATCAATCCATTAATTCAAATTTAATCAATTGCCATGCTAGATGGGGAGAGGGTGAAAACGATTACGATACAAAAAGTATCTCCAATCCATATTTATAAAATACATTATGGTTTACTTAGAAATAATTATTATATTTTTCCTAGGACTTTCTTTTGGTAGCTTTGCTAATGTTTGTTCTTTACGCTTACCACTCGATAAAAGTATTCTCTTCAATTCTCATTGCCCGATATGTGCTTCATCCATAAAGCCTTACGATAATATTCCCCTAATTTCATATTTCCTTTTAAAAGGAGTATCTCGGTGTTGCAAAAAAAAGATATCTCTTCAATACCCTATTATTGAGTTAGTTTCTGCATTATTGTTAATTTTAATATTTCTGAAGTTTGGGATTCATTTTGAAACAATTTTTTTGTTTGCTTTTTTGTTATGCCTATTAATAATTTTTGTTAGTGATCTAAAATTTTTTATCATACCTAACGAAATTACATATTTTCTGGTTATGCTGGGAATTATATCAATTATCTTTGACTTTAATCCATTCAAGACTGGGGTCTACGAGAGTTTAATTGCGGGATCATTTGCCTTCTTTACTTTTTTTTTAATTTCTAAATTATTTCTTTATATCAAAAAAAAGGAAGGCCTTGGGTTTGGTGATGTAAAAATTATCGGAGCAATAGGAATTTGGTTAGGAATCGAGGCAACCCTGATTGTTATAATTTATTCGTCATTACTTGGTATTTTAGTTGGGACTGCGATGATAATGAGTAGAAAAATTGAGAAAGGTGATTATTTGCCTTACGGATGTTTTATTACAGCTTCAGTTTTTATATTAACTTATCAAACAATCTGGCTAAATTTTAGTTTATTCAATTTTATCCTAGAATCTATTTAGAATAACTCTCTCCACCATTTAATTACTGGCATAAAGGGATTGGTGCTTGAAGATGAGGAGCCTACCTGCGCGCCTTGAAGAATATTGCCAGTTAAGGTAAAGCTAGAGTCTATAGAGTCATCGTTTTCACTTGCTCCACTAAGTCCTATGTATTGCTGGCCTTTATAAAAAGTTATTGATGTTGCAACACCTTTACCAAGTGAAATTTTATCGTCGCCTGTATCGGAGGATACAGTCTGGGTACAGCCAAAGCGGTAGTCATGTGTTGATTGAAATGCATTTCCAGGTTGACACGGATTAGTAGCATCAGGAACATATCGATTAAAATATACAATTCCATTTTTAATAGCAGGTTTAGCTGTCACTTTTTCTTTACTGTCTAAGTTTATATACCAACCATTTTTGTCAGCAGCAGCAATACAACTTGTTTGGTTTGTAGCATTGAAACAGTCAGTTTCTGTGAGCGTTGAAATTGAACTGTTGAAACTTGGAAATTCAAGATCTTTAATACCATATAGCTGATTTTGAATTAAAGTTGAAGTGGACGCTAATTGCTGTTGATCTCCAGTACCGTAGTATAACCAAAGTTTATTTGTACTTTCATCTATTGATGCAGCTACATCAAACATGACCCTTCGCTGATTGTCACGTGTTGCTTTTGAGTCAAACAGATATTGTGAGCTATATAACGTACCTTGATCTGTAAGATTAATTTTCCATAATTTACCCTCGTAATCTGTCATATACAGCATCGCTCCATTGTAGGTTGCAAGCGATGTATTTTCTGGGATTATTGGAGTTATCGCACTTGGCACTGAGTTGATAACATAATTCGTAGAACCATCTGGATCATTATTATCTGCAATATCGATTACTTTAAGAACTTTTCCTTCTTCTTCCATATCTATAACAAACACTGCTGATCCTACATCAGATGTTACATTATTATTAAAACCGGCACCAAAAGTTGCAATCCACTTGTCGTTATTATTTATTTTTATACGTAATATTCTTGGAGTAGACCATGCTTCACCAAGTTTTCTATAATCGTAACTCTCATTTATAGAACCCCCTGTATAATCGTGAATAGTTTTAAATCCACTTGAGTTCCAGTAATATACTTTTTGTCTGACAGGATCATTCATCACTGTAAACATATGCTTAGGATTTTGAGTATCAGTTATATCCAAGGCAAAATAAGAATTACCTCCCTTTCCAAGACCGGCAATAACTACAGTTTTCCAAGTTCCATTATAATAGATATCTTTTACCAATGGACTTCCATCTACTCCGTAAATGGCATTTGTTTGATTTGACCCTGAAGAAACTACATTTTTTAACTTAGACAACATTGATGGAGGAATAAATGCCCATAATTCTTCTCCATTTAAAACATTAAATGCGTGCAGCATCCCTGCATTGGAACCAGCTAAAACAATCCCTTTTCTATTCGCTTGTGCTGATTTAAAATTACTATAATTTTTTTGATATCGATAATAATCGTCTGAATTACTTTCAATGGATGAAACAGAGTCTGGTGGAGTTGATACGAGAGCTGGTTCTGAATGAAATATATCTGCTAATTTCCAATTTCTATCCTCAGTCAGATTTCCGTCAGCATCGTAGTCAAAAGCATCCCCTCCTCTTGTAAATTCAACAATATTATAGGGCTCAGTTCCAATTCCATGTTGTAAAGGGATGGATGCATTAAGGTACATTTCCCCTTTAAATGCTCCAATATTTGAAGTAGTGAAATTGTTTATGTCATTTGAAGGCATATTAGGAAATGCAGTCCAAATATTTCTCGAAAAATGTCGAACATTATTTAGAAGCTCTCCTGCATCCCATTGAGCAGGTTCAATAATTTTACCCGCGCTGTCCATGCTGTATCTTTTTAAATGGCCCTTCCATTGTTTTTTGTTTTCAAATTCAAATACAGATTGATAAATGCTGTCGCCAAGACTTATATCAGGCAAAATTTGAGGAGACGAAAAAGTTAAGGGAAGGGATACAGCTTGTCTTATAGCATCCCTTAGTACATTTATAAGTGCAACTTCATTATCTGCATAAAGCACTGTTTCAGTTTGCCCATTTGTTGCGACTTTGGCCCAGTTGGCCTGAGCAAGGGCAAGCTCATCCTCTGAAGTTGATGGATCATCAGTCAATGCAAAGCCTACCATATAGGTTTTAATACCAAGGTCTTGGTAAAGTTGAAGTGTCGTATTTGATGGATCAGTTCCATTAAAAGCACCGTCGCTGATTACAATTATATAGTTATTTTGGCATGATGCGTTTTGATCAATAGGCGATTGCAACCCTGCAAAGTTACCGTTGAAATAATCTTTGGCTATATTCAGCGCATCATCAATATAAGTTGCGCCTGAGCATGGAAAAGTACAATCACCTGCTTGAGAATTTGATGGATAATAACCGCGTGTAAGTGTTGTTGGAATGGAAGCTAATATTTCCTGCGCACCTGTGGGCGAAACTGGGGCTTTTAAAGTATTATATTTATTTTGTGGGTAGGGGCCAGCTAAGTTATATGGTGAACCACTGTAGTCAAAATAATTTCTTAACTGCTCGTCGGACCAAGACCAATTAAGTAAGCCAAAATTAGCACCATCTGTAAGAGATGAATCTTGCATGAGAACTTTTATTACATCTGTTGCTACTTGCATTCTCGATTTTGATGTTGGACTGCCTACCGCGCTATCACATGTCCAAGTGTTACCAGAGCCAATTGTTGCTTTTACAATTTGTCCTCCCCCATAGTCTGCTCCCCATAAGACATCGTTTACATGATCAATCCCGAATCCATAAACACCATACAGTCCTGACGATAGACCAGTGCATGTGAAGGTTCCCAGATGTTGCAATCCTCCACCAGGTGTATTAAATGCTGAAAACTTATGAATTTTACCACCTGTTCTGTCAGCAATATAAACATCTCCTCTTTTATCCACTTCAATATCATTGACTTTACTCCAATAAACGAAGTCTGGGGGAGTAACGATATCGCCTAGATAGGCTGACTCACTAGTTCCAGTTCCCTCGGGTGTTCTTGAGGTATCTATGTAATCAACTTTAAGCTTACTATCACTTGTAAAATGATAAGCGACACCATTGTTGCTATCTATCGCGTATGGGTAATTATGTGTTGGCGTGGTTGCTCTTGATCCAACAAATGTTCCAGCGGTATTATAAATGCATGTTTTATTTGTCTGTCTGTCAGTGATATATATTTGATTAGTTCGGTCATAAATTTCTATATCAGAATCATCGTCCCCATCCCCACAGCCATTGGAATTATTGATTTCCACAGCCCAATCTTCCGTCCATGTGTTGATCCCAGTTTTTTTCCATTTTACAAGTGTATTTGTGTTTTTACCGTAAACATTATCATCACTATCAATTGCAATTTTTGATGCTCTATAACCTGATGAACCTCCCTGACCGTAAGTGGTTATAGGAGTTCCCAAATAATTATGAACCGAGATGAACCCTCCATTCCAATTTATTGTATGAACATTGCCGTTCGAATCTACATCTGAGTCATTAGGTCCAGAAATAGTTATAGGCGTAAAGGGCACAGCCGCGCTCATGCTCCCAGATGTATCCAATAAGATTAAAATATTTGCTTTAACATCGGCCTGCCCAGTTCCAGGGGGCAGTGATTTTGAGTAGGCAATATTTCCCCACATAGCAAACATCAAAACATATAAATACAGAAAAAATTTATACTTAGTGTAATACATCTTTAGAATCTTTATGGCTTTCTATGAGCGTGACATATTCTTTACTCATAATTTTTATATTGCTTCTTACAGCAGCATTATTTCGAACGACCTGTAAGAAAATATCCTTATTTTTTAAGTCCCAATGATAATCGTCAATGCCATCTGAGTTTCCCAAAACTCGACTGCTTGTGGGGTTGCCGTAAAAAGATGAGAGATTTGTAAGATGATTTACCTGCGAGCTACTTTCATCAATTACGCTGATGAGATGTAATTTATGCTCTACAAAAAAAAATCTAAACTTGAGATTTTCAAAGTTATTGTCGTTACAAATTATCTCACCACTCACACCTTTTGGAGAGGAAGAAGATAGGCTAAAATTATTTTTATCCTTGTTTATTTCTACCTTGTAAACTGACTTTATCATTTCTGAACCTGAGCCAAGACCTAAACGTTCGTAGTCGCAATTTGCAAAGGATGCTTTGCTTAAAATTAAAAATATAAAAATAAAAGTGTAAAAAATTTTCATAACTCTAGTGAGGCCACCACTTCAATAACGGTAATTTTATTTTCATTGGTATCAGTGCCACAGGAGAAAATTCTATACTTATATGTCATTCCAGCTCCAACACTGCTATAGTTTGAGCCAACACCAACGTCACTCCCCGAACCTGTTCCCCCAGTCGTACCGCCGCCAATATTACTTATGATGTAATTAAATTTTTCATTTTTATATTCGTTTTGCCAATCACCTATACCTGCATTTGAGAGGTTCATAACGGAATGAAGGTCCTTTGTATTAGATGATAAATCAATTATTTGATAAGACTCCTCCAAAGTAACACTCATTGGAGCCTCGCAAATTTGATTAATTGACGAGCTTCCATTTATAGGATAACGACCTGCAGATGCCTCAGTCTTTATATAATTTAACGCATCTTCAATTCCCGTTTCGGCACTTAGAAATGTTTGGAATTTATCACTAGAGTCTTTTGTGACCTTAGATTGATTGGCTGCATTCATAACTAATAAAGATGCCATTAAAGTGGTGATGACCAGCAACAATAGTGAGACAACCAGTGCGAAACCTTGTTCCTGTTTATTAGTAATAAACTTTTTATTCATTCCGTATCACATTTAAAAAATGATTAAAAAAGCTTATCATTTTTTTGCTGATACTTTATAGAAAATTGCAAATAGGAGTATAATTGTTACAATTTCAAACCAATTTACTCTTAAAAAAATCATAGGATTTCGGTTTAACATATAAATTTCATAAGTAGATAGATTAAAGTAGGCAAAACCAAGTATTATTGCCAGGTAAATTGTAATTCTAAAAAGTATACTTTTTTTAAATAATTTAATCATTGAGATTGATACAATAGATTTCTGATGGTTGCGGATGTAGTATAGAAATCTCTCAGATACTTGTCATTTTTAGTAAATGAATAATTACCTATACTATAAGCATGGCTTCGTTCAACATTACCGTGTTCATTGGGGCTTCTTACAATTAATCCAACCATTATTTCTGTTGGAACAATAGTTCCATCAAAAGACTCACCATAGATTTTCATGTCAGGTATTTGAATAAATCTTCCTCCCCCGTCTGTTAGATCACAGTGACCTCTTGAGTAATCACAGTACCTTGCTCTGTCTGATATTTCAATTGTTAGCCACTTTGAACTAGTTGCAAATAAGTAATGATCATGTACTCCATCTATTTCTTCTAAGTTATATGTCATCGTAGATATAGGCTGAACGGCAAAGGAGTACACATTCGCTCCAAGCCAGTGATTAGGAGAAGACCCTCTATCTCCAAAATCCAAATTTGATCTAACACCACTACCTTGTATCAATTCACCGACTTCACAATAGGTATTGTCTATCCATACACAAGTGTATCCATCACCCTCAGTGTTATTTCCATTATCACTTTCTCTATAAAATCTAAAGATCATCCCAATTGAAGAATTTTTACCCCAAGGTTCTATTGCACCAAGAAGATCATAACTGCCATCAGATTGATAACCAGTCGTAAATTCACCTTGCGATAAATCAAAGCTGCCACCACTTAACCCACCCAAACTGCCGCTTAATACAAGTTTTGTTGGACGTACATCGTTCGCAAATTCAAGATTAATCCAATAATTTCCAGAATTATCATATTCAGAACCACTACAATCCCAATATGTAGCAGGATTAAGATCGAATATTTTAAGAGCATTGTCGGAACAAGTGCTTCTTCCATTAGTACCAAACTCAGCCCTTACAGGTGTCACTAGAACATCTGCTTTTCCACAGCCGTAAACTATCTGACCTTCTTGACAGCTTCCTTTAGTGCCTTCGAATTGTAGAGTTTCAACATGATCAGCAATTGGACTTTCAAATATAGGTATGGGATTATTCGGATCCGTTATATCAGTTTTTATTTTAATAAGTCTATTCCTTGAACTATTGCTTGAATAGGGCTTCAGTTTGTATTCTATCTTTACTCTTTTATATGGTTCTTCAGTTTCATCATAGATAACTTCAATACGATCTAAAGCATCTCCAGCATCATATATTTTCACAGGGTCACTAATAACACTTGATGACTCAAATCGAAAACCTGCATTCCTAATATCCTTTGTAATCATTTCAACTACATCGCGGGCTGTTTGAGACATGTATTTCATATCTGATTGCCACTGAAAATTTCTAGCTATAATTGTATATGAACCAAAAGCTGCTCCAATGATAATGGCACTGATTGCAAGGGTAATCATCATTTCAACTAAACTAAAGCCCTTATTATTCACTGTTTATTATCCTTTTAAATGTATTTACTGCGCGCCCATCTCTGTTGGAAAGATGAACTGATATGGTATAGACTTTACTACCGTTAGATGTTTCAACCACCTCAACTTTTCTATAGTGACAATTTCTCCATTCCCTTGGATTTCCCCCAATGCATTCTGAAGAATTATTTTGAACAACACTAAAAAGCTGATCAGCAGTGAGTTTCCACTTCTGTTGTTTTTTTTCAACTGTTGTTGTCTGACTTGATGGAGAGGATATAAATTTTAAGTTGTGATATTGAGTTAAGTTCTGTGTATCAATAATGATGTCTTCCATAATCATATTAGCGAGCATATTGCCTTTCTCGCGATCAATTGAATTTAATAAAACTCTTGTGGAGGAAGTTGTGATTCCATAAATGGCAACGAAACCAATACCTACGACTACTGCAGCCACCATGGCTTCAATTAAACTAACTCCTGATTGCTTGTTCACTGACTTACCTCACACCAATTTTGAATAATATTGTTATCTCTATCGTAAGCTCTCTTTTCGGCAGGACAAGAAACCTCAGAATATCTGAGCACTTCATAAAAACCTGTAACCCACATCGATAGCCTATACTTGCTCTCTCCGTATTTAATTTCATATCCTGTTGCATTTGTTGAAGCTGTGCCATTTGAAAAAAAACAAAGCTCAGTAGAGGGGTCAGTATAACCCCTTCCTAATCCTCTTTGCGCTAAAATATCCGAAGTTACGATTTGATTGGCCTTATATCCAGACGCGAATTCAAATGTTGATGAATTAAAAGCTTCGCACTCAGTGGTGGTGTCAATGGATTTGCTTTCATACAGGCTTAGAGTTTTGTTATTATTATTATTCACCAGAATAAATTTTTTCTTTTCCTTAACGCTATTTATTTTTGCATAGTTAATTAATTTTGTCAGCTCACCCAAATCGTTATTAATTGTTCTTGAGGATGTCCACCCAGAAATATTTGGAACACTTATTGCAGCGACAAGTCCAATGATGGCCAACACTACAAGAACCTCCAGAAGAGATAGACCTTTCTCTTCCAGTTTAGCTGGCATCATAATCGATTAAGCCATCCGCTTTTAACATTTCAATATATTTATCCATCAACACCATGCCATCACTTGACCCAGTCTGCATAACAGTAGGTATTTGGAATACTTTATCTTCTCTTATTAAATTTTGGATCGCAGCATTGTTTACCATAATTTCAAAAGCTGCCACGCGCCCATCACCATTCTTATTCAGAAGAAGTTTTTGGGTAATAACAGCTTTTAACGAAAGAGCTAACTGTGATCTAATTTGTCTTTGTTGTTCTCCTGGGAATACATCAATTATTCTATTTATGGTATTAGGAGCTCCACTTGTATGCAATGTGGCAAGAACTAAATGTCCGGTTTCTGCAGCTGTTAGTGCAAGCTGAATAGTTTCAAGATCTCTTAACTCTCCAACCAAAATAATATCTGGATCGCCCCTTAAGGCCGCTCGCAATGCCTCTGCGAAAGAATTTGCATGGGATCCTATTTCTCTTTGCGAGATAATACATTTATTTTCGATGTGTAAATATTCTATAGGGTCTTCAATTGTTATAATCTTTTTATTTTCGTTTTTGTTATAGTAATCAATCATTGCTGCTAAACTTGTTGTCTTTCCCGCCCCTGTTTCACCAGTTATCAGAATGAGACCGTTTTTTCTTTCCAACAAATTTTGAAGGACTGGTGGAAAATTTATTTGATCAAAAGTTAGGAGTGTTTTTGGTAATATACGTAAAACAATATTTGTACCATCAACAGAGTGAAACGCATTTCCCCTAATTCTGAAATCCTCAATGCTAAGACTAAAATCAACATTTCTATGTTGTTCTAGTGTTTCAACTAGTTTCTGATTGAGGATTAATTTTAGTATTTCATCAACCTGAGAGCCAGTAGTAATAAGTTCATCTTTTCGAACAATTTTACCATTTATTCTTACGGCAACGGGTTTATTAGAGGATATATGAATATCTGATACACCCCCAATTTTTGCAAGATTTTTTATAACTTCATCCATAAGACTGCATACATAATACATTTATCATCTAATTTTACCATTGTAAGTACGACTAAAAAAATGTTTAATATTCGATACTTGTATCTGAAATTTAAAGACATTACTTAATGGCTAAATCAAACTTTAATACTGGTATAGGGGCAAAGATGAAAAATTTATTTAGCTCAGCTAATCTTAAATTAAGCTCCTCAAAAAAAAGTTCTTTCAGTTCAAATTCTTCTACCTCGTCTGGTATTGTAGCCAAATTATCAAATTCAATTATTTCAATGCTGAGCGAATACTCCGTTCAACAAGAAGAAGTAGTAGGTATCGACATTACACCAAACTCAATAAAACTTGCTCAATTGGCAAAAAAAGATGAAAAGTGGATTGTAGAAAAGTTATCATATAGAAAGTTAGATAGAGTAGAAGATATAAAAAATAGCGCGGCTAAAATTTCTGAAGAAATAGAAATAGCCTACAAAGCGAGCAAGTTTTCAACATCAAATGCAGCGGTATCATTGCCAGTTTCTAGCTCAATAGTAAAAGTTATCACCATGCCTTTAATGACAGAAATTGAAATGAAAAAGGCTATAGAATACGACTCGTTGTGGGAAAATCTAACTCAACTTCCTGATGCTCTAGAGGAATATTCAATATTTCACCAAACCATAAGAAAAGACAGTGCTCAGAACTTAATGGATGTATTATTCGTTGCATCTAAATTAACGGATGTAAACCAATACATAGACATCGTTAAAAATGCAAAAATGATTCCAGTTGTTATGGATGTAAGATGTTTTGCATTAAGAAACGCATTTGAGACAAAAAATATGTCAGAAATGACAAAAGCTCCACTTGCGATTTTAGAGATGGGAATGTATGAAAATTATCTTTTAATTTTAAAAGATGAAGTACCCTTTGTAAGCGATATATTTGTCAGTGCAAAAGATAAGGAATTATTAGGATCTGAGCAAACTGATGATAGTCTCCAGCCGATTATAGATAGATTTACGATGCAAATTAAGCAAAATGTAGACTCTTATGTGTCAAGATTTAAGTCTGAAAAAATTGAAAACTTATTTCTGGTGTCAAATTCTCCAAGTGTTTATCAAATAGCGGATATTTTTACTAAGAAATTTAAAAACATGACGGTGGTCGTACTTGATCCATTTAATGCGATGAGCGTTCCTGACCAAATAAGTGAAAAGCTTGTTGCTGAGTCAAACAATTCTTCATTTACTGCAGTTGTTGGGCTTGCAACAAGAAAACTAGATATATTTGGTTATTATCAAAAAGTAACCGGTGTCAATAATATTAATTTACTGCCTAATAGAGAAAATGTAAGGAAATCTCAACGAACAAAATTATTTTCAGGGTTTATTTTGGCATCGATTATTGGGATTTTGATTATTGTCTCGCTAGCTATTGGAATAAGTTTTTTTTCTAAATCATCTGAAAACAGTCAAAACCTGATTAATTATTCTCAAATTGAAACGCAGCTAGATGGATTACAACTAAAAATGATGAAGTTAAAAAATGAAAATAAAAATATTATCGAGGGCTTAAGGCTATCTGAAACTGCGACAACTAATCAAGATACGGCAGCCAAAGTTCTTATTGAGCTTGCAGGGAATGCAGGCTTAAATATTGCTTTAACTAAAATTTCATTCGATGGAAATATTACATACTTTATTGAAGGTGAGGCGCTATCTGATAGCGATGTAATAAATTATTTATCAAAAATCAGAGAAATAGATATCTTTGATTCAGTGATTTTGGAAAAATCATTTATTGCTGTAGAAGGCTCTAACATAAAGTCTTTTTTAATAAAGATAGAAGTTAAATATGAATTTATGTCTCGTAAAAATTTAGAGAGCGCCATAGGAGGAGATTAATTATGGCATCACTACTTGAAATGGATATTAAAGATCTCTTCTCTAGAAATAAAAAAGATGGATCTAATAAAAACCCTAATAAAAATAGCCCAATCGACCGAACGGTAATCAACAGAATTATAATTGGTCTTATTGCGATTTCTATAGTTGCTAGTTTTTATATTTTTTATATAAACCCATCTCTTAAAAAACAAGAAAAACAAATTTTGCAGGTTGAAAAGTGGAATAAGCAAATTCAAAGCTGTATAGTGGAGATTAAAAGCCTCAATCAAAGTATCGACGAGTTAAATAAAGAAAGTAATCTAAAAGGTGTTTTGTTTGTGAGTGATAACGAGTTTGAAAACTTTTATGCTGAATTGACTGAGGCTACCATCAGAAATGGGCTAAGAATTATTAATATAACCCGTGGTGATGAAATACCAGTAAGATTATCGGATGAAAACCAAACAAATTCATCATATAATTATGAGCCTGCTAGCACCTCTATTCCTTGTGAAGAGGGTTCCAAATATGAGGGAATTTCCTCGAATTCAGAGAGTTTTCAGCCAGATCCAAATTGCCAAGGTGACGAATGTAAACCAATTGCTTATTACAAGATGACTGTATCATATGAAATTGAAGGTGGATTTTCAAATTATGTCAATTTCAGGAATGTGTTAGCAAATAAATCTAAAATCGTTAACATAGAACAAGAAAGTATAACAAAGAGTGAGGGATCAGCTGGTCTAATTTCAGCCACAGCGACAGTTTCACTTGTTAAAAATAGGGATTAAATTTGTGAAATATAAATTTCTTTTAATAATTTTCTATCTAATAATTTGCATAAATACCGCAAAAGCGGAGGACCCATTTTCGCGTAGCTTTTCTACTCCTTCAACATTATCGAACGATATAGCAACTTTGGATGACTCAGGGGACGGTATCCATCCGATGATGAAATATCCAATATCTAAATATTTTTTGAAAGGGGTTATAGTTTCCTTAGAGGGATCTATCGCAGTAATGAGTATACCCGGTGGAAAAGATTATATTATGTTTCCTGGCGATCCAATAGGTAACGATTTACATATTATAAAAACTATAAATCAAGATTTTATTACAGCAGGAAAGAATTCTTCTGAGGAAGAATTAACAATAGCTGTTTCGAATCCTATTCTATCAACTTCCATGTCTGGTTTGAATTAGAATGCTTAAAAGAATAGAAAAGATATTTGTTACTTCATTTCTACTTATTATTCTATCTGCCTGTGCGTCTTCTAATGACATGAAGAAGCCATTTGATCCAAAAGATTTTGCAGAAAAACAAGAGTCAATAATTAATGATACAGCAGAACTAGGCCCACAATTGGGTAATAAATTTTCGTCTAGTGAAGATAGAAGAATATATATTGATGAGAATATGGTTACTGATTATACAAAAATCATTAGCAAAAATTTTGCTGAAACTTTCCCTATTTCAATTAATTTTGACAACGTTGATATTAGAAGTGTCATGCAAACATTTTCTATTATCACTGGTAAAAATATTTTAGTTGGAGATGAAGTGCAGGGTTTAGTAAAAGCAAGAATTCTTAATGAAGATTGGGATGATGTTCTTGAGGCAATTTTAGAAATGAAGAATATTGCACTAACCCTAAGTCCAAATACCAATATTGTAAGGATTCATTCCAAAGAGGTGATTTCTGCACAAGAAGAATATAATCGAAAGCGAAAAGCAGAAGTCAGACAAGCAATGGAATTAAGTAAGTCTATTCAGCCTGTTAGATCAGAAATATTCAAATTATTTTACAGTGAACCATCAACAGTTAAAACTCAAATTGAAGACGTTCTATCAAATATGGATGCAACAGCGTCAGCTGGAGAAGACTCTGCCGGAGGGAGCTCAGGAGCAAGTGATAGAGTTAAAATTACAGTCGACGAAAGGCTTAGAGCGCTTATTGTTCTTGGTGTTAGAGAAGATTTGGATTTTATTGAAAAGTTAGTAAACGAAATAGATATACCTACAAAACAAATTTTGATTGAGGCTTTTGTTGTCACTGTCACTGATAGTTTTGAAAAGAATCTCGGCACACGATTAGGAATGTACTACGGTCCAAATGAAACTAATATTGCAAGTGGAGGCTTACTTAGTGCAGGAGGTACTATTGGTGGACCCCCAACTACTACAACTGGAGTAAATACTCTTGGTACTTTTGGTACGCAGTCTGTCGGAACTATGGCTGAAAATACAATATCTTCTGCAACAGGAAGTATAGGAATGATTTTAGATGCTTCAAAAATAGACTTGAATCTTGAATTACAAGCAATGGAGGCGGATTCAATATCAAAAGTCATAGCTAATCCAAAGATTTTTACGCTAGATAATCAAACTGCTAAAATTACTCAAGGAGTGCAAATACCTTACACATCCGCATCATCAAGTGGGACGCAAACACAATTTAAGGACGCTGCATTAACTCTTGAAGTGACACCAAGTATTATTGGTGATGGTAATATCATAATGGATATATCAGTAAACAATGACTCTGTTACAGACGCAACAGCTTCTAATCCTCCAATCAGTAAAACTGCTGTGAATACAAAGCTTTTAATTGCTAATGAATCCATTGTAATAATTGGAGGTATATTCCAGGAAACAAGTTCTGACTCAACATCCAAGACACCAGGTTTAGGCGACATACCAGTTTTTGGTAGTTTATTTAAGATGCAAGGAGATAAAGATTTGTTTAATAGGGTTTTCATCTTCATAGCACCAAAAATTTTATAGTTATGAGTAGGTTAATAAGCGATGAAAGTGCTAGTGAATTAGCAATAATGGCAGTGTCCAAAGGACTGCTAGCAGAAGAAAAATTCTCACAGATGAAGGTTTTAAATAGAGAGTCGGGCCAATCGATGGTTTCGATAATGTTTGAGAAAGGCGTTATGGATGAGTTTTCTCTTGCACGCTTTGTGGCAGATAGTTATGGACTTAATTTCAGAGAAGTAGATCCTGAGCAGGTTTCAGCTGAAGCTCAGGCAAAATTAAGTGAAGAATATTTAAGAATTAATAATGTATGTCCGTTTGAAACAGATGGCTCAAGTCTAAAGGTCGCAATATGTGATCACTCAAAATTATCTCTAGAAAAAAATATAAGAGTTATAACAGGAATGAATGTTGAGATGGTACTAGTAACGGTTAGTAATTTTGAAAAACTCCTAACAAAATATGGAATATCCCCAACAACTCAGGAAGTTGGAGTTCTTGGAACTTTAAAAAAAGCTAAAGACACTGATGAAGGAGATGCTGAGGTCGAGCAAATAACAGAGAGAGATAAAACTGCAGCTGAAATTTTTGTTACAGATATTCTTACCGAAGCTTATAAAAAGGGTGCAAGTGATATACATATAGAGTCATTCAGAAAATCAAAAAGACTTAGATATAGAATTGACGGCATCTTAATAAATCAAAAAAGTCGACAAGAAGAGATTAACGATCGATATCTTGCAGTAGTTTCAATCTTAAAACTTTTATCAGGAGCCCGTATTGAGGAAAGAAGATTACCTCAAGATGGAGCAATTAATTTTAATAATGGAGATATTGAATTTGACTTAAGAGTATCATTTCTTCCCGTACAAGGATTGGCTGAAAGAGTTGTTATGAGAATTTTACGTAAAGATGCAATACAACTAGATCTTGAAACCCTGGGATTCTCAAAAGCAGATTATTCGAAAATTGATGAAGCGATTCATGCTACGCAAGGTTTAATATTAGTGACGGGGCCTACAGGAAGTGGAAAGACTACCACTCTTTACTCAGTGCTAAACGAGCTCAATGATGAGAAAAAAAATATAATGACGGCCGAGGATCCAATTGAGTATGAGCTAGAGGGAATAAGTCAATCGCAAATGAAAAATGATATTAATTTTACATTTGCCGCAGCTCTTAGAACATTTCTACGACAAGATCCAGAAATAATTTTAGTAGGTGAAATCAGAGATAAAGAAACAGGCAATATTGCTGTTGAAGCGGCATTAACTGGTCATTTAGTTTTAAGCACTTTACACACAAATGACTCAGTAAATACAGTAACAAGGCTTGTCAATATGGGCATACCAAACTATTTAGTTTCCTCTTCCGTATCACTTGTAATCGCCCAGAGGCTAGCAAGAAAAAATTGTGAAAGTTGTAAGACGAAGGACACGGATGTAAAAACTCATACTCTTGAGCAATTGGGCATTAAAGAGAAAATTACCGTATACAAAGGTAAAGGCTGTTCTAAATGTAATAACACAGGATTTAAGGGTCGACGCGGTATTTATGAAATACTAAAAATAACTCCTAAAATTCAAGATGCAATTCTTAAAAATAAAACTGCTCCTGAAATTATGGAAATTGCTAAATCAGAGGGGTACAGGCCCATGCAAGAAGTAGGAGCTGACTACTTAAAGTCAGGTGATCTTGCTTTTGAAGAATTCCAAAGAACATTATTTGTAGGATAAAAATGCCATCTTTTGAATATAAAGGTATTTCTGGTGAAAAAAATACATATGCTGACGGCATAATAGAAGCAATCAATGAAGATGAAGCTGCTTACCGTCTCAGGCAAAAAAAAATAATCATAACTGCAATAAAAGAAGTAAAATCTAATAAAAAAAAAGTTAAGGACAAAGATAACAAGTCTTCTTCATTATCTTTTTTAGACAGATTGGGATCAATTAAAACTAAAGAGATAGTTTTATTTACAAAAAAACTCTCAACTATGTCTAGAGCTGGACTAAACATTTTAGACACTCTTCAAATGGCAAGAGATCAAGTGAATGATAAGAAGTTGAAAGTTATTATTGAAACGATAACTCAGGATTTACAAGGAGGTACAGATATATCAGGTAGCTTTAAAAAGCATCCAAAAGTTTTTGATAATATTTATGTAAACATGATTAAGGCAGGTGAAACCAGTGGAAAACTAGATATCTTTCTAGACAAATTAGTTGGTATTTTAGAGAAAAGGGAAAAAATTAAGTCAAAAATTAAAAGCGCATTGATGTATCCTGCAATTATATTGTCAGTAGCAACACTTGTAACGATATTTATGATATGGAAAGTAGTGCCTGTTTTTGAGAATATGTATGGAGGCATGGGCGTAGAATTGCCTGGTCCAACTTTATTTTTGATTGGTGCTAATAAATTTATAACTGGGTCAGGAGGCATCATAACTTTACTAATAATATTTATGATTGTTTTTCTAAACTCATTCATGATTTCACGAAATGAAAGTTACAAAAGTATGATGGATAAGGCTATATTAAAGATTCCATTGTTTGGCAAAATAATAATACAAGCCACCATTGCTCGTATTGCACTAATTAAAGCAAATTTATTTGCTGCTGGAGTTGATGTATTGGAAATTTTAGATATTGCAAAATCCTCTACTGGAAATGTTCATTTCGTTAAAGCACTAGAGCATGTAAAACGAGGTGTATTTTCAGGAGAAGACATGTCTAAGCTTATAGAGAAAGAGATAATATTCCCTCCAACATATTCACAATTAATTGCAGTTGGCGAAAAAACTGGAAATTTAGAAGAAATGTTCTCATCTATAGCTTCTTATTATGAAGAAGAATTTGATAACGTTGTCGATAATCTGTCAACAATGATTGAACCACTTTCCATGGTGATTATAGGAGCAATTGTTGGAACGTTGTTAATTTCTATGTATATGCCTATATTTAATGCCGGCTCTGTTGTGGGATAATTAAAAAATAGATAGATAAAAATAGGCTGACCACATTATCATCATAACTGCTGATAAAATTATTATTAATAGACCAGTGAGTGATTCATTATTGTATTTTGGGTTCAATGAATTTTTATTTGAGTTAACCCTTTCCCTCCATTCTTTTGGAAAAAGATGAAGCGTTGATGAGTAGATTAACAAAAAAATTACAAGAAGACTTATAACAATGCATATATATAAAAATTCCATCATAAACGTTAAAAATTTTCAATTATCGTATCGGAATTATGGCTTAAAACCTACTTATTTCAATTTATTATGTAATAAAAATAATATTGTAAAAATATCACAACAACAATAACATAATCACTCAAATATCTTAAACTAATAAAGGGTAGTCGTTTATGAGTAAAAATAAAAAGAACGGTTTTACACTAATCGAGCTATTAGTTGTTGTAGCTATTATAGGTGTTTTAGCAGCAGTAGGTGTAGTAGCATTCGGTGGATTCTTAGGTAATGCAAAAGTAAATTCAACAAAATCTAACCATAAAGCGGTTGTAAGTTACTTGCAGGCTGAGTTTACTAAATGTTCGTTAGGTGAAACTTCACTCACTTACGACACTGCTAGTGGCACTACAACCGAAGCATGTAGCAGCGGTCCAGCAAACCACCAGGCTAAAATAGTTGTTCACTTAAATCAATCTAGTTTTAAGAATCCATATACTCAGGGTGATGGAATAGAGTCTGGAACTGGAACTACCGAAGGCGCTACTTATATAAGTTGCGCCACATCTTCAGGAGCAGCTGGCACTTGTACAATAAAAACAACTTTCGATGCTGCGGAAACGGCTTTAACAGACACTGTTTCTAAAGAATAATTAATTTAAACACCTTTCATAAATTTTATGAAAGGTGTTTTATCATTATGAATATAGGTTTTTCTCTAATTGAACTTCTAGTAACTTTGGCAATACTTGGAATCATTGCAGCTATAGGTATTGTTTCTTTTTCTGGCTTCGTCGGTAATGCTAAAGAAAAACAGGCAACGACAGGACTGAGCTCAATTTATTTAGCACAGGAAGAATACAGATCATTATATGGATCATATTATCAGTCGAGTTCAAATTGTGGAGCTTCAAATAATCATAGCAGCAATATTAATACTAATTTATTTTCTGGGGATAAGACACTTGATGAAACATCTGAACGTAACTTCAATTTTTGTATCGAATATTTAAATGGATCTTCATCTTCATTTCAAGCTAATGCATACGATCTAAGCTCTAATAATTACTTCACAATTACAAATGCCAACTTAAAAAGAAAGTTTAAAGATAATACTTGGTCAGATGGATGGTAGAAATAGAGGTTTTACTCTAATTGAACTTCTTGTTGTTGTAGCAATTATTGGAGTTTTGGCAGCTGTTGGTGCAGTTGCTTTTAATGGTTTTATGGAAAGTGCAAAGAAAAGAGCTACGATCGCTAATTTTATGAATGCTTCAAAGTTTATAGAAACAACTCTTTTAAGGTGTGATCTAGAAGGGGGTACTATAAAATTGTCTAATGATATCTCAATCAATTGTAATGTCACAAACAACACAACGAATGTAAATAATATTGCAGATTCATTTATGAATTACTTTATTTCCTCTGGCTTTAAAAATCCTTATAACAGTAGTGATCCTGCCATAATAAGGACTGGTAGTGGAGGAGATACTGTAAATGGGCGTTTAAGACTAGACGAAACTGAATGTTCTTCGGGCAGCAGTAATAAAAAAATAGCCTTATGGTATAAAGTACATGATGAAGATCCAAGCCTAAAACTTTTTGAAATGTCATCGTGGTGTAGTTAAATTTAAAGAATAATCGTCAAATTCCATCCTACGCTCCATTTTGATAAAAAAATTAAAAATCAAACTATTCTGTCATTTTTTTACAATTTTTTATTTGAACTTTTTTTGATAAAGTAAAGTATTGATAGAATTTATTTTCTTAAATTTTGATTTTGAAGTTAACCCTTAATTTGAGCCATTAAGCCAAAAAGATTAATTTTTTTTATTATCTCTTCAATTTAAACTTTTATTCTGGAGACTTTTTTTCTTAAGAAAATAAGTTAACATTTCATAATCTTTCTCGGGCCACCAATGGGCCACCTGAACTATTGAATCACGTGCGCGGAATCCCGTCAATATGAATAGGTAAACTGCGGGAAAATAATTTAAAAGTGAGTCTTTTGAGTCACAGTGCGCGCTAATGAATCTGACGTGGAAATAATTTACAAATCAATTGCTCTACCAATTGAGCTATAGGGGCAATATGCGACTGGAATATTTTTAAATTATAAACTTTATTTGTCTATAAATATTTATACAATGCATTTATATGAAAAAATTTTTAGACTTTATTGGTGGACAAATAGCTCTCGCTTACCTTGTAGTATTTTTTATACTTGTGTTAGCTATGATATCTTTAGCTCTCTAGGACAGAATTAGAAATAGCATAAAATGCAATTGCAGCTGTATTTGAAACATTTAAACTATCTAAGTCATCATTTATTTTAATTTTGATTACTTCGTCGCAGAGTGAGGTGGTTATTTTTCTAAGTCCTTTATTTTCAGAACCAAGAACAATTACAACTTTTTCAGGAAATTTTGTTTCTTTTATTGATTTACCCGCTCTCATCGCTAGACCATAAATCCAATAACCTCTTTCTTTTAAGATTTTAATGCAGGAACCTATATTCTTTATTTTTGTAAAAGGAACTTTATCTACACCACTGGAAGCTGCTTTAGTTAAAAAAGAATTTTCAGTTACAGAATTGTCTTGTGTAATTATTATGCCGTCGAGTTTGAATGCTAACGCGGACCGAAAAATTGCACCCACATTTTGAGAGTCTTCTAACTGATCTAATAAAACTATAATTGATTTTTCTTTATTGCAGTAATTCAAAAATTCCTTGAGCATTGGCACGCTGAGTTTTTCTACTTTGAGACAAATGCCCTGATGATTTGATATACCACCTAATAGGTTTTCAATCTCATCTCTCGTTTTTCTTCTCTTGCTAAAAGTAAATTTTTGCATGTTTACCTCTTGAATTAGCTTTTTTTCAGCTTCAATTGTGAAGTTTAACTCATATTTAATCCTATTATCATTCATTAGAGCGCTAACAACAGCGTGATGACCATAGATCCAGTAGTCCGAATTTTGCCTTTTTTTAGGGAGTTTTTTAAATCTATTTTTCATATAAAAAATAATTTATCACTTTTAACTTATTTAGGCCCAAAAATATTAATATTTATTGATTTACATTACATTTTTAAATATAAATCACTCCTTAAGGTTCATTAGACTATGTCTAGGGAAACTTGCCTAGAGATGTTTATTTAAACTATCTCGGGAGGGGTGCCCGAGTGGTTAAAGGGGACGGGCTGTAAACCCGTTAGCTATGCTTACGTTGGTTCGAATCCAACCCCCTCCACCACGTAAAGGTGCCTTATGATAGCTTGAAGGAACAAGCGGGTGTAGCTTAGTGGTAAAGCTCCAGCCTTCCAAGCTGATTACGAGGGTTCGATTCCCTTCACCCGCTCCAAAATTAAAGTTGTTTATAAACTGAGAGGAAAAAAAATGGCTAAAGAAAAATTTGATCGAAGCAAACCACACTGCAATGTTGGAACTATCGGTCATGTCGATCATGGTAAAACTACTTTGACCGCAGCAATTACAAAGGTTTTATCAGAATCTGGCGGTGCAGAGTTCACTGCATATGATGCAATAGATAAAGCCCCTGAGGAAAAAGAGCGGGGCATTACAATTTCAACTGCTCATGTTGAATATACAACTGATGCAAGGCACTACGCTCACGTAGATTGCCCGGGTCATGCTGACTATGTAAAAAATATGATTACAGGAGCTGCTCAAATGGATGGAGCTATTTTAGTTGTTAACGCTGCAGATGGCCCTATGCCTCAAACACGTGAACATATTTTGTTAGCAAGACAAGTTGGTGTACCGGCAATTGTCGTTTATCTTAATAAAGTTGATCAAGTAGATGATGCTGAGTTGCTTGAACTTGTAGAAGTTGAGATAAGAGATATTTTAAACGAATATGATTTTCCTGGTGACACGACTCCAATTGTAAAGGGTTCTGCGCTGGCCGCAGTAGAAAGTAGAGATGATGAAATAGGTAAGAATTCAATTGCCGAGCTAATGAAAGCAGTTGACGAGTTTATTCCGCAGCCAGAGAGAGATAAGGATAAGCCATTCCTAATGCCAATTGAAGATGTGTTCTCAATTTCTGGAAGGGGTACAGTATGCACAGGTAGAGTTGAAAGTGGAATTGTTAAAGTTGGAGAAGAACTCGAAATAGTTGGTATAAAGGATACGCAAAAAACAACTTGCACTGGAGTAGAGATGTTTAGGAAACTTTTAGATACGGGAGAAGCAGGAGATAATATCGGAGCTCTTTTAAGGGGTGTTGAGAGAGATCAAGTTGAGAGAGGTCAAGTACTTGCTCATCCTGGGACTATCACTCCTCACACTAAATTTAAATGTGAAGCTTATGTTCTTAAGAAAGAAGAAGGAGGTAGACATACTCCGTTCTTTACTAATTATCGTCCACAGTTTTACTTCAGAACTACAGACGTGACAGGGGTGTGTAAGCTTCCAGATGGTACTGAGATGGTTATGCCAGGAGACAATATTTCAATGGAAGTTGAGATGATAGCTCCTATTGCAATGGATAAGGGAGTCCGCTTTGCGATTAGAGAAGGTGGACGCACAGTTGGTTCCGGGGTTGTAACAGAAATCATCTCATAACTGGAGGAGTGTAGCTCAACTGGTAGAGCACCGGTCTCCAAAACCGGGGGTTGGGGGTTCGAGTCCCTTCGCTCCTGCCATTAAAAGAAATATTATGAAACCTTTAAAATTTATTCAAGAAGTGAGAAGAGAAGGCAGTAAAGTTACGTGGCCATCATCAAGGGAGACACTCACAGGCTCAGTAATGGTAGTTATTATTACTGCTTTTGCTGCTGTATTTTTCTTAATAATTGACCAAATTTTTAGTTTTGGATTAGACAAATTAATAGGGCTAGTTGTTTAAATGACACATAAGTGGTACATAGTACATGCCTATTCTGGTTTTGAAAAAAAGGTTGCTTCAGCTATTTTAGATAAAGCAAAGACAAAAAATATAGATACATCATTTAGCGAAATAATCGTTCCAACAGAAGAAGTTACTGAGGTAAAAAAAGGTAAAAAAAGAAACGCTGAAAGAAAATTTTTTCCTGGTTATGTACTTGCAAAAATGGAAATGAATGATGAAACATATCATATGGTAAAAGCGCTGCCAAAAGTTAGTGGTTTTTTAGGGCATACTCAAGGCAAGCCTTCCGCAGTCCCAGAAAGTGAGATAAATAAGATTTTACAAGACATTGAGGAAGGTGTAACAAGTCCAAAACCATCGATTACTTTTGAGGTTGGTGAACAGGTGCGAGTAAGTGACGGACCTTTTGCTTCATTTAATGGTTTAGTGGAAGAAATTGATGAAGAAAGATCACGAGTAAAAGTTTCAGTTTCAATTTTCGGTCGATCAACGCCGGTGGAACTTGAGTATACTCAGGTAGAAAAGGCATAGCATGGCAAAAGAAATAGAAGGAACGTTAAAATTACAAGTACCAGCAGGACAAGCAAATCCATCACCACCGGTAGGTCCAGCTCTCGGACAAAGAGGCATTAACATTATGGATTTCTGTAAAGTCTTTAATGAAAAAAGCAAAGGAGAGCAACCAGGTGTTATGTTGCCTGTAGTTGTCACATATAATACCGATAAAAGTTTCAGTATTGAGATCAAGCTACCACCCGCGTCATTTTTTATAAAAGAAGCATTAAAAATTAACAAGGGATCTAAAGAACCTGGAAGAGACATGATTGCAAAAATTTCTATGTCTCAATGTAAAGACATAGCAGAAAAAAAGCTGAAAGATTTAAATGCCAATACTGTAGATCAAGGGGTAAAAATAATTGTTGGTTCTGCGAAATCAATGGGCATTGAGGTAACAAATTAATGAGTAAAAGAATGAAAAATATTTTGAGTGAAAATGACCTAACAAAGTCATATGATATAGGTGATGCAGTTGAAATAGCTCTAAAAACCTCAACAACTAAATTTGATGAAACAATTGATATATGCATGAACTTAAACATTGATCCAAAAAATGGAGAGCAAAATGTTCGAGGTAAAATAAAATTACCTAAGAGTTTAGGCAAACAAGTTAAAGTTTGTGTATTTGTTACTGAGGACAAACAGCAGGAAGCAAAGGACGCTGGAGCCGATATAGTAGGATCTGACGAACTTATTCAAAAAGTTGAAGGAGGTTTTACTGATTTTGATAGGTGTATAGCGTCTCCAGACATGATGTCAAAAGTTGGAAAATTAGGAAAAGTACTAGGCCCTAGGAATTTAATGCCAAATCCTAAATTAGGTACAGTCACAAACGATATTAAACAAGCAATTGATGATGCCAAAGCAGGCGAAATTGAATATAAAAATAACGAGACTCTATTGCAAGCAGGTATAGCAAAAGCAAGTTTTGATAAGGAAGATATAACTAAAAATATACAATTTTTTGTAGAGAAAATTTCAAAGGATCGACCTGCTGGCATAAAGGGAGATTTTGTAAAAAAAATATATATAAGTCCAACTATGGGGCCGGGTATTAACATCAATATAAATACGTTTAACGGATAAACTATGAATAGAGAACAGAAAGAAATTTTTATTAAAAATATTAAAACTATTGTCGATGAGAACAGTCTTGTTCTTGTATTTCACTATAGGGGTATGTCAATGAATGAAATGACAGATTTACGAGTTCAATCGTTTAATAGTGGTTGCAATATTAAAGTTACAAACAATAGATTGGCAAAATTAGCATTAAAAGAAACAAATAAAGTTGTTCTATCCGACTTCTTTGATGGCCCAACAGCGATTGCATATTCTAATGACCCTGTTTCACTAACAAAACTACTAGTTGAATTCGCAAAGAATAACAATAACTTAGTTGTCTTGGGTGGAATAATGGATAATGAAATTTTAAGTGTTGAAAAAATTGAAATTTTATCTAAATTGCCAGCTCTCGAGGAAATAAGGGCAAAATTAATAGGTTTGATCAGTACACCTGCGCAGAAAATAGCTTCGATATTGACTGCACCATCAGGTGATCTAGCAAGAGTAGTTAACGCATACAGTTCAAAATAATATTTTAAATTAAGAAAGGGAATAAACATGGCTGACCTTCAACAAATAGTTGATCAACTTTCAGATCTAACAGTTATCGAAGCTGCGGAGCTTTCAAAATTATTAGAAGAAAAGTGGGGGGTTTCTGCTGCTGCACCTGTAGCTGTTGCAGCTGCTGGCGTCACACCTGCAGGAGATGCCGCTGAAGAAGAAAAAGATGAATTTACAATAGTCCTAGCTGCTGCTGGAGACAAAAAAATTAACGTAATTAAAGAAGTCAGAACGATTACTGGTTTAGGTTTAAAAGAAGCAAAGGATTTAGTAGAAGGTGCGCCAAAAGAATTAAAGACAGGGGTATCTAAAGACGAAGCAAATGGTTTCAAGGAAAAACTTGAATCTGCAGGCGCAACAGTAGAACTTAAATAACTTAAAACAATATTTTAGTTAATAGCTTTTGAAATGAGCTATTATCAATAGGTGAATATACATTAGTGGTTAATACATTATCATTTACTGAAAGAAAAAGAGTCCGTAAAAATTTTGGGAAACTGAAAGAAGTTTCAAAATTCCCTAACCTAATTGAAATACAAAAAAAATCATACGAGGAGTTTTTGCTTGAAGAAACTCATCCATCAAAGAGGCCAGATCGTGGTCTTCAAAAAGTATTTAAAAGCGTATTCCCACTTGAGGATTTTTCTGGTTCAGCCAGGATAGAATACATCGAATACGATTTGCAAGAAACAAAGTTTGATGTAGATGAATGTCGTCAAAGAGACAAAACATACGCTGCACCATTAAATGTAAAGCTGCGTCTTATAGTTTTCGATATAGATGAAGAAACGGAGTCAAGAACTGTCAAAGATATAAAAGAACAAGAGATATATCTATGTGATCTGCCACTTATGACTCAAAAGGGAACTTTTATTACAAATGGTACTGAGAGAGTTGTGGTCAGCCAGATGCACCGAAGCCCAGGAGTATTTTTTGATCACGACAATGGAAAAACACATTCAAGTGGAAAACTATTATTTGGAGCAAGAGTAATACCATACAGAGGGTCTTGGTTAGACATTGAATTTGATCATAAAGATATTTTGCACTGCAGAATAGATCGTAAGAAAAAAATTCCAATTACAACTTTCTTAATGTCGATGGGCATAAAGCGAGAGGAAATACTTGGATTATTTTATAATACAGAAATTTATAATTTCATCGCTAAAGACGGAAAATGGAAGTTTAATTTTAACCCTAAAAATATTAAAACTGGAAAGTTGCAGAAAAGTCTAATAAATGCATCTGGAGGCAGGGTTGCAGTAAAAAAAGGTACTAAAATTAATCCGGCGATTGCAAGAAAATTATTTAATGACGGGCTTAAATATTTACTAATTGATGATGATGACTTGATTGGTAAGTATGTTGCTGATGATATTGTTAACGAAAGCACAGGAGAAATCTATTTAGAATCTTCTGATGAAATAACTCCAGAGGCGCTAGAAAAAATCAAGGACTTAAAAATAAGCAATCTTCCAATATTAGAAATTGATGGAATTAATGTAGGTTCATTTATAAGAGACACTCTAGCAATTGATAAAAACTTAAGTCCGGAAGAGGCTGTGGTTGAGATTTATAAAGTTCTCAGACCTGGGGAGCCACCTAATTTAGAAACCGCGTTTGAGGTATTTAATTCATTGTTTTTTAAATCCGACAAATATGATTTATCGGATGTTGGAAGAGTTAAAATGAACTATCGCTTAAATATAGAGTGTCCTGATACAACTACAGTTTTAAGAAGTGAAGATGTTATTGAAGTGGTTAAGACTGTTATGGACTTAAGAACAGGTAAGGGTGAAGTTGACGATATTGACCATCTTGGTAATAGGCGAGTAAGATCTGTTGGTGAGCTAGTTGAGAATCAATTTAGAATGGGTCTTATAAGAATGGAAAGATCCATAAAAGAAAGGATGAACTCATTAGAGGTAGATGCAGTCACGCCGCAAGATATAATTAATGCAAAACCACTGGTTGCGTCACTTAAAGAATTTTTTGGAACTTCTCAGTTATCACAGTTTATGGACCAAACAAATCCTTTAGCCGAAATAACTCATAAAAGAAGACTCTCAGCCCTTGGTCCAGGAGGATTAAGTAGAGAAAGAGCTGGGTTTGAAGTAAGAGATGTTCACCCGACTCATTATGGAAGAATTTGTCCAATTGAAACTCCAGAAGGTCCAAATATTGGTCTAATCAACAGCTTAGCATCACACGCAAGAGTTAATCAATACGGATTTATAGAAAGCCCATACAGAAAAGTTGTAAATGGAAAAGTAACTAATGAAATTGAGTATTTGCCTGCCATGGAAGAGGCTGATTACACTATTGCTCAAGCTAATAGTGAAATAGACGATGAAGGTAAGTTTGTCACAAAACTAGTATCTTGCAGGCGTGATGGTGATTTTGTAATGACGATAGCAAATGAAATTAACTATATGGATGTTTCTCCAAAGCAGGTAGTTTCTTGCGCAGCTTCACTAATTCCTTTTCTTGAGAATGATGATGCGAATAGAGCACTTATGGGATCTAATATGATGAGACAAGCCGTTCCTCTGATTCAAGCTGAATCGCCACTAGTAGGAACAGGAGTAGAAAAGGTTGTTGCAATAGATTCTGGAGTAACAATTATAGCGAGAAGAGATGGAATCGTAGACAAGATTGATGGTAAAAGAATTGTAGTAAGGGTTACTGAAAAAATCAAAACCAATGAGTCTGGTGTTGATATTTATACTTTACAAAAATTTCAAAGGTCAAATCAAAGTACTTGTATAAATCAGAGACCATTAGTCAAAGTCGGTGACAAGGTATCTAAAGGTGATATTATTGCTGATGGTCCGTCAACTCATCTTGGAGAATTGGGCTTGGGAAGAAATGTTGTTGTAGCATTTATGCCTTGGAGAGGTTACAATTTTGAAGACTCAATTTTAATTTCTGAAAAAATTGTACAAGAAGATAAATTTACCTCGATCCATATCGAGGAGTTTGAGGTAATGTCAAGAGATACGAAATTAGGCTCTGAGGAAATAACAAGAGATATTCCAAATGCAGGTGATGAAACACTTCGCAACCTTGATGAGGCGGGAATCGTCTATGTAGGTGCAGATGTAAGTCCTGGTGACATACTTGTTGGGAAAGTAACTCCTAAAGGAGAAAGTCCTGTGACGCCTGAAGAAAAATTATTAAGAGCCATTTTTGGGGAGAAAGCAACAGATGTTAAAGATACTTCTCTAAAACTTCCACCAGGATCTAGTGGCACAGTTGTGGATGTGAAAGTATTCAACAGATATGGAATTGAGAAAGACGACCGTGCACTCTCAATTGAAAGAGATGAAATAGAAAAACTTGCAAATGATAGAGAGGCTGAACTTGGAATTCTTAATAGCAACACTAGGGAGAGATTAATAAATTTAATTGAAGGAAAAAAAATAGCTGAATTACCAGCTGGTATCACAGATCAAAATTCCCTTGATGATCTTTCTCTTCAATCAATTAAATTAGACTCTTTCTGGAAAGTAAAGCTTCAAACTGGCAATGATCAAGAGGATATTGATAACTTAAAAAAACAATACGATATTGCAAGATCTTCAATTCAATCGCGTTTTGACAATAAGGTTGATAAGGTTCAAAGAGGTGATGAATTACTTCCTGGTGTAATGAAGATGGTTAAAGTGTTTGTTGCAGTAAAGAGAAAGCTTCAACCAGGGGATAAAATGGCTGGAAGACATGGCAATAAAGGGGTAATCAGTAAAATCGCTCCAGTAGAAGATATGCCTTATTTGGAGAATGGTAGGACTGTAGATATTGTATTAAATCCATTAGGTGTTCCAAGTAGAATGAACGTAGGGCAAATACTAGAAACCCATCTAGGTTGGGCATGTGCAGGTATTGGAGAAATTATTAATAAATCAATATCCAGATATAAAGTAACTAATGACCACTCAGATATAGTTAAATCCTTGGAAAAAGTCTATGGGTCTGAGCAGTTTAATAATGAAATAGCTGATTTAAGCAATGAACAACAGAGAGAACTGGCAATGAATATTTCAGCTGGGGTTCCTATCAAAACTCCTGTCTTTGATGGAGCCTCTGAATATGAAATATCTGAAATGTTAGAAGATGCAGGTTTTGATAAAAGTGGACAAACTCATTTATGGGATGGTTTGACAGGTGAGCAGTTTGAGAGAAAAGTCACGGTAGGTTACATATACATGTTGAAGCTTCATCATTTAGTAGATGATAAAATTCATGCTAGATCAATTGGTCCATATAGTCTTGTGACCCAACAACCATTAGGTGGTAAAGCACAATTTGGAGGACAGAGATTTGGAGAAATGGAAGTTTGGGCCCTTGAAGCTTATGGAGCTGCATATACTTTACAAGAAATACTAACTGTAAAATCAGATGACGTTGCAGGAAGAACTAAAGTATATGAAACTATAATAAGAGGTGAAGATGTTTTCCAATCAGGAACACCAGAGTCTTTTAATGTTTTGATTAAAGAGATACGTTCGCTTGGTCTTAATATAGAATTATCAAACTTAAATTAGGAAATTATAAATATGAGTCAGTCTTTAATGAATATTTTCAATCCTGCCGCGTCAAGAGATGACTTTAATCAGGTCAAGATTTCTATTGCAAGTCCTGAGAGGATATTGTCATGGTCATATGGGGAAATAAAAAAGCCCGAAACAATAAATTATCGAACATTTAAGCCTGAACGGGATGGACTCTTTTGCGCAAGGATATTTGGTCCAATAAAAGATTATGAATGTTTATGTGGCAAATATAAAAGAATGAAATTCAAGGGTATTATTTGTGAAAAATGTGGTGTTGAAGTTACTAAAAAAGACGTAAGAAGAGAAAGAATGGGCCATATTCAATTGGCTGCTCCCGTTGCACATATTTGGTTCTTAAAATCACTACCAAGTCGCATCGCACTTATGATGGACATGAAATTAAAAGACCTTGAAAAAGTTCTTTACTTTGAAAAATTTATGGTTACTGAACCAGGTTTAACCCCATTAATTCAAAACCAACTCTTAGATGAAGAAGAATTAGAAAATGCAAAAGAGGAACATGGTGTTGATTCCTTTTCTGCCAGTATTGGAGCTGAAGCAGTTAGAAAAGTATTAGAGAGAATTGAACTTGAACCAGAACTTGATTTACTTAGATCAAAGTTAGCCGAAACTAAGGCAGTAGCTTTATCCGAAAAACTAGTTAAAAGAATTAAAATATTTGAAGCTTTCATATCCTCAGGAAATAGACCCGAGTGGATGATCTTAACTTCGGTACCTGTAATACCTCCGGAACTTAGACCTCTTGTTCCTCTGGATGGAGGAAGGTTTGCATCGTCAGATTTGAATGATTTATACAGAAGGGTTATTAATAGAAATAATAGACTATCCAGACTTATTGAATTAAGGGCTCCAGATATCATCATTAGAAATGAGAAGAGAATGCTGCAGGAGTCTGTAGATGCGTTATTTGATAATGGTAGAAGGGGAAGAGTAATTACTGGAACGAATAAACGGCCTTTGAAATCACTCGCAGAAATGCTTAAGGGAAAACAAGGTCGATTTAGACAGAATCTTCTTGGGAAAAGAGTTGATTACTCAGGCAGATCAGTAATTGTGGTGGGCCCAGAATTAAAATTGCATCAATGTGGTTTACCAAAAAAGATGGCAATCGAACTATTTAAACCATTTATTTATGCTCGTTTAGAGTCACTGGGACTTGCAACCACATTGAAACAAGCGAAAAAAATGGTTGAAAAAGAAAGACCTGAAGTATGGGATGTACTAGATAGAGTGATAAGGGAGCATCCAATTATTTTAAATAGAGCCCCAACTCTCCATAGATTGGGCGTACAGGCTTTTGAGCCAACTTTAATAGAGGGTAAGGCAATACAACTACACCCTCTAGTTTGCACCGCTTTTAATGCAGACTTTGATGGAGACCAAATGGCTGTTCACGTGCCTCTTAGCTTAGAGGCACAATTAGAGGCCAGGGTACTAATGATGTCGACAAATAATATTCTAAATCCGGCCAATGGTAAGCCAGTTATTGTTCCAAGTCAGGATATAGTTTTAGGTATATATTTTTTGTCACAAGAAAAAGATAATGAGCCGGGACAGGGTGCAGTATATAAAGATATTTTTGAAGTTCAGCAAGCTATTGAAAATGGAGTAACTACAGTTCATGCCAAAGTAGAAGCAAGAATACAATATGTTAATTTTGAAGGAGAAGCTGTTACCAAAAGAATTAGTACTACTCCAGGAAGAATGCTTTTATGGAACTTGATACCTCAACATAAAGATCTTGATCCAAAACTTGTAAATAGACTTCTTGGTAAAAAAGAGGTTTCTAATTTGATTGATACTGTTTACCGATACTGCGGGCAAAAAGATACAGTTATTTTTGCAGATCAGCTAATGGCACTTGGTTTCCATTATGCTTACAAGGCTGGTATTTCTTTTGGTAAAGATGATATGATTATTCCAGAAACTAAAGAAAAAATGGTTTTGGAAACTTCATCTCAAATAGAAAAATACGAAAAGCAATATAATGATGGTTTAATTACTAATAGAGAAAAATACAATAAAGTAATTGATGCTTGGGCAAAATGTACTGATAGAGTTGCACAAGAAATGATGAACGAAATTTCCTCTATAAAGGTGGATGAAATAACTAAAAGAGAACTTCCTATAAATTCTATCTACATGATGGCAAATTCGGGAGCCAGAGGTTCAGCAGCCCAAATGAAACAGCTATCAGGAATGCGAGGCCTTATGGCTAAACCATCTGGAGATATAATTGAAACACCAATTATTTCTAATTTTAAAGAGGGCCTAAATGTACTTGAATATTTTAATTCTACTCATGGAGCAAGAAAAGGACTTGCAGATACAGCATTGAAGACTGCTAATTCAGGTTATTTGACCAGGAGGTTATGCGATGTTGCACAAGATTGTACTATCTCTGAGCATGATTGTGGCACAGATAACGGAGTATGGATATCTGATGTAGTTGAAGGCGGGGAGGTAATAATATCAATTGCGGATCGACTACTGGGTAGATTTTTGCAAAAGGACATAATTCATCCAGTAACTAATGAGATTGTTGCAAAAAAGGATGATTATATGGATGAAGTACTATCTGAAAAGGTTGAAACAGCTGGTATACAGAATGCTTATATTAGATCTCCACTAACCTGTGATAGTAAAAAAGGTATATGTGTAAAATGTTACGGACGTGATCTTGCCAGAGGGTTTATGGTTAACGAAGGTGAGGCTGTAGGGATGATTGCCGCTCAGTCAATAGGTGAGCCTGGAACACAATTAACAATGAGAACGTTTCATATAGGAGGAGCAGCTCAAATAAATGATCAATCATTTATTGAAGTAAATACAAATGGTGTTTTCAAAATTTTGAATAAAAACACAGTAGAAGATAGTAATCAGAATCTAATCGTAATGGGAAGAAACTGTCAACTGGCTATTCATGATGAAAATAACAGAGAGCTTGCAAACTATAAAGTTCCATACGGAACAAAAATACTGGTAGAGGAAGATACTGCAGTGTCCTCAGGAACAAAAATTTGCGAGTGGGATCCGTTTACAAACCCTGTTATATCTGAAAAATCTGGTATTGCTAATTATGTTGATATGGAGGAAGGAATTTCCTTAATAGAAGAAACAGAGGAGAAAACTGGATTAACATATACCAAAGTTAAAGACTGGAAGTTAGATTCTAAAGGCTCTGATCTGAAGCCAAGAATTACTCTTAGAGATAAAAATGGTGAAGTAATACTTTTAGCTAATGGCAATGAAGCTAGATATTTTCTTCCACCTGACTCTATTTTATCAGTGGCTGATGGTTCGGAGGTGCATGCAGGTGATGTATTAGCAAGAACTCCAAAAGCCGCATCTAAAACAAAAGATATTACTGGTGGCCTGCCCAGAGTTGCTGAACTGTTTGAAGCAAGAAAGCCTAAAGACCATGCTATTATTTCTGAGCTATCAGGTGTTATTTCTTTTGGAAAAGATATAAGAGGTAAGCAAAAGGTAATAATTACCCCAAAGGATGGTGAAAATGATCCTGTGGAGGTACTAATTCCGAAAGGTAAACATATTGCTTATCAGGAAGGAGAAAGTATCGAAAAAGGTGATTACTTACTTGATGGAAATCCTGATCCGCATGATATCCTGGAAATTCTTGGAATCGAAGCATTAGCCGATTATCTTATAAACGAGGTTCAAGAGGTATATAGACTTCAAGGAGTTTTAATTAATGATAAGCATATTGAGGTTTTATGCAGACAGATGCTTCAAAAAATAAGTATTACTGATGCTGGGGACAGTTCATTCATTAAAGGTGAAGAGATTGATAGATATGAATTTTTACTTACAAATGAGCAACTTACTGCTGAAGGTAAAAAACCTGCTATTGGTAAGCCAGTTCTACTGGGTATAACAAAGGCTTCTCTGCAAACTAGATCATTTATATCTGCAGCATCTTTCCAGGAAACAACACGTATACTTACTGATGCATCAATTAAAGGCAAAGTAGACAAATTGGAAGGTCTTAAAGAGAACGTCATTGTAGGCAGATTAATACCTGCTGGAACAGGAAGAATTTTTAATCAGATTGAAAATCAGGCAAAAAATCTTGATAAAGAGGCCAAAATTGAAATTGAAGCAATTCAGGCTGCCAAAGAGCAGGAAGCAAAGGAAATTCAAGAAAATTCCTAACAATTTATGTTGACCAAAGCAAACTATTAAGTATTATTCGGCATTCTTAAATAGTAGGTGGTAGAGAAATCTAAACGCTACTTTTTTTAGACTTTTTTTAATAGTTAACTTTTTACTAGTTTTTAACTGGAGATACTCCATGCCTACTATAAGTCAGTTGATAAGAAAGCCGAGAACTAAGGTTAAGAAGAGAAATAAAGTACCTGCACTAAAAGCTAATCCACAAAAAAGGGGTGTGTGTACAAGAGTTTACACAACAACACCCAAGAAGCCAAATTCAGCACTTAGAAAGGTTGCAAGAGTCAGATTAACTAATGGTTTTGAAGTTACAAGTTACATTGGTGGAGAAGGTCACAATCTTCAAGAGCACTCGGTAATTTTAATTCGTGGAGGAAGAGTTAAAGATCTACCAGGTGTAAGATATCATACAGTTAGGGGTGTTTTAGATACTCAAGGTGTCGGTGAAAGAAAACAGAGACGCTCATTATACGGAGCCAAAAAACCAAAATAATTATGTCAAGAAGAAGAAAAGCACAAGTTAGAGATATTTTACCTGATCCAGTTCACAACAGTACTGTGCTTACAAAGTTTACTAATGCAATAATGCTTGATGGAAGAAAGACTGTTGCAGAATCGATTATTACTAAGTCATTTAAAAATATTCAAAGCAAAACGGGAGAGTCCCCTATGAATATTTTTAATAAGGCAATAGAAAATGTAAGACCTCTAGTAGAGGTACGATCTAGAAGAGTTGGAGGAGCAACTTACCAAGTTCCTGTAGAGGTAAAAGGAAATAGGTCCCAAGCATTAGCGATCAGATGGCTAGTTAACGCTATCCGAAATAGAAAAGAAAAAAGTTTAATAGAAAAATTAAGCTCTGAGATAATGGATGCTGCAGGTAATAAAGGTTCCGCAATTAAGAAAAGAGAAGATACTCATAAAATGGCTGAGGCAAATAAAGCATTTGCTCACTTTAGGTGGTAATTATGTCAAGAGAGTATCCATTAACTAAGTATAGAAATATTGGCATCATGGCTCACATAGATGCCGGAAAGACAACCACCACAGAGCGAATACTCTATTACACAGGAAAAAGTCACAAGATTGGAGAAGTACATGACGGTGCGGCCACAATGGACTGGATGGAGCAAGAACAAGAGCGTGGCATTACTATTACTTCCGCTGCAACTACTTGTTTTTGGAATGACCATAGAATTAATATTATTGACACTCCTGGACACGTTGACTTTACCATCGAAGTTGAGCGTTCTTTAAGAGTACTCGATGGGGCAGTTGCGGTATTTGATGGCGTTGCTGGCGTAGAGCCACAAACCGAAACTGTTTGGAGACAAGCAAATAGATACAAGGTACCAAGAATGTGTTTTGTTAATAAAATGGATCGTACTGGCGCTGACTTTTACAAGTGTTTGGACATGATTAAAGATAGACTTCAGGCAAATGCATTAGTTTTACAGATACCTTACGGAAGTGAGTCAAATTTAAAAGGCGTGATTGATCTGGTTAAGAATAAAGCAATCGTATGGGCAAATGAGGATCTTGGAGCTAAGTACGAATACGCTGATATTCCAGATGATTTAAAAGATACTGCTGAAAAATATAGATCTGAAATGGTCGAAATGGCTGTCGAACAAGATGAAGAAGTCCTTGAAAAATATTTAGATGGAGAAGAACCAGCTGAAGATACGCTGATCAGGTGTATCAGAAAAGGAACAATTAATTTTGAGTTTGTTCCAATTTTAACTGGAAGTGCTTTCAAAAATAAAGGTGTTCAGCCTTTGTTAGATGCAATTGTAAATTTCATGCCTGACCCTAGCGAGGTTCAGCAGGCAACTGGTAACATTCCAGGCAAAGAAGAAGAGGAAGTAAGAAAAGCATCAGATGATGAACCTTTCTCTGCATTGGCATTCAAGGTAGCCAACGACCCTTTTGTAGGTTCTCTTACATTCACTAGGATATATTCTGGTAAGTTAGAGGCTGGTTCAACAATTTTAAATTCAGTTAAAGGTGATAAAGAAAGAATTGGCCGTATGCTTTTAATGCACGCTAACAATAGAGAAGACATAAAAATTGCTTACGCAGGCGACATTGTTGCGATTGCTGGTTTAAAAGATACGATAACTGGTGAAACTTTATCAGATGCCCAAAAGCCAATTATTCTTGAATCTATGGACTTTCCGGATCCAGTTATTGAGATTGCAGTTGAGCCAAAGACAAAAGCTGATCAGGAAAAAATGGGCGAAGCACTGGCTAGATTAGCAAAAGAAGATCCATCATTTAGAGTTACCTCAGATGAAGAGTCTGGACAAACAGTAATAAAAGGAATGGGTGAACTTCATTTAGATATCATTGTGGATAGGATGAAGAGAGAGTTTAACGTTGAGGCTAATGTAGGAGCCCCGCAGGTTGCCTACCGAGAAACCATTTCTAAAAATATGGAAGTAACATATACACACAAAAAACAAAGTGGTGGCGCAGGGCAATTTGCTGAGGTTAAGATTATTGTCGAAGGTTGTGAGCCGGGAACTGGAAGAATATTTGAAGATAAAATTAAAGGTGGAAATATTCCTAAGGAATACATTCCGGGTGTAGAGAAAGGTATAGAAGGAGTGGCTGATACTGGAGTTATAGCTGGCTTCCCAATAATTGACTATAAGGTAACTCTTATAGATGGAAAATATCATGATGTGGACTCAAGCAGCCTTGCATTTGAAATAGCTGGGCGAATGGCGTTTAAGGATGCCTGCCAAAAAGCCAATCCAAAGTTATTAGAACCAATAATGAGAGTTGAAGTTGTTACACCTGAAGAATTTATGGGAGATGTAATAGGGGACTTAAGTAGTCGAAGAGGTCAAGTAAGTGGAAGCGAAGCAAGAGGCAATACAACGGCTATTAGTTCAATGGTGCCTTTAGCTAATATGTTTGGCTATGTAAACACACTGCGATCTATGACACAGGGAAGAGCTCAATATTCAATGTTTTTTGATCATTATGAGCAGGTTCCACAAAATGTACAAGATGAGGTAAAGGCGAAGTTCGCTTAAATAGAATAATGGAAAATCAAAACATTAAAATCAGACTTAAAGCATTTGACCATGGGGTTCTGGATAAGTCATCTGTTGAAATAGTGGATACAGCAAAACGAACTGGCGCAATGGTTAAGGGACCAATCCCACTTCCTACTAATAATGAAAAATTCACTGTTTTAAGATCACCTCACGTAAATAAAAAAAGTAGAGAGCAATTTGAAATAAGAACGCATAAGCGCTTAATAGAAATCGTTGACCCTACCCCACAAACAGTAGATGCACTTATGAAATTGGATCTAGCATCGGGAGTTGATGTAGAAATCAAGTTATAGATATGAGAACAGGAATCATCGCAAAAAAAATAGGAATGAGTAACTTGTATACACAAAGTGGTACGAATATTCCAGTGACTGTCTTGCATATTGATCAATGTCAGATCGTTGAAAGAGTTGACTCTACAGATACAAATGCTGACAAAGTTTTAGTTGGAGCATGTAAATTAAAAAAGGCTAATAAGGCTCAAAAAGGATTTTTTGAAAAGAAAAAGAGTGAGGCTTTTAGGTATCTCAGAGAATTTTCAATAGATAAAGAAACTGAATTAAAGTCGGGAGACCAATTGCATGCAAGTCATTTTCAGGAAGGCCAATTTATCGATGTGTCTGGTTTTACAAAGGGTAAAGGATTTGCTGGAGTGATGAAAAGACATAACTTTTCAGGCTTGAGAGCTTCTCATGGAGTTTCTGTATCTCATAGAAGCGCTGGTTCAACAGGACAGTGTCAGGATCCCGGCAAGGTCTTTAAAGGAAAGAAAATGGCTGGACAGTATGGCGATGTTCATAAAACACTTCAAAATTTACAAGTAGTAAAAGTTGATGAAGCAAAAAACATTATCTGCGTAAAGGGAGCTACTCCTGGTGCGCGAGGAACATGGTTAGTGGTTGAAGACTCTATTAAGAGAAATGATATTAAAGAAGTTGAAGGTACTTCTGTACAAGCAGAAAAATCAACTAAAAAGGATAAATAGGAATGCAAGTAGAGCTGAATAAAATGAATGGCAAGAGTACAGAATCTATGGAGCTTAATGAGGCCATCTTTAATTTAAAACCAGATTTTTCAGTTATTAGTTCTCTTGTAAGATGGAATGAGTCTAATAAAAAACCTCTTCGCGCTAGGACCAAAAATCGTTCCGAAGTTGCAGGTACAACGCAGAAATTGGGTAGGCAAAAAGGTGGTGGTGGCGCAAGACATGGTTCTAAGAAGGCAAATATTTTTAGAAGTGGTGGTATGGCACATAATCTGCGGGGAGTAAGATCATTAAAGAAGCTTCCAAAACGCCTAAGAAACTTGGCTGTTAAGCATATATTGTCAGAAAAAGTAAAATGTAATGATCTAATTTTAATCGATGAACTCAAGATCGCTGAGCCAAAAACTAAGATCTTAAAGAGCTATTTGGATAAACAAAAAATTAACTCTGCATTGTTTTTAGAAGGGGATACGCCTAACCAAAATTTGTCTCTCGCAGCAAGAAATCTAAAGGACATTAAGTACATGAGTGTTAAATCTTTGAATGCTCTTGATTTTTTGAGACATCAGAAATTGATTATAAGTAAAGATGCATTAGCCCAACTAGAAAAGAATTATATATAAAATGCCTAGTATTAAAGACTTTAAAACAATTATTAAGCCTATTATTACTGAGAAGTCTTCTTTGGGTGCAGAATTTAATCAAGTTACGTTTCAAGTTAATAAAACTAGCAATAAGAAAGAAATAAAAACTGCAATAGAAAATATATTTAAAGTAAAAGTAAAAAAAGTGAACACTTCAATAGTAAAGGGTAAGCTAAAAGCATTTAGGGGTTCGCTTGGAAAACGCTCTGATTACAAGAAAGCTTTTGTAACTCTTGAAGAAGGTCAAACAATTGATTTGAATGCGGGAGTATAATAAAAAATGCCTTTAAAAAAATTCAGACCAAATACTCCAGGAACACGCGGACTAACACTTGTTGATAAAAAAGGTTTATGGACGGGTAAGCCAGTCAAGTCTTTAACCGCTGGCCTTTCGAAAAAAGGTGGAAGAAATAATACAGGCAGAATTACAATGAGACGAAAAGGTGGTGGACACAAAGCAAAATATAGAATTATTGATTTTAAAAGAAATAATACAGAAAGTGCAACTGTTGATAGAATTGAGCATGATCCAAATAGATCTTCTTACATTGCACTAATTACATACACTGACGGAACAAAAAGCTATATCTTGGCACCAAAGGATTTAAAAGCTGGTGACCAAGTTATATCCGGTGAAAAAAAAGAAATCAGAATTGGCAATTGCATGCCCATGTCTGATATCCCAGTTGGAATAGATATACATAATATTGAGTTAAAAATTGGAAGTGGTGCACAATTGGCTAGATCTGCTGGTTCCTCTACACAGATTGTTGGCAAGTCTGACGGATACGTAGCCATTAAGCTGCCTTCTGGCGAGCAAAGAAAAGTAAGAGAGGAATGCAGAGCTACAATTGGTGTTCTGTCAAATATTGATAAGAAAAACCAAAAATTAGGAAAAGCTGGAAGAAAAAGATGGTTAGGCGTTAGACCATCAGTAAGAGGTGTGGCTATGAATCCAATTGATCACCCTCATGGCGGAGGAGAAGGTAAAACATCTGGCGGTCGAGATCCTGTTACTCCATGGGGAAAACCAACTAAGGGAAAAAAGACAAGAAATAATAAAAGAACGGATAAATTTATTATTAAGAGAAAAACTGACAAAAAAGCTAGGATAGAGGTTTAAAAATGACGAGATCTGTTTGGAAAGGACCATTTGTTGATAGTCATCTATTAAAGAAAGTTAAGGCAGCAGGAGACGGCGGCAAAGGTGGTGTTATTAAAACGTGGTCAAGAAGATCTACTATTTTGCCTGAGTTCGTAGGGGTAAACTTTGCTGTGCATAATGGTAAGAGGTTTATTCCAGTTAACATTACAGAGGATATGGTAGGCCATAAACTAGGAGAGTTTTCACCAACAAGAACTTTTAACAGTCATACTGGAGACAAAAAAACTAAATAATCATGAAGCACTTAATAAGAAAAGATAATGAAGCTTATGCCATTTTAAGAAATTTGAGGGTTAGTCCTTCAAAAGCGAATATTGTTCTTGAAATGATTAGAGGAAAAAAGGCTTCTGAGGCAATTAACCTTCTAAAATTTTCTTCCAGAGGTATTGCGAAAGATATTAGCAAGGTACTAAATAGTGCGGTAGCGAATGCTGAAAACAATCATCAGCTAGATATAGACATTTTACAGGTAACAGAGGCTTATTGTGGGAAGAGTATGGTTATGAAGCGATGGAGACCAAGAGCCAAAGGCAGACCAGGAAGAATAAATAAGCATCTAACTAATGTAACAATTAAAGTTGCGGAAGTACAAAATAAGAAATTGGAGAAAGAAGAATAGAATATGGGACAGAAAGTTAATCCTATTGGCCTTAGATTAATCCTGAATAAGAAATGGCAATCTAAATGGTATGCCAACAAGAAGGAATTTGGTTCATTTTTACAAGAAGATCTTAAAATCAGATCCTATCTTGAAAAAAAACTGAAAAAATGTGCCGTAGCTAAAATTCAGATAGAAAGACCAGCAAAAAAGGCTCAAGTAACTATTTATTCAGCTCGACCAGGCTTAATTATTGGTAAAAAGGGTAGTGATATTGAAAAGCTTAAAAAGAAAATTTCAGAATTTACATCGGATGACGTTTCAATAAATTTGGTCGAGATCAGAAAGCCAGAGGTTGAAGCTCAACTAATAGCTGATGCAATTGCAGAACAACTTGAGAGAAGGGTTTCATTTAGAAGAGCAATGAAAAGATCTGTTCAATCTGCAATGAGATTAGGAGCTGATGGCATAAGGGTAAATTGTGGAGGCCGTCTTGGTGGAACTGAAATCGCTAGAACAGAGTGGTATAGAGAGGGAAGAGTTCCACTGCACACATTTAGGGCAAATGTTGATTATGCAATAGCAACTGCGCAAACTACATATGGCGCATGCGGCATCAAAGTATGGATTTATAAAGGAGACATAGACGATAATGCTCCTCACGAAATGGAAAATAATCCAAATAAATTAGGATAAATTATGTTACAGCCAAAAAAAACAAAATTCAGAAAAGCTCACAAAGGTAGAATTAAAGGCGTTGCAACTTCTGCTACAAGTTTGAACTACGGAACTTATGGGCTAAAGGCCTTGGAAGCTGAGAGGATTACAGCAAGACAAATAGAAGCAGCAAGGGTTGCAATGACAAGGTTTATGAAAAGAGCGGGACGTGTTTGGGTTCGAATATTTCCAGATGTTCCAGTATCAAAAAAGCCAACAGAAGTAAGAATGGGTAAAGGAAAAGGTTCGCCAGAATTTTGGGCATGTCGGGTGAGGCCAGGAAAGATTTTATTTGAAGTTGACGGTGTATCACAATCGATAGCAAAAGAAGCTTTTGGAAGAGCTTCCTCAAAGCTACCAATTAAGACCAAAGTAGTTGGACAACTCATAAAATAAAGGAAAAAGATGAAAGTAGAAGAAATAAGAAAAAAAACAAATGATCAGCTTAAAACAGAGTTGAGCAACCTATATAAGGAGTCCTTTAACTTAAGATTCCAAAAGAGCTCTGGTCAGTTGGAAAATACCTCTCGTATATTTAAAGTTAGAAAGCTAATAGCAAGAATAAAAACAATAATGAATGAAAAATTAGGAAATTAATATGCCAAAAAAAATACTTCAAGGAACAGTAATCAGCAATAAACAAGATAAGACAATCACAGTGCTAGTTGAAAGAAAATTTAAGCATCCTTTTTTAAAGAAAGTTATTAGGCGCTCAAAAAAGTACAGTGCACACGATCCTGAAAATCAATTTAATAATGGTGATAAGGTAAAGATAATGGAGTCAAAACCAATTTCAAAACTTAAAAGATGGGTAGCGGTAAGTTAGATGATACAGGTTGAATCAAGACTGAGTGTAGCAGATAATTCAGGGGCAAAAGAGGTTCTCTGTGTAAAAGTATTAGGTGGATCTAAAAGAAGATTTGCATCAGTTGGCGATATAATAGTGGTAACAGTAAAAGATGCTATTCCAAAAGGAAAAGTAAAAAAAGGTACAGTACATAAAGCTGTGATAGTAAGGACAAGAAAAGAATTAAAGAGAGTTGATGGCAGTACAATAAAATTTGACTCAAATGCAGCGGTTCTTATTAATACTCAGGGTGAACCAGTGGGTACAAGAATATTTGGCCCAGTTTGCAGAGAACTAAGAATGAAGAAACAAATGAAAATTATTTCTCTTGCTCCGGAGGTTTTATAATGTCTATTAGAATAAAAAAAGGGGACCAAGTAACTGTAAATACAGGAAAAGATAAAGGAAAAGAAGGTGAAGTCATTATGATATTAGGCGACAAAGCTATCGTAAAGGGTGTAAACATGTCAAAAAAACACCAGAAGCAAGACCAAAAAAATGAAGGAGGCATTATCAATAAAGAAATGCCATTAACTCTGTCAAACTTAATGCCGCTTGATAAGAAAACAAAAAAAGGAACACGGGTTGGCTATTCTTTTTTGAAAGATAATAAAAAGGTAAGAATAAATGTTAAAACAGGAGAGCAAATTGATGGATAATTATACTCCAAGACTTAAAGAGCTCTATACCGAAACAATAGTACCGAAGTTAAAAGAAAAGCTATCTAGGCAAAACACTCTTTCATTGCCAAAATTGTCTAAAGTATCTTTGAATATGGGATTAGGTGATGCTGTGAATGATAATAAAGTTATACAATCAGCATCTGACCAACTTGCAGTTATTTCTGGACAGTTGCCATTGGTTACAAAAGCAAGAAAATCCATTGCTACATTTAAAATTAGAGATGGAATGCCACTAGGAGTAAAGGTAACTCTCAGAGGTCATAGAATGTACGAATTTATTGACAGACTTGTGACTATTGCTTTACCAAGAATCAGAGATTTTAGAGGCTTAAATAAAAATAGCTTTGATGGTCAAGGCAATTATTCTTTTGGCATTAAGGAATGCACAATATTCCCTGAAATTAATGTAGATAAAATTGATAAAACTCGTGGCTTAGATATTGCAATTTGTACAACGGCAAAGAATGATGATGAGGCATTACTTCTTTTAAAATTTTTAAATTTTCCAATAATAGATTAGGTAAAGATATGGCAAAAAAAAGCTCTATAGAAAAAAATAAACGCAGAATTCAAATGTCGGAAAAAGATCTAAATAAGAGATCTCAGTTAAAAGATCTTATTATGAACAAATCTACTCCGATTGATGAAAGATTTCAGGCCCAATTAAAGTTGTCCAAACTTCGAAGGAATGGAGCGAGAACAAGGGTTAGAAATAGATGTGAATTGACTGGAAGGCCTAGAGGTTATCACAAAAGAGTAAGACTATCTCGCATAGCTCTCAGAGATTTAGCATCAAAGGGTCAAATACCAGGAATGAATAAATCAAGTTGGTAGAAAGGAAAATATATGTCATTACAAGATCCATTATCAGATTTATTTAGCAGAATAAGAAATGCACAAATGCGCAATAAGCCAATTGTTTCTTCTCCTGTTTCTAAGATGAGAGAAAGTATATTAGAGGTTTTAAAAAATGAGGGGTATATAAGAGGTTATGCTCGCACTAAACACACATCAGGAAAAGAGGAATTAGATATAGAATTGAAGTATGATGATAGAGGTCCGGTAATATCTGATATTACAAGAATTTCTAAACCGGGAAGAAGGGTTTATTCTGGGGCTGAGAGAATACCTTATGTTCATAATGGTCTGGGTATATCTATCATCTCTACATCAAAAGGTGTCATGACCGATACTGATGCGCGAGAGCAAAAAGTTGGCGGTGAAATAATCTGTAAGGTCTTTTAATTATGTCAAGAGTTGGTTCAAAAGGAATAACGATACCCGATACTGTTAAAGTAAATATGCAGGATGGTATTTTCATGGCTGAGGGCCCAATGGGGAAACTTGAATCTCCTCTAAATGAAGATATTGAAATTAATATTGAAGAAAATATTATCAAAATGAAGCCCAAGAGTGAAAACAAATCTCTTTTGCCATTCTGGGGGTTGCAGAGAAATATTGTAAACAACATTATAGTTGGCGTAAGTGAAGGATTTTCAAAAAAATTAGAAATGAATGGTGTTGGGTATAGAGCTACTCTTAAAGGTAAAGTACTTGAATTAATGCTCGGTTTTAGTCATCCAATTAATTATGACATTCCAGAGGATATTTCGGTATCTGTTGACAAGCAGAACAATATTGAAATAAAGGGTCCTAATAAACAATTAGTAGGACAAACAGCTGCAGAAATCAGATCATTTAGAGGACCTGAGCCTTATAAAGGTAAGGGAATTAAGTATGCAGACGAGTATATTAATCGAAAAGAAGGTAAGAAAAAATAATGTCTATTTCAAGTAAACAAAAAAGATCCAATAGGATTAGATACAAACTTAAGAAGAACAATAAAGGTCTTCCAAGACTTTCTGTATTTAAATCCTCAAGATGTCTCTATGTGCAAATAATTGATGATAATCAAGGTAAAACTATTTGCAGTGCATCATCAGTAAAGTCAGCTAAACAGAAAAACGCATGTAATATTGAAAATGCAAAAATACTTGGAGCAGAAATTGCCAAGGCCGCCAAAGAGAAGGGAATTACAAACATTTATCTTGATCGTGGACCAAATATTTATCACGGAATTATTAAAAATATTGCAGATGAAGCAAGATCAAACGGTTTAAGTTTTTAAGGAAAAAACTATGAATAAAGAAAATAAAAATAGAGATAAAGATCAAAACGGTGTTGAAATAAAAGATAAGCTAGTTGCAATTAATAGAGTGACTAAGGTTGTTAAAGGTGGAAGACGCTTTGGTTTTGCGGCATTAGTAGTTGCAGGAGATGAGTCAGGAAAAGTCGGGTTTGGTCATGGAAAAGCCAAAGAGGTTCCAGAAGCAATAAAGAAGGCCACTGATTCAGCAAAAAAGACGCTTATTAAAGTGCCCCTTAGAGAGGGTAGAACACTGCATCATGATATAGTTGGCGCACATGGTTCATCCAAAGTAGTTATGAGATCTGCTCCATCCGGTACAGGGATAATTGCTGGTGGTTCAGTGAGAGCAGTATTTGAACTACTTGGAGTTCAAGATATAGTCGCAAAATCTGTTGGAAGTACTAATCCATACAACATTATAAGAGCTGCTGTTGATGGCTTAAAAAATCAAAAATCACCTAAAATAATAGCTGCAAGAAGAAGTAAAAAAGTTGGCAATATCACCTCAGCGAGAGAATCATCATGAGTAAGAAAATAAAAATTACTCTAACAAAAAGTACAATTGGTTCTCAAAAAGATCAGATTGCAACTGTAAGAGGTTTAGGTTTAAGAAAATTAAATGGCCACGTGATACTTGATTCTACTCCTGCAATTAGTGGAATGGTAAAAAAAGTTGAGCATTTAATTAAAACGGAAGAGCAATAAAATGAAATTAAATGAAGTAGTAAAACATAGTTTTTATAGATCAAAGAAAAGAGTAGGAAGAGGTATTGGATCAGGAAAAGGTAAGACGTCAGGAAGCGGACATAAAGGACAAAAAGCTAGGTCAGGGGTAGCAATAAATGGTTTTGAAGGTGGCCAAATGCCACTTCATAGAAGACTTCCTAAATTTGGCTTCAAAAACTTTGCAAAGAAAAATTATTATGAATTGAATTTAGATTCAATTCAAAAACTAATAGATAAGAATTCTATAAAAGAAGATCAGTCGATTAATATTCCTCTTTTAAAAAAGTTAGGAATAATAAAAAATAAAGATAAAAGATTTCTTAAAATTCTTGGCAAAGGTGAGCTAAAAGCAAAAAATCCTATTGAGTGTGTGAAAGTTACAAAATCAGCTGAGGATAAGATAAAAAAGCTTGGTATAGAACTAAAGATCAATCAAGGAAAATAGTTATAATGGCATCAGCTGCTGAAAAATTAGCATCTAACTTTAATTTTAGCGTATTTTCGAAAGCTACAGAACTGAAACGAAGAATTTGGTTTACTTTAGGGGCTTTAATTATTTATAGATTCGGCACCTACATTCCACTACCTGGAATTGATATAGAGCAATTGAAATTACTTGTGGAAACAAACCAAAGTGGAATACTTGGAATGTTTGACGTTTTTGCAGGTGGTGCAATAAGCCGTATGGCCATATTTGCATTAGGAATCATGCCATATATATCTTCTTCAATCATAATGCAGCTGATGACGAGTGTGTCGCCGCACCTAGCCAACCTTAAAAAAGAGGGCGAACCTGGAAGACGTAAAATTACTCAATATACAAGATATGGAACAGTAATATTAGCGCTTCTTCAGGGATATGGTATCTCAGTAGGCCTTGAATCAGCTGGTAAAGTTGTAACAGATCCTGGCCTATTCTTTAGGTTATCGACTACGATTACCTTAACAGGTGGAACGGTATTTTTAATGTGGCTTGGTGAGCAAATTACAAGTCGTGGTATAGGAAATGGTATTTCCTTAATAATATTTTCAGGAATTGTAGCTGAAATTCCAAGCGCTCTTATTAATACTATGACCTTGGGAAGGCAGGGAACTATATCCACAATCACATTATTAATCTTATTAATAATGATTATTGCAATCGTAGTTTTCATTGTTTTTATGGAAAGAGCTCAAAGAAGGTTGATAGTTCAATACCCAAAAAGACAAATGGGCAATAAAATGTTTGCTGGTGATAGTTCTCATTTACCCTTAAAACTTAATACTGCTGGAGTAATACCTGCAATTTTTGCATCTTCAATACTATTACTTCCAATAACCATTGCAAATTTTAATGTATCAGCTGAGCCTGGACTTTTAAATGATATTGCGGCTCTTTTAGGCAGAGGACAACCTGCCTATATGTTACTTTATGCTTCTGCAATAATCTTTTTTGCTTTTTTCTATACTTCAATTGTTTTTAATCCGACTGAAACTGCAGATAATCTTAAAAGGCAAGGTGGATTTATTCCCGGAATACGCCCTGGAGAAAAAACAGCTGAGTATATTGATTTTGTCCTTTCTAGAATCACAACCATAGGTGCAATGTATTTAGCTTTCGTTTGTATTTTGCCAGAAATATTAATATCTCAATATTCAATTCCTTTTTATCTAGGAGGTACATCCCTACTTATTGTTGTAGTAGTGGGCATGGATACTGTAGGACAGATACAAAGTCACTTGTTTGCTTATCAGTACGAATCTCTTATCAAAAAATCGCGACTGAGAGGATCACGGCGATGAATATAGTTTTGTTTGGACCCCCGGGTGCCGGCAAAGGAACTCAAGCAAAGTTGATATGTGAAAAATATTTTCTTAATCATCTTTCAACAGGTGATTTATTAAGAAAAGAAAGCAGTAAAGAAACAAGTTTAGGTATTCAAATAAAAAATACAATAAATGATGGTAAATTAGTATCGAATGAAACGACGATTGAATTGATAAAGCAATTCATAGCTGAGAATAAAAATAATAAGAAAGGCTTCTTGTTTGATGGCTTCCCAAGAAATAAAAAACAGGCTGAGTTACTCGACCATTTAATGGTAAGTATTAATGAAAAAATACTCTGTGTAATTTTGCTTAATGTCAACGAAGATGTATTAAAGGAAAGAATTATGAATAGAAGTACAACAGAAGGTCGATCTGATGATAATTTGGAAACATTATCTAAGAGACTACATACTTATTCTTCTGAAACAGAGCCTTTAATCGAATACTATTCTTCCCAGAATCTTGTCAGAAAAGTTCTCGGAACAGGAGCAATAAGTGATATAAATCAAGGTATTAGCTCTCATATAGAGGCCTCTTTAAATGCTTGACCAATTGATCAATAATCATATAATCCCGCATTCTCTCAATAATTCTTTTTTTAGGTTCTAATCATGGCAAGGATTGCTGGTATAAACATTCCAACACAAAAGAAGCTAAAAATAGCACTTACATATGTATACGGTATTGGCAACAAGGTTTCTAATGATATTTGTTTAAAAGCAAATGTAGACTCAAATGCAAGAGTTCAAGATTTATCAGAGTCAGAAATTAAAAATATATCAGATGTCATATCTTCCTCATTTTTAGTTGAAGGTGATTTAAGAAGAGAAGTTTCAGGTAATATTAAAAGATTAAAAGATCTAGGAACTTATAGAGGTGTAAGGCATAGAAGAAATTTACCTTGTAGAGGTCAAAGAACTCACACTAACGCTCGTACAAAAAAAGGTAAAGCAATAGCGATTGCGGGTAAGAAGAAAGTTACTAAATAATTATGGCTGAAGCAAAGGCAACTAAAAAAAAGAAGCAAAAAAAAAGTATTATTTCAGGGCTCGCCTATATAAATGCGACCTTTAATAATACAATGATTACTATTACAGACGAGCAAGGCAATAGCATTGCTTGGTCCTCTGCGGGTGTTAAGGGTTTTAAGGGTTCTAGAAAATCAACTCCGTATGCAGCTCAAATAGCTGCAGAAGATGCTGGGACAAAAGCTAAAGAATTTGGCTTAAAGAATTTACAGGTATTTGTGAAGGGTCCAGGTGGCGGTCGTGAGTCTGCACTTCGCGCTCTACAGGCGATTGGTTTTTATATAACTTCAATAAAAGATACCACACCCATTCCACATAATGGATGTAGGCCACCGAAGAAGAGAAGAGTTTAGTTTTTTTATAAGAGGAATAACCATGAGTATAATTAATAATTGGCAAACACTAATAAAGCCATCTAAATTGAAATTAACAAATGATGAAAATTCGCAGTATAAAGCTACTTTAATAGCAGAGCCTCTAGAAAGAGGATTTGGGTTAACCTTAGGCAATGCTTTGAGGAGAGTCCTTTTATCTTCATTGCAAGGTACCGCAGTTACAGCAATTAAAATAGATAATGTCCTCCATGAATTTTCTTCTATTGATGGTGTTCGTGAAGACGTAACTGATATTGTTTTAAATATTAAATCTTTATCTTTAAATATGCATTCAGAGGGCATCAGAAAGATGAACCTGAACGTAACAGGTCCTGGTGAAATTACAGCCGGAATGATTAATACTCCATCAGAGATTGATATTATAAATCCAGAATTAGTTATATGTAACCTTGACGACAATACAGAATTCAATATGGAATTAACTGTAGCTAAAGGAAAAGGATACGTTGCTGCTGAGCATAATAAACCTGAAGATTCCGCAATAGGATTAATACCTATTGACTCAATCTTTAGTCCAGTAAAACAAGTTTCATACAGCATTGAAAATACAAGAGAAGGTAAAGTTCTAGATTATGATAAATTAATATTAACTATAGAAACTAACGGGTCAGTAACACCCGATGACTCCATTGCTTTTGCAGCGAGGATTATTCAGGATCAGCTTCAGTCCTTTATTAATTTTGAGGAACCTGAAGAAATACAAGAAGAGCCTGATACTTTAGAGCCTCAGTTTAACAAAAACTTACTAAGAAAAGTTGAAGAACTAGAATTATCTGTGAGATCTATGAATTGTCTTCGCAATGACAATATAATCTATATAGGTGATCTTGTACAAAAAAGTGAGATTGAAATGCTAAGAACGCCAAACTTTGGTAGAAAGTCACTAAACGAAATTAAAGAAGTTTTAGGAACCATGTCTCTTTACTTAGGAATGGAAGTCCCAAACTGGCCTCCTGAGAATATAGAGGAACTCGCAAGAAAGATTGAGGACCCATATAACTAATCATGAGACACGGCATAGCAAAAAGAAAGCTCAATAAAACATCTACCCATAGATTAGCTATGTTGGAGAATATGGCTGTTTCATTAATAAAATATGAAACAATAAAAACTACTTTACCAAAAGCAAAAGAGTTAAGACCGTTTGTTGAAAAAATTATCACACTTGGAAAGAAAAATAAGCAATCATCAAGAACGAATGCATTTGCATCTCTCAGAGATAAAGAGGCAGTAACTAAGGTCTTTGGTGATCTCTCAGAGAGATTTAAGGAGAGAAATGGTGGTTATTGCAGGATTATAAAAGCTGGTTACAGAACTGGAGACAATGCACCTATGGCATTTATTCAAATTTTGGAACAAGGTAAATAATTTAGTTATTATAATCATTTCTTTTTCATTCATAAAATTTTGTGAGCTCGAAAAAATTAATCATAGTTGATAAAGAATCAGCTGGAACGAGGTTAGATAAATTTTTGAGGGAAAAACTAGCAGTTCCCTTTTCATTGATTCAAAGAGAAATCAGAAAAAAGAATATCAAAGTAAACAAAAAAAAATCAAGCAGCAATTACAGGCTAGTAGAGGCTGACCAAATCATAGTATTTAGAGAATATACAACTGATATTGATAAGAATATAGCTACTACTACTCCAGAAAATTTAAAATCTAAAATTAAGAAATCTATTGTTTTTAGAAATAAAAACTTTGTCATAATAAATAAATGGAGCGGTATAGCCTGTCAAAGAGGTTCAAAGATTAATATTTCGATAGATGATTTAATTAAATTTCTTGCATCTGAAAAAGATACACCAAAATTAGTTCACAGATTAGACAAGGATACATCAGGATTATTAATCGTTGCTTTAAATCTTAATGCAGCAAGGTTTTTTCATAAACTACTATCTACTAAAAAGATTACAAAAACATATTTTGCTATAGTAAAAAATAAACCAAAAAAAAATAAAGGTATATTTGATGACAGATTGAGTAAAAAGGGAAAAACTCTGGATGCAAGTACAAAGTATGAAGTAATTAAAGTACTTAAAAATAAACTTTATTTTCTTAAGCTCCAGCCATCCTCAGGAAGAAAACATCAAATTCGTATGCATTGCTATTTAAATCAATCTCCAATACTGGGGGATAAAAAATATTATCAGTATAATAAAGATGCTAATCAAAAGAATTTATTTTTACACGCTGGTCAATTAAACTTCGTTGATCAAGATAATCAAATAGTAAATGTCAACGCAAAATTACCTTCTCACTTTGAAGAATACTTATAAATTGATAATTAGGATATATTATATATTATAGAAGTTCATGACAGACATTATCAAAGAATTAGAAAAAAAGAGGGAACAAGCTAAACTTGGTGGTGGTAAGAAGCGCGTCGATGCTCAGCATGCTAGAGGAAAGTTAACTGCTAGAGAGAGAATAGATATCATAATAGATGAAGATTCTTTTGAAGAATATGACATGTATGTAGAACACCGAACAAATGATTTTGGAATGGAAAAACAGAAATATGCCGGTGATGGTGTTGTTACAGGTAGTGGGAGAATAAACGGGAAGCTCGTTTATATATTTAGTCAAGATTTTACTGTTTTTGGAGGCTCTCTATCAGAAGCTCATGCAGAAAAAATTTGCAAAGTTATGGATATGGCAATGAAAGTGGGCGCACCAATTATAGGAATAAATGACTCAGGTGGTGCAAGAATACAAGAAGGTGTCGCATCACTTGCTGGCTACGCAGAAGTTTTTAAAAGAAATGTTCTTGCTTCAGGGGTTGTTCCTCAAATATCTGTAATTATGGGGCCATGTGCGGGTGGTGCGGTTTACTCTCCCGCAATGACAGATTTCATCTTTATGGTTAAGAACACTTCTTTTATGTTCGTTACAGGACCTGATGTAGTTAAAACGGTCACACAGGAAAATGTAAGTCAAGAAGAGCTTGGAGGAGCTAAAACTCATACATCAAAATCATCGGTTGCTGATGGAGCTTTTAATAATGATATTGAAACTCTTCACGAGGTTAAGAACCTTATTAATTTACTACCGTCTAGCAATAGAGAGAAATCAACTAATAATAAAAAAGATTTTCAGGACTTAAGTCCTGATTATTCTCTTGATACTCTAGTACCTGAAAATCCAAACAAACCATATGATATGAAGGAGTTGATCACAAAAGTGGTTGATAATAATTATTTTTTTGAAATTCAAAAAGATTATGCAAAAAATATTATTACTGGATTTGGAACAGTTGAAGGCAGAACTGTTGGATTTGTTGCCAACCAACCGCTGGTATTAGCGGGATGTCTAGATATCGACTCAGGTAAAAAAGGTGGAAGATTTGTTCGATTTTGTGATTGCTTTAATATTCCTATTGTAACCTTTGTTGATGTTCCAGGCTTCTTGCCAGGTGTATCTCAAGAACACAATGGAATTATAAAAAATGGCGCAAAATTATTATTTGCATATGCCGAAGCTACCGTTCCCAAGATAACGATTATTACAAGAAAAGCATATGGAGGAGCCTATGTTGTGATGTCGTCAAAACATCTCAGGGGAGATATAAATTATGCATGGCCTAGCGCTGAAATTGCAGTGATGGGAGCAAAAGGAGCGACGGAAATTTTATATAGAAATGAAATTAAGGATAAGGAAAAAATAGAAAAAAGAACTCAAGATTATACAGAACAATTTGCAAATCCATTTATTGCATCAAAAAGAGGATTTATTGACGATGTAATTAGACCACACTCTACAAGAAAGAGAATAGCAACAGCCCTCGAGAATCTAAAAGACAAAGAACTTTCTTTGCCATTAAAAAAACACGACAATATTCCTTTATAAAAATGATAAGAAAAATTTTAATAGCCAATAGAGGCGAAATAGCCTGCAGAGTGATAAAAACTGCTAAGAAACTAAAAATAAAAACAGTTGCGGTATATTCTGATGCAGATAAAGATGCCCTATTTGTCAAACAAGCAGATGAATCTTATTATCTTGGAGGTTCGCAACCAAGTGAATCATATCTTGATGCAGATAAAATTATATCAATAGCTAAAAAATCAAAATCAGACGCTATTCATCCAGGCTACGGATTCCTATCTGAGAATGCACCGTTCGTTAACAGGCTAAAAAAAGAAAATATTAAGTTCATTGGACCAAATCCAATGGCAATAAAAAAAATGGGTGACAAAATTGAATCGAAGAATCTTGCCATAAAATTAAAACTCAATGTAATTCCTGGCCACACTGCACCAGTAAAAAATGCTTCAGAAGCTCTCAAGATTTCAAAAAAAATTGGATTTCCAGTTCTATTAAAAGCCTCAGCTGGAGGTGGTGGAAAGGGAATGAGGATTGTAAGAAAAGATAGAGAACTAGAAGAGAACTTCATTGCTGCAAAGAGCGAGTCAAAGAAAAGTTTTGGAGATGATCGAGTATTTATTGAGAAATATATTGAGCAACCAAGACATATAGAAATTCAAATACTTTGTGATAAGCATGGAAATCAAATCCATTTAGGTGAAAGAGAATGTTCGATTCAACGAAGATATCAGAAAGTTATTGAGGAATGTCCTTCATCATTTGTTGACGAAGATATGAGAAGTGAAATGGCAAGTCAGGCCCTAATATTAGCTAAAGAAGTCAAGTATGACTCTGCTGGGACTGTCGAATTTGTTGTAGACTCAAAAAAGAATTTCTATTTCTTAGAGATGAATACAAGATTACAAGTTGAACATCCTGTAACAGAACTAGTTACAGGGATTGATTTGGTTGAACAAATGATCCTGAGCGCAGATAATAAGAAATTAGCTATACGACAAGAAGATATAAAGCTAGATGGATGGTCAGTTGAGTCCAGAATTTATGCAGAGGATCCTACTAAGGACTTTCTTCCCTCGATTGGAAGAGTCACTAGATATATCGAACCTAAAAAGATTGAAAAAGATTATGAAGTGATAAGAAATGACACAGGCATTAGTCCAGGATCTGAGGTTTCATTGTACTATGATCCTATGATTTCGAAACTAGCTGTACATAGCAAAGACAGAATAAGCGCTATCAATCTAATGATCAATTCACTTCAAAACTACTATCTTTCAGGCTTAGAAAATAATATCGATTTCTTAATAGCTATTTTAGAAGATAAAAAATTTCAAAAAGGGGAAATAAGCACAAATTTCATTAAAGAAAAATTTAAGAAAGGCTATTCATCAAATTTGACAATGACAGATGATAAGCGTAAAAAATTTGGAATTATTGCAATGCTTATGTATGCAAAACAATCTTTTAATTTAAGTAATGTCATAAGCAAAAACTTTAGTGTTAAAATTTCTGAAGACTATTTAGATGTTTTCTTGAATGAGGCAGCTATTGTTGATAATTCGTTGTCTTTGTTAATTGAGATTAACAAGAAAAAGATTAAAGTAGAATCTTCATTCAATTTAAATCAAAAACTGTGTTCATTTAAAGTAAATGAAGAAATATTTTATTTTAAAATAAATGATCTTATTAATATGCATACTTCGGATGTAAGTTTTTTAGATTGTAGGACAACAATAGTTGTAGTTCAAAGTACACAAAAAGACCTTCTTAAGTTAATGCCAAAAGGCAGAAAAGAAGACTTATCTAAGAAATTAATATCACCCATGCCTGGATTGATTAAATCAGTTGATGTTATTGAGGGTCAGAAGGTCAAAAACGCGGATCAATTACTAATAATAGAAGCTATGAAAATGGAAAATATTCTAAAAAGTGAAAAAGATTGCGTGATTGAAAAGATACTAGTTAAAGCTGGTGACAGTGTTAGTGCTGATGAGGAACTCATCTTATTTAAGGACTAGTCGCAGTTTTTAATTTGCTTTGAAAAATATCTCTGTCCATATAACCTTGCCTAAAGTATCTTTTATTTTCTCGATCTTTATAACTTTTTCTTCCGTGCAAAACCCTATAGTTGTCAAGAATTAACATATCACCTGACATTTGCTTTATTTCGATATTGTTTTTGGAGTCTTTAATCAAGTCCCAAAATTTTCTTCTCGCTTTTATATATTCATTTAATCTTTTATTATTTTCATACGGCATAACTTCAGTTCTATTGTTATATCGTATTTGACAAATATTATTATCATCGTCTAATTCAATAAGTTTACATTTATTTTCAAGATAAGCACTTTTATCAGTGTATCTAAAAAAAGTATTAAATGATGTAAGGGTATCAAAGTATTTTTTATGCCTCTTTCTGAGAATATTAGCAATATTAAAACCATCAGTTATAGTATTCTCACCACCATTATTTGCATTTTCAATACAATGTAGAAAAATATAGCCTTGAGTTGGAAATCGATAGGGGTTGTCTGTATGATTCTCAAGACCTCTGGTCGTCATAGTTAAATCGTAAGCTTTATTTATATTTTTAACATCTGCAATTCCACCCCAGTTTGTCTTTTTTACTGGACCAATGAGTTTCATTAATTCATTTAATCCGTTTTTCCTTTTAGGTATATTCCTTACTAAACAAAATCCTAATTTATCAACGCTAGACATTATATCAAATAGCATTTTATTATTTATGTTCTTAAAATTATACTTTGGAACCTTAAGATTTTTTTTATTCCAAAGGTACTTATCATCACTCACAGGCACTTTTTTAAGTTGTGAATATATATAGTTTATTTTGTAATTATGTTGAGAATTATTAGAAAAAGTAATTGCCAATGTTTCCTTTTCTATTTGAGCATCAATGATTTTTAATGATGGGCTTATTTCAGCCGCTTCAATTAGTAACTGTTTAGTATAGGGGTCCCTTATTTCTGCATTGTCACTATGCTCATAAAGCCATTGAGAATTGACTTCATATTTTTTGCCATCTAATAAAATGCAAAGTGAATTTTTATTGTTTTTTTTAATGTTAAGTGTGTAATTCATTAAAAGTGTCAAAAATATTTTTAACTAGGATATCATCAAAGTTTTTAATATCAATATCGAATCCTAGGTCATAGAAACTGGTAACGTATTCACTATCAAGCCCACAAGGTTTTATCCCTTTATAGTGACTAAGGTTAGGATTTATATTTATAGAAAAGCCGTGATAGGTTACCCACTTTTTAAATTTAAGCCCTATGCTTGCAATTTTATAATATTTATTATCTATTTTTTTTACAAATACGCCGTGATGTTTAGTTAAGCTAATTCCTTCAATATTGAAAGTTTTTAAAGTATTAATAATGATACTTTCAATTGAAGATACAAATTTTTTTATATCCTTTGTTCTATTATTTAAATTAAGCATCAAGTATACAACTCTCTGACCAGGACCGTGGTAGGTATACTTGCCCCCTCTATTAGTTTGAATAACTGGAAAACACTGTGAATCAAGTAGATCATCTTTATTATCTTTAGAACCGGAGGTATATATAGTTGGATGATTTAGCATCCAAACTAATTCATCTGACTTATTTTCAATTATTTGATTCACCCTATTTTCCATGTTTTTAAGACATTCAAGGTAATCTTGTGGATTAGTACTTATTTTTAATTCCATGTTTTCTTGGATAATAAACTATTTTAATATACATAAAGGAAATTATGAATGAAATCAGTAGCGATCTTACTCAAAATGAAAATATTACATTTAACAATAAATTGATCAATGCGGTCATTGCTAATTGTAATGAAGAAAACAGGGCAAACCTCGAAGGTCTTATTGAGCCTTTGCATCCTGCAGATTTAGCAGATTTACTCACTTTTCTGAATACAGATCAACGATCATACATTCTTGGAACTCTCAAGGAAGATCGATACACAGAGGTATTAGCGGAATTAGATGACACTATTATTGACGAAACTGTTCAAAATTTAGAGGAAAAGAAAGTCGCAAGATCAATCAGTGAAATGGAAACTGATGATGCAATCAATTTGATTGAGTCCCTGGAGCCCAGATCAAAGAAAAAAATACTAGATCAAGTAAATCCAGCAGATCGTGTCATATTTGAGGAGAGCCTTAATTACCCTGAAGATACGGCGGGGAGAAGAATGCAAAAAGAATTTGTATCAATGCCTGGTTTCTGGTCTGTGGGTCAAGCAATTGACTATTTGAGAAAAGAAATAAATTTACCAGATGATTTTTTTGAATTATTTATTGTTGATCCGTCAAATAAACCATTGGGTAGTGCATCGGTATCTAAAGTACTTCGCTCACAGAGAGATACAAAGCTAAGCGATATACTGGAAGACACCCCAAAGTTCGTCAAGGCTTCTATGGATCAAGAAGAAGTAGCATTATTCTTTGAGCAATATTCATTAGTTTCAGCTGGTGTAGTTGACAATCAAAATCGATTAATTGGAAGAATTACGGCAGATGATATCGTATGGGTTCTTCAAGAGGAAGCTGAAGAAGATATTCTTAGATTAGGAGGCGTTGCTGAAAGTGAGATGAACCAATCAATTGGAAGATCAACAAAAAGAAGGTTTATCTGGCTATTTATAAATTTATTAACTGCAATATTAGCTTCATATGTAATTAGCCTTTTTGACGCTAGTATAGAAAAAATGGTAGCGCTTGCTGTTTTAATGCCAATAGTTGCTTCTATGGGTGGCAACGCAGGAACTCAGACACTTACCTTAACAGTGCGTTCTCTGGCAACAAAAGAACTTGTTGAAAATAACAGAAGGAAAGTATTTATAAAGGAGATTGGAATTTCAATTTTAAACGGATTTATATTTGCTATTCTTACCGGTGTAGCTGCATTGCTTTGGTTTGAAGATTTGTCCCTTTCAATTATTGTAGGCGCAGCAATGATTATTAATATTTTATCAGCTGGTTTTTTTGGATTCCTTATACCCTATGTTTTCAATAGAATTAAAATTGATCCAGCCCTTGCTTCAAGTGTATTTGTAACAACAATTACAGATGTGTTTGGATTTCTGTCTTTCTTAGGATTAGCTTCAATATATTTATTCTAAATTGGAAAATTATCAATTAATCGAGTACTTCCAACATTTGCAGCAATAAAAATTCTTGATTTTGATTTTAAAGATTTTCTTTTCTCTAAATTATCAGTAAGGATTGTTAAGTAATCAATTTTATCTATCCCGTTCATACGCAGTTCGCGCTTAGCATGAGCTAAAATCTTTGTCGTATTAAGTTTATTTTTAACTTTAGGGATTAAATATTTGCATATCTTATTGATTTTATTAGCTATTTCAATTTCATTATTTTCTAAATATTTGTTTCTTGATGAAAGTGGTAATCCATTTTTATTTCTAACAGTTTTAATAGGAATAATTTTAGTACCAAAGTTCAGCTCATCCCTCATTTTTTTTATAACAACTAATTGTTGATAATCTTTTTCTCCAAAGAAAGAATTATCAGCTTGAACAATATCAAACAATTTAATGATAATATTCTTCACACCTGGAAAATAATTAGGCCTACTTTTTCCGCATAAAATTTCTTCTATTTTAAAGTTAGGGCATTTATAATATGTTTTATATTTAAGAATTTCATTTTCAATTGGAAGAAATACTATATCAACATCTTCATTTCTTAGAAGATTTAAGTCATTATAAGTGGTCCTTGGATAATTTTTAAAATCTTCATTTGGACCAAATTGAGACGGGTTAATGAAAATGCTTACAATTCTAATTGAATTTTTTCTCTTTGCCTTTTGTATCAACTTCATGTGCCCAAAGTGAAGAGCGCCCATAGTCGGTATAAAATTAATAATTAAACCATTCCTTTTTGATTCTCTAATTATTCTTTTTAAATATTCAATGCTTTTAATAATTTTCATTTTGTTAAATTAGTAAATTTTCAAAAATACAGTTATCTGCAAACTTTTGTGATAATTTAAGCTTCTCGTCATTATTAATTGTCCACGTTAAAGTTGGCAATTTATTCTTTCGAAGCTCCTGAACATCCATACTTTCTATATTATTTACATCAACTGCTATAAAATCTATATTTAATTCTTTTACCGTATTTTTCTTTATCTCGTTGCTACTTATAATAAGACCTGTGTTGTAATAGGGAGCGTTATCACGAAACCATTCACACGCCTTTTGGTCAAATGATTGAAATGCAACTTCTCCTTGATATGTTCTTGTCAATTCAACTAATCTTTCCTCAATAATTGGATTAAAGTTAGACTTTATTTCTATTAAAATAGGTACACGAGAATTAACTTGATAAAACATTTCTTCTAATGTTGGTATTTTTGACTTCGTGTCTAGTAGGTAAATTTGCCTCAACTCATTGCTATGCATTTCAGCAACATTTTTTTCTAAATTGCATAATCTTTTCAAGCTGTAATCATGAAATACGATTACTTCATGATCTTTAGATAAAACAACGTCACATTCTATGGCAAAATTATTTTTAATAGCATTTTCAAAAGCTTCTAAAGAATTTTCAATTATATAATTTTTTTTATGAAGTCCTCGATGAGCTATTGGGCGCTTCAGGAACTCCTTCATTTTTCAATAATTGAGAAAATTGATGAAATCTCCACACACGCATTTTTTGGTAGTGAGATACATCCAACAGCTATACGTGAATGTTTTCCATTATCTGAGAGTATTTCACAAACCACATCTGAAGCTCCATTGATTATCGCTGGATGATCTTCAAAACTACTTTCTGAATTGATATAACCTGCAATATGTACACAACTAAAACTTTCTAGGGAATACGATGAGTATATTTGATCTAAAATAGATAGAGTATTTAGCATGCATATTTTTGCTGCTCTTTTTGCTGTCTCAATTGAATTTTCTGTAGGTACTTTACCTGTTATGAGTTGGTTTTTGATGAGAGGCAACTGTCCAGAAATATAGATTAAATTGCCTATTTTTTTCGTTGGAATATAATTACCAAGAGTTGCAACCTCAAAGTCTTCATAATTTTTATCTATTTCTAAAATCTTATCTTTTAATTTCATCTTCAATAAAATTATATATTTCTTTCCAGCTGTTTGCACGAAAATCTGCTTCTTTCGGTGTTTTTGCAAGTTTGGAGAGTCTCTCATCTGAAATATAATGAATAGTTTTTGCACGTTTCACTTCAAGTTTTGAAGAAATAATATGAGGAGCTAGGTCGTCAATAAAAAAGATCTTGCCGTTATAGCTTTTCACTAACTCTTTTATAACAAGTCCTTTAGGGCCATTACCTGCAATAATCGGCAACTCAAGACCATTATCTCTAAAACATGCCTTTCTATCCTCTAGATACTTGAATGGTATATTTGTTAAAATAATTATTTGAAAATTTAATATATTGACGAGATTATTTAACGAATTAATTGAATCTTTGACAAAATCAATTTGTCTTGATCTATTTTTAAAAAAGTTTTCTAGGTGAAACAAAACATCTTCATTAGAGATTGACTCATTTGAAACCTTATTTTTTATATTGCCAAAGAGTGCGTATGATTTTAAATCGTACCACATTGAGTTATTTTGCAAATAATTTTCAAAACAAGGTAAAAAGTTTAAAAGAACTTCATCTGCATCTGAGATTAGCAAATGCTTATCTTGAACAATTACAGTTTTACTGATCTGGTCTATTAGACCTTCGGATAGTTTAGCTTTCATTGCCAACTATTTAAGTTCTATGAGTGTAAGCTTTGTTTGAGTATATTGGCCTAACGCTTCAAGTGATTTATCTCTTCCAAAACCTGATTGCTTATATCCCCCGTGAGGTAATGACATATCTCCATCACTGACACTATTTATTAATACTTTGCCACTTTTAATTCTCTTTGCAAGCTTATGAACTTTATTAAGATCATTGGACCAAATCATTGCATTTAATCCATAGTTTGTATCATTAGCAATTTCTAAAGCTTCATCTTCATTTTCAAAATCTATAGTACACAAAACTGGACCAAATATTTCTTCCTTAGCAACTTTCATTGAATTCTTAACATCTTTAAATACTGTAGGGTTAACATAACAACCACCTGTTTCCTGTAAAACTTGTTCACCTCCAGTAATAACATTTGCTCCTTCATTTTTGCCATTGTCAATGTAATCCATAATTCTTTTAGTTTGAGTATGATCAACAATAGAGCCCATCAGAGTACTTGGATCAAAGGGATCGCCGGGTGCCCATGGCTTCGAGTACTTTACAACCTTTTCTAAAAATTCATCTTTAATAGAATTCTCTACAAGCAGTCTTGATGGCGCATCACATACTTGACCACTATTTCCAAACATTCCGTCAGCAGCCATTTTAGCAGCATGATCTAGATCAGGCGCGTCAGCAAAAATAATATTTGGAGATTTTCCTCCACATTCAAGTGAAACTCTTTTCATGTTTGATTGACCTGCATAAGATAAAAAATATCTGCCAACTTCTGTAGAGCCTGTAAAACCTAATTTGTCAACATCCATATGCGTACCAAGAGCTTTTCCAGCAGTAGGGCCAAAACCTGGAATGACATTAAATACTCCTTCTGGTATTCCAGCTTCCATCGCTAATTCAGCAACCCTTAATGCTGATAGTGGTGATTGTTCAGCTGGTTTTAGAATAAAACTATTTCCAGTTGCAAGTGCTGGAGCAAATTTCCAGCAGGCCATAAGCAATGGGAAATTCCATGGAGTAACTGCGCCAACAACTCCCAGCGGTTCTTTAGTAATGGTTGCTATAATATTATCGCTTGTAGGAGCAACATCATCGTACAATTTATCAATAGCCTCAGCATACCATTTAGTACAATTTATACATGCTGCTATATCTCCTGTCGCTCTTGTTATTGGTTTGCCCATATTTAAAGTTTCTAACAGTCCAAGTTCCAAAATATTTTTTTTCATTAGGTCTGCGAAATTAAAAAGTATTTTTTTTCTTTTTGAGGGAGCCATTCTTGACCATGAGCCTTTTTCAAAAACTGCTCTTGCTGCCTTTACAGCATTATTGATATCCTCAACATCACACTCAGACACATTTGCAATTAATGAGCCGTCAACTGGACTTATGCTTTCAAAGGTTTTACCTGTAACAGAATTAGTATAATTGCCATTGATGAATGCTTGTGTTTTAAAATCAATCGATGATTTTTTTTCGATTACATCATTTAGAGCGAGAGCCATAGGGTGCCTTTCAGAAACTTCTTTAAATATTTTTTATAAAGTTAATGTAAGATACAGATATTTTTATTTTTTTGAAGATTTTTTCTTCGGTATCTTCTTTTTTTTCCCCATTTTTTCCATCTTTTTCTCAATTAGATCAATGGCAACTTCAATTTCTATTTCTTCTGGATCAATGTTGTCAGGAATTGTGGCATTTACTGTCTTATATTTTATATAGGGACCAAACTTACCTTTCATAACTTTTATTGGCTTTTTATCCTCAGGGTGCTCACCAAGAGTTTTGATTTCAGATGAACTTTTTAGCCTTCCTGGCTTAGCGTTTGCTAAAAGTGTTACAGCTCTATTAATTCCAATTTCAAATATCTCTGAATTATCCTCAAGGCTTGCATTTTTGTCACTGCAAGTAATGTATCCACCATAGCGACCATAATTTACGCTTATCATTTCACCATTTTCAGGATGAGTGCCAATTTCTCGAGGAAGGCTTAAAAGATAATTGGCTTTATCAAGATCAATTTCTGAAGCCGGTATTCCTTTTGGAATACTTGCTCTTTTTGGTTTTTCTTTTTGATCATTGTCACCAAGCTGTATGTAGGGTCCGAATCTGCCACTTAAAAGTTTAATCTCTTTGTTTGTTTCCGTGTCTACTCCAAGAATTGTATCTTCAACCACTTCTTTTATTTTTCTTGGAGAAATAGGTCTTGTAAATTTACATTCAGGATAATTTGAACAGCCAACGAATGCACCAAATCTGCTAACTTTTAAGCTCAGTTCACCTTCACAAGATGGGCAACAGCGTGTAATATTTTTTCCCTCTGGTTCAATAAAAATATGATTTTTAAGGCTATCATTTAGATGATCCAGAACATTTGTAATTCTTAAATCGGTTACCTCTCCTATATTTGAAGAGAAATTCTTCCAAAATTTTTCTAGAAATTCTTTCCAATCTATTTGACCAGACGTTATTTCATCAAGTGACTCTTCCATTTCAGCTGTGAATTCATAGTCAACGTATCTTGAGAAAAAGCCCTTAAGAAAACCTGTAATGAGAATAGCTCTGTCTTCAGGTATAAAACGATTTTTCTCTACCTCAACATAATTTCTCATTTTTAAAACTGATATTATACTTGCATAGGTTGACGGCCTTCCAATTCCAAGTTCCTCAAGTTTTTTTACCAATGTTGCCTCTGAATATCTAGGAGGAGGCAGAGTAAAGTGTTGAGTGCTTAAAGGATCAACATTTTCAATTTTGTCTTCTAGCTTAATGTTGGGAAGGTCCTTATCTTCCTCATTATCATCTAAATCAGTGTCATCTGATTTTTTATTAAATTCACTATATATGTTTAAGAAACCATCAAATGTCTGGATTGAGCCATTCGCTCTAAGTTTTAATGATTCATCTTCACTTGAAATCGATATTGCAGTCCTTTCAAATGCTGCTGAATTCATTTGACTAGCCAGTGATCTTTTCCAAATTAAGTCATAAAGCTTAAAGCCATCTGCATCTAGATATTTCTTCATATCTTCAGGTTTTCTTAACACGTCAGTTGGCCTAATGCCTTCATGGGCTTCCTGAGCATTTTTTGCTTTTTTACTTTTAAAACTCCTAATTTCTTTTGGAAGGTACGCTGGATCAAAGTTATCTTTTATAAATTTTCTATATGAATCTATGGCCTCTTTTGATAAGTCAGTGCTATCTGTCCTCATGTAAGTTATCAACCCAGTTGTTTCACCGTTTATTTCGACTCCTTGGAAAAGACGCTGAGCAATTTGCATTGTTCTTGAGGCACCAAATCCAAAAATACTTGAGGCAGTTTGCTGAAGAGTAGATGTACTAAATGGAGCGTCTGGGTTTCTAGAAGCAGGTTTTTTCGTAATGTCTGTAAATTTAAATTTTTTTCCTTTGAAAGACTCAGTAACTTTTTTAGCTTCACTTTCATCTTTAAAAGTGAATTTACCTATTTTCTCATTATTAAAATGAGTGAGGTTTGACTCAATAGTATTTTCCAAGACATCTATATTAGCTTTTATTTTCCAGTATTCTTGAGGGTCAAAAGACTCAATTTCAACTTCCCTTTCACAAATTAGTCTTAGTGCAACTGATTGTACTCTTCCTGCAGATTTAGCTCCAGGCAGCTTTCTCCATAAAACAGGAGATAAATTAAAACCGAATAAGTAATCCAGGGCTCTTCTTGCTAAATACGCATCAACCAATGAGCGATCAAGTTCTCTTGGATTATCAATACCGTTTTTTACTGCTGATTTGGTGATTTCACTAAACACGACCCTTTTTACAGTTTTATCTTTTATAAGCTTTTTTTTATTTAATAATTCAATGATGTGCCAGGCGATGGCTTCACCTTCTCGGTCTGGGTCAGTGGCAAGAAATATATTAGAAGAAGACTCCGCTGCTTCGTATATTTCTTTAATATGTTTTTTTGAGGTATTTGAAACCTCCCATTCGAATGAGAAATCGTTTTCTGGATCAACTGACCCATTTTTTGAAGGTAAATCTCGAACATGACCAAAGCTCGCAAGGACATTAAATTCATTACCAAGGTATTTATTAATTGTTTTGGCTTTTGCAGGACTTTCAACAATAACTAAATTCATTTTTTTAAATCACTAATTTTTGCGGATTTAAATATTTATTTTTGCATTTTGTCAAATCTATGAAGAAAATAATATAAATAAACCCAGAATACTGGGGTTATTTAATTTTTTTTTCTGTACCGTTTACGAGTCTTTTAATATTTTCGTAGTGGGAAATGAAGATTATTAATGTGAGCGTAAAAATTAATAATTCATCTGAATTAAATAAAAAGTAAGTGAGAAGAATAGAGCTAAAGCTACTTATCAATGCTGAAAGAGATGAAATTCTAATTACTAAGAAAATAAAAAACCATATTAATGCAATAAAACTAAATAAGTAAAAATTTATCATAAAGACTATGCCTAAATAAGATGCGAAACCTTTACCTCCTTTAAATCTAAGCCAAACTGGAAATATATGTCCAATAAGAATAAACAAGCTTGATAAGATAATTAATTGCTCATTAATCATTTGAGTTAAATATATAGCTAAGCACGCTTTACTAAAATCTAGAATAAGGGTTAATGCAGCTGCACTATAATTTCCAGTTCTAAGGACATTTGTTGTGCCAGTATTTCCTGATCCAAGTTTTCTAATATCATCAAGTGCAAAAAATTTAGCCAGTATTACGCCTGAGGGTATAGACCCTAAAATATAAGAAGATAAAATTATTAAGATAACTTCTGAAATCATTTATTTAAGCAAAATTGCTAAGCAGGCCATTCTGATGGCAACACCATTTTCTACTTGTTCATTAATAACTGATTTATTTACGTCATCAGCTAATGAACTCTCTATTTCCACATCTCTATTAATAGGGCCTGGATGCATTACGAGAACATCTTCTTTAGCATTTTTCAATCTTTCTAATGTAAGACCATATTTTAAAAAGTAATCTTTTGTGCTTGGCAATTCGGTATCTAAAATTCTCTCATTTTGAATTCTAAGCATCATTACTATGTCGGAGTCATTTATTCCTTTATTTAAATCATTAAACGTTTCAACTTTATATTTATTTAAGTCACTAGGTTCAAAATATTTTGGATAAACAAATCTGACGCTAGAGCCCATTTTAGTTAACAAATAGTAATTTGACCTTGCAACACGACTATGTTCTAGGTCCCCACAGATTGAGACAGTGAGATCTTTAAGAGTTTTTTTGTGATTAAGGATCGTAAATGCATCAAGCAGTGCTTGGGTAGGGTGTTCATTTACACCCTCGCCAGCATTGATTACGGGACATTCCAAAAGATTCGAAATTTTCTCTGCAGAATTATCCTCATTGTGTCTTATTATTACAAGGTCAGGATTCATTGCTCCTATAGTTTGCGCTGTATCAAATAAAGTCTCACCTTTTCTAAGAGAGGAGCCTTGAATATTCATATTAACCACGTCAGCTCCCAACCGTTTGGCCGCAATTTCAAAGGATATTAATGTTCTTGTAGAAGGTTCAAAAAAAAGATTAATTACTGTTCTTCCAGTAAGAATAGGATAGTTTTTATTTTTTTCTTTATTCTTAAGTTTAAAAAAAATTCCAAGCTCTAAAATTTTATTAATGTCTTCAACAGTAAGATATTTTATTCCTAATAAATGTTTTTGACTTATTTCAGGTATTTTAATATCGCTAGACATTAATACTTACTTTTCATTATATAATTTATAGCACCCTCTAAGATAAATGCTGCGGCTAAGTTATCAATGTCTTTTTTAACCTGTTTTTTTTTAGATCTGCTTTTTTCATTTTTCACATAATTTCTCTCAACAGCAACTGTAGACAGTCTTTCATCCCAAAATGCATATTTGATGTTTATTTCATTACACATCTTTTCAGCTTTATCTTTTACAGACTGTGCACTTCGTCCTTCAGTTCCATCCATATTCTTAGGAAGTCCAAATATAATACCTTTTATATTATATTCTGAGATAATACTTTTTAGTATATCAATAATTTTGCTAAATTTATCCTCACAAATAGTTCGTAAAGGTAAGGCGCCATCTAAACTATGAGTTGATATTGATACACCTATTCTTTTTTTACCAAGATCTAATCCCATAATTCTATTTTGATTTAAAAGAAATGGTTTGAATTCATATAAATCATCTACTTTGTTTGTTGAATTAAGCATTTTTTATATGTATATCATAGAATGCTTAAACCTTATATATTAGAAAATATGGAATTTGATAAAGACAGTCTTTACAAATTAGGAAAGTTATCAAAAATTCAGATTGATGAGAGTAAGTTAAAGTCATTATCATCAGATCTTGGCTCAATCATAGAGTTTATCGACAGACTAAAAAGCATTGATACAGAAAATGTTGATCCAACTTCAAATTCGTTAGATCAATCATTGGTTATGAGAGATGATATTGCCTCAGATGTGAATTCAGCTAATGAAATACTAGAAAATGCTCCACAGAAAGAGCTAGACTTTTTTTCTGTACCCAAAGTAATTGAATAAAATCATGAAAAGAAATTTAAATTTTATAGAGGCAAGCAGTCTTCTTGAAGCAAATGAAACTACATCCGTTGAACTTACAAAGATTTATCTAGATAATATTAAAGAGGCTGAAGAACTTAATTGTTTTAATACTATTACTGCAGAGCAAGCTCTAGATGATGCTGAAAAATCAGATCTAAGACGAGAACAGGGAAAGTTAAAAAGCCAGTTTGATGGGATACCCATAGGAGTCAAAGACTTATTCTGTACCAAGAATATTAAAACAACAGCTTCAAGTAAAATTTTATCAAACTTTGTACCATCATATGATTCTGCTGTTACTCAAAAGTGCATTGATGCAGGTTTAATCAGCTTAGGCAAATTAAACTGTGATGAGTTTGCAATGGGTTCAACAAATAAAACAAGTTATTATGGTCCCGTCACAAATCCATGGAAGTCTAACAAGTCAGATGCAAAACTTGTACCAGGTGGATCTTCTGGAGGATCAGCAGCAGCAGTTGCAGCAGATTTATGCATTGCATCTCTTGGAACTGATACAGGAGGTTCAATTAGACAGCCAGCTTCATTTACTGGAACAGTCGGATTAAAGCCAACTTATGGAAGAGTTTCAAGGTGGGGCATAATAGCTTTTGCATCATCACTGGATCAAGCTGGTCCAATAACTAAAACTGTTGAGGACGCGGCTGCATTATTTGAAATTATTGCGGGACACGACCCTAAAGATTCAACTTCATCTATAAAAGAAAATGAAAGCTTCTTCGATAATTTAAATAGTTCGGTTAAAGGAATGAAAATTGGTATTCCAAGAGAATTTAAAAGTGACGACCTTCCTGCAAGCACTCAAAAAGCATGGGATGATTGTAAGAAATTGCTTCAAAACAATGATGCAAAATTGATAGACATTAGTCTCCCTCATACTATGGATGCATTGCCAACTTATTATATTATCGCTCCAGCAGAGGCTTCGTCTAATCTTGCAAGATATGATGGCGTAAAATATGGGATTAGAGAAGAAGGTGAAAACCTCATTGAAATGTATGAAAAGACGAGATCCGTTGGTTTTGGGGATGAAGTAAAAAGAAGAATATTAATAGGAACTTATGTTTTATCTTCTGGTTACTATGATGCTTATTACATAAAGGCTCAAAAGATAAGATCATTAATAAAGAATGATTTTAATCAAGCCTTTGAAAAAGTTGATGCAATTTTAACTCCATCAACTCCATCGACAGCCTTTGAGATTGAAAATGAACCAAATGATCCTGTTCAAACATATTTAAATGATATATTCACAGTTCCTATTAATTTGGCTGGCATACCAGCAATATCAATTCCTTTTGCTAACGATGAAAATAATTTGCCAATAGGTCTTCAATTAATTACAAATTCTTTTGAGGAGCAAAAGTTATTAAATATCGCAAAAAATGTCCAAGATACTGTGAATTATGAATCTGTACCTAAAAATTGGTGGCAAAAATGATTAATGGCTGGGAGTTAGTAATTGGAATTGAAATTCATGCTCAAGTAAAATCAAAATCTAAATTGTTTTCTTCTTCGTCAACCGAATTTGGTTCAGGCCCAAATAGTCAAGTCAGCCTTGTAGATGCAGCTATGCCAGGTATGTTACCAGTTATAAATAAATTTTGTGTTGAGCAGGCTGTGCGTTCAGGAATTGGATTAAATGCCAAAATTAATAATAAATCTATCTTTGATCGAAAAAATTATTTTTACCAGGATTTGCCTCAAGGATATCAAATATCGCAATTCAAAGATCCCATTGTGGGAAATGGATTTATTGAAATTGAGTCAGAAGGCCAGTCAAAAAAGATTGGCATTGAACGCTTGCACCTTGAACAAGATGCAGGAAAAAGTTTACATGATCAAGATCCAAATTTAACCTTTGTGGATTTAAATCGTTCTGGCATTGCTTTAATGGAAATTGTTTCCATGCCTGACATGAAGTCACCTGACGAGGCAGTAGAATATGTAAAGAAGGTGCGTTCTATATTGCGTTACTTAGACACTTGTGATGGAAATATGGAGCAAGGTTCATTGAGAGCTGATGTAAACGTATCTGTAAATAAACCAGGGGATGATTTAGGTACAAGGTGTGAGATTAAAAATTTGAATTCGTTTAAATATATTCATTCAGCAATTATTTATGAAGCAAAAAGACAAATTAAATTAATCGAGTCAGGTGAAAATATTATTCAAGAAACTAGGTTGTATAATATCGACTCTGGAGAAACAAGATCAATGCGATCAAAAGAGGACGCGCATGATTATAGATATTTTCCTGACCCAGATTTATTACCCCTTATTCTTGAGGATGATTGGATTAAAAAAATAAGAAGTTCCATTCCAGAACTGCCTGATCAGAAGAAAGAAAGATTTATTAGAGAATATAGTCTTAGTGAATATGACTCGAGTGTTATTGTATCTGACAAATCAACAAGTGATTATTATGAAAAGGTTGTTAAAGATCGAAATCCTAAACTTGTTACAACATGGGTAACTAGTGAACTATTTTCTGTTTTAAATAAAAAAAACCTATCTATTGATGAGAGTCCTATATCACCTAATCATTTAGGAGAATTAATTGACAATATTGATAGTGGTAAAATTTCGAGTCGTCAGGCAAAAGACATATTTGAGGAAATGTGCGAGACAGGAGAAAGTGCTAATAATATTATAAATGAAAAAGGATTGTCTCAGATAAGTGATGAAGGCGAACTAGAAAAATTAGTTGATAATGTTATATCTTCAAATCCAGAAAATGTTGAAAAGTACAAGAATGGAAAAGATAAACTGTTTGGTTTTTTTGTAGGTGAGGCTATGAAGCTGTCAAAGGGAAAAGCAAATCCAAAAGTTTTAAATGAGCTTTTAAAAAGTAAATTAAATACTTAGATTATTTAGAATATTTATAGTACTAATCTATTTATCGGAGAGATGGGTGAGTGGTTGAAACCGGCTCCCTGCTAAGGAGTTGTGCGGGCTTATACCCGTACCGAGGGTTCGAATCCCTCTCTCTCCGCCATATTTTAATTTATATTTGTTTTTTTGTTGGCTTGATAACTGTTTTACCACCTGTGTAGGCTCTATTTAAATTTAAGCTTAGAGTATACTCAACAGGTAAAAGATCATTCTCAATAAATTCATACACTTGAATATTTTCCATAACTCTTTGCACATAATTTCTTGTTTCTTTAAATGGGATTAATTCTATCCAGTCTTCGCTTGTAATGTCGTCTTTTCTTGGGTCTCCGTATTTTTTTATCCATCGCGAAACACGAGACTCGCCTGCATTATAGGCAGCAAGCGATAATATGTATGAACCATTATAATTAGATAGTAGTTTGTCTAAGTAAGCACTTCCTAAAATTACATTATATTTTGGGTCTTCAGTAAGTTTACTTTTTGTATACTCCAACTTAAGTCCTTTAGATACTCTCTTAGCAGTGTAAGGCATTAATTGCATCAAGCCCTTAGCACCTGCATAACTGCCTGCCTGTGAATCGAATTGACTTTCTTGCCTGGTGACAGAGTGTATTAAACTTTGAGGTGGAAATATAATTTTATCAAATTTAGGTCTTTCAACTTCTGGAAAACTTATTGGGTCAAGAAGAACATGATTATAATATAAAATCTTGCCAGCTTGCACTGCAAAATCTTTTCTACCTAACTCGTTTGCAATTCTAACAGACTCCATCGCGGTATTTAAATTTCCTCGATCAGCTAGATCCCATATAAATTTTTTTACTAGTTTCGATTTATCAAATTCATTTAGCAATGAAATAGCAAGGTAGACACTATTGGATATTTCTTGCTTTCCAGATGAAGTTTTCTCTTTACTGGTCAGTTTGGGAGAAAATAAAATCTTATTATTCAGTTTTGATGCTGCAAGCTGGCCATAAAAAGTTAAGCTATATTTCGAAGCTTTTAAATATTCTTTTTGAGCATCATCAGTTTTACCCAATGCATCCAGAGAGTTACCCATCCAATAAGCAGCTCTTGCTTTTGAAATTGGTCTAGAAGATACATCCCAAATTTCTTTGAAATGTAGATATGCAGATTCGGGGTTTTCTAAAAATGTTAAACTTATCCAGCCCGCCATCCATTCTGCTTCAGCTATATCTTTATTTTCTTTTAGACCATGGTTTATGGACAACTTGTAAGCTGTATTATACTCATGTCTATCGATGAGTTTTCTTATCAAGAAGTTTTTCTTTTCCCAAAATTTATCCGGCCTGACTAATTTACTTGAATCATTATTGTTAATTTCTAATAAGAGATTCAATGCACTATCGTATTTTCTTTTTTTAATTCTCCAATGTATCCTGTCATAAACAAGTCCTGGATCAGATTTTAATTGATCTGGCACTCTTTTGATCAAATCATCCACTCCTCCAGCAAAAGAAATTAAACCAATTCGTGCCTCAAATAATTTTTGATAATCTTTATTTACATACTTAATAAGTCTTGATGCAGTTCTATATTTGCCATTCCAAAGAAGCTGCTCGATTCTTTTTTTATGATGATTTTCTTCTAAAATCGTTTTAAAGTTTTTTAATATTTGAGACTGTTCTTTTCTTGAGAAGCTCCCATCAGTATAACCTTGAATAATATATTTTTTCCCTTTTTTAATTTCTCCGTTATTCAATAGAGCGTTTCCATAATAAATATTTCCCCAACCAGTCTTGGGTTCAGTTATTTTAAAATAGTTTATTATTAATTGATGATTTTCTTTGAATGATATTTTTGACTCGCTTTTAATTTTTATTTTTTCAATTTCGGGCCAATCATTATTTTGATCAATGTAATCTAGATAATTAGTAAAAGTAAGATTATAAGCTCCGTTATAATATTTTAGCCATTCAAGTGTATCCCTTGCTGTTTCATTTTTAATATTACTTTGTATTCCTATAACACGATCCCACTTATAAGCATCAGCTTTATCAAGCGCCAACTTAAATAATTCAACATCTTTATTGCTAAGAAGTTGAGATAATTCAGGCTGAGTAGGTCTTTTAGTGGGATAGGAAAAGTTGACTGACTGATAATTAATAAAGCCTATATCTCTTTTTTGTGGAAATATTTCAGCATTGGCAAATGAAAGGCTAAAAAAAAAGAATGATAATAGTAAAATAAAGTTTTTTTTCACAAGAATAAGATTTTTGTTTTGAAGGCGAGTATATTTATGATTTATGTTTTTTTAAATAATTAAAAGTGTTAAAGTAAAATATGTTCAAAGGTGCTCATACTGCATTAATTACTCCTTTTAAAGGAGGTCAAATAGACGAAGAGTCATTTAGATCATTTATTGACTTTCAAATTTCTGAGGGAATACATGGACTTGTTCCTGTTGGTACGACGGGAGAATCGCCTACGCTCAGTCATGAAGAGCATAAACTCGCTGTTGAGCTGTGTGTGCAACAAGCAGATAAAAGAGTTCCAATAATTGCTGGAACAGGATCAAATAATACAGAAGAAGCAATTGATTTAACGCGACATGCAGAAAGCGCGGGAGCGGATGCCGCTCTCGTTGTAACACCTTATTACAATAAGCCGACTCAAAAAGGCTTATACAGTCATTTTGAGGCCATTAGCAAAAGCACAAAGTTACCTATTATAATTTATAATATTCCAGGTAGATCAATTGTTGATATGTCTACTGAAACAATGAAGAGTTTATTTATGATTGAAAATATAGTTGGAGTTAAAGATGCTACTTCAAATATACCTAGAGTGTATGAATCTAAAACTGTTATAGGTGAAAACTTCAATCAACTTACCGGAGATGATGCCACAACGCTTGCTTTTATGACTTATGGTGGACATGGATCAATATCGGTCACATCAAACATTGCTCCTAAATTATGTTCCCGATTTATGCAACTTTGTCTGAGTAAAGACTTTGCAGAAGCGGCAAAGATAAATGATAAATTGATGCCTCTTCATCATGCTCTGTTTGTTGAGTCGAGCCCTGGACCAGTAAAATATGCGGCATCTAAATTAGGTCTTTGTGGTGAAGAGATACGGCTACCTCTTACTTTAATTTCTGATGAGACAAAAGTCTTAGTTGATAAAGCATTAAAACACGCTTCGTTGATATAATCTTGCAAATAGCAGTCCAAAATAGAAAAGCTAGATACAATTACTCTTTCATTGAATTATTTGAGGCTGGCATTCAATTGCAAGGAAGCGAAATTAAATCACTTCGTAATGGCCGAGTTGAAATCGCTGAATCATACGCGCGTGAGGAAGATAACGAAATATTTTTAATTAACTCTCATTTTTCAAAGTATTCAAATGCATCATACTTAAATCATATAGAGAATCGTCCTAGAAAATTATTATTAAATAGAAAAGAAATTCAAAAAATAATTGGCAAGTTAAATAAAGAATCTCTAACTTTAGTGCCTCTTAAAATTTATTTTAACAAAAAGGGTATCGCAAAACTTGAAATTGCTTTAGCAAAAGGAAAAAAAATACATGATAAAAGGGATGCTAAGAAAAGAAAAGATTGGGTCAGAGAAAGAAAAAAATTATAATGATTTATATAATTGGTTTAGGTTCTAATATTCCATCAAAGTATGGTGATAAACTCCAGACATTAAAGTTTGCAATGTTAGAATTAGAAAAAAATAATATAAAAATATTAAAAAAATCATATTTATATTCATCTGTACCTCAGAATTTCTTATCTGCTGCAGATAATTTTATTAATGCGGCTATCATGGTTGAAACCATTCAGAAGCCACTAATTTTACTAAATTGTCTAAAGAAGATTGAGCGAATGACAGGCCGAAATGCTTACAGGCAAAATACATCAAGAACGTGTGATTTAGACATATTAATGGCAAAACCATTAATTAATTTCTTTATTAAAGACCATATAAATTATTTAGAAATCCCACATCCTAAATTAATAGAGAGAGATTTTGTATTAAGGCCAATGAGCGATATATGTCCTAACTGGGTGTACGTTAAAAAAAACAGTACAATTATGAGTCTTGCAAAAAGCTTAGGATCTAGCAGTAAGCTATATAAGCTCAAGGAATATCTTTAATCGGGGAATTATTTAATACTTCACTTCATGAATAATGTATGATTAAAAGTGCATTATGAGCAAAATCGAACTGCTAAATAGATCTAAAAAAAGTAGTTTTGGCTTGAATTCAAAGCTAATCGAGGAGGCTTATCAATTTGCTCTTGAATCGCATAAAAGCCAAAAAAGATATTCAGGCGATCCATATATTTCTCACCCAGTAGCAGTAGCTGATATTTTGTTAAATTTAAAATTAGATACATCAACTATAATCACAGGCTTATTGCATGATACTTTAGAAGATACTCTCGCAACTGAGCGTGAAATTAAAGAAAAGTTTGGAGATGAAGTAGCTGTTTTAGTAAATGGTGTGACAAAGCTATCAAAAATTGAAACTTATACTGAAAATAAATTTCAGGCTGAAAATTTTCGAAAACTTATTTTAGCAATGTCAAAAGATATAAGAGTATTGCTCGTAAAGTTAGCAGATCGTTTGCACAACATGAGAACTATCCAATTTATTCCTCAGGAAAAAAGAAGACACAGAATAGCATCTGAAACACTTGAAATCTATGCTCCATTAGCTGGAAGATTAGGCATGCACGAATTTAAGGATGAGTTGGAAGATTTATCATTTCAAATTTTAAACCCATCAGCTTATTCATCTCTATCAACTCGTATAGAGTATCTAAAGAAAGATAAATCAAATCTTACCGATAAGATCAAATCACGAATTGGAGAATTATTAAGCAAAAACCAAATTGGCTATGAAATAATTGGACGCGAAAAAAAGTTATACTCTGTTTGGAATAAGATGCAAAATAAACAAATCGCCTTTAGGCAACTTTCAGATATTTTTGCCTTCAGAATTGTTACCAAAAGCATTGATGATTGCTATCGAATTTTGGGAATAATACATAATCGCTGGTCTGCGGTCCCTGGTTCCTTTAAAGACTATATTTCTACACCTAAAATAAATAATTATCAGTCAATTCATTCAACAATTGTAGGTCCAGAAAGACAACGTGTTGAGTTGCAAATTAGATCTACAGAAATGGATGTTGTAGCTGATAAAGGCATCGCTGCGCATTGGAGTTATAAAGAAAATTATAACCTAATTGATAATTCCTCATCAGACCCTGTAAATGTGACTTGGCTGAGAGATCTAGTCGAAATACTCGATAGTGGCGGATCATCTGAGGAGTTAATGGAAGCAACTAAATTAGAAATGTTTCAAGATCAGGTATTTTGTTTCACGCCAAAAGGAGATCTAATTCATCTTCCTTCAAATTCAAATTCAATTGATTTTGCATATGCATTGCATTCAGAAATTGGGAATAGGTGTGTGGGATGTAAGATTAATGGTAAACCAAAGCCATTATATACAAAATTACAAAATGGTGATGAAATTGAAATTTTAACATCTAAAAATCCATCTCCATCAGAAACCTGGGAAAATATTGTTACGACTGCAAAAGCTCAATCATCAATAAAAAGATTTTTTAAAAAACAGGAAAAAGATGAGTTTGTTACTTTAGGAATGAAAATCTTACAAAAAATTTTAAAAAAGGATGCAGATATATCTATTGCAGAGCTGGAGGGTTATTCAAAGAAATTCAATAGAAAAAACCCCGACGATTTTTTAATATCCATTGGAAAGGGCAATATTAGACCCAGAGAACTTAAAAAGATAAAATCAAAATCACGTCTATCATTTTTCTCCCGATATAGAAAAACGAATTCACTAGATAAAACTCCCCTCGAAATAAGTGATTTTCAACCAGGTGTAGCAATTCATTTTGCTGAGTGTTGTTTCCCGTTACCACATGAAAATATTATAGGAATTACATCTGAAGACTCAGGTATTTTTATTCATTCAAATCAATGCAATGCAATTGATAAAGAATATAAAAAAGAAGATTGGATTTCAGCATCCTGGAAAGACGTTGATCCAAAGCAATTTTTTTCTTCTAGAATTAAAGTTTCTGTGAAAAACGAACCAGGGTCACTTGGAACTCTCGCTACTATTGTTGGAACTGAAAAAGGAAATATTACTCATTTAAATATATCAGAAAAGGGTGAAGACTTTTTTGATATGATTTTTGTAATTGACGTACATGACTTAGTACATCTTGATAAAATAATAAATGTTCTTGCTGAAGTAGAGAATGTGAGTTCAGTAAATAGATTGTTGCTAGAACTATGAAAAATGAAAAAGAAATAATTAGTTTTTTTGAAAAGTCTGGAGCTCTACAACATGGTCACTTTATTCTTTCTTCAGGAAAAAGATCTAAAATGTATTTTCAATGTTCAAAGCTATTTGTGAACCCCAACGATGGCCTAACTGTTTGTGAGGAACTTAAAAATAAAATTCTCAAAAAGATAGAAACTAAAATTGATTGTATAGTTTCACCTGCTTTAGGAGGGGTTTTAGTCGGATATCAACTTGCCCAAACTTTAGGGTGTGATTTCATATTCTATGAGCGGTCTGAAAATGAATTTGAATTAAGAAGGGGTTTTGATTTAAAAAAAGGAAGCAATATCTTATTCGTTGAAGATGTAATAACTACTGGCAAATCAACGAAAGAGTGTCTTGATAAAATAAATTTACTGGAAGTAAACTTAAAAGGAATAGCATCAATAGTTGACAGAACTACAGAAGAAGTATTTGAAAATTTTGATATTATATCATTGTTAAAGCTTGATATCCCAATATTCGAACCCGAAAACCTTCCTAAAGAACTAGCCAATATTCCAGCAATTAAACCAGGAAGCAGAGAATTTTGATATTATGAATTTGCCAAGGTTAGGAGTAAACATCGATCATGTTGCTACTTTAAGAAATGCAAGGGGAGAGAATTATCCAAGTCCTGTTAAAGCTGCAAAAATATGTGAGGAATTTGGCGCCGATGGCATTACAGCTCATCTTCGCGAGGATAGAAGGCATATAAAAGATGAAGATATTTTCGAACTTAAAGCAAATATATCATTGCCATTAAACTTTGAAATGGCCCCAACACTAGAAATGCTTGACATAGCATTAAAAGTAAAGCCAAACGCATGTTGTATTGTTCCTGAGAAGCGAGAAGAAGTAACCACAGAGGGTGGCATCGACGTTAAAAAAAATCATAATTTACTTCATACTATTATTCCAAAACTAAAACGGAGCGGTATAAAAGTGTCTTTGTTTATTGACGCTGATGAAGAGCAAATTATTGCATCAAAAGACATTCAAGCCGATATTGTAGAAATTCATGCAGGAGAGTATTGTAGAAAAATAGAAAATTCTCAAGATTTTGAAGATAATTTAGAAAGAATAAAAAAGGCCTCTCAATTAGCTGACAATTTAGGATTAGAAGTACATATAGGTCATGGGATTACTTTTGACTCAATAGTTGAATTGGCAAAAATACCTGAAGTAAAGGAATTTAATATTGGCCATTTTATAATAGCTGAAGCTATATTTTCTGGATTAGGGGAAACTGTTAGTAAACTAAAAGTTCTTATAAAAGAAAATAGAGGCTCATAAATGAAAGGCATTGGTTCAGATTTAATTGATATACGCAGAATAGATAAAACTATAGCCAGATTTGGTGATCGGTTTAAGAAGAGAATATTTACAGATAATGAAATTAAAAAGTGTGAAAAAAGAAAACAAAGTGTCTCCTGTTACGCAAAGAGATTTGCAGCAAAAGAAGCTGCAGCTAAGGCACTAGGCACTGGTTTCCGTAAAGGTGTCTATTGGCGAGATTTAGAGATTGTAAATGAACCATCGGGCAAACCAACTCTAAAATTTCATGGAAAATCTAAATTACATTTACTAAATTTAGTTTCAGACAATGAATATATCATCAATTTGTCAATTACTGACGAATTTCCATATGCACAAGCAATTGTAACTATTAATTAACTCAATGAGTAATAAAAAAATAAATTCATCTTGGATCAAATCTAATTTGTTAACACTTTTTTATGCACTTGTAATTGCATTGATTATTAGAACCTTTTTAATACAGCCATTTTTTATACCTTCCTCATCAATGGAACCAAATTTATTAGTTGGTGACAGACTTTTTGCTTCAAAATTTGATTACGGTTACAGTAAGCATTCATTTCCTTTTAGTTTAGGTCCTATATCCAATCGAATATTTTCAAATGTTCCTGACAGGGGTGACGTGATAATATTCAAGCCTCCACATACAAATTTAGATTATATTAAAAGATTGATCGGACTACCAGGGGATCGAATTCAAGTTCAAAATGGCAATTTGATTATTAACAGTAACTCACTTGAGTATGAAAATATCCGCGAGGATTCAAAAGTTCTTAAAAATGGAAGAGTTATAAAAATAAACGTTTTAAAAGAAACTTTACCGAATGGTATTTCTTACGAAATTTATAATTATTTAGATGGATCTCCTGGTGACAATACCAAGGAATTCGTAGTGCCAGAAAACCATTATTTTTTTATGGGTGATAATAGAGACAATTCAAATGATAGTAGGTTTTGGGGCACAGTCGAATTCAACAGGTTAGTAGGCAAGGCTCAAATAATTTTTTTTTCAACAGAAGATGGATCAACTATTCTTGAATTTTGGAAATGGCCATTTGATATCCAATTTAATAGATTACTGAAATTAATAAATTAGTTGAGCAATGGAAAAAGATTTATCATTACTTGAAAAAAAAATTAAATATAAATTTAAAGATATCAGTCTACTTAAATTAGCTTTGACTCATTCAAGCTTTGAAAAAAATCTAAATAATGAGAATCTTGAGTTTTTAGGTGATCGCGTATTGGGTTTAGCGATAGCTGAAAAACTAATTAAAGATTACCCTAGTGCCGATGAAGGTTCTTTAGATAAGATGCTTAGTAGTTTAGTTAATAGGAATACATGTTTCATGGTTGCCAATAATTTAGCATTAGGCGATTTCATTTTGCTGGGGAGTACAGAAAAATCATCTTTAGGTAATAAAAAGAAGAGCATCTTGTCTAATGCTTGTGAGTCAATTCTTGGCGCTGTATATCGAGATTCAGATTTCGTCATAGTAAAGAAATTGATTCTAGAACTATGGCGTGAACATATTCATAAAATAGATCAAAATTTAATTGATCCAAAATCTTTTTTGCAAGAATGGACATTAAAGAAATATAAAAAACTTCCAGAATACAAGACTTTATCTAAAGAAGGTCCTGACCATGAGCCAATTTTTGAAATTGAATTAAAATTTATGAATTATAAAAAAGCTTTTAGTAAAGCCAGATCGATAAAAGAAGCAGAAAAACTTGCAGCTGAGACATTCATTCAATTAAATAAAATTATTCAATAAATGAAAAGTGGGAATATAGTTTTAATAGGTCCTACTAATTCAGGAAAGTCAACTTTAGTTAATTCGATCATGGGACGAAGAGTGACATTGGTTTCTAGAAAGAAACAATCCACTACCTTCAACCAAAAATTAACAAAAAATATATCGGAATTCGAATATATTTTACAGGATACACCCGGGACTTTTGCATCTATAAAAAAAATAAGCAACAAAGTTGTTTCATCTCCATTTGCAGAAATAGACAATGCAGTGATTATATATTTAGTGCTAGATATATCAAAAAAAACGAAAACAGAATTTAAAAGAATTCAATCATCTTTGAAAGATATAATTATAGATCAAAAAATTTTCCTTGTACTAAATAAAATAGATAAATGTAATGATGAAGATGTTTTAAAAACTATTAATTTTTACTCAAAGGAAAGTTTAATTCAGGAAATTTTCCCTGTATCAAGCATTAATGGTGATGGAGTATCAAGATTGCTAGAAAGCTCTAATAAATATCTCAAAATTAAAGAATCTAAATATCAATCTAAAGATAAGGTTCAGATCAAGAAAGAACTTTTTTATTCAGAGGTTACTAGAGAGAAAATATTAGATAAAGTACATAAAGAAATACCTTACCAATGTGATATTATCACAGATAAAGTCGAAAATAGAATGAATGAAATTAAAATATTTCAAACCATAGAAGTAAGAAGAAAATCACATAAAAGTATCGTCATTGGTAAGCGGGGATCTTTGTTGAAAGAAATAGGATCATCATCAAGAAAAGAAATAGCTAAACATGAAAATAAAAAAATTCATTTATTTTTATTTGTAAAAGTTGTTAGTGAAAAAAAACTATGAGGTGGTCTGGTGATGGCTTTATTTTGGGATTCAGTAAATATAATGAAAAATCGTATATACTTGAAATATTTACACATGAGCATGGAAGACATAAAGGTTTAATAAGAGGAATTCATTCTAAGAATCTTAGAGCCACAATTGAGCCAGGGAATGAGGTTCATGTTACTTGGTCAGGTAGATTAGAAAGTCACTTGGGTAATTTTACGATTGAGCCTATAAAGATGTGGTCTTCATATATTTTAAATCAAAGATCGAAGCTTCTTGCAGTTACAACGATTTGTTCAATGATAATCTCAACTATGGCTGAGAAGCAGCAAAATATACTTATATATGAAAAAACATTAAAACTTATAAAAGACATATCTCGTGGAGAAAAGAATTGGATAAAAAATTATATATTTTGGGAATTAGATCTTTTATCAGAAATTGGTTATGGTCTTGATTTATCTGAATGTGCTGTAACAGCGCGAAGAGACAAACTAAAATATGTTTCTCCTAGTAGCGGTAGAGCTGTAACAATGGAAGGCGCCGGTAGCTTTAAAGACAAATTATTTTTATTACCAGAATTTTTTGTTGATAGCTCAATAGATCTTACCTTGTCTGATATTAAAAATGCCTTGGTACTTATAGAATATTTTTTCTTAAAACGTTTTTATGAACCGAATAATCTAAACTTTCCTAAAAGTAGGAATCATTTAAAGAATATACTTATAAATGAAGATAAAAAATATTAATTTTACTGAAGCCTTGGAGGAGAAATACCTTGCTTATGCTTTATCAACAATTACTCATCGAGCTCTTCCAGATATAAGGGACGGTTTAAAACCAGTTCATAGAAGGCTTCTCTACGCCATGTATCAGTTAAGATTAAGTTCTAATTCAGGCTATAAAAAATCAGCAAGAATAGTGGGAGATGTAATTGGTAAATTTCATCCTCACGGTGATCAATCAGTATATGAAGCTCTTGTTCGCTTAGCTCAGGATTTCTCAACTCGCTATCCATTAGTTGATGGACAAGGCAACTTTGGAAACATTGATGGCGATAATGCAGCGGCAATGAGATATACAGAAGCAAGACTAACAGCGCTTGCTGAATTAATGATTCAAGATATATCAGAGGAAACGATTGATTATATAAGTACTTATGATGGAGTAGATTTAGAGCCAATAGTATTACCCTCATATTTTCCTAATCTTTTAGCAAATGGAAGTTCAGGCATAGCAGTGGGCATGGCAACAAATATTCCACCGCACAATATAATTGAATTATTTTCGGCTCTAACAAAATTATTAAAAAATCCAAATTGCACTAGCTCACAATTAATAAATATTATTCCGGGCCCTGATTTTCCAACAGGAGGTGAAATTATCGATAGTAAGACAGCTATTAGAGAAGCTTATTTAAAAGGAAGAGGGACTATACGTCTAAGAGCAAAATGGAAAAAAGAAGATCTAGGAAGAGGACAGTATCAATTAGTAATTTATGAAATTCCTTATCAAGTAAATAAGTCAAAGATTATTGAGAGAGTATCTGAATTAATTGATTCTAAAAAAATAAATTATCTTGAAGCGATACAAGATGAGTCTGCTGAGGATATTAGAATTGTTTTAGTGCCAAAGAATAGAACTTTTAAGCCAGAAGTAATTTTTGAGGATTTGTGTAAGAATTCGGATTTAGAAATAAGATTTGCTATTAATTTTAATGCAATAAATAGTAAGTTAGAGCCAAGGTTATTTTCATTAAAAGAGAGTTTAAAAGCATTTATTGATCATCGCTTTGTTGTTTTAAAAAAAAGAACTCGGTATCGACTCACGCAAACTGAAAATAGGTTGGAGATCTTAAAAGGCTTCCTAATAGTTTTTAGTAATTTAAATAAGGTAATTAAGATTATAAGAACAGATACTAATCCTGATAAAAAACTAATCACTGTATTTAAAATCAATAAAAAACAAGCTGAGGCTATACTAGCGATGCGATTAAGACAGTTAAAAAAACTTGAGGAAAAGCAAATAAAAAATGAATATCAAAATTTATTAAATTATAAAAAAGAATTAAATCAGATTCTAAAGTCAAAGAGCAACCAAGGTAAAATATTAAACAAAGAATTCAATGAAAGTTTAGAAGTATTTAAAAAAATAAATTCTTTTGCAGAAAGAAGAACTGTAATTAATGACGCGTATCAAGAAATTGATTACTCTCTAGAGGAATTTGACTCAAAGGAGTCGGTAACGGTAATGTTATCTAAAAATGGTTGGGTAAAATCAATCAAAGGTCATCAGGATAACTACTCGTCTGTTAAGTATAAAGAAGGCGATAGTGAAAAGTTTATTGTTAAGTGTAAGAGCAATAATAAATTGGTTGTATTTTCTACTCTAGGTAAGTTTTATACCATAAATTGCTCTAGAGTTTCATCTGGTAGAGGGTTTGGTGATCCAATAAGTTTGTTAATTGACAAAAATGATAACGAAGAAGTTTTATTCTTTAAGGTTTATGAGCAAGATAAAGAATTTTTAATAACTAGCTCTGCTGGTAAAGGTTTTTTTGTTAATTCAAATGACTTCATTGCATCTACAAAATCAGGTAAGAAAGTCATGAATTTAAAGGATAATGATCGAGCAGTATCCTGTGCAGAGAAAAAAGGAGATTTGATTGTTTCTATTAGTGGTGAAAAAAAAACATTTAAATTATTAGCTTTTAATAGTTCAGAAATACCTAATATGCAAAAGGGACGAGGTGTTACACTTCAAAAATTCAAGTCTGGAAAAACTCTTAATGCTTTTTGTGCAGACTCAAATGAAGGAATAATCAATGAAAGGTCTAAAAAAGTTTTATTATCTGCTAAAGATCTAAAAAAATGGCTTGGTAAGAGGGCTCAAGCAGGTAGAATTGAGCCAAAGAATTTACACTCTAAAATCTAAAGTTAACTTAATTGTATTTAATGTCTCAATATCCTAATAGTTATTACGCAACAAGCCTTAGTCAGCAAAAAGATGCTCTTCCAATTTTAATTGATGACCACGAATGTGACTTGTGTGTAATAGGAGGTGGTTTCTCGGGACTGTCTACTGCAATCGAAGCTGCCGAGCGAGGACTTAAAGTAATTTTATTAGAGCAAAATATTATAGGTTGGGGAGCTTCAGGTAGAAATGGTGGTCAAATTTGGAATGATGTTGCATGGGGAATTGATGGTATTGAAAAAAAATATGGTCTTAAACACGCCATGCAGCTATGGAACATATCACAAGCAGCAGTTGATCTTATCGATGAAAGAATAAAAAACTTTAATATTGAATGTGATAAGAAGATTGGTGGAATACATGCAGCTACCAGTTTATCAAAATTCAAAGAGTATGAAAATGATCTAAAATATAAATTAAAAACTTATAATTATGATAAGCTTGAAGTACTTGATAAAGCTACAGCCGATCATGAAATTGGCTCTTCACTTTACTATGGAGGAATACTAGATAGGGGAGCGGGGCATCTACATCCGTTAAAATACGCTATCGGATTAATGAACGCTGCACTTTCATTAGGTGTGAAGGTGTATGAGAATTCTCGAGCGAAAAAAATATTACAAAATAGTACTGACATTGAAGTATTAATAGAAAATGGAAAAGTTAATGCAAAAAAAATAGCTGTATGTTGCAATGCCTATATTGAAGGTTTTAACCTCGGTATCGAAAATAAAGTCATGCCTTGTGAAACATATATTGTTTGTACAGAACCTCTTAATATTGATTTGCAGCAAAATATTCTACCAAATGATTATTGTGTCAGCGATACTAACTTTGATCTTAATTATTATAGACTTTCAGAAAGTAAGAGAATGATTTTTGGAGGAGCTGTAGGCTATTCTCTTAAAAATGTAGAAGGATTAAAGAAAAGAACAAAAAAACAGTTAAACAGAGTATTTCCGCAACTTAAAAATATAAAAGTTGATTATATTTGGGGTGGATTAATTGCTATTACTGTCAACAGAGTTCCTGATATAGGAATGATAAATGAAAAGATATTTTATGCTCAAGGCTTTTCAGGGCATGGAGTTGCATTTACTGGTATTGCCGGTAAAATTTTGGCTGAGAACATTGTATCTGGTAAAACTAGTGAAATGGAAGCTTTCGAGAAGATTAAGCATAGAAATTTTCCTGGGGGTAGATTATTTAGAATGCCTTTGTTAGTAACAATTAGTGCTATGCAGAGGATGATGGATATTTTTAATGTATAAAATCTTGTTTATTGGAATCGGAAAGATGGGATTTCCAATGGCTGGCTTCCTATCAGAGAAATATGAGGTTTCTGTATACAATAGATCTAAGGAAAAAATCAGCATTTGGAAAAAAAAGTATGAAGGAAATGCAGTGGATAACCTTAATCAGCTTGATGAAAAATTTGATTTTATTATTTCATGTATCGGTAACGATGATGATCTGAGAGAGATTACTTCAAACGACACTGGATGTTTTAATGTAGTTAGAAAAAATACAATTTTTATTGATCATTCCACAGTTTCACCAAAAATTGTCCAAGAGCTTGAACTTAAATTTAAAGAAAAAGAAGCTTTTTTTTTAGATGCACCTATCTCTGGCGGTCAGTTGGGAGCTGAAAAGGGACAATTAAGTATCATGGTAGGAGGAGATAAAAATGCATTTTACAAAAGTGAGAGTATTTTTGAGGTTTATGGAAAAAAAAGAAAGTACATGGGCTCATCGGGTTCAGGACAATTAACAAAAATTATTAATCAAATTTGTATAGCTGGTTTAGTGCAGGGCCTTTCGGAATCAATCTATTTTATGAAGCAAACTAAACTTAATCCAGAGGATGTTTTGGATGTTATTTCCTCAGGAGCAGCCCAATCTTGGCAAATGGATAATAGATTTATGACAATGACTGAAAATAAATTTGATTTTGGGTTCGCGGTTGATTTAATGAGAAAGGATTTATCAATCGCATTTAATGAAGCCAAAAAATTTGGTATTGATTTAGAAATTACAAAGATTGTTGATGAATTTTACAAAGACGTGCAAAATATGGGTGGCAATAATTTTGACACATCAAGTTTAGTAAAAAGATTACTCAGTTAATTTAATAAACTTTGAAACTTCAGGAGCAAAATAAGTAATTATAGCATCAGCTCCAGCTCTTTTAAAAGAAGCAAGCTGCTCAAGGACCACTGCTTTCTCATCAACCAAACCTTTATCTGCAGCAAATTTAATCATGCTATATTCGCCAGATACTTGGTAGGCAAAAGTTGGAAAATTTAGCTCATGCTTAATTCTATATATAATATCTAAATAACTAATCCCTGGCTTTACCAACAATATATCTGCGCCTTCGCTAATGTCCATAGAGGCTTCTTTGATTGCCTCGTCAGAATTATTTATATTCATTTGGTAAGTTTTTTTATCTGATTTAAGACTACTTGAAGAGCCTACAGCATCTCTGAATGGTGAATACATAGCAGATGCATATTTTGCAGCGTATGAAAGTATTAGGGTATCTTGAAAATCGTTCTTTTCTAGTTGATTTCGTATCATTCCTATTCTTCCGTCCATCATGTCAGATGGAGCAATAACATCAGCCCCAGCTTCTGCATAAAGCAGTGCTTGTTTTACAAGTAATTCATTTGTTTCATCATTAAGTATTTTTCCACTGTCATTAATTAAACCATCATGTCCATGATCAGTATAGGGATCAAGCGCCACGTCACACATCAATCCAAAACTTTTATTTGATCTTGATAATTGATCGATAGACTTACAAACTAGGTTTTCAGGATTTAATGCCTCTTTACCGTCATTAGATTTGAGTTCTTCGGGAGTATAGGGAAAAAGAGCAATTAAATTAATATTTTGACTTTCCGCAATATCTTTCATCTCATTTAGATTATCTATTGAATATCTATAGACATTAGGCATAGATTTAATCTCTTCTTTTTTATTTTTCCCTTCACATATGAAAACTGGCCAAATTAGATCATTAGATGTTAATGAATGCTCTTCAACCAAATTTCTAATCCAGCTAGACTGCCTGTTTCTTCTGAGTCTAGTACTTGGAAATTTTAAGATACTCTCTTTCATCATTTTATATTCTTTTTTGGCAGTATTATGAAAGAACTAGTTGATTTAATATAGTTATCATAACCTGCTTTTTTCTTTGCAATAGTTTTTTCAAGTAAACTTACTCCTGAAACTTTTAACAATAGGTACGTCATGATAATGGGAGATATAAAAATAAATAAATTATAAGAAATACTAAAACAAAATAAAGAGATACCCCACCAAAATACACTATCGCCAAAATAATTTGGATGCCTCGAATAAAACCACAGACCTTTATCCATAAGTTTATCTTTATTATTTTTTTTAGATTTAAATTTTGTTAGTTGAATATCAGATATAGTTTCAATTATTATACCAAGAAGTGCTATAATTATAGCAATGACTCCAAGTACATTTAGATCTAAGTTATTTGGGGCCATACTGAGACTTTGCATTGGGAAAGATACAATACAAATTAAAATAACTTGTATTAAATATGCTGTATAAAAAAGACCGAAATCACCTCTGTACTCTCTTATCTTAACGTATCTAATATCTTCAGACTTTCTTATATTTCTTGAGAATAAATAAATGCCTAATCTTAGTCCCCATAGGCCAACAAGGGATAAGGCAATAATTTTTGGAAGGGAATAATCATTATCTAAGAAATAAATAATAGCTGTTGAAAAGAAGAAACTTGGACCCCAATAAATATCAATAAAATCAGCCCTTCTTGTTTTTAACGATGATAGCCATAGAATAGTAATGACTATAAAATTGAAGCTTAATATAATAAGTAAATTTTCAATCATAAGAAAACATATATATGTCTTTTAGGTTTTTAAACAATCATAAATTTACTCCTTTTGCTCATAGAGGAGGATCATTGGAAAATAGGGAAAATACTCTTGATGCTTTTGAAAAGTGTATTTCTATTGGATACGATTATATTGAAACTGATGTTAGAGAAACTAAAGATGGAAAGCTTGTTATTTTTCACGATGAGGATTTAAGTAGGATTTGTGGTCTACAAATAAAAATTAATCAATTAGAATATGAAGAAATAAAAAAAATAAAAATATTTGATGATCACCATGTGCCACTTTTGGATGAAGCTTTAATTTCATGGCCGCATTTAAATTTTAATATAGAACCAAAATCAACACTTGCAGCACATCTTTTAATAAAGTCACTTAAATCGAATAAAAAAAACTTGGATCGTTTTTGCATTGGATCATTTAGCACAAATAAAATTAAATTATTAAGAAATTCATGTGGCGACCAACTATGTACATCGATGACAAAGCAAGAAACAATAATGTTTTATTTAGATAGTGTGCTACCATTTTTTAAGAACAATATTCCTTGTTTGCAAATACCAATGTTTTATTTTGGTTTTCAAATTGTATCTAAGTCTTTTGTATCTCACGCTCATAGACTTGGGAAAAAAGTACATGCTTGGACAATTAATGATGAAAGTCAGATGAATCAACTTATTGATTATGGAGTAGATGGGATTATGACAGATCGGCCACAATTACTTAAGGACGTGCTTACAAAAAGGTCATTATGGAGATAAGTCTATGAATTTCTATTTACAATATTTGGTATATTTTGTTTAATACTGATCAATATGAACGAAAATTTAATAATATCTATAGCCTCAGATCACGCCGGTTATGATATGAAAGATAAAGTAGTTAATTTTCTAAAGGCAAAAAATATTGAAGTTATCGATAGAGGGCCTGAACAAAATGAACCCGTAGACTATCCAGATTATGCAGAGAAAGTTGCTACAGATATTTCCAGCCAAACTGTAAATATGGGAATATTAATTTGCGGTTCTGGCCAAGGAATGTCAATGGCAGCTAATAAAAAACCAGGAATTAGAGCGGCACTTTGCTACAATAATGAAATAACTAGGCTTGCAAGGGCGCATAACGATGCAAATATTTTGACTTTAGGCGCTAGAGTGATAGATGAAAGTACAGTTATTAGTTGTGTTGACACATTTATAAACACTGAATTTGAGGGCGGTCGTCACATTACTAGAATAAACAAAATAGGATAAGATATAATATGAGCTTTTTTTCTTCACCACTTAAGGATATCGATAATGAAATTCATAAGGCTATTAATCTAGAGTTAGATAGGCAGCAAAATCAGATAGAATTGATTGCTTCTGAAAATATAGTTTCTAAAGCTGTTCTTGAAGCCCAAGGTTCAATAATGACAAATAAGTATGCTGAGGGATATGCAAGTTCTCGATACTATGGTGGGTGCGAATTCGTTGATATTGCAGAAGACCTTGCAATAAAAAGACTTCGAAAATTATACAAGTGTGAATATGCTAACGTTCAGCCTCATTCGGGTGCCCAGGCAAATGGAGCGGTTATGTTAGCTCTGATTAAGCCAGGTGATACTATTCTTGGGATGAGTTTAGATGCTGGTGGACATTTAACACATGGCTCTGCCCCGTCAATGTCTGGTAAGTGGTTTCATGCCGTTCAATACGGATTGGAAGACAATGGATTAATTGACTACGATGAAGTTGAAAGGCTAGCACTTGAACACAACCCAAAAATTATTATTGCTGGAGGAAGTGCTTATTCAAGAATTATAGATTTTAAAAAATTTAGAGAGATCTGTGATCAAGTCGGTGCATTTCTTCATGTAGACATGGCTCACTTTTCAGGCCTGGTTGCTGCTGAGGAGTATCCAAATCCATTAGAATATGCTGATGTAGTAACTTCTACGACTCATAAGACTATTCGAGGTGCAAGAGGAGGTATGATTTTATCAAATAATTTAGAGTTAGGTAAAAAATTTAATTCTGCAGTTTTTCCTGGTTATCAAGGTGGCCCATTAATGCATGTGATTGCTGGCAAAGCCGTAGCTTTTGGAGAAGCATTGAAACCAGAATTTAAGGAATACATAAAACAAGTAATAACAAACGCTAAGACATTAAGTGACACCCTCGTTAGTGGAGGATTAAAGATTGTTTCTGGTGGAACTGATACTCATTTAATTTTAGTAGATTTAACTCCAATGGATTTAACAGGCGACTCCGCTCAAACTAGTTTGGAAGCAGCAAATATAACATGTAATAAAAATGGAATACCTAAGGACCCGAAGCCGCCTAAAATTACATCAGGTATCAGACTTGGAACCCCAGCAGCAACAACAAGAGGTTTTAAGGAAAATGAGTTTAAGCTTGTAGGAGAGTTGATACTAGAAACACTTGTTGGCTTAAAAAGTAATCCAACTGATAATAGCAATGTAGAAAAATCTGTTAAAGAAAAAGTAATTAGTTTGTGTAACGAGTTTCCAATTTATAGTTAGGTTTTTTTATGAAATGTCCATTTTGTGGAAATGAAGATACTCAAGTAAAAGACTCTAGATCTACGGAGGATAATTCTGCTATTAGAAGAAGAAGGTTTTGTTCTGCTTGCGGAGCTAGATTTACAACATTTGAGAGAATACAGTTACGTGAATTAACTGTTATAAAAAAATCTGGTAAAAAAGTTCCTTTTGATAGAGACAAATTAGAGAGATCAGTTCAAATTGCCTTAAGGAAAAGGCCAGTAGAGTCTGATAGAGTTGATCGAATGATAAGTGGGATTGTTAGAAGAGTTGAGAGTCTAGGTGAAGCTGAAATAGCTTCAGATGTAGTTGGAGAAATTGTCATGGAGGGGTTGCAAAGCATAGATCCTGTCGCGTATGTAAGGTTTGCGTCTGTATATAAAAATTTCAGAGAAGCTAAAGACTTTGAAGAGTTTATTGGAGTGATCTCATCAAATAAAGAATAGGTATTTAATTGAAAATTGTCGACTATATGCAGCTGGCAGAAAGAATGGCCAATAGAGCTATTGGCTCTACCTGCCCAAATCCACCTGTTGGGGTAATAATCGTTAAAAATAAAACCATTATTGCAAGAGGCTGGACTCAGAGGTATGGATCTCCACATGCCGAAGTTCATGCAATAAATCAAGTTAGAAATAAGAAGCAATTAGAAGGTGCATCTATATATACAACTCTAGAACCTTGCTCTCATGTTGGAAAAAATCCACCTTGTGTAGATCAAATAATAAAATACAAATTCGCAAAAGTTTTTATTTCAGAAATTGACAAAAATAAGTTAGTTAAAGGTAAATCTATAAAAAAGCTTAGGAAAAGAAAAATAAGAGTCATCGTCAAAAATTTTAGCAATCAAACAAGGCGGATTAATAAAGTTTTCTTTAACTCATTAAATAAAAATTTACCTCATGTAACACTTAAAATTGCATCAACTGCAGACGGTAAAATTGCCACAAAGTTTAAAGAAAGTAAATGGATAACAAACTCAATTTCAAGACAGCATGGCCATATGTTGCGAGCACAAAATGATTGTATGTTAGTAGGCAAAGGAACAATAATCGAGGATAATCCTTCATTAGACTGCAGACTAAGTGGACTTGAAAGTTTGTCGCCAGATTTATTTATACTTGATAGTAGTCTGAATATACCAAGCAATTATAAAATATATAACAAACACTCACGAAACGTGTATGTATTTTACTCTGATGGAAAAAAATTATCGAATTTAAATAATAAAAATGTAAGGTTCATAAAGGTAAGTAAAAAAGGCTCAGAGCTATCATTAAAAGATATATTAAATAAAATTACAAATCTTGGATACATGAGAATTCTTGTCGAAGGAGGCTCAAATTTAAGTGGTTCATTGATTAAAAATAATTATGTTGACGAGATTCAGTGGTTCAGAGCTAGTAAAATAATTGGCAAAGGTGGAGTTGATGCGGTGTCAGATATGGGTGTCAACAATATGGAGTCTACAAAGAACTATGTTCTTTTTGAAAGTAAAAATTATGGAAACGATATTCTAACTATACATAGAAAGGGGTAGTTTTAATGTTTTCGGGAATAATTGATAATAAAGGTTTTGTTATCAAATTTGAGAAAAAAAAAGATTATAGATTAGTATTAGATACAAATCTTAAATACAAAGATATCAAAAAGGGTAGTTCTGTATGTTGTAATGGTATTTGTCTTACAGTGATAAGTAGGAAACAGAAAAAAAAATATACTCAACTTTCATTTGATGTTTCTCAAGAAACAATCAACTGTTCAAACTTTAATGCAATTAAAAAAGGTGATGAAATAAATATTGAGAAATCCTTGCGTGTGGGAGATGAAATTAGTGGTCATTTTGTATTCGGTCATGTCGATGATACTTCAAAATTGATCAGCATTAAAAAAGTCGGTGACTCCCATGAGATAAAGTTAGAAATTTCAAAAAATATTAAAAAATATATTGCAAAAAAAGGATCTGTTTCTCTAAATGGAATTTCGTTAACTGTAAACCAAGTCAAAAATAATTTTATTGTCCTTAACATTATTCCCTTCACATGGTTGAACACTAATCTAAAAGGATTGAAAATAGGTGATAGAATAAACCTTGAAGTTGATATGTTAGCAAGATATGTTACGCAAAATCATTAAAATATAAACTTAAGCATGAATAGGGAATTTATATCTTCCATAGAGGAAATAATTGAAGACCAAAGGGCTGGAAAGATGGTTATTATGGTCGACGATGAAAACCGTGAGAATGAAGGCGATCTAATTATTCCCGCTGAAAGAGCTGATGATAAAGCCGTTAATTTTATGGCCAAATATGGAAGGGGTCTTATATGTCTTTCTTTAACAGAAGAAAGAGTTAAACAATTAGATTTACCACTCATGTCTCAAAATAATGAAACAAGAGACTCAACGGCATTTACAATATCGATAGAAGCAAAAGAAGGCGTTACAACTGGTATCTCTGCACAAGACAGAGCTATAACAATTCAAACCGCAATAAATAAAAATATGACAAAGGGTGATATTATGAGTCCTGGTCATGTATTTCCTCTGGTGGCTCGCGATGGAGGAGTATTAGTGAGAGCAGGTCACACAGAGGCATCTGTTGATTTAGCCAGGCTTAGTGAAAATATCCCAGCAGGTGTAATCTGTGAGATTATGAATGATGATGGGACAATGGCTAGGATTCCAGATTTGATTGAATTTTCACAAGAACATAATATTAAGATTGGACGGATTGTTGATCTAATAGCTTACAGACGAGAAAAAGATAAGTTTGTAAAAAAAATACATGATTCAAAAATAAACATAAAATCTAATTACGAATTTGACATCAAAATTTACGAGTCATTATTTGATAATACAGAGCAAATAGTTTTATCTAAAGGAAATATTGATAATGGAAAGCCAGTAATGGTAAGGGTCCACGTAACTGACTATTTTGATAATCTATTTGGTGAGTACGGTAGTGATGATGCATCACTAAACAAGAGCGTAGAGGTTATACAAAACCATGGACGTGGAGTACTTATTTTAATTAGAGATAGTGGCAAATCTATTATAAACAGACTCATAACCAATACATCTTCGGTTGGAAATAAATCTCAGAATGAGAAAGATGAGTTAAGAATTTATGGCATGGGCGCTCAAATATTGTCTGAGTTAGGTGTAAAAGAAATGATATTGCTTACAAACACCGAGTGGAAATTCATTGGCCTTGAAGCTTACGGCTTAAATATAATTGAGACAAAATTACTAAACGAATTGTAGACAATGAAAACTTATAAATTTCTTTTAGTTGCTTCAAATTTTTATCCTGAAATAACAAAAGACTTACTTAGAGGAGCCCAAACATATTTAAAAAAACAAGGGCATAAATTTGATATAACTTATACAAAAGGGTCTTTGGAAATTCCAACAAAGATTTCAATGAAATTAGAGAAGAAAAAATATGATGCAGCTATAGCAATTGGCTGTATCATTAAAGGTAAAACTGATCATTATGAAATTATCGCTAACGCCATTACAAAGTCATTGCTTCATCTTTCAATTCAGTATAAATTACCTATTACTAACTCTGTTCTTACTTGTAGAAATATTAAGCAAGCAAAAGATAGATCTTCAAATGAGGTTAATCGAGCAAAAGAAGCAGTTGACGCGGCAATAGCAGTTATAAAAGATTAATCTAAATGTCGAACAGTAAATCATTTCAAAGATTTATAGTTGTTCAAGCACTCTACGAGCTTTCCATTAATGAAGGAGGAGAAAAACCAATTGAAGAAATATTCAATCACATAATTGAACAATCTAACTATAAAAATAAAGTAAAAAATACTAACTTAAATTTTGCTAAAAAAATATTTGAAGGAGTAACGGTTAATTACGATAAAATAGATAAAATCCTTAAAGCATCTACAAACAAGAAAATTAATGTTAATTCAATGGATAAGTTGCTTATTTCAATTTTTAGACCAGCAATATATGAAATTGAGTTTAGCGATACAGCAAAAAAAATTGCAATTTCTGAGTATTTGTTGATAGCTAACCGTTTTTTTGGAATGAATGAAATTTCGTTAATTAATGGAGTGTTAGATAATCTGCAAGATTCTCAATTTTAAAATAATGATTGCAAATCTCTGAAAATTTTGGCATTTTCTCAACCAATTAGTATTTAAAGGGATCAAATATGAGCATTATGAATTTAATAATTTTCTCTGGAGTCTTATCTATATTATATGGCTTCTGGGCAGGTAATTCAGTATTAAAGTCTAATGCTGGTAATGATAAAATGCAGGAGATATCCTCTGCTATTCAAATAGGCGCTCAAGCATATCTTAACAGACAATATACAACTATAGCAGTTGTAGGTCTTGTAATTTGTTTTCTTTTATATCTATTTTTTGGAGATTTTTGGGTAATAGGTGGCTATTTAATTGGTGCAATTTTGTCTGGCGCCGCAGGTTATATAGGAATGATTATATCAGTTAGGGCAAATGTAAGAACAGCTCAAGCAGCTAAAGAAAGTTTAGCAAATGGATTAAATGTAGCATTTAAGGCAGGAGCTGTAACTGGAATGTTAGTTGCTGGTTTAGCACTCTTATCTATTTCAGTTTACTATGTAATTTTAGTTTCCTATTCAGTTTCGGAAGAGACACTAAAGCATGCATTGGTCGCACTTGGATTTGGAGCTTCGCTAATATCAATTTTTGCAAGATTAGGAGGAGGAATATTTACAAAAGGAGCTGATGTAGGAGCTGATTTAGTTGGAAAAGTGGAAGCAGGAATACCTGAAGACGATCCAAGAAATCCAGCTGTAATTGCTGACAATGTAGGCGATAACGTGGGTGATTGTGCTGGCATGGCTGCAGACTTGTTTGAAACATATGCTGTTACTATTGTCGCAACAATGGTATTGGCTACAATATTCTTTACAGGTCCTATTTCAGAGATGATGACAATCTATCCGATGGCAATTGGTGGAAGCTGTCTAGTGGCATCAATTATTGGCACATTTTTTGTAAGGCTCGGCCGCTCACAAAGCATAATGGGAGCCCTTTATAAGGGTTTTATTGCGTCGGCAATATTATCTTTAATTTTTATTTATCCTGTTACTCAATTCATTCTTGGAGATATGTCTAAAGAGTTTAGCTTTGGAACAACTACATTTACTGGATTATCGTTATATATATGTGCTTTTGTTGGAATAGTTATAACTGGTCTTTTAATATGGATAACAGAGTATTATACAGGGACTAATTATAGACCGGTTCAAAGTGTAGCTAAGGCATCCACGACTGGACATGGCACAAACGTGATTCAGGGCCTCGCAGTGTCAATGGAAGCAACGGCATTACCAGCTATCGTAATTGTTATAGGTATCGTCTTTACATATCAGCTGGCTGGTCTTTTTGGCATAGCTATTGCAGTAACAGCGATGTTAGCTTTAGCAGGAATGGTAGTCGCATTAGATGCTTACGGTCCGGTAACCGATAATGCTGGAGGTATTGCTGAAATGGCAAATCTTGACGAAAGTGTGAGGAAAACAACTGACTCACTCGATGCGGTTGGAAATACAACCAAAGCAGTTACTAAAGGATACGCTATTGGATCAGCTGGTTTAGGTGCCTTGGTTTTATTTGCAGCATACGTTGAAGATTTAAAACTGATACCAGAAATAACCCCAGATTTTAGCTTAGAAAACCCGTATGTAGTTGTTGGTCTTTTAATTGGTGGTTTATTACCATACCTGTTTGCGTCTATGGGTATGATGGCTGTGGGAAGAGCAGGTGGTGCTGTTGTTGAAGAAGTAAGAAAACAGTTTTCTGAAAATCCTGGTATTATGACAGGAGAAACAAAACCAGATTACTCAAAGTCAGTTGATATGTTAACTAGATCAGCTATCAAGGAAATGATAATACCATCAATGTTACCAGTACTATCTCCAATTGTTCTTTATTTTTTAATATCTTTTGTAGCTGACCAAGATGCAGCAGTTTCTTGTGTTGGAGCAATGTTACTAGGAGTCATTGTAACAGGTATCTTTGTTGCAATTTCTATGACTGCGGGTGGGGGTGCATGGGATAATGCTAAAAAGTATGTTGAGGATGGAAACTATGGTGGCAAAGGGTCTGAAGCTCATAAAGCTGCGGTTACTGGTGATACAGTTGGCGATCCTTACAAAGATACGGCTGGTCCAGCTGTAAATCCGATGATTAAAATTACTAATATAGTTGCCTTGCTGCTATTAGCGGCAATTTAAATTTTGTTATTTATTGTCCTCTCGTAAATGCTTCATACAGCTGATCACCCACACCGTAAGCATTTCTTAGAACTCTTGTCTTACTTTTAGAAAACGCGATTTCATTAAAGTCGTTCTGATTTGCAATGTTTTTTGAGAGCAAAACACCATTTTTATCAAATTCAAATCTAAAAATTGACTGATATACAATATTGTCACTTTCAAAAACATTTCTTTGTTTGACTGAAATCAGGTAAATCCAAACATTATTAATGTCACTTATTTCGATTGAAGGAGAACCCAAGGCCATAAAAACATCATTTTCACTTGATGCGCCTAAAGAAAACTTTGATAGCTCATCTGTAGAATTTAAAACATCATCTAATAAATAACCATGTTGCTTATTTATTGGAGAACAGCTATAGCATAATATATTAATAAATAATAAAAAAAAAATAATTTTCATAATAATGTTTTTCAAAAAAGAAAATAAAAAGATACTTGAAATTTACCAGAATATTGTGAAAATATCGAGATCAAAGTTTTTTTATTTAAAACTTAAGGTCAAAGATGATTTTGAAACTAGGTTTGATTTAATTATATTTCATGCATTTATAATATTTTATTACTATAAGAATCTAAATATCAAAAATTCTAAAGTTTCACAGGACCTTTTTGATCTTATGTTTGGTGATTTTGAAAACAATTTAAGAGAAATGGGTTTTGGCGATATTGCAGTAAATAAAAAAATGAAAGTATTTATATCTGCTTTTTACGGTCGAATTGCACAATATAGCAAAAGTATTGAAATTTTTGAAAGCAATGGAGATAAATCATTGATTCAATCTACAATATTAAATAATATTTATAAGGGAAATAGAGCATCAAATAATAAAATAAATTTTTTTGTAAACCATATGATTAGCAATATAGAATATTTTGTAAACTCTAACGAGACAGAAAATTTAAAAAATAGTTTTGATTTTATTATGCATGTTGATGAAAAAACAATAATTGACTAAAAGTTTTACTTTATCTATTGATACGTTGGGAAGCGAAACAAAAATTAATGATGTTTTAAAAGGTCTAAATCAATCATTACTTAGAAATATTAATTATAAATTTCAATTATACGGTGATGAAAAACTAATTAAGAGAAATATTGATAAGTATAAACGACTCATCACATCATCAGAAATTATTGATTGCGACTCATATATTTCTATGAATGATAAACCCTCAGAAATACTGAAAAATAAACAATCGTCAAGTATGTATCTTGCTATAAAGTCAGTGCAAGATGGATTTTCTGACTCTGTTCTTTCTTTTGGAAACACTGGAGCATTAATGACATTATCCTTATTAAACTTAAAGACAATGGATGGAATCAAAAGACCAGCAATTGCCTCTATATGGCCAAATATGAAAGGTGATTCAATCGTATTGGATTTAGGCGCAAATACCAAATTAGATAAGCGCTATTTAATTGATAATGCAGTACTAGGAGCTTGTTTAGCATCAATATTATTTAAAATTGAAAAACCAAGCATAGGATTATTAAATGTCGGAGTTGAAGATAATAAGGGCAGGGATGAAATAAAAGCAGCCTCTGATGAATTAAAAAATCTCTCAAAAAACTCAATGATCAAATATTATGGATATGTTGAGGGTAACGATATATCTTTAGGGAGGACGAATGTTATTGTAACCGATGGATTCACGGGTAACATTTCATTGAAAACAGCAGAAGGTACAGCAAAACTTTTTCAAAGCCACCTCAGAGATGCTTTCAATAGCTCTTTATTATCTAAATTAGGGTTTTTTTTGTCATCTCTCGCAATGAAGTCAGTAAAGGACAGGCTCGATCCAAGAGTTCATAATTGTGGGATTTTAATGGGTTTGAAGGCGTTAGTTGTTAAATGCCATGGGCAATCTGAATATAGAGGAGTTTCATATGCTTCAGATATTATTTATTCACTTTTGGAAAACAATGTAAATGAAAAAATTCAAGGTTATGTTGATAGAATCAGAGTTTGAATAGTACATCGATACCTAAAAAATAAATTAATATATTGTTATAACCAATTATTTTTATATACTTTTTAAATATATATGGAAAAAACAACAACTAGATCAACACTGAGTGAAGCGGTATTTAAAAATGTAGGACTCTCAAGGAATGAATCGGCAAGTCTAGTTGACTCAGTATTTGCAGAAATTTTGTCAAGTTTAATAGTTGGGGATGATGTGAAAATTTCATCTTTTGGTACATTCATTGTCAGGCAAAAAAAAGAGAGAGTTGGAAGAAACCCTAAAACTGGAGAAGAAGTTCCGATTACAGCAAGAAGCGTTGTTACATTTCGTGCGTCAAATGTTTTAAAGTCAAAAGTTAATGCAAAAAATAAAACAAACCACACGGAGTAATTTATTATGAATTCCAAATCACCGGAAGCTTTTAGAACAATAAGTGAGGTCTCTAAGGATCTCTCTCTACCCCAGCATGTCCTTAGATTTTGGGAAACTAAATTCATCCAGATAAAACCAATTAAAAGGGGTGGAGGTAGAAGATACTATAGGCCAGAGGATGTTAGGTTGTTGAAGGGAATAAAAAGCTTACTTTATAAAGATGGCTATACCATCAGGGGTGTTCAAAAAGTTATAAAAGAAATTGGAACAAAAAAGATATTATCGAAGGAAAATTTAAATAAAGACTTTACAGACTTAGAAATTCCGCATAGTCAAAACAATGATTATCAAAATCATCCACAACAAAATATGGGTGAAAGCAAAAGAAAAAAATTAATGACTGTTTTAAATGATTTAGTTGAACTTAGAAAAAAAATAAAACAAGGTGAATAAATGGCAAAGAAATCGTCGGTAAAAGTAAGATTAGTACCAGAAGAAAAAACGGACAGTAAATTCTATTATTATGCAAAAAAACCAACTTCCGGTTTAAAAGCTAAGGACAAACTAAGGATGAAGAAATATAATCCCGCTACGAAAAAGCACGAATGGTTTGTTGAAAAAAAACTTCCACCGCATAGTAAATAAATTATTTTTTAAATTTTTTCTTTTCGAATCTTATAAAGTTATCAATTATTGAAAGCCAGATCCTACTAAGTAGTTGTGGGTTACCTCCCAGCTTTTTTGTTTTGTCAGAAATTTTTTTCTTAATCTCACCTATTCTTTTTTTGTCAATTATATCAGTCTCTTTTTTCTTTAATGCCAATGCTTTTTCAACTAACTGAGATCTTTTGATCATTAAGGGAAGCAGCTTATCATCAACGATGTCAATTTTCTCTCTTATAGCCATCATTTCAGGAGTACTATTTTTTTTAGTTTTCATTTTTTCTTAAATGGTCTGAGTATGTACATTGATGGAAATACCCAAATTATTCCTAACAGAAAATAAACAATAAATTCAATTAACCAATTATTAATGTTGATTTTAGTTAAAATAACCATAACTAATAAACAATAAATTGTCATAGCAAAAATGAAAATAAAAACGCTTATTGCTTTTTTAAAATTTGTCATGCCAAATATGTAGTAAATATGAACGTTAAAATCAATATATTTTCAATCTGGTTGCTATCTTTAATTATTTTAGTCTGTTCCATTATTTTAATTGGGGGCTATACAAGAATTACTGATTCAGGGCTTTCAATTACTGAATGGCTTCCAATCTCAGGTATCCTATACCCTTTGTCAAATTCTGCATGGCAACTAGAATTTGATAAATATAAATTAATTGATGAATTTGTTCTTGTTAATAGTTCAATGACTTTACAAGAATTTAAAGTTATCTACTTCTGGGAATGGTTTCACAGAGCTTTTGCAAGACTTATTGGTGCGGCTTACCTTGTTCCTCTTTTTTTTCTGATATTATATAGGCAAATTGAGACGAGATTTTACATAAATATTCTTCTCATTGGTTTTTTATTATTTATTCAGGCCTTTATAGGGTGGTATATGGTAAAAAGTGGTTTGTCAGATAGGGTAGATGTAAGTCAATATCGTTTAGCGCTTCACTTAACAATGGCGTTTATAATTCTTGGATTAACATTTTATACATTAGTTTCATATCTTTTTGAAAATAATTTAATTAATAAAAAATCAGTTTTTATTAAAAAATACAGAAACTTATTAATTATACTTTTTTTATTTATTTGCTTTCAGATAGCTTATGGCGCCTTTGTGTCTGGAACACACTCTGGACTTATATACAATACTTGGCCACTCTATAATGGAAATATAATTCCTTTTATGGAAGTCTCACAGATAATGAGTGTAATAAATTTTTTTGAGAATAGAGACTATATTATATTTATTCACAGAACATTTGCTTTAATAATTTTACTTCTTTTATGCTACTTAAATTATTTAATATTTATAAATAAAAAATTCAATAGCTATTATTCTATAATAATTTTATTTAATATTACATTTATCTTTCAAATAGTATTGGGAGTTTCAATGACTTATTTAAACATCCCGTGGTATCTTGCATTGTTGCACCAAGGAAATTCAATATTAGTTTTTTTACTCTCTCTTTTTATGTGTATTCTGTGTTTAAAGTCACCTCAGTAAACTGAACTGAGGTGATTAATTAGAAACTATGCTGCGTCTAAAGCATTTTTTAGATCTTCGATGATGTCATCAATGTGTTCAATGCCAATAGATAGTCTAACGTAACTTGGGTTAACACCAGCTGCCTCCATATCTTCATCAGAAAGTTGCGAGTGCGTAGTAGACGCAGGATGAATAGCTAAACTTCTTGCATCCCCAATGTTCGCTACATGATAAAACATATTTAAGTTGTTTATAAACTTTTCTCCACTAGCTTTACCGCCCTTAAGCTCAATTCCACACAGTGCACCGTGTCCACCTTTAAGGTATTTATTTGCCCTGTCTCCTGCCTCACCTTCGTCAAGTCCTGCATAAATAACTCTAGAAACTTTGTTATGACTGGATAGATACTCAGCAACTTTAGCTGCATTTGAGCAGTGTTTCTCCATTCTTAGCGATACAGTTTCTAGCCCTTGTATGATATTAAATGCACTTTGTGGACTTAAAGCCGCGCCAATATCCCTTAGTCCAACAAAACGGGCTCTTACTATGTAGGCTATCGGACCTACAGCCTTTGCAAATTCTGTCCATACCATCCCATGATAACTTGGGTCAGGGTCGTTTAAAGCGGGTTGTCTTTTAGGATCTTTACCCCAATCAAATTTACCACTATCAACAATAATTCCCCCAATAGTTGTGCCATGTCCACCAATAAATTTTGTTAATGAATGAACAACAATTGTAGCTCCATGTTCAATTGGCTTACATATTACTGGTGCTGCTGTATTATCAACAATTAATGGTATATTATATTCGTCACCAATATCTGCAACTTCACGAATAGGAAATACTTTTAATTTTGGATTTGGTAAAGTTTCAGCATAATATGCTCTTGTATTATCATCTGTTAATTTTCTGAAACTTTCAGGATCTTTCGGATCTGCAAACCTGACTTCAATCCCAAGATCCTTCATAGTATTAGCAAATAAATTCCACGTACCTCCATATAAATCAGTAGAACTAACGATGTTATCTCCAGCTTTTACTAAGTTTTGAATGCTTAGCATTGAAGCTGATTGCCCTGAACTTACGCAAAGCGCTCCTACCCCACCTTCCATCGCGGCAACTCTTTTTTCAAGGACATCAACTGTTGGGTTCATGATTCGCGTATAAATATTGCCAAAGTCTTTAGCACCAAATAAATTGGCTGCGTGCTCAGTATTATGAAATTGATATGAAGTTGTTTGATATATAGGCACTGCTACAGATGTTGTTGATGGATCACTTCTATAGTCACCGCCATGTAAAGCTATTGTCTCAGGATTAACCGAGTCAGCAGGTACAAATTTATTTTTTGCCATTTCTTTATGATTCCCTTATTAATTAGTTTTAGTAGATAGTAATTGCTTTTAGAGGTTCCAAACCGCAATTAAATCTCATAAAATTTAATACCTGTTTAAAGATTATGTAAACTGATATATAAAGTACTATGGTACCATTTTTTAATATGTTGATTCAATTGATAAAATATATAATGATTGACAAACTAACTAGTTATTATTATTAACACGGATATGACCACATCGAAAATATTAAAACAAACGAAGTCTTTAGCTAAGGAAAATACTATTAAAAATTGGCTAATTATTGATGCTGAAAATATTGTTTTAGGTAGATTGGCGTCTGTCGTATCTAAAATTTTAAGAGGTAAGCATAAGCCAAGTTATACACCTCATGTTGACTGCGGAGATTACGTAGTTATCGTTAATGCTGAAAAAGTAAAGTTAACAGGAAATAAACTAGAAGATAAAGTTTACTATCGTCATACAGGTTATCCTGGAGGTATAAAATCAATTACAGCAAAAAAAGTTATTGAAGGAAAGAACCCAGACAGGCTTGTAAGACTTGCTGTTAAGAGAATGATACCTTCAGGTCCTTTAGGTCGTAGACAGCTATCAAGTATGAAAGTTTATGTCGGAAATAATCATCCACATGAAGCTCAAAGCCCAAAAGTATTAAATATAAATGAATTAATATAGTAATGAGTGATACTACAAATACTGAAACAATTCTTAAAAGTGAAACTACCAAAGTACAACCAGTTTTAGATAAGCTAGGACGATCATATGCAACTGGCAAAAGAAAAAATGCTGTTGCAAGAGTTTGGATCAAATCAGGATCCGGTAAAATTACTATAAATGGAAAAGAGCTAGGCAAATATTTTTTAAGACCAGTACTTAACATGTTAGTCAATCAACCATTAGAATTGACTAATAAAAAACTTGTGGTAGATACGACTGTAACTGTTAGTGGTGGAGGCTTGTCAGGACAAGCTGGAGCGGTTAGACATGGAATTTCAAAAGCTCTTACACTTTTTGATCCAAACTTAAGACCGGCCCTAAAGACTGAAGGTCTTCTGACACGAGACTCAAGAATCGTTGAGAGAAAAAAATACGGTAGACGAAAAGCTCGAAGAAGATTTCAATTTTCTAAAAGATAGTTTCGAAGTCTTTAACTGGATTTCATTAAGTCTATCAATTAATAATTTAAAATTTGTAAATGAAAAATGTAGTAATATTAGGTGCTAGCGGATTTGTTGGTCATGAACTTTACAATATGTGTAAAGCGCATCCAAATATTAATCTATCTGCATTGTCTGCCAATAAATCAGCTGGAGAATTGGTTGATGATAAAGAATTAGATCAATCACTCAGATATCAAACAATTGAAAATATAGACTTTGAGAATGTTGATTTCATTTTCAATTGTTTACCTAATATGCAGATGCATAAATTAATTCATAATCTTAATAAAAATGTAAGAATTATCGACCTTTCAATTGACTTCAGACTCGATGAAAAAGAAGAATATAAAAAGTGGTATAATTTTGATCATGAAAGTTTTGAATTGAATGAAAATTTTCAATTTGGCCTCACAGAATTTAATAGAGAGAGTATAAAAAAAAGTAAGCATGTTTCTAATCCAGGCTGTTATGCAACAAGTGTATTAGTTCCATTAATAGAATTGGTTTCAAAGGAAGCAATTCAGCAAGATGATATTATAATTGATGCAAAATCTGGATATTCTGGTGCAGGAAAAACAAAGCCCAAGCATGAGCTCATGAAAGAAGTAAGTGAAAATATTGTAACATATGGAGTTGGCGATCATAAACACATAGCTGAAATAAATCAGGAATTATCAAAAAATACTAAAAATAATGTTGAAGTTTTTTTTGCTGCGAATCTAATTCCAGTTGAAAGAGGCATCTTAAGTAATATTTATGTAGATCTTAATAATAATACATTAAATGAACTTCATAAAATTTTAGTTGAACGGTTTAAAGAAGAGAAATTCATTGAAGTACTTCCGATTGGCGACATTCCTAAAACTAAAGATGTAGTTGGTACAAATAATTTAGTAATTGGTTTAAAAAAAGGCTATAAAGAAAATAAAATTTGTATAGTCAGCGCTTTAGATAACCTCTTAAAAGGTGCAGCTGGACAAGCGATACAAAATTTTAACGTAATGAATGATTTTGATGAAGGTGAAGGGATATCAATGTGAAAAAAAATAATTTATTTGTTATATTTTTATTTTCATCTTTCCTTTGTATTAGCTGCTCAAAAATTGAAAATTTTTCTTTTTACGAGTACTTCATAAATACAGATATTTCTGACATTGATATGGGTAATGATATAAAAAGTGACAAACCTGATATTGAGAGCGTTCCTGAAAAGGTAGTAATTAATGAGTAAAGTTTTGGGTATAGGCATAGCAGGATTAGGGACTGTTGGAATAGGCTTTTTAAAGCAGCTAAAGGGTTTAAAAACGAATTCACTAAAATCGGCTAATATAAGAGTTGTTAAAATTGCAGTTAAAAGTCTTAAAAAGAAGAGAGATCTTCCTATTAAACAATTACCTTTGACTTCAAATACAATGAGTCTTGCAGAAGAAGACTCAATTGATGTTGTTGTTGAATTAATTGGTGGCTCTAAAGGAATTGCTTATAATTTAGTAAAGAAATCTCTAAAAAATAAAAAACACGTCATTACTGCTAACAAAGCACTTATGGCACTACATGGTAATGAATTAGCCAAGATCGCAGAAAAAAATAGTGTATCACTAAATTATGAGGCTGCTATTGCTGGTGGAATTCCGATTGTTAAAGCGGTTAGAGAAAATTTACGCTTCAATAAGATTAAGAAAATATATGGAATACTTAACGGCACTTGTAATTATATTCTGACTAAGATGGATAAGAGTCTTGTAAATTTTAAAGATGTACTTAGCGATGCACAAAAGAAAGGTTTTGCCGAACTTGATCCTACCTTTGATATTGAAGGGATAGATGCAGCGCATAAAATTACTCTTTTATCATGTCTGGCATTTGATGTACCAATAAGTTTTAGTTCTACATATATTGAGGGCATTTCAAAAATTGATAACAAAGATTTTAAATATGCAAGCGAATTTGGTTATGTAATCAAATTACTTGCAGTCAGCTCAAAGGTTAGCAACAAAGTTGAACAAAGAGTCCATCCATGTTTTGTTAAACAAGCATCAGATATAGCTAAAGTAGAGAATGAGTTAAATGCAGTAATCGTTGAGGACAATGTTATCGGTAAAAACATGTTTCAAGGACCAGGTGCAGGCGCGGGTCCCACAGGAGCATCGGTAATGTCTGATTTAATGGAAATTGTAAGAGGTACAATTAATTTCCCATTAGGCTCATCAATTGATGCAAAGAAAAAAATTACTTTTCAAAAAATTGAAAATCTATCATTTCCATATTACGTAAGAATTGTTGGCAAGGATCGTGCAGGCGTTATGGCAAAAATTTCAAGAGCTTTATCTAAAAAAGGCATATCTATTAAAAGCATTATCCAAAAACCATCTAATAAGACAAAATATGCGGAAATAATTTTAATTACGCACAAAGTTAAGGAATCGTCTCTGAAAGTTGCTTTAAATCAAATTAAAAGATTACCAGAAGTTGCAGCATCTGCTAAATTCATCAGAATCGAAGATTCGTTATGACCATTATATCAACACAATATGCATCAGGAATAGTTGCTGCAACTGAAAAAGCAGCGATTGCCTCGTCTATGTTAATTGGTCTTGGAGATGAAAAAGCAGCAGATCAAAAAGCAGTGGACGCAATGAGAACTGCATTAAATCAAATTGATTTTAATGGAAGAATAGTGATTGGTGAGGGCGAGAGAGATGAAGCGCCCATGTTATACATAGGAGAAGAAGTTGGCACAGGAAGGAATCATGAAGTTGATATAGCTTTAGATCCTCTTGAAGGGACTACAATTACTGCAAAAGGTATGCCTAATTCTTTATCCGTAATTGCAGCTGCTCAAAGGGGCGGACTTTTATATGCGCCTGATACCTATATGAATAAAATCGCGATTGGGGGAAATCTTCCAGATGATATTATTGATTTAGACGCAACTACAAAAGAGAATATACAGAGTATTGCTGATGCCAAAAAAGTTCCAATAAATGAAGTTACAGCATGCGTTTTAGAACGATCTCGTCACAATAGTATTATCGAAGATCTTAGGTCAATTGGGGCAAAAATAGTTTTAATTCCCGATGGAGATGTGGCTGGCATTATTATGACCACTCAGGAACATAGTTCTGTAGATATTTATATGGGTGTAGGAGGGGCTCCTGAAGGAGTACTTGCAGCTGCTGCATTGCAATGCATTGGGGGCCAAATGCAAACAAGACTTGTAATAAACAATGAAGATGAAAAAATCAGAGCTGAAAAGATAGGTATAAAAGACTTAAACAAAAAATACTCACTTGATGAGCTGGCTCATGGGGATATTATTTTTTCAGCAACAGGTGTAACCGAAGGAACAATGGTAAGAGGAGTAAGAACAAATCAAAATAAATATTTAACTCATTCTTTAGTACTAAGAACGGGCGAGTCTTCGTCACAGTACATAGAAACATATCACGATATTAGTTGATAGATGTCCGATAATGAATTAAGCGTCGATATACAATCATTAACAAATAAAAACTGGAAACTCAAAGAATATAGCGATCGTCAAATAGATTTTATTTCACAGAAATATGGATTGAGTAGATTAGTTTCAAAGTTATTAAATATAAGAAATATATCGGAACAAGACATACCAAGTTATATAAATCCATCTTTAAAAGAAAGTTTACCTGATCCATATAATTTAGTAGATATGGAAAAATCATGTGACCGACTGTACAAAGCTATTTTAGCTAATGAAAAGATAGCAGTATTTGGAGATTATGATGTAGACGGCTCAACCTCTGCGTCATTATTAATAAATTATTTTAAGAAACTATCTATAGATCTTGATTTTCATATACCCAATAGATTTACAGAAGGTTATGGGCCCAGTAAGGAGGTATTTTCTAAATTTAAAGATAAAGGGGTCAAAGTAATTTTTACAGTTGATTGTGGAACAATGTCTCACGAAGAGATTGAATTTGCCAATCAAAACAAGCTTGATATTGTTGTGTTAGATCACCACCAGCCAGAAATTAATCTTCCCAAAGCATTTGCATTAATAAATCCAAACAGGCTTGATGATACATCAGGATTGAATTATTTAGCTGCGGTAGGAGTAACATATATGTTTATCATTGGAATAAACAGAAAGCTTAGGAAAGAAGGTTGGTTTAAAAAAAATGATATAGAAGAACCTAATCTTATTTCATTTCTTGATGTTGCAGCATTAGGAACAGTATGTGACGCAGTTCCATTAAAAGGGTTAAATCGTATTTTAGTTAACAAAGGTTTAGAGGTGATGCAGAAGCTTAATAATCCAGGATTAAGAGCCTTAGCAGAAAAATCTAATATAAAGCAGAAGGTATCTGTTTATGATTTAGGCTTCAAATTAGGCCCCAGAATAAATGCCGCAGGTAGACTCGGGAGGTCAAGTTTCGGGACAGATTTATTGACAGCAAATCAGAAACTAACTGCTGATCAGATTTCAGAGGAGTTAAATAAGTTTAATTCTGAACGACGAACAATTGAAAGCTATGTATTAGACCAGGCTATTGAGCAAGTTACCGAGGATAAACTTAAGAATAAAGTTTTAATTGTTTATGGTGAGGGATGGCATGAAGGAGTAATAGGAATTATTGCTAGTCGTTTAAAAGATAAATTTAATAAACCTACTATAGTACTTTCAATTACTGATGATGTGGCCAAGGGATCTGGCAGATCTCTAAAAGGAATTGACTTAGGAAGTTTAGTGGTTGCTGCTCAGCAAAGTCAAATAATTTTAAAGGGTGGCGGTCATGCAATGGCTGCGGGTCTAACAATGGAAAAAAATAAAATAGATAAATTAAGTCAATTCTTTGAAAAGAAATTGAATAAGGTTGATGCAATTGAGACAAACTTTACCACCATGCTCGCTGATGATAAACTTAGTATTTCAGCAGTAAATTTAGAGGTACATGATGAGATTGAAAAAGTTGGACCATTTGGCTCAGAGAATCCTGAGCCAAATTTTATATTTGAAAATATTAGGCTAGCTTCTGTAGATCAGATTGGGGAAGATCATCTCAAATGTCTCATAAAATCAAATGAAAGCTCTTTCATTGAGGCAATGGCATTTAGAAGTTTAAACACGAAGCTTGGAGATGAATTAAAAAAGAATAAAGGTGGAAAAATTTCAATATTTGGAAAGATAAAAATAAATGAATGGAATGGTAGAAAAACTCCTCAACTGCATATAATTGATATAGCGAATTCCCAAATAAACTAATCAGTTATTGATTTCATATTATTATTAGATATATAAATGGCATGCGGTCCCTTCGTCTAGCGGTTAGGATATCTGGTTTTCATCCAGAAGATCACGGGTTCGAATCCCGTAGGGACCGCCATATCTGTGACAATATGGCATTATAAAATCATCCAGAAGCATTTACATGGCTCTTATAGGTATTATTTATAGAGTATGACAAATAAGATGTTTTCGCATTATCAGCCAAGAAATTTCAGTGACAAAGTTGCACTTATATTCACTAAAATGCTAAGGCTATTTGCAGATTTTTTTTTCAAGAAAAGGTATGGTCATCGCGCAGTAATACTTGAAACTGTCGCGGCTGTACCTGGAATGGTAGCAGGGATGCTAAACCATTTAAAAAGTCTCAGAAAGATGCAGGAGGGCCGGGGTTGGATTAAAATACTATTGGATGAGGCCGAAAATGAAAGAATGCATTTAATGACCTTCATAAATATTGCAAAACCATCTGCTTTTGAAAGATTTTTAGTCATATTTGTTCAAGGAGTATTTTTTAACTTATATTTTTTCATGTACTTAATCTCCCCGCGTACATGTCATCGGATAGTTGGTTACTTTGAAGAGCAAGCAATCATAAGCTACACTGAGTACTTAGCAGAAATTGACAGTGGCAATATTGAAAATACCCCCGCGCCAAAAATTGCAATAGATTATTGGAACCTATCAAAGTTTGCTAAACTCAGAGATGTAATTATTGCTGTAAGAAATGATGAAATGGGCCACCGAGATGTTAACCATGAATTTGTTTCTATTATAGATAATGAGATTGCAAAAAAAGACATAATCGGCGGTAAGGAATTAAAGACTAAGAAATAGTTTAATAAAGCTAATCAATAAACTTATTATGTTGCAATTTGGAATCTTCTTACATTCATTAGTAGTGGGGTTTATGATATTCTTTATGGTGGTGGTCTCACCAACAATTTTTAAAGCACTGGATGAAGCTAACTCTGGATCATTTCTAAGAGAACTCTTTCCGCGTATGTTTTTATATGGATTGATTGCAATGTTACTTGCATTTTTAACAACTTTAAATAGTCAGTTAAATATTTATTGGATTATATCTTTTATTTCCTCAATTTTATTTGCGATAAATCTTTATATAATTACACCTAAAATAAACTATCATCGAGATGAAGTGAAATTAGGAAATTCTCTATCTGAAAAAAAATTTAAGCAATTTCATTTATTTTCAGTGGCACTCTTTATTTTACAGTTACTTGGATCGTTATATTTATTATTAATTTATTATTATTAGGAGTAGTTATGAAGATTTTAAAAACATTTGATAATGCAAAACTTATTATTGTCGAACTTGAAGTTAACATGGGAGATAAAAAAAGGAGCGCGCCGACACTATGTGCTTCAATTGATGATAAGATAATTCCATTAAGTTCCGCTCACGATGGCAGGCCAATACTAATGAACCTAGATAATGCTCTACAGCAATAATGCTTAGGTTGTGAACTGAGTTATAAACGCTTCTGCTTTAGATAAGATTTTTTTCTTTCTTTCATTTTTCATTTTATCATAAACACTTACCATCATGTTCAGTCTTGGGTTGCTACTAAAAAATTTTCTATTTTTATTTATAAATCTCCAATAAAGACCATCCACCGTCTCACACCATTCACCTTTTTTAAAATCCATCATCTTTAAGTAATAACTCGAACCACAGATGTATGGCTTTGTCGCAAATATCCCCCCATCACTAAAAAGCCCCATGCCATAAACATTCGGTACCATTACCCATTCAGAGGAATCAACAAACATCTCCATGAACCATTTATAAACTTGTTTGGGTTCAATCTCACATAGATTCATTAGACTTGATAAAACCATCAGTCTCTCAATATGGTGCGTCCAACCATATTTCAATGCATTTTTAATTGAATGATCCAAGGGTGGTATTCCAGTTTCGCCCGAGTACCATTCTTTTTTAAATTTTCTCTTATGATTAAAAAAATTTCCCTTTTCCATTTCTATTGAGTAATTCTGATAAATGCCCCTCATAAATTCTCTCCATCCAATTACCTGTCTAATGTAGCCCTCTAAAGAGTTTAAATTAACTTTAGTTCTTAATTTTTTTAATCTATCAACTATCTTTTCAGGTGTAATTAATCCACTATTGATTAGAGGACTAAGTGCGCTGTGAAATAGAATATTATCTCTTTGACTTACTGCATCCTCATAATCGCCAAATAGGTTTAATTTCTCTGTTAAAAAATCATCTAGCCACACTATTGATTCTTTATGTGTTGTAGGCAGCCAAAAATTTTCAGTATTTCCTGGATGATTTTCAAATGTTATATTTATAAATTTCTTTAAAACTTTTGTATGCTTAGTTTCAGAAGCTACTGGACGTTTTGGCAACTTAACAGTCTGCGGTAATTTTTTTCTATTATCTTTATCAAAACTCCATTTTCCTCCAACTGGTTTTTCGTCTTTAACTAATAAGTCAAATTTAATACGACTCATTTTGTAATAATTAGCCATTAAAGGTTTTTTTTTGTTTTCTAGATACTTTTTAAAATCATCTCTTGAATTAAGAAACATAGGGGAGGTGACGATTACTCTTTCTAATCCAATTTCTTTTACTATTTTATTAAGTTTTTTTTCAAAAGGCTTGTCTTCAACTTCAAAAGAGAAAACTCTCTTTGATTTATTTTCCTTGATTGATTTTTTTAATTTATCTTCATATTTATTAGAAAAATTATTTTTACAATCATAATAATCAGTCTCGAAACCTTTAGATTTTAATAAATCATTGTAACTGCGCATTGATGATAAGAAATGAAGTATTTTTAATTTATGATGCTTCTCATAAGTGCAAAGACCTAAGTCTTCAGCCATAAATATTTTACAATCTTTGTAATTTTTTAGGTATAGAGGATCAAATAACTGATTTCCTAAAACTATAAATATATCATTCATATATTTATATTATTTTAGAGACTTAAAGCTTTTTCAATTTCATTTATGAATTTTCGTGAACTTGGTTTAGTTAAGGCTGTAAAACCAGCAAGTGCATTTCCATTTTTATCAATAATAATTTTGTGAAAATTCCATCTGGGCACTCCTCCGATAAAACCTAATTCTTTTTTTGACCACTGAAAAAAAGGGTGAGCATTTTTTCCTTTTACAACATTTTTCTCTGTAAGTGGAAAGGTGATATTAAATGTACTTTCACAAAATTCTTTAACTTGCGCATTATCACCAGACTCTTGATTTCCAAAATCGTTAGAAGGAACCCCTATAATAATCAATCCCCTATCTGAATAAGTATTATATAAATCTTGCAAACCTTCATATTGGTAAGTGAAGCCACACAGGCTAGCGGTATTTACAACAACAATGGTTTTCCCTTTATAGTCAGATAATTTGATTATATCTTCCTCATTTATTGATTTAAAAGAGTGGTCGTGTGCATTCTCTGTCATAGCTGTACTCATGTATAAAATAAGAGTGATTGTGATTAAAACAAAATATTTCATTAGAAATTTATTAAGATATGTACATAAACGCTAGCAAAGTAACCGATTGCTATGATTGGCGTCCATTTCAAATGACCAAAAAAAGTATACATCCCTCTTGATTGTCCCATCAAAGCAACTCCAGCAGCAGAACCTATTGAAAGCATACTTCCTCCAACGCCTGCAGTTAGTGTAACTAATAGCCATTGTGAGTCAGGCATTGAAGGCTCCATAGTTAGAACAGCAAACATTACAGGAATATTGTCGACAATAGCTGACAAAATTCCAACTAGTATATTCGCATTGGTTGCCCCTAAATCTGTATACATGAATTGAGATACATATTCTAAGTAACCTATAAAGCCAAGGCCTCCAACAGATAAAATTACACCAAAGAAAAATAATAAAGTATCCCATTCAACATGTGCGACATTTTCAAAAAAATCATATTTTTTTTCTTCAACGTTGGTTGTCTTAATTTTTATATAAAAACTATAAAGTTGTAGGTAAGCTAATCCAGTCATCATTCCAAATACAGGAGGTAGATGTAAAAAGTTATGAAAACTAACCGCAGTAAGTATTGTTAAAAGTCCTAAAAGAATTATAACCTTTCCTCCATACTTAATTTCAACAATTTCTTCAGCAACATTAGGTTTATGATCTGATACAAAGAAATGCATTATGCCTGCAGGGATTATGTAGTTTACAATAGAAGGAATTACTAATGCAAAAAATTGAAGAAAATCAAGTTGGCCTGCTTGCCATACCATTAATGTTGTAATATCGCCAAATGGGCTAAATGCGCCTCCAGCATTTGCTGCAACTACGATATTTACACACGCTATCCCAACGAACTTAGGGCTTGAAGATCCAACGGCTACTACAACAGCACATAAAACAAGTGCAGTTGTCAAATTATCGGCTAACGGCGAGAGAAAGAAAGCAAGAACTCCTGTAATCCAAAATAATTGTCTGTAGCTGAATTGATTTTTAATCAACCATGCTTTTAGAGAATTAAATACATTTCTTTCTTCCAATGCATTAATGTATGTCATCGCGACCAATAAGAAGAAGGCAAGTTCAGCATATTCAAGAAAACTATGTCTAATCTCGTGTTCGACCATTTCATAATGAGGCGTACCCGAATACGCAAACGCAACTATGCCCCATATTAGACCTGCAGCAAGAACAACAGGTTTAGATTTTCTTAAGTGAGTGAATTCCTCAGCCATCACAAGTGCATAAGCAAAAACAAAGATAGCTAGAGCCGAGAACCCAGCCCAGTGATAAGTTAAATCTAGTGAATGTTCCATTTATTTTTCTCAAATATTTTATGCGCTAAGAAGAAATAAATAAAACAAAATATCAATAAGATCAATGATACTGAATATGCTTCGTTCATTCTATAGCTACCCATTAGTCTATATATTGTTTGCGTGAGGGTTGACAAGTTATTCGTCCCAAAAAAAGAGATTACGACCAAATCACTTGCAGACAATATTGAGGATACACAAAAGGCTGTAATTAATGATTTTTTTAGCCTGGGCAAGTCAATCGTTAGAAATCTGCTTAATCCATATAGATTTAAACTATACGCTATATCATCATTTTCTTTTATCACTCGAAAAAATGAAGGTGCCAAATAATTGTATGTGAATGGCAAAACAAAAAAAGAATTTAGAATAATTACAATAATAATATTTGGGAGATACATTAAATTTAATTTAAATAACAATATGTAGTATCCGACAGCCATCACAGCTGGTGAAAAAATTATTAAACTATAAATTAGGGATTCTGATATTTTAGTCTTCTTATGTGTCAACACTAGTAGATTGTATACAATAAATATAGAGGTGATACCTGAGAAAAAACAAATGATTAATGTATTGTAGATTGCCGCCCAAAGATATGTGGAAGTTAATATATATAATAACTCTTTATTTATTCCCTTTACAATTATGAATAAAATAGGTGAAAAAATAACTAATGTAATAAGCAATAAAATTAACAAACCAAAAAGATTGAGTAAAGTGAGATTAAAATATGTTTTAATATGTCGTTTATCATCAATCAAAAAATTTTGACTTCTAAAGTTTTTAAAAAAAATAAAATAAATAGAAAAACAAATTATAAGTTGGAAAAAAAGTAAATTTAAAGCTGTATTAAAATTGTTTGAAAATATTACTGAGTAATAAATTGATACTTCTAGGGTAGAGTACTTAGGACCTCCTCCTAAAATTAAGACAGGAGTGAAACTTACAAAACAAATAAATGTTATCAAAACGAAGAGACTAGGAATATTTTTTTTGATAATTGGCCACTCTGATGCAATGAAAGAAGACATTTTTTTCAAGCCCATCTGTCTTGATAACATTTTTTCATTTGGGCTAATGTCATTTAATGATTGATAAATAATTCTGCTTACGAGTGGAGTATTTAAAATTACGTGACCAATAAGAATTCCTGTAAGGCCATAAATTTCAAAATAATTTCCATAAAAAGAAAGAATTCCAAATATTGTTATTATTGTTGGAAGTACAAATAATATTGACTGAGTTTGTGCAATAATTTTTACAAAATAAAAATTATTATATGTATTCAATAAAAAGGCAAAAAGAGAACCAACAACGATCGACAATAAAGCCGATAGTAATGATTGATATACGGTAAAAAAAATAATTGACGATGTGTAATTAGAAAATTCAAAGCTTGCACTTATATTATATTGAGAAAAAATACCAATTAAAGGAAGTAAAATTGCTAATGTCACGAATGTTAAGCACAGCCATGGAAATAAGTTTCTATAATTAAGAAGAAGCAACTTCAAGCCATATTTTTATCAGAGGCTCGGCCTCTAAAAAATTATCATATTTAATCTCTTTTGGCTTCTTAAGCTCTCTCATTCTATCAGGAATGTTATTATCATTCTCTCTTGCAGGGTACATGATATTCATCTGAGCAATTATTTTTTGAATGTTATCCCGCATCATAAATTCTATAAATTCTTTTCCAAGATTTTGTTTTTCTGAGTCAGGTCTTACATAAACTATTTCTTTTGTTACTAAATGTCCGTCTGTAAATTCAATAGCTTTATATTTATATTCATCTTCATATTCTTGATGATAAAATGGTGAAGTACTGTAGCTCAAAACTAAGTCAGCTTTGCCTTCAAGAAAAATGCCATATGCCTCAGACCAACCAGGAGTATAAGTTAAAACATTATTGTTAAATTTTGTGAGTATAGAAGGAAAGTTATCTGGATGAGTTAGTTTCATCCATCTTAATAAGCCTAATCCAACGGGACTGGTTCTGGGGTCTTGTACGACTATTTTTAAATTTTTATGATTAATTAATTCTTCAAATGAATTAGGAATATCTTTTAAGGTTTCTTCATTATATATGAATGAAAAATAACCATAATCATAAATATTCCAATTCTCAGATTTATAATCAAACTCATGCATTTCTACTCCTAGAATTACATCTTTGTCTTTTAAAAATATTTCATTGGCGAGCGTTCCCGCTTGGCTAGTTGAAACGTATTGTACGTCACAGTTACAAATTTTTTCAAACTCTGTTTCAATTACAGGTCCAGGTCCCCATTCTGCAGAAAATGAGTCATAAGTACCTACAACTAACACTTCCTTTGCAGAAATAGAACTAATCGTTATTAAGATAAAAATTATTGATAATATTTTAGTTTTCATATTGCCTCCGCTAGCATTATCTAGATCAGGTTATGGGTCGTTTCAAAAGAAACCTCTCAGCAATTGCTCCCCGTTAATAAATCAACTATACATTGAAAACATATTCAATTTCAAATATTTTTTTAAAATGCAATTTAATATATTAAAAGAGCAGTCTAATTTTATAAAGGATAAGGATCCAGGACCTTTTTCTAAAAATAATGGTTTCATTTATAATTTAGAATTGGATGGTTATTACTATAAAGGATTCAGAGTTGAGGAAGTAAATTGTAATAAGGCTGGAATTGCTCATGGAGGTACTTTAATAGCATTTGCTGATGGCATAATGGGCTATACTGCATGGAAAAAAGACTCGTTTCCTTGTTTGACTGCGAAATTAAATGCCAATTATGTTGGCCCTGCTCCAAAGGGTTCATGGGTTTATGGATTTGCTGAAGTTACTAGAGAAACAAAATCTATATTATTTATGAAATGCTCTCTTTATATTAATAATAACGTAATATTCACTGCAGATGGTATTTTTAAAATATTAAGAAATAGGGGTAAAAAGGACCCGTCATAATAAATGGAATTTAATAAGGAAAAATTTAGAAAAATTATTAATAAAGACATCGAGATAAACACTTACGTTGATGGAAGTGGTCCGCTTGTAATCATGGTTCATGGCTGGCCAGAGTCATGGTACTCATGGAGACACCAAATAAATTATTTAGTTGAAAATGGTTTTAGTGTAGCTGTTCCAGACATGCGTGGTTACGGCTTGAGCTCTAAGCCACATGAAATTGAGTCTTATAATATCATGGAGCTGACTTCTGATGTTATAGCAATTGCAGATACTTTAGGAAAAGATACTTTTAATTTAATCGGACATGATTGGGGAGCCCCAGTTGTTTGGAATACATCATTATATCATGCTGATAGAGTAGATAAGGTTTGTGGCATGAGTGTGCCTCATCAAGTATCTAAAATGCCACCGATAGAAACAATGAAATTTTTATTTAAAGATGTTTTTTTTTATATGCTTTATTTTCAAAAAGAAGGCTTAGTTGAAAAAGAACTTGAGAAGGATATGAGAAAATCTTTGTTAGCGATATATAGTTCTATTTCTTCTAATGGTGAAAAAATGGAAACATTTGAGCCCAAACCATTTGAAAAAGAAATGACTTTTCTTAAATCAATGGGTGAGCATACTGAGATTCCACATTTCTTAAATAAAGATGACTTTGATTACTATTTAAATGAGTTTACTAGGAGTGGCATGAGAGGCCCCATTAATTGGTATCGCAATATTGATCGAAATTGGGAAATGACTAAAGATACTCATGAGAAGAAGATTTCCCCTCTTTCCTGTTTTATAGTTGGAGAAGATGACCCAGTAGCCAAATGGACACTTATAAACCCGAGTCTTCACGAAAATTTAGTATCAAGTCATATTATTAAGTCTGCGGGACATTGGGTGCAGCAGGAGAAGCCAGAAGAGGTAAATAAACTACTTCTAGATTTCTTTAAATAGATTGAAGAATAAAAGGTTTTTATATACATTCTGCATCACTTCGGGGCGTAGCGCAGTCTGGTAGCGCATCTGGTTTGGGACCAGAGGGTCGCAAGTTCGAATCTTGCCGCCCCGACCAAAAAAATATGAGCACACCATCTGAATCATTATTTTATATGCCACCTGAATGGCATCCACATGAATGTTGTTGGATGCAGTGGCCAACGGAATCTTTTCCGACAAATGCAACGCCTTCATGGTCTCATTTTGATTTAGATAAGGGACGTATTGCATGGGCCAATGTTGCTAATTCAATTAGTAAATTTGAAAAATTATTAATGATTGTTAATCCAAGTGATCTTAAAAGTGCGACAAAATTATTGAATAGCAATATTGAAATCTTAGAGCTACCAATAAATGATGCGTGGTGCAGAGACTCAGGGGCCATTTTTTTACTAAATGAAAAAAATCAGTTAGGTGGAGTTGACTCTGATTTTAATTGTTGGGGATATAAAGAAAATTATGAACTTGATGATAAAGTCGCAAAATTCATGATCGATCATTCAAATTCAAAATATTTTAAAAATGATATGGTTTTAGAGGGAGGCTCTATACATGTGAATGGAAAAGGCACTTTATTAACTACAGAGCAGTGTTTGTTGAATAAAAATAGAAACCCAAATCTGTCAAAAGATCAAATCGAAAGTAATTTAAAAAACTATTTTGGAATAGAGAATATTATTTGGTTAAAGCATGGTACGGATGAAGGTACAGATGGCCACATAGATAACGTAGCCTGCTTTTCAAATAGTGATACCATTTTAACGATGACATGTAATGATCAGAGTGATTCATATTATGATCTTTTGTCAGAAAATTTAGATATATTAAAAACTTCAAAAGATCAAAATGGAAAGCCGTTCAATATTATTGAATTAGAAATGTCAAATAAGAGAATTATACCTGATGATGATGAACCAAGTTCTTATATTAATTTTTATATTGCTAACGACGCAATAATATTTCCGATTTTTGGAGATAAAGAGGCTGATGAAAATGCAGAAAAGGTTATTAAATCACAGTTTCCCAACAGACAGATTGTATGTCTTGATGGTCGTGATATATTGCTGGGTGGCGGAAACATCCATTGTATTACACAGCAGCAACCAAGGAGTGTGAAATGAGAGAAGTAACTTTAGCAGCAACTCAAATGACTTGTTCAAAAAACAATTCAGAAAATGTTGATAAAGCTGAAAGCATAATAAGGCAAGCAGCTGGTATGGGAGCGCAGATTATACTTATTCAAGAGCTATTTGAATCAACTTACTTCTGCATGGATCAAAAAGATGAATTATTTGGACTATCAAAACCATTTGAAAATCACCCCACATTAGAAAAGATGTCAAAATTAGCATCTGAACTTAAAGTAGTCCTCCCAATAAGTTTTTTTGAAAAAGCTAATAGAGCCCACTACAATGCGATTGCAGTCATTAATGCAGATGGTAATATATTGGGAAAATATAGAAAATCTCATATACCCGATGGACCTGGATATCAGGAAAAGTTTTATTTTAATCCTGGAGATACAGGGTTTAAAGTATGGGATACAGCTTATGCGAAGATAGGTATAGGAATTTGTTGGGATCAATGGTTCCCAGAAGTTGCAAGAATAATGGCCTTAAAGGGGGCAGAAATACTTCTCTATCCAACAGCAATTGGAGGTGAACCTGAGGATGATGGGTTTGATAGTTCTGATATGTGGCAAAGAGCAATGATTGGTCATTCTGCAGCAAATCAAATTCCAGTAGTTGCGTCCAATAGAATTGGAACAGAGCAAGGCGAAGAAATATCAAATTACTTCTATGGAAGATCATTTATTACAAATCATGTTGGAGATAAAATAGCTGAGGCTGGTAGAGACAAAGAAGAAGTATTGATAGGCAAAGTTAATCTAGATAAAGCTGAAAATTTAAGAAATGTATGGGGAGTATTCAGAGACAGACGCACAGATTTATATAGTGACTTACTAAAGCTAGATGGTGCAGAAGGGTAGAGGATGAAAGCAAAAATCTATAAACCATCAAAAACTGCAATGCAATCTGGTAGATCAAAATTTAATAAATGGGTATTAAAAATTACGGATAAAAAAAATCAAATAAAAGATACGATGATGGGTTGGAATGGTGGCAGCAATACATCATCTCAGGTGCAACTAAAATTTAAAACAAAAGAAGATGCAGTTTATTATGCAAAAACAAATAATTTAGATTATGAAGTCCTTGAAACCTCTGAAAGGAAAGTTATAAGTAAATCATATGCAGATAATTTTAAATAAGCGCCCGTAGCTCAGCTGGATAGAGCAACAGCCTTCTAAGCTGTGGGTCAGAGGTTCGAATCCTCTCGGGCGCGCCATTACTACTCAAATGAAATTTTTTTCTTTATCACTTTTATTAATATATGGGTTTTTTACTCCTCAAGTGAATGCTCAATCTATCTATGACATGCTTAATTCTGGAGAAAGAAAAGAAGCAATTAAAATTTTAAGAAATTTATCTGATACAGAAAATAATATAGATGCGAAGTATATTCTCGGAATCTTATACAATGATGCTTCAAGTATAAATTTGTGCCATATAGATGATTTTTGTATTAACAAGAATCTTTCTAATTATCAAAAAGCAAGAGAAATTTTTTTTAAGTTGTATAAGGAACATAATGACCCAAGAGCAGCTTATGCTCTTGGAGAATTTTATGATGACCATTGGTTTTTTAGTAAAGATTATAAATCTGCTTATAATTATTATTTATTTTCTGCGAAACTTGGAATTCCAGAAGCACAATATAATGTTGCCAATATGTATGAGCTAGGCGATGGCGTTAAAAAAGATTTGGTACAGTCAGTACGATGGTATTTACAATGTAATGTTTCTTCATTGTGCGGAGCTGGGAAAGAAGGCATTGATGATCTAATAGCTCAAATATCAGAAGAAGATTTGAATTATGCTAAATCCCTGGTTGATTATAATCTTAATGAAGTTGATATAAGAATAACTGTTGCGCGACAAATTGTGATTAAATAAAATTTTGATACTAAATGTAGTATGCAAAAAAATTATACTTGAATTGACGTTTTTGTGTTTTTCTTGAGATTAAACTGTGATTAACTCTAGCTTGTTAGTTTAATTAATTAATTAAAAAAAAGGATTAATCATTTATGAATAATATAAAAATAGTGGTTCTTGGATTACTTTGCTCAGTATTGATGTTGCCAGCTGCTTATGCAGGCACTCTTGACACCGTCAAAGACCAAGGATTTTTTAACTGTGGTGTGAGTCAGGGAGTCCCTGGTTTCTCTAACCCAGACGAAAATGGTAACTGGAGTGGTATTGATGTAGACGTATGTCGTGCAGTTTCAGCAGCTATTTTTGGTGATGCGGACAAAGTTAAATATGTCCCTTTAACGGCTAAAGAGAGATTTACTGCGCTTCAAGCAGGTGAAATTGATGTATTGTCAAGAAATACAACTTGGACTTTGTCACGTGACGCTCAAATTGGTTTAGAATTTGCTGGAGTTAACTTTTATGATGGACAAGGTTTCATGGTCAGAAAAGACTCAGGAATTACAAGTGCTATGGAATTAGACGGTGCAAGTGTTTGCACTAACCTTGGTACTACTACTGAGTTAAACATGGCGGACTTTTTCAGAGCAAACAGTATGGCATATGAGCCAGTTGTTTTTGAAAAAGCTGACGAAGTTGTAAATGCTTATGATGAAGGTAGATGTGATACTTACACGACAGATAAATCTGGTTTAGCGGCACAAAGAACAAAGCTTGCGGATCCTGATGCGCACATGGTGTTACCTGAAACAATCTCTAAAGAACCTTTAGGACCTGTTGTTAGAGAAGGTGATGGCGACTGGGCTGACGTTGTAAGATGGTCTTTAAATGCAATGATTGAAGCAGAAGAATTTGGTTTAACAAATTCAAATGTTAAGACAACTTGCGCTTTAACTTCTAACCCTGTAGTTGCAAGACTATGTGGTAAAGAAGGTGGAACAGGTGCTGGACTAAACTTAGGCGACAGTTGGTCTTATGACATTGTTTCATTAGTTGGTAACTATGGTGATGTTTACGAGAAACACGTAGGAGAGAACACTCCAGTGGGTCTTGCAAGAGCAGGTTCACCAAACGCTTCTTATAAAAATGGTGGAGTTTTATACGCACCTCCAGCAAGATAATTTGCTTTAATTTTATAAGTAAGATTACTTTAAGTTAAAAAAGGAAGGTCATTAATTTGCCCTTCCTTTTTTTTTATGTGATTTAAGTCTAAATATTGTAGAGTATAGTTAAACTAAAATACTTATGAGACCTTCCAAATTTTCAAATTTTATCTTTAACAGGAATGTTCAAGGAACGTTTTATCAAGCGATTACTTTATCATTAGTAATCCTTGGTGTTTATTATATCGTTCAAAATACTGCTGAGAATATGATGGCGCGAGGTTTAGCCAGTGGTTTTCATTTCTTAGGGGTAGAGTCTCAATTTGATATTGGAATGACTCTTATCGAATATTCCCCAACCTCAACTTACTTTGATGCATTTATTGTAGGCCTATTAAATACATTACTTGTAGCAGGCATCGGTATATTTTTTGCTACCATTATTGGTTTCGCATTTGGTATCATGCGCTTATCCTCAAATTGGCTTATTGCTAAGATTGCTGAGACTTACATTGAAGTGATAAGAAACATACCTCTCTTACTTCAAATATTTTTTTGGTATTTTGCAGTACTCAGAGCCTTACCTAAGCCAAAAGAAAGTATAGCATTTATGGACTCTATCTTTTTAAATAACAGAGGTTTATTTTTACCCAACCCCAACTTCAGTGAAGGCTCTTCAGTAATTTTTTATTTGTTCTGGATAACGATAGTTATTTCTATTTTCATTTTTATCTGGTCAAAGCGAAGACAAAATAGGACTGGAATTACATTTCCGGCGTTCTATTTCTCGGTTGCTTTAGTAGCAGGTGTTTTCTTTGCAGCTCTAGCTGCAACTGGCTTTCCGGTATCTTTTGATATTCCAGAGCTTAAAGGCTTTAACTATAAAGGTGGAATGAAATTGATACCCGAGCTTGTAGCCTTAACTTTTGCTCTTTCAATGTATACCGCAGCATTTATTGCAGAAGTTGTAAGAGCAGGCATCATGGCTGTTTCTAAAGGTCAAACTGAGGCCGCAAGATCAGTTGGACTAAAAGAAGGCTTAGTTTTGAGGCTAGTAATAATCCCGCAAGCTCTGAGAGTTATTGTTCCGCCTTTAACAAATCAATATCTAAATCTGACAAAAAATTCCTCGCTTGCAGCTGCTATTGCTTACCCAGACCTGGTTTTAGTATTTGCAGGAACTGCACTTATGCAAACTGGCCAAGCGATTGAAATTATTGGGATGGTTATGGGAGTATATTTATTTCTCAGTCTCTTTACGTCAATCATAATGAATCTTTTTAATCGTAGCATGAGAGTAGGTGAACGGTAGTGTCAGATATGAGTAAGAATATTACGCCTCCAGTTATTGAGATAGGTATTATAGGTTGGCTGAGAAAAAATCTCTTCTCAACTTGGTACAACACTATTTTGACCTTGATTGGTTTATATTTCATTTATTTAATAATTCCACCACTTCTCTCTTGGATATTTTTTGATGCTACGTTCTCAGGTACAACACGAGCAGACTGCACAAGTAGTGGGGCATGCTGGGTATTTATTAAGCAAAATATGAAACTAATTATCTATGGATTGTATCCTTCAGATGAACTATGGAGAGTAAACATTGCTTACTTTCTTCTTACTGTGAGCATAGTTTATTTACTTGTTCCGAACCTAAAATATAAAGGCGTTGTTGGCATATTTCTTCTTGTCATATTTCCTATCATTTGCGTTTTTCTTTTTTCGGGAGGTTTAGGCCTTGAAAATGTTGAGACTAGACTTTGGGGAGGCCTTTTCCTTACACTTGTAATTGCGGGTGTTGGAATTGTCTTATCGTTACCCATAGGAATTATGTTGGCACTTGGAAGAAGATCTAAGTTGCCAGTTGTTTCATTACTTTCTACAATTTTTATTGAAGTATGGAGGGGTGTTCCTCTAATTACTGTATTATTTATGGCATCAAACATGTTCCCGCTTTTCATGCCTGAAGGTGTTAACTTTGACAAACTAATAAGAGCTCTTATTGGTGTAATGTTTTTTTCAGCTGCTTATCTAGCGGAAGTTGTGAGGGGAGGATTGCAAGCAATGCCTAAAGGACAATATGAGGCATCTCAGGCAGCAGGGCTAACATATTGGAAGATGATGGCCCTAATTATTCTTCCACAATCATTGAAGGTGGTTATTCCAGCTATTATTGGCAGCTTTATTGCATTATTTAAGGATACAACTTTAGTATTAATTATAGGCTTGTTTGATTTTTTAGGTATTATTCAATTTGTTGGTACAAATCCTGATTGGCTTGGATTTTCTCATGAGGGATATGTTTTTGCAGCGGCTATTTTCTGGGTTTTTTGTTTTGGCATGAGCAGATATAGTCAAAGACTTGAAAAGAAATTAGATACAGGAAATTAAAATATGACATCAGAAACAATGATAGAAATGAGCAGCGTTCATAAGTGGTTTGGAGAACTTCATGTTCTTAACGATATTAATTTGAAAGTAGTTAAGGGAGAAAAAATTGTTATTTGTGGACCTTCAGGGTCGGGTAAATCTACTTTGATCAGATGCATAAACAGACTTGAAGAGCATCAAAGAGGAGAAATTGTAGTTGAAGGAACAGAGTTAACGAATGATAACAGAAGTGTTGAAAAAATTCGTGGAGAAGTAGGAATGGTATTTCAACAGTTTAATTTATTCCCTCATCTATCTATATTAGATAATTGCTCTTTGGCACCTATATGGGTGAGGAAGTTGCCAAAAGTTGAAGCCAGAGAAAAGGCTATGAAATATTTAAAAAGAGTTCAAATTGACGATCAGGCTCACAAGTACCCAGCACAACTATCTGGTGGTCAACAACAGAGGGCTGCGATTGCTAGAGCATTATGCATGGAGCCAAGAATTATGTTATTTGATGAACCAACATCAGCCCTTGATCCAGAGATGATTAAAGAGGTCCTTGATGTTATGGTCGGGCTTGCAGAGGGCGGTATGACCATGCTTGTTGTGACTCATGAAATGGGCTTTGCCAAAGAAGTTGCTGACAAAATCATATTTATGGACGAAGGGCAGATAGTAGAGAGTAAAAACCCAACTGATTTCTTTTCGAATCCCGAAAATGAGAGAACTAAGACGTTTCTTAGTCAAATTCTGTAGATTGGCTCCCCGGACTGGACTCGAACCAGTGACAAAGCGATTAACAGTCGCTTGCTCTACCAACTGAGCTACCGGGGAACGCCTATATCTTATAACAAATGTTATCTTTCATATCTAGTTTTACTTTATCTGGAAATATATTAAATAGTAAGTTGTGACTGTACAAAAAGACAATATTTATGAGTTTGGATTTGGAAGATCTGACAATGTATCAAAACAAACAAACCTTCTTGATGAAGCTGTTTTTAGTTTTTTGTATGGTGGATTATTTCGCGTTCTAAAATCCCTTTCTCTCTCGAGCATACTCGATCTTGAAATTGTTTTTAGACTTTATGTTAACTTCTATAAAGGGCTATCATTCTATGATATACAATATTTTACTCAGGCACCAGAGAGGACCTTATGGAGACGTTTAAAATATCTTGAAGAGAAGGATGTAATAAAAAAATCTAAAAATCAAAAAGACAAAAGAACTATAAGATTTTTATTAAGTAAAAATTCATACGAAACGCTTAGTAGTTCAATTCCAAAAGAAGACTTAGCAATAACTATTTCTAAAATTGCTATGTCATATGCTGACAAGCTTTGGATGTTTAACGTAAGAGATCCCAACAAAGTTAGAAAAACATTACTAAACCTTGCAAGGAGCTCAGTGTCATTGAATGAAGGTAATTATTTATGTCAGTTTGCGTTTGGGTTGTCATATTATTATGGTGGCAACTTTGACCTTTCACTTAATCATTCATATAACTCTATCAAAATTAATAAGAAATTTGCACATGGAAGAAGACTGTTTGGCTCATCGCTGTACCAAATTGATGATAAAAAAAGAGCTACTAAAGAAATGGAAAAGGCACTCGACTTATATGAAGATTCCTACGGTAAATGGAGAACGTATTTTGAGCTTTGGCGTTTCAGCTTTCTTGATGATGAGCATGAGAAAGCAAAGAATTATGCTGAAAAGCTAGTGAAACTTCAGCCTGAGTACCCGCAATCATATATAGGATATCTTGCTTCAAATAAAAAGGGAACAAATACTAAACAAATGAAAGCAAAGTTAATCGAACTTGTGCCAAACTTTGCACCAGCAATGATAAGAAATTTTCATTCATGGATTAGGGATGATCAGGCTAATAAAATCATTGAAAGATTAAAAATACATGTGTCTTGAATGGAGGCCACGACCGGAATCGAACCGGTATTCAAGGATTTGCAGTCCTCTGCGTAACCATTCCGCCACGTGGCCCGAGTTACAGATTTTATATCATTAATAATAATAAATAGTGACTATTTTTAAAAAGATATACTTTTTTAATGCTAATTTAATTACTAATAATTCATGACAAGCAAGACTCATAATTCAAATATGGTAAATGGGCAGATAAAGCCTATCAATGGAATCAGTGAGCGTATAGTCTCTATATTTCATTCATTAGATAGAAGCTCTTTTATGCCTAAAGAGCTTATTGATAATTCCTTTACAGAAAAAAATCTTGCACTACCAAATAATAGAGTCATTTTAAGACCATCAATTATTGCCAAGATAGTTATGCATATTGATTTAAAGGAAAATGAGAATGTACTTATTCTAGGATCTACAAATGGATATCTTGCGGCAATTTTGTCGCTTTTGGCTGAAACTGTAATAGTTATTGAAGAAGATGATGATCTTATGAGAATTTCAGAGGAAAATATTAAAAAAAATGAAATAAATAATGTTATATTTTTTAAAAAGAATATTTCTGAAGGCTGTGCCGAGCAAAGTCCATTTAATGCCATTATAATTGAAGGAGCTGTAGAAAGCCTTCCTCAAACTATTTTAGATCAATTGGAGTTAGGAGGAAGATTGCTGACAATTTTGTCTGAAAATGGCATATGTAGCGCTAAGTTATTTACTAGAAAGGAGTCCATGTTACAAACTAAACCTCTATTTCCATGCTCTGTGCCAGTTTTAAGCTCTTTTAAGCAGAAAAACATCTTTAGTTTTTGAAATGCTGTCGATATAAGAAATAATAACAACCTATGAATCAAAATAATCAAGATACTAACGATATATTAGATGCTATAAAATCAATGATGAGCAATGATCAAGTTAGTAGTGAGCAGAAACTACCTAAAGAAGTCATTGAATTAACTAAACCAATATATAATAAAAAAGACCAGAAAATCGATGATAGCATTTTAGAATTGACAGAATTAGTCACTGAAGATCAAAAAGATTCGATATCTTTAGCGAAAGAGACAAAAAAGGATACTCAAATAGAAGTTGATCAAATTAGAGGTGCAATAAGAAGCGCAATAGAGTCTCTTCCTGAAAACACTATCAATGATATCATAAATGAAGAGTTAAAAAGAGTTGTTTTAGAGAAATTAAGTGAATCAAAAATAAGTATAAGTTCTCTAGATAACAAAAAGTAAATGTTAGATAAGTATTATCAGCCTGATTTAGTTGAAGAAAAAATCTATAAAAAATGGGAGGAAGATGGAGACTTTAGAGCTCCACTCAACTCAGATAATAAACCCTACAGCATAGTAATACCTCCTCCAAATGTTACTGGAAATCTTCATATGGGCCACGCGCTAAATAATACATTACAGGATATACTTGTTAGGTTTTATCGATTGCAAGGTAGGGATGTATTATGGCAACCAGGAACTGATCATGCTGGCATCGCAACTGAAATGGTCGTTGAAAGAGAATTAAAGAAGGAAAATAAAGAAAAGAATAGCCTTACCAGGGAAGAATTTATCGAAAGAGTTTGGGAATGGAAAGATTTATCGGGTAATAAGATTATCAATCAACTCAAAAGACTTGGTTGTTCATGTGACTGGTCAAGGGAGAGATTTACCCTTGATGAAGGTCTCTCAATAGCGGTTCGCCATGTGTTCGTAAATCTCTATAAAGATGGTTTAATTTATAAAGATAAAAGACTTAGTAACTGGGATCCTAAATTGAAAACTACTATTTCTGATCTTGAAGTAATTCAGAAGGAAGTAACCGGTTCTCTCTGGTATATAGACTATGATATTGAACATGAAGATACTCAAATAACTATTGCAACTACGAGACCAGAGACAATGCTAGGCGATACTGCTATAGCTGTCCATCCAGATGATAAACGTTATTCAGGTTTTATAGGTAAATTAGCTATTTTGCCAATAGTTGAAAAAAAAATTCCAATTGTTGCTGATAAGTATGTTAAAATGGATCAAGGATCAGGAGCAGTAAAAATTACACCTGGTCATGATTTTAATGATTATGAATTGGGAAGAAGGCATAATTTAGAAATAATAAATATTTTTAATGAAAGTGCCGAACTTAACGAAAACTGTCCAATAGAATATCAAGGATTAAACCGTTATATAGCCAGAGAAAAAATTGTTAATGAACTCCGTGAAAAAGAAATATTAAGTAAAGTAGAAGAAAATATACATACCGTACCATATGGCGATCGATCAGGTGAAGTAATAGAACCTCTGCTTACTGATCAATGGTTTGTTGATGCAAAAAAGTTGTCTATTGAAGCAATCAAGAATGTTAAGAATGGTAATACAAAATTTGTTCCAGAAAACTGGGATAAGGTTTACTTCGATTGGATGGAAAATATTCAACCTTGGTGTGTCTCAAGACAATTGATATGGGGACATCAAATTCCAGCCTGGTACGGCCCTGACGGAAACATCTTTGTAGAGAAGACAGCTGAAGATGCTCAAATTGCTGCAAATAATTTTTATGGAAAGGATGTAGAACTTACTCAAGAAAAAGACGTACTAGACACATGGTTTTCTTCTGCACTTTGGCCATTTTCAACTTTGGGCTGGCCTGATCATACAGATGAATATAAAAAATATTATCCGACAACTGCTCTCATTACAGGCTTCGACATAATCTTTTTTTGGGTCGCAAGAATGATGATGATGGGGATATATTTCACAAAAAAAGTTCCATTTTCAGAGGTATATGTTCATGCATTAGTTAGAGATGAAAAGGGACAAAAAATGTCAAAATCAAAAGGAAATGTAATTGACCCTTTAGTTTTGATGGATGAATTTGGTGCAGACGCTTTACGCATGGCA
>CACCAS010000002.1 GCA_902544065.1 uncultured Pelagibacteraceae bacterium
ATTGTGGGTTTTTCAGGCACAACAGAAGGCAATCGAGCATTTAAATATGTTGATGGCACGATGACCAACTTAGGCATATTATCGGGTGGAATAGGAATAGTGAGTATGGCTTTCAACGTTAGCCTTGATGGGTCGGTGATTGTGGGTTGGTCAGGCTCAACAGATGGCAATCGAGCATTTAAATATGTTGATGGCACGATGACCAGCTTAGGCGTATTGCCGGGTGGCACATCTAGTATGGCTTACGGCGTTACCAGTGATGGGTCAGTGATTGTGGGTAGCTCAGTCACAGCAGAAGGTAATCGAGCATATAAATATGTTGATGGCACGATGACCAGCTTAGGCATATTGCCGGGTGGCACATCATTTAGTCAAGCTGTGAGTGTTAGTAGTGATGGGTCGGTGATTGTTGGTTTTTCAGAATCATCATCATCAGAAGGCTATCAAGCGTTTAAGTATGACAGTACTAATGGTATGACCGGTTTAGGCTTCTTAACTGGTGGCTCAAATAGTTACGCTAACGACGTGAGCGGTGATGGGTCGGTGATTGTGGGTTATTCAGGCACAACAGACGGCAATCGAGCATTTATTTATAGGAATGTAATGCTAGATGTTACAAACACCACCGCTGCTCTTGCGACTACTGGTTCCCAATTACATTCTATTTTAAATTACAAAAATAATGTATTGAGCCAAAGCCTCAATGCAAATTGTAACGTCTTTGGGGTGAATAAGACGTGCGCACAATTAATACTGCGTCAAGACAGCAATAGTACTGACGATGAGCTTAGCAGCAATAGTGCACAAAGTGCATTTGCCTTAGTGGGTGCTTATCAGCTGCAACCTAATTTATATCTTGGTGGCTTAATCGATCAAGGTGATCAAGAGCTGCCCAGCAACTATCAAGACACACGTAACGAGCCTACACTGGGGATATTTGCTTCTTATGCTGGAACTTATAATGGCCGTGAATATACGGCTAAACTTTCAGCAGCTTATAATAATGAAAATTATAACATTACCCGCGATGTGTTAACCGATACTGAAGCTGGTACCGGTAGCAGTAGCATTGCTAGTGAGGGTATGCAATTGGAAGTTGTTACTGAACTACCAAGCTATCAAGGTATTGCTTTAACCGGGGTGGCCAAATTAAATTATAAAAATTCAGATCGCTCTGGATATACAGAGACTAGTGCAGTAGATTTTCCTGTTACCTATAGTTCTGTAGAACATAACGCTGTGACTAATGAACTTAATCTTTATGGTGAAAAGAAATTAGCGAACCAGTGGTTAGGTGGTGGGTATATTGGACTTGAACATGATCTATCCAACAAGATCAGTAGTTATGATGCTGCAGGCGAATACATTAACAGTGTTTCGCTTACCCCACAGGTGTTAAAAACTACTCGATATGAAGCAGGGTTATATTCAATTTATGCGCTGCAACCCAATCAACACATCAAACTATCGTTGAATTATCGAGATGCACCCTTTTTAAGTGAAAGTTTTACTTCAACAGCGATGCAATTTGTAACGGCATTTTAAAGTTAAGTTTGAGTGATTGCACTTTTATAAAATCAATAAATAACACAGTAAGACAAATCTGATATATTTCTAGGGCCGATAGAAAGAAGTCGTCAGAGCAATTTTACCAGTAGCTTTACGTGCAAGAATTGTTTCAAGAGCTTCTTGCCCTCTTTCAAGTGGGAGTACTTCTGTAACTGGTGCTTTCAATTTACCCTCTTCATACCAGCTCGTCAGTTGGTTCATATTATCCAAATGATTTTGTGGCTCTAATGCAGTAAATTGGCCCCAAAAGACGCCTACAGCGGAACATCCTTTGATCAAATAAAGATTCATAGGGATCTTAGGTATATGACCAGCTGCCCAACCGATAACTAAGAAACGTCCATTCCATGCAATACTTCTTAACGCAGGCTCTGTAAAATCAGCACCAACAGGATCATAAATAACATCTGGTCCTTTGCCACCAGTTGCTTTAGCGATTTCACTTCTAAATTGTTTAACTTGATCACGATCTGTTAAATCATAACCACCATAATTAATGACTTCATCTGCACCATACTGTTTGCATACTTCTAATTTTTCATCAGATGATGCGGCTGCTACGACCTTAGCACCAAGAGCTTTGCCAATTTCAACAGCTGATATACCAACACCTCCAGCCGCTCCAAGAACCAATAACGTTTCACCTGCTTTGAGTTGGCCACGATTTTTTAATGCGTATTGTGACGTTCCATAAGTTAATGTAAAGCAAGAGGCCGTCGTAAAATCCATACTGCTTGGCTTTTTATAAATTTGAGCAGCACTGACAATCACTTGTTCTCTGAAGCCTCCAAAACCCGTCATGGCAACAACCTCGTCACCAACTTTCCAATCAGTAATGCTTTCACCAACTGCACTAATGGTTCCTGATATTTCACCACCCGGTGAAAAAGGAAGTGGTGGCTTTACTTGATACTTATCTTGTATAATTAAGGTGTCTGGAAAATTAACACCAGCAGCATGCACATCAACCAGTATTTGACTTTTTTTTAATTCAGGAACTTCAACATCCTCATAAACCAATGAACTTGGAGGTCCGAATTCTTTACAAACAATTGCTTTCATAATTATGAATCTCGATATAAATTACAATCTATGAAATTTATAAATTTCAAACTTATTCTATCAATATTACTGCTGAGTTCAATAAATGCTTTTGCGGTCATGGATGTTGTGCATCTTGGTTCTTTTGGCAAAAGTGGAGCATGGCAAGCGAAAGAATTTAAAGATGGTACGTCCAAGATTTGCTACATCATTTCAAAACCGATTGCGACCAATCCCTCAGATCTAAATCGCGGTGAGCATGCTTTAATGATTACAAATTTCCAGGAAGATGGGACTTCGCATGAAGCTAGTGTAGATACAGGGTTCACCTTTAAACCGAAAAGCATGGTTGAAGTCAGTATCAATAACAGCAACTACAAATTTTTCACAGTTGAATCAAGAGCCTGGCTAGCAGATGGCGAAAATGATAAGAAACTCATAAAAGATATGAAGAACGGAGCACGTGTCAAAGTCAAAAGCATATCAAGCAGAGGAACCAAAATAACAGATACATATTCACTCATTGGATTTACAAAAGCATTAGCTGCGATAGACGAAGCCTGCTCATAAACATACATGATAAATGAAAAATCAGACTTAATTGGACTAAGTCAATCAGAGATATACGAATCTTTGATCACGAATGATCTCATCGAAGCAAAAGATAAATTTCGCGCTAAGCAAATATGGCACTGGCTTTATAATAAAGGTGAGACTGATTTTGAGAAAATGAGTTCGATCTCTAAAGAGTTGAGGTCAGCACTCCCTCAGTTTTATAAAATTAAAAGGCCAAAAATACAAACGCATGAAAAATCTATTGATGGAACACAAAAGTGGTTATTCAAACTCAATGATGGAAATCTCATAGAGACAGTTTTTATTCCCGAAGATAATCGAGGAACTTTGTGTGTGTCATCACAAGTAGGCTGTACATTGAATTGTACATTTTGTTATACAGGTACACAAAAGTTAGTCCGTAATTTAACCAGTGAAGAAATTGTTTCACAATTACTCGTGGCTAAGGATGAATTATCTGATTGGTCCAATAAACATGGAAGAAAGATTTCAAATGTTGTTTTCATGGGCATGGGGGAGCCTCTCTATAATTATAAAAATGTCAAACAAGCTGCAGAAATTATGGGTGATAAGGAAGGAATTCAGTTATCAACAAAGAGAATAACGCTTAGTACATCAGGGATTGTCCCTGAAATAATGAAATGGGGAGAAGAAGTGGATTCAAGACTTGCGATATCATTGCATGCAACAAACGATGAATTACGCAATGAGATCGTACCAATTAATAAAAAATTTCCCTTAAAAGAATTGATTAAATCTTGCCGAGAATATCCAAGAGCTAAAAATGCAAAGCGCATCACGTTCGAGTATGTGATGCTCAAGGGGGTCAATGACGACGTAGCCGATGCACGTAAACTGGTTAAATTAATTTCAGGAATTCCAGCGAAAATTAATCTTATTCCCTTTAACCCGTGGCCTAATTCGCCCTATGAATGCTCTGATAAAGAGCAAATTAAGAAATTTAGTGACATCATTAAAAATGCAGGTTATGCAAGCCCTGTTAGAAAAACAAGAGGACAAGACATTATGGCTGCATGCGGTCAACTCAAGTCCTCAAGTATAAAAGTAAGAAAAAGTGAACTAAGAAATCATGGATAAAGTAAATAAAGTTGTTCTTGCTTACTCAGGTGGGCTTGATACATCAGTTATATTAAGATGGCTTAAAGAAACCTACTCGTGCGAAGTAGTTACGTTTACTGCGAATTTAGGTCAAGATGAAGATTATGATTTGGTTGAGAAAAAAGCAGCTCAGCAAGGTGTTAAAGAAATATTCATTGAAGACCTTAAAGAAGAATTTGTCCGAGATTATGTTTTTCCTATGTTCAGAGCAAATCCACTTTATGAAGGCTACTATCTTTTAGGCACATCTATTGCGAGACCTTTGATTGCAAAAAAACAAATTGAAATTGCAAATAAAGTAGGTGCCGATGCTGTATCACATGGTGCAACAGGGAAAGGTAATGATCAAATTAGATTTGAATTGGGTTATTATTATCATAAACCTGATATTAAAATTATCAGTCCATGGAGAGAATGGGATCTTACATCCAGAACATCTTTAGTTGAGTATGCTGATCAACACGGCATTGAGATTGCCAAAGACAAAAGAGGGGAACAACCTTTCAGTATTGATGAAAATATTTTGCACTCTTCTGCTGAAGGCAAAGTCCTTGAAGATCCTTGGGAAGAAGCTCCCGATTATGTATATACAAGATCTGTATCACCAGAAAATGCTCCTGATACTCCAGAAGAGATCACCATTGAGTTCAAACACGGCGATGCCTGCACGTTAAATGGGCAAAACATGACGCCCTTTGAATTGTTAAAAGCCTTGAATGAGATGGGCGGAAAACATGGCATAGGTAGAGTAGATTTGGTGGAAAATAGGTATATCGGTATGAAATCTAGAGGCATATACGAAACGCCAGGTGGAACAATCCTATATCACGCTCACAGAGCCATAGAAAGCATCACATTAGACAAAGAAGCAGCTCACATGAAAGACGAACTCTCTCCCAAGTATGCAGAATTAGTCTACAACGGCTACTGGTTTTCACCAGAAAGAGAAATGATGCAATCCATGATTGATAAATCTCAAGCGAATGTAGAAGGTAAAGTGAGACTAAAACTCTATAAAGGCAATACCAAAATTACAGGACGTGAGAGTTCAATGAGTCTATACAATCCTAATCTGGCAACTTTTGAGTCAGATAATATTTATTCTCAAAAAGATGCTGAAGGCTTCATCAAACTGAACGCTTTGAGATTAAGAGAGAAAAAATAATTATTGTTGCTGCCGTATTGCAGCATCAACTGTGTTCTTCAATAAACATGCGATTGTCATAGGTCCAACACCTCCTGGGACAGGAGTAATTGCTGAAGCTACACTCAACACTTCATCAAAATCAACATCGCCAACGAGTTTTGTTTTGCCTGGATTTTCTGGATGATCAACACGATTGATACCAACATCAATAACAATTGCTCCTTCTTTAATCCAATCTTTTTTTACCATCAGCGGTTTGCCCACTGCTGCAACAACAATATCAGCTTGCCTAGTGAGTTCTTCAATATTTCTTGTCTTCGAATGCGCAATGGTCACAGTACAAGATTCCTCTAAAAGTAATTGTGCCATTGGCTTACCAACAATGTTTGATCTACCAATAATTACAGCGTGCATCCCTTTGAGATCTTCAACAGATTTCTTTAACATTAAATAACATCCAAGAGGAGTGCACGGGGTAAATGTTTTATTTAAGAGTTCACCGCCAATTGAGTTTCTGCCAACGTTTACTGCATGAAATCCATCTGCATCTTTAATAGGATCAATTGAATCAATGATTGCTCTAGAGTCTATATGTAATGGCAGTGGTAATTGAACCAGTATACCATTCACTTTATTGTCTTTGTTAAGATCATCAATAAGCTTCAATAAGTCGTTCTCAGTAACGGTTGTATCTAAAAAATGGTCTTCTACATCCATACCAATTTCTTTAGCCATTTTCGTTTTAGTCTTTACGTAAACTTGGCTAGCTGGATCTTCACCCACTAAGACCACTGCAAGGGTTGGAACTTTGTTAAAATCTTTTTTAAAAGTCTCAACTTTTATCGCAGTTTCTGCACGCAAATCAGCAGCAATTTTTTTTCCGTCAATTAACTTATTTTTGTCCATGATTTACAATGCAATCGTCATATAAAAATATTCATAAAGCAGATTTCTTATAAAGTATAAAATCAAAATCAAGACCACAGGAGAAATATCAATCCCGCTAAGATTTGGCAAAAAATTTCTTATGGGGTTAAGCAGTGGATCAGTTAATCTTTTAGTGCCATAATATACGGCAATAATAATTCTATTCTGTGTATTGAAGATATTCATAGCTATCAACCAGCTAAAAATAACATTGATAATCAGCACCCATGTGTAGAGATTTATAATCTGGTCAAAGAGAATGATGAGCGAATTCATTTATTAATATCCTTCAATAAATAATTATCCAAAAAGGAGTCTAACCATAAATTTATTTTTTTACCATGTTTAAGTCGATGAGTAAGTTGTTCACGTCGATTTTGTGCACCTTTTTCTTTTAACATGTAGCCAGCGTAGTACAGCCATCGAAGATGCATCTTTAAATTAACCTCTGGATGAAATTGAATAGCTAAAGCATTTTTATATCGGAATGCTTGCTCTCTAAATAGATCACCATTAGCGAGAATTTCACATGATTTAGGCACAGTAAAACCTTCTCGATGCCACTGGAAAAACTTTTTCTGCCTTTGGAACATCTTATGGCCATCTCCTGTAGGGTTGATATCAAAAAAACCAATTTCAAGTGTAAGATCATGAGATTTTTGAACTGACCCACCAAGGTTCTTGGCCAGCATTTGAGCACCTAAACATATGCCCAGAAATGGCTTATTGGACTCAAGTACTTTGGAAATCCATTCTATCTCGTATTTTATATAATCGAGATCATCATTGGCACTCGGCGGACCACCATAGATGACGGCTAAGTCATGCTCATCCATGTTTTCTGGTAGTTTTTCGCCCATCACTGGCCTTCTGACATCCAGTGTGTAGCCCCGCTTTCTTAATTTGATGCCAACATCTCCTGTGCTCGATCTCGGTTGGTGGACGACCATAAGTGCAGTTTTTTTATTCATAGTTTAAACTATGAAATTACATGGCGCTAAGGCCACCATCAAGAACAATTTCTGTTCCAGTCATAAATTTTGACTCATCGGATGCTAAGTACAAAATCGCATATGATACGTCGTCCGTATCGCCAATTTTATTCATTGGAATTTGTCTTGCAAGCTTTGCAACAGCTTCATCTGCTCCGAAGGCTTGCTTGATAGGGTCTAGGATCGGAGTGTTAACAAACGCTGGGTGTATTGAGTTACATCTAACATCATAACCTTTTTTTGCGCAATATAATGCTACTGATTTAGAGAGTAATCGTACGCCTGCTTTTGACGAATTATAGGCAGCTGTATTCCACCCAGCAACAATACCTGAAATAGAAGATATATTAATAATGGATCCATTTTCATATTTGCTCATTACCGGGATGACATATTTACAGCCCAAAAAAACACTGTCTAAGTTTACTTCATGAACTTTTTTCCAGATCTCAAAATCAGTTGAAACAACATCTGATCCAAGACTAATTCCTGCACTGTTCACTAAAATATTAATTTTGCCAAAATAGCTATTTGTTTGATCAATAATATCAATCCAAGATTGTTCTTTTGTAACATCGTGTATACAGGTTGAGAATTGGCTTTGGCTAAATTTACTTAATCGGTCTGGCATTGATTCAATCACCTCACGATTAATATCTGTAAGCATAACCTTAGCACCTTCCTCAAGAAGTTTCTGTGCTGCTGCAAAACCCAGTCCTGAAGCAGCACCGGTGACAATTGCAACCTTATCTTTTACTCGAGACATAATTAAAAATCGACTTCAATGAATGAGTCCTGACTAGAGGTATTTTCCGAAACAGCATTTTCATAGCATTCATTCATGTCATGTTTGCGTATTCCATTTTCACCTGACAAAAGTAATTTACCATCTTTCAATTGAACTAGTGATGTATTGCTCAGGCGATCAGATCTAACACATGTTGCAATGGTTCTCTTGCTATTGATATCTAAGGTTGAAATTGCACCACCGTTACCTGTCATAGCAACACCAGCATTTGCTAACATAATTGCGTGCGTTAAACTATTTTTAACGCCAATATTTATATAATCAAATAGGAATATTTTACAATTGCCGTCAAATCTTCCACCCTCATAGCAGGCAAAACCTGTTTTCGCATCTTCGACGGGCTCATCATTTAATTCTGTATCTAATTCCTCAACCACGACAATATTCCCAGACATTCCTAAAAGAAAAAATAAACCAGGTCTTGCCATTATTCCAGACCACAAAGATCCTTCATACCCAGTGTCAACTGTCATCCACGTCAATCCCTTATCAGGGGATAGATAAAATTTTCCTAATTCACCTACTGCATAACCACTTTGACTGGCATTAGCACTACCCATTAGTGGCCCATGGCTAAAAGCATAATTAATATGTGGCTGATAATCATCTTCTGATATAAATAAAAATCCCCAAGACTTACCACCATTAGTTGTTCTTAATGATAGAGCAAACGCGCCAACTGCAACACCATGCAGTTCGTCAAACATATGTATGGATAATAATGGTGCATCGAAATCAAAATCTTCGTACTGTATTACCCAATTTTCCCCTCCATCGTTGCTGTGTAATATCGTTGCGTCATGTCCAGTGGCCCAGCAAAGATTTACAACAGGGCAACTGATGTCAGTAATGGTATTGGTGTATGGAACAGACTCTGCTTGTGTCCAACTATCTCCCTCATCATCTGAGTAAATCACTATACCATGTACACCTACAGCATAAATTCTATTACCAGATATTTCCATTGCTGTAATTAATGCGTCCTTTGCGTTTTCAGACTTTGCTGCTTGTCCAGAGCCAAAGTTAAAGTCAGTAGCAAGTGTTATTTGCGAAAAGCACATTAGAGTCGTAAACACTAGAGAAAAAATTAAAGCCATAATCTTGTTGTTTAAATTAAAGCCCGACTTGTATAAATCAAGTCGGGCTTTTAATTCGTTTAAAATGAGATAGAAGATCTATCTAGCGTAACGTCTCAAACCGTCAGGTGTATAGAAACTTGGTGGCTTTTCCGCTCCATTGTATGTTGGAATTTCCGGATAAACTGCTTCACCAAAAACGTTATTGCCACTGTATGATCTCGTAGCAAAATCAAAGGTAAATTCGCCATTTGTGAAACACTCCGTAGCCGATGAAGCTCCCCATTTTCCCATAACAGCTGTGCCTAGATATGTTCTTAATAGATCACCTGCACCATCATACATATCGTGAAGACCTAAGTGATAATAATCATCATCAACAAAGTAAAACGTTCTTGAAGCGTATAAATGTCTTTGACCTGGCTTAAGTTGAGCGTGAACAACGTGAACATCTTTCTCTTCAAAACGAACATAATCAGGATTTAAATGATTTACCGAGTGCGTTAACTCAACAGGGTTATCACTGATTGCATTATTTGACATTGGAACTAGTGCAGTTCTCTTTCCTTCATAAGTCCAATCATATTTATCTTGTGCACCGTTAAACCCACCATATTGATCAACAGTAATGAGACCACCACCAGCATTCACTACTGTATCATAGTTAATATTTGGAGTTCTTCTTACTCTACGTGTAGCAGGGCTATATTGCCAAGCTTTACGAGGTTGCACATAACTATCAACAAAGTCATGGACAAGAGTAACAACCCCAGCAGCTCTTGGTGGTCCTATATTTTTCTGCATAAACATCGCATGGATATTATTATCAGCATATTGCGACTGTGTGTCAGGATTTTGTGGGAACACAATATCCGTAATTTGTTGTCCAATTATAATTGATCCATCAGCTGCGACATTGGTAGAAGTTCCTACTCTTTGAGCATTTGAAATATAACTTCCAGTCATTCTGAAGTTCCAAACAAAATGTTGAGGATGTGTTGGATTTGGGAAAGGTATTTGTCCAACGTTAGGAACCTCGAAGCCTTCGTTATCATTGACCATCGTGCCATTTGTTTCTGTCAAGGCAAGTACATCATCCGGCGCAGTACACGCAGGAGAACTTTCGTAAACATCAATCCTAAACGTATCTGGATAAGCACTAAACATAGCCTTTTGGCCAGGTGTTAGCACGTCATCATATTCAGCAATATTTCCTGCAGTCACTGAGTATTTTAAGTGACCATCAGCCAGAACAGCTGAAACAGAAAACACTACTGCAGCAAAAGTTGCTGTTAGTAAGTTTTTTATATTCATTTTATTCATCGTATTCCCTTCCCTAAATTAAAATGAGTGAGAAACTGACGCTGAAACAAAGTCCATGTCGTTTCTAAGGTTAATATCGTCGTCACCCATATTGTCGATATAGTTAAGATCAACTGAGGTGTCACCATTTACCAAAGACACACCAACTCTCATTGACATGCTACCTTCAGTAATTCCAAGTGCCGATGCCGGTCCATAACCGCTAAAGTCGTGAGACCATGCAAAGCTTGGGTTTAATGACCATGCTGAATTGAGATAGTTATTATAAGCCGCACCACCAACGATTCTGTAAGTAAATGCTTTATCATCTGCCCCCATTCTGCCTTCACAGTATGATCCATTACCGAAAACTCCATCTGTAATACTTGATCCAAGAGCCGTATGAGTACCATCAGACATGTTATAGTCAATCTGTGACGCAGTAGTATCAGAAAGTGAAGTAGTGATCTCATAGGATGCTAGTTTTGCATTAAGAGCTGTAAGTTCATCTGCAGGCAAGTCTTTAAACATACCTAAGCACAAGTACTCACCATTACCCTCATTAAAACCACTTCGAGCAATATAACCATCTCTCATGTTATCCATGTCTGAAATGAAACCACCAGCAAGCTCTGTTAACAAGAATGCGCTGTCAGCTCCCAATGTAGTCACAATTGGATCAGAGGCCGTGAATGTAGTTGTCGTACCAATATCAAAAGATAAGATATCCTTTTTGATATAAGGAGTTGTGTAGAAATCAACGCCTGGAGAACCAGCATTAGCTAGTTGAGGTAGTGAGGATCTTGTGTTGTTCAATATTGCTGTATTGTAAGATCCCGCACCGTAAATTGACTCATAGGCAGTTTTCATTTGAGCAATTCTGCCTGCTTTTACACCTGATGCGTCAAGTAATGCACCATCGTAACCGGCTAGTGTCAACGCCGTGGTAACGCCTGTAACATCCTGAAGTTGAGCTGCTTGTTCACCAAGTGAATAAGCTAGAGGAAAATCAGGTCTGTAGGAAACTTCACCATTTACCATTGTGCCATTAACATTTGTACTGAAACTTGCACCATAAATTTCGTTATCCTCAGGATAAACAAATTGATATTTTGCATAGTTCAAAGGTGTAACTGCTGCTGCCAAGGCTGGCGTAAATGAAATATATAGTCCAGCGTTCGTAGCAGTATCCCACTGTTTTGTAGGATCGTTATACATCACTCCGTTGCTCATAAGGATACGATTGTTGATATTACTGAAAATTTCTTTCTCATACTCAGAGCAACCACTTTCAAGTTTTGCATAACCGCCAGAGTAAGTACAGCCGAGAGACTCGGATGCACCTTCACCAACATCCACTGAAGCATTTAATAATGCATAAAGCATCATTTGCTGTGCAGAACCAACAGTGTAACCAAGTGATTCTGTGCCAGTTAAAGCTCCAATACCAGTAGCAGCTCCCATATCAGTACCTCTTGCAGTAGTTAACATTGCACCATTAACTGACGTGGCAGTTGCCGCACCTAATGGGTACATACTAATTGCAACACCTGCGGCTTGTTGTGCGTCAGCAACATGAGCCGTGTACGCACCTACGATGTCACCAGCAAGCATACCACCTTTACCTACTAATCTTATGTAAGGAACTTTTGAGTGGTAGTTTGCATAATAGAACTGTGCATCAACGCCAGTACCAATGTCATCAAAATATTTACCAAATTTGATACCGAATTGTCCGTCATCATCTGGCAATACATGTTTTTCTGAATGCGCTCTGAAATGAACAGTAGCAGCTTGATCAAATTCCCATGCGTCAATGTTAGCGTCAGCCCAAACAGCAGCTGCATCAGCAGCAGTGTTCAATTTACCAGCTGTTTCCAGTCCGCCTGTGATCACCAGGTTTTGGAATTCATAACCACCAGCTTCCAATGTAGACTGAGCCGCTGAAGCAGCTGCGGCCTGTGTACCAACCGCTAAGGCTGCAAAATCTGCAGCTGCAGTTTCTGACAATGGATTAATACCTGCATTTGCATACATTGTCCCAACATAAGTTGTTAAACCGTTATCACCAGTAGTTGGGTGAATTGGAATACTGTACAAACCAGAACTTGGAGGTGCATTTGTTGCATTTGATGCGCCTGCAATCCACTTATCAATGTCAGTTGTATCACCCGCAGCATAAGCAGTAGCCGCAGTTGTCCAAGCTGTTCTATTTAAATAACCAAAATCATGAGTATTTGGAGTTGCAAGCGAAGCTGTTGATTCTCCTGCAGCCCACGTAGTATCATTACACGCTGCACCAACTAAAAGAGTTTCAGAAGTGTTACACTTACCTACAGGGTATTGTGAGTTTAAGTAACCACCGCTTGCAAGGATATCATCACCACCTGTAGCAGCAACTTGAGAACCGAAGAAAGTTCCTGATGGATCAATCTTTATCGCATCATGGCCAAACTGATAGTAAGCCTCCATTGACCATCCTTCGAGATCCGTTGCGAATGTAATTTGTTCAGTTGGTAAAATTGCTTCACGAATACTTGATCCTGGAGCTCTTAATTTCGATAAGTCAAATGAGTTAGCCACTAAACCGTTGAAGCCTACAGGAATAAATGTTGCTTCACCCCAGTTTGTTGCTTGTTTTCCAATTGTAATGTCCACAATGCTATCACCCACATCAAGAGAGGTTGTTACATAAGCATCAAGTAATTGAAAATCGTTTTCATATTCATTCTCAGCTTCGTTTGTAAGTTGCTTAAAGATTGGGGAGCTTATATCTAAAGCAGGGTTTACGTTAGCTGTGAATGATAAATCAAAACGAAGGCCGGCATCTGTTTCGCCATCGATGGCTGTGAAAAGTTTTTGTGTTGCGTCAATCACATCACCTCGATCGAAGTTTAAGTTTCCAAGATCAGAGTTGACATTTCCATACTCGACTGGTTTCGTTGCTGTGTTGCCATAGTCATCAGTTAAATACTGTGAACATGTATCGCTATATAAATAGTTTTTGTTACCACCTGAAAGAACACTGGTTAATTCTGCAGCAGTATCAATTTCCGTATCACCCATTAATGCAAGTATCTTAGCATCAGAATCAATTGAAGTACCAAGATCAGAAGATTGTAGGTTGTAAGAATATCCATCCTGGAGCATACAGTTTCTCTCACTTGCTCTCAGACTGAATCCAGATGTAATTGTAGAATTTATATTACCAGTCATACCTGGTAAGTTTATTTCAGCTGCATAAGACATATGTGTAGAAGCAAATAGTAATCCTCCTACGAGCCATGCAACTGGTTTATAAAAATTATTCATGAAATTCTCCCCTTCATTGTAAACTTTAATAAATAAATTTAAGCTGATCGAACACAGCATGATCAGAAATTAAATATATTAGGGCTATTCAACAAGAATCTGCCAAATTGTCAATGTCTTAAAAGCCACAATTTTTATATATATTGTTTTTATGTCACACTCGAATATATGATTGTTAAGTAATTGATAAATAATGATTTCTATTTTTTTAGCAAATTTATTAGGGATTCTTGATTAGGCCTGCTGCTGACCTGACACTCAATTAGACTATTTTTTTGAAGCTCTCGAGCTATTCGCTCACTCAAACAATAATAAGTCATTTGTTTGGCCTGCTTAAGTAAATTGTGTTTGTGCACAAGTTTTATGAAAGTGATTGCTGTGAACTTTGAATAAATTAGGACTGCATGTATCTTATCTTTATCTAACAATTCTAGTGTTGCATCGCTAAGATTTTCAACTGGAATTGTTTTATAAAAAATTACTTTTCTTAATCTACCTTGATCCACCAATTGTTGAGCTTCATCTGAAATTATATCACTGCACAAATAATCTATTTTTTGGAAAATATTTTGATCATCCATAAATTTTTTAAAATTACCAAAATCTTGAAAAATTTTATTAATGCTGAAAATACCTAATTCATTCAACAGCGATGCGGCTTGATCACCTATAACATTAATTGAAACATCATTAAGCATTTTATTCTTAATAATATTATTTATTTTCATTGAGTGAACGGTTTCAACACTGCTGATCAGAATAAATTTATTTAATAACTCAAACTTATCTTTTACCTCATGCTTGAATTCAATAAGTGAATCTATGTGGTGGGGAATGTCTTTCTTATTAAGAATTTCTGAAAGTCGCTTTGCTCTTTCTTTAGGGCGTGTAATCAAAATCATTTTTTAATTCATCCAATTCATTTATTTTTTTTTGACCCACAGCTTTTATAACTTCTAAGCCCAAGTGATTACTTAATTCAAAATAATTGTTTTTGTTGCCTGTTAATTCTTTGCGTAAAATTTTCTGCCCATCATGATCGTATAGTTCAAATCTAATGTTAATTTGTTCATTGTCTATTTTTGCATAAACTGAAACAGGACTATTGCAGTTTGCGTTAATTATTTTTAGAACACGTCGTTCGGACAAACACTCTGTTTGAGTTTTGTAATCATTTATGAGTGAAAATATTTTTTTCACTCTACTAGAGCGCATAGCTTGCACCCCAACCGAGCCCTGGCAGGCAGCAGGCAAAAAAAGTTGGAAATCTAAAACTTCCGTAACCAAATGTTCCATGCCTAATCTTTCCAATCCAGCAAGGCTTAAAATGATAGCGTCATATTCCTTATTTTTTAATTTCTGAATACGTGTATCGACGTTGCCTCTCAATAATTTTATAGATAAGTCCTTTCTTAAATTTAGAACTTGTGACCTTCGACGAACAGAACTGGTCCCAATTACACTCCCAGGTGGTAAATCCATGAAACTTTTACCTGAATTGCTTAATAACGCATCATTGGCTTTGTGTCTTTTCGTCCAACAAATAATGTCTAGATCTGGAAATGCTTCCTGCACCGGTACGTCCTTCATTGAATGTACCCCGACATCGACTTTACCTGATATTATTTGTTCCTCTATCTCTTTGATAAATAGCCCTTTACCTCCGATGCGATCCAGACGATGCGTACTTTGAACATCACCGGTCGTTTTGATTGTTCTTATATCAAATAAATCTCTCTTTATTTTTGGATCTAAACTCAGAATCTCCTGAATTAAGAGATTAGTCTGAGATTTTGATAAATTACTGCTTCGAATTCCCACTACAATTTTTTCAAATTCAAACATACATTATAATATCGAACATTTTTACGTTAGGTTTATAATTAAAGAAATAATACTTAAAGTATACTGAATTTAATCGGTTTTTAGAAAATATGGGTATGAGAAAAATTAGGGTACTAGGCATCGAATCTAGTTGTGATGAAACATCAGTGTCAGTTGTAGAAAAATACGGAGAGAGGATTAAAGTCCTCTCAAATATTGTTAAATCTCAGCTTGATGTTCATAAAGATTATGGAGGAGTTGTTCCAGAACTTGCCGCAAGAGCTCATTCAGATGTCATTCATAAGTTAATTCAAATGGCTCTGGATAAGGCCAAGATTACATTCCGTAGCATTCATGCCATCGCCTCAACAGCAGGCCCTGGTTTACTCGGCGGACTATTAGTGGGCGTTGTCGCTGGAAAGACACTGGCTTCTTCACTAAAGAAGCCCTTCATCGCGATTAACCATTTAGAAGGTCACGCTCTATCCATTAAACTTGAACAAAAAATTGAGTTTCCATATTTATTATTATTGGTATCCGGTGGACACACTGAATTTACAGTAATAAAAAAATTTAATACTTATAAACGTATTGGCACAACCATTGATGACGCACTGGGTGAGGCGTTTGATAAAACTGCACGTCTTTTAAAAATGGAATATCCAGGTGGACCAGAGATCGAAAAATACGCCAAAGAAGGTAATGAAAATAAATACAAGTTACCCTTACCTCTTATCAATGAAAACAATTGTCACTTTTCTTTTGCGGGTCTCAAGTCAGCAGTCGCTAATGTGGTTGCTCAAAATAAATGTACCGAGAAATTTAAAAAAGACATGTCAGCCTCTTTTCAAAAAACCATCAACCAAATTTTATATGCCAAGGCTAAAAATGCTATTGAGCATTTTCAAAATATTAATACATCAAAAGAAATTACAAGAATTGTAGTTGCTGGAGGAGTAGCTGCAAATAAAAGTCTACGCGGCGCACTTACAGAATTAGAGTCAACTCATCGATGCGAATTTCTGTTTCCCTCAATAAAATATTGTACTGATAATGGAGCTATGATTGCACTGGCTGGCATAGAAAGATTTGAACGCAATATGTTTAACAAACTTGATTTCAAACCAAAACCAAGATGGCCCCTTGATAAAGATGCTTTATTTATGAAAGGAAAAAGAGTCGTTGGCGGATAAAAAAAATTTTAAAATTGGGGTCATCGGAGCTGGTGCCTGGGGTACGGCACTTGCCAATATTTTAGCACAAAAACAGAAAGTAAGACTCTGGGCCAAAGAAAAAAGTGTTAGTGAAAATATTGAAAAGTATAGAGAAAACAAAAGATTTCTTCCTAAAGTTAAATTAAGCAAAAAAATAAATTGTACGACAGAAATCAATAATGTTTCTGAATGTGAGATATTATTTTTAGTGATTCCAGTTCAATATCTCTTTGGAGTTTTAAACAAATTAAAAAATTTTTTAGATGAAAAAACAATTTTTGTTTGTTGTTCAAAAGGACTTGAAATGAACAGCTTAAAATTACCAAGCCAGATCGTATCATCGATATTCCCAAAAAATAAAATTGCAGTCATATCAGGTCCAAACTTTGCAGCTGAAATTGCAAAAGGATTACCCGCTGCAACAACCGTTGCATCTAAACATGAAGAAGTAGCAAAAAAAATTGCATCACTTATTAAATCGCCAACACTGAGACCTTATTTATCCAATGATATTATTGGATCACAAATTGCAGGTGCACTAAAAAATATATACGCCATTGCCAGTGGAATTGTGGTTGGAAAAAAATACGGAGAGAATGCAGTCGCCTCAATCATCGCAAGAAGCTTTGCAGAAATAACAACGGTTGCTAAATCAATGAATGCAAAAAAAAGTACGCTCGCTGGTCTTTCAGGTATGGGCGATTTATTTCTCACATGTTCTTCTAAAGAATCCAGAAATTTTTCTCTTGGAATTGATTTAGCAAAAGGAAAAACATTAAATGAGATTATTCAAAAGAAATTTTCAATTGCTGAAGGTGTTTTTACTGTTCGGGCATTAAAAAAACTTGCATCTAGAGAAAAATTAGATTTACCCATTAACGAAGCTGTCTATAGAGTCTTGTACCGAAAAAAAAACATTGATGTTGCCATTCAAGAACTTTTAACTAGGCCAATAACAAGAGAATAAGATGAAAAAATTAATATTACTGATATTAATTCTGTTTTGTTCCCAGTCTTCTATTGCAAACGAAAGGTTTATTCCTCTCGAATTATTTACAGGTGGGGAAGTTCGAAATGATACTGAAATTAAATTCACAAAAGCTGATTTAGTTTTTGGTGAGAAAAAAACGAAAAAAATTACAGGCCCTGAAAATTGGAAGAACCCCAATACGCAAGAAGTGATCAAAGTCTATAAAAGGACAAGAAAAGATCAAACTGAATTAAAAACTCAATTATTTACCATCACGAATAATGGCCAATGCATTGGCAGAGTTTGGGATAGTAGGCGGGGTGGAAGTGTGATTAAAAATGGCTGTAAGTTTCCTTTAGGTTTTTGGAAAGAAAAGGAGACAAGAATATTTGAAGGCTCTTCTAATGGCAAACCAAGGAAAATTGAATTAACAATTTTAAAATTAGGAAACAAACCTAACAGTGAAATTAGTTTTAATTGGAAACTATATGATCTAAAATCTGGTGAGTTGATGGATGACAATGATTATACTTTTTCACCTGCTAAAGCAATGACTAAACTTAATGATAAAAAATTATAGAAAAATTATTCAATAAAATATGACAAGATCTTATTATTTAATGAAGTCTGAACCAGAAACCTGGTCTTGGGAACAACAAGTAAAGGTTGGCGCAAAGGGTGAAGGCTGGGATGGAGTGAGAAATTATCAAGCCTCAAATAATATGAAAAAAATGAAGAAGGGGGATCTTTGTTTTTTTTATCACTCAGTGAAAGAACGTGATGTTGTGGGGATTGTCAAAGTTGTTAAAGAGTATCACCCTGATCCTACCGATAAGTCCAAACGCTTTGGTATGGTGAGTGTAAGCGCAGTTAAAGCACTAAAAAAAAGAGTGAATCTCAATCAAATAAAAAGCGACAAAAGACTAAATCATCTTGCTTTAGTGAAACAATCGAGACTATCTGTAATGCCCATCGATAAGAAGTCCTGGACTATTATTTGCAATCTAGGTGGTATCAAATAAGATATTTGGTCTATGAGTGATAATGAAAAATTTAACGTCAGTGCCGATTGGTCGGCCAACGCACAAATTAACCAAGATAAATATAATGAGTGGTATGAAACATCCTTCAACAACAATGAAGATTTTTGGAACGAGCACGGCAAACGTATAGAATGGATAAAGCCGTATACAAAAGTGAAAGATGTATCATTCAACAAAGATAATTTTTCAATCAAGTGGTACGAAGATGGTGCTCTTAATGCGTCCGCTAATTGCATCGATCGACATTTAAAAGATAAAGGGGATCAGACAGCCATCATTTGGGAAGGCGATGATCCAAAAGATTCAAAGCACATTACTTATCATGAACTTCATAAAGAAGTTTCAAAATTATCTAATGGCATGAAATCCCTTGGGGTAAAAAAAGGTGACCGTGTAACCATTTATATGCCAATGATTCCTGAAGCAGCATACGCTATGCTTGCGTGCACACGCATTGGCGCTATTCACTCAGTCGTGTTCGGTGGCTTTTCACCTGACTCACTTGCAGGACGCATCAGTGATTGTAAATCAGATATTGTGATAACGGCTGATGAAGGGTTAAGAGGCGGCAAACCAATTCCATTAAAAAAGAATACTGACGATGCCATCAACATCTCAGGTGGTGTGAGACATTGTATTGTTGTCAAGCGAACAGGTGGGGCAATCGATTGGCATGATGACCGTGATGTTTGGTATCATGAATTAATAAGTGATGCATCAGATGACTGTCCGCCAGAAGAAATGAATGCGGAAGATCCATTATTCATTCTCTATACATCAGGATCTACAGGAAAACCAAAAGGCGTGATGCATACATCTGGTGGTTATATGGTGTACGCCTCCATGACACATCAATATGTATTTGATTACAAACCAGGTGATGTTTACTGGTGCACGGCTGATGTTGGCTGGGTCACGGGACACAGTTACATTGTATATGGACCACTCGCTAATGGTGCAATTACAGTCATGTTTGAAGGGGTGCCTAATTATCCAAGCGCATCTCGTTTCTGGGAAGTAGTTGATAAACACAAAGTAAATATTTTCTACACAGCGCCGACAGCTATTCGTGCACTCATGCGTGAAGGTGAAGGACCAGTAACAAAAACAAGTCGATCCTCTCTAAAATTACTCGGCACTGTGGGCGAGCCAATCAATCCGGAAGCCTGGATGTGGTATTATAATGTCGTCGGTGAAAAAAAATGTCCCATCGTCGATACATGGTGGCAAACTGAAACGGGGGGCATCTTAATTTCACCTCTTCCTGGAGCTATTGCTCAAAAACCAGGCTCAGCAACAAAACCTTTCTTTGGTATCCAACCAGAGATCATGGATGCTGAAGGAAATATATTAGAAGGAGCCTGTGAAGGATCATTGTGTCTTGCAGATTCTTGGCCAGGACAAATGAGAACCGTATACGGCGATCACAAAAGATTTATTGAAACTTATTTTTCTCAATTTGATGGAAAGTATTTCACCGGTGATGGATGCAAGCGTGATGAAGATGGTTACTATTGGATCACGGGACGTGTTGATGATGTCATTAATGTTTCTGGTCACCGTATGGGAACCGCCGAAGTTGAATCGGCTTTAGTTGCACATCCAAAAGTCAGTGAAGCTGCTGTTGTTGGTTATCCTCATGACATTAAAGGTCAGGGAATTTACGCTTACGTAACCTTAAACGCAGGCGAAGCAACATCTGACGAATTATATAAAGAGTTGGTTGCTTGGGTTCGAAAAGAGATTGGACCCATTGCATCTCCTGATCTTATTCAATGGGCACCCGGTCTTCCAAAGACACGGTCTGGTAAAATCATGCGAAGAATTTTAAGAAAGATTGCTGAAAATGAATATAGCAATCTTGGCGATACATCTACTTTGGCCGAACCAGCAGTAGTCGATGATCTGATCGACAATCGAATGAACAAGTGATCAATTTTCATAAAAAATATCTATTAAAAATACAAAATAAGTTTGCATTATCTAATTACGCCTATCTTTGGTTGTCATTTATAAAAGGGATCATTGTTACTTTAATCATAATTTGGATTCTTAACATTGCATCTCTGTTGGGGAAATCTGACTTAAACTTTAAAGAAGTATACATACCAAGTGATATAGATCTGGATAACTATCTTAAAAACTCTGAGATAAGTCTCGGAGATGTTCCTGAAGAAGCACAAAAAAAAATAATATGGTCGAATGAGGAAAAAAATAAGACCGAAATTGCTATCGCTTTTTTGCCTGGCTTTAGCACAACTAATTTTCAACAAAAAGAATTTTTCGATAAGTTATCGAAGGATCTCAATGCAAATATTTTTTTATCAAGGTTGTCGGGCCATGGTCGTGAACATCCTGGTTCAAAGCAGATGAGTGCAGAGAATTATTTAAACGATACATCGGAAGCAATAGAAATTGCTAAAAGAATAGGTAATAAAGTTATTTTGATTGGCTTTTCTCTTGGCGGTGCACTTACCACAGCGGCTTCTTTTGATGAGGAGCTATCTAAGGATCTACATGGGGTAGTTCTTTTTGCCCCAGCATACGTCGGAACATTAAGAAATATCAGCCTATGGCTTTATGCAGGGTCTTTCCTTGATATAATAAATTTGGATTGCAATGATTATATCAATGATCAAAAGAAATATGATTGTACTAAGTACTCTACAAATGTATTTGAGACATCTGATGGAGTAGAAGGAGGTCACATCATGAGTGCAGTAGCAGAAAAAAACTTTTCGGAGAATAAAATTCCAGCATTAACATTTTTTGACTACGATGATGATGTTTTGAACTCTTATGAAACAAAAAAAAGACTGGATAACTGGGGTAACAAAAAAAGTAAAATAGTAATTATTGAGTCAGGCGAGAAAGATATCACCCAACATTTTATTGTTGGATTTCTTAATCCTGAACTTGATGAATTTTATATTAAGGAAATAAGCAATTGGATAAACAACTTATAAAAAATTTAATAGAAAAGCATAATATGGAACCACATCCTGAGGGCGGACATTATGTTGAGATTTTTAGAAATGACGATGTCACGCATATATATTTTTTATTAGAAGAACATGAAAATTCTCATTGGCACAGAATAACCAAAACGGAAACATTACACTTTTACTCTGGCAGTCCCCTTAACGTATACACCTCAAAAGATGGAGTAGAATTTCAGATTGATGAAATAGGGTCCAACAATAATTTTATGTATACTGTTAAAAAAGGTACTTGGTTTGCTCTAAAGTCTACTGGTTCTTATAGCTTGATTGGTTGTACGGTCGCGCCTGCCTTTCAATTTGAAGATTTAGAACTCGCACCTAAAGACTGGAAGCCGTCTACATTTGATCAGCAGCTTTAAATAGCCCTTAAAAAATCTTCTTGATGTTGATTTTTATCAAATTATTTAATCTGATGTGATTAGAAAGAATTCGCTCTACATACTGATTACGGGAATAATCATCATTGGCTTATATTTTATGATGATGCCCGACAACAACAATACACAGAGTAGAATTGATATGGTTAATGCGCAGACATCTCCTGCTGTAGTGTCTCTTTATCAAAATAATTGTGCGTCCTGTCATGGTAAAAATTTACAAGGTCAAGTTGGATGGCAAAATCAACTTGATGACGACGGACATCGACTTGCGCCTCCATTAAATGGCACGGCTCATACATGGCATCATTCACCAGAATATTTATACAGGGTCATAAAATATGGCTTCACAAGTTTTGATCCGAATTATGAGGGAAAGATGCTCGGCAACTCAGGTCTTTCTGATGAGGAAGTTTGGGAATTGGTATCGTATATGAAAGAAGTATGGCCTAACGAAATTAAAGAAGTTTATGAAAATAGATTTGGGTCATAGAAGGCTCCACTTTTAGAAATCTGAGGTGATTCCCTTTTTCTCCCAGTCGCCAAAGCGGGTTGGTTCAGGTCCATCAGTACCACCTATTTCCTTTTTCTTTTTAATTAGTTTTGAGGCAGATTTCTTGTCTTCTGTATCCTCAATAACTTCAGTTTTTTTATCGCTCATAGTACTTAATTTAATCTTAAATTTTGCGTTATCAAAGCATGAAAAATAGTGGGAAACAAATGGGGTTTCTGTTATACAGAGAAATAATGCTTCTTACACATGTCGGTTAAAATATCACCTTCGATACTAGCATCTGATTTTTCATCATTGGGCGAGGAAGTCGTTAACATCACCAAAGCAGGCGCTGACTATATTCATGTTGATGTCATGGATGGACACTTTGTGCCGAACTTAACCATTGGACCTGACATAGTAAAATCGATCAGAGATAAATCATCACTGCCTTTTGATGTTCATTTAATGATAGATCCTGTTCAACCATACATTGAAAAGTTTGTCGAAGCGGGAGCTGATATTGTATCAGTTCACCCTGAAGCCAATGACGATACACAAGCCTGTATTGACAAAATAAAATCATTAAACGTGAAAGCAGGACTTGCAATTAATCCTGATACAGAATGGGAAGTAGTTAAACCATTTATGGATCAGTTAGATCTTATTTTGGTCATGAGTGTGCATCCAGGTTTTGGCGGACAAAAATTTATTCCAACTGCACTGGATAAGCTTGAGAAGCTTCGAAATGAAATCGATCAATCGGGTAGGGAAATTGATTTAGAAATTGATGGAGGGATCAATTTTGAAAATATTCAATCAGTTATTGATGCTGGAGCAAACATGATTGTGGCTGGCACCACGACATTCAAAGGTGGTCCGGATGAATACGCAAATAACATTGAAAAATTAAGAGGCCATTAAATTGGACGTCAAAATAAAAACTGCGCTGATATCTGTTTCAGATAAATCAGGTTTAAAAAACATTGTTCGCTCACTACAAGAACATGACGTGAAAATCGTTTCAACTGGTGGTACTGCAAAAGCCATTGCTGATATGGGGGTTGATGTCATGGACGTCTCCACACTAACTAATTTTCCAGAAATGATGGATGGACGTGTAAAGACATTGCATCCCAATGTGCATGGAGGTTTGCTTGCTAAGAGAGATAATAAAGATCATGTTCAGTCTCAAATTGAGCATGATATTGAAGATATTGATTTGATCATTGTTAATCTTTATCCCTTTGAAGAGACCATAAATACTCAAGAAAATGAGGAAATCTGCATTGAAAACATTGATATTGGCGGACCAGCAATGTTGCGCTCAGCGGCTAAGAACCACAAATTTGTGACGGTGGTTACTGATGCAAACGACTACTCAGATGTGATTAATGAGATGAAGAAAAATAAAGGATCAACAACTTTGAGTTTTAGAAAAAAGTTAGCCGCTAAGACATTTTCAATGACAGCTTATTACGACTCAATGATAAGCAATTGGTTTCATCGAGATCAAAGTAATCACATTAATAATTTTTCATCAGCAGGTAAATTATCATCAACACTTCGCTACGGTGAAAACCCTCATCAATCAGCCGGACTTTATAAATCATCACAAAACCGATCGGGTATTCCTTATGCAACTTTGCTGCAAGGAAAAGAGCTTAGTTACAATAATATTAACGACTCTGATGCAGCGCTGCAATTGATCAAAGAGTTTGATGAGGATGTTCCAACTGTTGCGATCATCAAGCATGCAAATCCTTGCGGTGTTGCTAGTGCAAGTTCATTAAGCGATGCATACGTAAAAGCATTTTCATGTGATACCACAAGTGCATTTGGGGGAATTATCGCTACCAATCAAATTATTGATGAAGATACTGCAAAAGAAATTATCAAAATATTTACAGAAGTTATCATTGCTCCTGGGATCAGTGATGGAGCAGAAAAAATTTTTAAAACAAAAAATAATTTACGTATTTTAGTTTTGCCTTCTTTACATGAGAAATATATTTCACAGAACTTTAAAAGTATCGAAGGTGGCATTCTTGTACAGTCAGGTGATATTAAACAAACCGAAAAGTCCGATTTAAAAATTGTTACTCAGAAAGAACCAACGAGTGGTCAGATGGATGATATGCTGTTTGCATTCAAAGTATGTAAGCATGTAAAATCAAATGCAATCATTTATGTAAAAAATCAAAAAACCATTGGTATCGGCGCAGGTCAAATGAGCAGAGTTGATAGTGCCAAAATTGCTTCTCAAAAAAATAGTGAGATGGAAAGCAGTGATGAAAATTCTCTCAAAGACTCAGTTGTTGCCTCAGATGCTTTTTTTCCTTTTGCTGACGGTCTCTTAGTCACGATATCATCAGGGGCTACAGCGGTTATTCAACCAGGGGGCTCTGTTAAAGATGATGAGGTTATCAAAGCTGCAGACGATGCTGGTATATCAATGGTATTTACTGGAATAAGACATTTTAGACATTAAAAACTTATTCTCTAGTTTCCTTGACATACATTAAGGCTATTAAGCCGATTATAGTAAAAACAATTATTGCACCCATCCCAATTCTTAAACTTTCATAGTAAGCAGTTAAAAAGGCAATTATCGCTGGCGCCAACCACGAGGTAGCCTTGCCTGCGAAAGCAAACAACCCAAAAAATTCAGTAATATATTTTCTTGGCGCTATATTAGACATTAAGGCTCTTGAGGCAGCTTGAGCAGGACCTGAAAATGTTCCAAGAAAAATAACAACTAGGACATAAACAACCTCTCCAATAGACTCGTAAAGACCAAATGTGTATTCATTGACTGTATAAGAATAAGCATCGACTGGAATAACAAAAAATAGTGTATCTCGAGTTATAGATACTGCCATAACAGCTGTGACCATGAGTCCAACAACAGAAATCATAACAACGCGCTTGGCACCAATTTTATCATTAAACCATCCTCCCAGAATAGCGCCAGGGGCAGCAAAAATATTTACAATAATCCCAAGTATAAGTAGCTCCTGAAAACCCCAATCTAAAACTTGGGCTGCATAAATTCCCCCAAAAATAAACATGGCATTGAGAGCATCTTGATAAAACATCCGAGCAAATAAGAAAGTGATTACATTCCTAAATTCTCTTACTTTACGAATTGTATTAAAAAAATTCTGTAAGCCCTGTCTTATAGAATTTAAAATTGATATTTGAATAGATTTTACGTCAGGAGTAAATAAAAAGAATGGTATAATAAATAATACATACCAAAATGCACCTATCGGACCAACTATTCTTATATTTTCAAAAGTGTCTACATTTAATGCAAAGGGTGGTACCTCAGCATTTACAAAGATTATTAAAAAGAGAATTAGTGCTACAAGTCCTCCAAAATAACCGAGTCCATACCCTAATCCACTTAAATAACCAACCCTATCCTCAGTTTCAATTGAGGGAAGCATGGCATTGTTAAATACTTCAGCAAAGGCAATTGCTGCAGTTGCAGCAGTCATGGCTATCATTATTAACCAAACGCCGTTGGGAGCCCCAGGAAGGGCATACCACAAAAAACACATAGAAATAACAAATACAATTGAAAAAAACATGATCCAAGGTTTTCGATTACCCCTTAAATCTGCAATAGAACCTAATATGGGACTTAGTAGAGCTACAGATAATCCAGCAATAGTTTGTGTATATCCCCATAATTCTGGACCACGAACATCGTCAGCTATAAATACTTGAGAAAAATAATAAGAAAAAACAAAAGTTGTAATCAGTGTATAGAAAGGTTGATTTGCCCAATCAAACATGGTCCATGAATATCTACCTAATCGAGATGCTCTCATAAATATTAGTCTATACAATAACTATTAATTTGTATGTTAAATATTTTTTTGAGATAGAATCAAAGTTAATTGTAAAAAAGTTTTTTTATTAATGATCTAGCTACAGGATTTGAAAATAATATCAAAATGGGAATTAGAAATAGAATTGCTGAACTGATTATTTTAATTTCTCAAAATCTTTTTTTTGTAAGAGGAAACATTAGAAATTTGATATGGAAATTAATAGAAAAAATTATTAATTACAACCCAGAAAATAATCCGAGGCAGTCCCGAGTTAAAGCTATAGTTAATGGCATCCCGTTTTACTTTTATTTTGACTATATGAGCGATGTAAAAATTGCTTTTGGTAATTACAATAAAAAAGAAATTGATTTTTTAATTCGAAATATGAAGGCAAATTCAACCTTTGTCGATATAGGTTCTAATATTGGTTTTTATTCAATGAATATTGCGAATATTTTTCCTGAAATTAATTTCTTACAAATTATATCTATAGAGCCAAACCCTCTAATGATCACCAGGCAAAGAGAAAATATTGAATTGTTGGATAAGATTAAAAATGGAATAAAAGAAAAAATGATATTAGAAAATTATGCGGTATCTGATGATACAGGAAATTTTCAGCTAGATCTTGCGAAAGGATATGGATCAGCATATCTTACAGAAAAAGCTTCTAAAAATTCTATTGCTATAAAAACAACTTCATTGAATGCTATTTTATCAAGACTTCAGGTTAAAAGTGTTAGCTGTTTAAAAATTGATATTGAAGGACATGAAGACAGAGCACTTATTCCATTTTTTGAAAGCGCTCCTAGATCATTATATCCTCTAAACATGGTCATAGAATTTACAAGCATGTCAGAATGGAAGAATTCCAACTTGCTCGACTTTCTAACAAAGGTTGGTTATGAACTGCAGTTTAAAACCAGAGCAAATATTTGTTTAAGTTTAAAAACATAAAGCAACAAAATAATCATGGAGCGAGTGAAGGGAGTCGAACCCTCGACCTAAACGTTGGCAACGTTTCGCTCTACCACTGAGCTACACTCGCACTAGTAAGGAGGTTCTATCTGAAAAAGCCTTGTTTTTCAAGATAAGCGGATTATTTAATATAGGAGTGATTTAGTGTAAGGTTTTATAAATGATCAAAACAAAAAATATTGAACTTCTCCCAAAAAAAATAGCAATTTTTCCTCTTACCGGTGCGGTGCTATTTCCTGGAACACAGCTACCACTGAATATTTTTGAACCAAGATATGTTGAAATGATTGATAATGCCTTGGCCTCCCCCGGGCGTGTCATAGGAATGATACAACCAAGTAAGCCTGGAGAAAAAACTTTAAAGAAAGTTGGATGTTTGGGAAGAATATCAACATTTAACGAGGCAGAAGATAATCGATATTTAATTACCTTATCAGGGACAATTAGATTTGAAATTGAGGAAGAATTAAACACAACCACAGCTTATAGACAAATTATACCCGATTATAGTAAATACAATTCAGATTTAGAACATCAAAATGTTGATACCATCGATCGTTCAAAGCTTTTAGCTCTTGTGAAAAGGTATCTCGAAAATAGGAAAATTTTAGCTGATTGGGAAATTATAAAAGAAACGCCTACTGAACAGTTAATCAACTATTCAGGTATCCTTGTGCCATTTACATCAGAAGAAAAACAACTACTGCTGGAGTCGAAGACAATAATTACTAGAAGTCATGTTCTTGAAGCACTTTATCAATCATATATATTTGATGGTCCAAACAAAAAGAGTGATCAGCTTCACTAAAGTGATTTAAAATGACTGGTTCCAGTTGCACTATTAATAATTTTTTCTTTTGCAAAATTATTTTTTTCTAAAATTTTTATTCCAAGACCAGTAATCATACTTATAAACCTATTTTTACTTGATAAAACTCTATCCAAAGCAAGTGTACCAAAAGAATAGGCGGCATTATCTATTTTTCTATACTGATTAAATTCATCAAGTAGCATTTTATTATTTATTTCATAACCAATAGAAGTGTACTTTAATGCTGTTGCCACCAATAAAGAAATATCTTTGATACTAAGATTCAACCCCTGTCCAGCTATTGGATGAATGTTATGAGCAATATTACCAATAATAATATTGTTTCGATCATATAATTTTTTTGCATAATTAAAATTCAACTCATGAGCTTCAATATTATCAATCCTAAGCTTGCCTATATCTTCTTCGAGATACTGATTCACTATAATAGCTAATTTACTTATATCTTCATTTAGTTCACCAGCATTATTTTTTAAAGACCAAACTAAAGATGCATGATTTTTAGATGAAGGCAAAAAAGCGAGAGGTCCACGACTAGTAAAAATTTGAAATGCCTGACCTTGTTTTTTAAATTCACCAATAACATTCATTGATAGTGCTGTTTGGTTAAGGTTATGTGAAATAAATCGAAAGTTTAAATTATTTAACATATTTTGATCTGCAGCTGATGATAAAACAAATAATTTTGCTTTTATTTCTTTTCTCTCATCTAGTATGATAGAAACTTTGTTGTCATAAGTTTTATTAACAATAGATTTTGTTTTGATTAAGATTTCAATATTTTCACTTTTATTTAGACTTGAGTTCAATAATTTTTTTATAATTTTATTGGGGATAATCTTTCCAAGTTTTCCTTCTTGATTATCAGCAAAAGTAATATTTGAATTTTGACTGGCCTTATCTAATTTACATGTAATTTTTTTTATATCGATATACTCATTTAATGCCGAGGGATCATGCAAAATATTAGATAAATAATTTACTGAGCCAGAGGATAGAAAAGTGACTAAATTACTCTCATTCTTATTATGGGCGCCATTTTTGATAAAACATACTTTAAAATTATTTTGGGCAAGTGACAAAGCGGCAATTTCAGCAGATATACCCTCACCATATATAATAAAATCGAAGTGCATTTTTTATAAAAATTTTTTTATCCTTATATTATTTAAGAAGTTATATAATGAGTAGGTGAATCAATTGCCAACAGAATATAATAAATATTTTTGGAAGGTGTAAAATATGAAGCTTTTGCCTGACTCAGCTAGAATATTTATAATTAATCGTGTATTAGAATTAACTGGATTGTCCATAGCAATAGTAAGTATTTTTGTTTTTACATCAATATTAAGTTACTCTCAATTTGATCCTAACATCAATAATTTGAATGGCTCTAAAGTAAGAAATTTGACAGGATTATTAGGAGCCAATATTTCAGACGTTCTTATTCAGTTGTTTGGGTATTTTAGTTTATTGATTTGTCCGGTTCTTATCAGCTGGTCTTATAAAATTTTCTTCACAAAAAAAATGAAATTTTTTGCTCTTAATTTACTTTTACTTCCAATAATGATGGTTACATTATCAATTTTTTCAGAATTGATTCAACTATCAAGCACCAATGGATTCATCGCAAATCAAGTTGCTATATATATAGCTAATACAAATATAATCGAAAATAATTACTTATTTTATATTTTTGTATCAGCTTTATTCATTATGTTTATACTTTTTTTTTATGGAGCAATGGGTTTAGATGTAAATGAATGGGGAAATATTTATATCTTTTTCAAAACTGTTGTTAGTTTTTTGATTAAACCGGCTAAGAAACTTGCTTTTCTTAAAAGGTATATGATAATTAATCACCCATTCAAAAACAAAGTTGATAACTCAATAATTAACAATCAAAAAATTGAACCAAAAATTAATTTCGATGAAATTAAAAATCAACCTGTGAACGATTTTATGGACCAGCAGAAAAAAGATGTTCTAATTGACGAGCAAAATGAGATATTTTTAGATGATTTAAACTATAAAGCTCCTGGAATTGATATTCTTACCCAACCTGATTCAAAAATAGAAACTTCAGCTAATCAGGAAGAACTCAATCTGAATGCGGAGAAACTTAAAAATGTATTAATTGATTTTAAAATAGAGGGAGAGATAATAAAAGTGTCGCCTGGACCAATAGTAACTATGTACGAATTACAGCCAGCTCCAGGAATTAAAGCCTCTAAAATTATTTCACTATCAGATGATATTGCAAGAAATATGAGTGCAATGTCTGCAAGAGTCGCCATTATTCCGGGGAAAAATGTCATTGGTATAGAAATACCTAACTCAATTAAAAATCCAGTGTATTTAAGTGAACTATTTAAGAATGAAAAGTTTGTATCAAATGAAAAAAATTTAATTTTAGCATTAGGTAAAGACATAAGTGGGAACGCTGTATTTACAAATCTTGAAAATATGCCTCACCTCTTAATAGCTGGCACAACTGGTTCAGGTAAATCTGTCGGCATCAATGTTATGATTACATCAATTTTATATAAGCACTCGCCTGACGACTGTAAATTTATATTGATTGACCCTAAGATGCTTGAGTTATCAGTTTATGAAGGTGTACCACATTTAATTACTCCAGTTGTAACAGACCCTAAAAAGGCAATTACTGCGCTCAAATGGGTTGTTAGAGAAATGGAGTCCCGATATAAAAAAATGTCTCTTTTAGGAGTCAGAAACATAGAAAATTATAACATTAGAATTGCTGACGCTATCAATAAATCTGAGAAGATAGTTAGATCAATTCAATCAGGAATAAATCCTAACACAGGACAGCCTGAAACAAGTAAGATTGAAATCGAGAATAAAAAAATGCCTTTCATTGTAGTAGTCGTTGATGAAATGGCAGATTTGATGATGGTAGCTGGAAAAGAAATAGAACATACAATCCAGCGATTATCACAAATGGCACGTGCTGCAGGTATTCATTTAATTATGGCAACACAAAGACCAAGTGTTGATGTAATTACTGGTACGATTAAAGCAAATTTTCCAAGCAGAATAAGTTTTCAGGTCAGTTCAAAGTTTGACAGTCGTACAATTCTTGGTGAAGAGGGTGCTGAAAGATTGCTTGGGAAAGGTGATATGCTGATGATGACTGCAGGAGGACAAACAACTCGAATTCATGGGCCATTCATCTCAGATCATGAGATAGAAAATATTGTAAACTCACTTCAAAAACAGGGCCAACCTGAATATGATGAAGAAATTATTAAAGAAGAAGATGATGAAAATATTGATAATGATCTATCAGAGAATGATAAAGATGCACTCTTTAAAGATTCAATTGCTATTATTTCTAAGGAAGGCAAAGCATCAACAAGCTTACTTCAACGTAAACTTCAAATAGGCTATAATCGAGCTGCAAGAATAATAGACCAGTTAGAAGAACAGGGATACATTAGCTCAGCTAATCATGTAGGAAAAAGAGAAATCAATTATGATAAATTTACAGATTGATGATCCGATCAACTATTTTAATTGTTTTGGTTTTTTTTCCTTGTCATTTTTTAGCAGCTAATACTGAATCAATTATTTCTAAAATTCAAAACAATTGGAATGAAATCCAGACGATGTCAGGTGAGTTCTCACAATTAGACTCAAATGGTAATCTAGAAACAGGAAAGTTTTTCTTTTCTAAACCGTATCTATCAAAGTTTATTTATAAAAATAAAAAAGAAGATATTGTTACAAATGAGAGTTTATTGCGTATTGTAGATAAAGAGGGTTTTCAAATTGATAGTTATGCAATTGGAGGAAATATTATCAAAAAACTTCTTTCAAATAATCTCGATATAAAAAAAGAGTTTGAGATCAATTTTATTGAAGAGAACGAAAAGAGCTATAAAATTGGAGTTATTTCTAAAAATAGTAACTCCATGAGTGAAATTGTACTCACTTTTAATAAGACTACTACAGAGCTTAAAAAGTGGGAGATTTCAGACGAAATGGGTAATAAAACTGTTTTAGAGTTTACAAAGATAAAAAAGAATATATTTATAAGCGAAAATTTATTCGATGTTCGTTATCAAAATAACTGAACTACAGGCAGGTTGAAAAACAAAAATTTTCATTATTTATGACTGTTAACTCCATTAGTGAACTCAAGCAATGGCTTGAGTCAAACAAAATTTCAGAGGTGGAATGTATTTTCCCAGATATGGCAGGATCGTCTAAGGGAAAAATTTTACCTGTAGAAAGGTTTATTAAATCTTTTGAAGAGCAAAGTTTAAAGTTAGCTGACTCTGTTTTTGGACAAACAGTATCGGGAAAATGGGTTTATGATAGTGAAGTCATTGATTATGTTGAGGAAGATCTTTTTATGGCTCCTGATCTTTCAACGATCAGAAAAATCCCCTGGAATAAAGAGCCTACAGCACAAATAATCTGTGACCTCAATTATGCATCGAATGAGCCATCAAAGTTAGCTCCGCGACAAGTTTTAAAGAATATCATAAAACAATTAAGTGATGAAAATTTTAAGGCGGTGATTGCTCCCGAACTAGAATTTTATCTTTGTGAACAAAATTTAGATCCTGATTTACCTTTAAAAACACCAATTGGAAAATCAGGAAGAAGAGAGACCGGTAGCCGAGTCTTTGGCATTGACGCTGTCAATGAGTTTGATGCGTTAACAGATGATATCTACGATTACTGTGAATTAATGAATATTGGAGTAGATACTTTAGTTCATGAGTCAGGACCTTCACAAATTGAAATAAATTTGAACCATGGTGATCCGCTTGCTTTAGCCGATCAGGCTTTTATGTTCAAAAGAGCTGTGAGGCAAGTTGCTTTAAAACACAATATTCACGCCACATTTATGGCTAAGCCTTATCAAGGTCAACCAGGAAGTTCCATGCACATTCACCAAAACCTAGTTTCGTCAGCAACAGGTCAAAATCTTTTTTCTGATAAAGAAGGTAATAATTCAAAAGAATTTTTTCATTTTATTGGAGGATTACAATCATATTTACCTGATGCTATGCTTTTGTTCGCTCCCTATGTTAATTCTTATAGACGGTTCGTAATAGATGCTTCGGCTCCTATCAATACTCACTGGGGTATTGAGAATAGAACTGTTGCCTTCAGGGTCCCAACTTCCAAGAATAAATCGCGTCGAGTGGAGAATAGAATACCAGGAGCTGACACTAATCCTTACCTTGCTATTGCTGCTTCACTGGCTTGTGGCTTGCTAGGCCTTAAAGAAAAGATTGATCCTGAAAAACCTATTGCAGGAGATGCATTTGAAAGAAGACACAACATACCAAAATACCTTCCAGACGCACTAAAAAGACTAAAAGTGAGCAATGAATTATCTGAAAGTCTTGGTAAAGAGTTCGTTACTTTATATACAGAACTCAAGCAAACAGAACATGATGCTTACCAAAATGTCATTAGCGCGTGGGAAAGAGAGCATCTTCTATTAAACGTATAATATTTATAAAAGCGATTTATTAAGTTTGTAGCCTTTTTTTTCTTCAAACATGATTAGATTCTTGATGTTAAGTTTGTCTTCTATTTTTTTTCTTAGAGCATAAACATGAGTTTCTAACGTATGGGTATCGATATCATCACCATACATCCATACTTTTTTGAGAAGTTCTTTTTTTGAAATAAATGCACTATAATTTTGGGCTAGATGAATGAATATTTGACTTTCTTTTTCGGTTAACCTTAGTGAAGATATTTTATCTGACAAAGTTCTTGTGGATGGATCATAAACAAAAGTATTATATTTATGCAATCTTACCTTTTGGGCATTAATTAGATTAAGATTATTTTCTATTCTATGACAAATATCTATCATTTTGAATGGAAGATTTATATTCACAATTTCAGAATCCACTTTTATATCGATAAAAAAATTGTTTTTATCGTTAATTAGAAATATTTTATTGCAACTCATATTCAGTTCTAGAAACTTTTTTAAAGAAGAGATATCTGTAATAATTATTTTTATTTTTTTTTTCGAAGAAGTTGTTTGGTCAAACAGGTGAAAATTAAATATGGATGATAAATCATTATTGTTTGAAGCATCGATAAAAATGTTCCTGAGATAAGGATTTTCTATAAAAAAAGGAATAATACTTTTGCCCATAAAAATATTACATATAATACATTGAATGAATTTATTAGTAAAAAATAATCATTTATCTATAAAAAATAGAATGTATCGGTGCGCTATTGGAAGAAATGGCCTTACAGATGATAAACTCGAAGGTGACTTGTGCACTCCGATAGGATCGTTCTATTTTAACAAAATCTATTATAGAGCTGACCGCTTAGGTGAAATTAATTTTCTAATCGACTCAGCCACCATTAAAGAAAATGATGGGTGGTGCGATGATAAACAAAACTCTCTATACAATCAGTATATCCGATTTCCTTTTGCAGGGAGTGCAGAACATTTGTACAGGAAAGATAATATTTACGATATTATCTGTGTAATAAACTACAATACGTCTCCAGTTATAGCCGGTAAAGGAAGTGCAATTTTTTTACACGTAGCTCAACCTAAATTTACTGGCACTGAAGGGTGTGTTGCTGTTGAAAAAAATATATTGTTAGAGATAGCGACTAACATCTCAAAAAATTCAACGATTACTATAGAAGGCTAGTTGCGTTCACCAAATATTTTGGTTCCTATTCGAATATGAGATGCTCCACATTCTAAAGCAATTTTATAATCGTTGGACATGCCCATACTTAACGATTTTAAATTAAAATTTTTTGCTAAATCGGCCAATGTTAAAAAGTGTTTTTTAGGATTTTCATCAAATGGGGGAATACACATTAATCCCTTGATGCTTAAATTGTAACTATTTAGGCAAGTAGATATAAATTTTTCAGATTCAGCCAGAGTCACCCCTGATTTTTGTGGTTCGTCTCCAGTATTGATTTGAATAAAATATTCCTTAACCACTCCATGAGATAATTCGAGTTCATTGAATAGTTTCACAATTTTTAATCGATCAATTGAATGAATCACATCACACTGATGATAAATTGAGGAAACCTTCCTGCTTTGTATACCTCCAATAAAATGCAGCCTTGTATCTGGAAAACTGACTTTAAGATCTGACCATTTTTTTTCAATTTCTTGTATTTGATTCTCGCCATAAGATAAGTGATTTTCAAGACACACTTGCTTTATATCATCTGCAGATTTTTTTTTACTAACAGCAATCAATTCGATTTCAGAAATATCTCTTTTTGAAGATTGAACTGTTTTGTTAAATTCTTTTAGAAAATTTTGATAGAGGCTCATGCACTAAATAAAAAAGCATCTTGCAAGTTAATGCAAGATGCTTTTTTTAAAGTCTAAACTTTGACTTATTAGAAGCCAACTACATACATGAAGTTCCACTCATCAGCGTCTCCAGTATCAGTTCCAGAAACGTCAGTCTCAGTATAGTCTAAACCAAATGAAGCAGCGCCCATACCTTTAGATACAGATACTCTCATTTTTTCAGAGTCAGTAGTAGCGTCTAAGTCATAAAAACCTACACCTACGTCATAACCCATCATAGATCCACCAACACCCATTTGTGTTTCTTCGTTACCGTTGTCGCCGTCATACATAGCATAACCTAGGTTAAAGCCAGCTAATGGATAGCTGACAGTTACAAAGCTAGGATCTGTATCGGCTGTTGCGCCATTCATATCAATTGAAGATAAACCGGCAGCAATAGTTGCTCCCATGAATGAACCTTTAGTTGCATATGACATTACAGCGTCATGACCTTCTACCGCAGCAGTACCAGACAATCTAACTGTAGTTACCACATCGTCGGCATCAGTAGTTAGATCAGCACCAGCAGCTAAAGTAGTTATAGTACCATCATCGATGTCCATTTGCATACCATCAGTACCTGCTGCTGAAGCAACAGACTCACCTCTAGATACTTTTACAGTCCAACCCATGAATGAGTTAGTGTACATGACTGAGTCACCTGATTTGGTATCACCATCATCAAATTGACCCATTTCTGCACCACCACAAACGTTTAGTGAGAAACAAGCAGGAGATCCATCAAGTTTATCAACTGATGAGTCCTGACCGTTACCTAAACCAATGACACCCATACCTGTGTCGAAGTTAACGTCAGTTAGTAATCCTTCAGCAGTCAAAGACATTGCTACAGATACTCCCATACCGTTATCCATTGAGTCACTGTACGATACATAGATAGAGTTAGAAGAGAAGCCCGAAGCCAATCCACCACCATCTGCGTCCGTCAGTGTACCAGCATATAAACCGCTTATAGACATTTCAGCGTTTGCTGCAGATGCAGCCATCACTGAAGCCAAAGCAGAAGATGCTATTATTTTTGATCTATTCATAATAATTTCCTTTCATATTAGAGTTGATCATAGTTAAATTTAACTAAGACAACATTTATCAAAAATTCAGCCAAATTTAATTAAAAAAATAAATATGCAACGATTTAATATTTATATGTTGTATATTTGCAACATCTTAAAAATGTTGAAAAATAAAGAAAAAAAGAGTATTTCCTCTTAATATATAATATAAAAGAACTAATATATTGAGACAAAATACTCTAAATCTATGAAAAAATTATATTTTATCGCATTTTTACCACTGTTAATATCCTGTGAACAACTTAGAAGTGGCGACCTCCTCAATACCTCCAGAGAAGATGTTATGGAAGATAAGCTAGAAGATAGAGACATCAATCTCCCTACTGGAAGTACCATATTGGACGAAGGTGGTGGTTTTAAACTCCAAAATTTGTTTTCAGGATCATCAGGGAGCTCCACCGATTTCAATACTAATTCACTCGCTTTCAACGTTGCGCTCGATAAACTTAGTTTTATTCCATTAATCTCTGCAGATATAAATTCAGGTGTCATCATTACTGACTGGTATAGTTTAGGTGATGGCAATCAAAGAATAAAAATAAATATTAGAATTATTGATCAAGAACTTAACGATACAAGTATAAGTGTTTCTTTATTTAAACAAAATTACGACGGGTCTCGTTGGGTAGATGAAGGTCAAGATCAGAACCAAGCCAGAAAAATACGTGACAGTATTCTTCAACAGGCTCGGGCTTTACAAATTGCCTCTGAATTGTAAATTAAAAAAAATTAATCTTATTTAATTAATGTCTGCTAAATATAATCCAAGAGCGATTGAACCAAAATGGCAAAAGTTTTGGAAGGACCAGAATACTTTTCGAAGTGAAATCAAATCAGACAAAAAAAAGTATTATGTTTTAGAAATGTTTCCTTACCCTTCAGGAAAAATTCATATGGGACATGTAAGAAACTATACCCTAGGGGACGTACTGGCACGCTTTAAAAGAGCCCAGGGATATAATGTTTTGCATCCTATGGGTTGGGATGCTTTTGGCCTACCCGCAGAAAATGCAGCATTAGAAAATAATATTTCACCAAAGAAGTGGACTTATGAAAATATATCGACAATGCGAAATCAACTTAAATCTATGGGATTATCAATTGACTGGGACAGAGAATTCGCAACCTGCGACAAGAGTTACTACCATCAACAACAAAAGTTATTTTTAAAATTTTTTCGCGATAAACTAATTTATAAAAAAGAATCTCTAGTTAATTGGGATCCAGTTGAAAATACGGTACTTGCGAATGAGCAAGTAATTGATGGCAAAGGATGGCGCTCAGGTGCTGATGTTGAGCAAAAAAAACTTTCACAATGGTTTTTTAAAATTACAGAATACGGAGATAAACTACTCGGCAGTCTTGAAGAGATGAACGGCTGGCCAGAAAAAGTAAAGGCTATGCAAAAAAACTGGATTGGTAAATCTTATGGATGTGAAGTTGATTTTGAGATTGTTTCTGATCATGACGATCTTAATCAAGAAAAAATTAGTATTTTTACAACTCGTCCAGATACAATTTTTGGCGCAACTTTCTGCGCTTTGTCTCCCTTTCACCCACTTGTAGATAGGTTGATTGAAAAAAATATATCTATGAAAAACGATATTAAAAAAATGCGTTCACAAAAAATTAGTGAGGAGTCCATTTCTAAAAATGAAAAGCAAGGTTTAAATACACAATTGTTCATCAAACATCCATTCATTGAGGGAAAAAATTTACCTGTATATGTAGCTAATTTTATCCTTATGGATTATGGGTCTGGAGCCATTTATGGCTGTCCGGCTCATGATCAACGAGATTTTGATTTTGCAATTAAATATAATATTGAAATCATACCTGTTATAGAAGCACCAAATAAATCAAAATTTAAGTTTGATGAAGCTTATGTCGGAAGCGGAAAGCTTATTAATTCACAATTTTTAAATGGACTAAGTATAGAAGATGCAAAAAATGAAGTTATTAGTAAATTGGAAGGTATTAAAATTGGGAGAAGAACAACCAACTACAGATTAAGAGATTGGGGAATTTCTCGACAGCGGTATTGGGGTTGTCCAATTCCTATAATGTATAGAGAAGATGGCAAAGTCATTGAGGTTCCCGAAAATGAATTGCCTTTAGAATTACCTGAAGATATTGATTTAAGCTTACCTGGAAATCCTCTTGATAATCATCCCACATGGAAACATACAAATTGTCCTGAGACTGGCATGAAAGCAACAAGAGAGACAGATACGCTCGATACATTTGTCGATTCCGCATGGTATTTTTTAAGATTTTGCTCACCAGAATGTAACGAGCCGTTTGGTCAAACTGAAATTGATTATTGGATGCCTGTAGATCAATACATAGGCGGTGTCGAACATGCAATATTGCATTTGCTTTATTCAAGATTTTTGACCAAAGCTCTCAAGATAAATAAAATTAATGAACCATTTGAAAGTCTTTTTACTCAAGGAATGGTATGTCATCACACATTTCAAAATCAATCTGGGTCATGGGTATATCCAGACGATGTTAAAGAAGAAAAAACAAAATTAATTCAAATATCAACTGATGAATTGGTTACCCAGGGCCCAATTGAGTCAATGTCAAAGTCTAAGAAAAATGTTGTTGATCCTGAGTCCATTATTAAAAGTTATGGTGCAGATGCAGCTCGATGGTTTATGCTTTCTGATAGTCCGCCTGAAAAAGATATAAACTGGTCAGATTCGGGAATTAAGGGTGCGTGGAAAATTTGTCAAAAGATTTCAGGAATTATAAACGAAAATCAGTCTTTGATACAAAATGAAGAAGTCGAAAATATTAAAGATCTGTCTAGTAATGCAAATGAATTTTTAAGATCTGTCCATCAATGCCTCGATGGAATTACCAAGAGTATTGACAGATTTCAAATGAATGTCGCAATAGCAAAAATCTATGAGATGGTTAATTCAATTTTAAGATTTAAAATAACTGAGGAATCTGACAAATCGGCCTTAATTCAATCTTTAAAAATTTTAATAAGAGTAATGGAACCGATGATACCTCATTTGGCTGAAGAATGCTGGGCAATGACTTGTGGAGATGGTTTATTATCAAATCAACCTTGGCCAACAGTAAATGATAAATTTCTTATTAATGAGTCAGTTATTATTGTTGTTCAGGTCAATGGAAAGAAGCGAGGAGAGTTAAAGGTTGAAAAAGATATAAATAAAAAGGAAGTATTAATGATGATTAAAAATATCGAGAACGTAAAAAAAATTTTAGTTGAAAGCAAAATAATTAAAGAAATTTTTGTTCCTAATAAAATAATTAATATCGTTGTCAAATAATGAATAGACAAGATAGAAGGAGACAAAAAAATAATTCTTCACTTAGTCTATCCAACCAAAATTATCTTCTTGAAGCAATAAAACTTCATACACAAAAAGACTACCCAGCTGCAGAAAAAATTTATAAAAAACTGCTTGTGAACAATTCTAAAAACTATGATGTACTTAGACATTTGGGAATTTTAAAGCAAGATATTAAGAACTTCGAAGAAGCGTTCAAGTATTATATGAAGGCACTTAAGATTAATCCAAATGGATTTGAGGTACTTAACAACCTTGGTGTGATACATCAAACAAATAAAAACTACCGCATGGCTCTAAATTGCTTTAATAAATCCATTTCCCTAAAACCAGATTATCTTCCAACTATAAATAACTTAGCAAATTATTTTCACAAAAAACAATTAAAGAAACAGGCTCTTGAATATGCTGAAAGAGGAATATCACTTCAACCAAATAATCTTTTGGCTCAAAATCAATATGCCAAAGCTTTAATTATCAACGGTAAGATGAAGGATGCGATTAATATTTTAGAAAATTTATGTGAAGCAAGACCTGATTTCGATGATTTTAAAATAAATTTAGCCTCAGCCTACAAAGAAGCTGGGGAATTTATCAAGTCAAAAAAAATTATTGACGAAGGGTTCAATAAAAATTTTAGGGAAGTTGGTTTTTTTGTTTCATATGCTTCAGACAAAAAAAATAAATTAACACAAGAACAGATTGAACACTATAATACTGCTATTGACAAAAACGATACAAATAATGAGCATAAAATTGCAATTGCTCATTCACTGTTTACTTATTTTAAAAACAAAGAAAATTTTGATACATCTGGAAAATACTTAATTAAAGCAAACGATCTTCAATACGAACTCAACGAATTCAATATAGATCAAGAACAAAAATATTTTGAAAATATTAAATCTACCTTCTCAAAAAATTTAGAATATTCCGTAAAAGAAAAACCTATTATTACCCCTATTTTTATTTGTGGAATGCCAAGATCTGGCACAACTTTGTGTGAGCAGATTTTATCCACACATTCGCATGTTGACGGTGCAGGTGAACTTAGTTATTTAGCTGATTTATCTTTAATCGAAAAATACATTGCTCCTGACACGAATAATTGGAATGATTTTATTAATACCTTACAGGATGAGGAAAAGTTAACTCATGTAAGAAATACTTATTTGGAACAGCTGTCATCTCACAAGACAAAATCTAAAACGTCGCATATCTGTGATAAAATGCCTCATAATTTTATCTTGATAGGTTTAATAAAATTAATTTTTCCCGAAGCAAAAATTATTTATTGCAAAAGGGATCCTATCGATAACTGTTTTTCACTATATTCTCATAAGTTTATAGAGATGTCGCATCAATACTCATATGATCAAACTATCCTCGCTAAGTATTATAAAATGCATGAAAAGCTGATGAATTTTTGGATTGAGAAGTTTGGTGACAGTATATTTGTTTTAGATAACGAAACCTTAGTAAATAAGCAAGAGAAACTATCTAGAGAAGTTATCAAATTTTGTTCTTTGGAATGGGAAAAAGAATGTTTAAACTTTTATGAAAATAAACGACAAGTAAGAACAGCAAGTATTGAACAAGTAAGACAGCCAATGAATAATAAATCTATAGGTGCGTGGAAAAAATATGAAAATTATTTATCAAAATTGTTATCAGGTCTAAGGTAATGAATAACGTTACTAAATTATTTTTAGTGATATTTTCACTTTTTTATTTAAGCAACTGCGGCTTTAAGCCTATCTATAAGCTGTCGGAAAACGACATTGATTTTAGGAACTACTCGATAAACATACTTAATGAAAGTAATACCTCTAGAGAAATTAGAGAAGAAATAGAGAAATCCTTTCCATCAAATTCTGAAACAGAAAAAGGTTATATTATTGAAATTAGTTCAGTTGAAAATTTAGATCCTCTTATAACCAATACTGATGGCACTGTTGCAAAATATAGAATTGAAATCATAATGAATTTCAAGGTGAAAGATAAAAATGACGACGTATATTTAATAGAAGATTTTGTTAGAGGTTTTGCCCAATATACGGTTGAAACATCAGAAATTGAAAGTGAAGATAAAAAGAAGAGAATGATACGCATGGCCACTAGTAGTGCAATTCAAATGATGATTTCTAAAATTCAAAGTGATACTCCAGTCAGTAATGGTAATTAAAGAATTTCAAATTAGAACAATAATAAATGAGAACGGGGGGTTTTTACCTTTTTTATTTTATGGACCTAATGAAGGATTAATTAGAGATCATATAAAAAAAATTAAAAATAACTATTTAAACAACATCGATTTTGAAGAAGTATCCCTAACTGGTAAAGGTTTAGACCTGAACCCAGGTATTCTTGAAACTTCAGCAAATTCCATTTCAATGTTTAATGATTATAAACTTATTATTATAGAATCGTTAAAAGATAATCACGTTCTAGAAATTGAGAATTTATTACTCTCAGCCCCAAATCAAACAATATTAATTATCAAAGCTGATAATCTCAAAAAAGCCTCCAAACTCAGGAAATTATTTGAGAGTAATTCGAAGTGTTATGCATTGGCGTGTTATGAAGATGACGCTAAATCAATGATGAGGTTAATTGATAATTTCATGAAAGAAAATAATATTTTAATTGATCAAGACATAAAAAACTATCTCATGCAGACATTGAGTAGTGATCGAATGATCAGCTTTAATGAGCTAGAAAAAGTAAGCTTATTTTATTATAATGCTGATACCACTCCAAATCTTGAAGAAATAAAAAACCTTCTTAATGATACAAGCTCTAATAATCTTCAAAAAATGAACGAGTCAGTGATGTATGGAAATACCGTAAAAAGCTCAAACATCATTAGCAAACTTTTATCTGAGGGAAATAATCCAATTTCCATATTACGCAGTCTTATCAACTACCTCAAAAGATTACAGAAAGTAAAAGTAGAAATTAAAAAAGGAAGTAATTTTGATACCGCAATTAAATTTTTAAGACCTCCCTTATTTTGGAAAGATAAGGATAATTTTCAGCAGCATTGTCATCGTTGGCCTTTAAGTAAAATTGAAGAAAATCTCTCAAAGCTTCTTGATGCTGAAATTGAATGTAAAACGAATAGTAAATTATCCAGCATACTTTGTGAACGTTCAATACTAACGATTTGCCACGAGGGCAAGCAGCACTTTCAAAATTAGTTTTTAAGCTTTTGTGTAATCATTTCTAATTGATCAAGCGTTTTATAGTCGATTTTTATACTGCCGCCTTTTTTACCTTTATGATTTATATTGATGGTCAAACCAAGTTTTTCTGAGATTTTATTTTCAAGATCAATTGTATCAGGATCTTTTAGTCGTAATTTTTTAATAATACCTTTTTTTTCTTTTGCTAAATTTTCTGCATCCCTTACGCTTAAATTTTCGTTAATAATTTTTTCAGCTAATTGCTCTGGAAATGCGCTGTTCATAATAGCTCGCGCATGACCTGATGATATTTTTCCTTCAGTTATCATGTCTTGGATGGATTGCGGCAAGGATAATAATCGGATGATATTTGCTATATGACTCCTGCTTTTCCCCACAATTCCTGACAAATTTTCTTGCGTATGACCATGATTTTCAATCAATCTTTTATAACCTGCTGCTTCTTCAATTGGTGAAAGATCTGATCGTTGAACGTTTTCAATGATAGCAATTTCAAGTGCTTCAGTATCATTAAAGTTTCTTATAACAACAGGTACCTCGTGCAGTTGTGCAATTTGCGCGGCGCGCCATCTTCTTTCTCCTGCAATAATTTCATAACTATTGGTATCAGACGGCGAAGGCCTGACGACCAATGGCTGAACTAGACCTTTTGCTTTTATAGAGTCAGCTAATTCATTAATACTATTTTTATTAAATAATCTTCTTGGTTGAGAAGGACTTGGTTTTAGATTCGCAATTGGTATTTTAGTTTCTTGACCAATATTAGTATTTTTTGTTTGTACAGTTTCTGTATCCCCCATTAAAGATGAAAGACCACGACCTAAACCTTTTTTTGTTGTATTTGTAACCACTACGCTGCTTCTTGTTCTTTATTTTGTTTAATGACTTCGTTTGCAAGACTTAAATAAGCCTGACTGCCAGATGCTCTTTGGTCATAAATTAAAGCAGGCATGCCGAATGATGGAGCTTCTGAAACTCTCACATTACGAGGTATAATAGTTTCATACACTTGTTCCCTTAAATGATTTCTAACATCTGTTGCAACTTGCGAAGATAATTTGTTTCTGCTGTCGTACATCGTTAACACAATGCCATCAATAGATAAACCAGGATTTAGATTCTGTCTTACACGTTCAATTGTTTTGATTAATTGACTAAGACCTTCGAGTGCGAAGAATTCACATTGCAATGGAACGATAATTGCATTAGCTGTTGTCATTGCCATCACCGTCAACAAACTTAACGCTGGTGGACAATCAATAAAAATAAAATCAAACTCATTTAATTTTTCATTTGCGTTAAAAATATTTTTTAATGTGAAAGCACGATCATTAACGTCAGCGAGTTCAGGTTCAATTCCAGATAAATCAACTGTTGAAGGAATTAAAAAAAGATTATCTATCTCAGTTTTTCTTATGGAATCTGAAATGTTTGCCTGTCCTGCTAATACTTCATAAATAGAATTTTGCCTCTCGCTATAATCTACCCCTAAACCAGTGCTTGCATTGCCCTGAGGATCTAGATCAATGATTAATACTTTTTGGCCAGTCGCAGCGAGGGCTGTGGATAAGTTTATAGCTGTGGTTGTTTTTCCGACCCCCCCTTTTTGGTTTGAAATGGCAATTATTTTTCTTTTCATGCTAAGATGTTGATTTTATTGCATTATTTAGTTCCAAAATATAAGATCCCTTTTCAACACTGTTTTCATGAAGTTTATAATTAAATTTCCAACATTTAGTGGCTTCAGTAATCTCATCATCTATATGTATACCTTTATGGAACAGGAAAGTAGTACTTTTTTTGGATATATTGTAACTTATTGATAATAGGTCATTTAATCGCCCAACTGCTCTTGCTAAAATAACATCAAATTTTTGATTTGTTACTTTCTCAGCTTTATGTGGAATCACATAAGTATTTTTTAGTTTTAAAGCATAAATACAATGCTCTAAAAATTCTGCCCTTTTTCTTCGATTTTCGCACAAAAATATTGAATTTTCACCATTATAAAACAATGATAATGGGATTCCAGGAAGACCTGATCCACTGCCAATGTCAATAATGTTTTGTTTGTTTTCACGAATCAAATCACTTATTCGCAACGAGTCATAAAAATGTCTGACCCAAAGAAGGTCTTTATCCTTTTTTGATATAAGGCTTTGTCTTTCAGCCAGTATTAGTGTTCTGTAAGCATCAAGTTTTTTGATTGTTTCACGTGAAACATTACTTTTAAGCTCCATAAGAGCTTCTGGCGAATCCTCCATAATGAAGATATTAAGCCAGTTTTTTTATTTTTGCTTGAGTTTTTATGTGAGCCAATATAACCCCTAAAGCTGCAGGAGTCACACCATCTATTCTTGAAGCCTGAGCAATGTTTTTTGGCTTAATTCTTGACAATTTTTCCTTAATTTCATTGGATAAGCTCGATAGATCGTCATAATTCATGTTTGAAGGTATCTTTATTTTTTCCTCTTTATTTATTGAAATAATCTCACTTTCTTGCTTTTTAAGGTACCCTTTATAGTGAGCTTCAATTGAGACTTGTTCTAATATTTCTTCTGAAAAATCATTTAAATTTATCTTAAACATATCGCTTACCGAGTTGATGTCGATATCTGGGTAGGCCAATAGATCAAATGCAGACCTTTTTTTACCATCTTTATTAATCTTTACACCCATTTGTTCAGCCTTATTTGGTGTAACATATTGATTTTTAACAATATTTAATAAATCATTTAGATTAGTTTTTTTATTGGTAAAATGCTGATATCTATTTTTTGAAACTAGTCCTAATGTATTGGCAGTTTCTGTGAGCCTTAAATCAGCATTGTCAGCTCTTAATAATAACCTGTATTCTGCCCTAGATGTGAACATTCTATAGGGTTCTGTCACGCCTTTAAGAGTTAAGTCATCAATCATCACTCCAATATAAGAGTCATTTCTTGAAAAAATATGTTCTTTATTTTGAAGAGATATTGCAGCATTTAAACCTGCAACCAATCCTTGAGCTGCTGCTTCTTCATATCCAGTTGTGCCATTAATTTGTCCTGCAAGATAAAGGCCATTTATTCTTTTGGTCTCAAGAGTTTGATAAAGTTCTTGTGGATCAATAAAATCATATTCGATAGCATAACCATGTCTTATAATCTTTGCCTTCTCTAAACCATTGATTTTACTGATAAATTCGTCTTGTACTTCTGGAGGTAATGAGGTTGATATTCCGTTTGGATATATCAAATCACTATCTAAACCTTCGGGCTCAAGAAAAATCTGATGTCTTAATTTATCAGCAAACTTTACAACTTTATCTTCAACAGAGGGGCAATATCGCGGACCTGTACCACTGATTTGACCTGAGTAAATAGCTGATTTTGCTATATTTTTTTGGATAATGTCATGTACTGATTCATTTGTATGAGTTATGTGACATGGCAATTGCTCGTTATAAGTTTTGTTCGTTAAGAATGAAAAATATGAATGCTTTTCATCTGCGTCCTGTTTTTCAAGCCGATTAAAATCAATAGTATTTTTATCAATTCGTGCAGGAGTTCCTGTCTTTAATCTTCCAATATTAAAGCCTGTTTTATATAAAGATTTTGCTAAGCCAATTGATGGGGCATCACCGTGCCTACCGGCGGGTATTGTTTTTTCACCCAGGTGAATAAGCCCATTTAAAAATGTGCCTGTCGTGATAATCACTTTTTTTGTTGAGATCTTTTTTCCACTTTCGCATAAGACGCCGGAAATTTGATTATCCTGATCGAAAATTAAATCTTCGACAGGATCAAATAAACATTCAAGATTTTCAGTTTGAAGAATCTCCTCTTGCATATATTTTTTATACAATTTCCGATCCGATTGTGCACGAGGCCCCCGTACAGCGGGGCCTTTTGTAAGGTTTAAGAGCCGATATTGAATACTTGAAAGATCTGCAATTCTTCCCATGATGCCGTCAAGCGCGTCAATTTCTCTTACTAAGTGACCTTTACCTAGTCCACCAATGGCCGGATTGCATGACATTTCACCAATAGTCTCAAATTTATGGCTGATTAAAAGGGTTTTAGCACCTACTCGTGCGGCAGTTGTCGCTGCTTCACAACCCGCATGACCACCGCCAATGACGACTACATCAAAGTTAGACATGACTAAGTTAAATAAATTAACTCAGCTTAATTGCAATCAATAATTTTCGTTATTTGCCGATGCAAAAATCTTTGAAAATGACTTCAAGATACTCTTCTACATCGACGTGACCTGTTATTTTTCCAATTTCCTGAATTGCTAATCTCAACTCTTCGACCATCAGCTCCGAATTAATTGTCAAATCAATTGTTTTCGCATTCAATAAACTCTGAATAGAATTTTGAACACCTAATATATACCTTGTCTTCGTTGGAATAGTATCTGAATAACTTCCAAAATTATTTGAGACGTTATCAGAAATTTGTTTGATCAAGTGTTCGATACCATCCCCTGTTGAAACGGAAATGTTGATGGCTCTATCGTATATTTTATTATCTTTATTATGGAGATCACACTTGTTTAATATAGTTAAGCGTTCATCATGAAAATTTAATTTATTTGGATCGTCAAATAATTCAATGACCAGATTTGCTTCGTCGATTTTTTTCTTTGTGATTTCTATTCCTTTTTTTTCAATCTCATCACTTGTCTGTCTCAAACCTGCTGTATCTGTAAAAACAACCGGAAATCCTGCAATATTCAGCCTTACCTCAAGCGCATCACGCGTAGTTCCTTCTCTGTCAGATACAATTGCGACGTCTCTGTTTGCTAATAAATTTATGAGACTTGATTTCCCTACATTTGGTGTACCCACAATAGCCACACGATATCCATCTCGCAAAATCTCTCCTTGATTACGTTGATTAATATGCTCATTCATCTCAACTAAAAGTTTTTCAATTTTTTTATTTATATTTTTAAGAACATCGTCGGGAATATCTTCCTCAGCAAAATCAATGTCAGCTTCAAGATAGGCGACGAGTTCAATCAAAGATTTTCTCCAAGATAAATAAAGCTTATTCAATGAGCCGTCCATCTGACTTAAAGCCTGATTGTGTTGCAGCTCTGTTTGAGCATTGATTAAATCTCCCATAGCTTCGATAGCTGTAAGATCCATCTTATTATTTATAAATGCTCTTTTTGAAAACTCTCCAGGTTCCGCAAGTCGCAACTGCTTAATTCCTGACAAAGTTTTTAAGAGAAGATCAACTGTTGCTCTTCCACCATGTATATGAAATTCAACCACGTCCTCCCCTGTGAAACTTTTTGGCTTAGCGAAGTAAACGGCTAATCCACGATCGATTAAGTTTCCATTTTCAGAATCATAAAAACTAGTCCTTGTTAATACATTGGGATCAAAGTGACTCTTGCGAGAAATAGTTTTAAGTGAAGTTAGTGCCAGATGACCGGATACACGAACTACGGCCAGACCTGCAATGCCACTTGCAGTTGATAAAGCAAAAATTGTCATTTTTTTATTAATAGATTTTCTACAACTCGATCATTGATCAGATGTTCATTAATAACAAGATCAACATCGCTTTCGGAATTACACGTGTACCAGATATTATCTGGGTAAATAACCATTGTTGGACCAAACTCACAATGATCAAGGCAGCCCGATGAATTAATTCTAATTTTTTTTTCTGTTACTATTTCTTTTGTCTTTTTCTTCATGTAGGCCCTGAGTAAGACAGATTTTTTTGAAGCGCAGCAACCTTTTTTGTGACCATCTGGCCTCTGATTGGTGCAGAAAAAAACATGTCTTTCAAAAAATTTGTTAGTCATATGGAATAAAAATTATAATATTTAAATATATATGAGTTCTTATGTTTTCAAATCATTGATTGGCAATATAGAGGTTATCTCAGGTAATAATAAAATTACCGGCGTTAGCCGAACTCGAAAAGCCATTACAAAAACTAAAGATAAACTCTTACTTCGAGCAGCTTTTCAAATTAACGCCTATCTAACGCGTAGGCGAAGGTCACTATCTTTTCCAACAAGACAGATGGGAACAAAGTTTCAGAATCGGGTTTGGAACCACTTGAGACAAGTCCCTTATGGCCGAACGACAAGCTATGGTCAGATTGCCAAAAAATTAAAGACATCTCCGCGAGCAGTTGGCAGAGCATTGGGAAGAAATAATTTGATGATGACAGTACCTTGTCATAGGGTAATTGGCAAAAATGGAGAATTAATTGGATTTACATCAGTTGGTGGCATTAGTACGAAAAAAAGGTTATTGAAACTTGAAAAAAATAGTAAGTAAAAAAATAAAAAATTCTATAAATACTGTCCCTGACTTTCCTAAAAAAGGAATCATGTTCAGAGATATAACATCCTTAATAAGTAATACGAGAGTATTTAAGATAGTTATTGACGAGATTATCCAGATAGCTAAAGCAAAGAAAATTAATAAAATTGTAGGCATAGACTCAAGAGGTTTTATTTTTGCTGCTCCTATTGCCTACAAGATGAACATCCCCCTTATTTTAGTTAGAAAAAAAGGTAAGTTGCCAAGTAGTTCATATAAAGTTAAATACGCTCTTGAGTATGGCTTCGATATTCTAGAAATTAATAAAGACTCAATAAATAAAACAGATCGAATTATGGTAATAGATGATTTGATTGCAACCGGTGGCACGGCTTTAGCAACTTCGAAACTTATCTCTAAATCTAGCTCAAAAAAAATTAATTTTGTTTTTGTGATAGAGTTAGAAGACTTACCTGGAGTAGCAAAGATTAAAAAATTAGGACATGCCGTAAAAACATTATGTAGTTTTAAGGAAGAAGAAAGATGACTGTTAAAATTGGGATCATAGGAGGAAGTGGCTTATATGACTTCGCAGAAATGCAAGAAAAGAAGTGGCTGCCACGTAATGAAGGGCCATTTGGATTGCCCTCCGATGAGATATTATTTGGAAAAATAAATGAAACTGAAGTGTTTTTCTTACCACGACATGGGAGAAATCATGTTTATTCTCCAACTACAGTCCCCTATAAAGCCAATATTGATGCTCTAAAAAGACTGGGATGCAATGTACTTATTTCAATTTCTGCAGCGGGATCGCTTCGTGAAGATCTTACTCCAGGAATGTTTGTGATAGTTGATCAATTTATAGATCGTACATTTGCGAGGGAGAAAACTTTTTTTGACAAAGAAGTAGTAGCTCACGTATCTATGGCTCAGCCTATTTGCACAAGTACTGCAAAAATAGTTATGAAAGCTGCTAAAAGCTTATCAATTAAAACTGTTCTTGGTGGAACTTACCTCGCGATGGAAGGTCCACAATTTTCTTCCTATGCTGAGTCTCAATTATATCGCAGTTGGGGATGTGATGTTATTGGAATGACAAATATGCCTGAAGCAAAATTAGCAAGAGAAGCTGAGATGAGATACACATCTGTTGCTATGGTGACTGATTTTGATTGTTGGCATGAAGCTGAAGGAAATGTAGAGGTAACAGATATAATTAAAGTATTAAATGAAAACGCATCCAACGCTAAACTTCTCATAAAAGCATTTGTAGAAAATTATAAAAAAGATTACTCACAGGAGATTATTGATGGAATTGATAATGTTCTCGACACCGCAATAATAACTCAAAATTTTTCAGAGGAAACTCTTAAAAAATATGGATTAGATGCAATAGCAAGTCGGATAATTAATGAGGGTAAATAATAAAAGTTATAAATCAATATGGATTGATGATAATGAAAAAATATTCATTATTGATCAAACGTTGCTTCCTTTTGATTTCAAAATAATAGAATTAAAATCACTTGAAGATGTTATAAATGCTATTGGCAATATGCAAGTTAGAGGGGCGCCTCTTATCGGAGTAACTGCTGCGTTTGGAATATATTTAGCCATGCACCAAGGTAATTCTAATATAGATCTAGATAATGCAAAAAAGAAACTGATCGCAACAAGACCTACTGCTATAAACTTAAAATGGGCCATAAATCAAATTGAAGAAGTTTTATTAAATATTGATCCTAATCACAGGGCAGCAGCTGCATTAAAAATAGCGAAAAAGATGAGTCTTGAGGACGAGAAAAGTAATGTGAAGATTGGAGAATTTGGATACAAATTAATTGAAAATATTTACAAAAAAAAGAAAGGGACGATCAACATTTTGACTCATTGTAATGCTGGTTGGCTAGCTACAGTGGACTGGGGAACAGCTACCTCGCCTATATATAAGGCAAGAGACAACAAAATACCCATTCATGTCTGGGTTGATGAAACAAGACCAAGAAATCAGGGCTCACAATTGACTGCTTGGGAACTTCAGCACGAAGGAATTGATCATACAATAATTCCAGACAATACTGGTGGCCATTTGATGCAAAAGGGAATGGTTGATATTGTAATTGTTGGGAGCGATAGAACAACTTTTAAAGGAGATGTTTGCAACAAAATCGGTACATATCTTAAAGCATTGGCAGCTAAAGATAACAATGTGCCTTTTTATGTTGCTCTTCCATCATCTACTATTGATTGGGAAACTGAAAATAGTGAAAAAATTATTATTGAAGAGAGAAGTGAAGATGAAATTCATTATATTCGCGGAAAGGACTTAAATGAAAATATTGTCAATATTCGAATTACCCCTGATAAAAGTAGAGGATCTAACTTTGCATTCGATACTACACCATCAAAATATATATCAGGACTAATTACCGAAAATGGAATTTGTTTAGCTACTGAGAATGATATAAGAGATAAGAATGCGAAATAATTTTTCAGAAAAGCTATTGAACATAACAAAGAAGAAATCAATGAAAACTGGAGCTTCTGAGGATTTAATAGATCGCATATATACGTCAAGGCTGCTAGGACAAAATCCTAATTTGGTACTTCATGGTGGTGGAAATACATCTGTAAAAAGTAAGAAAAGAGATTTAGATGGAATTTTTCACAACGTTATATTTGTAAAAGGAAGTGGCTCGGACCTGTCAACCATCCAGGAAAAAGATTTCCCAGCAGTTAAATTGGATCCTTTATATAAAATTATTAGAAGAAAATCTCTATCAGATGAACAAATGGTTAATTACTTAAGGAAAAATTTGATTGATGTCACATCACCTAATCCCTCAGTGGAAACTTTAGTGCATGCATCCATCGATAAAAAGTTTGTAGATCATACTCATTCGAATGCAATTTTAGAAATTACGAATCGAAAAAATGGTTTGTCTTTATGTAAGGAAATTTTTGGAGACGAGATTTCAGTAGTTCCATACGTAATGCCTGGATTTATTCTTGCAAAAAAAGTTGACGAAATTTACAAAGAAAATTCAAATGTAAAAGGTCTAATACTTTACAGGCACGGTATTTTTACATTTGGGGATACAGCCAAAGAATCTTATTCAAGAATGATAAGTTTAGTAACTAAAGCAGAAAAATTCTTAAAAAGCGAAAAGCAAAAAAATTTAAAAAAATTAAGACCCATTAAAAAACCAATTAAGCCTCATCTTTTATCACCAATAGTTCGTGGCTTGGTTTCAACCGAGACAAGCTACATAGTGAAATTTAGAAGTAATAAAAAAATTCTTGATGTTATTAATTCTAAAAACGCAAAGAGTTTTCTTTCAAGGGGAGTGGTAACGCCTGACCACGTTCTGAGGATTAAACCAAAATTTTTGGTCGTTAACATTGATGACTGCAAGGATTTATTGTTGATAAAAAAAAGAATTTCTAAAAAAGTTACTGAATTTAAAAATGACTACAAAAAATATTTTAAAAAATATAATAATCCGAAACTTAAAAACCAAATGCTAGACCCCGTACCCCAAATCATCGTTGTTCAAAATGTAGGTATATTTTCTATCGGAAAAAGCTCAAAAAATGCATTAATAAATGGTGATGTCGCTGAAATGGCAATCAAGACAATCGGCAATTTAGAAAAGAAAACTTCATTCGAAAGTATATCACACAAAGATATTTTTGATGTTGAATATTGGAGTCTTGAACAAGCAAAATTAAACAAAACTTCATTACCACTATCAGGCAAAGTATCTTTAATTACGGGAGGAACGGGTACTCTTGGTCTAGCCATTGCAGAAAAATTTAGGAATATGGGTTCTGAGGTGATCCTACTTGATGTTAACAAAAAACAACTTGAAGACCAAAATCTTAAGAAAAAGTTTAGCTTGTACTTTTGTGATGTTACGAAAAGAGAAAATTTTAAAAAAGTCTTAAATCATGTTTGCTTAGATTATGGTGGACTTGATTTCGTTATCTCTAATGCTGGAAACGCTCATCAAAGTGAAATTGCAAAACTAAATGACTCAGCGCTAAAGAAGAGTTTTGAATTAAATTTTTTTGCACACCAAATTGTTGCTTCAGAGAGTGTTGAACTAATGAGAATGCAAAATATTGGTGGTTGTCTTTTATTCAATATATCGAAGCAAGCAATTAATCCTGGAAAAGATTTTGGCGCATATGGCACATCCAAGGCAGCCTTGCTAGCCTTGTGCAAACAATATGCCTTAGAGTATGGAGGTATCAATATTCGATCTAACGGGGTAAACGCTGACAGAATAGAAAGTGGGCTATTGACAAAAACTATGATTGACAAAAGATCTAAATCAAGAAAAATCACATCGGATGAATATTTACAAAGCAATTTGCTCAAAAAGAAGGTTCTGGCAGAGGACGTAGCAGAAGCTTTTTACAATTTATCAATTTCAAATAAAACAACTGCCGCTATTTTAACAGTTGATGGTGGCAATATTGAAGCCTCACTGAGATAGCTAGTTATTATCGATCTTGTATAAAAGATGAGAGGTAATTGGGTAAAATTGAAAAATAAAATTTGGATTCTCTTCCTCACATTGATATTTTTTATGATAAGCATTAGTTTTCAAGCCGCTGAAGAAGCAACACATGGGACTACGCGTGTTCCAGCCGAATGGGAGCCACAAGAGGCAATATGGATGCAATGGCCTGGTTTTTGGGAAAAAAGTTATGAACCAACTTTTGCAAAAATGGCTGACATCATTTCACGATACGAAAAATTACATATTCTCTATCATTCAGATCAGATTTATGAGGAGGCACAAAGATCAATTTTAGATATAGATTCAGACCCACTGCAAAAAAACATTTATTGGCACAAAGTACCCAATGATAATGCTTGGATGAGAGACAATGGACCTGTTTATGTTTTTAATGATAATGAACTAAGAATTCAGAATTGGAATTTTGATGCATGGGGTGGTGCTTTTGGTTCAGATGTCTCTTTTAATTTAGATAATGAAGTCCCAAATAAGATTGGTGAAATTTTAGATTTGCCTGTTGATCACATAGACATAGTACACGAACGAGGTAACCTGGAATTTAATGGATTAGATACTGTTATGTTAAACTGGAGCACCATTGGTGACCCGAGCAGAAACTTGAATTACAGTAAACAGCAGGCAGAAATTGATCTAAAAAAATACTTCGGTGTATCTAAAGTTATCTTTATTGAGGGTATTCCAATTGGAGATCTTACCAAAGGACACATTGATGGCATTGCACGCTTTATAGAACAAAGAACTGTCGTAGTCGTTCAATGTACAACGCAGTCATTATGTCAACCAGGTAGTAATGATGCTGAAGTTTATGATGAGGCGGCTAAAGTTATTCAAGAGTCAGGGTTTAATGTAATAAGAGAACCTATCGAGGGTTTTGTTCAATTCAATGATCAAATGTTTGATACAAATTATATGAACTGGTTAGTAGGAAACGGATTTGTAATCGTACCTAGTTTTGGAAATCCAGATACAGACATTCCAGCGAAATCTCGTATAGAAAAATATTTCCCAAACCGTGATGTGCATTTAGTAGACATGTTGAGCTCTTGGGCGGCTGGAGGTGGGATACATTGTCATACAAACGATCAACCAGCTTTTTCAATTTTAAAAGACGAAGGGTAATTGATATCTAAGCTACTTATTCATTGATTGGAAGAAGTCAGCATTGTCTTTTGTTTCTTTCAATTTGCCAAGTAAGAATTCAATAGAGTCCATTGTTCCCATTGGGTTAAGAATACGTCTCAGAACATACATTTTTTGTAGTTCGTCTTTATCAAGAAGAATCTCCTCTTTTCGAGTACCAGATTTGGTTATATCAATCGCAGGATAAATTCTTTTATCGGCGACTTTTCTATCCAATATAATTTCAGAGTTACCTGTGCCTTTAAATTCCTCAAAAATAACTTCATCCATTCTACTTCCTGTATCAATTAGGGCAGTGGATATAATTGTTAAAGAACCACCATCTTCAATGTTTCTTGCGGCTCCGAAGAATCTCTTTGGTCGTTGCAGTGCATTGGCATCAACACCACCAGTTAAAACTTTTCCTGAACTTGGAACAACTGTGTTGTATGCGCGGCCAAGCCTTGTGATTGAGTCGAGCAAGATCACAACATCTTTTTTATGCTCTACTAATCTTTTAGCTTTGTTAATTACCATTTCAGCAACTTGTACGTGACGCGATGCTGGTTCATCAAATGTTGAACTGACTACTTCCCCCTTCACAGAACGTTGCATGTCTGTCACTTCCTCAGGTCGTTCATCAATTAACAATACCATCAAGTAACATTCAGGGTGGTTATCTGTAATGGAGTGTGCAATGTTTTGCAGTAATACAGTTTTACCCGTTCTTGGAGGTGAAACTATAAGGGCTCTTTGACCTTTACCAATTGGTGAAACCAAATCAATAACTCGTGCGCTTTGATCTTTGTCGGGCTTTTCTGTTTCAAGCTTAATTTGTTCATCAGGATATAGGGGTGTTAAGTTGTCAAAGTTAATTTTATTTCTACTTTTGTCAGTAGCCTCATAATTGATTGTATCAATTTTTAATAAAGCAAAATAACGTTCACCTTCTTTAGGCGCTCTAATGGGTCCTTCAACTGTATCTCCTGATCTTAATCCAAATCTCTTGATCTGACTGGGACTAACATAAATGTCATCTGGACCAGGCAAATAATTTGCCTCCATTGATCTAAGAAAACCAAAACCATCTTGTAGGACCTCAAGAACACCTTCTCCATCTATATCCTTTTTGTTTGCCGCAAGAGACCTTAATATCTCAAACAACATATCCTGAGTACGCATAGAACTTGCGTTTTCAACGCCCGTTTCTTCAGCGTATTTTAGAAGATCTTGTGGAGTTTTTTTCTTAAGTTCTCTTAATTTTAAGCTCATACTATTTTAAATTTTTTGGATAAGTTTTTTTCGGAAAGTGTAAAAGAGAGTGACTTCTAACTTTAATTTTTGAATCTGGCAAGTTTTAAATTGGTTTAAATATTACTAAAAATACAATAATTATCATCAAAACTGTGGGAAATTCGTTAATTATTCTATAAAAACGCTCTGATCTTGCACGCTTGTCTTGCTGGAATTCCCTCGTAATTTTAGCTAAATAACCATGCACTCCTGATAAAAGCAGTACAAAGAGGACTTTTAATTGTAGCCAAAGTACACTTAATGACTCCACGCCCAATGTGGATATAAGAGCTATACCAAATAACCAAGAAAATATCATAGCAGGATTCATAATTATTCTGAGCAAACGTATTTCCATTAATTTAAAAGTCTCAGAAGTCTCAGAGCCTATTTCTTTTTTAAAGTGGTAAACAAACAGTCTTGGTAAGTATAAAAGTCCAGCCATCCATGCAATCACACTGATGATGTGCAAACTCAAAAATAAATTATATAAAAATATACTATTCACTATATTTTCTGGTAGCACCGTTTAAATGTCGTTGGACAAATTTTTTCAGCAATATTTTCATTGTTCGTCTGCTCTGATTTGGTAACTATTTCAGCTAAACTGTCTATAAATACAGAATCAATGTTTAAAGACTCTGAACGAAAATAATGTTTGTAACCCATTTCATCTGCCATTTCTTTATATTCAATATCAAGCTCTACTAAAGTTTCAGAGTGATCTGAAACAAAAGCAATCGGGACGATAATAATAGCTGCATCCTCTTTAATCGCTTTTTCAATCTCACTTGGTGTAGATGGTTCAAGCCACTTAACGGGCGTCACCTTGCTCTGATAAGCTAATACATGGTCATCATGCCCTTTAAGTCCTGTCATGACGGCACTTACAGTTTGTTCAACCTGCCATTGATACGGATCGCCGCCTTTAATAATTGAGACAGGCAAGCTATGAGCAGAAAACAAGATCCTGATCTTTTTATCTTTGATTTCATCTATTTTCTTTTGTATTAAACGCTGATGAGACTCAATGAATTTCTTATCCATTGGATAACAACAAGTGTATTTTGTTGGGGCTGATAAACTTTGTTTCCTTGCTTCTTTAAACCAAAGATCCAAAGAAGATTTAGTGGTTGTAGTTGAATATTGAGGATAAAGGGGAAGCAAGAAAATATTATCTGGATTGTAATCTTTCACCTCTTTAACGATTTCGGTTGTCATGGGGTGCCAGTATCGCATACACACAAACACCTTGGAGGGTATGCCTTGTATTGATAAGGCCCCTTCAAGTGCAGCGGCCTGATCGTTTGTGATGTCTAGAATTGGCGATTTACCACCAATTTCAGAGTATATTTCGGTTGCCTCTTTTGTCCTCAGAATTGATATCAGTTTTGCTAATAAAAAGCGAAACGGATTGGGTAACTTAAATATATTCGGATCATTAAAAAGATTGAATAGAAAAGGTCTCACACTTTCTTGTTTGTCGGGTCCACCTAAATTAAATAATACTACTGCTGTCTTCATTTTGCTCTTATTGTGTTAACAAGTTCTTCTACTTTCTCAATTGAGGTGTTTGGTAACACACCATGCCCAAGATTAAAAATATGTGCTCTATCTTTAAAAGCAATTAATATTTTTTCCACCTCTTCTTGCAATATATTATTCTCTGCCAATAAGGCTGCTGGGTTTAGGTTTCCTTGAAAAGCTACGTCTGGGTTTAGTTTATTGATATGATCCAAGTCAAAGTCGTGATCTAAGCTTATACAATCAAGTTTATCTATATTTGAATATTTCACATATCCTTCCTTACTCGTTTTTCTTGGGAATCCAATAACAGGTGTATCTGTTTTACTTTTTATCGAGTGAATAATTTTTTGTGTAGGTTTTAGGCACCATCGATCAAAATATTCATCTTCAAGATCTTCAGCTGCAGACTCAAATATTTGAAATGCATCAATACCCGCATTTACCTGTTGTACTGCGTAATTAGAAATTATGTCAGTTAGAACTTCGATGTGATTGTTTATTCTTTTTTCGTTTCTATGAATGAGACCTTTGTTCATTTGTGATCTTTCTTCTTTATCAAATAAACAATACAACAACGTTGTCCATGGACCGCCTACAAACCCTATTAAGGGAACTTCGGATACCTTTTTGATGTTTTCAATTCCTTTTAAAACTGGGTCCAGCTTATGTGATGTAAAATTAAATCTCTCATTAAATTTAACTTGGGGACCCACGCCTTCTTTAAAGCTAACATCGCATCCAGATGCATAGGGAATCATCAATATATCAGAAAACATTATGCATGCATCCAGCCCATATCGCTCTACAGGTTGAAGTGAGATTTTGGTTACCACCTCGGGGTCGAGGAACATTTCCATAAGATCTTTATATTTTTGTCTTATTTTAATATATTCTGGTAAGTGTCTTCCCGCCTGCCTCATTAACCAAATCGGTGTTTGTGTTTTTTTGCCTTTTAGTGTTTCTATAAGAATACTCATATAATATATATATAAGGTAGTATTAGTTTATGTACCTGTGATGATGTGTATATATAAAAACCTTTTATTTGCCCACAAATCAATACACGACTTTAACAAGGATGATCAGAGCATTTGTGATATTACCCACATGGTAGAATTATAGTTTACGCATTATCAACAGGTGAATGAAAAGTAAGAAAAAATAGGATAAAAAGGCCAAAATTTTGTAAATGTTTAAAAACAGTAAACATATAATATATATCCACATTGATTACTCAGGTTGTTAATAGCTTATGAACACACAGATAACACTAGCATCTAAAAGTCAAACACGCTCAAGACTGCTAACAAATGCCAAAATAAAATTTAAAACAGTTGATCATGGTGTTGATGAGGATGAAATTAAACTATCCATGTCTGAAAGTTCACCAGAAGATATTGTCACAAAGCTAGCTGAGATGAAGGCTTTAAAGGCATCCATATCAAATGAAGGTTTAGTGATTGGCTCTGATCAAGGATTGGAATTGAATGGAAAGCTGGTTAATAAAGCAAAAAACTTCAATGAAGCACACGAGCAATTAAAAAGTATGAGTGGTCAGGAACACACGCTTATAACAACCACCGTTGTGGCTAAAGAAAATAATATAATATGGAAATATGTTGATAGAGGGAAAATGAAAATGAGAACCCTTGACGAAAAAGTTATCAAAGAATATTTAGAAAGCGTTGAAGAAAAGATACTCGGGTTAGTTGGCGTTTATGCGATTGAAGAAGAAGGCATAAAATTATTTGAACATGTCGGTAGTGACTTATTTTCCATACAAGGAATATCAATGATACCATTAATACAATTTTTATGGGACAACGGCATGTTGTTTGAAAACAATGGTCATTGATAGAACGGCTGTTATAGGATTTCCGGTAGACCACAGTCTTTCACCAATTATTCACAATTATTGGATTAAGGAATTAGGATTGGATATAAAACCTTATGATAAAATAAACGTAGATCCAAATAAGTTTGAAGAGCAGATCAAAAACCTAAAGATAGAAGGCTACGGAGGATTAAATGTTACAGTCCCACTCAAAGAACTTGCGTTTAATATAAGCGATAAAACATCTGATGTTTCTAAGAAACTCAAGTCAGTCAACACTCTTAGTTTAAGTTCTGATAAAATAAATGGTGACAATACCGACGCTTTTGGTTTTATTAATTCTTTGGATAAGAAAACGATAGAAGAAAATATTACCAACAAAAAAACGCTTGTTCTTGGCGCCGGGGGCTCTGCCAGGTCTATCGTTTATGCATTAAATGAATTGGGAAGTCAGGTGAGATTGTTTAATAGAACGCCTGAAAAAGCCAGGGTTTTGCTTAATGATCTATCAGTAAGTTCAAGTCTCGTTAGCACAGAAGAGCTCGATGATTACGCCAACTCTTCATCGTTCATCGTTAACACAACTAGCCTTGGGCAAAAGGGGGGAGAGCATAATAATATTTTGAGTTTTAAAAACATAGAAACGAAAACATTTATTTATGATTTAATTTATAACCCTAAGCGATCCAGTTTTATAGAACAAGCTGAAGCAAAAGGTTTAAAAGTTCAAAATGGATTACGCATGTTAATAGAACAAGCTGCTATCTCTTTTCAGATATGGCATGAAATTAAAGTGGACGTTAGTAACGAATTAATGTCACTGTTGGAGAGTGTGTAATGTTGTTGATAGGTGTAACTGGATCTATTGGCATGGGAAAGTCCACAGTAGCTAAGATGTTTACTGAATATGGTTATGGCCTCTACAATGCTGACGATACTGTTCACTATATTTATGAAAACGATGAAGAGGTAATTAACAAAATTGAAGAGTCTTTCCCTGGTACTAAATCAGAGGGAAAAGTAAATCGAATTGCTTTGAGAGATATTCTTAATAAAGAACCTGAGAAGTTTAGAGATCTTGAAAAAATTGTTCATCCAGCGACTAGACGCTATCAAATTGTGTATATTGAGAAATTAATAAGCGAGGGCAACCCCGGATGTATTTTAGATGTACCTTTATTATTTGAAACAGGTGGTGAAAAATACATTGATGTTTCCGTTGTGGTTACAGCATCAGAAGACAAACAAAAAGACAGAGTTGTTTCAGAAAGAAAGGTGCCTATAGAAATTTTTAACTCTATTAAGAATCAGCAAATGCCAGACCGAGAAAAATTAAAGAAAGCAGACTACATAATTTCAACAGATCAAACTCTAGATGAGACAAAACTTGAGGTAAAAGATGTTGTATCTAAAATAAAATTGATTAATCCTAAGGCATGGGGTGCCTTCTATAAGAAATGAGAGAAATCATACTAGACACAGAAACCACAGGATTGAGACCTTCTGAAGGTCATAGAGTGATCGAAATTGCAGCCATTGAGTTGGTTGATTTTCTGCCGACAGGAAAGGTTTATCAACAATACATAAACCCAATGAGGGACGTTCCAGAAGCCTCTTTTAAGGTTCATGGACTGAGTTATGAGTTTTTAAAAGATAAGCCTCTGTTTGAAAAAATCGCTGACGATTTTCTCGACTTTATTAGACAAGACACAATCATTGCGCACAATGTTGATTTTGATATCGGTTTTTTAAACCACGAACTTAGCGCATGCGGGAAAGAGAGTATTAAAAATAAAAAAGTGGACACCGTTTCTATTGCAAGAGAAAAGTTTCCTGGTCAAAGCGTGTCGCTAGATGCTTTGTGCAAGAGATTTTCTATCGACAATAAGGAGCGAGAAATGCATTCAGCTACTATTGATACTCAACTGCTTGCACGAGTTTATATAGAACTCATGGAAGCACGTGAGCTGAGTCTTGATCTGGACGTTATCAAACAAAATGATAATTCTGTGTCAAATTTTGATATTCAAAAGATTCAAAATAGAGAACTCGCAACACGGTTATCAGACGATGACAAAGAGTTGCACAAAGCTTTTGTTGAAACACTTGGTGAAAACGCTATTTGGAAGAAGAAAGAGCAATTTAATAATGAATGAATATCAAAACTATAAAATAAACCATACATTAGCAAATGCGAATGAAAGTAATCAACCATTAATACCAGCAGCAACTGTTTTATTGGTAAGAGATCATAATTCTACAATAGAAGTTTTTATGATTAAGCGTGCTATGAAAACAAACTTTGGGGGAGCGTGGGTATTTCCTGGAGGAAAAGTAGATAGCTCTGACGACATTAAAAATATTAGCAAGTACAGCCCATTGTTAAATGATGAAGAGGCTTCTAGAAGACTCGGTATAAAATCTGGTGGATTAATTTATTGGACTGCTTGCATACGAGAATGTTTTGAAGAGAGCGGAATACTTCTAGCTGATGACGAAAAAAGAAAAATAAGCCTAGGCAGTCTTAATGAAACTGAAATAGATAATATAAATCACTACAAAAAGAAATTGCTCGATGGAAAAGATGTCTTTTTGGAATTAATTGACACATTTGATTTAACATTATCTACCAATGAAATAGCCTATATTTCTCACTGGATTACGCCAAAAATTGAAAAAAGAAGATACAGCACAAGATTTTTTATCGCCCGTTGTCCTAACCAACTAGCTAGTCATGATGGATTAGAGGGCGTTGAAAGTCGTTGGGTGGAACCCAAAGTTGCACTTGATTTATATGAGGCTGGAGAGTTTCCTATGATTATGCCAACAATAAAAAATCTTGAATTGATCAAAGAGTTTAAAAATACACAAACATTACTAGTTTTAATGAAAGACAAATCAATTACTGATATTCCAAAAGTTGAACCCGTATTTGATGTTGTAGATGGTAAACCAAAGCTTGTTAGTTATTAATTTGTCTTTTTTCTTTTTTCATAGAGATCGGCAAAATTAACAGGGTCAAGCATAAGAGGAGGCAAAGATCCATCTGCATGCATATCGTATATAATACGTCTTGCAAAAGGAAATAGTTGCCTTGGACACTCAACTAATAAATAAGCTTCCTTTACATCTTCTGTAAGATTTTTAATTTCAAATAAACCAACGTATTTTAAATCAATAATATAAACATTTTTATCTTCACGCTTAGCACTTATATTAACGTTTAATTCAACTTCATAAATTTCAGTATCTTTTCGATTAGCGGCCTTTACATCCACATTTGCATTGATGGCTGGTCTTTCACTTCCTTGCTGAAATGCACCAGGCCCCATAGGATTTTCAAACGATAAGTCTTTTACAAATTGTGTTATTATTTTTGCAGATACATCCACTATTTTATTTTATCCTCATCGTCATTAATTTCTTCAAAGTCTCCTTCGATGGATTCATCATCTGGACCTTGATTTTTCATACCATATCTAGAAAGAACAGAGTTTGCCACTATCTTTATGAAAATTACTCTTGTTAGGGGAATGAGTCCAAGAAACCCTAATGCGTCTGTGAAAAAGCCTGGAGTGATTAGTAAGACCCCAGATATTAATATCACCAACCCTTCAAACATAGTTTGAATTGGGGCTTCTCGATTTTGGAGTTGGCTATATAGCTTATAATAGGTACTGATGCCTTGTTGCCTTACAAAGTAAACTCCGATCAATGCAGTTGTAAAAATTAGCAATATTGTATTAAATGAACCAATAAAACTGCCGATTTCAATAAAAAGACTAATCTCTATGACTGGGATTACGATAAATATAATGAGTAATAATAGAAACAAAATAGCTATAAATGTTGAAACTTTAGTTTAAATACCTAAATAAGAACCTTATAATATTTGTACATATGAGTGAAGCATTTCAATACTTAGATATATTAATACTAGCAATCATAGCTGGTATAGTCTTATTGCGTTTAAGAAGTGTATTGGGAAGACGAACAGGTCATGAAAAAACTGACAAGTCTTCATTTAATTACGAAACTCCGCAACAAACTCAAACTGAGAAGGTCATAGAAATCAAACCTGAAAGTGACACACCAAGCAGAGAAGACGGCTGGTTTGATAAGGATGACTTTCTTAAAGGCGCATCTAATGCTTATGAGACAATTGTAACTAATTTTGAAAACGGTAATAAAGAAGCTTTAAAGCCTCTCTTATCAAAAGATGTAATGGATAGCTTTTCATCTGTCATTGATGAGCGTAACAGTAAAAGTGAATCAGTAGAATTTAATTTTATCGGTATTGAAAAGTCTGAAATTGTTCATAAAGATTTAAAGAAAAATCCCATGGAAGTTAGTGTGAGATTTATTTCTGAAATGATTACATGTATAAAAAACAGTAAAGATGAAGTTATTTCAGGAAGTTTGAATCAAGTCCAAAAAATAACTGATGTCTGGACTTTCGAAAAAAATCAAAAATCAAAAGGTTCTAACTGGCTTTTAGCAGCTACGACTGACTAATCTAATATATACTTACCAAACTTATTTTTTAAGTCTTTCGGAATAGAGGCTGGCCTCATTTCATCTTGATTAGTGTTAACCCAAATAATTTCAGCTTCATTTATCAATTCATCAGACCCATCTCTATATATTTCTTGTGCAAATGTAATGCTTGAATTTCCAATTTTTTTAATTGCTGTATAAATGCTTATTTCATCATTTAGTCTTGCTGGATTTTTAAAATTTAATTGAGCCGCAACTGTATGAAACTCATTATTGGTTTCTTTAATATATTCTTCTTGATCAAATAAACTATCAAGCATCTCACTTAAGGAAATGTCATAGTAAGTTAGGTAGTGAGAGTTATAAACAATATTTTGTCTATCAACTTCTGAATAGCGTATTTTTAATTTACTGATATATGTTCTTTTTTCTTTTAAAGACATTGCTTAAAGAATGAATTTAGATAAATCTGCATCCTTAGATAGTTCGCTAACATTACTTTTCACATACTCTGCATCTATTGTGATATTTTCTCCACCTTTGTCAGATGCAGAAAAACTAATATCTTCTAAAACTCGTTCAAGAATTGTATGAAGTCTTCGCGCCCCAATATTTTCAATTGTAGAATTTATATCAACAGCAAGAGTTGCAATGGCGTCAATTCCATCTTTGCTGAAGTTAATTATGACATTCTCCGTTCCCATTAAGGCTTCATACTGTTTGATCAAACTATACTTCGGTTCAGTGAGTATGCGTTTAAAGTCCTCTTGCGTTAATGCTTTTAAGTTTACCCTTATCGGCAGTCTTCCTTGTAGTTCCGGTAGTAAATCTGATGGTTTTGATAATTGAAAAGCTCCAGAAGCGATAAATAGTATATGATCTGTTTTTATAGTTCCGTGTTTTGTATTCACGGTTGTGCCTTCAATTAGTGGAAGAAGATCTCTCTGAACACCCTCTCGAGATACATCACCACCTACTCTCTCACTGCGTGCGCAGACTTTATCTATTTCATCAATGAAAACAATTCCATTATCTTCGACTGCTTTTTTTGCCTCATTTACGATTTGGTCTGTGTCAATAAGTTTATCCGACTCTTCATTTACAAGTGTTTCGTATGAGTCCTCTACAGTCATTTTCTTCTTTTTTGTTTTTGGACCCATTGCTTTACCTAGCATATCGTTGAGATTAATCATGCCAACACCGGCCCCTTGTCCTCCTTGCAAATCAATTGTTGGAAACGATCCAGTATCTTGAATTGATACTTCGATTTCTTTTTCTTCAAGCTCTCCGTTCCTTAATTTTTTTCTAAAACTTTCACGCGTAGTAGGTCCAGCGCCAGGACCAACTAATGAGTCCAACACTCTTTCCTCAGCTGCTAGTTGTGCTTTAGCTTTAACTTCTTTTCTTTTAATCTCACGCACCATAGTGATGGCAATTTCAATTAAATCACGAACAATAGATTCAACATCTCTTCCAACGTAACCAACTTCGGTAAACTTTGTTGCTTCAACTTTCATAAAAGGGGCTTGAGCTAGCCTTGAAAGTCTTCTAGAGATTTCTGTTTTACCAATACCAGTCGGTCCAATCATTAAAATATTTTTTGGAAGAACTTCTTCTCTCATATCTTCGGGAAGCTGTTGTCGTCTCCATCTATTCCTTAGTGCAATAGCAACTGACTTCTTGGCATCATCCTGACCAATAATATATCTATCCAGTTCAGAGACTATTTCTCGAGGTGAAAATGCTTGCATGATTAATATTCTATTTTTTCTATGGTAATATTATTATTAGTAAAAACACAAATTTCTCCTGCAATCTTAAGTGACTTCAAAGCAATTTCCTCAGCGGTTAAATCACTATCGATAAGCGCTTTTGCTGCAGACAATGCATAGTTACCGCCACTTCCAATGCCAATGATAGATCCCTCAGGGTCTAATACGTCACCCATTCCAGTAATAAGCAAAGAGGTAGATGAGTCAGCAACTGTCAGTAGTGCTTCTAGCCTTCTAAGATATTTGTCAGTTCTCCAATCTTTAGCAAGCTCAACACACGCTCTTGTTAATTGTTTTGGGTGCTTCTCTAGTTTTGCTTCTAGTCTTTCAAATAAGGTAAAAGCGTCGGCGGTTGCTCCTGCGAAGCCAGCAATGACACTTCCGTCTCCAATTTTTCTCACTTTTTGGGCTGTACCTTTAATTACAGTATTGCCCAAACTTACCTGCCCATCTCCAGCAACGACTACTTGATTGCCCTTTCGAACACTGATGATTGTAGTCCCGTGCCATGATGCATTTAGCTGATTTTCCATTATTCATGATATGTGGCTATTTATTCAATAACTTCAAGGCTATTTATTGCTCAAAAATTATATTTTTTATAGATAAATCAGTAATTTATTGATAAAAACCGAGTGGATTTTGATATGAGAACTGCAAATTATAAAAGAGAGACAAAAGAAACTTCCATTAACGTTGAAATCAATATTGATGGCACAGGTTCGTATAATGTGAAAACTGGAATAGGTTTCCTTGACCACATGTTGGAACAATTTTCAAAGCATTCGTTAATCGATATGAACATTAAGGCTACAGGTGATACACATATTGATTACCACCACACAACAGAGGACACTGGTATTGCCATAGGGGAATGCTTGTCAAAAGCGTTAGGTAATAGACAAGGCATTAATCGTTATGCTCACTCTTACATACCAATGGATGAAACACTTTCAAGAGTTGCTCTTGATCTTTCAAATCGTCCTTACTTAATATGGAATGTAAAATTCAGTGCTCCTAAAATTACTTCTTCACAGGGTGATTTTGATACAGAACTTTTTAAAGAATGGTTTCAGGCATTTGCGCAAGCAAGTGGAACGACCCTACATGTTGAGAATATTTATGGAGAAAATAATCACCACATCATTGAGTCATGCTTTAAAGCTCTTGCACGAAGCTTAAGATTAGCAATGCAAGTAAATGAACGTGAGGGCAACATAGTACCTTCTACAAAAGGTCAACTATAACTATGCTTAAAGAAGGTCAAAAACTTCCATCCTTTAAGCTTAATAACCAAGAGGGTGATGCAGTTAAATTGCCAGCTAATGATATGACCATTATTTATTTTTATCCAAAAGCGGATACTCCAGGTTGCACAAAGGAATCTTGTGAATTCCAAAGTAATTTAAAAAAATTCAACAAGTTCGAGACCAGAGTTTTTGGAATTTCAAAAGACTCTGTTCAGCGTCAAAGTAAATTCGCTGAAAAATATAATTTAAAATTCAATCTTCTTTCTGATGAGAATGAAAAAGTTTGCGAAAAATTTGGAGTTTGGGTTAATAAAAGCATGTATGGACGAACCTATAAGGGAATTGAAAGATCAACTTTTCTTGTTGGCAAAAATGGCAAGATCCTAAAAATATGGCGAAAAGTAAAAGTTAATAATCATGTCGAGGAAGTTTTAGATACCATTAAAGAATTCAGTAAATGAATCTAGCTATAATAAATTTCGGTTCAGGAAATTTACATTCTGTTCATAAAGCTTTTGAAAGCGTAAGCTCAGATTTAAGCAATCCTTACAATATTGTTGTGACCAATGATCCTAAAGAGATTCAGTCAGCTGATAAGATTGTCTTGCCTGGAGTAGGTGCTTTCGGTGATTGTAAAAATGCAATTTTAAACATAGAAGGCTTGCATGCATCACTTCAAGTTTCGGTTTTAAAAAATAAAGTTCCTTTTATGGGGATATGTGTGGGCATGCAGTTACTGGCTGATATATCATATGAGTTTGGTACGCACTCAGGTTTTGGCTGGATACCAGGTGAAGTAAGAAGGATTACATCTCCTAAAGAATATAAGATTCCTCACATGGGATGGAATGAGATTACATTTTCAGACCACAAGTTATTCGATAATTGTGAGCAAGGGTCAGATTTTTATTTTGTTCACAGTTTTTATTTTCAGAATCAAAAAAGTGAACATTCTATAGCTACAACTGAATACCCTGACCAAATTACAGCGGCAGTTTGCAAGGAAAATATATGTGGTACACAATTCCATCCTGAAAAAAGCCATATAAATGGGAGAAAAATAATTCACAACTTTTTAGAGTGGAAGCCGTAATGATCTTATTTCCCGCTATTGATTTAAAAGATGGTAAATGTGTACGTCTCGTCCAGGGCGATTTTAATAAATCCACTACTTATAATAATTCACCCTTAGATCAGGCTAAGTTATTTGAAGATCTAGGAATAAGTTGGCTTCATTGTGTAGATTTGGATGGAGCTTTGGTGGGCCAATCAGAAAATGTAAAGTCAATTGAAGAGATTGTGTCAAAAACAAATTTGAAATTGCAATTTGGTGGAGGTATTCGAAATATAAAATCAGTTGAAATCTTAATCAATATTGGCATACAAAATGTAATACTTGGAACAGCAGTATTTGAAGATTATGAATTATTTCAAACTGCTATTCAGAAATATCCAAACAAAATATCTATTGCACTAGACATTAAAAATGAGCAAATCGCTCTTCGTGGTTGGAGAGAAGTTAAGTCAATCAATCTAGAGAAATTTTTATTATCGATAGAAGGTTTAAAAATAAATTCAATTATATGTACAGACGTGATGAGAGATGGAATGAAAAAAGGAATTAACTTAGATATGCTGGAGAATGTCATGAAAATGACGAGCCTTTTGTGCGTTGCTTCAGGCGGTGTGTCGTCAATTGATGATATAAAAAATATCAAAGGTAAAAACTATTCCCAAATGAAAGGTGTTATTGTTGGTAAAGCAATTTATGACAAAAACATTGATATTAAAGACGCACTAAAAATATTAAGTAAATAATGTTAAAAAAAAGAATTATACCATGTTTAGATGTTGATAATGGTAGAGTTGTTAAAGGGGTTAATTTTATCGATCTAGTTGATGCAGGAGATCCAGTCGAACAAGCTATAATCTATAATGCTGAAGGAGCTGATGAGCTTTGTTTTTTAGATATTACTGCGTCAAGTGATAACAGAGACACATTGCTAGAGGTGGTAAAAAAAACAGCTGAAAATTGTTTCATACCTCTTACTGTAGGTGGAGGTGTCAGGAATTTGGATGATATTTCACGTTTACTTCATTTTGGAGCAGATAAAGTTTCAATAAATACAGCAGCAGTTGATAATATTGATTTAGTAGCTGAGGCTGCAAACAAGTATGGTTCATCAACAATAGTGATAGCTGTAGACGCAAAAGAAACCTCCGCAAATCAATGGAAAGTATTCACTCATGGTGGGAGAAAAGAAACCAACATTGATGTTGTTACTTACTGCAATGAAGTGGCAAAACTAGGTGCTGGAGAAATATTGCTTACATCAATGGATAGAGATGGAACAAAAAGTGGGTTTGACAATAAACTATTAAAAACTGTTACTTCAAAAGTTAATGTACCAGTTATTGCGTCAGGTGGGGTTGGCAACTTGAGCCATCTTCTTGATGGCATTCTTGAAGGGGAGGCAAGTGCATTACTGGCTGCTTCTATTTTTCACTTTGGTGAATACAGCATAGGTGAAGTTAAAAGATATCTTGCTGATAATAATATTCCAGTTAGGATCTAATCATGAAAGGTTATTGGATTGCAAAAGTAAATGTACTTCATCCCGATAAACAAAAGATGTATGCTGAACTTGCTTCTAAGGCAGTGCAAAAATACGATGGTAAATTCTTAGTGCGTGGAGGAAGTCAGATTATTGCTGAGGGAAAAGAGTACGAACGAAATGTCGTAGTAGAATACTCCTCATTTGATAATGCAAAAAAAGCTTATAACAGTAAAGAATATCAAGAGGCAAAAAAATTGCTTGGTGAAGATAAGGATAGACTTTTTGCTATTGTTGAAGGTTATGAATAATGGTTAATAAAGTTGATGTTCTTGTTCGATTATTTGACACTATTGAAAAACGTTCAAAAGAAGATTCCTCTAAATCATATACAGCCAAGCTCTTATCTGAAGGTAAAGCCAAATGCATTGAAAAATTAAAAGAAGAGTCTCTTGAAACAGTTGAAGCCGCAGAGCAAGATGATGCGGAACAAATAATATATGAATCTGCTGATCTTATTTATCATTTGCTTGTACTTTGGAAAAAATTTGATATCACAGCTGACCAAATATATGCCGAGCTAGAAAGCAGGGAAGGTAAAACAGGTTTACGTAAATAATGAGTTATGACAAAGATAATATATTCGCAAAAATAATAAGAGGAGAGATTCCCTGTGATAAAATTTATGAAGATGACTTTGTACTTTCTTTTAAAGATATTAGGCCTCAAGCACCCTCTCACGCATTAATTATTCCAAAGGGAAACTATTTAGATATTAATGACTTTAGTTCAAACGCTAGTGATAATGAAATTATAGGGTTTAATCGCGCTATTGCGAAAGTTGCAGACATGTTGGGCATCAGTGAAAATTCAGGAGGAAATGGTTATAGAGTTATAGCGAATGCTGGAAATGACGCACATCAAGAAGTACCCCATCTTCACTTTCATTTATTAGCTGGAAGACCTTTAGGTCCAATGGTTTTTCCAGAAAAATCTAATTAAGAGTAATTTATAATGACAAGTAAGATTTCAGATGAAGAACTGGTAAAATTATTTAATAAAAATAAATTATTTAATTTATTCAACATGACAGTTCTTGAGGTAAATACTGATGCTGGAAGTATTAAGATGGAATTTGAAGTAGAGCAAAAATATTGTAATCCTGCAGGTGATGTTCAAGGAGGTATCGTAAGTGGGATGGTTGATGACGCTACCGCTCTTGCCTTTATCTTTCAAAACTATTTTAAGAAAAGACCCCCAACTATAGAATTAAAAACAAATTTTTTGTACCCTACAAAACCAGGAAAAGTAATTGGTTATGGCCAAGTAGTTAAATCAGGAAAAAATATTGCTTTCTTAGAAGGAAGACTTGAACAAAATAATAGAACTGTTGTTACGGCCACATCTACTTGTGTAATTGTAGATATGCCCCAAGTAAATTTAAATAAAATGATGGGAGAAAAAACATGATTAACAAGCAATGGATACTAAAAAATTTTCCTGTAGGAGATATAAAAGAAGGTGATTTAGTAATGGAAGAAACTTCTGTTCCTGAATTAAATGAAAACGAGATTCTGATTAGAAATATTTATTTATCGCTTGATCCAGCTAATAGAGGATGGATGAGTGGACGTTCCTCCTATGTTGATGCAATGCAAACTGGAGACGTCATGAGAGGTGGAACAATAGGTATAATTGAGAAATCAAAAAATCAGAAATTTAATGAAGGTGAAATTGTAAATTGTATGGGTGGATGGCAAGAATATTTTATCACTAATGGCAAAGGTGTTAGACAAATACCACAAGGTACTGGGTTCCCATTAGATAGCTACATGAGTATTTTGGGAATGACAGGCATGACCGCTTATTTTGGTTTACTAGATATTACAAACCCTCAACCAGGTGAAACATTAGTTGTTTCAGCTGCAGCGGGTGCGGTAGGTTCTATAGTTTGCCAAATTGGAAAAATAAAAGGATGTAAAGTTATTGGCATCGCTGGCTCTGATGAAAAGTGTCAGTGGTTAGTAAATGATCTTGGTATAGATGGAGTAATAAACTACAAAACGGAAAATATAAGAAAAAAACTTAAAGATCTTTGCTCTGACGGAGTTGATATTTATTTTGAAAATGTCGGAGGACCCATTACGGATGCCGTTCTTACAAGAATGAATATAAATGGTAGAATAAGTTTATGTGGTTTAATATCTGGTTATAATGCTGAATCATTAGTTCCTGGACCAGCATGGGGAAACTTATTGATCAAAAGAATAAAGCTCAAAGGTTTCATTGTTTTTGACTATTTTAAAAGATACATAGAGGCTTACCAAGACCTTACAACTTGGATCAAAGAGGGAAAAATTAAATATAAAAACCATATAGTTCCTGGTTTGGAGAATGCAGAAAATTCCATTAAGAAGTTATTTACTGGAGAAAATGAGGGCAAGTTAATAATAAAAATCTCTAGTAATCCAACTGAGTAGTTTATCCCGGTAAAAATATAAAATTAAATAAATATTCATTAGAACTTTTGGGATGACGATGCAATTTTACAACATCTATTTCATCAGTACTTACTAATTTACTTTTCTTTAAAACATAAGATTTATAACCCAAGCTTTCAATTGACTGTATCTGTTCATTTATAGGTATTTTATTGTGCTTTTCTTCCATTTCAACGAGTAGATTTGGCATATTTCTTTTTATTGTTTTTGTTGCTCCTTCTAAAACTTCATGTTCATGGCCTTCAACATCTATCTTAATAAATCCTACATTGCTAAATTCGTATTCATCAAGACACCGTGATTTAACAAAGAGGCTCTTGGAGTTTCCATTAATTTTTTTATAATTTAGAGTTGCTCCCTGATTAGAAAAACCTTTTGAAGAAAATGGAACATGCAATTCTTCTTCGCCAGATTTATTTGATAATGCAATACAATGGGTATTAATATTTTTTACTTTAATTGATTTTAATGATGAATAAATTTTTGGATTTGGTTCAAATGACTCTACGTATTTTACTTGTTTTGATAACCAATAGCTCCAAACCCCAACATTTGCACCAACGTCTATTGCTCTAATGCAGTTTTTAGCTAATACCGAAATGATTTTTAGTTCTGGCTCACCTTTTTTCAGTTCTCGGTATGCTCTTTCTCTTATGCGTAGCCACTGGGGAACGATAAAATCTCTGATCTTTTCTTCTAAAGTTTTAGGAGGAATCCAGTTCTTTTTATAATCTGGCACCATAAATTTGAATCACTTTTGAAGCAAATTTTACACCTTCTTTTCCGCATTCTTCTAGTGATTGTCCTTCTAAATATTTTAGCAAAAATCCTGCTGCAAATAGATCACCAGCACCTGTTGTATCAACAAGACTATCAATTTTTTGAGGCTCGATTTTAATTACTTCTTCATTATTTATAATCATTGCCCCTTTTTCACCAAGCGTAATTGCAAATATCTTATTTTTATCTTTAATAACGTCTATGCTTTCATCTAAGTCTGATGTGCCTAATAGGGATTTTATTTCTTCTTCATTTGCAAAAATAATATCAGCCTCTTCATTAATTAAATTTAAAAAGCTATCTTTAAAACGTTCAATACAAAATACATCAGATACACTGAAGGCTACAATTTTGTTATTGTCCCTAGCTACCTTAGTTGCTTTTTTGATTGCTACTTGAGCATCGTCGAGGTCCCAAAGATATCCTTCTAGATAAGTAATTTTTGACTGAGAGATAACATCTTCATTAACATCATCAGAATTAAGCTTTTGAGATATTCCTAAATAGGTGCTCATTGTCCTTTGGGCATCCGGCGTTACCATAACTAAGCATCGTCCAGTTTCACTCTCGTCAGACTGAGGGGCATTTGCAAAAAATACATCTTCTTTTTTTAAGCCATCTATAAATGCCTTGCCTACCTCATCTATTCCAACTTTTCCAATAAAAGCTGTTTTCATATTATTTTGAGCTAGAGCAACTATTGAGTTTGCAACTGATCCACCAGACACGGTTTTTTTAATGTTAATTTTCCCCGAAATATTCTTAATACCATCTAAGTCTACTAAAGACATGAGTCCTTTCCTTAATTCGTGATCATTCAAGAATTGATCCTCTACGTCTGTAATGACATCAACAATAGAATTACCAATACCTACAATATCATATTTATTATCTACCATGTCTCCACCCAAGGACGCAGATCTAATTCATAAGTCCACGCATTTTTCGGCTGATTATGTATCATTAAGTAGTTCTGTGCAATATCATCTGGATTCATTAGTCCATCAATTTTCTTTTTTTCCTTCACATAATCGGGAAACAATTCATTTACCCATGGGGTGTCAATTGCTCCATCAATAACAACATGTGCAACATGAATTCCTTTAGGTCCTAACTCTCTTGCCATACTCTGTGATAGAGCCCGCTTTGCATGCTTTGCTCCTGAAAACGCTGCAAAACCCTCTTTACCTCTGACGCTTGCTGATGCACCAGTAAAAATTATAGTCCCCTTTTTTCTAGGAACCATTTTTTTTGCGACTTCTCTTCCCATAAGAAATGCACCAAATGCAGCCATTTCCCAAACTTTATAATATTTTCTGGATGTTGTTTCTAATATGCCATACCTGATATTTGCCCCTATGTTGTATACTGCAACCAAAATCTCCCCGATTTTGTTTTCAATTTTATTAATTAAGCTAATTACATCATCTTCTTTTCTTGCATCAAGTGAATAAAAGAAACATTCACCGCCATTCTTCTTAATTTCTTCAGCTAATCCAGATAACTGATCACCATTTCTTCTTACAACTACAACAGTATACCCATCATTTGCAAAAACTCTTGCTATCGACGAACCTAGACTATCACCAGCGCCAACTATTAATGCTACTTTATTTGTCATTTTTAATGAACTCTAACAGTTACCGTTAAACTATCAACTCCCTATTCTAAAAATATCCATTAGGGTTTTTTTGTTTGTACTGGCTTTTTTCTGTCTGGAAAACAGGTTTTGCAAATCTTACATTCTAAGCCAAAACACTTTCTAGCTTCACAATACTCTCTTCCGTAAAAAATAATTTGTAAATGAAGTTTATTCCAACTATTTATTGGAAAGATTTTTTTTAGATCTTTTTCTGTTTGCGTTACATTTTTTCCATTGGTAAGCCCCCATCTTTGCGCTAATCGATGAATATGTGTGTCAACAGGAAAAGCTGGATGACCAAAACCTTGTGACATTACTACACTGGCTGTTTTATGGCCAACACCAGGAAGCTTTTCAAGTTCGTCAAAACTTTCTGGTACCTTGCCATTAAAATTTTTAACTAATATTTTAGATAACCTATGTATTGCACTGGACTTTTGGGGGGCTAGGCCACATGGTCTTATAATCTTGTAAATTTTATTTTGAGATAATTTCTGCATTTTTTTTGCATTATTTGCTTCTTTAAAAAGTACTGGTGTAATTTCATTTACTCTTTTGTCAGTACATTGTGCGCTTAAAAGAACAGATACCAAAAGTTCAAATTTGTTCTTATGATTAAGAGGTATGGGAGTTTCAGGATATATTTTATTTAATATATCCATTATTTTTGATGCGCGTTCAGCTCTTTGCATTAGCTATTTTTTTTATTGTTCTATTTATCCAAAACGTCGGTCATCGAATAAAGGCCTGGTCCTTTATCCATTCCCCATTTTACAGCTTGAAGTGCGCCATTGGCAAAAATACCTCTATTTTCTGCTAAATGCTGAATTTTAATCGTTTCATCGTTTGATGAGAATACAACCTCATGGTTACCAATGGTTTCACCTTTTCTAAAGGATGACATTACAATTTTATTTTTTACATTTTTACCAATTGTATTAGTTTGATTAATTTTTATTACATTTTCCAATTTTTTATTTTTCCCACTAGCAGCAGCTTTACCAAGCATTATTGCTGTCCCTGACGGTGCATCAATTTTATGTTTATGATGAGTTTCATTTATTTTTATATCAAAAGAGCTATCTAATTTTGAGGAAGTAATTTTTACAATACTCTCTAATAAATTAATTCCTAAACTCATATTGCCAGATTTAATAATTGTAGCGTGCTGTGCAGCAAAATCTATTTTACGTAACTGGCTTTTGCTGAACCCGGTTGTTCCAATCACGTGAACAATTCTTGCTTGTGCAGAATATTTTGCGTGCTCTAATGTTGCTTTTGGAACTGTAAAATCAATAACTGCATCAGCTTTTGCAAATAGTTCAATAATGTTATCCGTAATTAAAATACCAGTTTTTTTTGTTTTTAAGATTTGACCTATATCTTTTCCTATCGAAGGGTGTCCAAGGCTCTCGGTTGCCCCAAACAATGTAAAAGATTTATCTTGAACAATTCTTTTTGCTATTTGCGTGCCCATACGACCTGAAGCACCCGTTACGATTACTTTAATTTTTTTCATTTTTCAAAGATAATTCAAATAAAGAAAAAAGTAATGGTATTTAATTTTTTGTTTTCCAGAAATCTCTGGCTTTTTTAAAAAAAGCTGAGCTAAGAGGATTTTCTTCATTATTGCTGACCTCTTGAAAGGACTTAAGAATATCAATTTGTTTTTTGTTTAAATTTACAGGAGTTTCAACTTTAGTTTGTATATATAAATCGCCAAGATATCCACTTCTTACGTTAGGCATTCCTTTTGATTTAAGTCTAAATTGATCTCCTGTTTGAGTTCCCTGAGGTATTTTTAATCTTGCTTTCCCCCCATCTATAATTGGTACGTCAATAGATCCTCCAACAGCAGCATCAATCATTGAAATTGGTACCTCGGCAAAAAGATTTTCATCTTCCCTGGCAAATATACTGTGTTCGTTGATATTAACAAAAATATATAAATCGCCCTGTTGACCACCATTCGTGCCAGCTTCACCCTCGCCACTTAATCTTATTCTTGATCCATCATCAACTCCCTTTGGTATTTTAACCATTAGACTTTTTGTTTTTTGAGTTCGACCAGAACCACGACACGGATTACAAGGATCAGATATTGTTGAGCCTGATCCCTGACAGGTAGGACAAGTTTGTTGGATAGAAAAGAAACCTTGCTGTGATCTAATTTGACCTCTTCCACCACATGTTTGACATGTTACAGGTTGGCTTCCTTTAGATGCTCCTGAACCAGAACATATCTCACATTGAACCTGTGTAGGTATTTTTACTTTGAATTTTTTTCCATTATAGGCTTCTTCAAGTGAAACTGTAATATCATATCTTAAATCAGATCCACGATTGTTTGACTTTCTCCTCCTGTTACCACCACCTCCAAAAAAAGATGAATCACCGCCAAAAAAATCCTCGAAAATATCTTGAAAAGCTGATGAAGAGAAATCAAACCCTCCTCCGCCCTGTCCAGAGCTTCCATCGACAGCTGCATGACCAAACTGATCATACGCAGACCTTTTTTCTTTATCTTGAAGAACCGCGTATGCCTCACTAGCTTCTTTGAATTTTACTTCAGCTTCCGTATCCCCCTGATTTCGATCAGGGTGATATTTCATTGCAAGTTTTCTATAGGATTTTTTTATCTCGGAGTCGTCAGCAGTCTTGGATACACCAAGAACTTCATAATAGTCTCTTTTTGACATAAGCTTACCTGCTTACGATTCTTTATTGTCTTCTTTAACTTCTTCAAATTCTGCATCAACAACTTTTTCATTGTTTTCTTTTGCATCATTAGGTTCACCGCTAGTTGGCCCACCTTCTGGTGATGGAGCATCTTGTTGTTGAGCTTTATACATTGCTTCACCTAATTTCATGGAAGATTGAGTTAATGCTTCCAGGCCACTTTTAATTTTTTCAATATCATCAGAGGTAATTGCTTCTTTTAAAGTCTTAATGTCGTTCTCGATCGCATTTTTTTCTTGATCTGAGACTTTATCACCAAATTCTTTTAGATTCTTTTCTGCTGAGTGTACCATTGTATCAGCTTGATTTTTTACATCTACAGTTTCTCTTTTCTTCTTATCAGATTCAGCATTTGCCTCAGCATCTTTAACCATCTTTTCAATTTCCTCTTCGCTAAGGCCGCCAGATGCCTGAATTTTAATCTGTTGTTCTTTTCCAGTTCCTTTGTCTTTGGCTGATACATTTACAATACCATTCGCATCAATATCAAAAGTCACCTCAACCTGAGGAACCCCTCTTGGTGCCGGTGGAATTCCAACAAGATCAAAATTACCTAGAAGCTTATTATCTGATGCCATCTCCCTTTCTCCTTGGCAAACACGTATTGTCACAGCCGTTTGGTTATCATCGGCTGTAGAGAAAACTTGACTTTTCTTTGTAGGTATAGTGGTATTTTTATCAATGAGTTTTGTGAATACTCCTCCTAAAGTTTCAATACCGAGTGAGAGAGGAGTAACATCTAATAATAAAACGTCTTTAACATCACCTTGAAGAATTCCTGCTTGGATAGCAGCACCTTGAGCTACTACTTCGTCAGGATTAACTCCTTTATTAGGTTCCTTACCAAAGAAGTTTTTAACCGTTTCAATTACTTTGGGCATTCTTGTCATACCACCAACAAGAACAACTTCATCAATTTCACCGGCGCTTAAACCCGCGTCCTTTAACGCAGCGTCACACGGTTTGATTGTTTTTTCTATTAAATCATCGACCAATGTTTCAAGTTTAGCTCTTGTAACCTTAATGTTTAAGTGCTTTGGACCGGATTGATCTGCAGTAATAAACGGAAGATTGATTTCTGTTTGAGAAGTTGATGATAATTCTATTTTAGCTTTCTCTGCTGACTCTTTAAGTCTCTGTAAAGCTAATTTGTCTTGGGTCAGATCAATATTATTTTCCTTTTTAAATTCATCAGCTAAATAACTGAGAAGTCTTGAGTCAAAATCTTCTCCACCAAGGAATGTATCACCATTAGTTGATTTAACCTCAAATACTCCATCACCAATTTCTAAAATTGAAATATCAAATGTTCCTCCGCCTAAATCATAAACAGCGATTGTCTTTCCATCTTTTTTATCTAGACCATATGCTAATGCAGCGGCTGTGGGCTCATTGACAATTCTTTCAACTTCTAGTCCAGCTATTTTACCTGCGTCTTTGGTGGCTTGTCTTTGTGCATCGTTAAAATAAGCTGGTACTGTAATTACTGCTTTCTCAACAGTCTCTCCTAGATATCTTTCTGCATCTTCTTTAAGTTTTTGTAATACAAACGCAGAAATTTGTGATGGGGAATATTTTTCAGTTCCAGATTCTACCCATGCATCACCATTTTCAGATTTTATAATTTTAAACGGTACCATGTCTGAGTCTTTCTGAACCATTGGATCTTCAAAAGATCGTCCCATGAGTCTTTTAATTGCAAAAAAAGTATTTTCTGGGTTTGTTATACCTTGCCTTTTAGCAGGCTGACCGACCAATTTTTCACTTTCAGCACCAAAACTTATGATGGACGGTGTTGTACGTGATCCCTCGGCGTTTTCAATTACCTTAGGATCTTTTCCATCCATTATTGAGATACAACTGTTAGTTGTTCCTAGATCTATACCAATTACTTTTCCCATAAAATACTCTTATTTTAATTTGATTTATATATAGGTAGTCCATTTTTGTGTGCAACCCCCCCCCAAAGAAAGTATTTTTACTTAATTCACTAAACTTTTATAGATTTATGCTATTGATATTATTGGTCTTTTTTTTTGACTACTCCAACCATAGCAGGTCTTAAAAGCCTATCCCCAATACGGTATCCCTCTTGAACTACCTCAGTAATAGTGCCTGACTCCTTATTAGGATTTTCTACTTCAAACATAGCTTGATGCAAGTTTGGATCAAAATTTTGGTCTAAAGAATTAACTTTTTCAATTTTAAACTTTTCAAAAATTGTTATTATTTGTTTTTCTGTCAATTCAATACCTTCAATAAATTGAGAAATATTTTTATCTGATTTATTTAATTTGTCTTGATCTATAGATTTTAAAGCTCTCTCTAAATTATCCAATACGGACAAGATTTCTTTCGCAAAACTAGAAATAACATAGTTACTGAGATCCTCTTTTTCTCTGTCAAATCTTTTTCTTAGATTATCGTTATCTGCGAGTGAAAGCAAAATTTGATTTTCTGCTTCTTTTAGCTTTTCTTCGAGTTCTGAATAGTTGATTTCCTTTATCTGAACTTCTTCAACTTTCTCCTCAGATTTTTTCTCAGAAACATTCTTTTTTTTGTCTTTTACCATATCTTTTTTTGAATATGTAATGATCTATATTATTTTCGTCAATACTTAGTATAGTGAATTAAATAATATGAGAAATACAAGAAAAATTAGCGATCTTCGTAAATTTGAAATTATTCCAAATTTCTCCTCATATCCAGAAGGTTCTTGCATGATAAAATTTGGTGAAACTCATGTATTGTGTAGCGCGTCTTTAGATCAAAATGTTCCAAGATGGCTTAAAAATTCTCAGCAAGGCTGGGTAACCGCCGAATATGGAATGCTTCCTAGATCAACATCTGAAAGAATGTCCCGAGAAGCTGTCAGAGGCAAACAATCAGGGCGAACACAAGAAATACAACGTTTGATTGGCAGATCGTTGAGAGCGGTAACAGATCTTAGTTTGTTAAAAGATATGCAAATTTTAATTGATTGTGATGTTATTCAAGCCGACGGTGGAACACGAACCGCTTCAATTTCGGGTGCTTTTGTAGCATTACAGTTATGTATGCAGAACGTGATAGAGAAAAAGATTATAAAAACCAATCCAATAAAGGAAAATCTTGCGGCTATAAGTTGTGGCATAGTCGATAATGTTCCATTGCTTGACCTAGATTTTATTGAGGATCAAAATGCTGAGGTTGATGCTAATTTTGTGATTACAGAAACAAATAAAATAGTTGAGATACAAATGACATCTGAAAAAAAACTTTGCACAGAAAATGAATTTAACTCCATGCTTGAATTGGCAAAATCAGGTATTAGTCAAATAATTCAGTCTCAAAAAATACTTTTTGAAGGTAACTAAGTTGTTAAAAGATATTGTAATAGCAAGTCACAATTCTGGCAAAGTGTCGGAAATAAAATCTTTATTAAAACCCTTGGGTTATAATATTATTTCTGCCGAAAAACTTAAAATTAATGAACCGATTGAAAACGGTAGCACATTTGGAGAAAACTCTCTTATTAAATCAAAAAACGCTGCATTGAAATCTAAATTACCAGCTATAGCTGATGATAGTGGCCTTTGTATTTCATCATTAGATAATGAACCTGGTATTTATTCTGCAAGATGGGCGGGTAAGGACAAGAATTTCAACATTGCCATGGAAAAAATAGAAAAGAAAATGGAAAAAAATAATTATTTTAATAAATCAAACAGAAAAGCCTTTTTTTGTTGCGCTTTATCAATCTACTTTCCAAACAATGTAAGCAGAGTTTTTGAAGGTAGGATTTATGGACACGTGCAATTTCCTCCAAAAGGCAAGAATGGGTTTGGTTATGATCCAATTTTTGTTCCTAAAGGCTATAAAAAAACGTTTGGTGAAATGAATTTTAACTACAAAGAAAGAATAAGTCACAGAGCTATCGCTTTTAAAAAACTGTCAAATTTTTTAGGTAAAATAAAAAATTAATTTTTATTTATAAACTTTTCACTACCTACATGGAATATTATAGGTTTACGTTCTACTTTCCCACTTTCATCAAAACGGAACCATCCATTTATTCCTACATATCCTAAATTAGAATGAAGAATTTCCTTTGTAATTCTCTTATGTTCTATATTCAAGCTATTGATTAAACCCACTAAATCATAAGCTAAAGCAGCTAATGAGTGAGGATTATTTGTGTATATTTTTTTATATTCTTCTTCAAATTTTTTTCTAGCATTTAAGTCTAAGGATGAAAAATATGAATTCTTCATTGAGGGCTCCTTAAGAATTAATTCTTTTCCCCAAATAGAATTTCCAATAAATTTTACATTTTTTGGGTCAACATCATAATAGGGTAGTATTGAAATAAAATTTGTTAATTCACTAAATGAGCGAGCGATAATTATAATAGCTTCAAAATCTAACTCACCCAAAGTATCCTTATTTTTTAATAATTTTAATTCTTTTAATGAAGATTCAGATTGCAATTCCTTTAGAAGTCTTACCCGATTATCTAGTTGTAATTTTCTTTCATCATAATTTGAAACTTCCCTAGCTATTTTGTAATAGTCAGGATTTTCGGTTGGGTAAAAAATAAATTGTGATGATGAGTTATTATTTACATTATGGAATTTTTCGATTTCATCTTTTACCTTATTGCCATATTTATTTTCAGGGATTATAACTGCAAATTTGTTAATTCCTCTATCAACTGAATATTCATAGATACTGTTTAATTCATCTTCAATAGTTAATCCAAAAACGTAGACATTGCGATCACTTACCTCAGAATTATTAGAAAATGTAATAATTGGAATACTTTGATTATCTAGGTACTCTTTTACCCTTAAAACTGTATTGGAAAAGACTGGACCAAGAATCAAATCAACATCATTACTCATTAAATATGCTAGATTTTTAAATAGTTGGTCTTCTTTTCCGGTGTCCACTATGTAAAATTTTAAATTTTGGTTACCGGTTCTTTCTAATGCTAGCTGCGAAGAGTCGAGTAGCGATTTGCCTATCTGATAAAATTCCCCAGACAAAGGTAAAAGTAAGCCTATCCTGAAAAATTTATCTTTTTTTTCTATTAAATTGTTTTCCTTAGTTATTGGATCTTCATCCTCTACTATAGTTTCTAGTAATTGTGTTTGATTGTATGTTAGTGTTGCTTTGGGGTCTAATTGGGTTGTTTCACAGCTATAAAATAATAAACTTAAACAAAAAGCTAAGAAAATAATGAACTTGTCTTTAAAATAAAACATGCAATCAAATATTAATCTTTCTTATATTACAAAGTTATTGGAACATGAGAAACCTCAAAGTGGTCTTTATATAGTTCCTACTCCAATAGGAAATTTATCTGATATTACGATAAGGTCATTAAAAATACTGTCTTCAGTTGACTTAATAATATGTGAAGATACTAGAGTCACAAAAAAACTTACTGCGAAATATGGAATAAGATGTAAAATGCAGCCATTTCATAAGTTTAATTCCAAAAATAAAATTCCTGGGATTATTAAAAAAATAAGCTCTAATTTCTCTATTGCTATAACAACGGACTCTGGAACTCCACTTATTTCAGATCCTGGGGCTGATCTTGTCAAAGAATGTTTTATAAATAATTTAAATGTATTTTCTCTACCAGGTCCATCGGCTCCGATAGCAAGTATTGCTTTATCAGTTTTCTCATCAGAGAATTTTACTTTTAGAGGTTTTTTCCCAAGACAAAAGAAGAAAATAGAAAGTCAGTTAACAAGATTTAATAGAAGTGACTGCCCAGAAATATATTTTGAGTCACCCAAGAGAATTCGTAAAACACTAAATATAATTTTAGATTTATGTGGAGACTGTAAAATAACTTTCGTAAGGGAACTAAGCAAAAAACACGAAGAAATCATTAATACTAATATCTCCAATCTTATTGAGAAAATTAACTTGAAAGAAAAAATATTAGGTGAAATAACATTCATTATAGAACCTATTACGAGTCAAGCTACTAACCTCTCAGAACTAGAAATCATTAAATTTGCCAATAGTTTATTCGACCAAGGGTTGAATATTTCTGAGGTATCGCGACTTATATCTAAAGATTTGAGTATATCGAAAAGAGATATTTATCAGTTATTAATAAAAAATAGGAAATAATATAAAATTAATATAATTTCGAGTTATGATATTAAATAAAATATTAATATTTCCAATTTTGTCAGTATTTATCATTCTACTAACAAACTGCTCTATACCTGTAGCAACGGGAGTGGCTACGAAGGCAGTGACAGTTTCAAATTCTGACCGCAGTATCGGAGAGTTTGTTGATGATGTATTAATAAAAGCTGTTTTAAAAAATTCTTATTTTGATCAAAGTGAAAAAATATTTTTTAACGTTGATGTAGAAGTTTCTCAAGGAAGAGTATTATTAACTGGGACTGTTGATAATATAGATTTAAGAATAGAAGCTACGCGTATCGCATGGGGAGTAAAAGGAGTTCAAACTGTGATCAATGAAATTCAAATAAGTGAAAGTGATAGTATATTAAATTTTGCAGATGATTTAGTTATTAGTACAAAAGTCATGGCGAAAATAATGCTTGATGAAGATGTGAATTCTCTAAATTATAACATCGAAACTGTTAATAAAATCGTATACATCATAGGTATTTCAGGCTCGAGCGATGAAAAACAAAAGGTTATAGATCTTTCAAAAGAAGTTTTTGGAGTTGAGGAAGTAGTTGACTATATAACTATTAATTCTGAGTAGGAGTTAGATTTATGAAATTTGGTTTTCAAATGGACCCACTACATACGCTGAACTATACTACTGACAGTACCTTGCCAATGATTTTAGAATCTCAAAAGAGAAAGAATCGAAATTATATATTCTCTCCGGGTTCCCTTACATTTAAAGAAAGTTCTTTATATGCACAGGCAAAAGAAATTAAATTTAAAAATGATAAATTGAATAGTTATACGCTAAGTAGTGAGAAAAAATTAAATTTAAATTCTTTAAATTATATATTTATACGTCAAGACCCCCCTTATGATATGGAATATATATCTTCAATGCACTTACTTGAGCAATTAAGTAAAAAAACTAAAGTAGTAAATAGTCCATCAGGAATACGAAATGCACCTGAAAAAATATTGATGCTGAAATTTAATAAAATTATCCCCCCAACTTTAATTACTAGATCTAAAAAGGAAATAGATCGTTTCATAAATATTTATAATAAATCTGTAATTAAGCCTTTATATGGTAATGGAGGGCAGGGCATTTTTTTATTAGATAAGAATGATAAAAACTATAATCAAATTATTGAAAAGTTTATTGATGAAGAGAATACACCTTTTATAGTGCAAAAGTTTCTCCCTGAAATAATTAAGGGTGATAAGAGAATAATACTTATTAATGGCAAGCCTGTCGCAGCACTAAAAAGAATTCCAAAAAAAAATGAGTTTAGATCAAATATTCATGTTGGGGGAACTACCAAGGCAGTTGAATTATCAAGAAATGACAGAAAAATCTGCAGCATTATTCAGGAAACATTGATAAGTGAAAAGTTATTCTTCGTGGGTATTGATATAATAGGAAACTATCTTACAGAAATTAATGTTACCTCGCCAACTTGTATCCAAGAAATAAAAAAAGCTCATAAGATTGATGTTGCTAAAATAATTTTTGATAGATTGGATTAATATTAATTATTAAAATATTTTATGAGCATAAGATCAAAAATATTAAATTACGTGCTAAAAAAATATATAAAGAAAGTACAGCCATCTGTTGAAGAGCGCTCTTATCTTGAAGCAAGAAAAATGATGAATCAAAAAGGTTACGAAGATACGACAAGTTCAATTGTAAATACAAGCCTTCAAAAACTTATTTTTAGCAAAAAAAATTCTAAAATAAAAATAGAGGAAATATATTTAGAGAATATCAGAACACTTTCTTTTGATCATGATGAATTTAATGATGATAAATGTATACTTTATTTCCATGGAGGAGGATATGTTGCCGGTTCGCCAGAAACACATCAAAATCTTTTAATAAGTATAGCCGAAAAATCTAATTTGAAAGTATATGCCATAGATTATTCTCTTGCTCCTGAGAAGCCTTTTCCTGCCGCATTAAATGATGCTGTTGAAAGCTTCAAGTGTTTACTAAGAATGGGGTATAAGAGTCAAAATATATTTATAGGAGGAGATTCTGCTGGTGGAAACTTATCAATTGTTACTATTTTAAAACTTCAAGAAACTAATGAACCTCTACCCTCTAAAGTTTTTCTACTTTCCCCATGGGCTGACTTAACAGGAGAAGGAAGTAGTATCAAAGAGAATTCACTGTCTGACCCATATTTGTCTTACGATGATTGGCTTAGCACATCTAAATCTATGAAAAAAAATGTTGAGGAGTGGTATGCGCCAAATCAAGACTATACTAATCCAATGATATCACCTGTATTTGCAAATTTTAAAAAATTTCCTCAAACACTAATACAAGTAAGTAATATTGAAATACTACTAAGTGACTCTATTAAAATTTCAGAACATCTTAAAAGTGGGAATAATGGAGTGAAGCTTAGTATCTATAAAAATTTACCTCATGTATGGCAAATCTTTGAATTTTTACCAGAGTCAAAAAAGGCAGTTACAGAAATTTCAAATTTCTTAAAAGACTAATTTTTAAATGCTGCAAGTGCTGCGAGATTAACAATGTCGGAAACATTTGCTCCCAAAGGTGCTATTTGAATACTTTCTTTAAACCCTACAAGATACGGACCCACCAAGTTTCCACCTCCCAATTCTTGTAACATTTTTGTAGAAATACTAGCACTGTGAATCGCTGGCATAATCAATAGATTAGCAGGGCCAGAAAGTTTACAAAATGGATATAAGTTCATTAAATTTTCATTAAGAGCTGTGTTTGCCCCCATTTCGCCATCGTATTCAAAATCAACTTTTCTTTCGTCAAGTATTTTGATTGCATCTCTCATATAAACTGAACGTTCTGTGAACGGTTTCCCAAAGTTGGAGTAAGAAACTAGAGCTGCTCGTGGTTCAATTCCAAAAATTTCCTTTACAACTTCTGCACTTTCCTGCGTGATATTTGCAAGCTGTGCAGCGTTAGGCATATCATGAACGTTTGAGTCCGCAACAAATATTGTTCTACCGTTACACAACATAACAGTCATACCTAAAATTGTTTTATTTGGAATGGGGTCTAATACATATTCTATACTCTCAAGCGAAGCAGCATAACTTCTTGTTAAACCACAAACCATGGAATCAGCCTCATTGAGAGACACCATGCAGGCGGCAAATACATTTCTTTCTTTAGTAAGTAAATCTAAACAATCTTTTCTTAAAAATCCCTTTCTTTGAAGCCGATCATATATATGTTCAGCGTATCTATCATGTTCAGCTTTATTTCTCGTACTATGAATTTCTAGCTTATCAAAGAAATCAAGTCCCATTTCTTTCATCTTATTTTTTATTATTTCTTCCCTTCCGATTAGTATCGGGGTCCCCATTCCATTATTAAGGAATATAACAGCAGCTCTAATCATGTCTTCTTCTTCACCTTCTGTAAAGATTACACGTTTTGGATTTTCTTTTACTTCTTGGAATATTTTTTGTAATAACCCAGCTGAAGGATTAAGCCTCGCTGATAGCTCATTAGAATATCTGTCCATATCAACAATTGCTTTACGTGCTACTCCAGTATCCATAGCAGCTTTGGCAACTGCTGGCGGAACTTTACTTATCAATCGAGGATCAAATGGAGACGGTATTATATAATCAGAACCATACTGCGGGCGCTTTCCAGGGTAAGCGTTCGCAACTTCGTCAGGTACATCCTCTTTTGCTAAGTCGGCTATTGCTCTTGCAGCAGCTATTTTCATTTCTAAATTAATTGTTGTAGCCCTAACATCCAATGCTCCTCTAAATATATAAGGAAAACCTAAAACATTATTCACTTGGTTAGGATAGTCAGATCTTCCCGTTGCAATAATTGCATCAGATCTACATTCTTTTACATCTTCCGGAGTAATTTCAGGCTCAGGATTTGCCATTGCGAAAATAATTGGATTATCAGCCATTGATAAAGCCATTTTTTGACTGATTATATTCCCAACCGATAAACCAAAAAAAATGTCCGCACCAACTAGTGCATCCTCTAATGTCCTGCAATCAGTTTTTATTGCATGAGCAGATTTCCATTGATTCATGTTTTCTTTTCTTTCTGAGTGAATAACGCCCTTAGTATCGCAAAGTATTGCATTATTGTTTGGCATACCCATTGCTTTAAGAAGCTCTAAACATGCAATACCAGCAGCTCCCGCACCATTTACAACAATTTTAGCTTCACTTATCTTTTTTCCACTGAGATCTAATGCATTTAGAAGCGCTGCTGAAGATATTATGGCTGTACCATGCTGGTCATCGTGAAATATAGGAATGTCCATTAGCTCTCTTAACGTGTCTTCAATAATGAAACACTCAGGAGCTTTAATATCTTCTAAATTTATTCCACCAAAAGATGGACCTAAATATTTAACAGAATTAATGAACTCATCTGCATTTTCAGTATCAATTTCAAGATCAATCGAGTCAATGTCAGAAAACCTTTTAAACAATACAGATTTACCTTCCATCACTGGTTTTGAAGCGTGTGCACCTAAATTACCAAGACCAAGAATAGCGGTTCCATTTGATACTACGGCAACAATATTACCTTTACTTGTATAATCATAGACTGCACTAGTGTCCTCTGCAATTGCATTAACTGGAGCCGCAACTCCAGGTGAATAAGCTAGAGATAAGTCTCTCTGTGTTTCAAGAGGTTTAGTTGCTTTAATTTCAATTTTTCCTGGCTTTCCTTGAGCATGAAAAACTAAAGCTTCTTTCTCACTAAAATGTTCTGCTCTATCTTTTTTCTTCATAAATCCCTTTTTGGCCATTTATATAGGTTTTTATCCGCGTTTCAAATTCAAAAACTATAAAATGGGAAAGCATACTTAATTTTGACGATATTTAGATGAAAATAGATTAATAAACAACAATTATATGAATGTAATTAGGTCATCATTTATCTATTCTTTTTTTACATCTGTAAGCCGAGTATTTGGTTTCTTAAGAGATATCTTGATAGCAAATTTTTTGGGTACAGGAATATTTGCAGATATATTTTTTGTAGCCTTTCGTTTTCCAAATACATTTCGTAGAATATTTTCAGAAGGGGCAGTTAACTCTGCATTCGTGCCAGTTTATGCTAAGCTGATAAGTGAAAATTTTTTGGAAGAAGCAAAAAAATTCGCTGGAAGTATCATTGTTATTTTTACTACCGTAACAGTAATTATTGTAATTATTATTGAGATATTTATGCCGACTTTTATTTTATTCTTGGCACCAGGTTTTGCCTTGAATGAGGTAAAGACAGACGAGTTAATCAATACATCAAGAATTATATTTCCTTTTCTTGTTATAATTAGTGTTGGATCAATTTATTCATCTATTCTTAATGCAAATAATAAATTTGCATTATCAGCTTCGCTTCCAATAATTTTAAATCTCTTTATGATAGTGGGTATATTGTATGCCTATGTAACGGCCAATAATTTTTTACTTTTTTTATCGTGGTCTGTAATTATTGGAGGCATAGTTCAAATAATTTGTCTAATAGCCTCACTTAAAAATAATAAAATAAAGATAACTTATTTTTCAGTACTAATCACAAGAAATACAAAACGTTTCCTTAGTTTATTCTCTACAAGTTTTTTTTCCTCAGGCTTACTTCAAATAAATATTTTTATAGGAACGATAATCGCTTCATATGAAACTGGTGCAATTTCGTATTTATATTATGCAGATAGAATATATCAATTACCCCTAGCCTTGATCGGGATTGCACTCGGAATCGCATTGCTGCCATCAATTTCTAAAAAAATTCAGAAGAATTCTAAAACTGAGGTTTATAATACAATCGAGGAAACTACTAAATTTGCCATATTATTATCACTTCCTGCGGCTGTTGGCATTTTTATTTTGCCAGAACTCATAGTTAGTATTTTGTTTGAAAGAGGTGAATTTAACATTGAGTCTACGGCACTTACAGCTCAGGCGCTAAAATTTTATAGTTTAGGCTTGGTTGCATTTATATTAATGAAAATTTTTACACCAATTTTCTTTGCATATGAAAATGTTAAGCCAACACTTTATGTAACTTTTTTCAATTTAGTTTTGAATACAGTGTTAAGTATAATACTCTTTACCTATATAGGTTTTGTAGGAATTGCGATTGCAACAAGTATCTCAGGATGGATAAGTGTATTTATTCTTTATTATTACCTTCAAAAAAATCGTTACTTTATTTTTAGTTCAAAAATATTAAAACCAACAATTTTAGTCTTGTTAGCTTCTTTTATTATAGGAATATATATTTACTTTCTTAGAAATTATTTTGGTGAATTATTTATCAACTCTTATATTGGCGAGACTATTTTCCTTTTATTTTTAGTCTTTTCTTCAATACTGCTTTACTTATTAATAATATCTTTTTACAAGCCTTTTTCGTATACTAAAATTAAAAAAGTTTTTAATAAATGAAAAATATAAAGAAAATAGTTCTCTCCGGAGTTCAACCAACTGGAGGCTTACATCTTGGTAATTATTTAGGCGCAATAAAAAATTTTGTATCAATGCAGACTGAATATGATTGTTTTTTTTGTGTCGTTGATCTTCATGCAATTACAGTTAAACAAGATCCAAAGCTTCTTAAAAATAACACTTACGAGGTAGTAGCAACTTATTTAGCTTCAGGAATTGATCCTCTTAAAAGTGTAATTTTTAATCAGAGTAATGTTTCATCTCATTCAGAACTGGCTTGGATATTTAATTGCATTACAAGAATGGGCTGGCTCAATAGAATGACACAATTTAAAGATAAAGCTGGTAAAGATAAAGAGAATGCTAGCTCAGGGCTTTTTATTTACCCCAATTTAATGGCTGCTGATATTTTACTGTATAAAGCAACCCATGTTCCTGTTGGCGATGACCAAAAACAGCACTTAGAATTAACAAGAGATATAGCTCAAAAATTTAATCGTGATTATGAATGTGATGGTTTTTTTCCAATTCCTGAACCAATAATAGATAAAAATATTTCTAGAATAATGTCTCTCAAAAATGGAGAATTAAAAATGAGTAAGTCTGATCCATCAGATTATTCAAGAATTAGTTTAACTGATAGTGCTGATCAGATAGAAAGAAAAATACAAAAGGCAAAAACTACTGACACACCTATGCCAGACAATAATGAGGATGTATCAAAATTATTTGAGGTAAATAACTTATTAAATATATTTTCAGGTTTTTCAGGAATAGATAAACTTGAGCTAATTGAGAAATATAAAGGGCAGAACTTTTCAAATTTTAAAAAAAATCTTACCGAAGTAATAATTGAACATGTTAGACCTATATCAATAGAAATAGATAAATTAATGAGTGATAAAGTTTATTTGAATCAAATAATCTCAAGTGGAGCTGAAAAAGCTTCAGAGAAAGCAAATGTTACAATCAAAGAAGTATATGATATAATTGGATTTATTAGAAATGAAACATAGGTCAAAATTTTTAGTTATAGTTGATGACTCTATTGAGTTAAGTGTTGCAATAAGATTTGCTGCACAAAGAGCCAAAAATACAAAGGGAGGTATTATCCTGTTAAATATTATAGAACAATTTGACCCTCAACAATGGCAATCTGTTGAAGAGATTATTCGCCAAGAGGCAACTGATAAAGCTCAAGCAAAATTACAAAAATGGTCTAAAGTTATCCATGATCTCGTAAACATAGTTCCTGAAGTTATAATCAAAGAAGGCATTCCAAGTGATAAAATTATTGAAACACTTGAATCTGATAATGCAATAAGGTTTTTAGTTTTAGCTGCAGCTAACGCTGATCAACCAGGTCCATTGGTTACATTATTAGCTGGGCAAAAATCAGGTAAGCTTCCAGTTCCAATCGTTGTAATTCCGCAAGGTTTAAAAGATGATGTTATTGATGATTTGGCATCAAGAGCAAATTAAAAAAAATCGTTAAATTCAGACACTTATAAAATTATTATATGAATTCTTTAAATAAAAAAGAATCTGATTATATAAAATGAATAATTATTATGTTTATACAAACTGAGTCAACGCCTAACCCAAACTCATTGAAGTTTATTTTAGATGATCATGAAATATGTTCTGATCCAGTTGAATATAATGCTGGGGAAGAAAATATAAATTCAAAGCTTGCAGAAAAGTTACTTAAAATTGATGGTATTGACAAAATTTTATTTAACAAAAATTTTATTTCAATTAATAAAAGTAAATTTACATGGGATCAATTAAAAGCAACAATTTTACACGAGATATCTGACTTCGTTAGTTCAGGCATTCCAATACTAGATGCAGAGAATGAGGTTGATGAAATTAATACAGTTGAATTCGACGATGCAGACATAGAAGTTGTTAAGAATATCCATAATATTTTAGTATCAAAAATTAGACCGGCTGTTATGCAAGATGGTGGAGATATAAAATTTAAGAAATACGATGAGGGCATTGTTTCATTGGTCCTTCAAGGAAGTTGTGCTGGTTGTCCTAGCGCAACGCTAACTCTTAAAAATGGTGTCGAAAATATGCTTAAACATCATATTCCTGAAGTTAAAAAAGTTGAACAAATCATATAAATGATATGAATTTCCTAAACTTATTTGTTACTAAAAATAATTCTTTAATTATCTTATTTAGGATCTATTACTCAATAGCATTATTATTTGTTCTCACAATTTTAACTTCTTTAGTTTTCAGTCAAAATGTTTACGACAAACAAATGAAAGTATTATATCCAAATAATAATTCTAAAAATGAAAACTTTGATCAAACTTTAGATAAACTTTATGCTGCTATGCTTACTGAAGAAATTTATATAAGCAAAGATGTTAATTTAGATTCGATACTCGAAACAAATTTAGTACCAAATATCATTATATCTAAACTACCATCCAATATAAAAACACTTAAATCATCGGAAAAAAGAAAAACCCTTTTCATAAAAATAGCTCTGCCTATAATTATTAAAGAAAATGAAAAGCTAGTACTCATAAATAATAAAATTAGAAATCTAGCAAACAGAATTGACCTTATCTCTCGTAGTGATGCTAAGTGGTTGTTAAGTAAGATGAAAGAATACAAATTAAAAGAATACTCTATTGAAAAATTATTACAAAAAGTTGACAAAATTCCAGTTTCGCTTGCTCTTGCTCAAGCGGCTATAGAGAGTGGATGGGGAACTTCTCGTTTTGCAATCGAGGGGAATGCTTTATTTGGACAATATATATGGGATCATAGTAAGGATGGGATTGTTCCTGAAAATAGAGATCTAGGTGAAAATTATAAAATTAAATCATTTAATACCCTAAGTGACTCTGTTTCATCATATATGAAAAATTTAAACACTAATCATCATTATTCAGAGTTCAGACTAAACAGATATATGATGAGAATCAATAATCTTCCTTTAAATGGGTTTACGTTGTCTGACTATTTATATAATTATTCAATCGAAGATGACTATTCAGAGAAAATAAAGAATATAATTAAAACAAACAAGTTTGAAGACTTTGATTATATAAAAATGGAAGATCAAAATAAAATCAAATTAATTTAAATTATTTAACCAAGAACTGATATCCAAACCAGTGCCAATTATCATCAATCTTTGAAGTGCAGTTTAGTTTGCTCCTTCCAGATAAAAAATCTTCCTCTAATTTTATTTGAAACTTATACGGAGTTATTTTGATTATATTTTGTGAATTCCAATTCCCACCAGGATTAGAATAACAATTTAATTCATTATTTTTTAAATTATTAATTAATGTGAATTCAATTATTGGACGTTTATTGTTTTTTAAGAACATATCGGCAGGACTAAATTGATCTATCTGTAAGGGAAAAGAATTTACGGCAAACTCAAAACGGTCTGATGTACCAAAATTTTCGTTAAGAGAAAATCTAGGTAAATAGAAATGATTGTCATGACTTGAAATCACACCCGAATGCTGACCAAATGCATGGCTAATATTGAGATCTTTAAGAAGCTCTATAATAGCTAAGCTCGTTTCACCATACGGATACGCGAAAAGCTTAGGCACGAAACCAATATTCTTCATAAAGCTTTCATGTGAATTTTGTAAGTCTTTCTTCACATACTTTTTACTGTTTAATGGCATATGAAGGTGAGCAGAAGTATGCTGGCCAATAGAGCCACCTTCGTCAATAAATTCCTTTATTTGAGACCAACTCATATACCCAGGGGTATTACTATCTATAATATCTGTAGAAACAAACAGAGTGACGGGTATTTTGTATTTTTTAAATATTGGCCATGCATATTCGAAAAAAGATAAGTAAGCATCATCAACTGAAAAAGCTATACCTTTCTCATTAAACTTTTCGTCATTTTCTAATTTACTAATAATTTTCTCTAAACTTATTACATTAATATTATTTTCAATTATGTATTTTATGTGAGACTGAAACTGTTCTTTAGTAACACTTGTCGTTGGATACTTATCTTCACCAAATCTATGATACATGAAAGTTGATACTCCCAATTCATTTTCTGCAAAGGAAAAAATAGGAATACCTACAAAGCTAATTATAAGAAATAATTTAATCAGATATTTAGGAAAAAATAACAGAAACTTATTCATCAAATTCATTTTTTAATCTATATGGTTAAAATATCAACTATATGTTTCTTTTTTTAGACTTCACAACTGATATGTCATTAACTTTAATTGGAAGGCATTTCTTTATAAGTAAAAAGATTAAGTCTAATAAAAATATCTCAGAAATTCTAGTAATAGAAATAGAGAAAATTTTTAATAAAGAAAAAATAAATATAAAAAAACTTGATACAATTTTTGTTATTACAGGACCTGGTAGTTTTACAGGAATAAGATCTGCTCTAACCTTTGCAAAAACAATTCAGCTTACCAATAATACTGACATAAGAGGGATCTCAAAATTTGAGTATTTGAATTTAATCGCGAAAGATAAGAATTTACTTGATTTAAGGACTATACTAATCTTCCACAGAAGAAAGCAATTTTTCACCCAAAGGTTTAGGGGAAATACATCCATTTCTAAACCTGAAATAATTAGTTTTGATGAAAATCAGAAAATATTTAATAAAAGAACAAGTATTCTTTGTGATAATAATATATTGGCCAGTTTTGTTGATAAAAAATATTTTGAATTATTTAAACAGAATATACACTTTATCGATTATAATAGTGAAAAATTAAAAATATTAATTTATAAAAAAAATAAACTTACCAATGATCCAAGACCGATATATATCAGCAGTAACTATTAAGTCTTATTTATTATGATAGATGTAAAAAAATTGTGCAGTGAAAAAGGTTTAAGGATGACTGAACAGAGAAATACTATAGCAGATGTCATAACCGAAATGAGTGCAGAAGGACATCCTGATGTAAATGAAATTTTTTTAAATGCGAATAAAAAAGATAAAAATATCAGTATTGCAACAGTTTATAGGACAGTTAAATTATTTGAAGAATACGGTGCTATTGAAAAACTTGAATTTAAAGATGGCAGGTCTCGTTATGAGGCGATTGAAGAAGTTCATCATGATCATTTAATTGATATTGAAACCGGAGAAATACACGAATTCACAAATGATGAAATAGAGGCTATACAGACTAGAGTTGCTAGCGAACTCGGATTTAAACTTGTCGATCATCGTTTAGAGCTTTATGGGGTTAAGAAAAAAAATAAAAATTAAATGTCAATCATAAGACTTATTTATACGTTACTACTACTGTCATTTTTTATAATTATATCAATTCCGATTCAAATTTTATTAAATATATTTGCTTATAAATTTAAGAATATTTACGCAATATATTTTTATAAAATAATTAAACTTATTACTGGACTAAAAATTACTTATGACAAGAAAAATCATAACCGCAAAAAAAAAGGAACTCTTTATGTAGCAAACCATGTCTCATGGTTTGATATTATTTGCTTAGGCACGTTACTTAATGCAAGGTTTATTGCAAAAAAAGAAGTTTCTAAAATGGGAATATTTGGCTTTTTAGCAAAGCTGAGTAATACTTTTTTTATTGATAATTCTGATAAAAACAAAATTATTGAATACAATCACATAATTAATCAAAAACTAAGCTACGGTGAAAATTTTATAATCTTTCCCGAAGGAACGACTTCTGATGGAAATGGAATTAAGCAATTTAAATCATCAATGTTGGAATGTGTATTTTATGAAAAAAACTTAATGAATATTCAGCCTATTTCCATATGCTATTCAAGAAAAAATAACTTACCAATGGGACTCTTTTTAAGAAGGCATATTTCTTGGGTCGGTGATACTTCAATGGTTGAGGCAATGTTTAATTTTTTAAGCTCTGGGCCTGTTACAGTTGAGCTAGTATTTCATAATGAGCTTAATGCAAGTAGCTTTGATAATAGAAAAGATTTGACCTATTATTGTGAAAATCAGATAATTCAGGGCATAAATCGAACTCTTAAAATTAGCTAAAATGCAAAACCGTTCATTTTATGTAAAATCGTATGGCTGTCAGATGAATGTCTATGATAGTCAAAAAATAACTTCAATACTTGAGAGCAAAGGACTAAAATATAAATTAGATCCTAAATCAGCTGATTTAGTAATTTTTAACACATGTAATATTCGTGAAAAGGCAGCACATAAATTATACTCTGATATAGGAAGAGTAAATAAACTAGGATTAAAAAAAACAATAGCAGTCGTTGGATGTGTAGCTCAGGCTGAAAACTCTGAAATGTTTCGAAAAAATAAATCAATCGATATTGTCCTTGGACCGCAAAGCTATCATCTCCTTCCAAAAATGCTGGATGATTTAGAAAATAATTTTAAACAAATTAATACTGACTTCATAGTGAATGAAAAGTTCGATTATTTGTCTGAGCAAATGAGACCACAAGGAGTTTCTTCAATGGTAACAATCCAGGAAGGATGTGATAAATTTTGTTCTTTCTGTGTCGTTCCTTACACAAGAGGTCCTGAATATTCTCGGTCCATTAAATCAATTAGCGATGAAGTAAAGTTACTATCTCACAAAGGAGCAAAAGAGATTGTATTCCTCGGTCAGAATGTCAATGCATATAATGATAAATCAAATAATAATAATGCCAAACTATCGGATTTGATCAGAGCAATCAGCGAATTTGATAGCGTTAAAAGAATAAGGTACACAACATCTCATCCAATTAATATGGATGAAGAATTAATTCAAGAACACAAAAATAATATGAAGCTAATGCCATTTCTACATTTACCTGTCCAATCTGGTTCAGAATCGATTTTAAAAAAAATGAACAGAAAATATGACCCTGATTTTTATCGAAGAACTATTGATAGGTTAAAGAAAGCAAAACCAGATATAGAAATATCTTCAGATTTTATTGTTGGGTATCCAGGTGAGACAGATCAAGATTTTAATGACACATTAAAACTTATTGACGATATTGAGTTTACCCAATCTTATTCATTTATTTATAGTTCAAGACCTGGAACTAAGTCATCGAAAGAAGTTGACAATACTCCCATTTCAGTGAAAAAAGAAAGACTCCTAGTGTTACAAGAAAAGTTAAAAAAAATTCAATACTCCTTTAATAATGAGTTCTGTAATAAAACTGTAAAAGTTTTAATTGAAAATCAAAGTTCAAGTAATCCTGAGTATTTCTTTGGAAGAACACCATTTATGCAATCTGTTTATATCAAGTCCAATGATCTAGTGCCGGGTCATGAAAAAGATATTGATATTACGTCTTGCAACCATAAGAGTTTATATGGTACTTGTTAAAAATTGATTATCTGCTTAATTTGAAAAATAAACAAATAAAACCCATATTCGAAAATCAAAAGGACCTGACATCAGGATCTTCCATAATAAATATTGATAACTTAGATGTTGTAGAGATATTTGGAGTTAACAATGAAAATTTAAATTTTTTTGAAGATCAGCTTCCCATTAAAGTCTTTCAAAAAGGAAATCAACTAAATATTAAAGGTGAAAAAAAATACCGAAATATTTTGCGAAATGCAATTTTAAAAACACAACAGGATTTAAAATCTAACAAAAAAGGAAACAATATCAATTTAATGCAGGAGAATCTAAAAATGCAATCTTTAAATGAAAATGACAAAATAAGAAACTTGACAGTTACCAAGACAGCAAAACTTGATGTCATTGGTAAAAGTAAAATGCAAAATCATTATTTAGATATTCTTCAGAAAAAGAAAATTATCTTTGCGGTTGGTCCAGCCGGAACAGGCAAAACATTTTTAGCAGTTGCTGCAGCAGTTTCTCAATTATTAGATAATAAATTTGACAGAATAATTCTATCTAGACCAGCAGTGGAAGCTGGAGAAAAACTTGGTTTCTTACCCGGTGATTTAAAAGAAAAGGTAGATCCTTACTTGAGACCTTTATATGACAGTCTTTATGATCTTATGCCGTCAGATATAGCCTTAAGGAAAATTGAATCTGCCGAAATTGAAATTGCTCCCTTAGCTTTCATGAGAGGAAGGACATTAAATAATTCCTTTGTAATTTTAGATGAAGCCCAGAACGCAACTCATACACAAATAAAAATGTTCTTAACTAGGTGTGGTAAAAATTCTAGAATGGTTGTTACAGGCGATCCATCTCAAATAGACCTAAATAGAAAAAATGACTCAGGGTTATTAAAATCAGTTAAAATCCTAGAAAAAATTGATAATATTGATGTTGTTGAGCTAGGCTCAAAAGATATTGTCAGAGACGAAATGGTCACAAAAATTATAAATGCGTATGATTCATACGATGACCAAATAAAAGATCTTTTTGATAAATCATCTTAACCTTTATGGTGGAAATTAGTTACAATATAAAAAGTCTAGAGTGGAATAAAAATTTGCCTTCCTATAAAAAATGTATCTCTAATTCTGTTTACCAGACATTTAAAATAATAAAATTTTCTTCTAATAATGAAATCTCTATTAGTTTCCTTCTTACATCAAATAGTGAAATAAAACTTTTAAACCAAAAATATAGAAATAAAAATAAACCTACAAATGTTTTATCATTTCCAATGAATGAGAAGATTGAAAATAAAAATTATTTGGGAGATGTTGTCATCGCTTGTGAAAAAATTATTGATGAATCTTATGAACAAAATATAAAAAAATATAAATATTTATCAAAAATGACCATACATGGCGTTCTCCACTTATTAGGATATAAACATGATACTGACAGGCAATTTAATAAAATGAATTCAATTGAAAAAAATATACTTGAAGAAATGTATAAATAAATATGCTTAAAAATTTAATAAAAAGATTATTTCCGAGTAAAAATATTGATGGTGAATCCCTCAAGGAAAGCATTGAAACAGTCCTAGAGTCTTCTCAAAAAGGCACTGAGAGTATCTCAAAGCAAGAGAGATTGATGCTTTTAAATATTCTAAAAATTGATGAAATAAGAACGATAGACATCATGATCCCGAGAGCTGACATTGGAGCAGTCGAGGTTAATGACAGCTTTGAAAAAGTATTAGAAATATTTATCAAAGAGTCTCATTCCAGAGTTCCAGTTTATGAAAATAATTTAGATAATATCATTGGGATGATTCATATAAAAGATTTAGTTAAATATCAAAATGAGGTTCGAAAAGAAAATAAATTTTTGGACATTATTAAAAGAGAAGTTTTGGAAATTCCACCCTCAATGCCAGTTTTAGATCTTCTATTAAAAATGCAAATCACACGACTACATATGGGAATAGTAATTGATGAGTATGGTTGTACGGACGGTTTAGTTACGATTGAGGATGTAATAGAGGAAGTAATTGGAGAAATTGAAGATGAACATGATGAGAAAAATTTGCCAATGTTAATCAAAACTTCCACCAATACAATTGAAGCTAGTGCAAGAGTTGAAATAGATGAACTTCAAAAAATAACAAACATAAATTTCTTATCGAACGAAAACAGTGATGATATTGATACCTTAGGAGGTTTAATTTTTTCCATAGCTGGGCGAGTTCCTCAAAGAGGGGAAATTATTAAACATAGTTCAGGTGTGACCTTTGAAATCAATGATGCTGATCCAATGAAAATAAAATCAGTTAAAATAAAAATCATATAATGGTGTATGTACTCAAAAGTTTTTTTTAGTAATAAAAAACTTATGATTTACTCCTCTTCGTTTTTGCTTGGGATATTTTTATCTTTCAGCTTTGAGCCCCTAAAATTGCCTTTCATATCAGTAATTGCTGTAGGTATGTTTTTTTTAATAAATGATTATATTTATCAAAATTTACAAAATAAAAAGAAAATATTTTTTCTCACAGGGTTACTTTTTGGGTTTGGGTTTTTTATATCTAGTATTAATTGGATTTCAAATTCAATTTTACAGTTTAATGAAGATTTATATTACTTAATTCCAGTACCACTTTTAATACTCCCACTTGCTTTGTCACTATTTTATGCACTCATGCAAATTATTAATTATCTTTTGTGGTCTCAGTCCACCTCACGTATTTTTTATTTCTCAGCTAATTGGGTAATTTTTGAATTATTAAGAAGCTATATGTTTTCAGGATTTCCATGGAATCTAATTGCCTACAGTTGGTCGTGGTCTATATATTTCATGCAATCATTATCTTTGGTTGGTGTATTTGGTCTTAGCTTAATTACTGTTTTCTGCGCAACTAGTTTTTTTTCTTTTAGGATAAAAAATAATAATATTACATTCCCACTAATTGCCACCTTAGTATTACTGACAATATTTCTATTTGGGTACAATCGAGTAAGTAACTACGAGGTAAAAAAGTCTGGTATTAGCTTAAGAATTGTTCACACTGAATTTAATCAAAATGAAAAGTGGAAAAAGGAGTCACACAAAAAGATTGCCGAGGTGGGCTCACAAGACTTGATTACAATTTTTCCAGAAACTGCGTTTGGAATGGACGGTATAGGCCCATCAAATTGGTTCATTGGTCATATTCGTAATGACGCAGGAATTTATTATAATTCATTATCTTTTAATGGTCACCAATATGACAAAATTAAACTAGTACCCTTTGGTGAAAAAATACCATTCTCTAATTTACTAAAAATATTTTTTCCAAAAAACTCTTTATTACTAAATTCAATGAAGAGTGGTAATGATGATCAATCATTTGAAAAAAAAATTACGCCACTCATTTGTTATGAGGCTGTATTTCCTAATTTTGTTCGAAATAAAATTAATAATGAAACTGAATTACTAGTAAATATTACTAATGATGCATGGTTTGGTACTTTTAGTGGTCCAAAGCAACATTTTGTACATGTCTTGTATAGATCAGTTGAATTGGGACTGCCTCTTGCGAGATCATCTAATATGGGTATATCTGCATTGATAAATCCTATTGGCCTTGTAGATGGAGTGGCTAGCTCAGATAAAATTTCCTTTATTGATGCAGAAATACCTAAAAAAATCGATACAACCATTTATCGGCAATACGGTGAATCGATGCTGTATTTTTTAATAGTTTTATTTTTTATTATTGGCTATGCTATTGATCAATTATTTTCGAGGAAAAAAAATGACTAAAGAATATTTATTTACAAGTGAATCCGTGTCGGAAGGCCATCCTGATAAAGTATGTGATATTATTTCAGACTCAATAGTTGATGATTTTTTATCACAAGAAAATCCGGAGAATTCCAGGGTCGCAATGGAAACGTTGGTTACTACTAACAAAGTAGTTATTGCTGGCGAAGTTCGTGGTCCTGAAGGTTACAATTGTAACTATGAAGAGTTAGCGAGAAATGCAGTAAAAGAGATTGGATATGAACAAGATGGATTTCATTGGAAAAACTTGTCTTTTGATTCTTCAGGAGTCCATAGTCAATCTGCTGATATAGCAATGGGTGTTGATGCATCCGGAAATAAAGATCAAGGTGCGGGAGATCAAGGAATAATGTTTGGATACGCATGTAAAGAGACACCATCTTTAATGCCGGCTCCAATATATTATTCCCATAAGATACTTGAGTTAATGGCATCAGAGCGAAAATCTGGAAATACCATTGGAATACAGCCTGACTCTAAAAGCCAGGTTACGTTAAAATATAAAAATGGCGAGCCTGAAATTTGCACTAAAATAGTTGTTTCTACTCAACATGATGCTGAACTTGATCAGCAAGCTGTTAGTGATCTGGTAATTCCAATAATTAAAACTGTAATGCCTCAAGAATGGATGGATAATAATACTGAGATACTAATTAATCCAACTGGAAAATTTGTGATTGGTGGACCTGATGGTGATACTGGATTAACCGGAAGAAAAATCATTGTTGATACTTATGGTGGTGCTGCACCGCATGGTGGAGGAGCTTTCTCTGGTAAAGATCCAACAAAAGTTGATAGATCTGCTGCTTATATTTCAAGATATATATCTAAAAATATAGTTGCGGCTGGATTAGCTGATAGATGTACACTACAACTTGCATATGCTATTGGCGTTTCTGAACCATTATCAATTTATTTAGATACTCATGGAACATCTAAAATAAAGGACGATGATTTAATAAAAAAAATAACAGATAATATTGATTTGTCACCTAGAGGTATAAGAGATCATTTAGGTTTGCATAAACCAATCTATAAAAAAAGTGCAGCATACGGGCATTTTGGTAGAGAACCTATGGCTGATGGCTCTTTCTCTTGGGAAAAATTAGACCTAGCAGAAAAATTATAATTTATTGTTAGACTTACGATCTAAATTTCCTGACTATTATCAGTATCATGGAAGAAATATTTCTAAGAAGCTTTCATTGTCAAATGTAAGAATTCTAAATGGTCACTATAGTAAGTATTCATTAGATAAAAAAATTTTAAATATTTCTTCTAAAGTAAGTACAGAACAACTTCTGCAATCGACCTTATTTAAAAAAATAATAATAGAAGTCGGTTTTGGAGATGGAGAGTATCTCATTAAAAGCGCCCTTTCTAATCCAGAAGTTTTATTTGTTGGGTCAGAGGTATATGTTAACGGAGTTGCAAAAGTATTAAAACAAATCCTAGAGCACGATATTAAAAATATTCGTTTATGTGGAATGAACTTTGTGTGGTTGCTTAATATTCTTAGTCAAAATAGTATTGATGAATTAAAAATTATTAATCCTGATCCGTGGCATAAAAAACGTCATTTCAAACGAAGATTAATTAATTTAAAAAATATTATTAAGATAAGTAAAATAATGAAAAAAAAATATGCGTCCTATATAACAACAGACTCCGAAAGCTACTTTAATTATATCAATGAAATTTTTAGTTCAAATTCAAATATAATTCATGAAAATAAAAGTAAGATTCTATCAAAGAGTGACAAATTATATGGTGTATCAAGATATCAAAGAAAAGCTATTAAAAACGGAAAGAAAATATATCAACTAACTTTCTGATATCATTATATATTTAGGTACTTGATTTATGAGAATTAGCAGTGTATAGATCTTTCAAAATATAGCTAAACCAGGCAAAAGTGGGTTAAGCCCACTTTTTTTTTACTCTAAAAGGAACAAAAAATGGTTAGTGCAAACAAGATTGAAATTTTAAGAATAGCTGAGACCGTTGCTCAGGAAAAAATGATTGATAAATCAATTGTAATTTCTGCATTAGAAGAGGCAATTGAAAAAGCAGCAAAGAGTAATTATGGTGAAGAAAATGAAGTTGTTGTTGAAATAAATCAAGAGAACGGTGATATATCCATCTCTAGAAAAATGTCAGTTGTTGAAGAGGTAAAGAATAAATTTCTAGAAATAACTTTAAAATCAGCAAAAAAAATTAATGGAGCTGCTCAGCTGGGTGATGTCTTACTTGATCCATTGCCGGCAATTGACTTTGGCAGAATTGGAGCTCAGGCAGCAAAGCAAGTTATTAATTCTAAAGTTAGAGAGGCTGAAAGAGAAAGACAATACAATGAATATAAAGATAGAGTTGGAGAAATAGTAAACGGAATTGTCAAAAGATCTGAATTTGGAAATATTGTACTCGATTTAGGTAAAGCTGAAGGAGTTGTTAGAAAAGATCAAACTATACCAAGAGAAAATCTTAGAAATGGTGATAGGGTAAGAGCATATATATACGATGTTAGATCCGAACTAAAAGGCCCACAGATTTTTATGTCAAGATCTCACCCACAATTTATGGCGAAGTTATTTATGCAGGAAGTACCGGAAATTTACGATGGAATTATTTCTATTAAAAGTGTCGCAAGAGATCCAGGAAGTAGAGCTAAAATTGCAGTATATACTGAAGATGGTTCAATAGATCCGGTAGGAGCCTGTGTAGGAATGCGAGGTAGCAGAGTTCAAGCAGTTGTCAATGAATTACAAGGTGAAAAAATTGATATAATTAATTGGTCCGAAAATGTTGCAAACCTTGCCATTTCTTCTCTTTCTCCGGCTGAAGTTCTTAAAGTAGTTCTTGATGAAGATCAAAATAAAATTGAGGTTGTAGTCTCTGAAGAACACTTAAGTCTTGCAATTGGTAGAAGGGGACAAAACGTAAAACTCGCAACTGAGCTGACAGGTTATGAAATAGATATTTTAACTGAAGATGAGGAATCATCAAAAAGACAAGAGGACTTCTCAACTAAAACAAATGTATTTATTGATTCACTAGATGTTGATGAAACTCTCGCGCAACTTTTAGTAAGCGAGGGATTTGGAAGCATTGAAGAGGTGATTGATGCTGAAGAAAGTGAACTTTTGGCAATCGAAGGATTTGATGAAGAAATTGTAGCTGAGTTAGTTGAGAGATCAAAGAAATATATGTCTGAGTTAGATAAAAAAAATAACAAGAAACTTGAAGAGTATAATGTTTCAAAAGATTTAATTGAATTCAGTTTTTTATCTAAAGCGATGTTAGTAAAACTTGCTGAGAATAATATAAAGACATTGGAAGACTTTGCAGGCCTAACCACTGATGATCTAATCGGATACGTTGAAGATAGGAGCGATAAAACTTCTAGAGTTACTGGTTTATTCGAAGAGTTTAATATTAATAAAGATGAAGGCGATCAATTAATTATGGAGGCAAGAAAAATATGGCTTGATTAGTCATATATATATCAAAAGGACTTTTATGACTGAAAATAAAGAGATAAAAAAAGGAAAAAAAACATTAAGTCTTAAGTTGGGTTCGAAGCCCATCATCTCTAATAAAAGAGGTATTGAGGCGGGCAAGACAGTAATTGTAGAAAAAAAAAGGTACAAAAGAAATACTAATACAGATCAGAAGCCTGAACAGGCATCACTAGATAAAAAAGAAGTTACCAGCAAATCCAGCGTAGCAGAAAAAACTATCACAGATACGAAGTCAAGATCAGGTGTAATTTTGAAACCACTGACTAAGGATGAACAAAAAAAGATTTTACAAGCAGATAGCAAAGAAGAAAAAATTGATGCTATTGATAAAATAAGAAAGGGCAATTCAGCTGAAGAGTCCACAAATGAAAAAGATACAAAATTTGAGGACAATTCAGAATCTAGTATTGAATTAAAAGAAGATAAAAAAGATATTGAGAAGAAGAAGGCCATTCAAGATAAAGAAACAGATTTTCAAGAAAAAAAGAAACCAACCAGCACCTTTGGTAGAAAAAAAATTAGAGAGAGAAAAGTAACTATTGTTACTGCCTTGAGTGATGTAGACGAAAGAACGAGGAGCTTAGCTGCATACAAAAGAGCAAAGCAAAAGACAAGAAAAAACCAAGCAGATCAAGAGCCTGCTAAAAAAGTTGTGAGAGATGTTTATATTCCAGAACATTTAACAGTGAAAGAATTAGCCAATCGAATGACAGAAAAATCAGGAGATTTAATTAAATCATTAATGAAAATGGGAATGATGGCTACAATAAATGAGTCTCTTGATGCAGATACAGCTGAATTATTAGTAACTGAATTTGGCCATAACTTTAAAAGAGAAAATATTGAGGAAATAGAGAAAGATTTAATTTCTAAGGACATTGAGGCAATAAAAGAAGACCCAAGATCACCTATTGTTACCATAATGGGTCATGTTGATCATGGAAAAACTTCTTTATTAGACAAAATCAGGAATGCAAATGTTGTTTCAGGAGAAAGTGGAGGTATTACTCAGCATATAGGCGCTTACGAAGTAGAGCATAATGGTAGCAAAATTACTTTTATTGATACTCCTGGACATGCAGCATTTACAGATATGCGAGCAAGAGGTGCAAATGTAACTGATATAGTAATTTTAATTGTTGCCGCTGATGATGGAGTAATGCCTCAGACAAAAGAAGCAATAGCCCATGCTAAATCTGCAAATGTCCCAATTATAGTTGCAATTAATAAGTGTGATAAGGAGGAGGCTCAACCTCAAAAAATTAAAGAACAATTATTATCAGAGGAATTAATCGTTGAAGATTTGTCTGGAGATGTACAATGTATTGAAGTGTCAGCAGAAACAGGACACAACCTTGACAAACTTCTTGATTCAATTGTTGTTCAGTCAGAGGTTTCAGAGCTAAAGACAAATAATCAAACTTTTGCTGAAGCAACTGTAATCGAAGCTAATGTTGATAAAGGTAGAGGTCCAATATGTAATATTATTATAACAAATGGAAAACTATCTGTTGGAGATATTGCTGTTGCAGGAAGTGAATACGGTAAGGTAAGAGCGATACTTAATGATAAGGGAAAAAATCTAAAAGAGGCAACCTCATCTATGCCTGTACAGGTCTTAGGTTTAAATAATCCTCCTGAGGCTGGAGATAGTTTTGTCACAGTTGAAAGTGACGAAAAAGCGAGAGAATTATGTGAGATTAGAAGTGAAATAAAAACTAATAAAACGTTACCAAAGAAGATCAAAAATCTAGATGGAGATACAACATTTGGCTCATTAAATGGTAAAAAGGAAATATTAGAAGTTGTGGTGAAATCGGATACTCGAGGATCTTCAGAAGCTATCGTCCATCAAATTGAAGGAATTGATAGTGATAAGATAAACATTAAAGTAATTCATTCAGGTGTGGGATTTATAAATGAAAGTGATGTTGCCCTTGCGTCAGCATCTAACGCATTACTCATTTCATTTAATACGACAGCAACAAAAGAGGCAAAATCAAAGGCTAAGCTAAGTAATCTAAATATTCAAAATTTTAATATTATCTATGAACTTATTGAATATGTTTCTGATTTTGCAAGCGGTAAACTTAAGCCTACTCTTCAAGAAAGCTTTATTGGTAAAGCAGAAGTTCTACAAATTTTCAAAGTTTCAAAAATAGGCTCAATTGCAGGCTGTATTGTTGTTGAAGGTTCTGTTAATAAAAATGCCAAAGTAAGAGTAACAAGAAATTCAGAAACCATATATGATGGTGATATTCTCAGTTTAAAACGAGAAAAAAATGAAGCAAATGAAGTTAAAGCTGGAACAGAATGTGGAATAAGTGTCAAAGAATTTAACGATTTCCAAATAGGAGATAATATAGAAGTATTTAGTGTTGAGGAAATAGCACAGTCACTGTGATCCTAAAAAGGAAATACGAAACCACTGATAGATCCCTAAAAGTTTCTGAAATAATTAGAAAAGCAGTAAGTGAAGTTCTTGTAAGAAATGAATTTCCAATTAATCCATCATTTAATTTTCCATTAAGCGTTGTTAATGTTGAAATGAATAAGGATCTTAAAATTGCATACGTATATGTATTAACTCATGAAAAAATAGAAAAGGATGAAATTATAGAAAGACTAAAGAGCTGTAAAAAATATATTTCTCAAGAAGTAAATAAGTTAGTAGATCTTAAGTTTATTCCTAAGTTAGTATTTCGAAATGATGAGACAGTTGACCAATTAAATAATATCAACAATTTATTAAATACTGATAAATTTATTAAAGACAATAATGTAGATTAAGATGAAAGATGGGTGGATCTTTATAGATAAACCTAAGGAGATAAGTTCATTTGAAGTTATCAGGAAACTAAGAAAAATTCTTAACATTAAAAAAATTGGTCATGCAGGAACGTTAGATCCATTTGCTACTGGGGTGCTGGCAGTAGCACTAGGTGAAGCAACAAAAAGTATATCATATTTTAATGCTAGCAAGTTCTATCAATTTCGAGTTTTATTTGGAATATCAAAAGACACTGACGACTCTACTGGTAAAACTCTGCAGACCTCAGATGCAATTCCATCAAAAAAAGATATTGATGTATGTCTAAAAAATTTTATTGGTTTTCAACAACAGGTCCCTCCAAGATACTCAGCAGTAAAAATAAATGGCAAAAGGGCCTATAAATTGGCAAGAGAAAACAAAACCTTTGAAATTAAATCTAAAGAGGTAAATATCCGGAATCTCACTTGTTCAGCTACGGAAAAAAAAGAAGAATTTATATTTACCATGGAATGTTCTAGTGGAACCTATGTAAGATCATTTGCTAGAGATCTAGGCAAAATGCTTAATACATTTGCTCATGTTTCTGAGTTAAGAAGAATTAAAATTGGAAAATTTGGTGAAAATAATATTATTTTACTAGATAATTTAGCTGAATTAGTACATATTGGCGATCATTTCGAGATGATACATTCTATTCAAGATGTACTGGACGACATCCCGGCAGTACAACTAAATAGAGATTTAAGCAAAAAATTTCGAAATGGACTAAACTTTGATTACTTTAATGTAGATATATTTGAAGATACTTTATTAATTATATCCGATGAAAAACTTTTAGGCATTGGCAAAGTTATAGAGGGAAAAATAAAACCTGTAAGGGTTTTCAATTTGTAAAAGGATAAGAGATGTCGATAAAAAGTGAAAGTAAAAGCAAACTCATAAATGAGTACTCAAGATCAGAAAAAGATACAGGTTCTCCAGAAGTACAAATAGCAATTCTTACTGAGAGAATTACCAATCTAACTGGACATTTTCAGTCTCATAAAAAAGATAACCATTCTAGAACTGGATTAATGAGATTGATAAATCAAAGACGCAGTTTGCTAGCGTATTTAAAGAAAAGCAATAAAGATTCTTATGACAAGTTAATCGATAAATTAGGAATTAGAAAATAATAATGAACTATATTAAATTTAAAGGAATGAATGAATATGAAAGAAGTGATTTCAAGAGAAATGAACTGGGGCGACCAGAAACTAAAAATAGAAACAGGAAAAGTAGCAAAACAGGCAACAGCATCAACAATTGTTAGCTATGGTGATACAGTTGTTATGGCAAATGTCGTAGCAGCTAAAGAACCAAAACCAGATTTAGATTTTTTCCCACTTACAGTAAGTTATCAGGAAAAATTTTATGCTGCTGGTAAAATTCCAGGTGGTTTTTTTAAAAGAGAGGGAAGACCAACAGAGTTTGAAACTCTTACCTCAAGATTAATTGATCGTCCAATCAGGCCTCTCTTTCCAGAAGGTTTTAAAAATGAAACTCAGGTTATATTAACTGTGCTTTCGCATGACGGAGAAACCAATCCTGACATTGTTGCAATGATAGCGGCCTCAAGTGCGTTAACATTGTCTGGAGTTCCTTTTATGGGCCCAATTGGTGGATGTAGAGTGGGTTATGATGGATCAAATTATACATTGAATCCAAAAATAAATGATGATGGAGATCTTGATCTTGTCGTTGCGGGCACTAGCGACGCTGTACTAATGGTTGAATCTGAAGCAAAGCAGCTTTCAGAGGAAATAATGTTAGGAGCGGTAAAGTATGGTCACGAGTCAATGCAAGAAGTGATAAAAATCATAATCAATCTTGCTGAGGAATGCGCAAATGACCCTTGGGAGTTCAGCCATACAATTAATGAGTCATTGTTAGATGAAATTAAAAAAACTTGTGAAGATAAAATTGCAAAGAGTTACTCAATTGTTGATAAGATGGAAAGACAAAGTTCGCTTTCTGAAATTAAGTCAAGTTTAGAGGATCAATATAAAGAAAACGAGGAGTACAGCATCAACGAGGTAATGGGATATTTTAAAAAAATCGAAAAAAATGTTGTGAGATCTCAAATATTAAACAATCAATCTAGAATTGACGGTCGGAAGTTAGATGAAGTAAGAAATATTTCGTCGGAAGTATCGTGGCTGCCAAGAACTCATGGATCTGCTTTATTTACAAGAGGTGAGACTCAAGCAATTGTTGTGGCAACTTTAGGATTTGGCGAAGATGAACAAAGAATTGAAGCATTGCAAGGATCATACAAAGAAAATTTCATGCTTCATTATAATTTTCCACCATATTCAGTTGGTGAAGTAGGAAGACTAGGAGCAACAGGTAGACGTGAAATTGGCCATGGAAAACTTGCATGGAGAGCTCTAAAGGCAGTTTTACCATCAAAAGATGACTTTGATTATACCATTAGATTAGTTTCAGATATTACGGAGTCAAATGGATCATCATCTATGGCAACTGTGTGTGGTTCATCACTTGCATTAATGGATGCAGGAGTTCCTATTAAAAATTCTGTTTCAGGAATAGCAATGGGCTTAATAAAAGAAGGTGATGATTTTGCAGTTCTATCAGACATTTTGGGAGATGAAGATCACCTTGGTGACATGGACTTTAAGGTGGCTGGAACCAAGGAAGGTGTAACCTCTCTTCAAATGGACATTAAGATAACAGGCATCACCTATGAAATTATGGAGAAAGCCCTTGAACAAGCAAAGGGTGGGAGAGACTATATTCTTAATGAAATGAACAAAGAAATTTCTGAAGCCAGAACAGAACTAGGTCCTTACACCCCTCGTAGTGAGACAATAAAAGTCAAAAGGGACAATATTGGAGAAATAATTGGTAAAGGCGGTTCTACAATTAAGGATATTATAGAAAAATCTGGAGCAAAGATTGACATCAGTGATAATGGAAATGTTAAAATTGCTGGAACTAATAACGAAAGTATTGAGGCGGCTAAAGAACTAATCAATTCTATAATTGAAGAGCCAGAGGTGGGACAGGTTTATGAAGGTAAAGTTGTTAAGATTATGGAATTTGGTGCTTTTGTTAACTTCTTTGGAAAAAGGGACGGCCTTGTTCATATTTCTCAACTCTCAAAAGAAAGAGTTGAAAAAGTTACTGACGTAGTAAATGAGGGTGATATAGTCAAGGTAAAGGTTCTTGGTTTTGATAAAGGTAAAGTTAAATTATCAATTAAGGATACTGAAGAATAATTTTTTTAAAAATTTGAAATGATCCAAATAGATACTTCTGAAGATAAACTTCATGAAGAGTGTGGTGTATTTGGTATATTTGGGAGTCCAGACGCATCAACTTTAACAGCTCTAGGGTTGCACGCACTACAACATAGAGGTCAAGAAGGTGCGGGTATTGTCACTTTTGATGGAGAAAAATTTCATGGTGTCAGAAGACCTGGCCTAGTTGGTGACCACTTTAATAAAACAGAAGTTATAGACAGACTCTTAGGTAGCAACGCTATAGGTCATGTAAGATATTCCACAACTGGCAACTCAATACTAAAAAATATCCAGCCACTATATGCAGATCTATCCTCAGGCGGTTTTGCATGTGCGCATAATGGAAATTTAACAAATGCATCTATTTTGAGGGATTCTCTTGTTAAAGATGGTGCTATATTTCAGTCAACATCTGACACAGAAACAATTCTTCAGCTTGTAGCCAAATCAAGTAGGCAGCAAACAGTTGATAAATTAATAGATGCATTATTCAAAATACAAGGGGCTTATTCATTAGTAATATTAACTAATAAGAAATTAATTGGAGTAAGGGATCCTTATGGCATTCGCCCTCTTGTTCTTGGTGATCTTAATGGAGCGCCCGTACTGACATCAGAAACTTGCGCACTAGATATTATAGGCGCTAAGTATGTCAGAGATGTTGAACACGGTGAAATAATTATTATATCTGAAGATGGAATGGAAAGTATAAAGCCATTCCCTAAAGTTCAAGAAAGGCCATGTATTTTTGAGAGAATATATTTTTCAAGACCTGATAGTATAGTAGGTGGCAAAACTGTTTACACTTATAGAAAAAATCTAGGTCAAGAGCTTGCAAAAGAAAACCACATTGATGCTGATGTCATCATTCCAGTACCTGATTCTGGAGTACCGGCAGCACTTGGATACTCTCAAGAGTCCAAAATTCCATTTGAATTAGGCATTATAAGAAATCATTATGTAGGCCGTACATTCATAGAGCCATCACAATCTATAAGGCAATTTGGGGTAAAGTTAAAACATAATGCAAACTCTTCTTATATAAAAAATAAGAAAGTTATTCTGATTGACGATTCAATAGTAAGGGGCACAACAGCAAAAAAAATTATAAAGATGGTTTATGATGCTGGAGCTAAAGAAGTACATCTTGGAATTGCATGCCCTCCTATTAAGCATCCAGATTTTTATGGAATTGATACGCCAGATTACAATGAGCTAATAGCTGCAAAATCCTCATTAGAGGAAATCAATAATATTATTGGTTCAAAATCAATATTCTTTCTTTCTTTAGAGGGAACTTATAAAGCGATGGGTTATGAAAAAAGAGATAATGAAACGCCCCAATTTACAGATCATTGTTTCACAGGTGATTATCCAACTAGTCTTTTAGATAGAGAACAGGGAACAGTATCAAAACAATTTTCACTTTTGTCTGAGAAGAATTAAATTTCTTTTGGAACTCCCACCTTATTATACCCACAATCTACGTAATGAACTTCACCTGTAACACCTGAAGACATATCGCTCAGTAAATACAGGCCTGATTTACCAACATCTTCGAGGTTAATATTTCTATTCATGAGAGAATTTTTCTCAGACCATTTCATCATATCTTTACCACCAGAAATTCCTGCCATTGCAAGAGTTTTCATTGGACCAGCAGAGAGAGCGTTAACTCTAATTTTTGAGGGTCCTAAATCAGCTGCTAAATATCTCACACTTGATTCCAAAGCGGCTTTTGCGACCCCCATTACATTGTAATTTCTAATATATTTCTGGGAGCCATCATAGGTTAAGGTAACCATGGATCCTCCGTTTTTCATAAGTTTTTCAGCCTCATGAGCAACTTCAGTAAATGAAAAACATGAAATCAACATGGTGTTTGAAAAGTTTTCTCTAGAGGTATTTAGATATTTACCCTTTAGTTCATCTTTATTTGAAAAAGCAATGGAATGTAAAATAAAATCTATAGTTCCCCATCTTTCTTCAATGAGTTTGAATGAATCTTTTATAGAACCATCTTTTAAGACATCACACTCAATTAAAAAGTCATTATTGATTGAATCTGCTAACGGCTTTACTCTTCTTTCTAAAGATTCACCTTGGTAAGTAAAACAGAGTTCAGCTCCCTCATTAGCAAGTTGTTGTGATATTCCCCAAGCGATCGAATGATCATTTGCTACTCCCATTATAATACCTTTTTTACCACTCATTGATTTCATGACTCATACCTCCTAAAAACTAAAGAAGCATTAGTTCCACCAAAACCAAAACTATTACTCATTGCTGTATTAATTTTTTCATCGATACGAGAAGTCAATATATTCATACCATTAGCATCTTCATCTAACTCTTCAATATTTGCTGATTCTGAGAGAAAATTGTTATTCATCATAAGTAAAGTATAAATTGACTCGTGTACTCCAGCAGCTCCAAGCGAATGTCCACTTAAAGACTTAGTAGAGCTTATAAAGGGAATTTCATTTTTAAAAACTTCTTTAATAGCTTTTAATTCTGCCTTGTCTCCTACAGGAGTAGAAGTTCCATGAGCATTTATATAGTCAACTTTTTCTATATCTTTAGTTGCCATAAGCATGCACCTTGCCGCACCTTCCCCCGAAGGTTGAACCATATCATAGCCATCTGAAGTCGCTCCATAGCCAACAATTTCTGCGTATATTTTTGCATTTCTTTTTATTGCAGTTTCTAGCTCTTCAAGAACAACCACACCACCTCCACCAGCAATTACAAAACCATCTCTTTGAGAATCAAAAGCCCTTGAAGCTTTGGTTGGGTCATTATTATATTTTGATGAAAGAGCAGGCATTGCGTCAAATAAAGCCGATAAAGTCCAGTCAAGTTCTTCGCCACCACCTGCAAAAATTCTATCTTGCTTACCTAATTGAATAAGCTCATACGCATTACCTATGCAGTGAGCGCTTGTTGAACAAGCAGAACTAATAGAATAGTTAACACCTTTAATTTTAAAATATGTTGATAAAGTTGCAGAGTTTGTACTGCACATAACCTTGGGAACACTAGTGGGTCCAATTTTTTTTGGGCCTTTTTCCCTTGTAATATCAAATGCTCTTAACAGACTTTTAGTTGATGGGCCGCCAGACCCCATTATTAACCCTGTTTGATTATTAGAAATTTCATCTTCACTTAAATTTGAATCACTTATAGCTTCATTCATCGCTAAATAATTGAAGCTTGCCCCATCCCCCATAAACCTTAAGAATTTTCTTTCGATTGTTTCTTCCAAATTTAAATTAATTTGCCCACTAACTTGACTTCTAAATCCCATATCTTTTTGAGACTCGTCAAACGCGATACCAGATTTTGTATTAAAAAGTGAGTCATTTACTTCACTTTTATTATTTCCTAAAGATGAGACTATTCCTATTCCTGTAATTACAACTCTCTTCATTATTTGATTAGGCCAACTTTGAGCCCCTCTGCTGTATATATTTCCTTACCGTCTACTAAAACGGAGCCATCACCAACTCCAACAATGACGCCTTTTTTTATTATTTTCTTCATGTTGATTTTATACTCAACAAGCTTAGACTCCTTTAATATTTCTCCACCAAATTTCACACTCGAAGAGCCTAAAGCTCTTCCCCGTCCAGGGTTACCAATCCAACCTAAATAAAAACCTACGAGTTGCCACATTGCATCTAATCCCAAGCATCCAGGCATCACAGGATCCATCTCAAAATGACAATCAAAAAACCAAAGATTTGGATTAATATCTAGCTCAGCAAGGATCTCTCCCTTTTCATATTTTCCACTGTCATCTGTGATTTTAGTAATGCGGTCAAACATTAGCATTGGGGGCAAGGGAAGCCTTGCGTTGCCAATGCCAAACATGGTTCCATGAGCGCATTCCAGCAATTCTTCTTTTGTAAAGCTTGATTTTTTTTCCACTAAGGTTATTTATCTCATTGTTTTATATGAAGTTTAATTAGACTAATGTATTATTATTGTAAAATACATTAAATTTTAATAAATAGTAAAATTATGAATGATATTAAGCAGTTTTTAAGATCTAATGCTTTGAGACCAACAAAGCAAAGAATAGTAATAGCAGGCTACTTATTCGATGGTACCGATAAGCATGTAACTGCTGAAAGCTTGTCTACGGAGCTTGCTAAAAGAAAGCACATAATATCACTGGCAACAATTTATAATACACTTCACGATTTTTATGAAAATGGACTTTTGAAAAAACTTACTCTTAGCGCTGATAGAGTCTATTTTGATACAAACACAGATGATCATCATCATTTTTATTCTGAAAAGGAGCAATTCCTAATTGATATTAATAAGAACATAAAAGTAAATGGCTTGCCTAAAACTCCAAGAAATAAAAAGATTAATAAGATCGAAGTTATTGTACACCTCGATAAGTAATTGATAATAGTTATCAATATCAGTTTAGAATGATTCTAAAGTGTTGACAAAATTTGAATCAACTCTAAATAAAGAAATTATAAATTAATTATTATTGAGGAAGAAGACATGACTGAATTAAAAGAAAGCAAAACACTTGACAATCTGAAAGCAGCATTTGCTGGTGAAAGTCAAGCAAACAGAAGATATTTATATTTTGCTCAAAAGGCTGACGTAGAAGGTCACAATGATGTAGCTGCAGTATTTAGATCTACTGCCGAAGGTGAAACTGGCCATGCTCATGGTCATTTAGAATTCATGGAAGAAGTTGGTGATCCAGCGACTGGTGAACCAATCGGATCAACAGAAGATAATCTAAAAGCTGCAATAGCAGGAGAAACGCATGAGTACACAGATATGTATCCTGGTATGGCAAAGACAGCACGTGAAGAAGGTTTCGATGAAATTGCGGACTGGTTTGAAACGTTAGCAAAAGCTGAAAAATCTCACGCGGGTAAATTCCAAAAAACACTAGACTCAATCGATTAAGTTATTTGGGGCTGTAATAAACAGCCCCTAACTTAAATAATGGATTATAAAAAAGAAGGAAGCCTCGCTGCACCTACTAGGGATCTAGTAGATTGGAATTCTGATAGTTACACCAACGAAGAAGAGTTAAACGCTGAGATGAAAAGGCAGTTTGAGGTTTGTCATAGTTGTAGAAGATGTTTTAATCTCTGTGATAGCTTTCCGACGCTATTTGATTTGATTGATGACTCTCCAAATGAATCAGTTGATGATCTCACCAAGAAAGATTTCGAAGGCATTACAGACAAATGCACGCTTTGTGATATGTGCTTTATGACTAAATGTCCATATGTTCCACCACATGAGTTTAACATTGATTTCCCTCACCTTATGTTGCGTTATAGAACTTTTCAGGATAAGCAAAATAAGTTGCCAAAAATTCCAAAAGAGTTGGCTAAAATAGATCGCAACGCTAATCTAGCCAAAATTTCTCCCACTCTTGCAAACTGGAGTTCCGATAAAAAAAATAGTCTAACACGGCGTCCACTGGAGATGATAAGTGGCATTGATAAAGACGCTGAGTTACCTAAGTTCGAAAAAAAGACATTCCATGAACTATTGGAGAAAATTGATATTAAAGTAAACGCAAGTGCACCTGCTTTTGGAAGAAAAGTTGCAATTTACTCAACGTGCTATGTAAATTTCAATAATTCAAAGGTTGGAATCGCTGCTCAAAAAGTACTAAACCATAATGGTGTTGAAACTATCTCTTCATACCCCGGATGCTGCGGCATGCCACATTTAGAGCAAGCTCAGCATGAAAAAGTAATTAAACAGTCAGAAATTGTTTCTGAAGAACTCTGCAGCTTGATAGACCGGGGATATCAAATTGTTACTTTAACTGCGAGTTGCGGACTCATGCTTAAGTTTGAGTGGCCACTTCTCAATCCTAATAACGAAAATGTAAAAAAACTATCAAAAAATGTTTTTGATATTGATGAGTTTATTGTTGATATAAGTAAAAAAGAGGGATTAGTTGAAGGTCTTAATTCTCTTGATGGAGGAGTGACTGTTCACAATGCGTGTCACGCAAGAGCTCAGAACATGGGTAATAAAGCTATGGAAATGTTAAAGAAATTACCTGATACAAAAGTTGATGTTGTAGAAAAGTGCGCAGGGCATGGAGGAACTTTTGGAGTTATGAAGAAAACTCGAAAGTCTGCAAACAAGTACGGCAAAGCAACAGCTAGACAAATTAAAAATAAGAAAAATAAGTTAATGGTTTCAGATTGCCCACTTGCTTGCAAGCACCTTAATGAGTTTTTAAACGAAGACAAAGACTCTAATTATATTTCAATGCATCCAATAGAAGTATTAGCTCAAGCGTATAATCTCTCTTGATTTTGTCAAGTTAGACACTACATAAATCTTTATGACTGTAGAAAATAGAAAAATTGAGTCCTCTGATCTGCTTGAATACAGTGCTTATGCTAAAGAAAGAAGGAGCATAAGAAGAGAGGTAGTTCAGATGAAAAAAAATAGGAGAGTGGAACTCGGACCACATTCTACGTTTTATTTCGAGAACTTCTTTACTATGAAAGCTCAAATTCAAGAGATGCTTTACATCGAAAAGGGTGGCGATGAACAACTCAAAGATGAGTTAGAGGCTTATAATCCTCTTGTACCACAAGGCTCAGAACTTGTAGCAACTTATATGTTTGAAATTGACAATCCAAATACAAGAAAAAAAGTTTTATCGTCTTTAGGAAATGTTGAGAATAAATTATTCATAAGTATTAATGGGACAAAGCTATATGCGACACCTGAGGAAGATGTAGATCGTACAGATAATTCAGGAAAGACTTCTTCTGTTCATTTCATTCATTTTAAATTTAGTGATAAGCAAGTTGTGGAATTTAAAAATCCGAACAGCAGAATTGAGATTGGTGCAGATCACGATAACTATCTTCATACCACTGTACTGTCTAAAGAAGTTAAAGAAGCCCTGGCAAAAGATTTTACGTAATTCTTATTTACCGGTAGATCCAAATCCACCTTGACCTCGATTAGTCTCATCTAGATTGTCAACTTCTTTAAATTCTACTCTAGTGACATTTGAGAAAACCATTTGAGCAATTCTTTCCAGAGGCCGAACAATAAATTTTTCTTTACTTAAATTTATTAGTATTACTTTTATTTCTCCTCTGTAATCACTATCAATGGTACCTGGTGCATTCAAAACAGTTATTCCGTTTTTAAAAGCAAGTCCAGACCTTGGTCTTACCTGAGCTTCCATGCCTGTTGGCATTGAAACTGAAATTCCACACGCAATTATTTCTTTTTCCCATGGGGAAATTGTAATATTACTTTTTATTGAGGCGCATAAATCAACTCCTGAAGCCTCTTTTGACTGATACTTAGGCAATTCAAAGTCTTCAATATCAGATATTCTTTTAATGAATATAGAATTTTTTTTAGTGGACAAGCTTCTAACTTTTTAGATACTGAACTATCTTATGAGATAATTTCTCAGCAACTTCCTCTTTTTGCATCTGTTTCCAATTTTGGGTTTCAGATTTAGAAATGAAATGAATCTCATTCGTATCTTTTCCAATAACTTGTCCGTTTGAAACATTATTACCGAGAATCCAATCACAGCCCTTTTTTTCCAATTTAATTTTTGAATTTTCCTCTAGATTCTCAGTTTCAGCTGCAAAGCCAACTACAAGGTCTGGTCTCTTATCATTGCGTTTACTTAATCTAGATAAAATATCTGGATTCTCTTCTAATGTGATGTCTAACCTTGAACCATTTTTCTTAATTTTGGCTTCACTTTGTTTCATAACTTTATAATCAGCAACTGCAGCAGCACAGATAGCAATGTTTACAGGTAACGCTTTATCGCATTCAAACATCATTTCATCAGCTGATGACACATGAACAACCTTATTAACATTGGGATCAGGTAATTTAGTTGGTCCAGAGATTAAAGTTGTATGGGCACCTAATGATGATAATTTTTCTGCAATTGTGTAGCCCTGCTTTCCAGAGGATTCGTTGGAAATAAATCTCACAGGATCTATCATTTCTTTCGTTGGCCCAGATGTAACAAGAGCTGAGAAATCGCTAAGTGGCTTGAAATCTAGACCATTAATAAAATCATGTGTATATTTTACAATTTCACTCGGTTCACTCATTCGGCCTTCACCATATTCCCCGCAAGCCATTTCACCATTTTCTGGTCCAACAAATTTTATGCCATCATTCCTAAGAGTTTGAATATTTCTTTGTGTTGCATTATTAAGCCACATTCTTACATTCATTGCTGGTGCAACAATTATGGGTTTATTTGTAGCCACCAGAACAGTTGACGCTAAATCGTCTGTATTCCCATATGCAATTTTAGACATAATATTTGCTGTTGCAGGTGCAACAAGAATTACGTCAGCTTGTCTTGAAAGTTGTATATGACCCATTTCATGTTCATCAGTTAAGTTAAATAGATCTGTATAAACCTTATTTTCTGATAAGCTCTCAACGGATAAGGGTGTTACAAATTCTGAACCAGATTTTGTTAGAATACAAGTAACATCAATGTTATTGGCTTTAAGACCCCTTATTATTTCAAGCGATTTATAAGCTGCAATACCACCAGTAATTATTAACAATACTTTTTTTGTTTTATTCATTCCGTAGAGTTATACTTTTTTGTTTATCTTGAAAAGTAAATACAATTTTAAAAAAGTATTCTATATCAATGATATAATTAAAGCCAAGCTTGAAATTAAGACCGTTCCGCCAATTATAAAGTACTTTTTATTAGTCTTTTGAGATGTATTATCTGAATTGCCTTCAGTGATGATATTAAAGGCTTGATCGGCCCTTGAGATAAAATCAGGAATATCTGGCATTTTACGTGCAATACTTTGTAGTGTTTCCTGTGTTTGCTTTAACCTATTTTTTATTCCCAGTTCATCTTTAAGCCAAGTTTCTATTTCAGGTTTAGAAACTTCCCAGAAATTTATTTCAGGATCCAGTTTTCTTGCTACGCCCTCAACAGTAATCATAGTCTTTTGTAGTAAAAGAAGTTGAGGTTGTAAAAACATATTAAATTGCTCTGTTATACCAAAAAGTTGAATTAATACATTGCCCATAGAAATATTTTTTGCTTTTTGATTAATTATAGGCTCTCCAATTGACCTTAACGCTTGTGAAAAGTCTTCAGTAGATTGACTTTTATCAATTAGTCCAGCCTCTTGATGAATTTTCGCTATCAAATAATAATCTTGCTTTATAAACCCGTAAATAATTTCTGCTAGGTAAGATCTATTCTTCTTATTAAGCCTTCCCATAATTCCAAAGTCTACTGCAAGTAAATTTCCATTTTTATTTAAAAATAAATTACCTTGATGAAGATCTGCATGGAAATAGCCGTCTCTGATTGACTGTCTCAAAAAATTTACTATTAAATTTTCAGCTGATTTTTTGATATCATAATTATTTTCATTAAGTTCTTCGATTTTATCAGCTGGAATTCCATTAATTTTTTCCATGGTAAGTATTTTTTGAGTAATTTTTTCCCAATAAACTATTGGAACATAAAAACTCCCATCTAATTGAGTATTCTCTTTAAGTTCTGATGCAGCTGCTGCCTCATATCTCAAATCCAACTCAAACTTGATCACTTCCTTTGCTTTTTTAATAATTGAATTGGGCCTTAATCTCTCAAATTCCTTGAAATTCTCCATGAATGAAGTCAGCCATTCTAGGCGTGACATTTCTTGTTCTATGATTTTTTCAATTTGAGGTCTGAGTATTTTAACCGCAACTTCAGTTTCAACCCCATTATTACTTATCTTTGCAAAGTGAACTTGAGCTATAGATGCTGCAGCAATTGGTTCGCTAAAATCAGTAAATACCTTATCTATAGTTGTTCCAAACTCACTTTCTACTATTTTAATCGCAGTACCCTTTGAGAAAGGGGGTAAACTATCTCTTAAAATAGACAAATCATCCGCAACAGTATTTCCAACAATGTCTGGTCGAGTTGAAATTAATTGACCCAATTTGACGAAAGAGGGGCCTAGCTCATTTAATGCTTTCGCAACCCTAACTCCGTCTGAATCATTCATTAGTTCTTTATTTTTAGAAACTCCGATAGATAAAAGTTGAGTTATTATTGTGTAAATAATTCTGTATCTCAGATTTTGACCTATTAGACGTAATATGTCGTGTGCTTTAAATATTCTGACTATTTTTAATAGAAAAAAAAAATTATTTATCACAATTCTTTCTTTTCTGCTGAATGCATTGCAACTACTCCATTAAAAATATTGCGGTAGTCTACTGTTACAAAATCTGAACTTTTAATTATTTCTAGAAATTCTTCTTGTGATGGAAATTCTTTAATTGTTCGAGTTAAATATTTATAAGGCTCTTCATCGCCAACAATAACTTTTCCAAATATCGGAATTAATGAAGAATATAAGTTGTATACCTTAGATAAAGTTTCATTTTTAACCTTAGAAAATTCAAGACATAGAAATCTACCACCAGGTTTCAAAACTCTTTTCGCTTCCTCCAATGACTTTTTAAGATTACTAAAATTTCTAACACCAAAAGAAACTAAATAAGCATCAAAAGTATTATCTTCAAAAGGCAGTTCCTCAGCTGGTGCGACTACCCACTCAATATCATTAGAATACTGCTTTATTCTTTTTCCTGCTTCAACCATATTCTCATTTGGATCACAGACTATAGCCCTACCTTGTCCATTAACTCTTTTAAGGAAGCGTCTTGAAATATCTCCTGTACCGCCAGCGACATCAATTATTTTCATTTCTTCATGAGGTGAAAGCCAGTCAATCATTAACTCTTTCCAATACCGATGAACACCCATAGACATTACATCGTTCATAATATCATATTTACTTGCAACTGAATTAAAGACTTCTTTTGTTTCCATATAATCAATATTTGATAAGTTAAGTATCTTTTATTTTATAACTAATAATTAATACATAAAAATATATGCCTGAGTTGCCTGAAGTTCAAACTGTAGTTAATGGGATAAAAAGTAAACTTATTGGGTTAAAGATCAAAGACACAGAGGTATTTGTCAAAAAACTCAGATATCCTGTACCAATAAATCTAAAAAATAAAATTAATAAAAGCTCACTATTAGATGTCGAGAGGCGAGCAAAATATATAATTTTAAGTTTATCAAATGACTATTCTCTAATTATTCACCTCGGTATGTCTGGAAGAATAATTATTGGTAGAAAAAAAGAAATAAAATCGATAAAACATTCACATTTTCAGCTATATTTTTCTAATGATTTAGTATTGCAATTAATAGATCCGCGCAGGTTTGGCTGCATATTGTTGAGAGAGACCAGTAAGCTATTAGAAGAAAAGCTTCTTAAAAATTTGGGAGTTGAACCACTTGATAAATCTTTTAATCAAAATTATTTGCTTGAAATTGCCAGCAATAAATCATCACCAATTAAATCCATTATTATGAATCAAAAGTATGTGGTAGGTGTTGGGAATATCTATGCATCTGAGTCTCTATATTTATCAAAAATAAGTCCTTCTAAACTAGGGAACAAACTGACAATGTTTGAAAGTAATCGATTAGTGCGTTCGATTAAGAGGGTACTGAAAAAATCAATTCAAATGGGGGGATCAAGTATCAATGATCATACTATGATTTCTGGCAAGTTAGGCCATTATCAGAATAAACTTCAAGTATACGGACGTGATGGGCAAAAATGCAGAAATAAATCTTGTCAGTTGCCCATAATACGCATAGTAATAGCCCAGAGATCGACATTCTACTGTAGTGGTTGTCAAAAATAGTAAATACAAAAAAATATGGCTAATACTAAATCTGCAAAAGCAAAAATAAGAGAAATATCTAATAAAACAGACATAAATAAATCTGTTAGAAATAGATATCGTACCTTTATCAAAAAAGTTGAACTAAATATTGTAAGTGGCGATAAGACAGCGGCTAAAGCTGCTCTCATATCAGCTGAGTCTGAGATGATGTCTGCTGTATCAAAAAAGATTGTTCATAAAAACACAGTAGCAAGAAAAATTTCTAGACTATCGAATAAGATCAAATTACTAAAATAGATTCATCAAACTTTTTCCGTATGTTAAGGTCCACAGTGGAAGTTACATGGAAACAATCGAGTTTAATTTAATATTAAAATTTATCATCAAGTAAGTAACAATTTTATTGCGATTCAATTTTATTAACGCTAGGTTAATTCAATTAAAAATAATCATTTTAATTATCCAAATTATTTTTTTTAGTCTGAATTTATAGTTTAAATTCAGTAAGTACTTTTTGGAATAGGTTTTTCCAAATGAAAAAAAGTGCAAAAAAAAATTATGCTTTTATACAAAATTGGATACAATTTTAATGAGTAAAATTGAGGGAGTTTAAAATTAATGTTTCAGGATTTAGAAAATACACAACCCTCAAAATCTAACATTCGAGATCAATGGAATTCTGTATTAAAAAAACTTAATTCTGAATACGGAAATGAAATATTTAACAGCTGGATAAAAAATATATCTATAAAAAACTTAGATAACGACATTATATATTTTACAGTTCCTACCAGGTTTATTAAAGACTGGATCACTTCACATTATTTAGACAAGATTATCTATTTTTTAAATCAAGAAAATCCTGATATTAGGCGAGTAAAAATCAACATAGATAACACACTCACTTCGAATATGCTTAATTTAAATAAGGATGTATCTTCAGAAAATAATAAGACTAACACCTTATATCATTCAAATTCATCAGACGATTGGCCATTAGATGAGAGATTCACTTTTGACAAATTTGTAACGGGCCCAACTAATGAACTTGCATTTGCATCAGCTAAGAGACTTTGCTCGGATGACACATACGAATTTAATCCACTTTATGTTTATGGTGGAGTCGGACTTGGTAAAACGCACCTTTTACATGCTATAGCCTGGCAGATAAGTGAAGAAAAAATAAATAGTAAAGTACTTTATCTATCAGCTGAAAGATTTATGTTTCAGTTTATAAAATCTCTTAGACAAAAAGATACGATGACATTTAAACAGAAATTTAGATCTGCTGATGTTTTAATAATAGATGATATTCAGTTTATGATTGGAAAAAATTCAACTCAAGAGGAATTTTTTCATACTTTTAATTCACTTTTAGATTTAAATAAAAGAGTTATTATATCTGCAGATAGATCGCCAAGTGAACTTAGTAGTTTTGATGATCGTATGAAGTCAAGATTATCAGGGGGTCTAGTCGTTGATATAATGCCAACAACATATGAATTGAGATATTCGATAATAAAAAATAAGTATAGTGAGCTAAGAGAAAAAAATAAAAACAATACATTTGAACTTGATGAAAATATTTTAGAATTTTTAGCGAAAACAATAACATCAAATATAAGAGAACTAGAAGGTGCTTTAAATAAAGTATTCACTTTCTCAAATATATTAGGAAAAAAGATTGATATCGAATTAACAAAATCAGTTCTTAAGGATTTGCTAAAATCAAGCAATCGAAGAATAACAATCGATGAGATTCAAAATAAGGTTGCAGGTTATTTTAATATTAAAATTGATGATCTTATTTCAAGTAGAAGGATTAGAACTTTTGCTCGACCAAGGCAGGTAGCGATGTACCTTACAAAAAAATTGACAACTAGATCTTTACCAGAGATTGGAAGGAAATTTGGAGGTAGAGATCATACAACTGTAATACATGCTGTTAAAAAAATTGAAGAATTAAAACAGAATAATCCAAAATTTGATGAGGATATTAATTTAATTACCCAGATGATCACATCAGTTTAGTTATTTCATATTATTCAAATAATTGAAGAAATATGGTACAGTAATAATCAAGTAGATTTATGGAAATTAAAGCAAGCAGTTCCGACCTTTTAAAAGCTCTAAATCATATACATGGTATTGTTGAGGTTAGACACACATTACCAATTTTATCTAATATTGTACTATCAGCTGATAACAATGAGCTCAGCCTATCTTCTACCAATCTTGATATTTTTTGTTCTGATAAAATAGATGCAGAAATAATGACTTCGGGGGAAATTTCTGTTCCTGCGATAACGTTCTTTGAAATTGTTAAAAGATTACCTTCTGGATCAGATGTAATCCTTAGTATGGCTGATGATGATACAGAATTAGTCTTAAAGTGTGGAAGGTCTAAATTTAATCTTTCTACATTGAAAACTGAGGATTTTCCAATACTTTCAGATAAAGATCTATCTACATATTTTGTAATTAGTGCCGATGAACTAAGCAGGATGATAGATAAAACAAAGTTTGCGATATCTAATGAAGAAACAAGATACTATTTAAATGGTATTTTTTTTCATAAAGCAGAGAGTAATTCTATTAAATTTTTAAGAGCCGTAGCTACAGATGGGCATCGACTGGCTCAGTATGATATACCTCTTCCACAAGGAGCCGATGAAATTACTGGAATAATCATCCCTAAAAAAACAGTTTTTGAATTAAGAAAGGTATTAGATGATGCTGATGGTGATGTAAGTGTGTCTTTAAACGAAAATAAAATTAAGTTCTCGTTTAATAATTTGAAGATAATATCAAAAGTAATTGATGGTACTTTTCCTGATTATACTAAAGTTATTCCACAAAATAATGATAAAAAATTTAAAACTAATAATTCTGAACTTAAAAATGCTATTGATAGAGTATCCGCTGTAGCTATTAATGAAGAAACTAAATCAAAGGCAATTAAATTAACAATTGAAAATAATAAACTAAACCTTAGTGTTGAAAGTCAATCTAAAGGATCTGCAAAGGAAGAGATTGATATTAGTTACAGTAGTGAAAAAGTTGATATTGGCTTTAATTCTAGGTATCTACTGGATATTTGTAATGAGGTTGATGGTGATGAGATTGATGTAAACTTACTCGATTCAATATCACCTGCAATTATTTTAGATAAAACCGACGAAAATTTATTCTTTGTTTTAATGCCAATGCGTATTTGAATGAATTCTAATGTTAGTATTGAAACAATTACATTAATTAATTTTAGAAATCACAAGAATACTAATATTTCTGACTTAAGGCAATTCGTTGTCCTGATAGGAGAAAATGGATCTGGAAAAACAAACTTACTAGAAGCAATATCATTGTTTGCTCCTGGAAGGGGATTAAAGAATGCACAATTGAATGAGATACCATTTCTAAAGAATAGTGAGGGATACTTTGAGATAAAACTAGAGATAAAATATGACACAGGGAAAATTATTTTACACAGATATTATTCTAAGGAAGATAAAAGAAAAAATTCCCTCACTCTAGATGAAGAAAAAATAAATAATTCAGAATTATTAAATTATATAAATATACTTTGGGTTACTCCAATAATGGAAAAAATAATGCTTCAAAGTAACTCAGAAAAAAGAAGTTTTTTTGATAGATTGACGTTTAATGTGAATAATAATCACCTAAAAAATCTTTCAAAATTACAAAAGTTATTAAAGGAAAGACTAACTCTATTAAAAAAAGTTAATTATGAGTTGGAGTGGATGAGCATATTAGAGAATAAGATTGCAGAAATATCATTTATTATAATCAATGATAGATTAAATTTTATTGAGATCTTAAATCGCCAACTTTTAGAAATAAAAAAACCATTTACTTCATGTTTAGTAGAATTTGTTCATAAATTAGATAGTATGGATCAGTTTGTATCAAATGAGGAAATGTTTGTTAGCAAATACAGTTCAGTTTTAGAAGCCAAAAGAGAATTAGATGCGGAGTTGAATAAAACAACACATACAATCAACAAGGTTAATATTTCAATTTGGAATAACAATAACTGTGATATTGAAGTCAAAAATTGTTCAACTGGGGAACAAAAATCAATCTTGCTGTCAATTATCATTTCAGTTGCGTACTTGATTAAAAATAAACATTTGGGGCGTTCACCTATATTATTGCTTGATGAAGCCATGGCTCATTTAGATGATTTACACAAGGAATATCTTTTTAAAGAATTGTCAAAATTAGAATCCCAAGTTTTATTTTCAGGAGTTTCAAGAGACTTATTTAATAATATAACTGATCAAACAGTTTTCTTTGAGATGAAAGATATTATATAATAATCTAGTGAATACACCCTTAAACAACTATAGCGCAGGCTCAATCAAAGTACTAAAAGGTCTTGAAGCAGTTAGAAAAAGACCCGGCATGTACATTGGTGATACAGATGATGGCAGTGGTCTTCATCATATGATATTTGAAGTTGTAGATAATTCAATTGACGAGGCTCTCGCAGGTCACTGTGATCGAATCTCGATTACATTAAACTCTGATGGCTCCGTTTCCGTTGAGGATAATGGTCGAGGAATTCCAACTGATATTCATCCTGAAGAAAAAATTTCTGCTGCAGAAGTTATCATGACACAATTGCATGCTGGTGGTAAATTTGATCAAGACTCATACAAAGTGTCCGGTGGACTACATGGAGTTGGAGTTTCAGTAGTGAATGCACTTTCATCAAAATTAAGCCTCAATATTTATAGGCAAGGTTACGAACACTATATTGAATTTAATCATGGAGAAGCAATTAATCCTCTAAGTCAGGTAGAAAAAAACATAGAAAGAAACGGTACGAAAATAACATTTTTTCCTGATGAAGAAATATTTTCAAATATTGAATTTGACGGCAAAGTTCTTAAGCAAAGATTTAGAGAAATGGCATTTTTAAATTCTGAAATTACAATTGTATTTTCTGACAACAGATCAGCTGATAAAAAAGAAATACTATTTCATTTTGATGGAGGTATTGGTGAGTTTGTAAAATATTTAGATAAGTCAAAAAAATCATTAATTGAAAAACCAATTTTTATTGAAGGTATAAAAAATAAAATTGAATTTAGTTGTGCTCTTTGGTGGAATGACAGTTATTATGAACAAATACTAACATTTACTAATAATATTCGACAGAAAGACGGGGGCACACATTTATCAGGTTTTCGTTCAGCACTTACCCGCGTAGTGAATAGTTATCTAGATGGAGCTAAAAATTCTAAGAAGCAAAATGTTCAGCCTAATAGTGATGACATCCGAGAGGGTCTGACTTCTATAATTTCTGTTAAAGTGCAAGATCCAAAATTTTCATCACAAACTAAAGACAAATTAGTATCCTCTGAAGTACGGCCCGTTATAGAAGGAATTGTAAACGAAAAATTAGGAGATTGGTTTGAAAGACATCCAAATATATCGAAGGAAATAGTGCTTAAAATTCAAAAAGCTGCTGAAGCAAGGGAAGCTGCAAGAAAAGCAAGAGAATTAACAAGGAGAAAAACTGCTTTAGAAATCACTAATCTTCCAGGCAAACTTGCAGATTGCCAAGAAAAAGATCCATCTCTATCAGAAATATTTATTGTTGAGGGAGACTCAGCTGGAGGATCTGCTAAGCAAGGAAGAGACCGTAAGTTTCAAGCAATACTTCCCTTGAGGGGAAAAATTCTTAATACATGGAAATCAAGGACTGATAAGATTTTAGGTTCTACAGAAATTGGCACACTCATAACTGCGCTTGGTACAGGAATAGGTAATCAAGAATTTGATCTGAATAAATTAAGATATCATAAAGTTGTTATAATGACAGATGCCGATGTGGATGGGTCACATATTAGGACTTTATTGCTAACATTTTTCTTTAAGGAGATGAGAGGCCTTATAGAAAATGGAAATTTGTATATAGCTAGACCACCGCTTTTTAAAATTAAAAGAGGAAAGGAAGAACGGTACTTAAGTGACGAAGATGATCTGCAAGAAACTCTTATTAAATATGGAACTAAAGACTTTCTGTTTAAAACTGCACTCAAAAGTGAGTACTCTGGCAAGGATCTCACCGAAATGCTTATTAGAGTTGGTGAAATAATTGATATTTTTAATAAAGTACCGGATCGATATGATCAAAAAGTTCTCGAACAAATTGCAACTGCAGGATGTCTGGATACAGAAAAATTTTTAAACTCTAAAGAAAAATCGAAAGAAGCTGCAAATTATGTTGCCCAAAGAATAAATATTAGCAGACCAGATTTTGATCGTGGATGGAAAGGAGAATATTCTAGAGAAAATGGCTTTTTATTTAAAAGAGAGTTAAGGGGCGTTGAAGATATTATTAATATTGATAATGACTTAATCCATTCTCAATTAATTGAGAGTCTCAACAAAAATTATAGCGATATTTTACAATTATTCGAGTCTCCTGGATTATTAATAAATAAAGAAAGTGATAAAATTGAAATTTATTCACCTTCACAATTATTAGATACGATTAATGATATGGGGAAGAAAGGCCTGTCAATGCAAAGATATAAAGGCCTGGGGGAGATGAATCCTGAACAATTATGGGAAACAACCCTTGATCCTAAAAACAGATCTTTAATTCAAGTTAAGATTGATGATGAAGCGTCATCAAAAGGCATTTTTGAAGATTTAATGGGAGAAAATGTTCTCCCAAGAAAAGAATTTATTGAAAGCCGCGCGGATAGCGTGACTAATTTAGATATCTAATCAAATCGTAAGCGATACAGATAATTATCATTTTTTTTTAACCATCTAATTTGTTTCTTGTAATCAGGACATAAACTTTCAACTTGATACCAGAATTTATCGCTGTGATTGAATTCAACTAAATGACTCAATTCATGAGCAACAATATAATGCATAACTTCTGAAGGGGCAAAAATAAGGCGCCAATTAATACTAATAACTCCTGAAGAATTGCAGTAACCCCAATAATTATAACTGCTCGATAACCTTATTTTTTTTACTTTAATCTTTAAATTACTAGAATAATTTTGAATTATATTTTCTAAATTAGAAAGAGCTCTTTTTTTCATCCAATCTTTTAACAAAGTTTTATGTTTACCTTTTTTTGCGTTAATGATTATGGTATTAGTCTTTAGAGATACATAAGCATCAATATTATTTTTAAATATTATTTTTTTTGTCCTTCCTTCAAATAAAATTTTAGAACTATCGTCAATGAATATTAAAGGATAGAATGAATTTACTTGCTTATATATCCACTCAGCATTTTCTTTAGCAAAAGTTAAGCCTTTCTGAAAATCAACATATTTTGGTATGGAAACATATCCTCGTAAGTTTTTTTTATCGAAGGTAAATTTGTAATTTCGCGATAGTTTATTTTTTTTTACTGTGATATCAATGGCAGTATTATTATATTTTAAACAATAGTTTTTTTCTGATTTACTAACCATTAAGAAACTATAAATTATAATATAAATATTATAAATTTTTAATTTTAAATGTATTTTGAAAAATTCTCTTGATCTATTGCAAAATGAAGAAATCAACTTACGATTAAGGACATTAAACCTCATTCGTTGGACAGCGATACTTGGTCAATTTTTAGCTGTCATCGTAGCTTTTTTTTATTTCCAGATAGTCTTTAATATTTATTTTTGTTTATCATTAATTTTACTAAGTGTATTGCTTAATATCGCAGTAAGTATTTTATATCCTCTAACAAAAATTCTTAATTATAATGAGACTTTTTTTTATTTGGTATTTGATTTAATCCAATTGGTATCACTTCTGTATTTTACGGGTGGGCTCACAAACCCTTTTTGTGTCTTGATACTAGCTCCACTGGTTATTGCATCTACGTATTTAGATTTTAGAAGAACAGTGGCAATAACAGTAGTCGCCATCATTTCACTAAACTTTTTAGTTTATTATTATTTCCCTCTTGAAAGTGAAACACTTGGCATTGGAAAAGAAGATTTTTCTGGATTCGAAATATTTCTAATTTGGTCGGCTCTTGTCATTACTTCAATTTTCATAACAGCATACTGTTTTAGAGTTGCTGATGACTCAAGGAAAACTAGAGAGGCTTTAAGGCTAACTCAGTTGTCGCTATCAAACGCGGAGCAAGTTTCTGCCTTAATGAGCCTTACAGCCGCAGCTGTTCATGAACTTGGAACACCGCTGTCTACAATTTCGATTATTAATAAAGAGTTGGTGAATAATAATAAAGATGGTGCATTAAATGAGGATTTACTAGTTATTCAATCTCAATTAGAAAGATGCAAAGAAATATTGGAGCGAATTAGATCAAACAATCTATCTGATAAAAGTAATGAATTTATTAATCAATTAAATTTCATCCGCTTAATCAATGAGATTGTCTCAGCCTACGATGATAAGAAAATAAAATTTCATATATTTTTTGATGATTATTTTAAGGGAAATAATATTATTATCCCTAGGTCCACTGAACTAGTGCATTCATTAACAAATATTATCGACAATGCATTTAAATTTGCCTCTAGTTCTATAGAAATTGTCCTTAAAAATGATAATAAAAAGATCATGATTGAGGTATCTGACGATGGTCCAGGTTTCGCTTCAGATATATACCCATTTCTAGGTGAGCCATATATACGTAATAATAAGGATAAAAACAATAAAGGTTTAGGTCTAGGATTATTTATTTCTAAGAACTTGCTTGCAAAGTCACTAGGTGAGATTAAATTTCTTAATAGAAAAAATAAAGGTGGGTGCGTGCAAGTAATTTTAAATAAAGGTGCTTTGGGACTTTAATGAATACTGCTGAAAATATTCTAAATTTAGATAAGTCATTAATGATACTTGATGACGACGAAGTGTTTAGAAACAGACTTATCACTGCAATGAAAAGGAAAGGATACGACGCTTACGGCGCAGCATCGATTCTAGAAGCAAAGTCTTTTTTGTCTGAGAAGTTTCCCAAATACGCTGTAATTGATCTTAGATTAGATGATGGAAATGGTTTAGAGATAGTATCTTTACTGTCTAAAAAAAGACCTGACAGCAAAATAGTTATGCTTACTGGATACGGCAACATACCAACAGCTGTGGCGGCGGTTAAGGAAGGGGCATGTGATTATTTGGCTAAACCTGCAGATGCAGATGATATTGAATCAGCTTTAAAAGCACCTTATTCATCTAGTCCAGAACCCCCAAAGAATCCTATGTCAGCCGACAGAGTAAAATGGGAACATATACTTAGGGTCTATGAGTTATGCAATCGAAACGTTTCTGAAACAGCTAGAAGATTAAAAATGCATCGAAGAACATTACAAAGAATTCTTCAGAAAAAATCACCAAAATAAAATTCTTATTAATTAAGCTACTTTACGGCCTTTGTTAATTTGTTCAAGTTGAGCTAATCCTTCATTTGCTATATCAATGCCTGCAACTTCATCATCTTCAGCATTAAGCTCTTCCATGTTTACAAATTCAGCGTAAGTTTTTCTTGTTCTTTCAGTAATAATATTTGCTTTAAGTAACGTTTTACACAGCACTCTAAATATATTATTACTCTCCATCATTTCTTCGCGTATTACAGAGTCCCGATCGATTTCTTGCATAAAATGTTTAGTTACAAATTTATGATCTAGGCCGACGCCTTGATAAATCGCTTTCTTTTCCCAAGGATTAACTAAATTATAAAGTAAATCTTTGAATATCATAGCAGACCAATCTTCAACTTTGTACCTTTCTGACTCTGATAGTTTTGGAACAGTTCTATCTGCCCAAATTTTACCAAACTTATGATGAAATGCCTCATCACTCATTGTAAATTTCAAAAGAGTTTTTAGTAGGGGATCATTTGTATCTTGGTGAGCCATTCCAAATGCTCCCATAGCAAGACCTTCAATCATCATTTGCATTCCAACAATTTTTTTATACACAACATCAGATGATACAATTTGTTCTAAAATTCTTCCAAGAGTTGGACCAACCGGATATGGAGAACCCCATCTTGCTTTTATATAATTAGTAAAACCAGTAACGTGTCTAGCCTCCTCTCGAGTTTGGTTTGCCGCGTATTCCTGTGCACCTGGATCCTTTAACACATGACAAAGGCTTGCGCTTAGAGATAAAGCACCTTGCTCACCATGCAGAATTTGAGAAAGTACCCATCTAAAGCTCTCATTATTTAATTTAATTTTTTGCTTTTCTGTCAAGCTATCAGCAATTGCTGGAACTCTAAGTTCCATACAAAAGACACGAGGATCGACTATGTATTCATTTTCTAAATCAAAGGGCTCGTCAAAATCGATGTAAGATTTATCATTTGGATCCCAAAAATGTTTATGAGTAGCAGATATCATTTGGTCAAAGCTATCTACCCTTTCAATATACCTGTCTTTCTCAATCATAGGTATGAAGTGATTTGGGTTAGCAGCGTTGTAGGCAGGATCCTTATTCATTGAATTATTCCCATTACGAGACATTTGCCACATTCTTTTAAGTTTAAATAATTGGTCTTTTGCAAAAATTTTTGCAAAATCAATTTTTTGTTGAAATTCAGCCATGGCATAAATTATATACAATTTTTTTATTTAATAAATTAATAAATGAACAAATGCTCATAAAATATCCTTTAATTATTAATTATTTCAATATTTTAAAATTTTAAGTCAATTTTGTCATAATTTTTAGATATTAAATTTATTTCTTTTAAATGATTATTTTGTAATTAATTTTGTAATTAATTGATGTACAAAATATGTATTTTCTCATATTTTTACCCACTACCGATTATTAATATCAACTTAAATGCTTCAAAAAATTGAAAATTGGTTTTTTAAATACCGCCTACCAGTGCTTGCAAGTTTTGTAGCCATTACAATAGTAATGGGTTATTTTGCTGTTCAAATAAGAATGGAAGCAGGGTTTCATAAACAACTTCCATCAAGCCACCCATTTGTTAAGACTTATTACGAATATCAAGATGACCTAAGTGGTACCAACAGCATAACTATTGCTCTTAGAGCTACAGAGGGAGATATTTTTAATCAAGAATATTTAAGCAAATTATTTGAACTCAACCAAACGATAAGATATTTACCAGGAGTAAATCAGGGATCAATGCAATCATTATGGACTCCTAATGTAAGAGTTTTGCGTGTAACTGAAGAAGGCTTTGAAAGTACTGAAGTCATACCTGGAAATTTAACACCTGATAAATTAAGTGAAACTGAGATTAATAAAATCAAAGAAAGAATCTTAACTGGTGGTCATGTAGGGAGTATGGTTTCAAATGATTTCACTTCTTCATTAATTAAAGTTGAGTTGACAGAGTTTAATAGGTCTACAGGTAAAAAATTAGACTATCTTGAGCTTGGTCAAGAGATAGAAGTAATAAGAGATGAATACGAAAAAGGCATATACCGAGTTGAGATAACGGGCTTTGCTAAAATGATCTCAGATATTGCTAATGAGGCATACAATGTAATATTTTTTTTTGGGCTTGCTTTTTTCCTTACTGTCCTGGCAGTTTATTGGTATTCGAGATCTTGGACATTGACATTTCTTCCTTTAGTTTGCTCACTTACCTCACTCGTTTGGCAATTTGGGATGTTAAAGATTCTCGGATTTGGTTTAGATCCCTTGGCAATTCTTGTGCCATTTCTAGTTTTTGCAATTGGTGTTTCTCACGGTATTCAGCAGGTAAATCAAATTACAAAAGAAGTCATAGAAGGTGAGTCAGCTGAGCATGCTGCCAGAGCTTCCTTTTCTAGGCTTCTTATTCCAGGCTCTATGGCTTTAGTAACCGATCTTGTAGGTTTTGGAACTTTAATTTTATTGCCTATAGGCATGATACAAGAATTAGGCATTACAGCTTCAATAGGAGTTGCATTTAAAATTGTTACAAATTTGGTGATGTTGCCTTTGGCTGCTTCGTATGCAAAATATAATGATAGTTTTGCTGCTAGGGCTCAATCTGCAATTACTTATAGGCAAAATTTAATGGGATTCTTTGGAAAATTAGCTCGACCTCGAGAAGCAATTATCACACTTTCTGTTAGTTCAGTTTTGTTTATAGGGGCAGCTTATTTAGCAAGCGATAGACATGTAGGCGATCTTCACGCAGGCGCTCCTGAATTAAGGCCAGAAGCAAGGTTTAATCGTGATATTACTGAGATTACAAAAAGATACAATGTTACAACTGATATTCTCGTAGTAATCACTGAGGCTGCAGAATCAAGTGGAATAAATCCATGTCGTTCAAATTACGTAATGGAAGCTCAAAATAATTTGCACTGGTACCTAGAGAATATACCTGGCGTAACTAAAGTAATCTCTTTATCTAGTGTTGCCCGAAGAGCTCTAAGTGGTTATGCAGAAGGCAATTTAAAGTGGACATATTTACCTCATAATGAGCCAGCCTTAGCGTTTGCAACGAGTGTAGTAGATCCCTCAACTGGATTAATAAATGAAGCGTGTTCAATAATGCCAATTTACGTTTTTACAGAAGATCACAAGGCAACAACCATTAGTACATTGATTGAAAAAATTGAAACTTATAATCAAAAATTCAGAAAACTTGATAATACAATTACATTTAAAACTTTAATAGCTAGGCCTGCGGAAGGAACTGACGTTATACCTCTGGTAGAAATACTTGGTGGAGAAGAAACAAAAATAGAAGACTTATCTGGAATACAAAACCCAAAAATATTTAATGATGACGAATTTACTGATTTTGGTTATGAGAATGACTTTAATACAAGAAGTTTATTTGTTACAAGCTTAGGTAACTACTATAGAGATATAGATTCATTTGATGAAAAAGTAAATTTTAGAGTGAAGGATATAAAACAATCAGACTTAGCAATTAAAAATTTCTTTAGGGAAAATCCTGATTTTAAAAGTATTATTTTTGAAGTAGATGAAATTAAACATAGATTAGCAAGTGGAACAGTGGGAATTCAGCATGCAACCAATGAAGTTATTGAAAAAGGCGAACTTCCTATGATGATTATTGTTTATATTGTTATTGTTATTTTAGTTTTCGTTACCTATCTTGACTGGAGAGCAACAATATGTTGCACACTTCCATTATCTTTTGCAACAATGCTCGGTTATGCATTTATGGATCTGGCAGAAATAGGACTTAAAGTTTCAACGCTTCCAGTGATGGTTCTAGCAGTTGGTGTAGGAGTTGATTACGCTTTCTATATTTATAATAGAACGCAACTTAGACTAAAAGAGGGAATGAATATTACTGAAGCATTTGAACATACATTTGCTAATACAGGAGCAGCTGTAGTATTTACAGCAATCACATTGGCAATCGGAGTATCAACTTGGTCATTCTCTGCTTTAAAATTTCAGGCAGACATGGGATCACTTTTAACATTTATGTTTATTATAAATATGGTTTGCGCTATGACTACTTTGCCTGCCCTTGCTGTCGTACTTGATAAATTATTTCCAAGAAAAGTTTCTAACTCTTAGTAAGTTTCAGAAATACATCTTCCAATTTAGTTTCAACTATCCTGATTTTTTTAATTTTTGACACCGTTGAATTAATTGTACTAATCATTGTGTTTAAATCAACTTCACTTGGTTTATAATCAATTTGAATTTGATTATCATAAATTTTTACATCAACATTTAACTTTTTAAGTTCTGTCAAATTGAATTTATTGTTATTGTATTCAATAAATACCGTTTCTTTATCCAAAAGAGATTTTATGTTATCTGTTGTATCATTAGCAATCAACTTTCCTTCGTTAATTATTGCTATATTGCTACATAGCTCTTCTGCCTCGTGCAAATAGTGAGTTGTAATAATAATAGTTTTCCCTTTTTTATTAAGTTTATAAATATTCTCCCATAAATTACTCCTAAGTTCAACATCTACACCTGCCGTTGGTTCGTCTAGGATCAATATTTCTGGGTCATGGACCATTGCTTTAGCAATAAGTAAACGTCTTCTCATCCCACCAGACAAAGTTCTAGCGTAGGCTTCTGCTTTATCTTCTAACGCTAGCATTTGAAGAATTTCCTTAGTTCTTCTATCTTTCTTTCTAATACCATATAGGCCTGCCTGTATCTCCAAAAGTTCATAAGGTGTAAAAAAAGGATCAATATTTAACTCTTGCGGTACAATACCTAAAAGTTTTTTAGCCCCTATTAAATTTTTTTCGTAATTGATGTTTAGTACTTCAATTTTACCTGAGGTCTTTTTTACTAAGTCTGCAAGAATATTAATGAAAGTTGATTTACCTGCTCCATTTGGTCCGATCAAGCCAAATATTGATCCTTTCCTAATATTCAATGAAACATTATCTAATGCAAGTTTTTCATCAGTTCCTGATTTATAAACCTTACTTAAATTATCAACTGCAATAGCTATTTCATTAGTCATATAATTTATTAATTAGGAGAATATATAGTTTTTCAAAGTAATTTCTTGTATCATTAAGTATATGAATTCTCCAGAAATAGTAAAAAATCAATACGAAAATAGTGAATTAGTATCATCCAAAAAAGTTAGTTGTTCTGGCCCCGATGGTTCACTTGGGCACCCTAAAGTTTATCTGGATATGGGTGATAATGAAAGTGTAGTTTGTCCTTACTGCAGCAAGATATTTAAATTGATTAAATGAAACGCAATAATCACCTTTTTTTAGTCGATGGCTCAGGTTATATCTTTAGGGCATATTATGCATTACCGCCATTATACAGAAAAAGTGATGGCTTACCGACAGGTGCAGTAAACGGTTTTTGTAATATGCTTTATAAACTAATTGAAGATACCAACAAAAGTATTGGGCCAACTCACCTAGCAGTGATTTTTGATAGTGCACGAAAAACTTTTAGAAATGAAATTTACAAAGACTATAAGGCCAACAGAGGTGATCCACCAGAAGACTTAATACCACAATTTAAAATTATAAAGGATGCAGTGACAGCTTTTGGCATTCAATCAATAGAGTCGAAAGGATTTGAAGCAGATGATATTATAGCTACATACGCTGAAGCCGCTGTGAAAAAAAATTGGCAAGTTTCGATTGTATCATCTGACAAAGATTTAATGCAATTGGTCACAGAAAAAATCAATCTTGTTGATACAATGAAAAACAAAAATATTGGACCAAAAGAAGTTGAGGAAAAGTTTGGTGTAGGGCCAGATAAGGTGATTGATGTTCAAGCTCTTGCTGGGGATAGTTCAGATAACGTTCCTGGGGCACCTGGCATAGGTATAAAGACAGCAGCTCAGCTAATAAATGAATTTGGAAATCTTGAAAAATTGTTAGAAAAGTGTGGAGATATTAAACAAGAAAAAAGAAGAGATAATATTAAAGATAATAAAGAGCAGATAAGAATAAGTAAGGAGTTAGTAACTTTAAAGAAAGATGTAGGAGATATTCCATTACTTGCAGATTTAAAAAATAATAATTTAGCAATAAAGAAATTAGTGCCATTCCTAGAAGACCTTGAATTGAAGAAATTGGCAGATCGTATTAGAAAAAAAAATCCAGAAATAAAATTTGAAACTCTAAATATCGAAGAATCAAAAGTTGAAAAAAAAGAAAAAGGTAATCTTAACAGTGATAAAGAAATTACAACTAAAAACATAAATACTAAATATGTACTTATAGATAACATAAAAAATCTCGAGGAATTAAAATCAAATATCTACGATATTGGTCATTTCGTTTATGATGTAGAAACTGACTCTTTAAATATATTAGAAGCCAATCTTATCGGTATATCAATTTGTTATGGCTTAGAAACCTCTTACTATATTCCATTTCAGCATATTGATGAACTTAATCAAATAATAACAAATCAAATTAAAATAGATGAGTTTCTCAAAATCTTTAAGCCAATAATGGAGGACTCATCAATTATCAAAATTGGACACAATATAAAATATGATAATGCAATATTAAAAAAATATGGCATCGACGTTATTGGCTATGACGATACGATGTTAATGTCATTTATTTCTGATGCAGGGATCAATCGACATGGAATGGATGATCTTGCAAAGATACATTTCAATAAAGAAACAATAAAATATAAAGAAGTCGTTGGAAGTGGAAAATCTCAGATCACATTTGATAAAGTTGATTTAAAGAATGCATTAAATTATGCGGCCGAGGATGCTGATATTACTTATAAACTTTATTTATTATTTAAAAAAAGAATCAACCATGAAAAAAATAATTATATTTATTCTAATATTGAGAAGCCCTTAATTGATTGCATTCAAACTATGGAATTAAATGGTATAAAGGTAGATAAAAAATACTTAAAAAAGCTATCAACAGATTTTTCAAAGAGAATATCAAAATTAGAAAGTAAGATATACAAGGATACTGGTACAGAGTTTAATATTGCTTCACCAAAGCAGCTGTCAGAGGTATTATTTGATAAACTCAAACTTAAACCACCAAAAAAAACAAGAACAGGAGAAAAATCTACAGGAATAGATGTACTTGAAGATCTCGCATACGGGGGTAATAAAGTTGCTGAAACTATTATAGAATGGAGACAGCTATCAAAGCTAAAGAATACTTATACAGAGGCTTTGCAAACCCATATTATTAAATCTACAGGAAGAATACATACTTCATATGCTATGGCTTCAACCAGCACAGGTAGACTTGCATCCTCTGATCCAAATTTGCAAAATATTCCAATCAAAACAGAAGAAGGCAGATCAATTCGTAAGGCATTTATCCCAGATAAAGACCAAACAATTTTTTCTGCAGACTATAGTCAAATAGAATTAAGAGTATTGGCTCACATGGCTGATGTATCTCAACTAAAAGATGCTTTCAACAATAATGAGGATATACATAAATTAACTGCGTCAGAGATTTTTAATGTCAAACACAAAGATGTCACTCAAGATTTACGCAGAAAAGCGAAAGCTGTTAATTTTGGAATAATTTATGGGATTTCTGCATTTGGACTAGCAAAACAGTTATCAATTTCAAACTATGAAGCAAGTGATTTTATTAAAGAATATTTTAAAAAGTTTTCTGGAATAAAAGAATATATGGAAAACACAAAAGAGCTCTGTAGAAACAATGGTTATGTTGAGACACTATGTGGGCGAAAGTGTTTCTTCCCACGAATAAAAGATAAAAATTTTGCTCTAAGGTCATTTCAAGAAAGAGCAGCCATAAACGCACCAATTCAAGGGACTGCAGCAGATATAATAAAGTTAGCAATGATAAAGATTAATGATAAAATTAAAGCCAATAATGAATGTAAGATGCTTCTTCAAGTTCACGATGAGCTAATTTTTGAAATCAAAAATGATAAACTTAAAAAATATAGAAAAATGATTTTATCCGAAATGGAAAACGCGCTAGTGCCAAAGTTTAATCTCTCTGTACCCCTTTCAGTTGACAGCAATAATGCAGATAATTGGAGTGATGCTCATTAATGTCTGAAACTATTATACTTGTTACAGGAGGATTTGATCCTATCCATAGCGGACATATTGCTTACTTCAAGGACGCAAAAAAATTAGGAAATAAGCTAATAGTTGGTATTAATTCAGATAATTGGTTGATAAAAAAAAAAGGTTGTGCATTTCTTCCCATTCAAGAAAGGATAGAAATTGTTTCTAATTTAGCAGTAGTTGATGCTGCCATTGAATTTGAAGATGATGAGTATCAATCTGCTTCAAATGCGATTCAAAAAGTTTTAGAAATGTATCCTGGTAATAAAATAATCTTTGCAAATGGGGGTGACAGAAATAAAGCCAATATTCCTGAGATGGATAAATTCGTGAATAATGAAAATGTAAGTTTTGAGTTTGGAGTCGGCGGAGATTTTAAAAAAAACTCATCTAGTTGGATATTAAAAAATTGGAAAGGACCAGTAGAATACCGACCATGGGGTTGGTATAGAGTTTTAGACGATAGCGATGACCACAAAGTCAAAGAGATAGAAGTCAATCCTAAGTCAAGATTAAGTTACCAGTCACACTCTAAAAGATCTGAAGTCTGGACTGTGATCAGTGGTGAGGCTTTAGTTACCGTTGATGATAATATAGCTGAGTTAAAAATCAACGAGTCAATATTTATTCCAGTTAATTCTAAGCATCGTTTAGAAAATAAGTCAGATATGAAATTAAATATTATTGAAATTCAAACGGGATCATATTTTGGTGAAGATGATATAGAAAGATATGAAGATGACTACAATCGATCATAATGTATGAGGTTGAACTATCCCTATATTTATTTGGCCTTCTTTTTACTTCTTAATATTTTTAACTTTGTAGACAGAAATCTACTTATAGCTTTTGCCCCTCAAATAAAATCTGAGTTTAATCTTACAAATGTGCAATGGGGACTGTTGACTGGTGTTTACTTCCTTTTTTTCTATTCAGTATTTGGTATATTCATGGGCGTGCTTGGAGATAAATTTAGTAGGATGAAAATTGCTGCCGCAGGAGTATTTTTGTGGAGTTTAATGACTGCTTTTACTGGTATAGCTAAAAATTTTACACACTTAATCGTTGCTAGAGCTTTAATTGGCGTTGGAGAGTCTGCATTAACCCCCAATGCAATATCAATGTTATCTGATCTTTTTAAACAAAATAAAAGAGGAACGGCGTCTGCAATTTATTACTTGGGTATACCTTTAGGTGTAGGATTTGGAATGTTGATAGCAGCTTTTTTTGGACCAGTTTTTGGATGGCGTGCAGTATTTATTGCCTTAGGATTGGTTGGAATGGGACTTGGAATAGTAACATATTTTCTTTTTGAACCGAAACGCGGTCAGTTGGATGTATCTTTTGATGAAGACAGTAAATCTGCAAGCATTCGAGATATCATAAGTATGACAAAACATGCTATCTATAGTTCTAAATGTTTAACATTTGTAATTATTGGTAGTATTTTTCTACATATTCCATTAGGTGCAGGTAACTTTGAGGTTTTATGGGCTGTAAACGAAAGAGGATTCACTGCTAGCTCATATAATTCTCTGTTTGGCATTTTTTTTTTATTAGGTGGTACTGTTGGAGCAGTTCTCGGTGGCGTTTTATCTGATCGTTTAAGTCATTACTTCAAAGGTGGTGTGATGACCTTTTTGGTAATTTCTTATTTGCTCTTAACACCTTTAACTATAAGCTATAGATTTATTAGTCCTGATACTAATTTTTTTTATTTCACCTTGTTTTTTGTCTCATTTAATGTCACCTTTTTTTACGGTCCGGTTTTTGCGTCGGTTCAAGAATTAACTCCAGTTAAAGTTAGGTCAACGATGGTTGCTGTATTCATATTGGGTGTAAACATTATTGGAATGGGAGTTGGTAGTTTTTTTACTGGCTATCTTGTTGATTACGTATTTAATGATTTCTCATCTCCATATACGTTTTCATTAATCTCAGTCGGGCTCACAGGAATTTTAGCAATTATCTGTTATTATATAGCTAGTTTTAGCTATAAAAAGGACATCGACAGAGTAAACGAATCTTAATTGGCAATAGGTCCTGAAGCTCTAATATTCTCTTCTACGTCAGACTCAAACTTAGTAAAATTACTAATAAACATTTGCACTAGTTTCTTGGCCTGCGCATCATAATTAGATTCACTTTGCCATGTTTTTTTGGGATCTAATATTCGTTCATTTATTCCATGAACTTCAACTGGAACTGAGAAGCCAAAATTTGGATCTTTTCTCATTTTAGAATTAGCTAGTTCGCCTGAGAGGGCAGCATTAAGTAATGCTCTTGTATTTTTAATTGATATTCTTTTGCCAACTCCATAAACACCACCAGACCAACCCGTATTTACAAGCCAACAATCAACCTTATGATCTGATATCTTTTTCTTAAGCAAATTTCCGTACACGATCGGATTTCTTGGCATAAATGGTGCACCGAAACATGTTGAAAATGTTGCCTGAGGCTCGTTTGAAAGGCCAATTTCAGTGCCTGCAACTTTTGCTGTATAGCCTGATAGAAAATGATACATCGCCTGATCTGCAGAAAGTTTAGCGATAGGAGGCAATACACCAAATGCATCAGCAGTCAGCATAATTATATTTTTTGGGTGACCTGTTTTTCCAGATGCGGTAACTCCTGGAATGTAGTCCAAAGGATAGGCTCCTCTCGTATTTTCTGTCAAAGTATTGTCATCTAGATCTAATGTTCCGTCATCTTTCATGACAGCGTTTTCAATAACTGTGCCTTTCATTTGAGTAGTAGCATAAATTTCTGGCTCCGCTTCTTTAGATAATCTTATAAGTTTTGCGTAGCATCCGCCTTCAAAATTAAAAAGCCCGTCATCTGACCATCCATGCTCATCATCTCCAAGGAGTGATCTCTTAGGATCTGCACTTAATGTAGTTTTACCAGTACCAGATAGACCAAAGAAGATTGCAGCGTCACCATTTTTGCCAGTATTAACAGAACAATGCATTGGCATAACATTTTTTTCAGGAAGCAAAAAATTCAAAAGAGTAAATACAGATTTTTTTGTTTCACCTGCGTACTCAGTACCAGCTATTAAAATTAATTTTTCTGCAAGATTAATAGCTATAACAGTTTCACTATTCGTACCATGAATGACTGGATCCATTTTCAAACTTGGAAAGTTCACAATAGTATACTCTGGATTAAAATGCTTAAGTTCATCAGTACTTGGTCTTACAAGCAAATGTCTAGCAAATAATCCATGCCAGGCGTATTCTGTTATTATTGAAACATTTAATGAATGATTACGATCGGCTCCACCCATTAAGTTATGTAAATATAATGATTTATCTTTTGAGAAATCTATAAATGTATTTGCAATTTTTGTATAATATTCTTCTGAGATAGGTACATTTGTTTCACCCCAATGGATTTTTTGATCATTTATATTTTCTTTAACAAAAAATTTATCATTAGCTGACCTACCTGTATGTTTACCTGTTTTAACAACTAAAGCTCCATGCGATGATAGTTTGCCTTCGCCAGACGTATGTGCAATCTCATATAGTTCTTCAGAATTAAGGTTACTTTTAATTGAAGAAGCGTTTTGTATAATGCTATTTTTTACTGAATTTTGCATACTTCGAGGATGTGATAAAAACATATAATAACATGCATGTTAAGTGCTAATATCAAAAAAAATGAAAAAAACTGTTAGTTAAATTATGCAATATTTATGCCATTTTATGGACATATAATACTTTAAAATAAAATAAAAATTTAAAATGAAACACCTTATTGCCCTTGTAGATGACGATCGAAATATTTTAATTTCACTCGAAGAGTTACTTAAAAAAGAAGAATTTGAAATCCATACTTATAACGACGGCCAATCAGCGTTGATCGGCATGTCTAGGTATCCTCCAGAATTAGCAGTAATTGATATAAAAATGCCAAAAATGGATGGATACGAATTATTTAAAAAAATAAGAGAAAAAACTGAAATACCTGTGATCTTTCTGACATCTAAAGACCAAGAGGCTGATAGATTAAAAGGTTTAATGCATGGTGTTGATAGTTATGTTACAAAAAGTGGAAATTTTTCAAAAGAAATCTTAATTGAAACAATTAAAAATACACTCAACAGAAAAAATATAGAGAATGTAAATTCTGAAAAAAAACAAATTATTATACTGGGAAATCTGAGGCTTGACTGTTTGAGATACGAATGTGAGTGGAAGGAGAAATCACTTTTAGAGCCTTTAACTACTACTGAATTTAAAATAATAAAAGAATTGGTTGAAAGACCAGGCATTGTCAAATCAAGAGATAGATTAATGGAGATTGCTTACAGGGATGAATTGGATGTTGATGATAGAACAATAGACAGTCATATAAAAAGGATTAGAAAAAAATTTAGAAAGATCGATCCTGAATTTAAATCCATTAATACTTTATATGGATCAGGATATAAGTGGAAATAATACAGTATATAACTTGAACAGCCTATTTAGAAAATTTTTATTATATAATTTTGTTGGGTTACTAATTTTAATAGTTAGTACAATACTCATAATTATTTTCCTTAACAACTATCAACATAATAAAAGACTTAAACAAATCGATAATCAGTCGTTGATTATTTATAACTTCTTAAAAAAATCAAATTTACTCAGGGACATTAAAACAGAACTAAATGCTGAGGCTATTCTCTCCAAGCTAGAAATCAAAAATCTTTCTATTATAATCATGGATGAGAACATGAATATCTTGCTAGATACGAAAGGATATGACTTAGAAAACAGTTCTTTTATAAATCAGTCTGCAACAGAAGTAGAGATCATAGACAAAAATAGTTCAATGGTTACTTTTAAATCAGATCAAAAAGAAAATTTAGCTAATAGAGATTTTTTAAATCACCCCAAATTCCTGACTAATTTCAAAAATTTAGAAAAAGGAATTCAAAAAAACTTTTCGATTGAGTTGAACGATAATAAACTTGAATTGGTCTCAATATTTCCTATTAGTTATGATGACATTTACTACTATATTGTTGCGCACGAAGATAATACCAACATTCAAAGTATTAATAATCAAATACAACTAAATGTATTACTAACAGGTTTAGCTATTGGAGGTTGCTTGATATTATTTTCATTTTTTTTAAACTTTATAATTCTCAAACCTATTAGAAACTTGGCAAATGCTGCGGAAAAAGTCCAAATGGACCATAAAACAAAACCTTTAATTTCTGGATTAGACAGAAGGGATGATGAAATTGGCCAACTTTCTAAAATCATTAATGAAATGTTGAATAGTTTATATAATAAAATTGATAATGCTGAAAATAATTCAGCTGATTTGATGCATGAAATCCGAAATCCCCTTGCTTCAATAAAAATGGCATCCGAGGTTATTACAGATGAAATGAGTGATGGTCAAAAAAAATTTCTAAATCTTATTCAGAATGATATTTCAAGAATTGAAAGCATTATTACCGATTATTCAGTAATGATTAAAAATGAGGTAAATCTGTATAAAAATCAGCAGCAAAAATTTGAAATAAAATCTTTATTGCATGAGATTATTGAAGACACCCGAAAAGTATTGCCGGGTAAAATCCAAGTTAAGTTTTTATATGATCAAGATAATCAAAAGGAAATTTTTGTTGATGGTCAGAAGAAGTTTATTTCTCAAGCTATTAAAAATATTATAGACAATGCAATTTCCTTTTCTCCAAAGCTTGGAATTATAAAAGTTACTTTATCATCAACAAGTAACTACTTGAGCATAGCAATTGTGGACGAGGGACCGGGCATTAAAGAGCCTGATATGAAAAGAATTTTTGAGCGTTTTTATTCTCTAAGAGAAGAAGATAATAAATCACATTCTGGACTTGGATTGAATATTGCCAAACAGATTGTTGATGCACATGAAGGCTCAATTTCTGTAGATAATATAATAGAGGAAAATGTTATTAAGGGAGCGAAGTTCATTGTCAACTTGCCCCAGGTAAATATTAATAAATAATCATATTGAATATTAATCTTTTTAACCCTATATTCTCTATTTGATTATGGCCAATAAAGATTTTAAAGTTGCAGATATAGAACAAGCCGAATTTGGTAGGAAAGAAATATCCTTAGCTGAGACAGAGATGCCAGGCCTTATGGCGCTAAGAGAAGAGTACAAAGGTCAGAAACCTCTAGATGGTGCAAGAATTGTCGGCTGTCTTCACATGACTATCCAAACCGCAGTCTTAATTGAAACTTTGGTAGAATTGGGGGCAGATGTAAGATGGTCATCCTGTAATATTTTTTCAACACAAGATCATGCTGCTGCTGCAATAGCTAAAGCAGGCATTCCAGTTTTTGCTTGGAAAGGGGAAACAGAAGAGGAGTATTGGTGGTGTGTGCGACAAACTATTGAGGGAAAAGAAGGGTGGAAACCTAATTTAATATTAGATGATGGTGGCGATCTTACAGGTCTTATGCATAGAGAATATAAGGAGCTACTTCATGATGTAAAAGGTTTATCTGAAGAAACTACAACTGGGGTATTAGCGCTCAAAAAAATGGAAATTGATGGAACTCTTATGGTGCCGGCAATAAATGTAAATGACTCCGTAACTAAATCCAAGTTTGATAATCTCTATGGATGTAGAGAGAGTTTAGTGGATGGAATTAAAAGAGCTACTGATGTGATGATGTCAGGAAAGGTTGCCATCGTCGCAGGGTTTGGAGATGTTGGAAAAGGAAGTGCAGCTTCTTTGCGTCAAAGTGGGGCAAGAGTAATGGTGACAGAAGCAGATCCTATATGTGCATTGCAAGCAGCAATGGAAGGTTATGAGGTTGTTACAATGGATGATATGATAAAAGAAGCAGATATTGTCGTAACTGCTACAGGTAACAAAGATATTGTAACCGCTGATCATATGAGAGAAATGAAAGATAGAGCAATACTATGTAACATTGGTCACTTCGATAACGAAATTCAAGTTGAGGCGCTTAAAAACTATAAATGGGATGAAATTAAACCTCAGGTTCATGAAATTACTCTTCCTAGCGAAAAGAGAATTATTTTACTAGCAGAAGGTAGGTTGGTTAACCTTGGCTGTGCAACTGGTCACCCTAGTTTTGTAATGAGTGCATCATTTACAAACCAGGTTACTGCTCAAATTGAGCTTTGGAACAATCCTGAAAAATATGAGAAAAAAGTTTACGTATTACCAAAACATCTAGATGAGAAGGTTGCAAGACTTCATTTGGAAAAAGTAGGTGCGAAACTCACAAAATTGTCTAAAGAACAAGCTGACTATATAAGTGTTACTCCTGAAGGGCCTTATAAACCCGAAGCTTATAGATACTAATTCATATTTTTAAGATATTATTTTCTCATGCTTCTGAAGAATGAAGGTGATACTGAGAAACTCGCCAAAAGACTGGTTAAATTGTCTAAAAAAGACAATGCAGTTATCTGTTTGAATGGGGATTTAGGTTCAGGAAAAACTACATTTACAAGATATTTTATTAGAAATTTTTTTAAGAGTTTTGAAATTAGAGAAATTCCAAGTCCAACATTTACTTTATTGCAAGTTTATGAGCATGAAGGCAATATAATAAATCATTATGACTTTTATCGATTAAAAAATTCTACTGAACTTTTTGAACTTAATTTTGGTGAGGCAGTAACAGATGATGTCTGCTTAATTGAATGGTCAGATAAATTCGAAGAAATATTGCCAAATGACCGTATCGAAATTAATTTTCAAATTAAAAGTAAGGTTTCAAGAAGTGTGCAAATCTCTTTAAGAGGCAAATTTAAAAATCAAAAATATTAGATGCATAATCGAGATTTAAACCTTCACAGTTTTGTAATCAATTGTGGGTTTAAAGAAGAGGATATTATTTCTATAAAAAATGATGCTTCTTTTAGAAAATATTATCGTATCAAAAATAAAAATTTAATTGTTATGGATGCACCTCCTGAGAAAGGGGAGTCGGTTGAACAATTTAAAACTGTAGCTGACATAATTTATGATTTTAATCTAAGTGCACCACAAATAATTTCGTTAGATACTAAACATGGATTTATGTTACTAGAAGATTTTGGGCAAACATCATTTTCAAAAATTCTTAACAAAGATAATGAGAGTGAACTATACAAAAAAGCTATTGAAGTATTAATAGAAATAAATCGACTATCAAAAAGTAAAGAAAAACGACTTAGCAAATTAAAAAGCTATTCAAAAGATTTACTAGTAAATGAGTCATTGTTATTTATAGATTGGTACTTAGAAAAAAGAGAAGGTGAGTTGATTAGTATCAATCAAAAAAAAGAGTTCATTCAAATTTTGAGTGATAATTATAATAATATAAAACCACAATCATCGACTTTGGTGTTAAGAGACTACCACGTAGATAATTTATTTTATTTAAGCAATCAAAAATCATTAAAGCAGGTCGGTTTAATTGATTTCCAAGATGCGGTAATTGGATCACCCATATATGATTTAGTTTCCTTACTTGAGGATGTAAGAAGGCCGCTCGCTACAAATTTGCAAAATGAATTATTAGAATTTTATATAAAAGGTGTAAACATTAATGTTCAGAATTTTGAGCAAGAAATAAAGTTCTTTTCAATTCAGAGAAATTTAAAAATATTAGGAATTTTTTGCAGACTTGCTATAAGAGACAAAAAAGATAGTTATCTGAAGTATTTGCCAAATACAGTAAAACTTCTAAGAAAAAATTTACAAGATCCATTTTTTATTAATCTTGTAAATTGGCTAAAGCAATTTAAAAGTCATGAACTAATATGATTGATACTGCAATAATTTTAGCCGCAGGTCTTGGAAAAAGAATGAGAGATTTTGATCCTGTAATTCCTAAACCATTAATTAAGGTCAACAACAAGCCATTTATTCAATATGCAATCGATTTACTAAATGAAATTAGAGCCAAAGAAATTATTATAAATGTTCACTATAAGTCAGATGAGATATTGAAATTTATAAAAAGCTTAAGCCAAAATAATATCATCGTCTCAGACGAGTCAGATTTACTTTTAGATACTGGAGGAGGCATTAAGAAAATATTTGATAAATATAATATTAATAAATCTCTGGTTTTAAATAGTGATGTTTTATGGGGTGACACAGACAAAAAATTAATTGTAGATATGATAAATAATTATCCAGAAAAGGCCGAAGCATTTCTTGGTTTGGTACCCAAACGAAACCTGAAATCGTTTAAAGGTAAGGGCGATTTTTGTAAATTAAAGAATAATGATTTAATAAGATATGATGAAAGTTCTGAGCCATATGTTTATATTGGCGCTCAAATTATATGTCAGAATGCATTTACTGGTATAGAAAAAGAGGTATTTTCAGTCAATGAAGCTTGGAACATATGTATTAGAAAAAAAACCCTTAAGGGATACCAATTTAATACAAATGCACTACATTTAGGAACAGCTAAATCTTTGAAAGAATATTTAAATGATGATAAATGAATTATTTAAAACAACTATCTTAACAATTTTATTTTTTAATGTATTTAGTCTTAGTTTTGCTGAAGATGATCAAAATCTTGCAAGTTTCATCATAAGAAATTATGAAACTGCATCTCTGCCAACAGTTGGAAATAGTGAAGCAGATTATACAATTATAGAGTTTTTTGATTATAGATGTGGTTACTGTTCAAAGCAGGCTAATGATTTTCAAAAGCTATTGAATAACACAGATAATGTTAAAATAATTTATATGGAATGGCCAATATTTGGAGATATATCTGATACAGCTGCTAAGATTGCCCTAATTGTTTGGCAAAGACATCCTAATTTGTATTTTCAAATCCATAATCAATTTATGCAGCTTGGTTCAAAAATGAAAAAAGTAAGTCTAGTCGACATACTTAATAAAGTTGATCTAAATGGTGAAGAAATATTTCAAGAGGCTGTCAGTCAAAAATCAAATGACATCATAGAAGCAAATATGAAATTAGCAAAGAGTCTGGGGCTTCGAGGGACACCTGCTTCGATTGTAAATGATTCTATTTATCCTGGTTATCTTCAATATAAGACGTTAGAAACATTAATTAATTAATTATCAGATATATTGTTTTAAGAACACACTTGAAAATATCCGTGAATATACTTATTCTTTTCTTTAATGATCAATAAAGCAAAATTTCAAATCGGCTCCATTGTAAAGCACAAGTATTTTGATTTTCGTGGTGTCATTTTTGATGTCGATCCAGAATTTAATAATACTGAAGAATGGTATCAGTCAATACCTATGCAAGTTCGTCCAAGAAAAGATCAGCCTTTTTATCATTTACTCGCTGAAGCTCCAAGTCAACCATCTTACGTTGCATATGTTTCTCAACAAAATTTATTAGTTGATGAATCAGATGATCCTGTAACACATCCTTTATTAGATGAGATGTTTGAAGGTATCAAAAATGGAAAATATATTTCCAAAGCGAAGCATAACTAAAAGTATATCTATATGCGTGGGTCTTTAAAACAAGTATTTGAACTCGGCCCTTTGGTTGTCTTTTTTTACTTCTTTATTAAAACAGGTCAAATTCAAGAAGCTATTCTTCCTCTAATGATTGCTGCAGGCATTGCAATTGCTGGATCGTACATTATTGAAAGAAAAGTATCTCCAATGTTATTATTCAGTACTATTTTGATTTTTGTTTTTGGAGGATTGACAATTTACTTTAATGATCCGTTCTTTATTAAGTTTAAAGTAACACTTGTGAATTTAATCTTTTCTTTGGCCTTATTTATAGGATTATATTTCAAAAAACCCTTATTAAAAAATCTTATGGGCTCAGCAATAAATTTAACCGATTATGGTTGGATTAATTTGAGCAGAAGATGGGCGTACTTCTTTCTATTTTTAGCAGCTGCAAATGAAGTGGTTTATAGGAATTTTTCTGACGCTGTATGGGTAAATTTTAAGCTTTTTGGGATCATGGGACTTACTTTTATGTTTATATTTTCTCAAGTTTTTTTTATTCAAAAAAATATAGCTGATAATTAGTAGGGCTCATCGCCAAGTATTGCTACTCTATCCATAATTCTTTCATGGCCCATCCCCCTACCAGGAAAAAAATCAGCTATTGCATAATGAATTACACTACGATTATCCCAAATTGCTACTGCATTTTCTGTCCACGAAAATCGACATGTAAAATCTAGAGTACTCTGATGTTCAAAAAGTTTGTTCAAAGTATATGAACTTTCTTCTTTCGGCATATCTACAATTGTTTTTGTATACATCCAATTGACATATAAAATTTTCTTTCCAGTATCAGGATGTGTACGAACAATTGGATGTTCATTGTAATATTCTTTAGGGTTATTTCCGTTACTTTCGAAATGTTTGAAATTTTCAATGAAAGAGTCTGCGCCTAGTGAATAATGTCTTGCCGACTTGTTTACAATTTTCTCTTTTATTGAGTCATGCAGTGTTTCCCAAGCCAACTCCATATTAGAAAATACTGTATCGCCACCTACAGGTGGTATTTTTATTGACTTTAATATTACAGCTTTTGTTGGTCGAATATTAAAACTTACATCACTGTGCCATCCTTCCCCCCATTGATTCTTTTCATCGGCACCTTTAATCAGTCTCGTTATTTCAGGATAACCATCTCTTCCCTTAACATATGCGTGCTCCTCAATAGGACCAAAAAATTTTGCTAACCTTATTTGTTCCTCAGGTGTGATATTTTGATCTCTAAAAAAAATTACTTTATGTTCAAGTAATAATTCATTCACAGTGTTAAATATTTCTTTATTGATATCTTTTAACGATATACCAGAAATTTCTGCTCCTAACGCTCCTGAAAGAAGTTTAACATCCATTCTAAAATGTACTTTTTTTAGAAAAAATTGTCATTGTTTATGTTTCTCAGCCTCAAGGAATTGATCAATCAGTCTCCAGAGTACAAAAGAAAAGACAATTAACCCACCAAGAAGTTCAATATAAGGAGGCGTTTCGCCCACACCGATCCACGCCCAAAGTGGAGCCAGGACTGGTTCAAGAAGTACATAAAGTGCGGCTCTATGTGGGGGTATATATCTTGATCCAATTGTAATTAATAAAAATCCTAACCCTACTTGAAATGCACCCATAAAAAGAACTGTAAACAAGTCTTTTATACTAATTGAATAATCTGGAATGATAGCTAGACCGACAAATAATACAAAGAGACCTGAAAGAAAGACAGAAGGAACGTAATCGACGTCAGGCTTGCTATTAACCATTGTTAATTGAATAGCAAAACAAATTGGAACAAATAAAATAATTATATTTCCAAAATTATTAGTAGATCCTAATCCCTGAGAGAACATTATAGTAATTCCAAACATTGATCCTGCAATTGCGATGGTAGTTTTAGTACTAATTATTTTTTTTAAAAAAAAATAACTTGCGAAGGCTGCAAATAAAGGACCCGTACTCATGATAAATACAGCGTTAGCAACGGTAGTATTGCTCATCCCAAAAACAAAAAAAATATTACTTAAACCTAGAACAAGCATTAGTATTATTCCTCTGCTTCCAATATTGATAAATGCTTTTAGGGACTGAGATTTATACTTAAATAAAATATAGATGAGTGCCACAAGTGAGAACGTGATTGATCGATAGGATGTTATCTGCATCGTTGATGCTTCATCAACAAGCCTTATTAGAAGCCCTCCAAAACTAAGAAAGAAACCTGCGGCCAACAAGCATAAAGTTCCAAAAATTTCATTGTTGTATTTGATCATATTTTAGTTCAAGATTAATTGTACCAAACAAATTCATTTAATGATCAGTCATTTAAAAGTAATTTTATTAAGTTTATTTTTCCTTATCTCATGTAGTGATCAAAATCAGTCTAATGAGACATTAGATTCTAATCAAGGCTTGTCTCAGCAACATAAATATGAGTTTAGAAAAGAATTAATTGAGGTTACAGAGGATATTTATGTTGGTGTAGGCTATGGAATTGCAAACTCTATTATGATTGAGACAGCAAATAACCTAGTTATTGTTGATACTTTAGGTTCTACGGAAAGTGCCGAAGTACTATACAAAGATTTCAGAAAAATTTCAGAAAAACCTATTATTGCCATTGTTTATACCCATAACCATCTAGATCATTTAGGTGGCGCAACAGTATTCTTTGAAGACAGCAAAACAGAGATCTACGCTCAGGAGAATATCATTTATAATCTTGATAATATAGCAACTACTATAAGACCAATTATATTAGAGAGAACAAATAGACAGTTTGGTATCCCATTGCCTGATGAAGAGATCGTACATCAGGGCATAGGAGGATTCATGGAAATCAATAGTGATTCAACATTTGGTTTAGTAAGGCCAACGAAACTTTTTAAAGATGAATTAACATTTGAAGTTGATGGCTTAACGTTTATTTTAGCTCATGTACCCGGCGAAACAGACGATCATCTTTATGTCTGGTTGCCTGACAAAAAGACGGTAATGGTAGGAGATAATTTTTATAGATCGTTTGCAAACCTTTATGCAATAAGAGGAACAAAATTTAGAAACCCAATGGAATGGGTTCAAAGTCTCGACAAAATTAGGATGCTAAATGCTGAATATTTAATACCAAGTCATTCTCGCCCAATTTCTGGAACTGACAATGTTTCACGAGCTTTAACTGATTATAGAGACGGCATACAATTTGTGCATGACCAAACAATAAGATATATTAACAAAGGCCTTACACCAGATGAGATAGTAGAAATAGTAAGACTGCCTGAACATTTAGCTAATTCGCCATATTTACAAGAATTCTATGGATCGATTTCATCATATATAAGATCAACATTCAGTGGTTACATAGGATGGTTCAGTGGAAATATTAGTGATCTTCATCCCCTGACAAAAGAACAAAGAGCAATCAAGCTATCTGAGATGGCACAAAAGCAAACTAAAATTCTCGATGAGGCATTAAATGCTTTTTCTTTGGGTGAGTATCAATGGTCTATGGAACTTGCAGATATGTTATTAGCAATAAATAAAGACGATAAAAAAGCGAAAGAAATAAAGTCAAGCGCTGCTGATAAACTATCTAATTATCAATCAGCTTCAAATGATTATTATTTTTATAAAACAGTTGCAGCTGAATTAAGAGATGAATTTATAATTAGTGCAGAAAATAATAAAGTAACTCCAGACCAACTGAGAGCAACGCCGATGAAAGCAATTATGAAGTCACTTCCTGTAAATTTAAATTCTGAGAAAGCTATTGATACAATTCAAACAGTTTCCTTTTCATTTTCTGATAGTAAAGAAATTTTTACAATCAAGATTAGAAAAGGAGTAGCTGAATTAAGTTTTTTACCCGCCGAGAAGAATGATTTAAAAATAAATAGTGATCAACAAACCCTTAAGGAGACCCTAGCAGGATTAAGAAATATTGCTTCAATTTCCCTATCCCTTGCAAATGACACTATTCAGGTTGAGGGTGGCAATATTGAATTCTTGAAGTTCCTTGGATTATTTACCGATTAGTATTTTATAATGGGTCAGAAGCAATCATATATACTTGGCTTACTTGGTCTTACACCATTTATAATAATTTTCTTGATGTATTTTATCTCTCCTCCAAATGATGAAATATATGATTTAATCATATTTATTTATATTGCTTATGCTGCAATCATTTCTTCTTTTCTGGGAGGTATACAGTGGGGACTAATAACAGCCTTTGCGGACAAAATTTATTATGTTTTCACTCCACTTTTAATAACAGTAATTCCAGCGCTAATCTCTTGGGCTGCATTATTGTCTCTAGAAAATTTAAAACTTTCCCTGGTACTATTACTTATCGGCTATGTTATTTCCTTATTACATGATTACTATCTTTATCAGCAGCTGAAGATTACTCCACTCTGGTTCATTAAAATGAAAGTAATACTTTCATTAACAGTATTAATGCTGACAATTACACTAATAATTTTTGTATAACTTAGACTATTAGTCTTTGAATAAAAAAGTATAAGCCAAAACAAATCAATAATGCAAATGAAGTATCTTTAAATAAACCAATAATGAAATTCAGGCGAATAAAATTAACCAATTGAAAGATTAATAATACTGCTAATACGAACAATATTTGACCAAACTCAACTCCTAAATTAAATCCTAATAAACCTGATAATATATTGCCTGAGTTTATTTCTGTATTTAATAAAAACCCTCCAAAGCCAAAGCCATGAATGAGCCCAAATACTATAGTTATTAATATTAATAGATTATCACTATTATTTAAATTTTCTTTTAGAAAAAAATATCCTATAGAAAATAGTAATAAGCCCATCATGAGAAATCCAGAAAACTGGATATTTATAATAAAGCTTAACATAAATAATAGGGGTAAAAGTAAAATTAGATAGCCGATACTTAATAACTTTCCATTATTGTGTTTATAGAAATATTCCAAACCTACAAACATAATAGTAAAGCCAATAAGTGACTCTACTATACTTGCGTTAACTTGAACAATTTCAACTAAAGATAAGAATAAGGTAAGACTGTGTCCTAAGGTAAAGCCTGTAATGACTAAGATAAGCCTATTTAAATTTGTTACTATAATGAGAAGTCCTAGGATAAAGAGGAGATGATCATACCCTCCTAAGATATGACTAAGTCCAGAGTAAAAAAAATTTTTAAAACTGCCAAAAAAACTTAATTGAGTTTCCTTTTTAGAAATATCAACTGATTGATCATTAAAAAAGAGTGTTTTTTCTCTGAATAACTTATTATCTTCATATATTCGTGCTATATGAATATGACTCTGGATGACATTAAATAAAGCATTATTAATAATCTTAATATTTTCTTCTGAAGGACAATGGAATGCTAGTTCATACCTTAAATACCCTTCATCTGAACTTAACTCGTTAATATCATTGCTAGAATGACATTTTATATCAGCTGAATAAACATGAATGTGATCATTTAAATAAATTTTAAATATTTCTTTTTCATTAAGCTTATTGCTAATTAGCATTTTTTCATATTTTTTAAGCTGAAGTATTCTAGTTGCTTCCAATTCTAGTATGGAGAAATTTGAAATAATATCTGATCCCATAATATTCCACTTAGAAAAGGACTCACTAAAATAATGGGCATATGATTGTGAATTAAATAAAAGAAATATTAAAACTATTGGTAATTTAAAAATTTGCATGAGATTTAAAAGGAATATCGAATAATTTCAGAATTATCTTTTAAATATTTTAGATAGTTTTTTAATTTTTCATCATCTAAACTATTATTATAATCAAAAATAATCATCTCTCTAATTTCATTATAATAGTTTTCATCAACTTCTTGTTTAATTAGATCTACAAGCTTAAAGATAAAATATCCATTATCAAAAAATATTGGTTGAGATACTTCATTAAGATTTAGAGAAGCAATTTGATTGCATATAGACTTACCAAAAAGAAGATTACAATCTTTAATATTAATTAACTTACCGGGAACCTCAAAAAAATTATTTTCATCATAACTAGATTTAATATCTAAGAAATCTTTTGTATTAAGCTCATCATACAATTTTGACAATTTTGGCTGAAGTGTCTTCAAGTCTGACTCTGTGCCGAGTAGAACAGACTCTTGATTAAGAGAGTTTATATATATTGATTGAAATTGAATTTTTTGTGTTGGGGTATATTTTCCAATATTTTTATCGTAAAAATCTTTTAGATCTTCTTCGCTAATCTGATTTTTTTCGACTTGAATGATGAAGTCAATCACCTGTTTTATCATTTCTTTTCTGACGCCAATATCCTTCTTATGCAGATCAAGTTCTATTCCTCTTTGCACAAGAAGTTCTTCTTCTATCATTCTTTCTAATAGTAACTCTAAGATTTCAACATCATCTTCTGGTTGAATGTCTGCTCCTAGGTTTGAGGCATATTTCAAAAATTGATCTTCAGAAATAACAACATCATTTACCAAAGCGACAGCCTTTTTATTTTTAAGCTGAAGAAATTCATTATTGAATGAAATAGTCTCATAAAAAATAAGAAATAAGCCAATGATTATGGCAATTATAAATATGAGAATATTTTTATTCAAGAACTTGGTCATTGCATGTAATATTATACTTAATTATAATTAATTATTATCAAATAATTTTCTTATGAGTATTGTAAAAGTTATAAAATATTTTTTCATTCTTTCAATCCTCTTTATAATTAGTTTACTTGTAGTTTTAGAATTCCATTTATTTAGTGAAGACTTAGATGGAGGTAAAATCACTGGCACAATTAATACCGTCGAGTTTGTAAAAGATAAACAGACGAGGCAATTAAATGCAATGGAAACTCTTAACGAGTTACCAACTAAACAAATTTTGTTTGGTGATCTACATGTTCATTCAACATTTTCAGCCGATGCACACATGATGAGTTTGCCAATCACTGGTGGGCTAGGAGTGCATCCTGTTGCGGATGCTTGTGACTTTGCAAGACATTGTTCAGCATTAGATTTTTGGTCAATCAATGATCATGCTGAAGCAACTACGCCAAAAAGATGGATGGAAACAAAAGAAACGATCAGGAAGTGTAACGCTTTAAATGTTGATCCAACTAATCCAGATTGTGTTGCTTTTTTGGGATGGGAGTGGACACAAGTAGGGGTTATAAGAGGAAATCATTGGGGCCATCATAATGTCATTTTGAAAGAAGAGTCTGATGAAGCGGTTCCAACTAGAGCTATTGCATCATTATCTGTAACTCGACAAGCAATGACTTCTAGACCCTTAGTACCAAATGTATTTTTCCCATTTGTGGATTTTGAAAACTTCAAAAGATATAATGACATAAATCGATACTTCACAGAAACTGGAAAAATCAAAAATTGTGAGCGGGGTGTACTTTCTAAAGATCTACCAATGAACTGTCATGAAGAAGCAGTAACTCCATTAGATTTAGTAAATAGGCTTGAGGAATATGATAGTGATTACATGGTTATACCGCACGGGCAGTCTTGGGGACTTTACACTCCTGCTGGATATACTCTAGATAGGGGCTTAGAGATTTCAAAAAAATACCCAAAAATGTTTGAATTATTAGAAACTTATTCAGGGCACGGTAACGCTGAGGAGTACCGCTCGTGGAGAGGAGTCAATGTTGTAAGAGACGGTCAGGAAATAATTAGACCATTTACGTTTCCGATGGGTGAAATTGACTTAGAACAGGGAACATTTACGCTCAAAAATCAAAATGGACAGGATGAGGTCATTGATATCGGAACTCAAACTTGCCCAGAACCATCTCATAACTACATTCCACAATGTTGGCAAGCAGGTAAAGTAATCTATGAGAGATGTATGGCTGATGGGGAGTCAGATTTAGAATGCAGCGAAAGACGAGAAGCGACAGAACAAGCATCAGTAGATAGAGGTAGATCGGGGTACAACGTAGTTCCTAAGTTTACAGAATTTGATCGAAATATATCTGGTCAGTGTTTAGATTGCTTTAGTCCTCCAATGAATCATGTGCCGGGGGGTAGTGCTCAGTATGGATTAGCGTTGACAAAAATTAAAGAAGATGGGTCAAAACATAGATTTAGATACGGGTTCATAGGTTCCAGTGATAATCATTCTGCTGCACCTGGGAGTGGATATAAAGAACTATTTGGTAACAACATAGATGGAAACGGACCTCCAAGCGAATTCTTAGATAAGGTATTACATATGAATCCATATTATTTTCCTAAAAGTACAAGTCCGATTGGTCGAAATTCTGATCCAATTGGTGACTCCTTTGTTTCGCCTTCGAAGCCGCAAGTTTATGATATTCCTGATCTAATCGTTGGCTTTAATACTATTGAGTGGGAAAGGCAAAGAGGTTTCTTTACGACTGGTGGACTAGCAGCAGTTCACTCAGAGGGACGATCTAAAGAGCAAATCTGGAATGCGTTAAAAAGGAAAGAAACTTATGCAACAAGTGGTACACGCATGTTGCTCTGGTTTAATTTAATTAGTGAAAATGAAAAAATCTCTATGGGTTCCTCAATTGAAACAGATACTAAACCTGAATTTGAAGTTAAAGCTATGGGCTCATTTGTTCAGAAACCAGGGTGTCCGGAGGATGCATATATTGCTTTGGGAGAAGAAAGAGTAGACGAGCTGTGTTTTAATGAATGTTATAATCCTTCAGATGACAGAAAATTTATTCATAGAATTGAAGTAATTAAAGTGTTACCGCAAGAGTATGTAGATCAACCTATTGAAGGACGAATTCAAGATCCTTGGTATACCCATTACTGTGATCCAAATGAATTAGGTTGTTCTTTTAAATTTACTGATGAGAATTTTTCAGTAGATCAAAAAGATGTGAGTTATTATGTGAGAGCCATAGAAGTTCCTACTCCACAAATTAATGTTAAAGGTGGTGTTTGTGAATTTGATGCAGATGGTAATTGCGTAAAGTTTAAGCTTTGCACTCAAGACTGGAGGCATCCAAGAGACATCGAGACTTGTTCTGAAATAGATGAACATCGCGCTTGGTCATCGCCGATTTATTTGGATTATTTATCCTAAAGTTTTTATAAATGAAATATCTGGTCCCAACCCTTGTATCTTTAGTAGTAGGCAGTCTTTTTAGTTGGGCTTATTTAACAGCTTATGGATTCGGCTTCTCCTATATTATCTACCTTAGCATGATGATTGCGATGGTCTTCCTGGCCATAGATGCTTGGAGAAATATTAATAAATAATATAATTAAAACAATTACTTAGATATTTAGTTTAAAGATCTTCACACTTTGTCAATTTGGCAAGCATCAGTAATTGTGAAAGCCTCTAATTGATAAAAAATGTCCTTATAAAATTAAATATAGGGAGAAAATACATGTTAAAAAAAGTACTACTTTATACAGTATTGTTTTCATCACTATTATCTGCCAATGCATTTGCAGCTGTCGATGACGAAACAGCTTATGCATTGAACACATTATTATTTCTTATAAGCGGATTCTTGGTGATGTGGATGGCTGCTGGATTCTGTATGTTAGAATCTGGTCTGGTTACATCTAAAAGTGTTTCGACAATTGCTGCAAAAAATATAGGTTTGTATTCTATAGCTGGAATCATGTTCTGGTTGGTAGGTTATAACCTTGCATACGGTATTCCAGAAGGTGGATATATTGGATCATTTACTTCATGGAGCGATGGTTCAGCCGTAGCGACTGGTTACTCAGACGGTTCGGATTGGTTTTTTCAAATGGTCTTTTGTGCAACAACTGCATCAATTGTTTCAGGAACTTTGGCTGAAAGAATAAAAATTTGGCCTTTCTTTTTGTTCGTAGCAATTCTTACAGGATTTATTTATCCAATCGAAATGGGTTGGCAGTGGGGTGGCGGATGGCTATCTTCAGCTGGCTTCTCAGATTTTGCTGGTTCAACGCTTGTTCATGCAGCAGGTGGTGCAGCAGCATTAGCCGGTGCAATTGTTCTAGGTCCAAGACTTGGAAGATTCGACAACGGAAAGTTAGTTCCGTTTGCAAATTCTTCAATACCACTAGCAACACTTGGTGTATTCATCTTGTGGTTGGGTTGGTTCGGTTTTAACGGTGGTTCACAGTTAGCTTTAGGCTCTTTTGATGATGCAACCGCTGTCGCAACAATTTACATCAATACAAATCTAGCTGCTTGTTCTGGTGTATTAGTTTGTGCTGCAATAACAAGACTGGCTAGAGGCAAAACAGACGTCGTAATGATGTTAAATGGTGCTTTAGGTGGTTTGGTCGCAATTACAGCTGAACCATTAATGCCAACTCCATTGATGGCAATAATCATCGGTGGTATCGGCGGAGCACTAGTGTTCGCAGGAACCGAACTCTTAGTGTCATTAAAAATTGATGACGTTGTGGGAGCTATACCAGTACACTTAATTGCAGGTGTATGGGGTACTCTTGCTGTACCAATTACAAATCCTGATACTAGCTTTGGAACTCAACTCCTAGGCACAGCATCAATTTGTGTGTTTGTTTTCGTGGTGTCTATAATTATTTGGGCAGTTATGAAAGCCACAATAGGTATAAGAATAAGTGAAGAAGCAGAAAAAGAAGGAACAGACGTAGCTGAGACAGGTGTTATAGCCTACTCAATTAGAGACTAAGTTTAGTTCTTAATTTAAAAACGGGTCCGAGGGTTTCCCCTAGATATTCCTTCCATCGGATCCGTTTTTATTCAATTTTAAATTTGAATTAAGTTTTTTTTGGTAATACATTGCATCAGTCATGACCGAACAAAACAATCCTTTTCACAAAAAAAAATCTGGAGTCTTCTTCTTCAAATCATCTAATCCTTATGAATTTTATGATTTGTTGAACGGTGTTGATACGGAACCCAAACAAGACGTATGGGGAACTTTGATTTTTCCTGAAAATGCTAAATTGCCATGCCCAGTAATTGTTCCAATTCATGGAAGTGCAGGACTGAGAGAAGGTCATCACACACACATGGTTAATTTATTAGATGCAGGCTTTGCTGTTTTCAGAATTCATCATTTTGAATCTAGGGGAGTAATTTCTATAGTAGAAAATCAAACACAAGTTACTCTGGCTACCATGATAACAGATGCATTTCGTGCACTTGCACTTTTAAATAAACACCCAGATATTGATAAAAATAAAATTGGCATCATGGGATGGAGTTTAGGTGGTAGCACTGCTCTTTATTCAGCGTGGCAGCCAATAATAGATACATTAACCTTAGAGGATGAAAAATTTTCTGCTTATTTACCATTATATCCTGGAGCATTACTTAAACCTGAAGATAATCGTTGGTCTAATGCTCCAATGCATATTCTATTTGGTGAGGACGATGATTATACGCCCCTAAGTTTATGTAAAAAACTAATTGATTATATGAAACCTGCCCGTGATGTTGAGTTAACAGTTTATCCCAACGCTCATCATTCCTTTGATTCAATTGATCCCGTTGAATTCATTCCATACGCCATCAAGTTAAAAGATATGTTTATTGATTTAAAGAAAGACGGACGTCAGGTTTATACTGATGAAAACAACAACACTTTTTACCTGGATAATAAAGAAGAACGGTTCCGCTTGATTAAAGAAACACCCAATCTCTTAGGCGCTCATGCTGGAGGAAACTGGACGGCACGTAAACAATCACATCACGATGTGGTCGATTTTTTTAGGAAGCAATTTTTTTCATAAATCTTTTTAAGTAGTGTTGACTCTTATATTGAGTAATGCAATAATAAGAACAAAACAAGAACATAATTAGACGTATTTCATGCTTTTAACATTTTATAAAGAGGCCGTAGAGTGCGGTTTTCCTTCTCCAGCAAGGGATTTTACTGAAGGGACAATTGATTTGAATGAAGAACTTATTCCTCATCCAAATGCAACTTTTATTGTTCGTGCGCGAGGAGACTCAATGGTGGGTTCGGGGATTTATCCTGGAGATTTACTGATTGTTGACCGAAGCATTAAGCCTCGAAATGAGTCAATTATTATCGCTGTCCTGGACGGAGAGTTAAGTGTAAAGATTCTCAGATTTAAGAACAAGCAAGTCAATTTATCATCTTCTAATAAGAACTATAAAGATGTCTTAGTCTCTCAAGAAATGGATTTTACCATATGGGGAGTATGTACGAACGTTATTCACAATTTAAGTCCATAAAATAGATAAAGTATGAATAATAAAGTTTTCGCATTAATTGATTGCAACGCATTTTATGTTTCTTGTGAGAGGGTTTTTAATCCCAAGCTTAACAATAGACCAGTTGTAGCATTATCCAATAATGATGGGTGTATTATATCTCGTTCAAAAGAAGCAAAAGCACTTGGTATCAAAATGGGTGTACCACTCTTCAAAGTCAAAGATATTGTAGAAAAGGAAAATGTATTTGTTTTCTCCTCTAATTATACATTGTACGCCGATATGTCGCGCCGTGTAATGAATATCATTTCATATTCATCTCCTCACACAGAGATTTATTCAATTGATGAAGCGTTTGTAGAGTTAAGTAGTCTATCTATTGATTACGAAGAATATGCACATCAGTTGAGAAAGACTATTTTACAGCATACAGGTATCCCAGTTAGCATAGGCATAGCGTCAACAAAAACTCTATCAAAAGTTGCGAACCATAAGGCAAAAAAAAATGAGTCTTTAAATGGTGTTTGCTCTCTAGTAGGCCATGAAAATATTGACCAAGTATTAGAGTCAACTGAAGTAGGTGATATTTGGGGCGTAGGTCGACGTTTATCGAAGAAACTTATTAATCACGGCATATACAATGCGAAGTTATTAAAGAACTGTAGTGACTCATGGATACGTAAAGCAATGAGTGTCAATGGCTTAAAAACAATTACAGAACTGAGAGGAATTTCTTGCATGTCTATTGAAGAAAACTCAATTACAAGAAAGAGCTGTTGTACTACCAGATCATTTGGAAAGTTGCTAACCAATTTAGAAGATGTTGAACAAGCTGTCACTACCTTCGCGCGGAGGGCAACAGAAAGAATTCGTTCTGAAAGCCTTGCCGCATCTTGTATTTCTGTTTTTTTAAGGACCAATCCTTTTGATAAGAAAAGTCCTTATTACTCAAATGGTGCGTCTAGAACACTGCCTTACCCAACACATGATAGCATCACTATTATTGAGACTGCTTTGACTCTCACGAAGAAAATTTTCAAAAATAAATACCAGTATAAAAAAGCGGGCGTACTACTTAGTGGCTTGTGTGATAAGTCTGAAATTCAGGAGACTTTATTTGAAAAAAACTACAATCAAAATTCAAATCTTATGTCAACAATAGATTCAATTAATTATCGATATGGACGTGATACCATTCAAATGGCATCAGAGTGTAGACTTGGAAGCTGGAAACAAAAAAGAAAAAATTGTACACAAAATTATACAACTCAAATTGATAGACTTCTATTAGTTTAGTTTTTTGGATAGAAAATCTGAAAATAAATCTATCAGTTTATTTACAATTACACCACCGCCGCCATGGCCACCAGTAAAGACAAAAGTATCTGCATCAGGAATTAACTTTAATACTTCATTAACAGTTTTAGGATCAATTTCATCATCATCACTTGCATATGCTATATGGATAGGAATATTTGACTCTGAAAATATTTTATAGTCTGGAAGAAAATCTTTATTGGCTATATTACGAATGGAAGAGAGCAGAGAATATTCTGTGCCTGGCAAAGACAATTGTGTAATATATCGGTTAATAAATTCTTCTTGCCCTTCGTTTTCATGAGCCCATTGTTCAGCTCTATTTTTTGCAAATGGAATACCAAAAGTTCTAAGAAATAAATTTCCTACAACAGGAACTTTTATTAAACCAAGCACCTTACTGTCGCTGTGAACAAGAGGAACTTGGAGACCTATCGCTAAAATTCTTTCAAAGTAATTATTAGAAAAATTGATTGCAATTGGAGCCCCCATCGAAGATCCATATAAAATTGCATCTCTTATATCGAGAAAATCAAGAAGCTCCCTGAGTTGTTCGGTATAGAGCTGCATATTATAGTTTGTTATAGGCCTGTCTGAATACCCTCTTCCGTATTGATCATAACAGATTACCCTATATCCCTTAGCGCTTAACCCACTGCAAAAACCAATGAAACCTTCAGAAGGTAAAGTTGCTCCATGAATAACTATTATTGCCGGATCATCTTTTTTGCCAAAATCCTTATATGCAGTTAGGCCATGAGACAATTTAGCAAATTCGTACTCTGAGCCTTGACGATATTCATCTAAATTACCCTTCTCGAAGCTGGAGAATAGATAAATTAAAAGTATTAGGATTAAAAATGCGAGAATAATTAAAACAGTATTGGAGAATATACCTGAGAAAATAGTCATTTTTTAAGACTATAGTCATTTAAAAAATAAAATCAAAGTTGAACGATGACTACTCATTTGCTAGCATAAACCCTATTAAATTGGGAGAAATATAATGAAAAAAATAATATTCAGTTTCTTAGGGGTAATCTTAGCCTTAGGAATATTTTATGGTTGTGACAGACAGTCAGAACAGGCTTCAACAGACGAAATAAAAATAGGAGTAATTCTCGGTTTTACAGGACCTATTGAATCCTTAACTCCGACTATGGCTAGTTCAGCAGAACTTGCAATGAAAGAAGTAAGTGACTCAGGACTTCTACTGGGTGGAGCAAGTGTCAGTTCAGTGCGCGCTGACTCTACTTGTGTAGACGCAGGTGCAGCTACTTCTGCAGCTGAAAGATTGGTTACTTCAGATAATGTTGCAGCAATAATGGGTGCGGATTGTTCAGGTGTGACTACGGCAATTGCAAATAATGTTGCAGTACCAAATGGGGTTACGATAATTTCTCCGTCAGCAACTTCACCAGCTTTAACAGACATAGATGATAAGGGTTATTTCTTTAGAACAGCTCCTTCAGACGCAAGACAAGGACAAGTTTTAGCACAGGTTGTTATGGATAGAGGAATAAGTGAATTAGCGGTTACTTATACTAATAATGACTATGGAAAAGGTTTATCAGATAGTTTTGTAAATGCATATAAAGCTATGGGAGGATCTGTAACAGCTGAGGTTCCTCATGAAGATGGAAAGGGAGATTACTCTGCTGAAGTTTCAACTCTTTCTGCATCAGGTGCAAAAGAGGTTGCTGTCTTAGGCTACGTCGACCAAGGTGGTAGAGGTATTATTCAAAGCTCAATGGAGACAGGTGCTTTCTCAAGATTTATCCTTGCAGATGGAATGATTGGAGACAGTCTCATAGAGAATGTTGATGGTGACCTCACAGGCACATTTGGTACATTGCCGGGTTCAGAGTCTGAAGGTGCAAATATGTTTAAAGCAATGGCATCTTTAAATGGAATCCCAGGAGATGGACCTTTCGAACCTGAGTCCTATGATGCAGCTGCATTAATCATGCTAGCAATACAGGCTGGAAATTCTGCAGATAGATCATCAATTGCGCAGAATGTAATGGGAGTAGCCAACGCTCCAGGAACTGAAATTTTTCCTGGTGAATTAGGTAAAGCTCTTGAAATTCTTAAGGATGGCGGTGAAGTCAATTATCAAGGCGCAACAAATGTTGAGTTTTCTGATGTTGGAGAGGCCTCTGGATCTTATAAAGAGTTAGAAATAGGAAATGGAGAATTCAATACCATTCAAGTTCGATAATTTCTTACCATTTTAATTTAATAGGGGCCTTCTTTGGCCCCTATTTTTTTTGTATTCTTTCAGGAATGACACCTCTTGGCATAAACCTAAGTGCGAGTAAAAGTAAAAGACCCATGATAAATAAACGAAGATGAGCTGCGCTTCCTAGTAGGTGCATTCTTATTGGATTGTCATATTCGAAGCCGCTTGCTAGAAGATTCATAAATCCAATTGATAAAGGTTCTGCCTCAATCCAAATAAACCAAACAAAAAATCCACCAAATATTGATCCCAAATTATTCCCTGACCCCCCAACTATAACCATGAGCCAGATAATAAATGTAAATCTTAAAGGCCTATAAGATCCTGGAGTAAATTGACCGTCAAGTGTTGTAAGCATCGCTCCTGCAATTCCAATTATGGCTGAACCAATCATGAATATTTGTAAATGTTGTGCAAAAATATTTTTACCCATTGCGCTTGCAGCTTCTTCATTGTCTCGGATCGCTCTTAACATTCTTCCCCATGGAGAGTTAAGCGCAAGATGACTTAGATAAAAAATTAATAAGAGAACTGATAAGAATAGACCTGCATAACATAATTTTACAAATACTCCCGAACTAACAATAATTAAATCATTGAGCAGATCTTGCCTTGATGAAACAGTTTGTAAACTATCCAGAGTTCCATAATTTATTCTTTCTACAAGATTGATGAACCATTCTGATTGTTGAAGCTCTATTTCATAAGGAACAGGTCGATCGAGTCCAGAAACATTCTTAACACCTCTTGATAGCCAATCTTCATGTTTAACAATTGCTATCACAATTTCAGATATACCTAATGTGGCTATTGCAAGATAGTCTGATCTAAGTCTTAAAGTTAGTCTTCCAATTACCCATGCAACTAATCCTGCTACAAATGCAGCAATGACCCATGAAAAAACAATTGGTAGACCTAATCCTCCTAAAAAACCTGTCCTAGCAGGATTTATTGACTCAATAATATCAATAGATGGTCCATAGAAATTGTTTATTCCAAGAATGGCAACAATTATAATCAGAATAATTGATGTATTTCTAAATTGGGGGCTAGATATATTTCTGTAAGCGAACAAAATCAAAGTGATACTTACAATTAGAACAATTGCACTGATCAAAATACCTATGCCGGCTTTATCCCATGCTTCATAAACTGGATCATAAGAAACTAGTACTGCGGTAAGTCCTCCTAAAGCAGTAAAACCCATTACTCCAGCATTAAAAAGTCCTCCATATCCCCACTGCAAATTTACTCCAATAGCCATTATTGAAGAAATGAGACATAAATTGATTATACTCAGTGATACAGACCACGATTGAGTAAAGCCAACTAAAGCCAGCAGTATCCCCATAAAAGTAAATGCAAGAGGTGCTCTTAAATTATCTGTCATATAATTTTACCTCTTACAATTCCTGTTGGACGAACAATCAATACAATCACTAAGATAATGAATGATATTGCAAATTTGTAATCTGTGGAGAGTACCTGCATTAAACCTGACGGTTCTAAACTTTCTGGTAATAAGTAAATGAAGAACTTTTTATATGCATAGGTTAATGTAATTTCAGAAAAAGCTATGACATATCCACCAATAACAGCACCAATAGGAGATCCTATACCACCAACAATTGCCGCAGCAAACATTGGTAGTAATAAATTAAAATATGTAAATGGCTTGAAGCTTTTATCGAGTCCATAAAGAACACCTGCAGTTGTAATAAGTGCTGATGCAATAACCCAAGTAATTAAAACTACTCTTTCAGGATTTATTCCAGATAATAATGCGAGGTCCTCGTTATTTGAATAGGCTCGCATTGATTTCCCCATTTTGGTTCGCTGAAGGAAATAAAATAAACTCACCATCGCGATGATAGCTACTATAAAGGTAATTAGCTGAGTGGATTTAATTGTAAGTCCTTCAGATAGTCCAAAGTAATCTTTGAAATCAAGAGCATGGATAATGAATTTTTCTCCATCAAAAAATTTTCTATCATTCGGACCAATTACAAATCTTACAATCGCCTGTAAAATAAACATAACTCCCACTGATACTATCATTAGAACAATTGGTGGACTTTTTTTCTTTCTATAGAAGCTATAAACAGATCTATCTATTAAGAGACAAAAGAGTGCGGTTATTATAATTGCAAATGGTAGCGCTATTAGTGCAGTTGGTAAGAAGCCACCTGTTATTCCTAAACTCTGTAAATACCACGTGAATAATATTGTTGTCATTGTTCCAAACGACATCCAGTCAGCTTGAGCAAAATTGGAAAATCTTAATACGCCATATATTATTGTTAAGCTGAGAGTAGCTAAGGCAAGTTGGCTACCATAAGATAGAGCGGGGATAAGGACAAAATTTGATATAAGGACCAATGCATTTATTAATTCAAAATTATCCATATCAACCTCCTAAAAAACTCTTTCTTACTTCAGGATCAGTTAATAATTCATTCCCTTTACCATAAAATCTATTTTCGCCATTTACCAGAACATGACCAAAATCTGCTATTTTTAGTGCTTGCTTAGCATTTTGCTCAACAATGACTACCGCGACACCCGTTTCTTTTATTTGGATAATACGATCAAAAATTTCATCCATTACAATTGGAGACACGCCTGCTGTCGGCTCATCTAGCATCAATACTTTAGGTTGAGTCATTAATGCCCGACTAACAGCAACTTGTTGCCTTTGACCACCAGAAAGTTCTCCTGCAAGTTGACTACGTTTTTCTTTCATTGCTGGAAATAATTCGTATATCTCATCAATTGTCTTTTGTATGTTTCCATCTCTTAAAAATCCGCCCATCTCTAAATTTTCTTCTACAGTCAGTTCACTAAAGATATTCATCGATTGGGGAACAAAAGCAATTCCTGCTGCAACTCTTTTTTGAGGTGAGAGATTTGAAATATCGTTTCCATCAAGGATTATATCCCCTCTCTTGAGATCTATCATGCCTAACATTGCTTTCATGGCAGTAGATTTGCCAGCACCATTTGGTCCCACAATAACGACTATTTCTTTTTCGTTGACTTCTATATTACAACTGTGGAGTATGTCCTCACCTCCATATCCACCGGTCATGTTAGTGCAACTTAAAAATTTGCTCACTCTATTCGTCCTCGACCAAGATAGGCTTCTATAACTTTTTCATTTTTTTTGATATCATCTATTCCTCCTTCAACGAGAACAGATCCTTCCGTCATAACGATCACTTTATCACAAAGTTTAGACAAAAAGTTCATGTCATGTTCAATCATAAAAAAAGTATAATTTTTTTCACGATTTAATTTTTTTATTATATCTATTATATCATTTAAGAGAGTTCTATTTACACCCGCACCAACTTCATCGAGTAGTACAATTTTAGCATCGACCATCATTGTTCGACCTAATTCTAATAATTTTTTTTGTCCGCCTGATAAATTACCTGCCAGTTCATAAGCTAAATGATCAAGTTTTAGAAAGTTTATTACCTCAAGAGCTTTTTCTTTTATTTCTTTTTCTTCATTTTCAATTTTTTTTCTCTGAAACCATGTATTTAAAATTTTTTCACCTGTCTGCATTGCAGGAACCACCATCAAATTTTCAAGTACAGTCATATTTGAAAATTCATGCGCCAATTGAAAGGTTCTTAATACACCTCTTTCAAATAGTTCGTGAGAAGGAAGGGATGTAATATCATGTTCTTCCAACATGACTTTACCCAGGGTTGGTTTGATATTGCCAGCTATGATGTTGAATAATGTTGTTTTTCCTGCGCCATTAGGTCCTATGAGACCAGTAATTTTTCCAGTCTCAATCTGCATAGTGGCTTTGTTAACAGCTTTGATACCCCCAAAATTTACTGAAACATCTTTTATATTTAACATCTTTTTATCTGTTAGAAATATGATTGAGATACAAAGCAAATAATATCATAGAGAGGGAAACTAGTACATTTACTCTTATGATTTCTCCCAGAAATATAACTCCAGAAAAATAAGCTATTAAAGGTACTAAAAAATTAATTAGTGACAAAAAGACGGGTCCTCTTGTTTCAATGACTTTAAAAAAAAGTAAACTGGCTATCGCTGTAGCAAATATACCTTGTATTAATAGTGATACGACTGTTGGTGAACTATAACTTTCTAGCCAGAAAGGCTGATAGAAAATTGAAAAGGGCAACATCAATAATGTTGCCGCTATTGTCACCCCAGTTGCAAGTGAAATAAAATTTATTTTTGGAACGAGTTTAGATATAACAGCATTTAATGCATAAGAACATGCACCAATTAATGCTGCAATTTGACTATAAAATTCAATTTTATTATCACCTCCAAGCTGATTCAAATTTTCAAAACCAAAAAGTATAAGTAGGCCAAGAAAAGCTGTAATAAAACTAATCAATTTAAGAAAATTAATTTTTTCATCTCTCAAAATAATTGCCGATAGCGCTAAGGTTATTAGTGGCATAGGAGACATGAGAACACCTGCTATTCCTGCATCAATATTAATTTCCGCCGTTGAAATTAAAAAAAATGGTATTGCATTACCTAATGCTCCAATAACAAAATAAAAAAAAAGATAATTAATTCTTAATTGAAGCCTATTTCCTGTAAATCTCATATAGAAATAAAGTATTATTGATGCCAAAATTAATCTTAGGAAAACATTATTAACGGGGCTTATTTCTAAGACTGCAATTTTAATAAACAGGAAGTTTACTCCCCAGATAAATGCTAATAAAAAAATGAATATATAGCTGATGACAATAGTTTGATTTAGTTGTTTCATTTGATGTTCGAGAAAGGTATTATTTAAAACTTTTAAAGTAAATGAGTAAATAAATGAGAGTATTCATACTAATACTAATTAGTTTTTTTATATTATTCAGCTGTGCAAGTAAGCCTCCTGCAAAACAAGAGAATATTTGCTCTATCTTTGAACAAAAATCCTCATGGTATCGATTGGCAAATAAATCATATGAAAAATGGGGTGCACCTATTCATGTTCAAATGTCAATTTTAAGACAAGAATCTGCATTTCAAAATAGAGTTAAGCCGGAGAGAACCAAGATTTTAGGTGTTATACCTTGGAAAAGAAAGTCTAGTGCATTTGGTTACACTCAAGCAATTGATGCAACCTGGGATTGGTATAGAACAGAAAATAAGAAACCTTTAGCATCACGAGTTAATTTTGCAGATGCCATAGACTTTACTGGTTGGTATATAAATAAGTCTAATAAAATTAATGGGATAAGCAAAAGTGATGCCTATAGCCAATATTTGGCATACCATGAAGGACACGGTGGGTACAAAAAAAAATCCTATAAAAATCAAAACTGGTTGATTGATGTTGCCAATAAAGTCAAACTTCGATCTGACAAGTATAGAAGTCAGCTCAACGAGTGCGAACACAAATTTAAGAAAAAGTTTCTTGGAATTTTTTAATGAGTAAAAATAAAAATTTAATTGCGGTCACTATGGGGGACCCGTCAGGTATTAGTACAGAAATAACTATCAAAGCTTGGATAAAAAAAAATAAAAACCTAAGATTTTTTTTAATTCATGACCCAGCGTATGTAAGTAAAATTATAAGAAAAATGAAAGCAGGTTTAAAAGTTCAAATAATTGATAATCCTGCAGAGGCTTTAAGTATAAATAAAAAATATTTACCGATTATTCCCATTAAGATTGATGCAAAGACCCAGCTCGGTAAAAGAAATTACAGTAATGCTGGTACAATATTACAGTCAATTGATATGGCCATAGATTTTGCAAAACAAAAAGTAATCTCTGGAATTGTTACAAACCCAATCAATAAAGAAGTAATTGCCAGAAAACTTAGGAGATTTAAAGGGCATACAGAATACCTTGCAAAAAAAGATAAAAAATCAAATGAAATGATGTTTTTGCTAAATAAGCAAATGAAAGTTACTCCAATTACAACACATGTTGCGTTAAAAGATGTTGCAAAAAAAATAAATAAAAAAAATATTACTAAATCGATCCTCAATGTTAACCAAACATTAAAAAAAGACTTTGGAGTTCGTCAACCCAAAATTGCCGTTAGCGGTCTTAACCCTCATTCGGGTGATGGGGGTATTTTAGGAAAAGAAGAGATCATAAAAATAATTCCTGCAATAAATGCATGTAAGAAAAAAGGTATAAATGTTTCTGGGCCTTATCCCGCGGACTCATTGTTTAGAGATTCAAATATTAAGAAATTTGATTCATTCATCTGCATGTATCATGATCAGGCTTTAATTCCGATAAAGGTTATTGATTTTCATAACACCATTAATTATACAGCTGGACTGTCCTTTGTAAGAACCAGTCCTGACCATGGAACTGGATTGGATATAGCAAAAAAGTTTGTCGCTTCATGTGATAGTTTATTGGCAGCCATTGGAATGGCAACAGCAATAGCCAAAAATAGAGGGTTATGACTCTCTCACTTTACCCAGCCTTTTTTATATTTGCATTAATAATGGTTACTACACCCGGACCTGCCAATCTATTATTGATGAGTTCTGGTGCTCAACATGGACTGCTCAAATCATTACCATTTGTTGCCGGTGTTACTGTTGGAAAACTTTTTTTAACAATTGGACTTGGTATAGGTTTTTTAACCTTATTAAATTCAAACCCATTTGTAATAAATGTAATAAAAATAGTTGGGACGGGTTACATTTGCTGGCTATCTTATAAAATAATGTTTCTAAATTTAAAGCCAAATTCTAACATAGACTCAGAAAGTAAAGTACCCAGTTTTTTTAATGGCATCTTAGTGCACCCTCTTAATCCCAAAGGTTGGGCCATGGTGATCGCTGCCTATACTCAATTCACCTCTTTTGGAAGTACAAGCTCAACTTCAAACTGGACACTTGAAGTTTTAATTATAGCCTCAACATTTTTTTTAATACAATCAGTTTCTCACTCAATATGGTGCTGGGCGGGAAGTCTAATTTTTAATTTTCTAAGTCAAAAAAATTTTTTGCGTCAATCTATAGTTTTTATTTTAGCAATACTCACAGTCGGCACTGTTATTTATAGCAATTTTTTCATTTAATTTTCTTTAAACTATTTTTTTCAACAGATTCACTAAAGCTTGCAAATAACTTTTTTGAAAAATCGTCAGTGGTCGCAGTATATTCAGGATGCCATTGTACACCAAAAAAATATCCACTATAGCCAGACAAACTTATTGCCTCTACTGTTTCGTCCTTAGCAACTCCTTCGGGAACTAATTCATTTGCTAATTCATCAATTCCTTGCGTATGTAGTGAATTCACCTCGATTGTTGGAGTGCCCGCCAATTTTTCAAATTTTCCATTTTCTTTTAAATAGACTTCATGTTGTTTAGAAAATTGTATATCAGGATCATCAGATTCTGGGCATCGATGATCCATTCTTCCTGGTACATCATGAATATCTGCAAATAGTGATCCTCCCAAAGCAACATTAACTTCTTGAAAACCCCTACATATTGCAAGCATAGGGATCTCATTTTGAAATATAAAATCAATCATTGGCAGCACTGTCTTATCTCTTTCAATATCTAATGGTTCAACAATTTTATCTTTATTATAAAACTCTGGATAAACATTTGAGAGGCTACCAGTTAATAAAACTCCATCAAATTTACGAAGTGTGTCTCTATAATCTACACTTGATCCAAATGCAGGAAGTATTACTGGTATACAACTAGTAGCTTCAGAAACAGCTTTAATATAATTGGTTCCAGATGCGTGGTAAGTTCGGTGCAACTCCTCTTTCTTAATAACATCTGCAAAAACTGCAATAAGTGGCTTATTTTGGGTATCCATAAAAGAAATTAGTTTACTAGTATTACCATAATATCATATAACAATTTTAATGGTTATTAATATTCAAAATAAAAAAACTGAAATAAAATCTCTTTCTGCTTGGGATGATGTTCTTAATTTAGATGATCAGCTTTCAGCTGAAGAAAAAATATTGCAATCAACTGTGCGAGCATACTGTAAAGAAAAACTGCTTCCAAGAATAATTGATGATAATAGAAATGAGAATTTTAGCAGAGAAATCTTTACTGAAATGGGAGAACTAGGTCTTCTCGGCTCGTACTTAGATGGTTATGGATGTGCGGGGAGTAATTATGTCTCCTATGGACTAATTACTCGTGAGATAGAAAAAATCGACAGTGCGTATCGATCTATCATGTCAGTGCAAACTAGTTTGGTAATGTACCCTATACATAAATTTGGAAGCGATGAACAAAAAGAACATTATCTACCGAAACTAGCAAAAGGAGAATTGATAGGTAGTTTTGGATTAACCGAACCAGATGCTGGGAGTGATCCAGGCGCCATGAAAACTAAAGCGGTAAAAGTAAAAGGTGGATATGAACTGAATGGAACAAAAACATGGATCAGTAATGCGCCATATGCTGATGTAATAATTATTTGGGCTAAGGATGAAGAAAATGTAATTAGAGGTTTCATTGTTGATAGGGAGTCAAAAGGTCTCTCTACTCCGAAGATAGAAGGAAAATTATCGCTAAGGGCATCGGCAACAGGACAAGTAATTATGGAAAATGTATTTTGCCCTGAAGATAAAATTTTAGCTAAAACAACAGGTTTAAGCGGACCTTTTCAATGTTTAAATAGTGCTCGTTATGGAATTTCATGGGGCGCAATTGGAGCAGCTGAATTTTGTCTGGCAACCGCAAGACAATATGCTCTAGATAGAAAAATGTTTGGGAAGCCGATTGCGGGGACACAGTTAGTTCAATCTAAATTAGTAGATATGCAAACGGAAATTGCGTTAGGGTTGGAGGCCGCATTAAGAGTCGGACGCCTTATGGATAAAGGTCAATCTGACAGCAATATGGTAAGCTTAATCAAAAGAAATAATGTTTCTAAAAGTTTGGAAATATGTCGTAACGCCAGAGATATTTTAGGCGGTAACGGTATTTCAGATGAGTATCATGTTATGAGACATATGGTTAACTTAGAAACTGTAAAAACTTATGAAGGAACTCACGATGTTCACACATTGATAATGGGAAGAAATTTAACAGGTATTCAGGCATTTAAATAAAATTATGGCATATCTAAACAGAACTACTAAACAATGGCAGGAGATTGATACCAAACACCACCTCCATCCCTTTACTGACTATAAGTCACTTGCTGAAGAGGGAAGTATCATTGTAACAAAGGCAGATGGTGTGCACCTGACTACATCTGATGATAAGCAGCTATTGGATGCTATGTCTGGGCTGTGGTGTGTTAATGTCGGCTATGGCCGAAAAAATCTTGCTGAAGTTGCCTATAAGCAAATGCAAGAACTTCCATATTATAATTCTTTTTTTAAAACTGCGACACCACCATCAATTGAGCTAGCAAGAGAATTAGCAGAGTTAAGTCCTCATGATTTAAATCATGCATTCTTTTCATCAAGTGGTTCAGAAGCCAACGATACAGTTGTAAGAATGGTGAGAAGATATTGGGACCTAAAAGGTAAGCCACATAAGAAAACTTTTATAAGCAGAGAGTTTGCTTATCATGGAAGTACAATGACAGGCATGAGCCTTGGTGGGATGACTGCAATGCACGCGCAAGGCGATATGATGCCAGGTTTTGAACATGTTTTGCCACCTTATTGGTATAAATACGGAAACGAGATGTCCCATGAAGATTTTGGAATTTTCGCAGCAAATAAAATTGAAGAAAAGATCAATGAAATAGGTGCTGATAATGTGGCAGCATTTATTGGTGAGCCAATTCAAGGCGCTGGGGGTGTAATCATTCCGCCAGACTCTTACTGGCCTAGAGTTCAAGAAATATGTAATCAGCATGATATTCTTCTTGTGGTTGATGAAGTTATTTGTGGATTTGGAAGAACAGGTAATTGGTTCGGATCTGACACGTACAATATCAAACCCGATATCATCACAATGGCCAAAGGCATAACTTCAGGCTACATACCACTATCAGGCATCATGATTGGAGACCGTGTTAGTGATACAATTATCAATGAAGGTGGGGAGTTTTATCATGGTTATACATATTCTGGTCATCCAGTAGCGTGCGCTGTAAGTCTTGAAAATCTTAAGGTTATTAAGGAAGAAAATCTTATTGAGCAATCACGACAAGTATCAATATATCTAGAGCAACAAATGCGCGAGATTGAAAAACATCCGTTAGTTGGAGAAGTCAGGATGAAAAGTTTTATAGGAGCTGTTGAATTAGTTAAAGATAAAGAAAAGATGGAAATGTTTGAAGATACGGGTGTTGTTGGAACAATATGTAGAGATTACTGTATAGAAAATGGCTTAGTAATGAGAGCTGTCAGAGATGGTATGATTTTCTGTCCACCTCTAATCTTTAATAACTCTCATGTGGATGAATTATGTGTCAAACTAAAAAAATCTTTAGATCAAACACATAATCATATTTCTAAATCGTAACTATAGAACTCATTATCCCTGATATATCCGAGTGACTCATATAAAGATTGGCCAGGTATATTAGCTTTATTTGTAGAAAGTTCTATTGAGCCAAATTTATTCTCAGTTGCATAATTTTTAGCAGCATCCATTAAAGACTTAGCTATACCTTTTCTTCTAAATTCTTCTCTTACGAATAAGTCGTATAGAACAATTTTTTTTCTCACATTCACTGAGTCAAAAGTTGGATATAATTGTGTGAAGCCTGCACAAGTACCCCCTTCTTCCTGAAAAAAGATGATTGACTCATTATTCTCAAGCCTCTGCTTAATATATTTTTGTGCAATTTCAACATTTGACTCCTGGTTATAAAAGACTCGATACAAATTAAAAACTTCTCCAATCATATCAGAGTATTCTATGGTTGCTCTTTTAATATTTTCTGTCATTTCTAGTTTCTTATAGTTCTATAAATTGAAATCATTAAGAAAATAAAAGTAAAAAATACAATTGTATATATAAAACCAAAAGGACCAAAAATATCCATAACTCTTCCTCCAATCATTGGACCAATTAATGAACCACACTCAAAAACCATAACTAATATTGCCGTTGCTCCTGCAACCTGTGAAGCGGTATATCTTTCCCCTAACATTGTAAGTGATATTGAGAATATACCACTAGCTGCTCCTCCCCAAACAAAGCAACTTAATGCCACTAAATAGAAGTTTCCTAAGAAAACACCTATAATTATTGGACAAACAAAAGTACAGAAGACAGCAATATTCATGAGTAGTCTTTTATTCATTCTATCAAGTAAAATACCAATTAATGGCTGACATATGACACCACCAACCAAGGTAATAGTGACAAACTGAAGAGCAATGTCTTGTGAAAACTGGTTCTTAATCATAAAGATTGGAAAAAATGATACGAACATAACATCGTCCAAGCCACAGAGTATTGCTGCTCCAAAAATAGTCGGTGCAGCTATAATCGTTGCTAAAATTGGAAGAGATTTTTTCTCAGGCAATTCTTGATCTGCTATATCAAGTGTTATGAGTGGAATAATTGCTATAAATGACATTGCCGCAATCACAATAAATGGAAGCCATCCCTCGATACCTGTTAAAGATATAACAAGAGGGCCTATTGCAAGCCCAATAATAAATACCGTATTGTATATTGTGACTATTTTACCGCGATTTGAATCATTAGCCATCGACAACATCCAAGTATCAAAAGCATTCCATGCAAGTGCACCAGCAAATCCAATAAGGAAGCGTATAATGAACCACGCAGTTAAACTTTCAAATATAGGAAAGGTAAAATATAAAATAATTGTAACTATTTGAGCAATGATAATTGATCTAGATAACCCAATTGCATGAATAATGATTGGTGTAATTCTAACAAATAGAATTACCGCCAATGGTTGAGCGACAACATTTAATCCAATTTGTGTATTACTGAAACCTCTTGACTCAAGTATTAATGATAGTAAGGGAATAAGGGTTCCAAGTTTTATGCCAATAATAAGAGCACATAAAAATAAAACAATATAGGTTTTATAATTACTTCCAAGTATAGATTGAAAAGTTGAGATCACAAAAACCGTTTTTCATCTATATAAATATTTCTAAAGTATTTTTTTACTAGTCCTTTACAAAATACATGCGAGTACATTTTAGGATCAAATAAAATTCTTTGCCATAATCCGTCTACCATTGATAGATAAGTCTCACTTATTTCTCTTGGTGTAAGAAAAGTCTGATCAGTTAAAAAATTTACTTCTTTAATTAACTTTTCCATCTGAGATGAATATATTTCATCTTGCTTTTGACAGATTGTTAAATAAGAAGGACGAAATTTTACTTCACTATAAAACGATACCCAGACTGCAATTTTATTTCTATTTGCAATTTTACTACTAAAATCATTTTCAATTATTTTAATTACTCTTCCAACTGGATCTAAGTTATTATCTTCGAATATTCGTTGCCAAGAATTTTTATATTCATCTGATAGAAATTTTAGTGAACTAAGCAAAAGATTTTCTTTAGATTTAAATCTAAAATTTGCATAACCTTGTGATACCATTGCTTTCTTAGCTACTTGTGCAATCGTCGTGTCTGCGAGACCTCTTTTAGCTATAGTTTCAATTGTTGCGTCAATCAGTTTTTGATGATTGATTGAAAATTCCTGTTCTTTAAGTTGAGGTTCACTAATTTTTTTGGGATTTATATTCATAAAAGAACCATACACAAAGTTTAATCATAATGGTAGTTTTGTATTGAATAATCATTCAATATGGCTATCATGTAAATTCAATATTCGTTCATTTTATGCCAAAAAATACTCATGATGTAATTGTTATAGGAGCCGGCCATAACGGCTTAACAGCAGCTAGTTATATGGCTAAAGCTGGTCTCGATGTTGTCGTTTTAGAAAAAAATGATTGGATAGGTGGTGCTGCGGTGAGCCGAGAGCTTTACCCTGGATGGAAATATTCAAATTGTTCCTATGTTTGTAGTTTATTAAGACCTGAGATCATGCGTGACTTGGAGCTTTATAAATATGGACTTCAAATTATTCCTTATGAAGGCAGTGCAACGATGATGAAAAATGGAGACTATTATACTCATTATCATGATCATGATATGACCATCAACTCTATTAGACGTCATTCTCATAAAGATGCAGAAGCTTACGAAAGATATAGCCGTGATGTCCTCAGGCAATGTAAAATTATTAAGCCTCTTCTCAAAATGACGCCTCCTGACTTAACATCGTTCAAACCAAAAGATTTATTTGGCGCACTGGAGTTTGCAAAGCATTTTGCTGCAAAAGATGAATTAGGTGGGCTAGGAGAAAAAGAAATTTATGACACAATTCGTTTTTATACTATGAGCATCAGAGATTACTTAGAAGAATATTTTGAAAGTGAAATTACCAAAGCTCACCTTGCTGGTAGCGCAATTATTGGAACTGCTCTAGGCCCATGTTCACCAGGATCAGCTTATGTACTGTTGCACCACTACATGGGTGAGGTTGATGGATCAGTTGGTTCATGGGGATATGCACGAGGTGGAATGGGATCTATTACTCAGGCAATGATGGGCTGTCTAAAAGATCATGGAGGAGAAGTAAAACCAAGTAGCGAAGTAATAAATGTTATTACAAAAAATGGAAAAGCAATCGGTGTTGCTACACAAAATGGAGATGAATACTATGCTAAGAAAATAGTTTCCAACCTTGATGTCAAAAGAACTTTTTTAAAGATTACTGAAGAGAAGGACCTTCCAGATGATTTTGTGCGAAGTGTTAAAAATTTTAAGATAAGGGGTTCATCTGGTAAATTAAATATTGCATTAGATGGCTTGCCAGACTTTCCTTGTATTCCTGAAGGTGATCCAGGTGGTGGCGGAGACATGCACTTCACAGAAACCATAGAAGAGATGGAAGGAGCTTACGATGATTGGAAAAGGGGAGAATGGTCACGTAATCCATATGTTGATATGTGCATTCCATCCAAAAGTGACCCTACAATGGCTGAGCCAGGTAAACATTATATGTCTGTATTTATTCAGTACGTACCATTTAACCTTGCAAATGGTGGTTGGAATGAAGAGAGAAAGCAAGAATTTGGAAGACACATAGTTGATTGTATTGCTGAGTTTTCGCCTAACTTTAAAGACCTAATTAATCATTATGAGGTACGAACACCACTAGAATTAGAAAACGAGGTTGGTTTGACAGAGGGTAATATTTTTCAAGGAGAGTTGACCATGGACCAATTAATGTTCAATAGGCCAGTTCCTGGATATGCGCAGTATCGGACTCCATTAAAAAATATGTATATATGTAGCTCTTCAACACATCCAGGTGGAGGTGTAATGGGTGCACCAGGAGCTAACGCAGCTCGTGAAGTTCTATTAGACATGAACGTTCCACAAAAAGGAAATTATTATTAATGTCTGGCAATTCGAGTTTTGATGCCATCATAATTGGTGGAGGTCATAATGGATTGGTATGCGCAAACGTCCTCGCTAGAAAAAATAAAAGAGTATTAATCTGTGAAGCCCGAAAAGAATGTGGTGGCATGGTCAATAATGATATTACCAACTATGTTCCTCCAGTAACATCTGCTGTTTCAAGCTCGATTGGTGGAATGCAAATAAACTACATACCAAAGACTTCAATCGCTTTATCTGAAACTGGACAGCACATTCGACTAGTAGGCAATCAACACATTGATCATAAATCTATCTCAAGATTTTCTTCCCATGATGCTGACCGGTTTAATGATTTTCATGAAAAAATGTCAAAATTCTCAAAAACTTTAGGTTCTTTCATGATGGCATCACCTCCGCGAATAATGAACAATAGTTTTTCTGACTATTTTAAACTCTTTAAGCTTGGATTAAATGTCAGGTTATTGGGAAAGAAAAATTTTAATGAGTTTGCTAGAATGATTGGCCTAAATATAGCTGATGAACTTGAAGACAATTTTGAAAATACACTACTTCAAGGATTGATTGCGCATGACTCAGTAATAGGGTCTAATTTAGGCCCGCGTTCACCAGGCTCTCTCATAAACTTATTGTATAGAATGGCTATTCATAACAATTCTTTATTTGGCGGTATATTTCAAATAGACGGTGGCAATGATCAATTCACTAAACATTTAATTGAAAAATGTAAAAGTAATAATGTAGAAATAAAAACTTCAGCTTCTGTTAAAAATTGTATTATTGAAAATGACTGCGCTGTAGGCGTTGAGCTAAACAATGGTGAAAAAATGTATGCTAAGAAAATTATTTCAAATGCTGATCCACGTTCAACATACTTTTCACTGCTCGGTTCTCAAAACCTTGATACTGACGTAAAGAGGAAAATAAAACATCATCGCTCCAAAGGAAGAGTTGCCAAACTTATTTTAGAGTTAGATAAGCTCCCTAGTTTTAACAATTGTGATGACATTGATTTAGACAGCAGAATGGTTATTGCACCATCTATTGATTACATTGAAGAAACATTTAACCCTAGTAAGTTTGATAAGCTCTCATTAGAGCCAACACTTGAGATATGTGTCAAAAAAGACTCTGATCAAGATCCAAAGTTAGATATTCAAGTGCAATATGCACCATATAAAACTCATCAAGGGTGGGAAAATATAAAAGAAAGTTACGTTGAGTCTATTATCAAAATAATTAGCAAATATGCTCCTAATATTAATGAATGCATTGAGCGTAAGAAATTACTAACTCCTGACGATATTGAATCAGAATATAATGTATCAGGAGGGCACTGGCATCATGGTGAGATCCAAATTGATCAGCTTTTTATGATGCGCCCAATTCCAGGAGCCTCACAGTATAAAACACATTTGGATGGTCTTTTTATGTGCGGTGCAGGAACACACCCAGGTGGCGGTTTAATTGGCATTTCAGGCAAAAACGCAGCTAAAGCAGTTTTGGATGATTTTTAAATGACACAAGATCTTAGATATTCAGCCCTAAAGAAAACACCTTTTCATTCAAGAACCAGTTTAGCTTCGCGAACGAACAAATATTATAACTGGAATGGATATACTGTGCCTACAGAATATTCAACTACTGAGCTTGAATATACAGCTGCAAGAAATGGAACATCAGTTATGGATTTAACCCCTATGGGCAAATATGAAATTACGGGAGGTCATGCGCATCAATTTGTTGATTACTTAGTTACTAGAGATTTATCCGAAATGAAGGACAATACAGTAGCTTATATCATCTGGTGTAATGAAGATGGAAAGGTGATTGACGATGGTACTATTTTCAAATTTTCTTCAACAAAATTTATGCTTTGCTGTGCTGTTAAAATATATAACTGGCTTAATGATTCAGCTTATGGTTTTGATGTTACAATTAGCGATGTGACAGATACAATTGCTGCATTAGCAATTCAAGGGCCAACATCCTGCTCAACTTTAAAAACATTTGGAGCAACAGATCTTGAAACATTAAAACCTTTTGAAATGAGAGAATATAAGATTGATGGTTTCGATATTTTAATATCACGTACAGGATTTACAGGTGATTTGGGTTATGAATTGTGGACTGACCCAAAAAATGCAGAACTGACGTGGGATAATATTGAAATTGCTGGCAAGGAATTAAAGTTGAGACCTTTCGGAATGAATGCTCTCGAGATGACAAGAATTGAAGCTGGGTTTATTCAAACCAATACAGACTTTATGGCTGCTGAAGATTCATTGAGACCAACCAGAATGAGATCACCTTATGAAATTGGAATGGGATGGCTTGTACACTTAAATAAAAACTCATATTTTGTTGGGAAGAAAGCTCTTAAAAAAGAAAAAGAAGAAAGCACTACTGAGAGATGCTTAGTAGGCCTTGATATAGATGGAGATAAGCCAGCGCATGGTTCTGTGATCTATAATAGCAAAAAAGAAGACATTGGCATTGTAACTGCAGCTCTATGGTCTCCGATTATGAAAAAAAATATTGCACTGGCTTCACTTAAGAGACCTTATGGAATACAAATAAAAGAAAATATATTTGCAGAAATTTATCACCCTGAAGAACTTGAGTACCGTAAGATATGGGCAAGATGCAAGGTAGTTAAAAGGCAATTTTTTAACCCTGAAAGAAGAAATAAAGTTCCTGCAGATCTATATGAATAGCTAAAAAATAACTATTTTACAGTAATTCAATTATTGAACAGCTGTTCAATTTAAGCTATAATGATTCATGCCTAAATCCACATCACAATCAGCCAAAAACGATTTAAAGAATACTCTAGACGATAGAATTCTTCACCCATGGCAATACTTAGAATACAGAGGTGAAGATGATCGAACATTTATTGATAAGTCTGAGGGAATTTACCTTTATGACAAAACAGGAAAAAAACTAATTGATGGACCTGGAGGCATGTGGAATGTCAATGTTGGTCATAGTGTTAAAGAAATTGCGGATGCAGTTTATAATCAAATTACTAAAATGCCTTATGCAAGTCCGTTTACTGAATCAACAGAAATAGCTCACGACTATGCATCAAGACTTGTTCAATACGCACCTGGTGATTTAAAGAGGATTTTTTTTACCTCTGGGGGATCGTCTGCTGTGGACTCAGCATTACGATTTGTAATGTTCTATAATAATATTCTAGGCCGAAAAGAAAAAAAACAAATCATATCAAGAAACGATGCTTACCATGGCAGTACATTTTTAGGAGCTTCTTGTTCAGGCAAGGAAAGAGATAAAAATAATTTTGATTTTGCAAGTAATATTGTTCATCATATTTCATCTCCTAATCCTTTTCGTAAACCTGATGATCTTACTGACGAAGAATTCTGTGATCTAAAAGTTCAAGAATTAGAAAACAAAATAATTGAAATTGGCGCTGACAAGGTAGCTGCTTTCATTGCTGAACCTATCTTAGCTTCAGGTGGCGTGATTGTCCCACCAAAAGGTTATCATAAGAAGACACATGAAATTTGTAAAAAACATGATGTGTTGTATATTTCTGACGAAATCGTCACTGGCTTTGGAAGACTTGGTCACATTTTTGCTTCAGAAAATCATTTTGATTTTACACCAGATATTATTCTTTTGGCTAAGGGGATTACATCTGGATATGTGCCTTGTGGAGCAGTTGTTATATCAGAGCGATTGATGTCCAAATTAGATAATAAAGAGAAAGTAATTTTTTCAAACGGTTTTACAGATTCAGGGCATCCTGTTAGTATGGCCGCCGCAACTGCAACTTTAGACTACATTGAAAAAACAAACTTACTTGATCACGTAAAAGATGTTGGCCCTTATTTTCAAGCAAAATTGAGAGAGCTTACTGATTTGCCAATTGTTGGTGAAGTTAGAGGTGAAGGTCTAATGGCTGCAGTAGAATGTGTAGGCAATAAAGATAAAAAAGATCCACTGAATTTGTCCTATGAGATTGGCTCTAGGATTAATGAACATTGCCAGCAACTTGGTTTAATTGTACGACCATTATTTAGTACATGCGTCATGTCACCGTCATTAATTATCACGAAGGAACAAATTGATGACCTTGTTTCTATTTTGCGTAAAGGCATAGAGTTAGCAACTGATGATATCAAAAAAGAAGGTCTCTGGTCAGCAACTTCAAATTAATGACCTTTTTTAATCAACTTAAAGAAAGATATGAAGAAGGAAAGACTCTTCCGCAAGAGTTTTATACAGACGAAGAAATATTCTCTGATGAAATGATAAAAATTTATTTCAAACAGTGGCTGATGGTTGATCATGTTAGCCGTATTCCAAACCCTGGAGATTATTTTTTATTTAACGCAGAAAAAGAGTCAATAATTCTAATACGTGGAAGGGATAGTCAAGTTAGAGCTTTTTACAATGTTTGTTCTCATCGTGGTTCAAGAATATGTTTGGAAGAAGAAGGAACAAAAAAACTGTTAGTTTGTCCATATCACGCTTGGAGTTTCTCTGCAGAGGGAGAATTAAAGTCAGCACGCTATATGCCAGATGATTTTAAAATGGAAGATTGGGGTTTAAAGCCTTGTCATATGAATATCTATCAAGGCTTGATATTCATAAATCTTTCAATGGATGAACCAATGGATTTCAATGAGTTTATTGCTCCATTGACTGAGCTTGTAAATTTTCATAATCCTGAAAAGGCAAAGATTGCTGCTAGACGAAAATATCCTACGAAAGCTAATTTCAAACTTGTCCTAGAAAATTTTCAAGAATGCTATCACTGTGGTCCAGCACATCCAGAGCTATGCTCAGTACATGAAAAAGACTGGGTATTCACAATGGGTGCCGGTCTTGGAACAGCCCCGGAAAAAGAAACACTAGAATATTTAAAAAAGATTCAACCATGGATTGAGGATTGCAAAACAAAAGGAATCCCCACAAAAACATATTTAGAAACTGAAGAAGGATTAAGTAAGGGATTAAATCGATACGTAGACCGTACACCCATTGGAAATGGAAATTTATCACAAACTAAAGATGGCAAACCAGCCTCTAAACTAATGGGTCAGTTTAAAGAATTTGATGGTGGCTTATCCCAAGTTAGTTTTAATCCTTTTAGCTGTTGTTACTTTACAAATGATTTTGGAGTTATGTTTATATTTAAACCATTATCAATTTTGCAGTCTGAAGTCGAATTGATTTGGTTAGTCAATGAGGAAGCTGAAGAAGGCAAAGATTTTAATGAAGAAAACCTTACTCACATATGGGACGTAACCACTGCACATGACACAACTATTATTGAAAATAATCAAAATGGTTTGTTGTCTCATTCATTTAGTCCTGGAGTACTCTCACAGAACGAGTCTGCCGTCACGTATTTTTATGATTGGTATTTTACCAATATGAGACTACCATGATGTAGGACAAATTTCTTATGAAGCAGCTGTACAACAAGGATATTTACGACGTTAATAAACCAGTAGAAAGCTATTGGGAAGAGGTCAGCAGCATTGACCAAAATAAGTATCCAGAATTAGTTGGAGATCAATCATGTGATGTATGTGTTATTGGAGGTGGCTTTACAGGCATTAGTACGGCTTATCATATTGCAAAAAATTATGGTGGAGATGTAAGAGTGTTAGAATCTGGGCACTATGGTTTTGCAAGTAGTGCAAGGAATGCAGGTTTTTGCTGTTTACCAGCTACAAAGTTATCAACCACACAATTAATAAAAAAGTTTGGTATGGAAGAGACAAAGAAATTTTTTTCATCTCAAATTGAAGGTGTTGATCTTCTTGCAGCTATCATATCAGAAAATAATATTGATTGTGAAAAAGTAGGTGATGGCAACCTTGATGTAGCTCACCATCCAGGCAGCAGTGAAGAATTAAAAGAATGGGGAAATGAACTGAAAGAGTATTTTGGTATTAATACAAAATGGATACCTAAAGAAGAATTTGATGAAGTTGGACATCAATCAACTGAACAATTTGGAGCAGTTTTTACAGAGGCTGGATTTGCAATGAATCCTATGGCGTTTATGCGAGGCTTTGCATCAGCAACTGTAGATGCAGGTGCAAAATTACATAGTTTTTCAAGAGTAAAAAAATGGGAGAGAAATGGATCACATAAGCTAATAACAGATAGTGGATCAATTACTGCAAATAAAGTTGTTGTAGCGACTAATGGCTACACAGATGAGTCACTTCATCCAAGTTTTGCAAATCGAATGATGCCAGTCCTATCAAATATTATTGTTACCAGAGAAATGAGTGATGATGAATTTAAGTTACAAAACTACAAAACTTTAAATCCTATATGTAATTCTAGAGAAATTTTATATTATTATAGAAGGATGCCTTCTAACAGAATGTTGTTTGGCACAAGAGGTGATACTTATGGTGATGATGCAAGTGCACTAAAAATGAGAGAATTTATGACTCAAAAATTTAGAGGCGTTTTTCCTAATTGGAATAATATTGATATTGATCACTACTGGAGAGGTACAGTTGTAATGACTAGAGACTTTGTACCTGCATTTGGCGCATTGGATGACGACAAGTCAGTGTTATTTTCATATGGCTATCAAGCAAATGGTAACAATACTACAGTTTATTGTGGAAAGAAGTTGGCTGAGATGATCTATGAATCCAATAGCGGAGAAACTAATATTTCAAAAGTCTATCAAGGACTCTCTCCAAAAATACCACTAGGATTTTTAAGATTATGGTATTTAAGACTATATCTATGGTATTCAAATTTTACGGATAAAAGTAAAAAAGAAATATAAATTGCATCTATTATTTATATAAATTAAAATTTTCTAATGTTACAAGTTTGGAAGTCTTTTTATGCAAGGAGTGATCCTGCAAAAGCTTATTCACTTCTTTCTCCTGCATTGATCCTGGTTACTTTAGCTATGCTTATACCGTTAGGTCTAATGTTAAGTTTTAGTTTTTTTACTCAAACCAGTTTTACAGAGATTGACTACTCTTTTACAATCACAAGGTACATTGATTTTTTTCAAAGTAATTTGCTTGTTTCACTACTTATAAAATCTGTGAAGATTTCGTTTATTGTAACTTTCGTAACTCTTCTTACCGCATATCCTGTCTGTTATTACATAGCTTTTTATGTAAAAAAAAATAAAATGTTATGGCTTGTTTTACTCACTTTACCTTTCTGGACATCCTATCTTTTGAGAGTTTTTTCTTGGAAAATTATACTTGGAACTAAAGGAGTCATTAATTCCTCTTTAATTAATGCGGGACTGCTTAGTGAACCTCTCACTTTTCTAATGTACTCTGAGACCGCAGTTATCATAACGCTTACCCATGCATGGGCAGCATTTGCTTTACTGCCTTTGTATGTTTCATTGGATAAAATAGATTTTTCTCTAATTGAAGCTGCCAGAGACTTAGGATTGTCTAGGTTAGAAACTTTTTGGAAAATTACTCTTCCATTATCCCTTCCTGGAATAATTGGCGCCATACTAATTATCTTTATTCCAACTGTTGGAGATTATGTAACCCCTGCTCTACTTGGGGGAACTGATGGAAGAATGCTATCAAATATGATCCAAGCTTACTTTGGAAAAGTAAACAACCTTCCGCTTGGTGCCGCCTCTGCGACCATCATGCTTATTACTGTAGCAATAGTGACAATGATTGTTTCATATACAACAAAAAAACTTACTCAAAGGATTTCATAAGTGGAACAAAAGAACAATACATTGTTAATCTATACATTATTGTATTTTGCATTTTTATATATTCCTGTTTTATTCTTGCCCATTTTCAGTTTTAACGACGCAAATTACATGTCATTTCCACTTTCAGGATTTACAACAGAGCATTATGAAGAAATGTGGGAAAAAACAAACTTACATAAAGCTCTTTGGGCTAGTATCAAAGTAGGTATAGTTGCAAGTGTCGTCAGTACAACAATTGCACTTTTTGCAGCCAAAGCATTCGCACGTTATAAATTCAGAGGGCAAAATATTTCTTATGGGGCCATTATGATTCCTTTTTTAATCCCTGAAATTATTTTAGCGGTTGCAATACTTGTTATTTGGTTGAGCCTCGGTTTTAAATTGGGACTTGTGCCGGTAACTTTAGGACATATTCTTTTTTGTACTCCATTTGCAATGCTTATTTTAATCGCTCGTATAGAAGGATTTGATTTCTCACTTGAGGAAGCCTCAAGAGACCTTGGGGAAAACGCTTGGGGGACATTTTACCGAGTATCTCTTCCATTATACTTACCAGGCATAATAGCTTCACTTTTATTGAGTTTTATAATTTCATTTGATGAATTTGTTCTGGCATTCTTCTTAACTGGAAGCGATGCTACATTGCCAATGTACATGTGGGCTCAAATGAGATTTATTCAAAAACTACCTCATGTATTGGCTTTAGGAGCAGTTATAATTGTATTTACTACTTTTATAGTTTTGTTAGCATTCTGGTTGAGAAACCTTGGTCAAGGAAAAGACAAAGCTGAATTTGGAATAAAAATACATGAATGATTCATTTATACAGATAAACGAGATTTCCAAGCACTTTGGACAAGTAAAGGCAGTAGATAATGTATCCTTTGAAATCAAAGAGGGAGAGTTTTTCTCTCTACTTGGCCCGTCTGGTTGTGGTAAAACAACCTTATTGAGATTATTAGCCGGCTTTGAGTATCCAACTAGTGGAAATCTATTACTTGATGGCAGTGATATTACCGCATTACCTCCTGATAAAAGACCTACAAATATGGTTTTTCAGAACTACGCAATTTTTCCACACATAAACGTTGAGAAAAATGTTCAGTTTGGTCTTAGAAAACTTGGCTTAACAAACGATGAAATTATCAAAAGAGTCAAGGATGTTTTGTCGTTGGTTAAATTAGAAGGATATGAAGAACGCTATAGTAGCCAACTATCTGGAGGTCAAAGACAAAGAGTGGCATTAGCAAGGGCTTTAGTAAGACAACCCAAAGTATTATTGTTGGATGAACCACTTGGTGCATTAGATAAAAAGTTACGTGACGAAATGCAACTCGAACTGAGAACTCTTCAAAAGGAGATTGGAATAACTTTTGTGTTTGTAACGCATGACCAGCAAGAGGCTATTAGTATGTCTGACCGAGTTGCAGTAATGAGTGAAGGGAAAATTCAGCAGATGTCATCTCCAAACGAATTATATAAAAATCCTCAAAATATATTTGTTAGTGACTTTATTGGTGAAACTAATTTTTTAAAAGCTAAGACAGATTCTAAAGATGGAGAATATATTATTGTTAACATTGAAGATCTTGGTTCATTTAAAATAAAAAATAATCTCAATATAAGTGAAAATGCCTCAGATGTTATTTGCAGTGTTCGTCCAGAGACAATGATGATTGACAAAGAAAAATCAGACTGGGATATTTGCTTAGAAGGTAAAATCAAGCAAACATCATATCTAGGTGAAATGACAAAATTTTACGTTGAAACTAAAGAAATTGAAAAAATTATAACCGTATCATCACAATATTTTGATAATCAGTCTTTTCAAGATGGTAAATGCTTTATCAGCATAAATTTAAACGATATTTCCTTACTCAATAAAAAATAGCCTGTTCTCTTTTGAGAACAGGCTATTTTAAATTAGTCTATTAGCAGTGAATTAACCGCCAGCCACCATTTCAGCCCACTGAGCTTCCATGTAGTCGGTAACCTCGTCAGTTGGCATCACTGAGAACATTCCATTATTTAAATGTTCTATAGGATTTGAAGCAACACCACGCTCAGCTAATTCATCAGCTGTAAGAGTGCTAAAGCCAGCTTTATTACTGTGTCCATAACCCCACTCACTTAATAAGTAAGCAGACGTTTCAGCACTAGTAGCACCGTTAATCATTGCGTATGCTTTATCAAGATCTGCACCTTTAACAATTGCAAGACCACACGCCCAAGTCATTGTGCCATTAGCAGGTTGCATCATTTTTGCTCCTGCACTCCATGCTATTTCGTTCCATCCTAGTGCTACGTCAATTTCTTCGTTTCCTAGGGCCTCTATCATTGAAGATGTATCTCCGAAGAATGCACGAATTTGACCATTATCTCTCATTTCACGAAACTTATCGATACCTTGGTCAATAGCAGCTTTTGTTAACTGATCTTGCTCTCTGATGTCAATTCCAAGATGGTGCATCATTAAAAACAGTGAATCTGCAGCTGAGTCTAAGATACCAACTTTACCTTTTACTCTTGGGTCTTCCATTAGCGCAAAGCTCTCGTTAGAGGCATCCATCCAATCAACTCTGTCTGCCATGTAAAACAATGTAGTATCTCCCCAGTCCACTGGTGCGAAATAATGCTTGCCATCAACAATGCCACTTGGCAGGTCTCTAACCTCAGGGAACATCTCATCCCAGTTTTCAATCCTTGATGGATCAAGTGGTTCTAATACGCCTGCTCTCACCCATCTTTTTATTTCACCTTGACATGGCCATGCTAAGTCAACTTCAAAACCTGCTTTTAGTTTTTGCAATCCTTCTTCAGCATCACCAAAGATTGAGTATTCAGGGGAACCATGCTCTTCAGCGTATGTTCCAAATAGGCCATCATCATCATAGCCACCCCACAAGAAGACTGATCCAGGTCCTGGCTTAGACTGTGCAACTTCTTCTTCTTGTTGAGAACATGCAGCAATAAGAGCTATTAAAGCTGCTCCCAATAGAACTGTAAATATTGATTTTTTCATTATTAATCATCCTTTTTATTTGTTTAGAAGAAAAATTGTACACCTATAAGGTCGTTGGTCAATATATTAAAGGTGAATCAAGGGGCGATTTTTGTTTGAATTAAGCCATGGATCTAACATTTCGTAGTTGTACCCACCCTGGAATACCAATTCATCGCAGTAAGATCGCGAAATAATTTGGATTCCTGTTGGAATATTGTTAGAGCTTAATCCTGAAGGGACTGTTAGGACTGGTAATTTCCCCAACATATTAAATGGATGTGACATAACCCAAGAAAAATCATTACACTTCTGCTCTTTATTATTGATAACGATATTTTCATTAACAATATCAATATCAGCCTTAATTGAAGGTAAAGAGTTTGTAGGACATATAAATAAATCGTAACTGTCTAATATTGGTCCAATTTCTGAATACATTCGGCCTGTGATTTCTGAGCTTTCAATAACATCGTATCCAACATAAGCCCCTATTTTATCATGATAGTACTTCTCATTATTTTGTATCGCTCTGATATGTAATTCAGGGACTTCAGCAAACATTTTTGCATAATCAGTTAATAGTCTTTTTTCATCGTTTGAAAATTTTGCAATGAGGCCATAAAATGAATTAGCGTAATGACTAAAGCAAACCGAATTTACTTCATCTCGACTCCAATTTAATTTTACTTCTGTAATTGATGCGCCAAGAGCCTCAAATTTTTTTAAGGCCTCTAATGTATTTTTTTCAACTTCTTCATCAACCTCAAAAAATCCAAGATCAAGTGAATAAGCAATTTTCCAGTTCTTAATATTCTCAAACTTAATAGGAATAATTTTTTTAGGTCTTAGTGAGGCAATATCATTTTTATTTGGACCACTCATAACATTTTGCATAAGGGCACAATCACTAACAGTTCTCGCAAGGGGACCAACAACACAATACGGATCATGATTAAAAGGATAACCCATTGGATTTCTTCCATATGGAGGTTTGTAACCAACGACTCCGCAGGCCCCAGCAGGGATACGAATTGATCCACCTATATCACTACCAGTTGCAAGTGATGCACAACCCGATGCTAGTGCGGCAGCACTCCCTCCACTTGAACCTCCCGGTGTCATATCTAAGTTCCAGGGATTTCTTGTGACGCCATTCACTTTGGAATGGCAGAATGATGTCAGTGAAAACTCTGGGTTAGTTGTGCGCGCATGAATTATTGCACCAGAGTTTACAAGGGACTCTACATCTACGTCAGTTCTTTCTGCTATTACGTCTTTATAGATTAAGCTTCCATTCTTATTAGGTTGTCCCTTTATATTAACTTCATCTTTAATTGCTAAAGGTAAACCTTCCAAAGGCAAAGTAGATTTATCTTCTGTATATTTTAATTCTGAATGTTTTGCTTCTTTCAATGCTTCTTCGAAGCGGAAAAAATTAAAAGCATTAATTTTTGGGTTTACATTTTCAATTCTTTTTATTGTCTCATTTAATAGCTCAACTGGAGACAAAGATTTATTTTTAAATTTTTCTAGGGCTTCAGAAGCTGATAAATAACAAATATCGAGGTCTAAACTGTTCATAAGATTATTTTATTTTAATTTATTAATTAATAAAATATATTGAATTCACACCATGATTGATCAAAACATTAGAGACATTATTAAAAATCAAGACCCTAATACAGGAATGGATCAGCTTTTTTTCACCAACAAAGCATTGTTTGATCTAAGTTATGAGGCTGTTTTCAAGAAACAGTGGGTATTTCTTACTCATCTATCTTGTTTTAATGAAAACAATACATTCATTTATCAAATTAACGGAGGGTTTGTTGAAATAAAAAAGTCTAAAAATAATAATTTAGCTATCTCATCATCTTTACCTGATTTCAAATGTCATTTAAAAGTGTATGAAAGCTTAATTTTTGTCAACTTTTCTGATGTACCATATTCATTTGAAGAATTCATAAAACCACTAGAACCATATATTAAAATTCATGGCCTTAATGATGGTAAGATCGCATTTCAAAAAGACTTTATATTTAATGCTTCTCATCTTGCAACCATTCACAACTTCAAAGAATGCGCGCATTGTTGGGGAGGTGAGTTTACTCACAAAGATTATTTAAGTGTTCATGGGGAGGCGTATTGTAATTCTTATGGAGCTGGAGTTGGCTCAGGAATTGAATCTCCTGAATTCAATCAACGAATAAAAGATTGGACATTTGAAAGTCAAAATAAAGGTTTGTTTGTTGGCGAGTACAGTGAAGATACCAATAAATATTTTAGAATTGCAGAGCGCACTCCTTTACCTGAAGGCATTATGTCTGAGACAATGGATGGTAGCTATTCATGCTCTTCACTGATGGGGGACTTTAAAACCATAGGACCGGATCATGGTTATACCGCTATTGGTTTTAGCCCATTCAATAGCTTTGTTGCCAATAATGAATTTGTAATTCTTTTTTTATTTACTCCTGTTAGTCAAAATAAAACAATCGTTACTCAATATTGGGTTACTCACAAAGATGCTGAAGTTGACATTGATAAAATGATTTTTCTTTGGGACCAAACATCAACAGAAGATTCTCAATTGTGTGAAATGAATCAAAAGGGCATTGAAAGTAGAGCTTATCAGCCTGGAAAGTATGGTGAACTAGAGACAAGCTTGGTTCAGTATCAAAAGTTCTATCTAAGTCATTTACAAAATCACGTTAATGGACTGACTTAAGTCAGGGATATAAAATGGAAGTTGCTACACAAGCTGAATTTGATGAAATATTAAGTCAGTACAATAATATTCAATATGTCGATGCAATCTTCACAGATTTATGTGGTTATGTAAGAGGAAAACGTTTCCCGGTCCTTGAAGCAAATAAAATATTCTCAGATGGAGTCCTACTGCCTTTTAGTGCTTTCTATTTGGACGTACTAGGGGGAGTTACAAATACTTTAAATTTAGGTTGGACAGACGGTGATCCTGACGGTGTTCTGGTACCTGTTAAAGGCAGTATTAAACCAGTTCCGTGGGATGAACGTTTCTTACAAGTTCTTATCACAATGAGAAAAGAGCAGGAAAATTGGGGAGTGATACAAGACCCATCAGAGGTTGACCCTAGAAATATTCTTAAAAAAGTTATGAAGAATTTTAAGAACACCGGATTGAAACCTGTTGTTGCTTTTGAATTAGAATTTTATCTCTTGGACAAAAATAGGGATAAGTTTGGAAAACCAATACCCGCTGAAGGGGCTAATAAAACACATGTATACGGTATGCCAGATCTTGATCTCTTCGGTAAGTTATTTGACGACATTAATAAGAATTGCGAAATGCAAAATATACCAGCGACTACGGCTTCAAGTGAATTTGCCGCGGGACAGTATGAGATTAATCTAAAGCACACAGGAGATCTTCTAAAAGCCGCAGACGATGCAGCTTTATTAAGACGAATTATTAAAGAGACAAGTGAACGACATGGCTATGAAGCAACATTTATGGCAAAACCTTTTTTAGATCAAACGGGCAATGGAATGCACCTTCATCTCTCTGTTTATGACGAGAATGAAAAAAATATATTTACAACTCCCAATCGTTATGGAAATAAAAAATTAAAAAGTGCTATAGCTGGTTTTCAGTCAATGTTTTATGATAGTTTCCCAATTTTTATTCCAAATCGCAATGGTTACAGAAGAATAGAAACAAGAAATTTTGTTCCTGTTAATACAAGCTGGTCGTGGAATCGAAGAGATGTTTCATTAAGAATACCAGCTGGATCAAATGACGCAAAAAGAATTGAACATCGTGTGGCTTCATCAGATGCCAATCCTTACTTAGTCCTAGCATGCTTGTTAGCAGGGCTGCATAACGGTTTAACTAATGAACTAACTCCATCAAATCAAGTTGACTTTGATAATAATGAAGGAGCGGATAAAGAAGCCGATATTGATATGCCAAAAAATATGGATCAAGCGTTGCGTCGGTTTCAATCTTCTAAACTGTTAAAAAAATATCTTGGAAAAGAATATCTTGATCTCTACACTGCTGCAAAACAAGGAGAAATTGATCATGTCGAGTCAAGTTTTGTTCCTCGAGAGGAATATGATCTTTATTTATAATCATGACTGAATTACTTTTTAACAATGACGCTTACCTCACTCAGTCAGAAGCAGTTGTTACAAATGTTGATCAAAACTCTATCCAATTAAATCGAACTATTTTCTATGCTGAGTCAGGTGGTCAGCCAGGCGATAAAGGAGAGATCATCTTAGGTGATCAAATTTATAAAGTTACTGACACTCAGAAAGGTAATTCTCCAAATGAAATTATTCATTTAGTCGATGGTGATATTGATCAGAGCATTGTTGGTAAAGAATGTGAGATCAAAATTGATTGGGAATTGAGACAGAGTCATATGAGAATGCATACCTCATGTCATATTCTGTGTAGTTTGATTGATGCTTTAATTACAGGTGCTTCAGTTAGTGCACAAAAAAGTAGAGTTGATTTTGATGTTGACCCGAGTTTACTTGACAAAGAGATAATGAACCAACAGATTGAAGAAATTATTAAAACTAATTTTCCTGTATTCACAAAACAAATTTCTGGAGATGAATTTAGAGATAATCCTCATTTAGCAAAAGGTGCTGCTGTTAGCCCTCCCATAATTGATAACAAAGTACAAATTGTTCAAATTGGTGAAGATAAAATTTTAGATATACAGGCGTGTGGAGGCACTCATGTGAAATCAACGGGTGAGATTGAAGGATTAGAGATTGGAAAAATTGAAAATAAAGGTAAAAGAAACCGAAGAGTGAACATAAGGTTTAAATAATGACGAGTATTCTCATTAGAAGTGATAAAAATTCAGTTGCTACATTAAGTTTGAATGACCTTCCAGCAAATAGTCTAAGTATGCCTATGATGGAAGAAATTCAAAATCAACTAACAACTATTGATCATGATGACTCTATTCGAGTTATAATTATAAAATCTGAAAGTGATAAAATATTTTCCTCAGGACATAATTTAAAAGAGGTAAAAGGCTTTCTTGATAATAATGATACCGAATCTCAAGTTGAATTATTTTCAGCGTGTTCCTCAATGATGAAACAAATTCAGGCTTTAAGTAAGCCAGTCATTGCGCAGGTCAGAGGCATAGCAACTGCAGCTGGTGCCCAATTAGTCGCCTCATGTGATTTAGCTTATGGATCATTAGACTCAAAATACGCAACTCCAGGAGTAAATATTGGATTATTTTGTCATACACCTCAAGTTGCTGTCTCTAGGACAATTGGAAGAAAACCAATGATGGAAATGTTGTTAAGCGGAGAACCTATCTCTTCTGAAAGGGCTGCACAAATAGGATTGATCAATGCTGCGGTTGATAGTGCAGATTTAGAAAAAGCAGTTGAGAAATCATGCAATGATATTTGTAATAAATCAGCTGCCGTTATTGCCATGGGAAAGAAAAGTTTCTACCGTCAAAGTGAAATGCCATTAACTGACGCTTATGACTTTACGAGTGCAGAGATGGTAAGGAATTTAACACTCAATGATGGCAACGAAGGAATATCTTCTTTTCTTGAAAAAAGAGATCCAAACTGGTCTAACGACTAACGTCTAATTACATATTTATCAGGTACAATTTCTTTTTTTAAAATTTTCTCTCTTCTCAGAATAGCTAGTGACGAAACAATAATGAAAAATGCACCAATGTATGTATTCCAAGCAGGAATTTCATTCCAAATAAAATAGCCAAAGATTATTCCATAAATCAAACTCAAATACTTTAAAGGTGTAACAATTGATACTTCAGCATTCTTGTATGCTTGAGTTAAAGCGAGGTTTCCAATACCTCCACTGATTCCAACTAACGCCAACATGCCAAAATCAAATAAAGACACAGGCCACCAATACCAGCCACCAAAAGGAATTGTAAACAGAGAAGCAATTATTCCGAAAATTGTAAAGTATAAGGCTATTAAGTATGTAGGCTCTGTCTCACTTAACTTGCGTATCGAAATTGCAACTATAGAAAAAAATATACAAAATAAAATTGGTAAGATCATATAAAAGTCAAATCCAGATGATGTTGGATTAACTATTACTAAAACTCCAATGAACCCAATTGCAATTGCAGTCCATCTTCTGCTTCCAACTATTTCTCCAAGAATGAAAATTGATAATAATGTACTAAAAATAGGCGATGCAAACGTAAGAGATACGGTTGTTGCCAATGGCAAGAAATGTAAGCTTGCGTAGACACAAAATAAAGCAATTGTTCCAGCTAAACTTCTAATAAAATGAAGTCCAGGCTTTGAAGTTGTTAATAGGTGTGCCCATCGATTACGAGGTATTGTAAATACAAGAGGTATTAAGCCTCCTATCATTCGCCAAAATATAACGTAACCAATACTGTAATCTTCTGTAGTCCATTTTACTGCTAAATCCATTAATGCAAAGCCAGTCACACTAACTAGCATAAAAAAAGCACCAACTTTTATATTATTTTCCATATATAGAACGATCTAAGATTGCGATTACAAATATTAAGAATTAGACTAGCATAAAAATTATGAACGTTTGGAAATATTTACTCGCTGCTTCTCTTGGCAACATGATTGCAGGTCCTCTCGGAGCATTAGCTTTTACAGCTGGTGCATATTTTCTTGGAAAGAAAAATAACTTTAGAAATCCTGGTGAAAATTTTAATACGCAGCAAGGTGTATATGCTCTCGGCTTAGTTGTGTTGTGTGCAAAGTTAGCTAAAGCAGATGGGAGAGTCACAGATGACGAAATAAGAAAATTTAAAAAGATTTTTAAAATCCCTCAAGAAAACATGAAACAAGTTGGCGCTATCTGGAAGGAAGCTTCGCAAACAAGTGCTGGATTTGAACCATACGCACAGCAATTAAGGGATACTTTTAGTCGATCACCTCAAATGTTAGAGCAAATAATCATAGGACTCTTTGAAATTGGCTATGCCGATCATGATTTATCTAATCCCGAACTTAAATATATAAAAAAAGTAAGTCATATATTTGGAATTGATCAGGCAACGTTTAACAGACTGAGAAATTCAAGACCTGAGTTTGTAAAGGAAGACCCATACAAAGTATTGGGGGTCAATAAATCACAATCGACAGCTGAGATTAAAAAGATTTATCGAAACTTGGCTAGAAAAAATCACCCTGATATTGTTAGGGCTAAGGGCATTACTGATAAGAGTTTAATAACTAAAGCTAAAGAAAATTTTCAACGTATTAATGATGCCTACGAACAAATTCTAAAAATAAGAGGTGAAAAATAGGTATATTTTTAATTTTTTTATCAGTTTAAATTAAATGATCAAAGGATATACTTAAATATGGAATTTTTTATATTCATCGCGGTTTGTATCTTAATCTATCTTGTATATTTAATCCGTCAGGATTTTAAGGACCATTCAGTACGTATTGAAAGTCAAATGCAGAGAGTTACTGAAGTAGTCATCAAAAGCCAAGATAAAGACGAATAATATCTATTTTTTTTTACCCCAACTATTTCTTTTTCTATTTCTAATTAATGGTGGATAAGTACCAGTCGATAGGAAGATCTTGATAAATCTCCACTGTAAGAACCATATTTTTTTTAAAACTTGAAACATTCTTAGGACTTTTTTAATTAATTATTTTAATTCAATATTTTGGCAAATTCATTATAAATAATCTCTATGAATACTGAAATATCATCCTTTAATCAGTGGATAGAGGCTTGGAAACATTTTTATGATAAAGAGAAAGAGCTGGTTGACTTAGATCCCAATGCTGCACTGGTATCATCTGTGAGTAGTGATGGTAAGCCAAATGCTAGAGTTATACTTATCAAAGATGTCAGCCATAAAGGCTTCATTTTTTATACGAATTATGAATCACAAAAAGGAAAAGAACTTTTTCATAATTCAGAAGGGCACCTAACATGGTACAGCCGTGCACAAGGGGTTTCAATTAGAGTTCAAGGAAAGGTAGAAAAAATAAAAACTAATGTATCAGATGAGTATTTTTCCTCGCGTGATCGAAACGCTCAAATTTCAGCGAGTATTTCAAAACAATCTTATGAAGTTGAAAGTCGAGAGATTCTTGATAAAGAATTTCAGGAGTTCGCAGATGCAAATGAAGGAAAAGAAATAAAAAGACCCGATCACTGGGGGGGAATAATCATTATGCCTTCAAGAGTAGAAGTATGGAAAAGTAGAGATGATTATAAAACGCGACTGCATGATAGAATTGTTTTCACGCAATCAAATGAAGCATGGATAAAGACCAGACTTTACCCATAGAGTCTTTGTAAAATGATAAAAATATTTTTAATATTTTCTCTCTTTATTCTCTGGTTGCCTAATGTATCTGCAAATGACTTACCAACACCTCGATGGGTGACTTCGAAAAATACTATTAATTGTCGGGCTTCATATATCACTGATGTAGAAGGAAAAGCTATGGGTTCAATAAAATATCAATATGTAAAAAAATATTTCCCTTGGGAAGTTTTAAGGAATATTGATGATCTTTGGGTACAGGCCAGAGATCCTCTAACTGACGATTTATGTTTTCTTTTTAGACCCATTCTTTCACCCAAAAGAGCAGCTATTACAAAAGAAGCTGTATTGGGTTATAATAATCCAATAGAAAAGAAGGTTGTGGCCAGAGTTGAAAAAAATGTGCATGGTATGATTCTCAAAGCTGACTCAGCCTTTATTCTCTTCGAGGTGTATTTGGAAGAAGAGGATAGAAAAAGTAAATTTTATATTCCAAAAAATAAAGTTTTTGGCATCTACCCAAACGAAATTATCAATTGAGTGAATCTAAGAAAGCTTAATTATGTCTAGTAAACTTGAAAAAGATATCTCAAAACTTGATTATTTATTCAATCAAATCAATGAGCCAATAGTTTGTGTTAAATGCTCATATGAATTAACTCAAGGCCTAACAGATTCAAAATCTATTCAAGATTATTCAAGAATCGATGTAGGTTTTACTGATCGAGGGCTTCAAATTTGGTGTCTAAGGCATCAATTAAATATTTGTCATATTAATTTTGAAGGAAAAATGCCTGAAGCAGATTTCAGGTGCTTAGAAAAAAAGAATAAATAAATGAAATATATTTTTTGGGATTTAGAGACATCAACATTGAACGCAGCTTATGGATCCATTGTTCAGGCAGCTGCTATATGCACGGATGAAGACTTTAATATCATTGACCAATTTGATTTGAGAGGTCGAATGAAGAGGGAATATCCTGTTCCTTCAGCAAAGGCTTTGTTAGTTAATGGTGTTTCCATTGATCAATTAAAGAATCATGAAAATTCAAACTTTAGTTTAATTGCTCAAATACAAAGTAAATTATTATCTTGGGGTGAGTGCCTTTTCATAGGATATAATTCAATTTCATTTGATGACATGCATCTAAGGCAATCTCTTTACCAATCAGCTCTGCCACCCTACATAACAAATACGAATGGTAATAAAAGAGGAGACGCAATGAAACTACTTCATTCTGCAGCAGCAGTTTATCCAAACGCTTTTGTGAGACCGCTTGATGATAATACAGGTAAAATTACTTTTAGATTAGAAAAGTTTGCTGCAGCTAATGGTATAGAACATTCTAAGGCCCATGACGCTCTATCAGATGTTGAAGCAACATTGGGTGTTTGCAAGCTTATAAAAGACCGATGCAACGATGTATGGGAAAGTTCATTAAAAACTGCATCAAAACAAGACCTCTATAAATATGTTGATCAAGAAAAAGTATTTTGTGCGAGTAGGTTCTTTAGAGGAAAAGAATATACACACGGCCTTGCCTACATTACTAAGGATCCTTCATATGAAAATCATGTTTACTGTTTTGATTTGTCAATCGACCCAGATTATGTTTTTGATTTAGATAGGGCAGAGCTTAAGGAAATGTTTAAGGGTAAAAATAAGTGCTTTCATATGATCAAAGCAAATGAACAGCCGATTTTATTAGATGAAGATTACCTCTTTAGGTCAGAAGATTATAAAGATCTTTCACCAGAAATCGTAAATGAGCGTATGAAAAAAATAAGAGGTAACAAAAATTTTATAGAAAAATTTACTAACCTTCTTTTAGACAAAGGCGAAGATAGAGAACTTACTCAGGACCAAACCGAAAAACCTGTTGAAGAGCAAATTTATAATGGTTTTCCTAGTTCAAAAGACAATTATTTGATGTCTGATTTTCATGCCGCTGAGTGGGATAAGAAGTATGAAATTGCGCAAAAAATAACTGACAATCGCTCAAAGGAATTTGCAAAAAGAGTAATTTATAATGAAAAACCTGAGTTTTTACCAGAACAAGAAGTTAAGAATCGCGATAAAATAATAGCTGAGAAAGTGCTTTCAATGGACAAATGTTCATGGAATACAATTCCAGAAGCGATGAGTGAAATTGATGATCTAAGAGAAAGTGAAGATGAAATTGATATGGATCGTTTGGAAGAAATTGACACTTATATTCAAGAACTGGATACATATCATAGGGAAAAGTTAGATGGATAATTTAATAGGTCTTATTTTATTTATTTGCGGTCTAATCATTGGTGCAGCAATTACCTATTTTTTATTACAACGGAAAAGATCAGATGATGACAACGATAAAAGTCTATCTGATGTAAAAGAATTGGTTAAAGATCTCAGCAATCAAATCTCTCTTAAAGAAGGAAAAGACGAAGAGCGCTATGATTTGATTAATAAGCTTACAGCAGCATTTACGGGAGGTTCAAAGAAGCAAGGAATTGCAGGTGAGATTTTATTATTAAATATTTTACAGCAGTCAGGCTTTAGAGAAGGCAAAGATTTTGAAGTACAAAAAAAATATGATGATGAAATAGATGGAGAGCACAAAAAAAAATATCCAGATATTATTTTGCACTTACCAGATGATAGAGATTTAGTTATTGATTCAAAAATATCATTGAGTGCATGGCAAGATTATTGTAATGCAGATAATGAAATTACAAAGATTGATGCACACAAAAGACATATTCAATCAATAAGAACACATATTAAGAAATTAAGTGAAGCAAATTATCAAAAACTTTATGAAATCAAAACACTTGACGCAGTAGTGATGTTTATGCCTTACGAAAGTGCTTTTGAATCAATGTTAGATAAAGTTGAGGAGGTAATTCTTGAAGCTAATAAATTTAAAATTATTTTAGCAAGCCCTTCAACATTGATCTCAGTCATAAAAATAATTGATAACATGTGGTCTATTAATGAGAGAAACAGGAATGCCGACTCTATTGCAAGCACCGCATTAGAAATTTACGCGCAAGTTGAAAAAGTTTATTCTGCCTTCGAAAATGCTGGACATGAACTTAATAAATCCATGGGTTCAATTGAGACAGCCAAATCAAGATTGAGGGATGGAAAGGGGAGCTTGGTATCAAGAGTTAAGAAAATGCTCAAATTAGGTGGCTTGAAACCAGATAAGGAAATTCCTGACTTTGAAGAAAATGAAGTTACAAAAATAAAAAAAATTAAGTAAATTCAATAGTTTAATCACGTTTTTTGCGGCCTTTAACCTTGACTTTAGGCTTCTCCGTACTTACATTACAATCAACTTAAGGAAGGAATCACTATGGCTACGAAAAATATTACAGACGCAACTTTTGAGGAAGAAGTTTTAAAATCTGATAAACCTGTTGTACTTGATTTTTGGGCACCATGGTGTGGTCCTTGTAAAATGATTGGTCCATCTTTAGAAGAAATCTCAGACGAAATGGCTGATAAAATTACTGTTGCTAAAGTTAACATTGATGAGAATCCAGAAACGCCAACTAAATATGGTGTAAGAGGGATCCCAACAATGCTTGTATTTAAAAATGGTGAAGCTGCAGCAACTAAAGTTGGAGCAGTATCGAAGACAGCTATTGTTGAGTGGATTGAAGATTCAATCGCTTAATTAACTTCTAAAACTTTTCCAGCAAGATAGAGTGAACCACAAATTAATATGCGTGCATTATCATTTGCTTCATTAACACTTTTTACTGCTTCAGAAATTGAACTTGAAACTGCAACTTTTGTACATTGATCTTCAAGTTTATTTTTGAGCTCTTTTGCTGGGATTGCATTTTCCTCATTCGGAATCGTTATTGTTGTAATTGAGAAGCAATTGCTAAATTGTCTGATATAGGCTGCAGGATCTTTTGTATTAATCATTCCAATGATAATGCATAATTTTTTTTCTGGCAAATTCTTGAGTGTCTTATTCAAATTAAATGCAGCATCAATATTATGTGATCCATCTAAGTAAAGTTCATTTGATGGCTTCATTTTTGAACTTAACTTACCGTCCTCTATTTTTTGCATTCGGCCAGGGAAATAAATAGATTTATATTTTTGTTCTTTCAAGAACTCTTTTACTTCTATATTTGGCAACTGAGACGTTGCAGCAATTGCAAGTCCAATATTTTTTTTTTGAAATTCATTTTGATCATCAAAATTAGAAAATTCTATTGTACTTATATCATCTTCATAAATGAGGGAGCCATTTTGTTCCGTTATGTTCCAGTGTATTCCATGAGCAAAAACAGGAGCTTCATTATGCTCTGCTTGATTTATCAATATTTCTTTTGCTTCTGGAAAGGGTTGATACCCAATAATTGTTGGAGTCTTTGGTTTAATAATACCAGATTTTTCAAATGTAATTTTCTCAATACTACTTCCCAGAAAATCCTGGTGATCATAAGATATTGAGGAAATTATTGAGATTAATGGGTCTATTACATTACTGCTATCAAGTCTTCCACCAAGCCCTACCTCTAGTAGAGTATAATCAGTATGTGAATTTGATGCCGCCTCAAAAAATGCTCCAGAAGTACTTTCAAAAAATGTTATTTCTGAACCTTCATTTATGTTTTTAATTTTGTTTAAAAGATCAAATAAGTCTTCATTTGTTATTTGTTTATCATTTAATTCAAAACGTTCATTAAATCTAACCAGATGAGGAGATATGTAGGCATTGGTAGACTTATTATTGTACCTAAGTATTTCTTGGATAAATCTTAATGTAGAGTATTTTCCGTTAGTACCTGCTATATGCAATATATTTTTAATTTTGTTTTGTGGATTTCCTAATTTATTTAAAAGTATTTTAATTCGATCTAAAGAAAGATCGATTTTTTTAGGGTGTAGTTTTAATAATTCTTCTAAAAGATTATCGATTTGATCATTAGAGATACTCAATTACGCAACTCGTTTTAATAAAAGTGAGATAATTTGAGATAATTTATCTTTTAAATCTTTTCTATGTACTACTTGATCTATAAATCCATGATCAAGCAAATATTCAGATCGCTGGAAACCATCAGGAAGAGTTTCACCTACAGTATTAGATATAACTCTGGGTCCAGCAAAACAAATCAGTGCATTTGGTTCAGCTAATGTCACAGATCCAAGAGATCCAAACGAAGCAGTCACACCACCGCTTGTTGGATTTGTATTCACTACTACATAAGGCAGCTTAGCGTCTTTAACCATTTGACAGGCAATTGTTGTTTTTGGAAGCGACTGAAGTGAGTGTTGATTTTCATCCATTCTTGCTCCACCTGAGCAAGTAAAAACTATTAACGGTGTATGATTTGTTACTGAATGTTCTGCAGCTTTTATCATAGCTTCTGCTGCTGAAGCCCCAACAGACCCTCCCATAAAATGAAAATTCTGAGCAGCTATAGTTACATTCATATTATCTATTTTACCAAACCCGATCAAAAAGCAATCGTCCATGTCTGTCTTAGAGCGAGCCTCATTGAATCTTTCTTTGTAAGTTTTTAGGGCTTTGAAATTTAATGGATCACTAAAACCTGATGGATATTTTATTTCCTCAAAAACCCCACCATCAAAGAGACTTTTAAATCTTGCACGGGGGTGTATTTGCAGATGCTCGTCGCAATTGGGACATACAAATAATGTTGATTCAAGATCACTTGAGTAAAGCATAGTTTGGCATTGAGGACATTTAATCCAGGAATTCTCTGCGATATCTAAACTTTTTTTCTTTCGTGGAAAAACCTTTGATATTGTTCTGGTAAGCCAATTCATGATTTTAATTTATTTATAAGTTTTTTAACCATTGCACCAATATTGGAAGCTGGACTCTTTCCCTCATTCACTGACTTAGATATTTCCCTGCAAAGAGCAGAACCTACAACACAAGCATCGGTGTCTTTAAAGTCAGCAATTGTCTCTTCGGTGATACCGAATCCAATAATACATTTTTTTTCAGGTGCTATTGCCTTAATTAAATTAAATCTGTTCTTGATTTCAGTTGGACTCACTTTTAATTTTTGCCCAGTGGTAGAAAGCATAGAAATATAATAAACGACATCATGAGCATCGTTCAAAATCAATTTTAGCCTCTCCTCATTTGTTGTAGGACAAAGTAGTTGAATGAAATCTATATTATTTTTTTTACATTTGGCAGCAAAATCAAGATTAAGAGGCCATGGCCAATCCACACAAATAATTCCTGCCACCTTACTTTCCGCACACTTACTTAAAAAACTGTCTTCACCGCATGACATTATTTTATTTTGATAAGTCATTATGATTACGTTCGTATCAAACTCATCTCTTAATGTTTTAATTATATCAAATACATCGTCTGTTTTTATACCACTAGAAAGAGCTCTATATGTACCATCTTGAATTGCGCCACCATCACCAATGTTTGCTCCATGGCCCAAGCCACATTCAATAATATCTGCTCCCGAGCGAGCTATTGCTCTAAAGATTTCAAGAGAAGTTTCTTTGTTTGGGTCTCCGCCAACTGTATAAGTTAAGAAAGCTGCATTGTTTTGATCAAACGCATTTAATAATGGTGAGTTAGTCATATCTTATATCCTAGACGTTCAGCTATTATTCTAGAGTCCTTCGCCGAGTCTCCACAAGAGTCAACTACAATAATAGTATCCTTACTTAATGATGGGGCAGTTTTTATTGCTTCAGCAAAAGCATGAGAAGGCTCTAGCGAAGGACTCACAAAACCTTCCATTCTACTTACCAATTGAAAAGCACTAATCGCTTCCTCATCAGTTGCAGAGGTATATCTTGCTCTACCAGACTCTTTAAGAAAACAGTGAAGTGGTGAAACGCCTGGATAGTCTAAACCAGCACTAATAGACGCCGTTTCCTCAATCTCTCCCTGATTATCTTGAATAACATATTGTGTTGCTCCGTGAAGCACACCTAAAGGAGAATTATTGGTAAGAGGGGCTGCATGCATTGACGACTTTTCAGGTCCACCAGCTTCTACTCCAATTAATTCAACATTATCATGATCTATCCATTCATTCCAAAACCCAGCCGCAGAGGATCCTCCTCCAACACAGTTAATCAGTTTCATGTCTTTAGGGATATCTCCAAACTCATCAATCACCTGTTTTTTCATTTCCCGAGAAATTTGTGCTGTAGACCATGCACAGATTTTTACAAATATTGTTGGTCCAACTGTACTGCCTACGCACATATGCGCCTGCTCGTTTTCACTAGTCCACCATCTCATACATTCTGAAACAGCATCTACAAGTGTTTGAGATCCTGAGTCAACAGGAATAACTTCTGCACCATAACTTCTCATTGAAAATACATTAATGGATTGTCGCTCGATATCCTTAGAGCCCATAAATATTTTACATTTCAAATTGAATTTGGCAGCAGCCATACTCAACATCTTTCCCGCATAGCCCGCACCTGTATCTCCACCGATATAAGTTTTTCCTAATCTCTTACAAATAAGACTATGAACTACCGCGTTATATGCTTTATGTGCTCCTCCAGTTGCTTTTGAAACAAGCTTGCAATAAATTTGTGCTCCTCCAAGGTGTTTAGTAAGGTTTTCTAGTTTTATGAAAGGAGTAGGAGCTCCTATAAAGTTTTTAAAATAGAAATCTCTCTCTGCAATGAAGGTTTCGTCATTTCTAAGTTTCTCAAACTCTCTCGTTAATTCTTCAATAGGGTGATTTAAACTCTCTGCAATCTGATTTCCACCAAACTTTCCTCCCCAGTAACCATTTTCATCATGCTGATCAATAAGTGGAATGCCCTTTTGTAATTCGATCATATAATATTTTTTGCTTTATCAATAAACTCAGTAATTAATTTTTTATCTTTTATACCCTCTGAATTCTCAACACCAGAACTAACATCAAAATAACTTGTTTTTTTAAGGTTTATTGCTGACATAATATTGTCTTTATTAAGTCCTCCTGACAGAAAAAAATTCTTAGTTATCGACGAATTTTCAATTATGCTCCAATCAAATTTATGTCCTGTTCCTCCTTTAACATCAGCTCGAGGAGGTGAGTCAAGCAAGAAGTATTCAACAAATGGCTCATATTTAACTAATTCATTTAAATCTTTAGAGGATGATATTCCAAATGCTTTAATAATCTTAAAATTATATTTAAACTTTATTTTTTCCACAGTCTCTGGAGTTTCTTGACCATGTAATTGAATATATTTAAATCCAATTCGTAATAAATTATCTAATAAATTTTTGTCAGGATTAACAGTAACTGCAACAGGTATGATTAGATTTTTTATTTCAGATAAAATTTGTTCGCAATTCTCAATAGTAATATTTCTGTGGGAGTTTTCATAAAAAATAAATCCTATAAAGTTTGCACCAGCATTAATTGCGTGTTTTGCAATTTCATTATTTTTTACACCACAAATTTTAATTTGTAGATCACTCACGTTATTTCTGAATATATGTGTTCAGCTGCTTCTGTAGGATTGTTAGCATTCGTTATTGGTCTACCTACAACTAAAATATCAGCCCCAGCATCGATAGCTTCTTTAGCAGTAAGTATTCTTTTTTGGTCATGGGGTAAATTATTACTACCTCTGATGCCTGGAGAAATTATTTGAAGCTTATTTCCATAAGTATTTTTTACTTTAGAAATTTCTAGTGGACTGCAAACAATGCCATCTATTTCACAATCGATAGCAAGCTCAGTTAAGTTATTTACATTTTCATCGATAGTCATATTGAAACCAATTTCTGATATGTTTGCATCATTAAAACTAGTTAGCATTGTCACTCCAATCAATTTTGTTTTACTATGCAGCTCTTTTTTTGTGTTTACACATTCAATAAGCATTTCTGAACCGCCTGAAAGGTGTAATGTAGTATATGCCGGTTCAAATTGTAATATGTTGATAAGCGCTTGTTTCACGGTATTAGGGATGTCATATAATTTTAAATCAATGAATATCGGTAGCTCAAATTTCTTTACCTTTTCAAGACCCTCAAGACCACATGAAGTAAAAAATTCTAATCCTAATTTGATGCCACCAATATGAGGAGAAATTTTATCAATTAATTCAATTGCCTTATCAATATTACTCGTATCGATGGCACAGAAAATAGGGTTCTTTGTCAAAACAAAATTATAAATTAATTTTCTTCTTCTTGTGAAATAGAATTATTATTTCTAGAATTTAATTTTAACCTTAATTCTTTTCCAGTTTTAAATCTTGGAATAAATTTTTCTCCAACTTGAACTGCTTCTCCAGTTCTAGGATTCCTGCCTGTTCTTTGTTTTCTATGTTGTACTGAAAATGCCCCGAACCCTCTTAACTCTACCCTTTTACCTTCTGCTAAAGAGTGGGTTATTTCATTGAATATAGTATTAACTATTCTTTCTACATCTCTAACAAATAAGTGGGGATTCGCTTCAGTAATATTTTGTATTAACTTTGATTTTATTAAGCTCATGCATATAATTATATGATATTGAGTCTTATTGTAAATAATTGAATGTAAAGAATATTTAGTCTTCTTTATTATCTCTGCCCAAAGCCTTGCCTAAAATAGCTCCTAAAGAGGCTCCGGAGTCTTTTGAACCATATTTTTCCATAGCTTCACGCTCAGTGGTTTCTTCCATTATTTTCACAGATAAAGTAACTTTGTAATTTGAGTAATCTATATTGATTATTGATGCATCAAGCTTATCATTTTTTGCCCATCTTTCAGGACGAGCATCAGACTTTCTCAAGGCTAATTCATTTCTTTTTATTATTGTTAGAGGACCCTTTTCCCCAACTCGAACTTTAAGACCAAAATCTCCAGTTTCAACTACATTACAAGTGACAATATCACCCTTAACCTTGTCTTTTATCTCATTAAATGGGTTGCCATGAAGTTCCCTAATAGAAAGTGAGACCTTATCATTTTCATTAGAAATAATTTTAGCCTTTATTTTATCGCCAACTTTATATTTCTTAATTTCTTCCTTAGGATCAGACTCCCAGGATAGGTCTTTGTTAAATATTGCTCCATCAATTTCACCGTCGAGATTGCCGAATATAATACCATCCTTTATATTTGTAATAGTTGTTTCTAATATACTGCCTACAGGATAATTTTCGTTAAATATTTGCCAAGGGTTGGGAGAAAGCTGTTTTATTCCTAAACTTAACCTTCTCTTTTCGTGGTCAATTTCTAAGATTTGACAATCAACTGACTGTGATCGAGCGTAGAGGTTTCCAGGTTTAGAATTTTGTTTTTGGCTCCATGTTAACATATCTTTATGACACAAACCTTCAACACCATTTTCAATTTCGATAAATATACCATAATCAGTTACATTTGTTACTACACCTGTAACCTTATCATTAACATTAAATTTTTCCTTTACTTTGAGCCATGGGTCATCTTCTAACTGTTTCATTCCTACTGAAACGCGATTCTTATCGGGATCAACTTTTATTATTTTAACCTTAACATGCTGATCTATTTTAAGAACCTCTGAGGGATGACCAATTCTTTTATATGTTATATCACTGCTATGTAGCAAAGAGTCATATCCACCTAAATCAACGAAAGCGCCGTAGTCTGTAATAGCTTTTATTTTTCCTTCAACTACATCTTCAAGTTTAAGTTGCAAGAATCTCTCTTCTCTTACTTCTTTATGCATTTCTTCTAATACTGCCCTGCGGCTTACTACAATGTTATTTCTTTTAAGATCCATTTTTAATATCTTAAATTTTTGCGGTACATCAATTAAATGGGTAACGTCCCTCACAGGTCTTGTGTCAATTTGACTTCCAGGTAAAAAAGCTGTTACACCAATCTCACATGACAAGCCACCTTTGACTTTGCCTGTTATAACACCTTCAACTAATTCACCTGCTTCAAAAGATTTTTCAATCTCTCCCCATATTTCTTTTGACTTTGCTTTAGACCTCGAGAGTATGCAATCACCATTGTGATTTTCTATTTTGTCTAAATAAACATCAATCTTGTCACCAACCTCAAGTTTCTTTTGGTCTTTTTGAAAAGCAAATTCTCTTTTTGATATCCTGCCCTCAACTTTTGCACCAATATCAACGATAACCGCCTCATCTTCAATTTCAGCAACTATTCCCTCAATTATTGTTCCCTCTTTTAATTTTGAATTACTTATCGACTCGGAAAGTATTGATTCAAACTCAGTCAATTGGTCATTATTTATTGTCTCTTGATCCATAAATATTTAGCGATTAGAAATAATATTTTTAATTGCGTTAAAAACCTGTTCTATATCAAGATAACTGGTATCTAGCAATACCGAATTTACAGCAGGCATTAAGGGGGCTATTTTTCTCGTCAAATCTTTTCGATCTCGCTTATTTATTTCATTATAAATAGTCCTATAGCTGATTTTTCTTTTGTTTTTTAAGTGCTGATCATACCTCCTTTTTGCTCGTATTTCTGGATTCGCCCATAAAAAAATTTTATAATCTGCATTTGGAAAGATTATTGATCCTATATCTCTACCCTCAATAATAGCAAAATCACATTTTTTAGCGTGCTCAATTGGAAAGTTTCTTTGTAACCTAATTAATTTATTTCTTAGCTCTTTTCTTGTTGAAATTATAGAAGATACATAATCAATTTCTTTTGAATATAATTCTTCATTGCTTATATTATCTATTTTTACTAATGAAGCACACTTTAAAAGTTCTCTTATGTCTTGAGGGTTAATTTTTCTTTTTATTGTTTCTATTGCAACAGCTCTGTAAAGCTTTCCACTATATAATACTGGAGATTTATACTTTTTAGATATTTTTTTTGCAATCATTGTTTTGCCTACTGCCGCTGGACCATCAATAGCAATTATTTTTGTCATTAATTAATTCTTGAAAGCTTTTTTAAATGTTTTTCAAAATCAGGATAGCTTATCGAAATACACGATGAATTATCAATTATTAACTTATCTTTATGTAACAAGCCTAGAATTGTAAAAGACATTGCAATTCTGTGATCGCTATAAGTTTTTATTTTTTTTTGTTTATCAATTTTTAATTTCTTAGAACCTTGCACAATGATATTATCATGTTTTGATTTTACTTTGAAACCAAGGTTAGAAAGATTTTTTATTATACTATTTATTCGGTCACTTTCTTTATGTCTGAGTTCGGATAATCCATTCATTATTGTTAAACCGCTAGCTTGGGAAGCAGCTATAGATAATATTGGATACTCATCAATTAACAATGCTGATAAAGAAGCATTTATTTTAATGCCTTTAAGTGGGCTATAAGATACTTTTATTTCACCCACTTCCTCTCCGCTTACTGTATTAGTTTTTTTTATTTTGATATTACCTCCCATTTTTTTTAGAACAGAAATAAAAGCAATTCTCGTTTTATTTAATGCTATATTTTTCAGTACAATTTTTGATCCTGGTAGAATTAGAGCCCCAACTATAAAGAAGGCTGCGCTTGAGGGATCGCTTGCAATTTTTATATTCTTTGGCTTAATTTCACATGGACCATCGATTTCAATCAAGGTTGATTTATCCTTTAAACTAGTTTTATTATATTTTATATTTAAGTAATCCATTAGTCTTTCAGTGTGATCACGAGTATTTTTTTTTTCGATAATTGAAGTTTTTCCATGTAAGTTCAGTGCTGAAAGTATTAAGGCAGATTTAACTTGAGCAGAAGCTTTTTCCATTATATGTTCCATTGGAATTAAATGACTTCCACCCTTGATATAAGCTGGAAGAAAATCTTTTTTTGTTAGTTTAATTTCTGCCCCCATTCGCTCAAGAAATACCGTTAATCTTGACATTGGGCGTTTACTTAATGAATTGTCACCAATAAAAGTACAGTTAATTGGATTAGATGATACTGCTCCAATCATTAAACGAGAAGTTGTACCGCTATTTCCGCAATCAAGAGCATGCGAAGGTTGTATGTAGCCGCATGTTCCATTTCCATATACAATCCACTTTTGTTTTTTCTTCACAATCTTTATTCCAAGCCTTTTTAGGATATTAAGAGTTCTCAATACATCATCTGATTCAAGTAGATTAGAAATAGTTACTTTACCAACAGAAAGAGAAGCGAAAATTAGAGCCCTATGAGAAATCGACTTATCGCCAGAAATTGTTATTGAACCTTTTAATTTTAACACTTTTTTATTGTTAATTTAATACGTTAGGATATTGTATACACTATATAAGATATTTAAATTATCAAAATTTTAAACCAATATTATCTAGAGATTCATAATGCCAAAGCCAGAATTTGGAAAAAAAGTAGTTTGCAGCAATTGTGAAAATAAATTTTACGACTTAAACAGGAAACCTGCTGTATGTCCGCACTGTGGAACAGAATATATTGAGCCAATTCTAGAAGTGAAGGCCAGCAGTGCAAAACAAGTTTTTAATGACGATGTGGATACAGTTACTGATGACAATTTAGTTGGAAGCGACGCAACGGAATCAATTGCTGATGTCCAAGAAATAGAAATTGATGATGCAATGGCTGATGATACGATCAGCATTGAAGACACTGAAAGTGACGAAGCAATTTCAAGTGATGTAGGTATGGACCTGAATGATAATTCGTCAGAAGAAAATATTGATCAAGATTAATTTTGGGGCTGTAGCTCAGCTGGGAGAGCATCAGCATGGCATGTTGAGGGTCACCGGTTCGATCCCGGTCAGCTCCACCATTAAAACTTAAATTTATCACCCAAATAAAATTTTCTTGCTTCCTTATTATCTAGTATTTTACTACTTGTACCATGAGCAATAATTTCTCCATTGAAGAGAAGATAACTATAATCACTTATATCAAGAACTTCTCTCACCTGGTGATCAGTTATGATAACAGAAATACCTTTTTCCTTGAGTCTATTAATTTCAGATTTAATATCGTTAATTGAAATCGGATCAAGCGCTGAAAAGGGCTCATCAAACAATACATATGATGGATTCGTACCTAATAATCTTGCGCACTCACATTTGCGTCTTTCGCCGCCAGATAATTGATGAGGCATTGCTTTTCGAAGATGTGTTAGGTTAAATTCAGCGAGTAATTCTTCTAGTCTATTTGCTCTTTGATCAAAATTAAGATTAGTAGTTTCTAATATTGCCATTATGTTATTCTCAACACTCAACCCCCTAAATATACTGGGTTGTTGAGGCAGATATCCAAGTCCTGATTTAGCTCTTTTCCACATGGGAAGAGTGGTAATATCTTTATTATTTAATTTAATTTCTCCACTATCACAAACCATAAGTCCAATAATACAGTATAGGGCTGTGCTCTTACCTGCTCCATTAGGTCCAAGTAATCCTATGACCTTCCCTCTTTCAACTTTAATTGATATATCTCTTACTATCTGCTTGCCAGAGAGGGATTTCCTCAAATTATTTACTTCAAGTCCTGTATTAGTAGAAATTAATTTTGGTTTTGTAATCATCTAATTTTAATCTTCAGATATTATTATTGCCTCAACTCTTCTTGTAGTCTCGCTTTTCATAATACTAGATGAGTTTTCTAGGTCTATTATAATTTCATCACATAATATTATATTATCATTTTCACTCACTTTAACTTCTCCAATAACAGTTAATTCATTTTTAAGAGGATCATATACAGCTTCATCTCCAATAATAGATAATTGTTCTCTTAATATCTTTACATTATTTTTAGCATTTATTCTTTTGATCGTTTTTTCGTCTTTACTGGAAGTAAGTATTAACTCATCAGACCATATTTTCATATTATCTTCTAAAGCATAGACCTTCCCAGAAAAAATGGAAACGTTTTTTGACCTTACAATCTCTAATTTGTCAGAAATTATTTTAATATTATTTGCTAATGATGATTTAGAATATAACAAAACTAGAAAAATGAATAAAATATTTTTAATCATAAATTTACTCTAAGATGTATAAGGTGCTTACGTTTCCTTCGTAAATAATATGTTCAAAACTATTTTTTATTCTTGACTCGTCAGATGTTATAATACTACTTCCTTTTACATGTTTAACATTCTTATTAAATTTAATTAAATCGCTATCGATGGAAAATAATGCATAGTCTGAATAAAATCTATCGTTCTCATCTGTGTAGAAGGTAATTTCACCGCTAAGTTCTATCTCATTTTTTATTTGATCAAAGTTTCCTTTTTTTGCATTTAAATATACCCAAATACCTGCAGCAGATCTTAATTTTCCCTCAACAATGAATAATTCGAGAGAGTTCTCTCTTTGAATGCCTCTATCAGCTTTGATCTCGTAAAGCCTATTATCAAGACCCTTTTCAGAAAATTTTGGTTTATCAATTTCAATTTCTAAATCAGCGTTTCCAAGAGATAATGAATAAAATGAAAGTATTGTATAGATTACTATAAGCTTAACTAAGCTATCAACTAATCTAATTAACATACCGAATACAATCGTGAATATGAATAATGCCTATAGGCCTCTTTTCTTTGAAATTATTTACTACAAATAAACACGTGATTTTATTGGCGTTCATCATTTTTAATGTATTAGTTACTAATTCTTCTTTACTAATTAGCATAGGTTTTGAGGACATAATTTCTCTTGCATTTAAATCTAATATTCCTTTTCTAACATGCCTTCTTATATCTCCATCAGTAATAATTCCAGATATTCTATTACTACTATTTTTTACTGCAACATGACCGAGTGATTTTTTTGTCATTTCAACGATAACAGTTTTCATTGACGAATTTTCGAAAACAATAGGAATTCTTTTTCCAGTGTGCATTATATCTTCAACTTGTAGCATATTAGCTCCTAGCGCGCCACCTGGATGTATTTTTTTATAGTCGGCCAATTTAAAATTTTTAACTTTCATAAGCGATACGCAAATAGCATCTCCCAAAATTAATGACAGTGTAGTTGATGTTGTTGGCGCTAAACCAATAGAACACGCTTCTTTTGAATTCGGAATTAATAATGGAATATTGCATAATTTGAAAAGACTACTTTTTGCGTTGGACGTGATCCCAATTATAAGAACTGCATTTTTTTTTGCAAAATCTAGTAATGATTTAAATTCTTCACTCTTACCGGAATTAGATATTATTATAATCGCATCACTTTTTGTAATTATACCTAAGTCACCGTGGCTCATATCCGTTGGAGAACAATACTGTGATGGAGTGCCAGTTGAACTCATTGTACTTGAAATTTTACTAGCAATATGACCCGATTTCCCTACACCTGTAACTACAACTTTCCCTTTAATCTTTGATAATTTGTCAATAGCTTTAACAAAATTCAAATTTATTGTTTTAAAAAGTTTCTTAGCCTCTGATATCTCGGTTTCTATGACTGATTTTCCATAACTTTTGATCCTATTAGCACTCATATTAATTAGTTTGAATGAGAAAAAATATCATTTTCCCATCCCCTTAAATCAAGTTCAACTCTGATTGGAAGAAATTTAATGCATGAGTCAACAAGCTGCTCTCTGTTTTGTCTCTTAAGAATTTTATCTAGTTTAGCCTTTATTTCATGCAGGTGCATTACATCAGTCGCAGCATAATTAATTTGTTCTTTAGTTAAGTCAGGGTTGGACCAATCACTTGATTGCTGTTTCTTAGAAACATCTATATTTAAAAGTTCCTTACATAAATCCTTGTATCCGTGACTCTGGGAGTAAGTTCGTGCAATTTTTGAGCTTAGTTTCGTGCAATACACATTTTTAACCATTACTCCTAGGTCATGTTTTATTGCTGCAAGATCGTGTCGTGCATAATGAAAAATGAAAGTCTTATTACTGCTCAGTAACTTTTTAAGATTGGGTGCATTAAATATTTTATCAATAAAATGAACTAAATGACAATCACCTTTACCATCGTATAATTGAATTAAGCACAGCGGATCTCTATCAGGCTGTAACCCCATCATTTCACAATCAGCGGCTATCAGATCTGAAAACTCCACATCATCTTCTAAATCGTTTTTATGTAAAATTATTTGCATTGTATGAAAATTAACTTATTTCAAAGAAGTACATAAGGTATATTTATCAAATATGAAGAAAAAAAAAATTACTATACTTGGAGGTTCAGGCTTTTTAGCCAAATACTGTATTGCAGAATTATTAAATCATGGACATAAAATAAAGATTATATGCCGAAATACCCATCTCGCCGGCCATATTAGAATGATGGGTCCAATAGACCAATTAGATTTGATAAAGGGAAATATTAGGTTAAAGCACTCTATCGAGCCCTATATAATTGGATCTGATATTGTCATTAATTTTGTCGGTATACTCAATGAATCTACAGGGGATCAGACCTTTAATAATTGCCACGCAGTTGGAGCAAAAAATATCGCAGAACTATGCTCTGAACACAACATTGAGCGATTAATTCACTTTTCATCCATAGGTGCCGATGTTGATAGTGATGCAAAATACCAAGTCTCTAAAGGCTTAGGTGAAAAGAATATTTTAAATAATTTTTCAAAATCAACAATAATAAGGCCATCAATTGTTTTTGGGCCTGGTGACGGTTTTTTCACTTTGCAATCAAAACTGGTAAAGCTTCTTCCAATTGTTCCTTTGTTTAGCAACAATAAGTTTCAATGCGTGTATGTAAAGGATATTGCCAAGGGGTTAGTGAAACTTTTAGATGATAAAGAAACAGAAGGAAAGATTTATGAATTTGGGGGACCTGATGTCATGACACTTAAAGAAATTTATCAATTAATTTTAAACACATTAAAAATTAAAAGAATAATTCTTCCTCTGCCTCTATCTTTTGCAAATGCCTCTGCATTATTAATGAAGTTATCACCGACTCCTATGATTACCTTTGATCAAGTCAAGATGCTAAAGAAAGACAATATAGTATCTGATACTCCCTACAATCTCACTTCGTTAGGGATAACCGCGAAATCATCAAGAGATATCATAGGTAATTATATTTCTTAATTTCTAAAAATAAATTAAGATAAGTGTTCCCATAACAATTCGGTAGATTACAAATGGTTTCATAGTATTTTTTTTCAACCATTTAAGTAAATAGTCGATTGAAATATAAGCCACAAAAAATGAGATTAGAAATCCAAAAAAACTAGAAGAAATATTAGCACTTGTTGGCGATTCTATTAGTCTAAGAATTGGTATTGCTGAAGAAATTAGAATTACTGGTATTGACAGTAAAATTGAGAGCTTTGCTGCTTCAATTCTATTTAAACCAACTATTCTTGAACCTGAATACACAACTCCCGCTCTACTTGCCCCAGGAATAATTGCTAGTATTTGAAAAAGACCAATGATGAATGCTTTTTTTATTGATAATCCCTCAATGTTTTTAGTATCGGCTTTAATGAACGTATCGGAATAATATAGAATAAGACCAAAAACTATTGTGGCTAATCCAACAATTTTTATATTTCTTAGAATGTCGGCATAGCCCGTTAGAAATAGTAAGCCTCCAACAATTACGACTGGCAATGTTCCAAGAATGAGACAGAAAGCTAAATTTTTCTCATCTTTATTTAATTTAATGCTGAATGGTAAAAGTAGAAAAATTAATACTTTAATATCTTTTCTAAAATAGACGATAACAGCCAAGAGAGAACCAAGATGCAGGCTTACATCCAACATTAGACTGTCGGGAATATTCATTATTTCAGCGGCAATTAACAAATGTCCAGAACTAGAAATAGGTAAAAACTCAGTAATACCTTGTATAATTGCTAATAGTAGTATTGGTAATAAGGTCATAAGAATTAAAAAAATACTGTTTTACGCCATTTAGGCAAGAAAAACTTAAACTGTGTCATACTTTATGACTATTATTATTTGTTTTAAATGCTATAAAAAGTTCAGTTAAATGAGAGGAATCCATATATGTCATCTATTATGACATATAAATTATGTAATGCTTAAATTTACTAATTTAAATCAAGAATATCCTGAAAAAAGGTCCTCCAAAAATAGAAAAAAAGATTTTGGAGAGATTTATGAGAACTTTATAAAAAATACCGCTAAAGAGCAATCAAGTCGTTGTTCTCAGTGCGGTGTGCCTTATTGCACTGTTCATTGCCCCTTACATAATCATATTCCTGATTGGCTTAAACTTGCAGCAGAGGACCGACTTGAAGAGGCTTTCCAAATATCATCGAGCACAAATAATATGCCAGAGATATGTGGAAGAATTTGCCCGCAAGATCGATTATGTGAAGGAAACTGTGTTATTGAACAATCGGGTCATGGCTCTGTCACTATTGGATCTGTAGAAAAATACTTAACTGACAATGCATTTGAAAAGGGATGGATTAAACCGATCGAAGTTCCTGAATACTTAGAAAAAGAAAATAGTGTTGGCATTATCGGCGCTGGTCCTGCAGGCCTTGCCGCCGCAGAGGAATTAAGAAAAAGGGGTTATAAAATTGATGTGTATGATCGCTATGACCGTGCTGGTGGCTTACTGATCTATGGAATTCCGAATTTCAAACTTGAAAAAGATATTGTTCAAAGGAGAATGAAATATCTCGAGGACTCAGATATTAAAATTCATCTAAATACTGAAATTGGAAAAGATATTCATTTTGCCGATCTTCAAAAAAAACATGATGCTGTTTTAATCGCAACGGGAGTTTATAAAGCGCGAGAAATTTCTCTAGAGGGTGATTCATCTAAAGTGGTTCCTGCTCTGGATTTTCTAATCGCATCGAACCGAAAAGGCTTGGGAGATAATGTAGAGAATTTTGACAATGGATCGCTGAACGCTAAAGGTAAGAATGTAGTTGTAATCGGTGGAGGAGATACAGCTATGGACTGCGTAAGAACAGCGATTAGACAGGAGGCAAAATCTGTTAAGTGTCTCTATAGAAGAGATAAAGAGAATATGCCTGGGTCAGCAAGAGAAGTTAACAATGCTGAGGAAGAGGGTGTGGAATTTTTATGGCAATCTCTACCGAAAAAAATTAAAAGTAATAATAAAGGTAACCTCTTAAATTGCATAAAAATGAAGTTAAGTGAACCAGACTCCGATGGCAGAAGAATACCTCAAGAAATTACTGGTTCCGATTTTGATTTAGAGTCTGATTTAGTAATTGCTGCTCTGGGCTTTTCCCCAGAAAATTTGCCAAAAATATTTGAAGTTGAAGAACTTCCAGTCACCAAGTGGGGTACAGTTCGTGTAGGATTTAATACTATGATGACAAGTCTTGAGGGCGTCTTTGCTGCAGGAGATATCGTCAGAGGAGCTTCTTTGGTAGTTTGGGGGATCAGAGATGGACGAGATGTAGCAAATTCTATTCATGAATATATTGAAGAAAAAAATAATGCGAAAAATATTAACACTAAAGCATCATGACAAATGAATTAAAAAGATATTTAAAAAATAAAAAAAATCTTGAAGATGCCTTTCTTTATAATCCGGGACATGAACATGACTCTTGTGGTGTAGGTTTTGTAGCCTCTACGGATGGAAAACAAAGACGTGAGGTTGTCCAAGGGGGGATTGATGCCCTTAAGGCTGTGTGGCATCGGGGTGCAGTTGATGCTGATGGAAAGACTGGTGACGGAGCAGGTATACTTACCCAGATACCGTATAATTTTTTTGACGATGAGATCGCAAAGACTGGTCATGAAAAAAGGAATGATCCTCTTGGGATTGGTATGATGTTTCTTCCAAGAAATGATTATGCGGCTCTCGAAAAATGTAGAACTATTATTGAGTCAGAATTATTAGATCATGGTTACTACATCTATGGCTGGAGGCAGGTTCCTATAAATAATAGTGTAATTGGGGAAAAAGCAAACTCTACTCGCCCTGAGATTGAACAGGTCATGTTCGTAAATAATATAGAAAGAGATAAAGACTTTGATTTTGCAAAAGAGTTATATCTTGTGAGAAGAAGACTTGAAAAAAGAATAGCTAAACAGCAGATTAGTGGTTTCTATGTCTGCTCATTGAGTTTCGAGTCAATTATTTACAAAGGACTTTTCTTAGCCGAACAACTATCAATTTTTTATCCTGACTTAGCGAATGAAGAATTTATTTCATCCTTTGCTGTATTTCATCAGAGGTACTCGACAAATACTTTTCCATCTTGGGGCTTAGCGCAACCTTTTAGAATGTTAGCTCATAACGGTGAAATTAATACAATATCAGGAAATACTAACTGGATGAGGAATCACCAAACACGAATTACCACTGAAATTTTTGGAGATGACAGTGAGCAAGTTAAGCCAATTATTGAAAAAAACGTTTCAGACTCCTCAGCACTAGACGCAGCTTTTGAGTTGTATGTAAGAGCAGGAAGATCAGTCCCTCTTGTAAAAACCCTTTTAATACCTGAAGCCTGGTCAAAAAGAAGCGAACTTATGCCGATTGAGCATAGAAATATGTATGAATTTTCAAACGCTATTGTTGAACCTTGGGATGGTCCTGCAGCAATAGCAGCAGTTGATGGAGAGTGGATCGTTGGAGGTATGGACAGAAATGGATTACGGCCTATGAGATTCTCAATTTCAAGAGATAATCTTATCTATGTAGGTTCTGAAACAGGAATGGTGACAGTAGATGAATCTAAAATCATTGAAAAAGGTAAATTAGGACCAGGTGAAATTATTGGCATTAATCTTAAAGAAGGTAAAATATTTAGAGATCATGAAATGAAGGATCGTTTGGCATCTGAAGCACCATATGAAGAGTATGTCAAAAAAATAATACGATTAGATAAGCGAGTTAAAATTTCAAAGGAAATAACCGTTACTAATAAAGCTAAATTAAGAAAGAAAATGATTGCTGCAGGGTATACGATGGAAGAACTCGAACTCATCCTTCACCCAATGGTTTCGGATGCGAAAGAGTCTACTGGCAGCATGGGCGATGATACACCGATAGCGGTATTGTCGGATAAGTACAGACCGTTGTCACACTTTTTTAGACAAAAATTTAGCCAGGTAACAAATCCTCCCATTGATAGCCTGAGAGAGCAAAGTAGAATGAGTTTGAAAACGAGATTTGGAAATCTCCAAGACATTTTGAGTCCAAATCCATATGAAGAGAATGTTTTTGTAATAGATAGTCCTTTTATTACTAATGGCTTCTTTAAAAAAATTTCATCACGCGGTCAACAGACAACAACAAATATTGATTGCACTGTAGAAAAAAAGTCATTTGATTTAAAGAGAGAAATTAAGCGTATTCAATTAGAGGCTGAAACTGCAGTACTAAGTGGAAAGTCTCACATAGTCTTATCAGATATTAATGCTGATGAAGAAAAAATTGCTTTACCATTAATTCTCATTACTGCTGCAGTTCATACAGATCTTACTCGGAAAGGAATAAGATCATTTGTCTCGTTACATGTCAGATCTTCAGAATGTATTGATACTCATTACTTCGCTGTATTAATTGGCGTTGGTGCAACAACTGTAAATCCTTATTTGGCGCAAGATTGTATTTATGAGAGGCATCAAAAGGGTTTATTTGGTGACATGTCCTACGAAGAATGTGTTGATCGATATAAAAAAGCTATCGATCAAGGACTCTTAAAAGTAATGTCTAAGTTGGGTATATCCGTCATTAGTGCGTATCGAGGGGGTTTTAATTTTGAAGCAGTAGGTCTTAGTCGTTCTACAGTAAATGAATATTTCCTTGGTGTGCAAAGCCGAATGTCAGGAATAGGTCTTACTGGAATTGAAAAAAAACTTACTGAATTACATGATTACGCTTATTCAGACACTGTTCAAACACTTCCTATAGGGGGAATATACCGATATCGAAGTGGAGGAGAAACACATGCTTATGAAGGCAAATTAATACACCTTCTTCAAACGGCAGTAGCTGAGGATTCTTATGATATGTATAAAAAGTATTCTAGCTCAATGGGGAATTTTGCGCCAATCAACATAAGAGACCTTCTTGAATTTAAGGAAGCAGAGAATGATTTAGATCTTTCTGAAGTTGAATCTATTACATCAATTAGAAAAAGGTTTGGAACAGGAAGTATGTCACATGGCGCTTTATCAAAAGAAGCCCATGAAACTCTTGCAATTGCAATGAACAGAATTGGAGGAGCGTCTTGCTCGGGTGAAGGTGGTGAGTCGATTGAACGATCATTCCCACTTGAGAACGGAGATAGTGCAAATTCAAAAGTTAAACAAGTAGCCTCTGCAAGATTTGGGGTTACTACTGAATATCTTAACAATTGTGAAGAAATTGAAATTAAAATTGCACAAGGGGCAAAGCCTGGAGAAGGAGGCCAATTACCAGGTTTTAAAGTCACAGCGGAAATTGCTAAATTAAGACATTCAACTCAAGGAGTAACATTAATTAGTCCTCCTCCACACCACGATATCTACTCAATCGAAGATCTTGCACAGCTTATCTATGACTTGAAACAAGTAAACTCAAATGCAAGGGTATGTGTAAAATTAGTTGCTTCTTCTGGAATAGGAACAATTGCTGCGGGGGTTGCTAAGGCAAAAGCTGATGTAATTCTAATTTCTGGTCACAATGGGGGCACTGGAGCGAGCCCACAAACAAGTATTAAATATGCAGGCATCCCTTGGGAAATGGGCCTGACCGAAGTAAATCAAGTACTAACATTAAATGGTTTGCGTCAGAATGTAGTACTCCGAACGGATGGTGGAATTAAGACTGGTCGAGATGTAGTAATCGCTGCGATGATGGGAGCAGAAGAGTTTGGAGTTGGCACAACATCTTTAGTGGCTATGGGATGCATTATGGTCAGGCAATGCCATTCAAACACATGTCCAGTAGGTGTTTGTACACAAGATGATGATTTGAGAGCAAGGTTTTCAGGCAGCCCAGAAAAAGTAGTTAATCTTTTTAGTTTTATAGCAGAAGAGGTTAGAGAAATTTTAGCGGACTTGGGTGTGAAAAGCTTAAATGATGTAATTGGAAGAACAGATTTATTGTATCAAATATCAAGGGGATCAACTCATTTAGATGATTTAGATTTGAATTCACTTTTAATTCAAGCTGAGAAGGATCCAGATGTTGAGTACTTCAATCACTCTATAATTAATGACGTAGGCTCTACGCTTGATGAAAAAATTATCCAAGATGCCTCGAAATTTTTACAGACCGGACAGAAAACTGAATTAAATTATCCAATCAAAAATACTGATAGAGCGGTAGGTACTAGACTATCATCAACTATTTATAGAACATTCAAAAACACTGAAGTTAATAAGGAGCACTTAACTATCAATCTCACAGGATCAGCTGGACAATCACTTGGCGCTTTTGGAATAAAAGGATTAAAGATAGACCTTTTTGGGGATTCAAATGACTATGTTGGAAAAGGGTTATCAGGTGCTACAATTTCAATAAGGCCTCATAAAAATAGTTCATTAATTAGTAATGAAAATACAATCATTGGAAACACTGTGCTTTACGGTGCAACTTCAGGTGAATTGTATGCTGCTGGTGAAGCGGGTGAGAGGTTTGCTGTTAGAAACTCTGGCGCAACAACTGTAGTTGAAGGATGTGGTTCAAATGGATGCGAATACATGACTGGTGGTACTGTTGTGATATTAGGCAAAACAGGAGACAATTTTGGAGCTGGAATGACTGGTGGCATGGCGTTTATATATGATGAAGATCAAAATTTTAACTTAAGAGTAAATCCAGAGACCTTAATCTTTGATACAATTTCATCGGATTATTGGACAAATGAGCTTTACCAAATTATTCTTAGTCACCATCAAAATACATTAAGCTTGCATGCCAAAAATATATTAGATAACTGGGAAACGGAAAAATTAAAATTTATTCATGTATGTCCGAAAGAGATAGCCAATATATTAGTTCAACCCCTGGGATTCGAAAAAAAATTAAAGCAGGCCAATTAATAACAGAGAATAATTATCAAAAGCTTGATCAATTAATCAAAGAAAATGGTTTTGATATATTTGGAGTTGTATCAGCAAGATCAAAATTAGATTTTAAGAATCAGCTTGATGAATTTCTAGCTAACAACCACCATGGTGATATGAAGTGGATGTATGAAAGATCACATCTGAGATCTAATCCAAAATCACTTTGGGATAAAACAAAATCAATAATAGTACTTGGGGTTAATTATAATTTTGATTGTAATTCGCTTGAGCTTTTATCAAATAAAGAAAAAGGAATTGTATCGGTATACTCAAGAAACAATGATTACCATAAAGTTATCAAAAAAAAATTGAAACATTTATCACTGCAAATTTCAGATTTGTATGATTGTGATTTTAAATATTTCATTGATACAGCACCGGTAATGGAAAAACCTATCGGTATGTTAGGAGGAATTGGCTGGCAAGGAAAGCATACAAATCTAGTTTCAAAAGACTTTGGATCATGGCTATTCCTTTCAACAATATTTGTTGATAAAGAAATTGTATTTTCAGAACCTGAAGTAAACCATTGTGGTTCTTGTTCGGATTGTATAGATATATGTCCTACTGGCGCAATAATTGAACCTTATAAGTTAGATGCAAGAAAATGTATTTCATACCTAACTATAGAACATAAAGGTAAAATTGATAAAAACTTAAGACCTCTGTTAGGGAATAGAATTTATGGATGTGATGACTGTTTAGCTGTATGTCCATGGAATAAATTCGCAAAATTATCAAACGAAACTAATTTTCATCCGAAAGCAGAACTAATAGAACCTGACCTTAAATCTTTTATTAATCTTAATGATGAACGATTTAGGAAGAAATTTAGTGGATCGAGTATAAAAAGAATTGGAAGAGATCGCTTTATTAGAAATGTATTAATTGCAGTGGGTAATAGTAAAAATAAGATATTTATTGAGGACGTAAAAGATCTTCTTCATGATGAATCAAGTTTAGTTAGGTCAATGGCTGTATGGGCCCTAAAACAAATAGTTGATACTCATGATTTTGAAAAATTCAAAAAAGATTACGTATCTGTTGAAGTTGATGAAGATGTAAAAGCAGAATGGTTAGACTAGTGTTATGATTTTTATTTATGGATATGGTTATACTTCGCAACATTTGTGTAAGCTGCTTACCAGTTGTAAGATAATCGCAACTTCAAGGACTCGTGAAGAAAAAAAATTAATCAATGATAATGTTGAACTTATTTTGCCAAGTGAATCTAACTTGATAATAGAGAAATATGGTGACAAGATAACTCATCTACTGATATCAGCCCCACCCATCGATGATGGAGATCTTTTTCTATTTAATTTCAATAAGAATTTAAAATCTCTTAAAAATTTAAAGTGGGTAGGGTATTTATCAGCTACAAGTGTGTATGGAGATCATAAGGGTGAATTTGTAAATGAGAATTCTGAACTTCTTACTAAGTCTGTAAGAGGTATCAATAGAAAACTTGCTGAAGATCAATGGATTGATATTTCAAGTAAAAATAATCTTCCTCTGCATATATTTAGGATTGCTGGCATATATGGACCAAAAAGAAACATTATAGACAGGATGAGTTCAGGAAATTTTATTAATATAATTAAAGATAATCATTTTTTTTCGAGAATTTATATTGATGACTTGGTGAATATAATTAATGCTTCAATGAATAAACCAAATCCTATTAGTATTTATAATGTTGCTGATGATCTTCCATCATCTTTAAATGATGTTATTCGATATATATCTGAGAAAACAGGAATGATAATTGATCGAGAAGTACAATTCTCTGAATTGAGTGAAGATAAAAAAAATGAAAGTTTCTTCAGTGAAAATAAAAAAGTTAATAATAAACTAATAAAGGAGGAATTAGGCGTAATATTAAAGTACCCAACATATATTGAAGGTTATAACAAACTTATAAATTGTTGATTTCTTAAATTCCAGAATTTGTTTCAACCTGTAAACGGCTTATTGCAATACCAATTACGACTAAAATAACCCCAATTAATAGTGAAAATTTCAAAGGCTCATTCATCAACACCCACCCGTAAAATATCCCAAAAATAGGTATTAAATAAGCAACTTGCATCATGAATGTAGTTCCTGCAGAGCGAATTAAAACTTGCCTTAAACTAAAAGCTAAACCAGTGGGAATAATTCCTAAATAAATCACAGCAGTTATTGCTGCAGTGTTTACTTCATAACTCATTGGCTGTGCATAAATGAACATAAACGGAATAAGCCATATGCTACCCCACGCTAGCGTATTCATTGTCACCATGTCAGATGGCAAGTCCGAGACTTTTCTGATAATTAAATTTGATACAACATATGAACAGCCTGCAAGATATATAGCAAGGGCACCAATAAAACTTGACATATCTGTAACAAAAACCTGCACACCTACAGCAAATACGACTCCTGAAAAGCCTATAATCGTTCCAATTGTTTTTCTCAAATTGAGTTTTTCATCTTCAGTAAAGTAGTGTGCGAGTACAAGAGCTAAGAAAGGATTAGCAGACATGATTATCACTCCAATATTACTTGGCAGCGACATAAGTCCATATGGAATTAGTGTAAATGGTATTGCTGCATTAAATAATCCTATGATTGCATAAGTAAATGAATTTTTTTGAAAAAGTTCTAATTTTCCTGAACGAAAAAGAACAGCCAATAATAATATTAAAGCACCAATAAAAGTTCTAAAAAAACCAACTTCAAATGGGTTGAACATTAAATTACAAAATTTTATTGCAACAAATGATGCGCCCCATACAGCACCAAGAAAGATTAGAAGAAAATAATTATTTAATGTGGAATTCACAGAGCTAACTCTGTGATTGTTTGGAATAACATTTTTAGATCCTGATCTCTAGACAAACTATGATCACCATCTTCAATTATTTTCAATTGTTTATCATCACTTTCTATCTTATTAATAATTTTTTCAGAAGTCTCAAAACTTACAACTTGGTCTAGTCGCCCATGAAGCAATCTAATAGGACACTTTATTTTAATTGGTTCGTGTAATATCATATTCTTCTTACCGTCTTCTAAGAATTTATAAGTTATCGTATAATCTTCTGAATATTTGTCCCAATTGATAATGATTTTTCCATCTTTTTTAATTTGAGTTTTTTGTTCATCACTCAATCTATTCCACTCTCCAACTACAAAGTCAGGAGCTGATGCGATGCCTATTAATCCATTGATCGTTGAGGGATTTCTCTTAGCTACTATTAAAGAAATCCAACCCCCCATACTTGACCCAATAATTATATTAATCTTTGATTTACATAAATTGAAAATTTCATGAGCTTCCTCTGACCACTTGCTTATACCCCCATCTTCAAACTCACCAGCTGACGATCCATGACCTGAATAATCAAATCTTATGAAATTTAAATTATTTGTTTTACACCATGCACTTAAAGCTGTTGCTTTTGTTCCAGTCATACTGGAGCTGTAGCCTCCAAAAAAAAATATTGAAATCTCTGAATTCTGATTCTCATGCAAATATGCTATTTGATCGTTTAGAGATGATTTATGATATTTTATATTATTGAGCATAATGATTTACTATTAAGCATTTAACTATTAGAAATACTATATGCAATCAAAAATTTGTGTATTGCAAGTTATACCTAATCTTGACGTTAGTGGGGCTTCACAAGGTTGTGTAGATGTTGCAAATTATTTGACAGAAAAAAATTATAATTCCTACATTGCAACAAATTCAGGACAAAATATAAAGAAAGTTAATGAACATGAAACTAAAGTCATAAAAGTTCCCGTACATTCAAAGAACCCTTTAATCATAATTTTGAATATCTTCAGGCTTGCAAGGATTATAAAATTATTTGGTATAAATATTCTTCATGTACGAAGTAGGGCGCCTGCATGGAGTTCGTATTTTGCTTGTTTAATAACGCATACTAAATATGTCTCTACTTTTCATGGAACCTATAATTTTAATAATGTTTTGAAAAAATATTATAATTCAATCATGTTAATGACTGATGGTACTATTGCGATTTCCAAATTTATATATGACGAGATCAAAACCAAATATCAAAAAATGCCAAAAGTAATTAAAATAATTCCAAGAGGCATTGACTTAGAATTTTTCAATGTGGCATCTATAAATCAACAGATCAAAAACGATATTTTAACAGAGTTTAAAATAAATAAAGATGCCATCAAAATAATGTTGCCTGGGAGAATGACAGAATGGAAAGGTCATTTACTATTACTAAAAGCGTTTAAGCAAGTAAGCCAGCAGACAGACAAAAAACTTGAATTACTATTAGTAGGGCCTGAGAATAATACTTCGCTTAGAAATAGATTAACGTCTTTTGTTCATGAAAAAGATATTGAAGGTAATGTGCATTTTATTAGTACAAGAAATGATATTAATAACTTTTACAGCATTGCAGATATAGTTGTCTCACCATCTACAGATCCCGAGGCTTTTGGTAGAATTTCTGTTGAAGCGCAAGCTATGGGTAAATTTGTTATAGCCTCTAATCATGGAGGTTCAGCTGAAACTATTATTAATAATGAAACAGGTTACTTATTTAATAATGCCGATGAGAACGATTTATCTGCTAAAATATTAAAAGCAATTAACGAAGGTAAGTACAGCTCAGAATCAGTTAGGCAAGCATGCATAGTGAATGCTCGAAATAATTATTCAGATAAAAAAATGTGTGATTTAACTTTAAATTTTTATAGTGAAATAATTGAATAAATGACCAATAAAATTTTAGTGATAAAACATGGATCATTTGGTGATATTATTCAAATCAATGGGTGCCTGAGAGATATACGAGAAAACTACGAAGGTAATGAAATTTATATTCTTACTACACCTTCGTTTAGACCTTATTTTGAAAGATGTCCTTACATTGATAAAGTTATAGTCGATGAAAGAAAATCTAGGTGGAATGTTTTTTATTTGCTTAAGATTAGAGATATAATTAATAACTTAAAATTTCAAAAAGTATTTGATTTACAAAATTCAAGTAGAACAGAATTCTATAGAAAATATTTGGTGAATTCGGTTGAATGGATTTCTTCAAGAACAATATTAAATCCAAATGAAAGTAAAGAAGAGTTTGATAAAAAAAGTATACTTGAGAGATTTAACATTCAATTATCAAGGTCTAATGTGAATGTACAATTTACACATAAACCTCAAGTTACATGGATGATTGATAAGGAATTTGCTATACCCTCATCAATAAAGAAAAATTATATTATACTTTTTCCATTTTGTTCCATTAAGCATCGTCAGAAACTATGGCCTCATTACCAGGATTTGGTTGCTAAATTAAATACAAAATATCCAGACATAGATATTATTATTGTACCTGGACCAGGTGAGTATGAAAAAGCAAAAGCCTATAACGTTAAAATTCTGATGAACAATGGAGACCATACCAATTTTTTTCAATTATCAAAGATATTAGCTGGCTCAAAATATGTAATCTCAAACGATACAGGACCTGCACACCTTGCAGCTCATTTGGGCTGTAAAGGCTTAGCTATATTTGGAAGTCATATATCTCCAGAGAAAGTAAGCATTCAGACAGATAATTTTCATAGTATTTCCAGTAAAAATCTACACGAACTTTCTCCTGAAGCGGTCATTGAGAAAATAGATTCTCATTTGTAGATAGATGATATATTAGTAATCCTTCTATGGAAAATAATGAAAAGTTTATAGACACATTGCGTCACGATACAGCCCATGTTCTTGCTATGGCTGTTCAAGAGCTATTTCCCGAAACGCAAGTTACCATTGGCCCTGTAATAGAGAATGGTTTTTATTACGACTTTGATCGCAAAGATCCTTTTACTGATAAAGACTTAGGTGTTATTGAAAAGAAGATGAAAGAAATTGTTAACCGAGACGAAAAAACATCTTTTAAAATTATGAATAGAGATGATGCAATTAAATTATTTTCAGATAAAGGTGAAAAATACAAAGTTGAAATCATTAAAGACTTGCCTGAAAGCGAGGAATTAAAAGTTTATTATCACGGTGATTGGTTTGATTTATGTAAGGGTCCTCACTTAGAGTCTACAGGACAAATAGGTAAGGCTTTTAAATTAACTAAAGTTGCAGGAGCTTACTGGAGAGGAGACTCTAATAATCCAATGCTCCAAAGAATATATGGAACTGCATGGGAAACTGAAGAACAATTAAAAAACTACCTGATACTTTTGGAAGAAGCTGAAAAAAGAGATCATAGGAAACTTGGTAAGCAACTCGATTTATTTCATTTTCAAGAAGAAGCTCCAGGATCTGTTTTTTGGCATGCAAAAGGCTGGACTTTATTCAGCACGTTGATTGATTACATGAGGCGTCGCCAAGAAGAAGCTGGCTATGAAGAGATAAACACGCCAGATATCATGGATAAGTCTTTATGGGTAAAGTCAGGACACCTTGAAAAATTTGGAGACAATATGTTTACAACTGAAGCAAGGGATGATCGAGTATATGCTCTTAAACCAATGAATTGTCCAGGTGGTGTTCAAGTATTCAAGCAAGGACTAAAAAGTTACAGAGATCTTCCATTGAAAATTGCAGAATTTGGTAAAGTACACAGATATGAACCATCTGGCGCTCTGCACGGCTTAATGAGGGTGCGTGCTTTTACGCAAGATGATGCACACATATATTGTACTGAAGATCAAATTACTGAAGAGAGTAAAAAGGTGTGCGATTTGGTTTTAAGTATTTATAAAGATTTTGGATTTGAGGACGTATCAATTAAGTTTTCAGATCGTCCTGAAAAGAGAGTCGGTAATGATGAGGTATGGGATAAATCAGAGGCTGCATTACGAGACGCAATGGAAGCAACTGGATTAGAGTATTCATTAAATCCTGGGGAAGGTGCATTTTATGGACCCAAGTTAGAATTTATTCTTAAGGATGCAATAGGTAGAGAGTGGCAATGTGGAACACTGCAGGTAGATCTTAATATGCCCGAAAGACTTGAAGCACATTATGTAGGTGAAGATGGTCAAAAATATAATCCAGTAATGCTTCACAGAGCGCTATTTGGATCTTTAGAACGGTTTACAGGCATACTAATTGAACACTACGCAGGCGCACTTCCACTTTGGTTATCTCCTGTGCAAGCGATCGTTACACCGATAACTTCAGAAATCAATGAATATGGTGAAGAAGTTTATAAGAGTTTAAAGAAAGCTGGCATAAGAGTTGAAAAAGATCTGCGCAATGAAAAAATTAGTTATAAAATAAGAGAGAATTCTCTAAAAAAAATTCCATTTCAATTAATTCTTGGAAAGAAGGAAATTGAAGAACGTTCTATAACAATGAGAGTATTTGGAAGCGATAAGCAAGAAAAAATAAAGTTTGAAAATTTAAATGATTTTTTTATAAAAAAATGTATGATGCCTTCACAACAATAGATATAGGAGATTAAAATAGCACTTCAAAAGAAAAATAATAGATACAATCAATCTACTAAAGGCCCAAAATTCCGAATTAACGAGTTCATAACCACTTCCACAGTTAGACTAATTGATGAAAAAGGTAACAACCTAGGAGTTGTTAATACCGATGAAGCTGTAAAAAAAGCTATTGAGGTAGGATTAGATCTTGTTGAAGTATCCCCACAAGTTGACCCTCCGGTATGCAAAATACTAGACTTTGGAAAATTCAAATATGAGGCCCAAAAAAAAGCAAGTACTTCAAAGAAAAAACAAAAAGAAGTTACAATAAAAGAAATAAAAATGCGTCCAGGGATAGATGTTCACGATTATGATTTTAAAGTAAGAGCGGCACAAAAGTTTATTACTGCTGGAGACAAAGTAAAATTTACCATTAGGTTTAAAGGGCGTGAATTTGAGCATCATGATATTGCAGAGAATTTAATGGAAAGAATAAGGGAGACTATGGGATCAACCAGTAAAATTGAGCAAGAGCCCAAACTAGAAGGCAGACAATTTACAATGATTTTTACTCCTAACTAGGCTATTTTTTCATATTCTTTTCAATTATAAAAACCTTTGATTTTTTCCTATCCAGGGGATATAACCCTGCTCATTCATTATGACAAAACTCAAAACAAAAAAGGGCGCTAACAAAAGGTTCAGAGTTACTGCATCTGGTAAAGTTAAATCTTATCAAAGTGGGAAAAAGCACGGCATGATTAAAAGGACTAATAAGCAGATAAGGAATCAGAGAGGGTCAACTATTCTGTCTGATCAAGATGCCCGCATTGTTAAAAAGTTTTTACCGTACGCATAGATAGGTTATTATTATGGCAAGAGTTAAAAGAGGAGTTACTGCACACGCAAGACACAAGAAGGTGATCAAGCAAGCTAAAGGTTACAGAGGTCGACGAAAAAATACTTTTAAAGTAGCAAAGCAGGCAGTCGAAAAATCTCTACAATATGCATATCGTGATCGCCGAGCCAAAAAGAGAGACTTCAGGTCTCTATGGACTCAAAGGATAAATGCTGGGGCAAGAGAGTACGGTATATCATACTCAGTTTTTATAAGTGGATTGAAAAAATTGAATATCTCACTTGATAGAAAGATCCTAGCTGATTTAGCAATGAATGAACCATCGTCGTTTAAGCATTTAGCCGAACAAGTTCAATCAGCCGCTAAATAACTAGCTAATTATCTTTTACACAAATATATTCTTATTACGGAAAAAACTAAATCTGATATTGTTGTATTGTTATGGTTGATTTTACAAAACTAGAGCAAGAAATTACAAATTCTTTATCTAAAGTTACAGATTTAGAAAGCTTGAATGAATGCCGTATAAAATATCTTGGTAAAAAAGGAGAGATTTCTCTTTTAATGAAGGAGCTTGCTAATCTCTTAGGCGAGGATAGAAAAAAACAAGCTGAAATACTAAATACTCTTAAAAATAAAATATTGATTCTTATAGAAGACAAGACAGAAGAACTAAACGATAGGAATTTAAATGAAAAACTATCCTCTGAGACACTCGATGTAACATTACCAGTATCAAGTTCTTTGGGATCAATTCACCCTATAACTCAAGTCATTGAGGAAGTAGTCACAATATTTGGCGACTTAGATTTTTATGTTGCAGAGGGGCCAGAAGTCGAAACGGACTATAATAATTTCACGGCACTAAATACATCAGAACATCATCCGGCAAGACAAATGCATGATACATTTTATGTAGAAACGCAAACAGACAATATGCAGAATGTATTAAGAACGCATACATCACCTGTACAAATCAGGAGTATGCTTGAGCATAAACCTCCTATTAGACTGATTGCTCCTGGGAAAACATTTAGGTGCGATAATGACCAAACACATTCTCCAATGTTTCATCAAGTTGAGGGATTAGTAATCGATCAAGAAAGCAATATGAGTCATCTCAAGGGATGTCTTGAAATATTTCTTAAAACTTTTTTTGAAACAGATAAACTTAAAATGAGATTTCGACCAAGTCATTTTCCGTTCACAGAGCCGTCAGCAGAAGTTGATATAGGTTATACAAAAAAAGGGAATCAATTAGTTATTGGTGAAGGTGATGACTGGCTAGAAATATTAGGCTGCGGGATGGTGCATCCAAAAGTTCTACAAAATGTAAATATTGATCCAAGTAGTTTTCAAGGGTATGCCTTCGGCATGGGCATAGAACGCCTTGCAATGCTTAAGTACGGTATAAGTGATTTAAGGACTTTTTTTGAGTGCGATTTAAGATGGAATAAGCATTATGGCTTTTCTCCACTGAACTTTCCTTCTCTCATCAGGGACTTAAGCTAATGAAGTTCACTTACTCATGGCTAAAAGAGCATCTAGAAACAGAGCATCAATATAATGAAGTAGTTGATAAATTAACGTCAATTGGATTGGAGGTAGAGAGTGTTCAAGATGCAGACCTAGCCTATAAAGACTTTATTGTTGGACAGGTTTTGGAAGAAGAAAAACACCCTAATGCAGATAAACTAAAATTATGTAAAGTTGATATCGGTAGAGAAAAAGTTGATGTAGTATGCGGAGCTCCCAATGTTACAAAAGGGATGAAAGTTGTTTATGCACCTGTTGGATCCGTCATTCCTGTAAATCAAATGAAAATAAAAGCAGCCAAGATCCGTGGCGTTGAGTCTTATGGAATGATGTGTTCAGAGTATGAGCTTGGAATTTCAAATGAGCACGACGGTATTATCAGTTTAGAACAAGATAAAGAGGTTGGCAGCTCATTTGCAGACTCGTCTGGAATGAATGATATTTTAATTGAAATAGGTATTACTCCCAACCGTCAAGACTGTTTGGGTGTTCTAGGAATTGCACGTGATTTAGCTGCAGCAGGTCTTGGAAAGTTAAAAAACCGAGAGTACAAGACAGAAAAAGGTTCATTTGAGTCCCCAATTAAAATTGAAATACAAGATAATGACATGTGCCCAGCATTCGCAGGAGTCTATATTAAGAATGTAAAAAATGTAGCAAGTCCTGACTGGTTAAAGAAAAAATTAAAGTCAATTGGCTTAAGACCCATTTCCGCTTTAGTCGATATAACAAATTATGTGATGTTTGACCAAAATAGACCATTGCATGTCTATGATGCTGATAAAATTAAAGGAAAAATTATAGTTCGATCAGCTCAAGACGGTGAAAGTTTTAAGGCTCTAGATGAAAAGACCTATAACTTAAAAAATGGTATGTGTACAATTTCAGATGAAGAAAAAGTATTAGGTTTGGGAGGCATTATGGGCGGTGAAAGCACGGGGTGTAATTTTGATACAATTAATGTCCTTTTAGAGTCTGCACTTTTTGATAACGTAAACACAGCAAGAACAGGGAGAGATTTATCAATATTAAGCGATGCAAGATACAGATTTGAAAGAGGAATTGATCCAAGGTCAACTTTAGAGGGGATTCACTATGCAACTCAACTAATACTTGAAATATGCGGAGGTGAATGTAGTGAACTTGTATTAGCCGGACAAATATCTGAAACTCTAAATACAATTCATATTTCAGGTAAAAATATAGTTAAAAGGTTGGGATTAGAGATCACAGATGATGAAATTGTTTTAATTTTGAATTCTTTAGGCTTTGGAGCAAAGAAAAGTGGTGAGAGTATTCACTGCACAATTCCATCATGGCGGCAAGATATTCATGGAGAAGCAGATATAAGTGAGGAAATTATTCGTATCAAAGGGTATGAAAATATTCCAACTTCAAATATTAGAGCTATCAGTAAGGTCAACAAAGATATACTAAATAATACTCAAAAGATTATTTCAAAGGCAAAGCATTTCATAGCGTCAGAGGGATATAATGAATTTATTACATTCTCTTTTTCAGACTCTAAGAAAAGTATTTTTTTTGGCGAAGTTGAAAAATTAAAAATAGTCAATCCGATTTCAGAGGATTTAGATATATTAAGACCTAGCCTTGTTCCTAACTTATTAGCATCAATTAAAAAAAATACAGCACGTGGAATTGATTCTTTGTCTATTTTTGAAGCTGGCAGTCAGTACAGTTCAACCACTCCTGAAGATCAAATAAATTCAATATGCGGTGTGAAATATGGCTTAAGCAATAGTAAGACTTGGAGAAGTGAAAAAAAACAATTTGATATTTTTGATGTTAAAAATGATCTATTAAACGTTGTAAATTATTTAGTACCAGGAAATAAGAAAATTTCAATCTCTGATGAAGCCCCTTCATGGTATCATCCAGGACGCTCAGGTAAGATTATCCTTAACAAGAAAATAGAGATTGGTTACTTTGGCGAATTACATCCAAGAATTGCAAATAAGTTTAAAATAAAAACAAGAGTAAACTTATTCGAGTTACTGATTGATAATATTCCCCTAACTGAAAAGAAGACTACGAACAAACCTCAACTAATTCTGAGTGATTTTCAAAGTGTAACGAGAGATTTTGCGTTTATACTTGATAAGGATGTTAAAAGTAGTGATTTAATTAAAGCAGCATTAAATGTTGATACAAAAATAATAAAGAGTGCAGAAATATTTGACTTATTTGAGGACAAAAGTTTGGGACACGATAAAAAATCAATGGCAATCAAAGTTATTTTACAATCTGAAGAAAAAACATTAGATGAAAATGATATTAATAGCTTGAGTTCAAAAATTGTTGACGCTATTGAAAAATCTACTTCTGGAACTGTTCGATCATAAAAAATATTCTCAATGACTGGAACCAAAAATATCAGAAACTTTTCAATTATTGCGCACATTGATCATGGTAAATCTACACTTGCAGATAGATTAATACAATTTTGTGGCGGTCTGACAGAACGAGAGATGAAGTCGCAAGTACTTGACTCAATGGATATTGAACGAGAAAGAGGGATTACTATTAAAGCACAGACAGTTCAATTAAAGTATAAGGCTAAAGATGGTGAAATCTATACATTAAATATCATAGACACTCCGGGGCATGTTGATTTCAGCTATGAAGTTAACCGCTCACTCTCAGCTTGTGAAGGCTCACTTCTTGTTGTTGACGCGAGTCAAGGCGTGGAAGCTCAAACGCTAGCAAATTTATACCAAGCCGTTGAGAATGATCATGTTATTATTCCTGTCTTAAATAAGATTGATTTACCTGCAGCAGATCCTGAGAGAGTAAAAGGACAAATTGATGATATTCTTGGAATCGATACAAGTAATGTTTTAGAAATTTCGGCAAAATCTGGAATAGGCATAGAAGATGTTCTCGAAACTATTGTAAATGATCTCCCAGCTCCTGTTGGGAGTACAACGGAACCTTTAAAAGCATTACTCGTTGATAGTTGGTACGACGCTTACTTAGGTGTTGTAGTTTTGGTAAGAGTTATTAATGGCATATTGAAAAAAGGCATGGAAGTAAGATTTCATCAAACTGACACTAAGCATTTAATTGAAAGAATTGGATGCTTTACTCCAAAAATGATTGTCAATGAAGAGATCAAGACAGGTGAACTCGGATTTATTACTGCTGCAATTAAAGAGGTTTCTCAAACCAAAGTCGGAGATACTATTATTTTATCAAATGATAAGAAAACTCAGCCATTGCCTGGCTTCAAACCCAGTCAACCAGTAGTATTTTGTGGTCTTTTTCCAACCAATGCAGCAGACTTTAAATTCCTAAAAGATGCTCTTGCAAAATTAAAGCTTAATGATTCAAGTTTTCATTATGAGCAAGAAACCTCAGCTGCATTAGGCATGGGCTTTAGGTGTGGTTTCTTAGGATTACTTCACCTTGAAATTATTGTTGAAAGATTGGACAGAGAATTTGATTTAGATTTGATCACAACAGCTCCGAGTGTAATTTATGACATCTTACTTACTGATGAGAGTAAGATAGAGCTTCATAATCCAGCAGACATGCCTGAGATAATGAAAATCAAAACAATTTCTGAGCCTTGGATCAAAGCAACTATAATATGTCCAGATGAGTATTTAGGCAGTATCATTTCACTTTGTGAGGACAAAAGAGGTATTCAAAACGAACTGACGTATTCAGGATCAAGAGTAATACTTACTTATAAGCTACCACTTAATGAAATTGTTTTTGATTTTTATGACAAACTAAAATCAATATCAAGTGGATATGCAAGTTTCGATTATGAAATTGACCAGTATATGGAAAGTGATCTTGTTCGTTTAAGCATTCTAGTTAATGATGAGCCTGTTGACGCTTTATCAATAATTGTTCACCGAAACTTTTCTGAAAAGAAAGGTAGAGCCGTATGTGAAAAACTCAAGGAATTAATTCCAAGACATCAGTTTCATATACCCATTCAAGCAGCTATAGGTGGTAAAATAATTGCTCGAGAAACAGTGCGTGGGTATAGAAAAAATGTTATTGATCGGATTCATGGTGGCGGAGCTACAGATAGAAAAAGAAAGTTGCTTGATAAGCAAAAGAAGGGCAAGCAAAGACTTAGAACTTACGGAAAAGTTGATATTCCTCAAGAGGCATTTATTGCTGCTTTGAAGGTTGAATAAGGAAAGGTGGCCGAGTGGTTGAAGGCGCACGCTTGGAAAGCGTGTATGCGGGTGACCGTATCGTGGGTTCGAATCCCATCCTTTCCGCCATTTTCTTGAATCTTAAAGGTTAAAATTTCAAAGCTTTGATATTTTGATCACAATCTGATCACACTCAATATTTAAAATTTTAAATGGCCTCGATCTAGTTTAAGCTTCTTCCATGACTCAAAAAGGCTTCACCCTCATTGAACTTCTCGTCGTGGTTGCAATCATTGGAGTATTGGCGGCGGTTGGGGTGGTAGCATTTAATGGATTTATTAATAATGCAAAGATTAATACTGTTAAAGCAAATCATAAATCAGTCGTCAAATATATACAAACTGAGTTTATGAAATGTGATTACGGTGGCGAGATTGATTTTCATGAAAGATGGAAAAGGGGAGAAATTGAAGGACATTCCTATCTCGAAGATGTGAACTGTCAAAGAATTAATACTACAATTAATCAGTCTAGTAAGATGACATTCATGATTGATTACATAATGGGTTTCTTGTCACATTATGATGTAATGGGCTTTACCAATCCCTTCAATCCCAATTGGGATAATGGCACAGGAGTTCAAGGAAATCATGATTGTGCAGAACCTAACTCTGAGACCGTTGGTGAAGTAAATTGTGGATGGGAACCAGGCACTACGACAATTCACTGTTGTACAAGATTTGGCAATGATCCTGATGATATACTTCAAACATATATTCAAGATCCTTTTATATAAATATATGCAGAAACAAAAAGGCTTCACCCTCATTGAACTCCTCGTTGTTGTTGCAATTATTGGAGTTCTGGCTGCTGTTGGGGTAGTAGCGTTTAATGGATTTATAAAAAGTGCACGTATCTCAGTTATAAAATCTAACCATGAAATAGTTGAAAAAAAAATACATCTTCTAGTTCAAGAGTGTAACGTAAATTCATCAGCGAAGATGATGAATATAAGAAATGATACTCAATTGAATGAAGTTGACTGTTATGGAAATCCAGTCTGGTTTTTTGGTGAGTATTTAAAAAATCACTTTAATAATGAAATAGGTTGGACGAACCCACTTAATTTAACTTCCATGGGTGTGTCAAATATGGGAACGATGCAAGAAGGCTCTTGTTATGGCGCCACTCAAGATCAATACCAAGGATTTGTATGGGTGAGGTCCCTGACAGCTTCAACACCAGGTGACAAAAGAGTAAGTGTTTGCACTTGCTTTGAAAAACCTTGCTCTTCAATAAATAATAGACTTGAAAACTATATTAGATTTTAATACCTAATCTATGGATCAAAAAGGCTTCACGCTCATTGAACTTCTCGTCGTGGTTGCGATCATTGGAGTTCTGGCCGCTGTGGGTGCAGTAGCTTTTTCTGGTTTTATGAAAAATTCTAAAAAAACTGTTGCTGATAGACAATGCCATCAAGTTATTAAGGAAATAAGAACTTTGTGGCAAGGTTGTGATGCAGGTATTCCTCTATACTTAAGAAATGATTGGGGTGATTTAGACACAAATTCTGATTGGTGTACACATACTCAAAATAACTTTACAATGGTTCAGGAATGGGAGTCTCACTTTAGAGATGTCTATCTAAATCCTTATTTTGCCAATGAAACAGGAGATGTAAGACAAGCTCTTAGAGAATCTTGTTCACGTCCTGACGATATGAAGCCTGGGTGTATTCAAATTCAAGTCTCAAATTCCTACCAATCTGCAGTTCAGGGATCAGATCCTTACTGGTATTTTACATGCTATAATTTAGATCAGAATGACAACTTAACTACTTATGAAGATAAAATATTAGGCATAGTGCATTAAAAATATGAAACAATTGCTGACACACTCTTGTCACACTCACTCAAAATAATTCACTCCTTCCCTAAAAAGAATTCCCAGTTTACTTAGAAATATTATCCTCTAATTTGTGACACATAGATTGGAAAGCGTGTATGCGGGTGACCGTATCGTGGGTTCGAATCCCATCCTTTCCGCCATAAATCTTACTTTACTCGTCAAAAGTTAACTTTTCTTTGCTTAAAAATCTTATCAGAAATAAAGATCAAATCTGTATGGTGCCAATTTACAAATTTATAGTTTTTTTCATACATGAATTTATAAATTTCAGATTTCATAACATTTTCAATTTTTTGGTATTGAAATTCAAATGAAACTAATTCTGGGTCATTGTATTCAATTACAATAAGTTTTGGATCATATTTTTTAAAATCAAAATCTTTTAAAGCTATTAACTCGTGACCTTCAATGTCTATTGATAAGAAATCAATCTTCATATTTTTGAAGCATGAGTCTTGAATAATATTATTTAGTGTATCACATTTTACCTCAATTTTTTTTAGATTATCGTTATTCATTTTTTTTGCTGTATCAGAGCTTACAGTTTGATTAGCAGATCTCTGGTGATAACGATAAAGATTTATATTTCCCTTATAATTTGAAACTGCTATTTGCTTATTATAATCATTAGTTCTAAAATATTTGAACATTTCTATTGAACTTTCGTCTAGATCAATATTAATCCCACTCCATCCTTTTTTATACAAAAGATATGTGTTTGACCATTTAATAGGATGGTATGCTCCTATATCTAAATAAATTCCATTTTTTTGATTTTTAAAAAATTTATTGACCAATAAATCAACACCACCTTGCGAATATGATTTATAGTAATATAATTTTATGTAGTGAAAAAAAAAATATAGTTTTTTTATTATGCTACTTTTCTTTGTGTAGATAAACTTATTTTTAATTAATTTATCTAATCTCATTCAAAAACAATATTAGTTGTCAATAAAAATATCAAATAGAAACTATTTCAATTAATAATATTTACAATCCACCGGTGATAAGCCCTACCATCCCAAGAATTAGCCATAAAACAAGCATTGCTTTTTCATCAAATTTCTTAGAGCTTTCTAAACCTTTGATTTGCTTTCTCGCAAACAAGGCCAGTAGCAATACGAGGACTATCAGATATACAATAGTAAATGCCATAAGTTATTAGTGTAGCAAGTAAGAAATAATTGTATATAAAATATATATAATGAAATTTTTTAAACATTCTTCCTCTCTATTAGTAATAGTAGGTGGATGTGTTTTATTATTAGTATCGTTTGGGATAAGACACTCATCCGGATTATATTTAATTCCTATTTCAGACCACATACAAACTGGAAGAGAAGTTTTTGGTTTTGCCATTGCGATTCAATTCCTTATGATTGGGATCGGATCACCAATCTTTGGTGCAATTGCTGATAAGTATGGATCATCCATTGCGGGTCTATACGGAGCAATCTTTTTTTTAATTGGTCTTTATACGATGTCTCTTGTTGAGGGATCAGGTCTCCTAATAGTTTCACAAGTAGTTTTTGGTTTTGGTTGCGCTGGATGTGGAACAGCAGTGATTCTTGGAGCTGTAGGTAAAGCAGTTACAGGCAAATATCAGACACTATCACTAGGGATTGTAATGGCAGCAGGTTCTCTTGGACAATTTTTAATTGTCCCACTTACAGGATTTATGATTGAAGCAACTGATTGGCAGAAGTCAATTATATATCTTTGTTTTACATCTTTGATAATGATTTTGTTTGCACTTACTCTTACAAAGTCTACCTTTAATTCAGGAAAGGATGATCAAGCCGCTCAATCATTAGCGTCTGTACTCAATGAAGCTTTTGCAAATAAAAGCTATGTGCTACTGACAGTTGGTTTTTTTGTATGTGGCTTTCATGTATCATTTGTAGCGACACATTTGCCGGCTTACTTAACTGATCTATCATTGCCTTTATGGATTGGTTCATGGTCTCTTGCTTTGATTGGTTTATTCAATGTGTTTGGTACATTATATTTTGGTCATTTGGGTGATCAAAATTCAAAAAAAAATCTTCTGGTCATTTTATACACGCTTCGTGCACTTTTATTCTTGGTATTTATTTTTCTTCCTAAAACTGAAGTCACGGTATTAATTTTTGCTGCATTGCTTGGTATTCTTTGGCTTTCAACTGTTCCTCTTACCAGTGGGATTATTTCTGTAATTTTTGGGACAAAATATATGTCAATGTTATATGGCTTCGCATTCCTTTCTCATCAAGTCGGTTCATTTATGGGTTCTTGGTTTGGAGGTCGTTTTTATGATTTTTATGGTTCATACGATATCATGTGGTGGGTATGCGTAATTCTTGGTTTTGTTTCCGCGTTAATGCATTTTCCAATCACTGAAAAACCACTTAAAAAAAAGATCGCTTAAACATATAGTAAATTTATTAAATATTTTATTGATTTTATTGCTAAATAAGTTTTCCACTTATCCACAAGTTAACAAATGAAAATTATTTTTTTTTAATTTAAAAATTTTTTTAATCGACTAAGCTTTAATTATCGGAACAACAAAGAGCCAAAGCCTTTCGGGGAGTTTGTTCGGAGTTAGTCCGTAATTTCGGGGCGAGATGGAGACCTTTCGGGGTATTTGTCGCGCCCCGTTTTTTTTGTGCTTTGTGTCTAAAAATCGGATACAAATTTCTTATGTTTTTAGACTTTACCCTTCTTTATTTTTTTATTCCTTTGTTTTTTGTTATTTCTATAACCCCAGGTCTTTGCATGACACTTGCTTTAACTATGGGTATTACCATTGGGCTTAAAAATACAATGAAAATGATGGTTGGGGAACTCATGGGCGTACTAATAGTTGCCGGAAGCGCAGTTATTGGAGGTGGTGCAATTATTTCATCATATCCAATGACATTTCTCTTTTTTAAATACGGAGGGGGAATTTACTTGATGTTTGTTGGCTATCAAATGTTTAATTCTAAAGGATCATTAGCACTAAATTTAGACGGAACACATTCTTTTGAAATTAATTTTTTAAAGCTCGCAAGTCAGGGATTTATTACAGCAGTTGCCAACCCTAAAGGATGGGCTTTTTTTATTGCTATGGTACCTGCGTTCATCAATTATGAATTAGCACTCGTGCCTCAGATGTCGGCATTGGTCGTCATCATATTGATAATAGAATTCATATCTTTGATGATTTATGCAGCTGGAGGACAGATGCTTGGAATTATCTTGAAGAAACAAAAAAATATTAAATTAATAAATCGTTTAGCTGGCCTACTAATGGGAGGCGTTGGAATTTGGCTAGCTCTTAGTTAGACTCTGCTTAAAAAGCATCCCCGGTCCTTTTGTTGAATCATGCCCAGAACCACGAAACATATGCCATATCATTGCCTGGTTTGAGGATACAACAGGTTTTCTCAGTACGCGTTCTGCTTCATCTATTATTTTAAATGTTTTCAAATTTGTGCACGAAATAAATACTGCATCACAATCATTTTCCCCAATTTCTAATATCGCTCTCAAACTATCTCTTTCAGATATTCTTGCCACTACTGTGTCATCTGACTCATTAAATGATTTTTCGTTTGATATATTAAAATTATCACTCCGAAGATTTTGTTTGAGTTTTTGAGTTACAGATTGTTCATAAGGAGAAACAAACGCAATATTCTTACATCCAAAGCTATTAAGCGCTTCCTTAACTGCTCTTATAGGATCTGTTATAAAAGCATTTGTATGCTGCTCATTAATTAATTTATTTATTTTTTCAGAGCCAATTACCGCTGCACCTGAGGTACACGCATATCCGATACTGTTAAAGTTGATTTTTGGAAGCAGTCCCACCGCAATTGGTAAATCATTTTTCATTTTTGCAAGATTTTCATTATTTACAGCTTGGTCACATGGAATCCTTGAGTGATAAATGGCCATACTTTCATCAAGTGCGCTTCTAATTTCTTGCTCAATTGTCTCATCACTTTGCAGTACGATTAATCCAAATTTCATACTGTAATAGTTTGGATCATCTAGCTCAAAATTCGTCTCCATTAAACTTATCTCGCTGCTTTTAATATTACACTTCTAGTTTCTGCAGGATCAATTACCGCATCAATCTCAAGGTGAGCTGCGGCTTCAATTGCTTTTCCTTTTTCGTACAATTGATCGACTAACTTATTAAACAGCTCTTCTTTCTTTTTTTCATCTTTTATTTTATCAAGTTCTTTTTTGAATCCAAGCTTGATGGCACCTTCTAATCCCATCGCTCCAAATTCTCCAGTAGGCCATGCAGCTGAGTATACTGGTTGATGAAAGCTTCCCCCAGCTAACGCTTGTGCACCTAGTCCGTAACCTTTTCTTAAAAAAATTGTGATCATGGGTATTTTTATTTGCGAACCTACTTTAAAAAGAGTGGACATTCTTCTAACTGCCCCTTCTTCTTCACTATCGGGTCCAACCATAAAACCAGGGGTATCGACTAAAGAAATGATAGGAAGATTTTGAAGATTGCAAAGCTCAATAAAATTAGAAGCTTTATCAGCGGACTCTGAATCGATTGCTCCACCTAAATGTTGGCTGTCGCTCGCCATCAATCCAAACGCTTTTCCTTCAATGCGTATAAGTCCTGTTACGATACTTTTTCCATATATCTGTTTGAGTTCTATAAAGGTATCTTTATCGGAAATGATATTAATAATATTTCTGATTGGATATGACCACTTTCTATTTTTAGGCATGATATCTTTTAATTGAGTTTGATCTTCAACTTTCCAATCAACTAAATCACCTTGAAAGTAAGAAAGTATTTTCTTTGCAAAATCCGTAGCTTCAGCTTCATCTTTCGCCACTAAATCAATGACGCCATTTTTTTCATTTACCTCTGATGGACCTATTTCTTTTGGACCATACGATCCGAGTCCCCCCCCCTCAATCATTGCAGGGCCTGCCATACCGATCCATGAATTTTTAGTGGCTATTCTAATATCGGCACATCCAAATAGAGCAGCATTGCCTGCAAAACAGAAACCATTATTTATGGCAATGCGTAAGCACCTTCCAGTGAGACCTCCCCATAAAGCAAAAGTAGGGACATGCAATCCAGCAATGCTTGTAGTGATGTCTGTATCTCCCGGTCTACCACCTCCACCCTCGGTAAATATAACAATAGGTAGTTTATATTTTTTTGCTTTCCCACAAATCCGATCAAGCTTCATGTGATGAAAATAACCTTGTGTACCCGCTAAGACAGAATAATCGTACACAATAGCAACGGCATCGGTTGCCTCATTGTCTATTATATTACTATTAATCTTACAGAACCCGGTGATAACACCATCACCAGAAGTTTCCATCAAAAGTTCTTCTTGGCTTTTACGACTTTTTTGAGCCGCTACAGCAAATGCTCCGTACTCAAGAAAGCTGTCTTTATCAACAAGATCATAAAGATTTTCTCTAGCAGTTCTTAAATTAAGTTTATGTCGTTTATTTTTTGCATTTTCTCTAAAATTATCAGTTGTTTTATTGAGCCGTTCAATAAACTCAGCAAAGTGTTTTTTTTCTTCCATATTCAACTCTATAGCATTTTTCTCAAAATCCTATCCTTTTGAAAAGCATGATGATATATGACGGCACTCAAATGGACAGAGAAAAGAATTAAAAGAAAATAAGCTGAAACTGCGTGAATTGAATAAAATATATCAGCGAGATCAAAGTTGTAGTAATCAATTGATGCTTTCATAATGATAAAATTGATTTCCTCACCGGATAATAAAAGTTTACCTATGCCGCTTATAGTGATGACTAATAAAGTCATATAGAAAAGTCCATGCACAATCTGAGAGGCAATAATCTGGATTTTGCTCATTGATATATTATCAATTGGCTTTGTATTAATTGATTTCCATATTAATCTTAGAAGAGTTAAGTAAAAAATAGTCATGCCAATGATTGTATGAATATTTTCAATAGAAAGTTTAAATTCTGAAAATTCAAGATTATCTAAATATATTCCTAAAGGGAGTTGTAATAATAATATAACAAAAGTAATCCAGTGAAAAAAACGTGCAAGAAATCCATAAGAATTAGTGTCATTTGTAATTTTCATATTATATAATTAAGTACATGATTAACTTTTTTCAATTTTTCGCCTCCGCAATTCTATCGATATTACTCTTAATTGTAATTGCTTTTGCAGACGATCATGGAAATATTATTAAAGAGAGGAAATCACTATTTAAGCAGAATTATAGCCATGCTAAGAGAATGAGCGCTGAAATTACCAAAGGGAATAATGAGAAAGTGATTGAGCTATCACAAAAAATGAGCACAAATTATGACAGGCTTTTAGATTTATTTCCAGATAACACCAAAACAGGCTACGATACAGAGGCCTTGCCAACGATATGGCTTCAAAAAGAAGAATTTAATACTCTAATGATAGAGACTTCAAATAAAGTTAAAGAGTTTACAGTTCTTGCATCCGAACTAACTGGAGATGAGTTAAAAGATGCCCAAAAGAAACTAATCTGGTCAAGTTGTAAGACTTGTCATGATAAGTTTAGAATGCCTCATTAAACTTAAGCTACAATTGTCATACTAATTATTCTTCTTATGCCCGGATCATTATTTTTATAACGATGTTCAAAAATAAAAACTCCTTGCCATGTTCCTAAATCAAGCTTCTTCTCTTTAATAGGCAAATTAATGCTTGTGTTTGTTAAAGCTGACTTGATATGAGCTGGCATATCGTCAGGCCCTTCTTCCCTGTGAGCATAATTTTCAGATTCAGGGACTACACGATCAAAAAAATCTAATATGTCCTTCAGAACATTTGGATCAGCATTTTCTTGAATAATAAGTGATGCTGAAGTGTGCTTTATAAATAATGTACACAAACCCTTTGCTATTCTGTGTTTTGCAATAGCCTGGTTTATTATTTCAGTAATATTATAAAGACCTTTGCCATCAATGGTTATTTCGAGTTCTTTTTGGATTAACATTTTAGATATCAATAATTAGGAATTTAAATTAAATTTAGAATAATGATAAATCATAATGAGTCATTTTCAAATATTGGATTAAAGCTTAGGGCAACTTATACCCAATTGCCTGAGATTCTTTTTTCTAAACTAATGCCCATAAGTGTTAAAGACCCCAAAACTGTAGTTCTCAATGAAGCATTATCTACTGAATTGGGAATTGATTTTTCAAAACTTTCTAGTGAGGACCTCTCTAATTTTTTATCTGGTAATATAATACCCAGTGGAATCAATCCTTTCGCACAAGCATATGCTGGTCATCAATTTGGAAATTTCACAATTCTTGGTGATGGAAGAGCTCTAACCATAGGAGAACAAAGCACTCCTAAAGGTGAAATTTATGATATTCAGTTTAAAGGGTCTGGGAGAACACCATACTCAAGGGGAGGTGATGGAAGAGCGGCTCTTGGCCCTATGCTTCGTGAATATTTAATTAGTGAAGCCATGTTCTATTTAAATATTCCTACCACAAGAAGTCTTGCTGTTGTTGAAACAGGAGAAAAAGTTTTAAGAGAGACTCCTTTGAAAGGAGCAATCTTAACAAGAGTTGCAGCTAGTCATATTAGGTTTGGCACATTTCAATTCTTAGCAGCACACAAAGACATCGATGCTATGTCAAAGTTACTTGATTACTGTATCAAAAGGCACTTCCCAGAAATTTTAGATAGTCCAAATAGAGTAATTAAATTTATAAAGATAGTGATGGCAAAACAAATTGATCTAATAGTAAACTGGATGCGGGTTGGATTTATTCATGGTGTTATGAATACTGATAATTCAACCATTTGTGGAGAATCTATAGACTACGGTCCATGTGCCTTTATGGATCAGTACGATCATAAAGCAGTGTTCAGTTCTATCGATTTTCAAGGAAGGTACGCCTATGGTAATCAACCTGCGACAATTCATTGGAATTTAATTAGACTTGCTGAAAGCTTGCTTCCTTTAATCGATAAGGATGAGACAAAATCATTAGAAATTGCACAGAAAACAATCGATTCTTTCAGTGAAATATTTAACGAAAAATGGCAAATCATGATGAGATCAAAACTTGGAATAACTGATAGAAGTAGAGAGGATGAAGTTTTAATTAAGGATTTGCTGACATGGATGCAATCAAAAAAACCAGACTTCACAAATACTTTTTGCAACTTGATGGACAGCAATCATGCAAATGATGAGGAGTTTGAAGATACTGAATTTCTAGTATGGAAAAAAAATTGGGAAGAAAGGGTTAATAATTGTGATCACCTAAATATTATGAAAAAAACTAATCCCATTTTAATTCCTAGAAATTATTTAGTTGAAGAAGCTTTAGCTGAAGCTGAAATAGAAGGCAAATTCTCTAAATTGAATGAACTACTTGTAGTTTTGTCAAAGCCATACGAGCAATTAGACATTGATGAGAAATATTCGAAAACTCCTCAAATTCAAGCTGAGCCTTATAAAACATTCTGCGGAACATAGACAAAAATTGCTATAAATTGTTACAATATCGCAAGTAAATAAAATTTGCTTTTTTATTAGATATCACTATAAGATCTTTTTAAAGATTGAGTGCTTGTTCCTAATTGGACTTGAACGAAGTCTATAATTAAAAAAAGGAATAAGAATAATATGGCTACTGGTACTGTTAAATGGTTTAATCCAAAAAAAGGTTATGGCTTTGTTGCGCCTGATGAAGGCGATAAAGACATTTTTGTTCATATCACAGCTGTACAAGCAGCTGGTATCAACAGATTGGATGAAGGCCAAAAAATAAGCTACGAAGCTGAAGAAAAAAATGGAAAAGTATCTGCAGTTAATTTGCAGATTTCAGAATAAATTTAAGCAGCTTTATAAATCATATCTAGCCACATAGTGAATTCATCTATTAATTCACTTGAAGGCTGGATAATTTTAACTCTTTTATCTTTTGTACTGACTTGAGTAGTCAGAGACCCTTTACTTATCTCATCATTGATGAAATTTATGATTGTAGCTCTTGAAGCTAACTCAGCCATGTTTTTAGTTAAATATTCTTTAGTACATTCAATTTTATTTACATCTTCATCGAAGTGGAATTTCATTATTTCAAAACAAATTCTAATACCATAGACAGAACGCCTAAAATGGCTAAGTCTTACAAAAATTTTTTTGTCGCCGGCTGAATCAAATACCTTAATTTGTTGGTTGACGCCTTTAAAAATCTGTTCTGTTTCCATCTTTGTTTTTTTAGATTAATCACAATAATCATATTATTTTTTATTGATAATTATTAACTATAATTAGTTGCCACATTGGCGACTTATATTAAAACTAGAATAACTATTGAATTGATTAATAAATAATAACTAAATTAGAAAATAAAAAATATATACTAGCTTTGAATAAAGAAAACTCATCTATAATATGGAAAATTATTCAAGAAACTGGCAACTTCCTTAAAGGTAGACTTCAACCACATCCTAACCATCCGAAAGGTAGGAACCCATATGCTCATGTGGCCCTCATGGTTAAAAATCATTTTGGAATGTCTTATAAAGATGTCTCTGATGATCGGATAGAAGAGATTATAAAATATTTAAAATATTTGAGAGATAATCCAGAATAAATAATTTTCTTTATGGTTTCCATTCAGGTGTTCCAAAGAAAGATAATACTTTATTTTTAAAATTCTTTGATTTCCTAAAATCCTTATACATTGAATACCAGAACATAAAGGTAATTTTTAGAGGATTGAAGGTATTCACATTTTCTCGAATACCATAAGTGACCTCTTCTTTCTCTGCAGCAAAAGTTCCAAATATTTTGTCCCATATAATTAAAAGATTTCCATAATTCTTATCAATATAGATTTCATTGCTGCCATGGTGCACACGGTGATGTGAGGGAGTTATGAATATATATTCGAGTATTCCAAGTTTATTTACCCATTTAGTGTGTGTAAGCAAACCATAAAGAGTAGATACAGCGCCCGCTATGGCAGTTATAATTGGATCAAAGCCAATAAGAGGCATTACTGCAAAAAAGGGAACTTTAGTTAGAGGACCAAACCATGCTTGTCTCAGAGCCACAGTAAAATTCATTTCTTCACTTGAGTGGTGATTCATGTGTACAGCCCATAAAAGTCTAATTCTATGTGAGCATCGATGATACCAATAATATACGAAGTCGATGATTATAAATGTCATAATCCAAACTAACCATGTAGGTAAAAGTTCGTTAACCGTGAATACTTTGTATTGATATAGAAAAAGTGAAAAAAAGAAGATAGAGCTTTTTGTTAGAAGTGAAATCGTGACATTGCCAAACAAAAGACCAAAACCCGCAAGAGAATCTTTTAGCTTATAATAGCCAAGATTATTAATCGCAGAATAAGCCACTTCCGCCACAATAAGGGTTAAAACGATAGGTATTCCGTACAAATATATATCTAATTCATTCATATTTATTTCTATTGAAATATATATCACTAGAATTAAATGATGAAAGTATGAAAAATATATTATTTGTTATTATAGTGTCTTTTACCCTTGTTTTCGCTGCATTTGCAGCAGGTTCAGGTGGCTCTGGCGGTTCAGGAGGTAGCTCCGGTGGTTCAGGAGGTAGCTCCGGTGGTTCAGGAGGTAGCTCTGGCGGTTCAGGAGGTAGCTCTGGCGGTTCAGGAGGTAGCTCAGGAAGTGGCTCTTCAGGCCCAAGTGGAAATTATGGCGGGTCAATGGGGTATGATTCTCAACTTAAAAAGATTGTATTTGAAATTGAAAAAAAAGAAAATTTTGAAGTTGCTTTGAAGGATCTTGAAGTTTACGTATATGAAAATCCACAAAATGCCAATGGTTGGAATTATATAGGCTTCACTTCACGGAAACTTGGTAAATATGATGATGCGGAAGTATATTACAAAACAGGACTTGAAATATCACCTAATCATGAAGGAATATTGTCGTATCAAGGCGAACTTTTTTTACAAACAGGAAGATATGAGTTAGCGGTTGAGAATTTAGAGAAACTTACTGATTTGTGCAAATTTAATTGTACTGAAAAAAAGCATTAAGTGATGCCATTGTGCAATATGAAAGTGAAAATAATCTCTAATAAGTTGATTTCTTTAAAAACCTAATTAAGCTCTAATAGGTTCATTGTAATGATTAAGTTTTTGGTGTTTTTTGTATTAGGTGCAGCTACTCTATATTTCATAATACGTGCATTTGTAAACAGTGAACCTGGTAAAGTTGGAAGATTTTTAAAAGTAATTTTTATTGCAGCAATTATTTTTGGGATTATTTATTTTTTATTTAGAGGCAATTTAGGTTTCCTTGCTCCACTACTTGGTTTAGCCAGAAGATTATTGGTGGGCTTTTAGAAATGGAACCCATTCTAAAAAAATTATTCATAACTATTTTCTTCTTTTTTACATCAATTGTTTTTTTTACATCCTGTGATAATGACTCGGAACAGTCTGCGGCTTTTACTGGAGTAAGAGTTATAGATAATTCTTATTCTCCACCTGTTGTACGTATAAATCCTGGTGGTAAAGTTAGATTTAATAATTGGGGTAATAACCCTCACAACGTGATCGCCGTTGATGAAAGTTGGGGCTCTTTAGAAGAAATCCCAAAGGGAGACTATCTGGATATAAATTATGAAAATGAAGGACTTTACAAATATTTATGTTCATTTCATGCTTCCCCTGACGGAAAATGGGGAATGGTCGGCTCTGTTGTTGTGGGAGATATAAATTATGAAGATTATACAAACTTTTCAAAAAAAGACGTGGTTTCCAGGTTTACAGGAAACGTTAGACATGTTCCCGATCGTTATGAAACAATTCAAGACGCTGTAAATGCCTCAAATCCAGGTGATCTTGTTTTAGTAAAACCAGGTATTTATTACGAAGAAGTTGTTGTAAACGTTCCCTCCATCACAATTAGGGGTTGGGATAGAAATACAACAATAATAGATGGAGAGTTTGAAAGAGGTAATGGTATTTTAGTAGCGGGTGTTGATGGAGTAGTTATCGAAAATATAACTGCAAGAAATGCATTACTAAATGGTTTTTATTGGGCAACAGTAAAAGGCTATAGAGGATCTTATTTAACTGCATATAATAATGGTGATTATGGAGTCTATGCTTTTGATGCTGTCGATGGTGTCTTAGATCATTCTTATGCTTCTGGATCACCAGACGCAGGTTTTTATATTGGCCAATGTTATCCATGTGATGCAATTGTTAATGATGTTATTTCTGAAAACAATGGGCTCGGTTACTCTGGAACAAATTCGGGTGGATCTCTCTACATTATAAGTTCAGTTTTTAAAAATAATAAAGGTGGATTAGCACCTAATACTCTAGACTCTGAGCTTCTGCCTCCTGAAAGAGAGACTTTTATTATTGGTAATCTTATTGAAAATAATAACAACATAGATGCCCCTGCTACTCAAGCAACTAATTTATCACTTGGAAATGGAGTTGTCATTGCTGGAGGAAATAATAATATTATTAAAAATAATGTTATTGCTAATCATAATCTTTACGGTGTAATTATAACGGCTACAGCAGATGTGAATTACTGGCCTGCTCACGGCAATCGAGTTGAAAGTAATTTTATCATAAATTCTAAAAGAGCTGATATCGCATCTAGTGGCCTTTCAAATTTAGGTAACTGTTTTGAAAAAAACTATTTCAACACGTCCATTCCACCTGGTTTACAAACATTGAACAAATGTGATTCTTCATTCTATCCCTTAAGTGCAGATTTATCTGGCATGTGGTCATCTTTAGCGCGCGTAATTCAGACTAGTAATGGAAACTATGATCAAGGTGATTGGCGTACATTTGGAGCGCCTCCAACTCAACCCAATATGCCCATCATGGATGAATTAAAAAGCCTTGGTTATGATAAAACCACATTTCCAGTTACAAAAATTTGGAGCTCGGTGAAGCCTGCCGTTGAGGTTTTTAGTCAATATGAGCATGTTTTAGAACAAATTGAGCTGCCTAAAGAGGCTATAAAATATTTGAACTAATCCTTTAATTGTTTAACCTATAATTAGGAGTTAATAAAAATGCCTGGTGTTACTTTTTTTCCATTAGAGGACGTTCCGTTCTTATCGCTCTTTTTTAATTTTTACGGATATTATCTTCCAATTTTTTTGTACGCAACCTGGACAGCAACTGCTTTATTCGATTTACATATTGGAAAATACAGGAGCATCACCTCCAAAATAATTTGGACATTGATATTGATGTTCATTCCTTTAGTTGGCCCACTCATTTATCATATGTTCGCTGCACGAGAATTAGATGTTGTTATCAGAGCTACTATGATTTTTGGAGGTATTGCAGTAATGACAATTGTTTTTTTATATCTTGGTTTAGCCCTTTAAATAAAAGTGAAGTTCGACCCTCGTATAACGCCCATCAAGAATAATTTAGCTGCCTCCGCTTATAAATCTATTGTTAAACGAGTAAAATATTCAAAGGGTAAAAAACTTACGGTAGCAAGTTCGTTTTCCCCCTTATATTCAAACAAAAAATCTAAATTAAATACTCAACTTTTATTTGGTGAAGAATGCATCGCTTATGAAGTATCTAAGGATTGGTCTTGGGTTCAGTCAGTAAGAGATCAATATGTGGGATATACACCAACAGTAAATCTAACAAAAAATTTATTTATGCCTACTCATAAAGTAACATCTCTTCGCACATATATATACAAGGAGCCTGATATCAAAAGCAAAGATCTATTTTATTTAAGTTTTAATTCAGTATTAGAAGTAAGAAAAACAAAAGGAAAATTTTCTCTACTCAATGGAGTAGGTTGGTGCCCGACTAGTGATTTATCTTCAATCAATAAGGTTGGGCTTGATAGAGTCAAATGTGCAGTGCAATATTTAAATACTCCTTATTTATGGGGAGGTAGAAGTTCTATGGGTATTGATTGCTCGGGGCTTATTCAAAATCTAGTACAAATTAATAATAAGATATTTCCAAGAGACACCGATATGCAGGAAATATTTGTAACAAAAGAGATTACGAGTGAAAATAAACTTAAAGCAGGTGATCTGATTTTTTGGAAGGGTCATGTGGCTATGATGATAGATAATAAATATATTATCCACGCTAATGCTTATCACATGAAAACTGCAATTGAACTATTAAGTACTGCTAAAAAAAGGATTTTTAAAACGAATGGTAAGATAAATAAAATGGGTAGACTGTAAACTAACTAAAGCTAAATTTATTTCTCATAAACCATAAAAGTATCAGTGAAGGGATTACCATCAAGGCGGTAATTATGAAGAATGTTCCCCAATCACCCTGTAACCAATCTACAAGGGAACCCGATGAAGATGCCATCAATGTTCTTCCTGCTGTACCTAGGGATGCAAGAAGAGCATACTGTGTTGCAGTATATGTCCTATCCACAAGTAACGAAATAAATGTCACAAAAGCAACAGTTGCAAATGCAGCAGCAAGATCATCAAGAAGTACAGCGGCAGCAAATAACAATTCAGATTTATCTGACCATGCCATAAAGCTAAACATAATGTTCGTTATAGCCATTGCTATGCCTGATAGAAATAACGCCCTGACAACGCCAGATTTAATTGCAAACCATCCACCCAATAAAGTAAATGTAATCGTTGTAATCCATCCAAGACCTTTTGAATAAATTGCAATATCAGATTTTGAAAATCCCATCTCGTCGTAAAATATGATTGACATACGTCCAAGAAAAGCCTCACCTATTTTAAAGAGGAAAATAAATCCGATAATTAAGAAGCTGATGGTGACACCGTTTTTCTTAAAGAAGCTTATCAATGGACTTATAATTGTACTTATAAACCATGCTGAAAATCCAGCAGTTTTAAAATTTTCTTGATCCTTATTTTGAGCATATTGTCTTTCATTAGAGGTATCTTCAGGAATAAAAAGTAATCCAACATTAAACAAAAGAATTAATAGGCAAAGAAAAATAAAAGTGAGTTGCCAATAATTTGCAAATCCAACTCCTTCTAAATAATCAGCAACAAATAACGTTAACATTCCTCCAATCTTATAACCTGTCCACCATCCAACTACAGCAATAGATGCACCCGCTGCCATTGATGCTTTTTCACTAGCAGATATTTGTTCGATTCTTAGAGCGTCAATTGTTATATCTTGCGATGCTGACGAAATTGCAATTAATAAACCTAAGAAAATAATAACCTCAAGATTATTTACTGGATTGAGAAAACTCCAGAATATAAGACTGCATAAGATTATAAATTGAAGAGAAATTATCCAAGATTTTCGATGACCTATTTTATCTGTTAGAAACGGTATTTTTATTCGATCAATTAAAGGAGCCCATAAAAAGTTAATTGCATAAACTCCAAAAATTAATCCTGCCCAACCAATAGTACTTCTTGAAAGTTCAAAGTCTTTTAACCAAAGTGAAAGTGCGCTACCAATTATAACCCACGGGAAACCGCTGATAGCACCTAAAAGTAAAATGCGAAGCATTCTGTTATCAAAATAAATTGATAAGCCAACATTTTCCTTTGTCATACTTAATGAGAATAAGGTTTACTGCATGCAGCAGTCAATTAATATATTAAGTAACTATTGATTTATTCAATAGGAGCAGGATTATCGCTAAAACTTCTTAAATAAAGAATAACATTTGCTCGGTCTTTAGCTTTTTTTAGACCAACAAAAGACATCTTTGTGCCTTTGATATATTTTTTTGGATTGATTAAATAACTATTTAATTGTTCATATGTCCAATCACCTTCAAAGCTTGCCATAGCATTAGAGTATTTATAATCATCCTTTGAACCAATATCTTTATTTACAATGTCCCACAAAGCTGGACCAATTTTATTAGCCCCACCTTTTTCCATAACGTGGCACTGTGAACATTTCTTAAAAACTTTTTTACCTTTATCTAGGTCAGCACCGGCAAGGAGAACCTGTATTGGATCTTCCGTGGGAGCTTGTGCTACTACTTCTGCGGAGGTTGCAGATGCATCCATTACAATATCATCACCTCCCTTGACTTGATAAGCAGCAACCTTTGGCTTTTCAACATGATAGAGAATTTCACTAAAGTTAGCTAATCCTATAAACACAAGTGCTACCACTAAAATACAGGCAACAATTTTATTAATTTCGAATGAATCCATAATGTTTTTTTCGCAGAATATATGATATTAATTAAACACTATTCTAATTTATTCAAGTTATTATGCGTCTTCTAGTCGCATAAAACCATTATGATTACTCAAGATAATACAGCAATTATTATACCTGCAAGACTTCAAGCTAGCAGACTTCCAAACAAGCCTTTGCTTGAAATTCATGGCAAGCCAATGATACAACATGTTTGGGAAAAAGCTGTTTTATCTCAACTCGGTGAGGTTCTTGTCGCCACGGATAATGAAGATATTAAAAATTTAATTGAAAGCCTGGGGGGGAATGCATGCATGACATCTACAAAACATACATCTGGAACTGATAGAATATACGAGGCTTTGAATAAATTTGATCTTGATCAAAGAATAAAATTTATAATCAATTTACAAGGTGATCTTCCAACAATCAATTCAGAAGCACTTAGTACTGTCCTCAGTTTAATTGCAGAAGAGGGGTCTGAAATTGGTACATTAGTATCTGTTTTTAGAGATAAGTCAGAAATTAAAAAAAATCAGGTTGTTAAAGCCTTTTGTGACTATAAAAAAAATGAAAACTCTACTCTGGCTTTAGACTTCATCAGGAAGAACGATAACTATGATGAAAATAAATTGTACCATCATATTGGGATTTATTCTTTTAGAAGAGAAACTCTCAAAAAGTTTGTTAGTTTATCCCAAACTGAAAGAGAGAATAATGAAAAACTTGAACAATTAAGAGCCTTAGATAATGATATAAAAATAAAAGTTGGTTTAATTGACTTTTTGCCTTTGGGAGTTGACACTCCTGATGATTTAGAGGAAATTAAAAAGATTTTAAAGTGATGAAAAAAATATCTTACCAAGGCGAATTAGGCGCTTACTCACATTTAGCATGCAATGAAGCTATGGCAGATTATGAGTCTGTTCCCTGTAGAACATTTGAAGCGGCATTAAATTGTGTTAGAGAAGAGAAAACAGATTTAGCAATGATACCAGTTGAAAACTCTGTCGCTGGTCGTGTTGCTGATATTCATTACTTGTTAGGAGATTATGATCTTAAAATTTACGCTGAACATTTTCAGGAAGTCAAGCATCAGCTGCTCGCTAAAAAAGGAGTTTCCATTAATGAGATAAAGTTTGTAAGAAGTCACTCAATGGCTATTGGTCAATGTCAATCAGCAATACAAAGATTAAATCTTACCACTGTTGTAATGGCTGATACCGCTGGATCCGCTAAACACATAAGTGAGATAGGTACGAATGAGGACTCTGCAATTGCCTCCCACTTAGCTGCAAAAATCTATGGATTAGAGATTTTAGAGTCAGATATTCAAGATATGAAACACAACACGACACGGTTTCTCATTATGTCAAAAGGCACACAGCAGGAAAGAAACGTAAAATTATCATATTTGACAAGCTGTATTTTTGAAGTTCGAAGTGTCCCATCTGCGTTATATAAAGCACTTGGAGGCTTTGCGACTAATGGTGTTAACCTAACGAAGCTTGAGAGTTTTATAGTTGATGGAGATTTTAATAAAGCACAGTTTTACATTGACCTTGATGGCCATGTCGATGATCCTTCTGTTAAAGGAGCTCTTGACGAACTATCATTTTATACGGAGAAACTTCAGATTCTTGGCGTTTATCCAAAACATTCTTATCGAAACCAATAATTTATTTATTGTGTAACCATTCAACAATAAGTTGATGCGCTACAGCCATAGCTGGAGGAATCCAGATTCTGTCAGGGCTTTTACCAACAAAAATTCGATTTATATCTTCACGGGATAACCATACAGCATGTTCAATCTCATCTTCATCAAGATTGGTTTTGTCATCATCTACATTTGAAAAACAGCCAATCATCAACTGTGAAGAAAAAGGCCATGGCTGTGTAAACTTATATTCAACATTATTTACAGTAAGGCCCACTTCTTCTTTCACTTCCCTAACAACTGCATCTTCAATAGTTTCTCCTGGTTCGAGAAAGCCCGCTAGAGCAGAGTACATTCTTGGTGGAAAAATTTTCTGACGTCCTAAAAGACATTTTTCATTATAAATGGGTAGCATTATAACAACAGGATCCACGCGAGGAAATAATTCAATTTTACATTTATCACAAACTTTTTTAGAGCCTGCATCAACTGTTCTAAGCTTTGAATTTTTACACCTACTGCAAAAGATATTTATGGCATTCCATTCCACCATTGATTTGGCTTGGGCAAGAATTCCTGTATCTTCTGGGGACAGACTTTGAGCGATAGATCTTAAATCGATAAATTTACATCCAATAAAGATTTCAATATCAAAATGACTACGCTCCTTAGTAATATCCATAGCATAATATTTGATATTTTTCATTTCACCGAGAAAGATAATCTGACACACTTCAATGTGTTTCTTAACTGAATCGAACTTAGACAAATATATTTCAGATTTACTTCCTGGTTCTTTGCTTACTTGAATAAGTGGTTTGCCAGAATCAAAAATAATATATCTTGCATCAGAGCTGCTCATTGAGGTTTTTTGCCACTCTTCATCACTTCTTATACTAGACATTCTGTCCAGAGGATTATTTGCAAATACAATTTTACTCATGATTTTATTCATTTAATAAACAACATTTATTGATCGTATGCTACAATATTATGGGAGATTGAGTAGACAAGTTATTCGCCAATCCGGTCAGGTCTGAAAAGAAGCAGCCGCAACGATGATATTTGGGTTACTTTAATCTCCCACAGTATTAACATAGATAAATGTCAGAGCAAAAAAACTTACCAATCCCTCTAAAATATCGACCATTAAAGTTTAGTGAACTTATTGGCCAGGATCTTATATCTCAAACAATTCAAAAAGCAATTGAGACAGATCGCATTGCCAACGCTTATTTGCTTACAGGAGTGAGGGGTGTTGGGAAAACAACAACAGCGAGGATTATTGCTAAATCATTAAATTGTATGAATATAGACTCAAATGATGAAAAAGAGCCGTGTGGTATTTGTGAAAATTGTATTGCTATTACTGACTCAAGAAGTGTTGATGTATATGAAATGGATGCAGCGTCTCGAACTGGTATTGCTGATATAAGAGAGTTGATTGAAGGCGTTCAATATTCACCCGTATCTTCCAAGTATAAGGTTTATATTATCGATGAAGTCCATATGTTATCTACAGCTGCTTTCAATGGATTGCTTAAAACTCTAGAAGAGCCGCCTCCACATGTTAAATTTATATTTGCCACAACTGAAGTGAGAAAGATTCCAACAACAATCTTATCTAGATGTCAAAGATACGATCTTAAACGAGTTGAGCCTGAAGATTTAATGTTATTCCTAAAGAAAATTTGCGATATGGAAGGTGTACAATTTGACGAGGGCTCATTAAAAATTATTGCACGCGCAGCTGACGGCTCAGTTAGAGATGGATTATCAATTTTAGATCAATCAATTACATTCTCTGATAAGGAGTTAACAGAAAACAAAGTAAAAGAAATGATAGGATTAAATGATCCTACAGAAATAATTGATTTTATAAAATTATTAACTTCAGGTGAGACCATTAAGTGTATCGAAATGATTAATTCTTTTTATGATAATGGAGCTGATCCGTCTGTAATTGTTCGTGATTTAATTTCATCAATTCATGACATCTCAATGGTAAAAATAAATGCAGATCAAGGTGTTAAAAACTCATTGACTGAAGCAGAGTATAAAGAAGTTAAGGAAATAGCAGATAATGTTGATTTACCAACACTCTCAATGTTTTGGCAAATGCTCAATAAAGGACTAGGTGAGGTATCCGACTCATTTTCTCCAATTTCTGCTCTCGAAATGCTGATAATTAGAATTATTTATTTAAATGATATTCCGAAACCCGATCAGCTGATTGGTGATTTAAACAATTTGGTTGAAAATAAGGCCAATAACGTAGAAAGTACAAAAGTTAAAGAAGACAAAGACATGGATCAAAAACTCAAGGAAATCGTTGACTTTTTTCCTGGTACAAAAGTGGAGAACTTAGAAGAATAGAAGCATGAATAATTTTAACAATATGATCAAACAAGCCCAAGAGCTGCAACAGAAAATGGCAGATGCGCAACAGAAAGTTGAGACATTGGAGGCAGAAGGTGTTGCTGGTGGCGGCATTGTAAAGGTTACAATTAATGGAAAGAACAATGTAACCTCAATTAATATTGATGACAGTGTTATTGATAAAAATGAAAAAGAAATATTAGAAGATCTTGTTATGGCAGCATTTAATGATGCCAAAGAGAAAATACAAAAAAAGATAGCCGATGAAATGAGTTCAGTTACTGGAGGATTAAAACTTCCCCCAGGAATGAAATTGCCTTTTTAAAATGCGATCCCGATCTTCGAATTCAGAAATTGATAAACTGATATTATTAATAAGTAAATTACCTGGCTTTGGTCCAAAGTCAGCAAGTAGGGCAGCTTTACACCTTTTAAAAAAAAAGGAACAGTTAATGATACCTCTGGCGGAAGCACTTCTATCTTCCAGTGAAAAAATTATAACCTGTGAAGTTTGCGGAAACATCGATTTACACAGCCCATGCAGTATTTGTAACGATGAGAATCGATTAAAAAAACAAATTTGTGTAGTAGAGAATATTGCTGACTTATGGGCACTAGAAAAAGCTGAGGTATTTAATGGAATGTACCATATTCTTGGAGGTAATTTATCTGCGATAAATAGTATAGGTCCTGAGGATCTTAATTTAAAAAAGTTAATCGATAGGGTAAATAGTGATGAAGTGGAAGAGGTGATCTTAGCTTTAAGTGCTACCGTAGATGGCCAAACTACTGCACATTATGTTGCAGACACATTATCTCAAAAAGATATAGTTGTAAGCCGTTTAGGACATGGCGTTCCAGTTGGCGGAGAACTAGATTACATGGACGAAGGCACTATCGCAGCTGCTTTGAGCGCTCGCCAGAAAATATAGTTGTGTCTGTTTTTCAGTCATTTTTCTATTCAATCTTGACCTCGTAACTAAGTTAGCCTATCTAAGTTTTATGGCTATAAAGAAAATCCTTACTGCTCCAGATCCTTTTTTAAAGCAGGTATCAACTCCAGTGAAGGAAGTAACAAAAGATATCCAATTATTAATGGATGATATGCTTGATACTATGTATGATGCTCCTGGTATTGGTTTAGCTGCCGTGCAAATAGGAGTTCCTTTGAGAGTAATAGTTATGGATATTAGCTGGAGAAATGAAGACGGAAAGAAAGAACCTTATTTTTTTGTTAATCCTGAAATTAAAGTAAAGACAAAAAATATGTCAACATATGAAGAGGGTTGCCTCTCAGTTCCTGATCAGTATGCTGAGATTGATAGACCTGAGGAATGTGAGGTAAGCTACCTAGATTACAATGGAAAGAAGGCAACATTGCACGCAGAGGGACTTCTTGCTACCTGTATCCAACATGAAATGGATCATCTTGAAGGCATTCTATTTATTGATTATTTATCAAATTTGAAAAAAAATATGATTGTTAAAAAATTAATCAAATCAAAAAAACAATCGAGTAAAGAGCGTATCGTCGCTTAATCAAAATGACCAATTTTCGAATTCTTTTTATGGGTACGGCCCCTTTTTCTATACCCACTTTACAAAAAATTATTACGAGCGGATACGAGCTAAAAGGTGTATATACATCACCGTCTAAAAAAGCTAATCGCGGAATGAAAATTTCAAAGTCACCAGTAGCATTATATGCAGAAGAAAATAACTTAAAGTTGTATTCACCAAAAGAATTACGCTCTCCAGAAGAAATTAAATTCATCAAAGACATGAAGCT
>CACCAS010000003.1 GCA_902544065.1 uncultured Pelagibacteraceae bacterium
CTTTCCAATGCAAGTAAGATAAAAAGAATTTCTAAATTATTACACAATACAATAGCTGAATCATTAAAACAACTTGCTAAATGAACACGAATGCACCTAAATGGTTTAAAGAATCAATAGCCAACACCCCAGATATATATTCTGTTAAAGTTAAGGGGACTAAAATAGTTTATAATGTCTGGGGTGATAAAAAAAATCCTGGATTAGTATTTGTGCATGGAGGAATGGCTCATGCTGAATGGTGGAATTTTATTGGACCTTATTTTGTCAAGACTCATAGAGTTATCGCAATGAATTTAGGAGGTATGGGCGACAGTGAGTGGAAGAAGAAATACTCAATAGAGTCATGGGGAGATGAGATTGTGGCTGTATGCAAGAAAGAAAAACTCAAGAAGCCGATATTAGTTGGGCATAGTTTAGGTGGAATGTGTAGTGTTCTTGCTGCTTCATCAATGAGAAAAACACTTTATGGTTTAGTAATTGTAGATACTGCAATAATGCCTCCTTCGGAAAAACCTCCAAAGTTTGACCTAAAAATAAGAGCAAACAATGTATATAAAAAACAGTCCGATATAAGAAATAGGTTTAGACTTGTTCCATCTCAAAGTGATGCACTTGATTATGTAATGGATTATATTGCGGAGAAATCTATTAAAAAAGTAAGAGGCGGATGGACTTGGAAATTTGATCCAAACTATATGAGAATATTTAATAGTGACAGCTTTGCAGAAAGACAAGCAACTTATCGTAATAAACTAAGGGGTTTAAAATGCAGAGTCGCGATATTTAGAGGTGAAAAGTCCTTACTTTTTCCTGGTCGAAGTGCAAAATATATGCATGAGTTAATGGATAAAAAATCTCCTATAATAAATATTCCTGAAGCTCACCATCATATAATGGTAGATCAACCTTTAGCATTAGTAGCCGCCTTAAGATCTCTTGTCATTGATTGGGATCATTCTAAGCCTTCTAAAGCATTGTAAAAATTCAATAAAAAAAATTTTTGTGCTAAAAGTTATATAAAAATAATGCTGTTAAATTATAAATTAAGAAATATATTACATTGAATATTATGGACATTTCTGAACAAAAAAAAACTTACTCATTTTTCGGAAAATTAATTATTTGGGGATCCGTTGGAGTGGTTTTTGTCCTTATATTTATGGCAATTTTCTTATTATAAATTCTATTCAATATGCAAGTTTATATTCTTAAAGAAAGCAATTCTGACTCAAGAGTGGCCGCCTCCCCGGATACTGTAAAGAAGATGATGGACTGGGGTCTTAATGTAGTCATACAAGACAGTGCTGGATTAAACTCAAATTTCTCTAATGAAGATTATGTTAAAAGTGGGGCAACAATATCTAATGAAATTGCTGATATTAGCAAATCTAATCTGATACTTAAAATCAACAAGCCAAATGACGATGAAATTGCACTTATGAATGAGGGATCAATACTAATTGCATCGCTCGATCCATATAACAATAGTGAAACATTGAATAAGTTAAAAGACAGGGGAGTGACATCATTTGCAATGGAATTAATGCCTCGAATAACAAGAGCTCAATCTATGGATATATTATCGTCACAATCAAATTTGGCAGGATACAAAGCTGTTATTGATGCTACTTATCTTTTCAACAAAGCAATGCCTATGATGATGACAGCAGCAGGAACAATAGCGCCTGCCAAGGTTATGGTATTTGGAGCCGGCGTTGCAGGACTGCAAGCTATTGCGACAGCAAAAAGATTAGGAGCAATTGTTTCAGCAACTGATGTTAGAATGGCTGCAAAAGAGCAGGTAGAAAGCTTGGGTGGTAAATTTGTAATGGTTGATGATGATGAAACTCAAGATGCTGAGACATCAGGAGGATATGCAAAGGAGATGAGTAAGGAATTCAAATTAAAGCAAGCAAATCTAATTTCTGAAACTTTAGCATCTCAAGATATTGCTATATGTACAGCTTTGATACCAGGTAAAAAAGCTCCACTATTAATTTCAAAAGAGCAAGTTAATTCTATGAAGCCGGGGTCAATAATAATTGATTTAGCAGCAGAAAGTGGAGGCAATTGCGAATGCTCAACGGTTGGTGAAACAAGTAATGTGAATGGGGTAACAGTCGTAGGTGTAAAAAATATTACATCAACTATTTCTCAAGATGCCTCATCCCTTTTTTCTAAAAATGTTATAAATTTTTTAGATTTATTGATTGATAGTGAGACAAAGGAATTAAGTATTGATTGGGAAGACGAGATTGTAAAAGGCATACTTGTAACTAAGAATAAAGAAATAACTAATGAGGAGTTTAAATAATGGAATTAGTTGATCCAAATATTTTTAGACTAACAATATTTGTTTTATCTATTTTTATTGGATATTATGTCGTATGGAGCGTTACTCCTGCCCTGCACACGCCTTTGATGGCAGTCACTAATGCAATATCATCAGTTATAATCGTTGGTGGGTTGTTTGCTCTAGTTCTTAGCAGCGATCTATCACTATTGGGAAATCTTTCTAAAGGTTTTGGTTTTCTTGCCGTTCTTTTAGCTGCTGTGAATATATTTGGGGGGTTTCTAGTAACACAGAGAATGCTTGCGATGTATAAGAAAAAACCGAAAAAAGAGGATAAAGAATAAATGCTTACAAACCTAGTCGCAATTGCATACGTTGTATCTGGTGTATTTTTTATTATTGCTTTAAGAGGACTCTCATCCCCAGAAAGTTCCAGAAGAGGAAATATTTTTGGTATCTTAGGAATGGTGATTGCTATTTTAGCAACTTTGTTCTCAGTTAATTTTTTTACTTCGGATATTCAAACGATCATATTTGTTATTGTTGCAATTGCTATTGGTGGAATAGTAGGTGCTATTATTGCTAAAAGAATTGCTATGACAGATATGCCTCAGTTAGTTGCAGGTTTCCATAGTCTTGTTGGTTTAGCTGCTGTATTTGTTGCACTAGCTGCATTTTATGCACCTGAGGCATTTAATATTGGAACCTTGGGAAATATAAAAACTCTAAGTTTAGTTGAAATGTCTTTAGGAGCTGTAATAGGAGCTATTACTTTTTCTGGCTCTGTTATTGCATTCGGAAAACTTCAAGGAATTATGTCTGGTTCTCCGATAGTATTTAAAGGGCAACATATGCTCAATTTATTTATTGGAATTATAATCATTACTGGCATTGTATATTTTTGCTTTAATCAAGATCAAAAAATATATTTAACAATTATCGCACTATCATTTTTAATAGGTTTTCTTATTATTATTCCGATTGGTGGAGCAGATATGCCAGTGGTTGTATCTATGCTTAATTCATACTCAGGATGGGCTGCAGCGGGCATTGGGTTTACACTTGGAAATACAGCACTAATAATTACAGGCGCGTTAGTTGGATCATCTGGTGCCATACTCTCATATATAATGTGCGCTGCAATGAATAGATCATTCATAAGTGTAATATTAGGAGGTTTTGGGGGGGAAGATATTGCAGTTAATAAAGATGTTGAGCAACGACCTGTAAAAGAGGGTGGCTTTGATGACGCAGCATTTATAATGAAAAATGCCGGATCTGTGATAATCGTACCGGGTTATGGAATGGCAGTAGCTCAAGCTCAGCACGTATTAAAAGAAATGACAGATGCCTTGAAAAAAAATGGAGTTAAAGTAACTTTTGCAATTCACCCAGTTGCAGGAAGAATGCCTGGTCATATGAATGTTTTGCTAGCAGAGGCTAATGTACCATATGACGATGTTTTTGAATTGGAGGATATTAATTCAGAATTTTCTCAAGCAGACGTAGCATTTGTCATTGGAGCGAATGATGTAACCAATCCTATAGCTAAAACTGATCCATCCTCGCCAATCTATGGAATGCCTATACTTGATGTTGAGAACGCAAATACAGTTTTATTTGTTAAGAGGGGCAGAGGCTTAGGTTATGCTGGGATAGATAATGAGTTATTTTACAGAGACAATACAATGATGCTTTTTTCTGATGCCAAAAAGATGGTTGAGGGAATTGTTAAAGCTTTATAATTTTTAATTAACCGTAAATTTTTCTTCTTGCCATTTTTCGAGAACGACGGATATTTTCAGCTTTTTCTCTTAATTTTTTCTGACTAGGCTTTTCGAAGTAAGTTCTCATTTTCATTTCTTTAAAAATACCTTCTCTTTGCATTTTTTTCTTGAGGATACGTAAAGCACCTTCAACGTTATTATCTTTTACACTTACTTCAACTATTGTACTGCCCTCCTTAAGAGCGTTTCAAATTTGTGGATTTTTACCATCTTGTAATTCCTTTGTCTAGCCAAATAAAATTATATACAATTATGAGATAAAATTAATGTGACCCATTTTTCGGCCAACTTTTATGGCTTTTTTACCATAATCATATTTTATATTTTTTTTGAAGCTTTTATACTTTTTCATAGATTTTATTCTGTTATCTTTTTTTATTTCGTTACCTATGAGATTTCTCATAAGTCCTTTTTTAAGTATTTTGGGCTTAAGAATTTTTTTTCCTGTAATGGCTTTTATATGCAACTCAAATTGACTTATATTTGCATTATCAAGTGTGATATGCCCGGAATTATGAACCCTTGGAGCAATTTCATTAACAAAAATATTATTTTCTTTATCAATGAAAAATTCAATCGTTAACAAACCTACATAATTAAGCTTTGTAATAATTTTTTTTGATATTTTTATTAATTTACTCTCAATTTCCGTATCTATGCTACTAGGAGATGTTGTTTCAAAAAGTATGTGGTTTTTGTGTACATTAGTGAATGTAGGATAAAAGTAAAAATTTTGTTTTATGTCTCTCGCACATACAACTGAAACTTCTTTTTCAAGATTAATCTTCCTTTCTATAATACAGTCTTGATAGCCATTCTCTTTCCATTGTCTTTCTAAATTTTTAGAATTTTTTACTAGCGACTGTCCTTTGCCATCGTAGCCAAATCTGGTTGTTTTTAATATCACAGGATACTGAATTGAAGTTTTTAGTTTTTTCAAACTATTCTTATTATTTAGAAGACCAATTCCTGCATGGTCAATTTTATTTTTTGAGAAGAATTGTTTCTCTTTTTTTCTATCCTGACTAATTGTCAGTGCAGAAATAGGGGGGTATATTTTCTTTTTCTTTAATTTTTTTAGAGCTTTAGTTGATATATTTTCAAATTCGTAGGTTATAAGATCTACTTCACTACTAAAAAGTTTTAAACTTTCAACATCTTCAAAGGAACCATAAAACATTTTGTCAGCATATTTTTCTGCGGGAACTCTTTTGCTGTCTGAGTAAACGAATACTTTAAGTCCTAACTTATTACATGAATGAGCTAAGAACATACCCAACTGTCCACCACCAATGATGCCAATGGTAGAAACTTTAAAACTCATTTTTTAGGCTTTATCTTTACTGATCGGGTTTGTTTTAAACGCCAACTCTTATATTTATTTTTAATAATTTTATCTTCACCACTTAATATTGAGATTGCTAATAAGGCAGCATTTTTTGCCCCTGATTCACCTACAGCTAATGATCCCACAGGAACTCCAGTAGGCATTTGAGCGATTGATAGCAAGCTATCCAATCCTTTTAATTTTTTAGATTCAACTGGAACACCCAGCACAGGCAAGTTACTTATTGATGCAGTCATGCCAGGAAGATGAGCAGCTCCTCCAGCTCCTGCAATTATTACTTTTATGCCCCTTTTGTCTGCTTCCTCGGCATATTTGAATAATCTTTTGGGAGTGCGGTGGGCTGAAATAATCTTTACTTCATGTTTAATTTTAAAAGTCGTTAAAATTTTTGATGCATGTTTCATTGTTGGCCAATCAGATTGGCTTCCCATTATTATGCTAACGAGTGGCAAACTTTTCATCAATAAAACTTATTCGTCTATAGTTGTTTTTGTAGAGGAGAGATTCTCTTTCTCTTCACTTTGAATATTCATTTCCTCTAATTTCAGCTTTTCTTCTTTTGCTTTTTTCTTTTCAGCACGTTTGATTGAGCGCTCAGCTTTTTCAAGAGCTTCATCTAATTCTATTTGCCTACATAGACCAAGACCGATTGGGTCTTGAGGCCTGATGTTTGCCATATTCCAATGAGTTCTCTTTCTTATCCCATCTATAGTATTTTTTGTACTTCCTACTAAACGAGCTACCTGAGAATCTTTTAGTTCAGGGTGATTTCTAATTAACCAATAAACAGCATCTGGTCGATCTTGTCTTTTAGATAGGGGTGTGTATTTCTTTTTTTTCTTTGATTGTTCTGTTTTTTCGGAGATTTCATTTTCAATGATTTGAAGCTCTTCTTCTTCTGATACAACACATCTATTAATTTCTTCTTTAGTTAATTGGCCACTAGTAATTGGATTTAATCCTTTAATTCCTGTACCTACTTCCCCGTCAGCTATACCCTTAATTTCTAATTCGTGCATGCCGCAGAAATTTCCTATCTGTCTGAAAGAGAGGGAAGTGTTATCTACAAGCCAAATTGCAGTAGCTTTTGGCATAAGTGGTAATTTTATTGTTTTCATAATCTGTAATTAAAAAAATCGTTATATGTTAGTTTATCATTTTTTTAAAGCTTTACTCAAAATTTAGCAGTAATTTACCTATATTTTTATTATTTTCCATGTATTGGTGAGCCTTTGAGACATCATTGATATCAAATTTTTTATCAATATGAAGTTTAATATTGTTATTTTCAATCAAGGGCCAAATATTTTTTTTAAGATTTTCAGCTATTTCAGCCTTTTCTTTATTTGTCCTTGCTCTTAAAGTAGATCCCGAAATGATTAATCTCTTTAGCATTATTGGTAGATGATTAGCCTCAATCTTTGAACCCTGAAGATAAGCAATATTAATTAGTCTTCCAAAACGATTCAATATATTTAGATTTTTTTGGAAGTAATTTCCTCCTACCATATCCAGAATTACATCAATACCTTTATATTCGTTGAGAATTATTTTTTCAAAATCATGAGTCTTATAATTAATTACTCGTTCTATATTTAAAGAGTTTAAATACTTTTCTTTTTCATCAGACCCTACTGTAACAATACATTTCACTCCTAACGCCATTGCCATTGAAACAGCAGTTAACCCTATACCGCTAGCACCGCCGTGAATAAGCAGTGTTTCATCCCTTTTAAGTTTCGCAAGGTCAAATAAATTTGTCCATACTGTAAAAAAAGTTTCAGGAATGGTGCAAGCATCACTAAGCGAAGTACCTTTTGGAACAGGTAGTATTGTTGATTTATGGCATTTCACGTATTCCGCATATCCACCACCTGTTACTAGAGCGCAAACATTTTTGTTTAGAAATTCTTTATCAATACCTTTACCACAATCTACAATACTTCCTGAAACCTCTAGTCCAAGTATCTCCGAAGCGCCTTTAGGAGGCGGGTATTGACCCATGCGTTGCAATATGTCTGGTCTATTTATCCCTGCTGCATGAACTTTGATTAATACTTCTTCATCACTAACAACTGGTGTCTCTATGTTGTCAGATACATATAGGACTTCAGGGCCTCCAAATTTGTCAAAAGTAACTGCTTTCATAAAAATATAGAGGAGCTGCTAAATATTATTAGCAGCTCCTTATTAAAATTAATTAATGTTATTATTAATCTCTATTTTTCTTGGTTTTTGATGTTCTGGAATTTCTCTTTCAAGAAATACATTCAATAAACCATTCTCATAGTTTGCATCAGATACTTTGATAGTGTCAGCTAGTCGAAATTTTCTTTCAAAGCTTCTCCCAGCAATACCTTTATGTAAGAACTCAACGTTATTTTCAGAGTCATTGGTCTTACCACTGATTATTAGCTCATTTTCTTGTACAGAAATGTCTAAGTCAGACATTGAAAAACCAGCTACTGCAAGTGTTATGGTGTAATTATTACCTGATTTCACAATATTGTAAGGCGGGTAAGCACTTCCAGTCTCATTCATGTTAAAGACAGAGTCAAAAATATTGTCAAATGCGTCAAAACCTACGCTTGAGCGCAGTAATGGCGATAAGTCAAATGTAGTCATAGTTTAATCCTCCTTAAGCGATTAAAAGTTTTAGCCTACTTAAATTAAGCTAGGCAATTTTTGCTGATGCATTATTGCCACCAACAAAACACATATTGTGATGATTATCTTGATTTCAAGGTTCGAAGCTTAAGTTTTAAGATTGCTAAATCTCTTCTTAAATCTGCTTACTTGACCTTTATCTTGAATTTTTTGTTGCCCACCGGTCCATGCAGGATGTGATAAAGGATCTATATCAAGAGACATTGTATCTCCTTCTTTTCCCCATGTGGACTTCGTTTCAAACTTCGTACCATCAGTCATTACAACGTTAATTGTATGATAATTTGGATGTTTATCTTTTTTCATTTTATTTAGTTAATTTTGAGGTTAATTAACCTATATAATAATTCTGATCAATATTTATTTAGTGAATTTCTATGAGAATAGTTAATGTAATGATGAAAAGGCTTAATATTATCAGTTTTTGGCAGTTTATATTGATAATGACCGTATTTGCAATCACGGGATCTTTATCACTTTATATAACAGTCGAATTTTTCGAAATCATCGGCTTAAAAGAGGAAAACTTTAATCCAATTATATTTTGGCCAATTAGAATTATTCTTTTATTTTTTATATATCAAATATTATTATTAGTAGTTGCTATTCCTTTTGGACAACTCCAATATTTTTGGAAATTTGAAAAGAAAATTTTAAATAGAGTTGGTATAAAAATATGATTAAATTATTTTTTGAAGTTGATCATGAATTCTAAAGTTCGTTGCAAGAATTCTCCCTGAATTGAGATATTCCTCTCTTCCTTCAAAGTCAGTTACTTTTCCGCCTGCCTCTTTTACAATTAATGATCCTGCAGCGATATCAACTAGCTTTAAGTTTTTTTCCCAATAACCGTCATACTTGCCCGCAGCAACATATGCTAGATCCAAAGATGCAGTGCCCATTCTTCTAACACCACATACATTTTCCATTACTGTTTTAAGTCCAGGCAGATACTCTTCGTGTCCTTTCATTCCTTTGTGAGGAATGCCTGTTCCAATCATGCAGTCTTCTAAGTTTTCCCTTGATGAAACTCTTAGCCTTAGGTTATTGCAAAAAGCGCCCCTACCTTTTACAGCCCAAAAAAATTCGTCTGTCAGCGGCTGATAAACTCCACCTACAATAATTTCATTGTCTTTTTCTAAAGCAATTGATATCGCAAAATGAGGGATACTAAAAACAAAATTACTCGTTCCATCAAGAGGATCGATTATCCATCTCATATTATCGTCTGAGTTTTTTATTGTTCCATTTTCTTCAGCAAGTATATTTATTTTAGGATATGAATAAGTAAGTTCTTTTATTATTTGCTTCTCTGCTCGGGTATCTGCTAAAGAAACAAAATCAGAAACTCCCTTTAAAGATACCTGTAATTTTTCAACTTCTCCAAAGTCTCGTATGAGATTTTTACTTACTTTTCTTGAAGCAAGGAATATTGCATTTATATAAGGGTCAGAGTAACTCATTAGTCAACTCTTTTAGAATAAGTTAAGTCCTCTGTATTGATTTCAATTTTCTCACCTTGTTCAATAAAAGGTGGCACCATTACTCTTATGCCATTCTCTAATATCGCAGGTTTATTTGAAGATGCAGCTGTTTGACCCTTAACAACCGCCTCCGTTTCACTAACAATAAAGGAGAGAGTTTTTGGAAGTTGTATTCCTATAGCTTTTTGATTGTACATCTCAATTATAACTTCATCATTTTCACTCATTAAGACCATTCGATCTCCAGCAATTTCTGAGTCCAGTTCTATTTGTTCGTATGAGTCTGTATTCATAAATACTAGTTTATCATCTTGTTTATATAAATATTGGTACTTTTCTTCATCTACCCGAACACGTTCTACCTCCTCAGAGGCTCTGAACCTCTCATTTAGTTTTGATCCAGTTTTAATATTTTTCATTTCAACCTGGTTGAATGCTCCACCCTTGCCTGGTTTAACTGATTGTGATTTGGCAACAGTCCACAACTCACTCTTATGCTCTAAAATCATGCCAGGTTTTACAGAATTCCCATTAATTTTCATTCAATTAAGTCTCAAGTGATTCGCTCCATTCACCTAAAGAAGCTTTCATATTCATGATTGCACGATGGCCAAATGCTTTTTGTGCATGCTCTAGATTATTGTCATTACCTGACCAAGCTTTCAATGCCGCTTGCTGCAATGCTCTTCCATAAGAGAAGCTTAGTTTCCATTTAAAACCACCAATTTTATTCATCTCATCTAAGTGTGCCGTTGCATCTCTATCAGATTGACCGCCAGAAAGAAAAACAATGCCTGGTAATTCGTCAGGCACAGAGGAATTCAGGCAATCAAGAGTTTTTTCTGCAACTTCCCTATAATTTGCTTGATGACTATTTTCTGTTCCTGAAACTACCATGTTAGGTTTTAAAAGGGTGCCCTTAATATTTATATTTTTTTTATCAAGCATTTCAAAAAGTACAGATAATGTATTCTTAGTAACGTCATAGCATTGATCTATTGTATGCTGGCCATCCATAATAACTTCAGGTTCAACTATTGGTACCATATTATTTTCTTGAGCTATAAGGGCGTACTTGGATAAAGCTAGCATATTTTCATTGATACATTTTGTAGATGGCATGCCATCGCCAATATTGATTACCGCTCTCCATTTAGTAAATTTAGCACCCAATGCATCATATTCTCTACAACGTTCATTTAGGCCATCTAATCCAGTTGTGATTTTTTCATTAGATTTATCTTCCAGTTCTTTTACTCCTTGGTCTACCTTAATACCAGGAAGTGACCCATGGTTTAAAATTACATCTCTTAAATATGATCCATCTTTTGCTTTTTGTCTTAGAGTCTCATCAAATAAAATTACCCCACCGATAGCCTCTGCCATAGCGGGAGATCTAAAAAGCATTTCTCTATATTTTCTTCTGTTATCTTCAGTTGACACCACGTCAATTGACTTAAATCTTTTTTCTATTGTTCCAGTGCTTTCGTCAGCTGCTAGTATTCCTTTGCCGTCCTTTACAATATAGCTTGCAATATCTTCTAAAGTTTTTGGTATCATTTTCATCTCCTATTATAAAATTCCTAATGCGACCAGGCCTGGTAATTTCTTACCTTCTATTAGCTCAAGTAATGCCCCACCGCCAGTAGAAACATAAGAAAATTTATCTTTCACACGGGCTAAGTCCAATGCAGAAATTGTATCACCTCCACCAGCAAATGACCTAATTTTATTATTTTCAGTTAGAGTGCCAATAAAATTTGCAATTTCTTCAGTACCTTTGTCAAATGGAGAAGTTTCAAATACTCCAAGTGGACCATTCCAGAATACAGTTTTAGATTTACTAATTTCATTTTTTATTAACTTCAATGTTTTTTTGCCTATATCCAGAATCATATTTTGTTCTTCAATATTATTAATTTCAGACTCTTTAGTGTCTGCCTTGTCTGAAATTTTATCTGCTGTGACCACATCAATTGGCAAAACTAACCTACAATTATTTTTTGACGAAAAATCCAATATTTCTGTAATTAAGTGGTCGACATTTTCCTCATGCAATGATTTTTGGATATTATATCCATGGTATTTCAAAAAGTTATTTGCCATACCGCCAGCTATGACAATGGTATCCATTTTTTTTGATAAATTTTTAAGAACAGTAATTTTTGTGGATATTTTAGAACCTCCTATTATTGTGAGAGCAGGACTAAGGGGTTCATGTATCACTTCTTGCAAATTAATTATTTCTTCTTCAAGAAGATCGCCACAATATGAAGGCATGAAATGCGATATTGCCTCAATTGATGCATGTGCGCGGTGCGCACAGGCAAATGCATCATTTATGTAAACATCAGCTAACTCAGATAATTTTTTTGCAAAGTCATGATCATTCTCTTCCTCTTCTTTATAGAATCTACAGTTTTCTAATAAAATAACTGTTCCATATTCAAGGGAATTAATTTTATCTTTTATTTCGTTCCCGATACAATCTGGTAAGAAATTTATTTTTTTTTCAAGAACTTTTTCTAGCTGAGGAACTACTTGCTTTAATGATAGTTCATCCTTTATTTCTCCTTTTGGTCTACCCAAGTGAGATAAAATAATGACTTTATGATTTTCATGCAACAGATTTAAAATAGGTTTTTTAATTCTGATTATTCTATCACTAATATATTCATCAATAGAATTTAGTGGAACGTTAAGATCAAATCTTATTAATACAGTTTTATTTTTCTCAGTAATCTTTTTTAGATTAGAGACATCTAGCATTACTATTTTGATCTTTTCATTGCTACTGCAGTATCGCACATTCTATTTGAGAAACCCCACTCATTATCATACCAACTTAAAACTCTTCCAAATTTTCCATCAATGACTTGTGTTTGAGTCAGGTCAAAATTTGATGAAGCAGGATTATGATTAAAATCTGATGAAACCAGTGGCTCTGAATTAACGTTAAGTATGCCTTTTAATTTATTGGATCGTGACGCAGCGGTCATGGCTTTATTTACGCTATCAACTTTCATTGTTTTTTTTGATACAAATTTAAAATCGATAAGTGATACATTGGGAGTTGGTACTCTAATCGCCGTTCCATCTAGTTTTCCTGATAATTCTGGCATCACTAACCCAACTGCTTTGGCGGCACCTGTTGATGTAGGTATCATTGACATTGAAGCAGCTCTAGCTCTTCTTAAATCAGGATGAAATGTATCCAAAACACTTTGGTCACCTGTAAATGCATGAATGGTAGTCATATATCCATGAACAATTCCAAATTTTTCGTGAAGAACTTTAACTACTGGTGCCAAACAGTTCGTAGTGCAAGATGCATTCGAAACAACTAGATCATTGCGAGTTATTTCTTGTTCGTTTACCCCATATACTATTGTTTTATCAGCTTCAGAGCAGGGGGCAGAGACAAGAACTTTTTTTGCTCCCGCTTTGATATGCATAGATGCTTTTTCTTTCGAGGTAAATAAACCAGTACATTCAAGTGCTACGTCAATTTTCATTTTTTTCCATGGAAGTTTTTGTGGATCTCTTTCATTAAGCACTAAAATAGTTTTCCTTCCAATGGTCATTTTGTTTTTCTTTACAGAAATTTTTTCGTTTAAAGGTCCATGCACCGTATCATTCGCTAGTAAGAATGCGTTTGTATCAACAGGCGCTAAGTCATTTATTGCAACAACATTAATATCCTTACGTTGACTCTCTATAATTGATCTGAGAACTAACCTACCAATCCTTCCAAACCCACTAATTGCAACATTTACTGCCATTTTGATAACCCCTATATTTTTTTAATTACTTGCTTTAATATTTTTTTTGCTGTGAAGCCATAGTAATCATAAAGTTTTTGATAGGGAGCGCTGGCTCCAAAATCTTTCATGCATATATTCACAGTATTTCCTCCAGAGATTTCATTCCATCCAAAACTTGAGCCTGCTTCAATTGATATATTTAACTTAGAATTCCCTCTGATCGTTTTTTGATATGTCTTATTTTGAATTTTAAATAGCTCCATGCAGGGCACTGAAATCACTCTTACATTTTTTTTCTTTTTTTCTAGTAGGCCCATTAGCTGAATCCCTATTTCTACCTCAGAACCTGAGGCATAGATTGAAACATCTGGATTTTTAGAGTTACTTTTAATTTCATATGCGCCCTGAGAACTAATATTTTTTGTGTAATATTTCTTTCTAAGCAAAGGCAGCTTTTGTCTAGTTAAGGCAATAACAGATGGACCTTTTTGATTTGATAAAGCCAATTCCCAAGCTTCAGCTGTTTCAATAACATCAGCAGGCCGGAATACTTTTACATTTGGTGTTGCCCTCAGAGATGCCAGCTGTTCAATTGGTTGATGAGTAGGGCCATCTTCACCCAAGCCAATTGAATCATGTGTTAAAATATAAATAGCCCTCTGTTTCATAAGAGCCGCAAGTCTAAGAGAAGGCTTACAGTAATCTAAAAATATTAAAAATGTTCCTCCAAATGGTATTATGCCCCTATGTAATGATAAGCCATTCATAATGGCTGCCATTCCATGTTCTCTTATTCCATAATAGATATAATTACCTCGGTAATTTTTTGAATTAATAACATCCACTTTGTTACCTTTGGTATTGTTTGAACCGGTAAGATCTGCAGATCCACCAACTAATTCTGGCATGATGGGTGCAATTTGGTTAATCACCATCTCAGAGGCTTGCCGTGTTGCTATATCAATTGGTTTTTTTATTGAGTTTTTTTTAAACTTGCTTAAAAGCAGATTAACTTTTTTTGGAGTATTTCCACTAATTCTTCTTTCAAATTCATCTTTTTTCTTTTTGGACAGTTTTTCAAAATCTATTTTCCATTTTTTATATACATCAGTTGATCTCTTGCCAGACTTTTTCCATTCATTTAATACATCTGTTGGAACCGCAAAGGGCTTATGGGGCCACTTTAGTTTGGATCTAGTTAAGCTTACTTCTTCTTCCCCAAGTGGACTGCCATGAGAGGAAGATTTACCTTGCTTGTTAGGTGAGCCGAATCCAATTTTTGTTTTACAAGAAATTAGAGTAGGTTTTTTTGATTTTTTAGCTTTCGTTATCGCTTTTATAATTTCATCTTTATTATGCCCATTAATTTTTATTGTGTTCCATCCATAGGCCTTAAAGCGGTCAATTGTATTTTCAGAATTAGAGAGTTTAACAGGTCCGTCAATTGAAATTCCATTATCATCAAAAAAAACAATTAGCTTATTTAACTTTAAATGACCCGCAAATGAAGCGACCTCATGAGATATGCCTTCCATCAAGTCACCATCACTAGCTATTACGTAAGTATAGTGATCGACAGTCGTATCTCCAAATTGGCTGTTCAGTATTTTTTCAGCTAATGCCATTCCTACAGCATTTCCTATTCCCTGACCTAGAGGGCCAGTAGTTGTTTCAATACCTTGAGCATGTCCATATTCTGGATGACCTGCACATTTACTATTAAGTTGTCTAAATCTTTTGATATCCTTTATGGTCATATCACGGTAACCAGTGAGATACAGAAGTGAATACAGAAGCATCGAGCCGTGACCTGCAGATAATACAAATCTATCTCTATCATGCCACTTGGGGGTAGCAGAATTAAATTTCAGAAATTTAGTGAAAAGAATAGTGGCAACATCAGCCATTCCCATTGGCAATCCAGGGTGTCCGCTCTTAGCTTTCTCTACTGCGTCAATCGATAAGAATCTTATGGCATTTGCCATATTCTCGTGAGGGATAGAGGATGAATTTAAGTTTTGAGACATTTATTTATAATACCAATAATGAGACTAATATAAGCAATAAAGTAGAAAGAGTCTTAGATTATAATATCTTATACACAAAAAAAATTTAATTTTTTTTGTGATTTTAAAAGTTGACTGGGAATAAAAAAGACAGTTAAACTCCCCCTAAAGATTAAGGGTGCGACATGTCAACATATCAAGATACTAAAGATCAATTCAATAATACCATTGCTAACCTTGGCAGAGAGGTTGAAAAATTGTCACAAGAAGCAAAAAAAGTTTCGTCTCTTGAAAATGAAAATGCAAAACTTCTAAGTGAAAATAACCACCTTGAAAACGAAATTAAAATCTTAAAATCTGATTTTCTAGAGCTCAAAAATATTGCCGGAAATATTTCATCTCAGCTTGATGAAAACATTTATACAATTAAAGACATATTGGATTCATAATTGATGCCTGAAATAGTTGTAAATATTAATGATCAAGATTATGCGATAGTTTGCGATCCTGGTGAAGAAAATCACCTAAAGCAACTTAGTTCGCGAATTGACTTTAAAGTCAGAGAATTGACCAAAAGATTTGGAAAAATAGGTGAAACAAGGCTCATGGTAATGGCTTCGTTGCTGATTGCTGATGAGATACACGACCTTAATCAAAAATTAAATTCAAATTTGACTAAGATTGAAGAGCTTCAAACAAGTATTAATTCAAAAGAAAAAATTTTAGACCAACAACAAATGGAAAGTCAAAAATACATTGAAACTAATAATGAAAAATTAACAGATTTACTATCTAAGCTTTCACAGGCAAGTTAAGAAATTTCTAATCATTAATATTAATGATTAATAAAGAGCATCATCTAGAAAAAAAAATATTACGCAAATTTTTAATCAATAGAAGAAAGCACCTATCAAGAGACTATGAAGAAAAAAATATGTCTCACGTACATTTACGTCCATTATTAAATAATATGAATAGTGATTATGTAGGTTCATATATCGATTATAATTCTGAATTAAGTACTAATGCTATACATAAATATCTGATTGAAAAAAATTTAAATATTTGCTTACCTAAAATTGATTATCAAACTAATGAAATTAATTTTTTTAAATATAGTACTGGAACTAAATTAATTAAAAATAAATATAATATTTTAGAACCTGAGATAACTAATGAAATTATTTTTCCAAAACTAGTCTTAGTGCCTTTACTAGCATTTAATGAAAGTGGTTTTAGACTAGGATATGGTGGAGGTTTTTATGATAAATATTTTTCTTTCCAAGAAGAAAAAGAAATTATTAAAGTAGGATTAGGATTTTCTTTTCAAAATGTTTATAAAATTCCAATTGAAGGTCATGATCAAAAACTTGATTGGATTTTAACAGAAAGTTATTTATATAAAGTAATATGAAAATTTTATTCCTAGGGGATGTAATGGGTAGATCTGGTAGGCATTCCTTAAGAGATCATCTGCCACAAGCGATTATTGATAATAATATTGATTTCGTAATAGCAAATGGTGAAAACGCTGCAGGTGGTTTTGGTATTACAGAAAGTATATGTAATGAATTGTATTCTTACGGTGTAAATGTTATTACCACAGGAAATCATTTATGGGATCAAAAAGAAATCACTAATTACATCGACAAGGATCAAAATCTATTAAAACCTTATAATTTTGCGGAAGGATCTCCTGGACTAGGCTTTAATATTTATGAGCTAGACAATAAGGAAAAAATTGCAGTTATTAATATAATGGGCAACTTATTTATGCGCTCCTGTGACAATGCTTTTTTCAAAATCGAGGAGGTATTGCAAAAAATTGATGTAAAAGATTTATCATTCATATTTGTAGATTTTCATGCTGAAGCATCGAGTGAGAAGATGGCCATGGGTCATCATCTTGATGGACGTGTCACCGCGGTAGTAGGGACGCATACGCACGTTCCAACAGCTGATGCTACTATTATGGAACATGGGACGGCTTATCAAACAGATGCAGGTATGTGTGGTGATTACGACTCTGTAATAGGAACGAAAAAACAAGAATTTGTAAGAAAATTTGCAACACAAGACACTGAAAGAAAAAGAGTACCACCTGCCGATGGGGTAGGCACATTATGTGGAGTAATCATAGAGTCGCAGCATGACAATTTACTTGCTAAAAATATTCAATCAATTCGTATTGGGGGAAAAATAGGGAATTAAATGGCGGGTCACTCTAAGTTTAAAAATATCCAATACCGAAAAGGTGCGCAAGACAAAAAAAGAGCAGGACTATTTTCTAAGTTATCTAAAGAAATAACTGTTGCAGCAAAGTTAGGTTCTCCAGACCCTAATCAAAATGCTAGATTGAGATCGGCCATTCAACTTGCAAAGGCATCGAGTTTTCCAAAAGAGAATATTGATCGTGCTATTAAAAAGTCTTTAGAGAAAGATGCTATTAATTATGACCAGATGAGATATGAAGGATTTGGCCCAGCAGGTACATCTATAATTGTTGAGGCACTGACCGATAATAGAAACAGAACAGCATCTAATGTCAGATCAACGTTTCAAAAGTTTGGCGGATCATTAGGTGAAATAGGTTCGGTTTCTCATGCATTTAAACATTATGGTTTTCTGAAATTCAACAAGGATATTACGACTGAGGATGAGTTTTTTAACTTTTCAATTGAAAATGGCGCTGAAGATTGTTTCTTAGAAGAGGATGAATATGAAACGGTATGCTTACCTGATGCATTGTCAAAGTTTTATGACTTGTTAGCTACTAAATATGGTGAGCCAGTCTCATCTGGTTTTCAGTGGCGACCAAATATATTAGTTAAAGTTAAAGGTGATAGGTTGAAATCACTTATAAATCTTATAAACGAGCTTGATAGTGACGAAGATGTTCAGCATATATTTTCAAATTTTGAGGCTAACGATGAAGAATTAAGCAGAATTGCTTGATTAATTAACTTTTAAAATCTTAATATATTAATTAGTCTTTAATGAATTGATAAATTTGATTCGTTTTTATGCCAGGTAGCTCTCCAAAAAGAAAAGGTGATGGATATGAAAGAGAGTTAGCTAAATATTTTAACGAAAAAGTTTTTGGTGGAGATGATCTCGTACAACGAATGCCGCTGTCTGGTGGTGGAGCAATAAAATCTTCAGGAGGAAGTGATTTAAAAAATACTCCTTATATTTATGTTGAGGCAAAGAGAACTGAAAAATTTAAAATCCATGAGTCTGTTAGGCAAGTCGAAGAAAATATTGAAACGTCTAAATCAGACTCATTTCCCGTGGTAATTACCAGAAGAAATAGGGAAACAACTGGTAATTCATTATGTGTTTTAAGATTAGATGACTTTATGGAACTATATAAAATATTTCTCGAAAGTAAGAAAACAGATACATGATGCCCTATTTAAGACAATTTTTACTTTTAAATTAATACCATGGAAAATGAAGCTTTAATAAGTGCAAGTCAAATTAATGATGAGTTCACTTTAATGTCTCTTTTCTTTAGAGCAGATTTAGTAGTGAAATTAGTAATTTTAATATTATTCGCTTCATCAATATTTTCATGGACAATTATTATTCACAAAATAAGGCTTTTTAGAGCTTTAAAAAAAATCAGTAAACAATTTGAGGAAGAATTTTGGTCAGGACGTTCCATTAAAGAAATTGCATCTACTACACACCATCTTTCAGAGAGTCCTATAAAGTATGTTTTTCTCGAGGCAGTAGATGAAATTGAAAAGTCAAATAAAGATGGCAAAAAAAATATTGAAAGCATTATTGATAGAATTAATAGAATAATGGAAGCTGCAATTGATTATCAAAATGAAAAACTCTCACTATACTTTAGCTATCTTGCAACTATAGGTGCAACCACACCTTTTATCGGCCTTTTTGGTACCGTTTGGGGAATAATGAATTCTTTTCAGTCAATTGCAATATCAAGAAATACATCCTTAGCAGTAGTAGCACCAGGAATAGCAGAAGCTCTTTTTGCAACAGCTCTAGGACTCTTAGCGGCAATACCAGCTGTAATTGCCTATAATATTTTCACAAGTCAGGTGAATGATGAGAACGCCAGAATGTATAGATTTAAAGAGCATTTTAATGTCATTTTCTCAAGAGGGCTTAGTGCAAAATAAACACAATATTTTTTAGGTGACCAGAAACACTCATTCAAAACCTTTTAGCGATATAAATGTTACACCTTTTGTTGATGTAATGTTAGTTCTACTAATAATTTTTATGGTAACTGCTCCATTATTAACAGTAGGTGTGCAAGTAGATCTTCCTGAGAGTAATGCTGACTCACTTCAGTCTAATGACGAGCCAATGGAAGTAACAATCAATGAGGCTGGTACAATCTATATTCAAGAAACAGAAATAGCACTGGGTGAATTAATTCCTAAAATAAAGGCAATCACTGATAATAGATTAGATACAAAGATATATGTCAGAGGAGATGAAGCAATTGATTACGGAAAAGTGATGAGAGTACTTGGGGAGTTATCTGGATCAGGCTTTTCAAAAGTTTCTTTAATTACAAAACCTGTAAGTGATTAATTAATGGGACTCAAATATGAGAATTTCAGTTGTAGGATCAGTATTACTTCACTCATTCATCCTTTTTTTTACAATAGTTTCACTTCCCTTATTTAATAATAACGAACTTGAGATGCCACCTATCATTCAAGTTGAGCTGATAGAAATCGCAGAAAAAACAAATGTGCCTCAAATTAGTAAAAAGAAAGAGGATAAAAAACCAGAAAAAGAAAATAAAAAAGAGGAACAAAAATTAAATCAACCAATTCAAAAGCCAAAAGAAGAAAAATCAAATGAAAAGGTGAAAGATCCATCTACAGAAGAAAAAATTGAAACTAAAAAGATTGAGGAAAAAATGATTCAAAATATGCCAGTTAAGAAGCCAGAAATAAAAAAGAAAGATAAATTTGATCCTCTCAAGCTAGCTGAGTTAATTGATAAGCAAAAAGACACAAAGCAAACAAATCCAGAAGATATTGTTGAAAAGGATTATGAAGCTCTTGATTCAACGCCGAGTCTAGATAAACGACTAACTCTAAGTGAGGAAGATGCAATTAGAGCACAATTTATGCAATGTTGGAGTATACCGCTTGGAATTCCATATGATGAAACTATGATCGTAAAAATTAAAATATTTTTAAATACAGATGGATCACTTTTAAAGCCACCAGAAGTTGTTCAACACGAACGGATGAATAAGCCGGGTGAAAAATATTTTAGAACACTCGCAGAGAGTGCTCTTAGGGCAGTAAGACGATGTGACCCAATTAAAGCGCCAGAAGCTGAGCGCTATGATAATTGGAAAAATTTACAGTTGAATTTTGATCCAAGAGAGATACTAAGAGGTTAATTATGAGAAAATTATTACTCTACTTAGTTCCTTTAATATTATTTACTAATATTTCATATGCGTTAATTGAAATTGATATCACCGAGGGTAATCGAGAACCTCTTCCTCTTGCTATAAGTGAGTTCTTTCACGATAATAACCCTGAAGTTGTAAATAAGAAAATAACAGAAAATATTAGAACAGTAATTTCTGATGACCTTGAAAGAAGTGGATTGTTCTCATCAATAGATAATAAGGCATTTATTCAAAATAATCGTGCCATGCATTTAAAACCAAGATTTGCGGATTGGAGATTAATAAAAGCTCAAGGGTTGCTTACAGGAGAACTTACCGTTGAAGAGGATAGGCTAAGAGTAGAATTTCGTTTATGGGATACATTTGCAGAAAAAGAAATAGAGGGATTAGTTCTTATTACAACAATTGATAATTGGAGAAGAATTAGTCATATGATCGCAGACAAAATATATGAGAGACTTACAGGTGAGGAAGGTTATTTTGATACAAGGATAGTTTATGTTGCTGAAGAAGGTCCAAAAAACAAAAGAATAAAAAAACTAGCAATCATGGATCAAGATGGAGCTAACCATAAATTTTTAACGAGTGGAAAAGAATTAGTATTAACTCCTAGATTTAATCCTGTAAGACAAGAGATTACATATCTCTCATATTTTAAAAATCTGCCCAGAGTTTACTTATTAAATATACAAACAGGAATACAAGAAGTTGTTGGCGATTTTCCTGGTATGACCTTTGCACCTCGATTTTCACCAGATGGAGGAAAAATTATTATGAGCTTAGCAAGAGAGGGTAACTCTGACTTGTATGTCATGGATTTAACAACTCGCGTCGTTGAGCGACTAACTGACAGTCCAGCAATCGATACATCCCCAAGTTATTCTCCTGATGGTAAGAGGATTACATTTAATTCCGATAGAGGCGGTTCCCAGCAAATTTATGTAATGGACAGCAATGGAAGAAATCAAAAAAGAATTTCAAAAGAAGGAGGGAACTATGCAACGCCCGTTTGGTCTCCAAGAGGTGATCTTATTGCTTTTACTAAGTTTTATCAGGGCCAATATTTTATTGGAGTAATGAGAACGGATGGAAGTGGTGAAAGATTGCTAACTGAAAATTGGTATCAAGAAGCGCCGTCATGGTCATCGAATGGAAGAGTATTAATATTTTACCGTGAAACAAAAGCAAATGATGCAGGGGATGGTCACTCTTCATCCATATGGTCTATTGATTTGACTGGGTTTAACGAGAGAAAAATTATTACACCGGTTGATGCATCCGACCCATCTTGGTCAAAATTAATACAATAAGAGCAATTTAGCCTGGAAATTAGAGCTATTTTAAAGAATATGTAATAACTTTATCCTAGACTTGTGCAATTTAAGTTAATAGAGTACTTACGGCTTTGAAAATATTATGGGAGTTTATTAAAATGGTTTCAACCCTTCAGAATTATACCAGATATTTGGTAATTATATTATTTGCTTTGTTTTTGGCAGCTTGTGAAACTGTGCCAAAAGAATCTGCAACTTCAACATCATCAACATCATCAACTGCAGTAGAAATTAAAGACGGTGTGTATGTTGGATCAGATACTGTTGAAATGTTAGCTATCGATGTTCCTGACAGAATATTTTTTGCTTACGACAGCTATTCACTTACAATAGCAGCTCAAAACACATTAAAAAAACAGGCTAAATGGCTAAAGGCTAATGGATCAGTTACAATAACGATTGAAGGTCATGCTGATGAAAGAGGAACAAGGGAATATAACTTAGCACTAGGAGATCGCAGAGCTAACGCCGCTAAAGACTATTTGATGACACAAGGCATAAGTTCTAGCAGGGTTACCACTATCAGTTTTGGCAAGGAAAGACCTGTGAACAGTGGCTCAAACAAAAAAGCGTGGGCACAAAATAGAAGATCAGTAACTGTAAGAACAAATTAAATAGATATTTACTATTTACGTCTTTATTTAGACAAAAGATAAGTCTAGGCTTATAAAAAGATATCTATTTTTATGATCAAAAAGATTTGTCTATATTTTTGTTTTACGTTGATTGCTCTTGCATCATTGAATCCATTTCTCTATGCTGAAGAAATTCCATTAGATAAACTTCTTCAAAAGTTGGAAACAATTGAAAGTAGAATAAAGGTTCTTGAGAAAGCAACTTTTAACAATACAACTTCTGGCCAAGCAAACAATTTGAGCCTTGATGATTATCAATCAATTATTACAAAACAATCTATTCAAATAGCAGAACTTCAAAATGAAATTCAATCTCTAACAGCTCAAATTGAAGAAATGACTTTTACAATGCAATCTACTGTAAATAATTTTAACACATTCAAAGAAGATGCAGAGTTTAGATTTACTGATTTGAATACTAAAACCGTGAATATAGAAAAAGTTCAAAATAATGCCGAACCTAAGACTTTAGGCGTAATGCAAAGCGAAATGTTTATAGACAATGAAGATGAATTAGATTTAGAGCCAAAATCACTTGGAACTATAAATATGTCAAGCTTACCAGAAGAAGAAAATTCACCTTTTGAAGTGAAAATTAATAATGATGGTGAAGAGCAACAAATTATAAATACAATATCGCAAGATAATATTGTATCCCTTGGGGAACAACAAACGCCTTTATCAATACTGCCGGAGGGTGATGAAAAAAGTCAGTATGAATATGCCATGAATCTACTAAAGCAAGGTGACTATGAAACAGCAGAAAAAGCGTTCACGGAATTTATTACTATTGGAGATGATAAAAATTATTTAAGTAATTCACATTTTTGGCTAGCTGAGACTTATTATGTCAGAGAAAACTTCAAAGATGCTGCTAAAAATTATTTGAATCTCTATCAAACTTTTCCAAATGCAAACAAGGCACCAGATGCTCTTTTGAAATTAGGAATTTCATTAGTAAACATGCAACAGAAAGAACAGGGATGTATAACATTTATGCAACTGCAAGAGTCATACCCTGAAGCTAATATTTCAATTATTGATAGAAGCAACTTAGAAATAAAAAGAAATGGCTGTGAAATTAGTTAAGCCAATTAATTATAAAAATATAAAGAAGATCACTGATGAAGATTTTGAAAAACAACTCAAGTTTCTTGGAATAAATGCTAACTTTGCCGTTGCTCTTTCAGGTGGTCCAGATAGCTTAGCACTTTTATACCTGGCTAAAAATTTTGCTAAAAAAAATAATTTAAAATTTTCAGCTGTTTCAATAGATCATAGGTTGCGTGAGGACTCATCTTTTGAAATTAAATGGATAAAGAAGCTTATGAAAAAGGAAAAAGTAAGTTTCGTATCAAAAAAAGTTGTTAAAAAAATAAGCAGCTCTAATACACTTTCAACAGCTAGGAAACATCGATATAAACTATTAACAGATGTTTGTGAAAAAAATAAATTTAAATATTTATTAACCGCCCATCATTTAGACGATGAAATTGAAACTTTTTTAATGAGGTTAATCAGAGGAAGTGGAATAAAAGGTCTATCGTCTTTAAAGCCAGTTTCTAAGTATAAAGGAGGAGAGATTAGCATTGTTAGACCTTTATTAAAATATTCAAAGAAATGTTTGATTAAGTATTTAGCAGAAATGGAGCAACCCTATATTTATGATAACACAAATCAAGACATGAAGTACGATAGGTCTCGTATAAGAGCGATTGCTGAAAATTTAATTAATGAGGGGTTGGATAAGAAAAGAATTTTAGAAGTTATACAAAATTTAAAAAAAGCAGATGAAGCAATTTCTGTATCAGTTAATAATTATTTAAAAAAATGTATTTCGCTGGGTAGAAATAGCACTTTAAAGTTAAATAATAAGAAATTTAAAAAAGCGCCAGTTGAAATACAATATCGTATTATTAATAAACTTTGTCGTCTTGTAGGAAATAAGGATAAAGTACCCAGATCTAAGTCGCTACAAAATCTTAATGAAAAAATTAATGCTGGAGATGTTAAAAGTCATACTTTAAATGGATGCATATTCACGGTTAAAAGAGAAGAAATTCTAATATCAAAAGAAAAAAGAGGGAGTCCACTTTCGGGACAAAATTTCAAAGTTATTCTTAAAAATAAGAATTGGCCAAAATTAATAGAGCATTATTAGTGTTAAGCAATTGATATATATTGTTAAAATTTATACCTTTCTTTTCTTGCATGACGTAAAATAGTAATTATTTAATATAATGAACAATTTAAAAAAATGAATTTCAGAAATATTACACTATGGGTCTTTATTGCCCTTATCGTTTTCGGTCTATTTAATCTTTTCAGCAACACCAGTGGGGAAAGAAATGTAATAGATCTTACATATTCTCAATTTCTTGATGAAGTAGAAGCTGGGTCAGTCAAAGATGTGGTCATAAGAGGTAGTAATATTAGCGGCGCATTTGATGACGGGCGTTCGTTTAAGACCTATGCCGCAAACGACCCTACACTTGTAGACAGATTAAATGAAAGGGGTGTGAATATCTCTGCTGCTCCTCTAGACGATGGCTATCCTTCACTATTGGGAGTGCTTATTTCATGGTTCCCTATGCTATTGCTTATAGGTGTATGGATTTTCTTTATGAGACAAATGCAAGGTGGTAGAGGTGGAGCAATGGGTTTTGGTAGATCAAAAGCAAAACTTTTAACTGAAAACAAAAATAAAGTAACTTTTAATGATGTAGCAGGAATAGATGAAGCAAAGGAAGAACTTGTAGAGATTGTAGACTTTTTAAAGGATCCAAGAAAATTTCAAAAGCTTGGCGGGAGAATTCCAAAAGGAGCATTGTTAATTGGACCCCCTGGAACAGGTAAAACACTATTAGCAAGAGCTGTTGCCGGTGAAGCCGGCGTTCCATTTTTTACAATTTCGGGTTCTGACTTTGTAGAAATGTTTGTTGGCGTAGGAGCTTCAAGAGTTAGAGATATGTTTGAGCAGGGAAGAAGAAATTCTCCATGTATAATATTTATTGATGAAATTGATGCTGTTGGAAGAAGCCGTGGAGCAGGTCTTGGTGGCGGTAATGACGAAAGAGAGCAAACGTTAAACCAAATTCTTGTCGAAATGGATGGTTTTGATACCCAAGAAGGCATTATATTGGTTGCTGCAACAAACAGACCAGATGTATTAGACCCTGCCCTATTAAGACCTGGTAGGTTTGATAGACAAGTGGTTGTTCCAAATCCAGATATCATGGGCAGAGAAGCAATCCTAAAAGTTCATATTAAAAAAATATCAGTTGCTCCTGATGTAGATATTAGAACAATTGCAAGAGGAACTCCTGGTTTTTCGGGAGCGGATTTAGCCAATATTGTTAACGAATCTGCATTGCTTGCTGCAAGGAAAAATAAAAAAATTGTGACGATGGTAGATTTCGAAGAAGCAAAGGACAAAGTAATGATGGGATCTGAGAGAAGATCTCTTGTTATGAGTCAAGAAGAAAAAGAATTAACAGCGTATCACGAAGGTGGTCACGCTATTGTTGCTTTAAACCAACCCGCATCAGATCCAATTCATAAGGCTACAATCATACCACGTGGTAGAGCCCTAGGAATGGTTATGAGATTGCCTGAGAGAGATCAGCTATCAATGGCTAGAGAAAAGATGCTTTCTGACATCACTGTCGCTATGGGAGGAAGAGTAGCAGAAGAAATAATTTTTGGTGATGACAAGGTAACATCAGGTGCATCTTCTGATATTGAAATGGCAACTAAGATGGCAAGAAATATGGTTACAAAATACGGAATGAGTGAAAAACTCGGGCCACTTCAGTACAGTGAAAACGAGGAAGAAGTTTTCTTAGGTAGATCAGTTCAAAAACATCAAAATGTTTCAGAAGATACAGCGAGATTGATTGACTCTGAGATTAGAATAATTGTTGATACATGTTATGATCTTGCTAGGAAAATCCTTACTGATAAAATTAACGATCTTCATGCTCTTGCAAAAGGCTTAATTGAATACGAAACTTTGAATGGAGACGAAATATTGTCGTTACTTAAGGATGGAAAAATTGATAGACCAAACCCAGAAGAGGAAATTAGCAATGCTGGTCCGTCCGTACCTAAAAGTGGAAAACCTTCAACAGTTGTTCCTGGTTTCAAGCCCAAACCGCAGACTAGTTAAACTGAATTAAATATGACCGCTGCGCGTAAACTTGTTAAGTATTACGTTAGACCCATACTAAATAATATTAAAAATAAAGACTCTCTAAATCTTGGCTCTTCCAAACTTTATTTTGATAGAATTGAATTAATAAAAAGAAATGGTAAAAATATATCATCAAAATATCTTCATTTAAAAGAAGTCAATGGACTGTCAGGAGACATTAGTGAGATCATCAATATTCAATTAAAAAAAATAACAAAAACTAGAAAGAAAATCAAAAATTTAAATTTTAATAAACCTTTAATAATGGGAATATTAAACATCACACCAGATAGCTTTTCTGATGGAGGCGAATTTTTATCAGTTGATGATGCATTTGCACAATATAAAAAGTTAAAGAAAGAGGGCGCTGCAATAGTTGACATTGGAGGTGAGTCTACACGACCAGGTTCAAAGACAGTTCCAGCTAAAAAAGAACTTCAGAGAATAATGCCAGTTATTGATCAAATTAAAAGCAGTTCAATAAATACTTTAGTTTCAGTTGATACAAGAAAATCTACAGTAATGAAAGCTGTAATGAAATATAACATTGATTTTATCAATGATGTCTCGGGATTAAGGTATGATAGTAAAGCTATTAGTTTCTTAAATAAATCCAAAATTCCTTTCATTATAATGCATTCAATTTCTAATCCTGCGAAAATGCAAAATTCAATTAAATATAATAATATTTTGCTTGATGTTTATGATTTTTTAGAAAATCAGATAAAAAAATGTAAATCAAAAGGCATATCTGAAAACAAAATTATAATAGACCCAGGTATTGGCTTTGGTAAGACTCTGAAACAAAATTTGACACTTATAAAAAAGATTAGTTTACTTCACTCACTTGGTTTACCAATAATGTTAGGCAGTTCTCGAAAAAGTTTTATTGGAAAGATACAAAAAAATGAATTATACGATGATCGTACAGGGGGATCGATAGCTTCAGTTTTATATGGTTTGTCTCAAGGTATTCAAATATTCAGAGTGCATGATGTATATGAGACAAACCAAGCAATAAAAGTCTATTCGAAATTAATATGAAAAAACAATATTTTGGAACAGATGGAATTCGAGCAAGCTCAAACAGCAATAAATTAAATGGACCTACCCTAATAAATCTAGGGATGGCACTTGGAAAATATTTTACCAAAGGAGATCACAGGCATAAGGTTGTTATTGGAAAAGATACTAGGCTATCTGGTTACATGATCGAACAGGCTTTAACATCTGGTTTACTTTCAATGGGCATGGATGTTTTTTTATTTGGCCCGATCCCAACTCCTGCAGTCTCAATGTTAACAAGGTCAATGCGAGCTGACCTTGGAATTATGATTACAGCATCTCATAATCAATATCAAGATAATGGCTTAAAGATATTTGATAGACTCGGTAACAAGCTCTCTGATGAGACAGAGATAGAGATAGAAAATCTAATGGAAAGTAAACTTGAAGAGTCTCTAGCTAAGCCTGAAAACATAGGAAGAGCTCAAAGATTAGAAGATGCAAATGGAAGGTACATTGAATATTTGAAAAATACATTTCCAAAGACCCAACGTCTTGATGGATTAAAAATAGTTGTTGATTGCGCCCATGGTGCTTCATATATATCAGCTCCTCTTATCTTATGGGAGTTAGGAGCAGAGGTAACTCAGATTGGAACTCAGCCAAATGGAATAAATATCAATGATAAGTGCGGCTCAACTAATACGGCTTTATTAGCAAAAACTGTAATAGAGAAAAAAGCTGATATAGGCATTGCATTAGATGGAGATGGAGACCGTTTAGCAATAGTCGATGAAAAAGGAAATGACATTAATGGCGACCAAATCCTTGCGTTGTTAGCAATGCATATGAGCAAAAAAAACTTACTCCAAAAAAATAAAGTTGTTGGGACTTCGATGGCCAATATTGGCTTAGAAAATCTACTCAATGAGAATAATATTGAATTAGTTAGAGCTAATGTTGGTGATAGATATGTCAAAGAAAAAATGATTCATGAAAATCTTAATTTAGGTGGAGAGCAATCAGGTCATATTATCATGAGGGATTACACATCCTCTGGTGATGGTATCATTGTTGCCCTACAAGTACTTGCAATTATCATGCAAAATAAAAAACAGACTAGTGAAATTTTTAATTTATTTACTCCGCATCCTCAAAACCTCATTAATTTTGAAGTTAAAACTAAGAATATTTTGGAAAATGATGAAACCAAGAATTTTATTAAAAAGTGTGAGGAAGAAGTTGCAGGTGAAGGTAGAATCGTTGTTAGAATGTCGGGTACTGAGCCACTTTTGAGAGTTATGATAGAGTGTAAAAGTCAGAATAAAATTGATGAATTAACTAAAAACGTTACTAAATATTTTTCTTAATATCTAGGATAAAAAATGACAGGTGTTGTAGTTGTTGGATCTCAATGGGGCGATGAGGGTAAAGGAAAGATTGTGGATTGGCTTTCAAGCCAAGCTGACCTTGTAATCCGATTTCAGGGTGGTCATAATGCTGGTCATACCCTTGTAATTAATAATGAGATATACAAGTTAAATATATTACCTTCAGGTATTTTGCGTGAAGACAAAATTTCAATTATTGGCAATGGGGTTGTTCTTGATTTATCTGCTCTTAAAAAAGAAATAACAAGTTTAGTTGATAGAGGCGTAAAAATCTCTCCACATAATCTATTTATTTCCGATAGAGCAACAATTATATTACCCATCCATCAAAAACTAGACGCTATAAGAGAAAATAATAATCTTATAAAAATAGGAACAACTAAAAGGGGAATAGGGCCAGCCTATGAAGACAAAGTTGGAAGAAGAGCAATTAGATTGTGCGATTTATTTGATAAAGATAAATTAATAACCAAAATTGATGTATTATTGAATCATCATAATGCAATAATGAGGGGATTAGGCAACGAGGAGTACAAAGCTGTCGATATACTTGATGAGATTTATGAACTAGGGCAGTTTGCTAGACCGTTTGCAAAAACAATTAATGAAATTCTTGGTACCATAAAAGACAATAATGAAAAGATACTATTTGAGGGAGCCCAGGGATTTCTGTTAGATATTGATCATGGAACATATCCATTTGTCACATCATCTAATGTTCATGCAAGTTATGCTTCAATTGGCAGTGGCTTGAGCCCAAAGGTAGTTAATCATGTATTAGCAATAACTAAAGCTTATACTACAAGGGTAGGAAATGGCCCTTTTCCAACTGAACAAGATAATGAAGTTGGTAATAAACTGGGCGAAATTGGTCACGAATTTGGAACTGTTACAAATAGAAAGAGAAGATGTGGTTGGTTTGATGCCGTGTTGGTTCGACAGGCACTGACTCAATCAGGCGCAACAGGCATTGCCCTTACAAAAATTGACGTTTTAGATCATTTTGAAGAAATACAGATGTGTATTGGCTATAAATTAAAAGGTGAAGATATTGATTTTTATCCAAGTTCAGAGCAAGACCAAGAGGAATTGGAGCCAATTTATGAAACTTTTAAAGGCTGGCTTAGTAGGACGACGGGCATTAATAATTATGACGATCTTCCTGTTAATGCTAAAAGATATATTGAGCGTATTACTGAGCTCACACATACGAAAATTGACCTGATTTCAACAAGTCCTCGTCGCGAAGATACAATCTTGATAAATAAATTATTTGATTAGACTTGGATTAACTTCGTATCTCTTGCTAAATTCAACATTTCAGATTGTAATTTTTGAAATGCTCTCTCTTCAATCTGCCTAATGCGTTCTCTGCTGATATTGTATTCTTTGCTAAGTTCCTCAAGAGTTTTAGGATCTTCTGATAACTTTCTTCCCTGAATTATATATTTTTCTCTTTCATTCAGTACATCAATAGCTTTAGACAAAAGAGCTTTTCGTTTAGTTACTTCTTCTTTTTCGGCAATTTTAACTTCATGATCTGCATCTTCATCTACTAGCCATTCCTGCCACTCTTCTTCACCATCAGCACTGACAATTGCATTAAGTGAGTAATCATTTCCTGACATTCTTCCTTCCATTTCAGAGACTTCTTTTTCTGAAACATTCAATTGACTCGCAATTTCACTTACTTGATGAGGTTTTAATGAGCCTTCGTTATAATCACTGAGTTTGGCTTTTAATTTCTTAAGATTGAAAAATAACTTTTTTTGTGCTGCAGTTGTACCGATCTTAACTAGACTCCATGACTTTAAAACATATTCTTGTATAGCTGCTCTAATCCACCACATCGCATATGTTGCTAAACGAAAACCTTTGTCAGGGTCATACTTCTTTACAGCCTGCATTAAGCCAATATTGCCCTCAGAAATTAATTCTGTGACTGGAAGTCCATATCCTCTGTATCCCATTGCTATTTTTGCAACCAGCCTCAGATGACTAGTTACCAATTCATGAGCTGCACTCGTATCTCCTTTATCTCTCCATTTCTTGGCAAGGCTAACTTCTTGCTTCTCAGTTAACATTGGGAACTTTTTAATTTGCTGAAGGTAGTGAGTTAAGCTGCCTTCATTGGACAATACAGGTAACTTGTTATTATTGGTCATATATTAAATATGGTAGTTATATGCTTATTTTCAATGCTCAGCTTTTAATAGAATTTATTAGATTGCTCAAGTAATCTGGGATAATGGACTGAAATAATTGAACTTTTTCTGTTTTTGGATGAATGAAACCTAGACTTTTTGCATGTAGAGCTTGCCCTGGCAGTCCATTAATTGCATAAATTGCTTTATTCGATAATTGTTTTAGTTTTCCTTGAGGCGATCTTCCATACGTCTTATCCCCTATGAGAGGATGTCCTTTATCAGTCATATGCACTCTAATTTGATGAGTTCTACCAGTATGAAGCTTACATTCAATTACGCTTGCAATTGTATTTCCTTTAATGGTTTTTAAGTTTTCAATGGTTTTATAATTAGTAATTGCTTCTTTACCTTTTATCTTAGAGCTCATCATTTTTGTTCTATTCTTATTACTTCTTGAAATAAAAGATGATATTTTTCCATTTGCGGGTTTTATTATTCCCCAACAGACAGCAAAGTATTCCCTTCTTATGGAATGATCGGCAAATTGAAGCGAAAGGTGTTGATGACTGAAATCATTTTTTGCCACAACAACTAGCCCGCTTGTATCTTTATCTATTCGGTGAACTATACCAGGTCTTTGCGAGTCTCCTACAAATTTTAAACTATTACCACAATGATTAATTAAAGCATTTACAATTGTACCTGATTTATTGCCAGCACCCGGGTGCATTACAATTCCAGCAGGTTTATCAATTACAATTAAATCTTCATCTTCATAAATAACATTAAGATCTATTTTTTCACTTTTTAAAGAAGTCTCATTTTTAATTTCTTCTGTAACTTTAATTTTATCCTTAAAAGAAATTTTATAGTCTGGATCCTGCCTTTTACCATTCACAAGTACCATTTTATTATTTATTAAAAGCTTAATTTTTGATCGACTCAGATGAGAGAGTTCTAATGAAATATATTTATCAAGTCTTAGCCCGCTATACTTGATATCATTGACTTTATATTCATAGATCATTAATAGTATTTTAAATGAACCAGAGAATTTTACTATTCATAGTTATTTTTTTAGGATTTTTAATTATTGTTGGCACTACTGTTGTAATCACAACTGTTATTGAAAGATCTAAAAATGTTGATTTTTTCGAAAACACTAATGATACTGAATTCCATAGCATATGTGGAACATCAGGCATCGAAGATGTCATTAAACTTGAAGATCAACAAATACTGATCAAATGTTTTGATGGTCCAGTATATATTTACGACTCTAAGAAAAACAAGATTATTACTGAAATTAATTAATTATTTACAATTAAATCAGACGCTTTTTCAGCAATCATTACAGTTGATGCGTTTAAATTACCAGTAATGATATTAGGCATAATTGATGCATCTATGACTCTTAAACTATCTATTCCATATACTTTGAGTTCCTCGTCTACCACTGATCGATCATCTTTGCCCATTTTACACGTACATGATGGGTGGTAAGCAGTATCTCCTTTATCTCTTATAAAATTATTAAGATCCTCATCATTATTTAAATTGCTTCCTGGTGAGATTTCATCTCCTCTATAATCATCGAATTCTTTTTGATTAAATATCTCCCTTGCAATTTTTATTCCTTCTCGCATTTCTCTAAGATCATGTTCAGTTTGCATATAATTGAATTGGATTGAAGGTGCATCGTTTGGATTATTTGATTTTAATTTTACTGATCCTCTGCTGGTAGGTCGCATCGGTCCAACATGGGCTTGAAAAGCATGGCAGGTAGAACTCTTTCTACCATGATCTAAAACTAAAGATGGAAAAAAGTGGAATTGTATATTTGGATAATCAGACATTTCATTACTCCTCACAAAGCCACCTGTTTCTAAATTAGAATGTGCAGCAACACCTGTTTTAAACAAAAACCATTGGGCACCTATCAATGCCATTTTTAATGGGTTCTGAGCACTGTGCAGTGTTACAGGCTTTTTACATTTATATTGAACATACGTTTCAAGATGATCTTGTAAGTTTTTACCAACTCCTTCCAAACACTCTAATGGCTTAATACTATGTTTTGACAATTCATTTTCTGGGCCAATTCCAGAAAGCATGAGTAATTGAGGCGAATTTATAGCCCCAGCAGAAAGAAGGACCTCTCTAGTTGAAAAATATATTTTATTTTTACCATTCTCTTTGCATTCAACTCCAACAGCTTTTTTATTTTCAAATAGTATCTTATTTACAGTTACGTTTGTTAATATCTCCAAGTTAGATCTGTGCATTATTGGATGGAGATACGTAACGCTCGTACTTTGTCTCTTTCCATTAAAAATGGTTGTATCCATTAAACCAAAACCTTCTTGTTTTTTGCCATTCATATCATTATTTATTTGATACCCAGCTTGTTGAGCGGCATTTAAATAAACTTGACTAAGAATATTACCATTGGGGGATCTTGACAGTTTCAAAGGCCCTGAATCGCCTCGAAAATTTGAGTCCAAGCCATCAACTGACTCAGATTTTTTAAAATAGGGCAAAACTTTATCGTAAGTCCAATCTGTTAAACCTAACTGTCCCCAGTTATCAAAATCTTTTGAATTACCTCTTACATGAACCATTCCATTGTGCGAGGAACTTCCTCCCAACATCTTGCCTCTGGGGCAGAACATAGTCCTATTATGCATAAATGGTTCTGGCTCAGACTCATAAAGATAATTATATTTTGGATCGTGCATTGTATAAAGTAATGCTGCGGGCATTGCAGTTTTCCATGTCTTGTCTGAAGGTCCAGACTCAATAAGAAGGACATTAATAGACGTATTTGATGAAAGTCGATTAGCTAGTACACAACCAGCGCTACCAGCTCCAATTATAATATAATCAAAGTTATTTAATTTCATGAAATGATTTTATCAAACATTATATTTATAGTACAACATTAGATAATGTTAAAAAACTTAAATCCAAGTTTGGCAATAGTATTATCTACTCTGCTTTGGGGAACATGGTGGTATCCTCTTCGTTTGTTAAATGAGTATGCAAGCAATAATGCAATACCTTTAACATTAAGCTTTATGCTTGCTGGTTTTTTACTTCTTAGTTTTTCGCTAAAGAATGTACATTTATTTACTAAAAAAAATATAATACTTACGATAATTGCAGCGACTGCTGGTGCGGCAGCAATGTGTCTCTACAATGAGGGACTATTACGTGGTAATGTCGCACGGATTTTAATATTTTTTTATCTTACAGCTGTTTGGAGCACAATTATTGAGATTGTATTTTTAAGAACTCCTTTAACCATATACAGGGCTTTTTCCATAGCAGCAGGTTTCACAGGTCTTTTTATTATAACAGGGTTAGATAAAGGTAATATTTTGCCAAGTTCTCTTGCTGATCTATTTGGAATCGCCTCTGGTTTTTTGTGGTCTGTTTGTGCAACAGTAATTAGAATTAATAAGGAATTGGACGTTAACTTTGGAACTTCAATCTTTATTCTCATTGGTGGATTATTTGTTATTATTGCGACACTTTTACCTAATGGACAAGTACTCGCAGGTTTCAATACTGTAATAATGTATAATACTTACATAATCATTCTCATTTTTGCTTTCATTTGGTTGCTTCCTGGATACTGGCTTATCACTTTCGGCCAAGATCAAGTCGATCCAGGTAGAGCTGGAATTTTACTTATGTTCGAAGTTGTTATTGGCATTATATCTGCATATCTTTTAGCCAATGAAATTATTACCATGCGAGAATTCATTGGCGCGGTATTTGTTATGAGCGCTCCATTGATTGAAATTTATGCTGGAAATAAATTATATAAATCAGTCGTTTAGCATTTTTGAATATTTAAAAAAAATTATACTTTTTTTCCCTAGATAGAGACCTAGTTATATGTTTCAATCAACTACTAATAAAACAAATTGGAGAAAATAATGAATTTTTTTAAGAGAATTTTTTTTGCTGCTGTCTTTGCAGTAAGTTTCGGATCTCTTAGTTCGACAGCCAATGCTTGCGGTACAATAACAGTTGCTGAAATGAACTGGGCATCTGCTGAAATGTTTGCGCATGTCGATAAGATGATTCTTGAAAATGGTTATGGTTGTGATGTAGAGCTTGTTCCAGGTGATACTATGCCAACCGCGACATCTATGATGGAAAAAGGTGAGCCAGATGTAGCTCCTGAATTATGGATAAATGCTGTTAGAGTTGCACTTGATGCAGCAACGAGCGAAGGAAGATTACATTACGCAGCTGAAGTTTTATCTGACACTGGTGAAGAAGGCTGGTGGATTCCGCAATATATGGCCGATGCAAACCCCGATATTCAAACTGTATATGATGTACTAGAACGTCCTGAATTATTTCCTCATCCTGAAGGAGGAAATGGTGCAATTTATACTTGTCCCTCAGGTTGGAATTGTCAAATAAGTACTGGTAATTTGTTTAATGCATATGGAATGGAAGCCAAAGGTTTTAGGCTTGTAGATCCTGGTTCTGGTGGTGCTCTTGCTGGAGCAATTGCTGAAGCTTATAACAAAGGCGAGGGATGGCTCGGATATTACTGGGCACCAACAGCTGTATTGGGAAAATACCCAATGAAAAAACTTAGCTTTGGAGTAGAACACAGCAAAGAGGAGTGGGACAATTGTACTTCTCAAGACGGATGTGCAGATCCAAAACCTAATGCATGGGTTGTATCTGAAGTTTATACAGTTGTGACTGACAACTTCAAAAATGAGTCAGCAACGGGTATGGAATATATCTCAAAACGAGCACTTCCCAACTCAACTGTAAATGCTTTGCTTGCTTGGAAAGATGATAATCAGGCAACTGGTGAAGACACTGCAATTTACTTCTTAGAAAATTACACTGAATGGCATGACTGGGTAGACAGTAGTGCACGTTCAAAAGTAGAAGCAGCTTTATAAAAAAAATAATATTGCGGGCTAATAATTAGCCCGCATTATATTCAATGAATTTATCAGAATTATTTATCACTTTTCCTGAAATGAGTAAGGAAAGTCTTCGGATATTTAAAAAGTCCATAGATGGGGCTTATAGGAACTTCTCAAGAGAATATGGCGATGCAATTGAAGCTGTATTTGATCCTGTATTATATTTTTTAGTTTGGTTTGAAAAACTATTACAAAACTCACCTTGGCCATTAGTAATTTTAGTAATTCTTATACTAGTTTATTTAGGTAGCAGAAGTATCTATCTAACAATTGGATCATTATTTGCACTACTTCTTATAGGCTACTTTGGTATGTGGGAAGATACAATGTCAACTGTCAGTATCATTGGCGTATGTACTTTCATGTCTATAGGTCTTGGAATACCAATTGGCATTGCAATGTCAAACTCTGACCGAGCTCGAGCCGCCATTACCCCTATTCTTGATGTGATGCAAACTATGCCTTCATTTGTGTATTTGATTCCAGTCGTAATGCTTTTAGGAATTGGAAAAATCCCAGGTTTACTCGCAGTTATTATTTATGCCATCCCGCCCATTATTAGACTAACTGACTTAGGAATTAGAGAAGTTGATAAGGAAGTTCTTGAAGCGGCTGATGCTTTTGGCGCAAATAAGAGGCAAAAGTTATTTAGAGTTCAATTGCCACTTGCCTTACCTACTATATTTGCAGGAATTAACCAAACTATAATGATGGCACTAGCAATGGTTGTCATAGCTTCGATGATTGGAGTTAAGGGTCTTGGTCAGCCAGTATTAAAGGCAATTACCAACCAGTATTTTACTATGGGGTTACTTAATGGACTTGCTATTGTCGCATTAGCAATAATATTTGATCGAGTTTCACAATCTTTTGGAAAAAGATTACAACAACATAGGTCAGGTTCTCGTGAATAATACGAAGATCAAAATATCTAACCTTTATAAAATTTTTGGCAATAACTCTAAAAAATATATTCCAAAAGTACGTAGTGGTATGTCAAAAGATGAACTACTTACTAAATATAATCATGTATTAGGTTTAGATGACATCAACTTGAATGTTGCTGAGCAATCTATACAGGTAGTCATGGGTTTATCTGGGTCAGGTAAGTCAACATTAATTAGACATATAAACAGATTGATTGAACCAACAGAGGGAAGTGTATTGATTGATGATCAAGATATTACAAAACTGAATAATTCTGAATTACTTGAATTCAGAAGAAATCGAACTGGTATGGTCTTTCAGAGGTTTGCTCTTTTTCCTCATCATAATATTATTGATAATGTTAAATTTGGTCTCAGTATAAAAAATGTAGAAAAAGCAGAGTCAAATGACAAAGCAATGTTCTGGATTGATAAAGTGGGCTTAAATGGTTTTGAATATAAGTTTCCTAATCAGTTATCAGGAGGAATGCAACAAAGGGTCGGCTTAGCAAGAGCTCTTGCAACTGATCCAGATATTCTGCTGATGGATGAGGCTTTTAGTGCTCTTGATCCACTAATCAGAACTGATATGCAAGACCAGCTATTAGAGTTACAAAAAAATTTAAAAAAAACTATTATGTTTATAACCCATGATCTTGATGAGGCATTAAAATTAGGTGATCGTATTTCAATACTTAACGGTGGGAAACTTGTTCAAGATGGCACTGCTGAGGACATATTAATGAGTCCTGCTGATGAGTACGTCAAAAACTTTGTAAAAGACGTTAATAGAGCTAAAGTTTTAAAAATAAAATCAATTATGAATTTTTCAGGAGTTCAGAATAATTCTGATGCTTTTGTAAAACTAGATGACAATATAGAAAGCTGTTTGCCAAAAATACTTGAAAGCGAACATGAATTAAATGTATTTGATGATAAGAATAAATTCGTAGGCTTGATCTCAAGAAATAATGTTGCAGATATTCTTAAAAATTAAGGATTTAAATTATTCAAATAATTTAGTCTTCCTATAATTTCATCTCTATCTATATAATATCCCTGCAAGTGTCTCTCACCAGAATTGGCATCGTATTCTTTTCGACCGTGAAGTACTCGTCTATTATTAAAGCTGAATATATCCCCAGCTTTAAGTCTGAAATTTATTTCAAATTTAGGATCGTGAAGTAAAGCGATTAGTTTTCGGTAAGCTTCGTAAAACTTATCCATTTGGTTGGGGCTACAATCCATAACTCCCATATAAGCAACACTAAACCTTATATCGTTAAAATCATTATTATGATCTAAAGAAAATAGAGGTTTATGCATTACCCTTATAGTATTTGAAGTATAATCTCTATTTACAAATTTGACAGGCGTCTCTAAAAGAGTTTCAAAATATTCTGTATAATTTGCTTTCATGTAACTAGCAACTTTGAAACCATCTACTGCAACCGACTCGCCTCCAGAAGCATTGTTGATCAAGCAATGCAAGAATTGATATCCTGGTGCTATTTCATAGTATGGAAGATCTAAATGGTTCCTTAATGCAGCTGCGGTATAAGCAGAATTGTTAGGATTAGGAATATCAATAACTTCAAAAGGTGTTTTAAAAAAGGTTTCTCTATGGTGACTAATATTAGCAATTACATCAAAACCAGATTCCTTATCCGTGGGTGCATTTTTAACAATAGAAATACCTTTGTAGTGAAGCTGCTCAAGCCACTTTTTAATTCCATCATCTCCACTAATAATTTCCTTATAGTCTATTTGAATATCTTCCAAATTAGATTCTATACTATGGTCCCATAGAAAATATGGCGAAATGTATGTTTTTTTACTTTTAAGTGTGTAGCAATTATGTCTGAGCCAATCGCTATCATAGTAGCTTGTATGATCACCTTCACTCCATTCAATTACAAGCGCCCCTTTATCATTTATCTTATAAGACTTTGGATGTATATCATCTGTAACCGTTAAAAGGTTGAAAGTTCTCTCTCTTGCAGTTGGATGAACTTCTGATGGGCAATTATCTCTCAGCCATAAAAAATTAAATTTACTTTGCTCACCATCGCTCCAATCAACTAGTATTGATTTACCATTCTTTTTCAACGACGATATAGATGGATTATGATTCATAAACTATTTAAAATTATTGTATTTACTACCCCAATTTGGAAACTTATCTTTTTGATTTTTATTTAAAGTTTTCATAATTTCAATCAAAAATAAATCTCTTTGTTCCTCAAGCTCTTTGATACTAAATTTCCCAGCCTGTTTTTTCGTGCCAGAAATCATTGATTCTTTCAGTTTACTCGATAATTCAGGCGCTTTCAATTTAGTCCAAGGCAGCTTTAGAGCAGGACCAAACTGCTCTAGCATATGTTTCATTCCCGTTTCTCCACCAGCTAAATGAAATGTTAAACATACCCCCATAAAGGCCCATCTTAATCCAGGCCCGTACACAATAGCGTCATCAACTTCTTCAGTTGATGCTACGCCATCATTTATTATATGTAAGGCCTCACGCCATAAAGCTTCTTGAAGTCTATCTGAAATGTATCCTTCTATCTCTTTTCGAATAACAAGGGGTCGCATTCCAATATGTTCATATATTTTTTTTAATTTTTTTACATTTGTATGACTAGTTTTTTTACCAGCTACAATCTCAACAAGTGGTAACAAGTATACTGGATTAAATGGATGTCCAATTAATACCCTTTCAGGAAACTTACATATAGATTGAATTTTTGATGGTAGTAATCCAGAGGAACTGGATGCAATCATAATATTTTTTGGAATTATACTATCAATTTTTTTTAGAATATTTTTTTTAATTTTTTCATTTTCCGGTGCATTTTCTTGAACAAAGGTTGTTTCATGTAAAGCATCATTAAGGTTAGTAAAAACTTTAAGTTTATTCAATGAAGCATGTTTATTTAAACCTATCTTTTTAAGACTTTTAAATGCAAAACGAATATTTTTTTTTAATTTCTTAAGTGAGTTAATATTTGGGTCATAAGCTTTAACAATATAGCCTTTAGCAAGAAATCTTGCCGCCCATCCAGCACCAATTACACCTGTTCCAATAATCGAAACAATTTTTTTTTTCAACGTTTTAATCCAAGATGCATTCTTGCTTCATCAGGACCCATTACATTTGAGCCTAAATTATTAATTATTGTAGCAGCTTTTTCAACAAGTGATCCATTCGTAGCATAAACGCCTTTTTCTAAATAAAGATTGTCTTCAAGTCCAACTCTAACATTGCCTCCTAATAAAACAGCTTGTGCTACCATCGGCATTTGATTAATTCCGATTCCAAATGCCCCCCAGTTACTTCCTTTAGGTATCATATCAACCATATTTTTCATTGACCCAGTTGTAGCGGGCGCACCGTAGGGTATACCTAAACAAATTTGAAATAATAATGGCTGATCTAGTAAGCCTTCTTCTAACATCTGATTTGCAAACCATAAATGACCTGTATCAAAGACTTCAAGTTCTGGTTTAACCCCTAATTCTTGAATTCTCTTAGCACCTATCCTTAGTTGTTCAGGGGTTCCAACATAGATCATATTTCCATCACCAAAATTTAGAGTACCGCAATCTAAGGAACATATATCAGGCAGTAGTTCTTCAATATGACTCAGTCTTTCAAGTGCATTTACAAAATCTGTATTAGAACCAAAGTTTAATAAATCATCTTCTGGACCAATTTCTATATCTCCTCCCATTCCACTTGTGAGATTAATTATCACATTAGTCCCACTATCTTTAATTCGGCTAACTACTTCTTTATAAAGTTCATTATCTCGGGATCCCTTTCCAGTTTCAGGATTTCGAACATGAATATGGGCTATGGCAGCTCCAGCATTAGCAGCTTCAATAGACGCGTTTGCTATTTCCTCAGGAGTAACAGGAATATTAGGATGCTTGCCAACAGAGTCTCCTGATCCAGTAACTGCACAGGAAATTATAATATTTTTATTCATAAGATTATGAAGTTACAATATTAAAAAGAATTTACAATTTGAATAGTATAGTATGTAATAAAAAACAAAATGAAAAATCTTCAAAAATTTTATATTAACGGTAAATGGGTTACACCGAAATCAACTAAAACAATGGCAGTTCTCAACCCTGCAACTGAAGATTTGATAGGTGAGATAATCCTTGGTAATTCTAAAGATGTAGATATCGCCGTGAGTGCTGCAAAAAATGCATTTAATAGCTTTTCTAAAACCTCAAAGAATGATCGTTTAGAATTACTTAATAAAATTAGGCAGATTTCTGAAAAAAGGTTTGAAGATCTTGCAGATGCAATGACATCTGAAATGGGAGCTCCTCATAGAATGGCTAGAGATGCGCAGGCAGATGCAGCAATAGGACATTTAGATGGTTTTATTGATGCATTAAAGAAGCATGAAGAAAAAATTGTTCTTTCTAATACAGATGTACTTTTAAAAGAGCCAATAGGAGTTTGTGGTTTAATTACTCCCTGGAACTGGCCCATTAATCAAATTACATTGAAAGTACTTCCTGTGATTGCTACAGGATGTACATGTATTTTAAAGCCATCTGAGCATACACCTTTATCAGCGATGGTTTATGCTGAAATTCTTGATGAGGCTGGAGTCCCTGATGGCGTATTTAATTTAGTACACGGAGATGGAGAAGGGGTAGGCGTGTCGATGTCTCGGCATCCAGATATAGAAATGATGTCATTTACTGGCTCAAAAAGAGGAGGTAAGTCAGTTACCATTGAATCTGCTGAGACTGTAAAAAAAGTAACATTAGAATTAGGCGGCAAATCACCCAACATTGTATTTGCGGACTGTGACTTAGAGGAAAAAGTAAAAGCTTCAGTAAATGAATGTATGTTTAATACTGGACAATCTTGTGATGCTCCTACAAGGTTACTGGTAGAAAAAAAATGCTACGATGAGGTAATTGATATTGCAAAAAAAACTGCTGAAGAAATTAAGGTAGGGGATCCGACACTAGACGGTGACCATCTCGGGCCACTCTTTGATAAAATACAATTTGATCGAGTTCAGAATATGATTCAAGTTGGTATTGATGAGGGAGCAAAATTACTAGCAGGGGGCCTTGGAAAGCCTGATGGTCATGAAAAAGGATGGTTTGTAAAGCCAACAATTTTTTCTGATGTAAAGAATAATATGAGAGTTGCTCAAGAAGAAATATTTGGTCCAGTACTAGTTATAATTCCTTTTGATGACGAGGATGAGGCAATCAGAATAGCAAATGATACTCCTTATGGTCTTGCTGCCTATCTGCAAACGGGAGATAAAGAAAGAGCTGAACGTGTCTCAAGGCAATTAAGAGCAGGTGGTGTTCATGTTAATGGTGGTGGTTATAATTATGGTTCACCTTTCGGGGGATATAAAGAATCTGGTAATGGCCGAGAAGGTGGAGACATGGGGCTAGAAGATTACCTTGAAACTAAAGCACTTCACATTGCTTAAGAATAATAAAATATTATGATATGCCAAGGTTGCTTTGGAGCCCATCTAAGAAAAGAGTAAAAAAAACAAACCTATATAATTACTTTCTATTTTTAGAAGAAAAAAACAAAATTCAATTAAGTTTTGATTATAGTAAAATCTGGTCCTGGAGTATTAATCATCCTGCTGAATTTTGGTTAAGCTTAATAGATTATTTAGGCATAAAGTACACAGGAAGCTCTAGCCCAGTTATTGAAAAGGATAATTTTATATACAGTCAAAAATTTTTTAAAAATATTAAAATTAATTATGCCGAAAATATTTTATCTAATCTTAACTCATGCCCGATTACCTTTATCAATGAACTTGGTTTCAAGAAAAGTTATTATAAGGAAGATTTAGTATCAAAAACGTCAATATTAGCTAACTATTTTAGATCTATAGGGGTTAAAAAAGGAGATCGGATTACGGCTGTTTCGGTAAACAGTGCTGAGACACTAATTGCATTTTTGGCGGTGAACTCTATCGGGGCGATCTGGTCATCTTGCTCGCCAGATTTTGGCGAGGCAGCTATTTTAGATCGTTTTAACCAAATAAAACCAAAGATATTATTATATTCTAAAATTTATCTATATGGTGGAAAAAAATTTAATATTGAAAAGAAAATAAAAAATGTAATTAATAATATCAAAACACTCGAACATACTATTTGTATTAATTATCCAGACAAGAAACTGGATAAAGGAATAGATGAAATAAGTTTAAATTCAATTTTTCAAAAAGAAACTTATCAAGAAAAAATTATTTTCGAAGAAAACTCATTTAATGACCCAATGTATATTCTTTATTCTAGTGGAACAACCGGTAAACCTAAATGCATAGTTCATAATACTGGTGGACCACTTCTACAACATGCAAAGGAGCAACAGCTTCATTGTGATCTTAAAATAGGTGACAAATTATTTTATTATACAACCTGTGGATGGATGATGTGGAACTGGCTTATTACAGGTTTAGCGTCAGGAGTTTCATTAGTACTTTATGATGGATCCCCATTTTATCCAGACAAAGAAGCCCTTTTTAAAATTGCTGAAGAAGAAGAAATAACGTGCTTTGGAACAAGTGCAAAATTTATTGATGCTTTAAGAAATGATAAGGTAAATATTCTAGAAAAATATAATTTAGCTAAACTTCAATCAATATTAAGCACAGGTTCACCACTTATAAGTGAGAGTTTTGAGTATGTGTACAAATTCATTAAAAAAGATATACATCTGGCGTCCATTAGTGGAGGGACAGACATTGTTTCTTGCTTTGTTGGCGGCAATCCAATGTTGCCAGTTTACTCTGGCGAAATACAAAGTAAGTGTCTTGGGGTAGATGTAGATGTTCTTGATGAAAAAGGTCAGGGTACGCTTCAAAAAGGTGAGCTGGTATGTAAATCACCGCTTCCATCTATGCCGATTGGATTTTGGAATGACTTAAATAAAGAGAAATATATTAAATCATACTTTTCAAAATTTAAGAATGTATGGACACAAGGTGATTACGCTAAAATATCTCAAAATAATGGAATAGTCATTTATGGACGGTCAGATTCAACATTAAATCCTGGTGGAATTAGAATTGGAACTGCCGAAATATATAGGTCTGTCGAGCAAATAGATGAGATTGTTGAGTCTATTGTAGTTGGCCAGTCTTGGAACAATGACACAAGAATTATTTTATTTGTGAAACTTCAAAACGATATTGAACTTGATCAAGTTATTACTGATAAAATTAAATATAATATTAGATCTTCTAATTCTATAAGACATGTACCCGCAAAAATTATTAAAGTAAGTGATATACCTAGAACAAGAAGTGGTAAAATAGCAGAAATTACTGTGAGAGATATAATCAATGGCATGAATATTAAGAATTTAGAGGCTTTAGCCAATCCTGCTTGTTTATCGGAATATGAAAATATTGAAGAATTAAAAAATTAGTTTTATATTTTTTTATGGATTTTAATTATGACTCAAAAGAAATTAGGTTTTCTATTGGAGATGAGCAATATAAGCTTCATCCTTTATGGATGAGAGAACGGTCATTAGAAGAAGGAGCAGTCGATCAAAATTCACTACAACGACTATATGACCCAGAGAAAATCATTGAAAATTTAGAAATCAAAGAAGTAAATAAGTTAGACGAAGATAAACTGTTAATTAAATTCTCAGATAATCATATAGCTAAGTATTGTATAAAAAACTTAATTAAAGAAATAAAGAGAGCCAAAGGACTTCCTGATAAAGTTTTTTGGAATAAAGACAATATCTCACTCAGAAAGTTTAAATTTGATTACAATACGAATGAAAATAAACAAATTTATGAGATATTAAAATATTATCATAGATACGGATTTGCAATTGTCAGCAAACTCAAACCCGAAGATGGTGAGATTATAAATTTTGCAAAAAAAATTGGATATATTAGAGAAACTAATTTTGGAAAATTGTTTAACGTTAAGTCTCAAAAACAACCAAACGATTTAGCATATACATCCATTGAATTAGAGTCTCATACTGATAATCCATATCGAAAACCAGTACCTTCTATTCAATTTCTTTTTTGTATTCATAATAGTTGCCAAGGAGGCGACTCAACAATTGTTGATGGGTTTAAGGTTGCAGAAGACTTAAAAAATGAAAATCCGAATGCGTTTAATACCCTTACGAATACTCTTATCAATTTTAAATTTAAAGACAAAGATGCTATACTGGAAAAAACAGGTAAGATCATTAAGTTAAGTGAACGAGGAGAGATAAAGCAAATAAAGTATAGCAACAGACTGGATTTTGTTTTTTATCAAGACCCTAAAAAGCTTAATGAATTTTATGCGTCAAAAAGAGTGATTCACAAAATGATAAATTCTTCTAAATATATATTTAAGTTTCGCTTAGAACCAGGAGATTTAATTATTATGAATAATTATCGAACACTTCATGGCAGAACAAGTTATAATACAGCTGAAGGCAATAGATGGCTACAGGGATTATATATAGACCATGACTCCGCAGAAAGTAAATTTAAATTATTATCAGAGGAAATATAAATGGAAAAAGTAAAATTTACTCAGATGAAAGATGGCACAAAAGAAGATTATGATCTTTTAAGTAAGTATGAAGAAAAGTTTTCAAAAGATCTTCCTGATAGAATACTAGATGCTTTGAGAAATTTAGATAGTTCAGTTGATGGTTATCAAGTAACAAGGTTAGAGCATTCACTTCAATCAGCAACTCGAGCTGAAAAAGATGGCGCAGATGAAGAAATGGTGGTGGCAACTCTTGTACACGATATTGGAGATAATCTTGCCCCATATAATCATAGTCAACTTGTTGCCTCAGTTTTAAGGCCCTACGTTTCTGAAAAAGTATATTGGATTATGCTTCATCACGGGATTTTTCAAGAATATTACTATGCTCATCACATAGGGAGGGATCGACATGCTAGAGAAAAATTAAAAGATCATCCTTACTATCAAGATGCAGTGGATTTTTGTGAAAAGTGGGATCAAAAGTCATTTGATCCAGATTATGAATCCTATTCTCTTGAATACTTTGAACCAAAAGTAAGGAAGCTTTTCTCTAAGGAGCCAAATTTTTAAGCAATCTTTCTCACAATAACATTCCCCACAGAATAACCTGCCCCAAAAGAGCAAATTATTGCAAGATCATCTTTTTTTAGTGAGTTGTTATGTTTATGAAAAGCAATTATTGAACCTGCAGAACTTGTGTTAGCATATTCATCAAGAACGACGGGAGCTAGATCTCTAGACGCTTCTTTGCCAAGTACATATTTAGAAATAAGAACATTCATATTTTCATTTGCTTGATGTAAATACATTCCCTTTAAATCCTCGGCGGAAAGTTTATTTTCTTCTAAATGACCCTTTATTAAATTAGAAACTTTAGGGATGACTTCTTTGAATACCTTCCTTCCGTTTTGATGGAACAGTTTATCTGCCTTACCGACTCCTTCAGGAGATGAATTATTCAGAAATCCATAATTATTTCTTATATTATTAGAAAACTCTGTAAGAAGCTTTGTCCCAAGTATTTCATACGAATTATTTTTATGAATTTCTTTATTTATTCTCTCTAAAACTACGGCTGTTGCAACATCACCAAATATAAAATGACAGTCCCTATCTTTGAAATTTAAATGACCAGTACAAATCTCTGGGTTGACCATTAAGGCTGATTTGATACTCCCACTTTTTATCATGTCAAAAATGGCTTGAATTCCAAAAGTGGCTGAGGAACAAGCAACATTCATATCGAATGCAAATCCATCTATGCCTAACTCATTTTGAATTTCAATAGCTATAGCAGGGTAGGCACGTTCTAAATTTGAGCATGCAACAATTACCGCATCTATCTCTTTAATATCGATTTGGGAATTCTTTATAGCCTCTTTTGCGGCAACTACTCCCATTTCTGCAAGATTGGATATTTGATCCTCAGATCTTTCAATAAGTCTCGGACGCATAAAGGATGTATCCAAAATTCCTGATTTATTTTGAACATATCTTGATTTTACACCTGATGCTTTTTCAATGAACTCTGAACTAGATTTTTCAAGCGGCACAATGCTTCCATTATTTATATCGCTAGCGTTTGATAAATTATATTCATCCACATACTTGTTAAATGAGTCGACTAATTCTTCGTTAGAAATTTTTTCTTTGGGTGTGTATAGTCCAGTTCCCGAGATTTGTACTTTAAACATCAAAATAAGTATACTTAATGGAAACTGAATATGGCAATTAACTTTTTTAACTGATTATTACAAGGTGTAACTGACCCCATAATGAGGCCAGTTAAATATCCTTATATTCCCGGAATATAAGGAACACCGTCGCCCTTAACTGTCTCATTTATGCTTTGTAAAGTGGTACAAGCGGAAATCATGAAACTAAAAGCTAAAACTGTAAGAGTAGTACGCATGCTTATTCTCCTGTTGATTTATAGATACTATATTTATTTCAATGCCAAATACAATTAATATATCAAGAAATATGAAATTCTTTGTTTATATCATTGGAACAAAATACCCAAAAGTACAAACATATGTAGGATGGAGTAATGATATTAAAAAAAGACTAAAAGCACATAATGAATCTAAAGGAGCAAAGTTTACAAGAGGATCTAAATGGAAATTGTTATATCAAGAAGAGTTATTCTCAAAATCAGAAGCAATGAAAAGAGAGGTACAATTAAAAAAAGATAGACAATTAAGATCTCAGCTAAGAAATAAATTAATTTGAAATGCCATAATTGCTTCTTCCTTTTCTTCTTAGTCCGTATGGACCAGCAATATAAATGGTGACTGGTTTGATCCCAGGCTCTAAGTCAACTCTGTGCAGATTGTCAGCACTTCTAAATCCAACATAGAATTTTCCTCTCCAGGTTTTATTTTTATTTATATCTGTTTCCCAGTACCCTCCACTAACAATAATTGTTATATATGGAAAAGGATGATTATGAAGACCTACACCATGATCATCATCTAAAATATGATGTATTAATATATTAAAAGGAAACCAACGAGGCCTTTTTCTGAATAAGAGATAATATCTTGCTGTCCAAGGCTTTGCCAAGAAATATTCAGGATGTGATGGACCTCTATCCATAACAACCTTTTTCCTACCTAATTTTTCTAGTATCTTAAGTAAAAGCATGTTACTTGAAATAATAATATAGATGCGTCCATAGCTCAACTGGATAGAGCATCAGACTTCGGATCTGAGGGTTGAGGGTTCGAATCCTTCTGGGCGCACCAAGAAAATATGAAGATATACAAACCATTTGGACCTACAATCGGAAAAACAAAACTGACTTTAAGTGCAGTTGCTCGCCTAAATAAATTTTCTGAACAGGTATCTAATAATAAAAGACTTTCAAAAAGATACGATTATGACCACAGATTAGTAGGAAGTATGAAGCAGCAATTTAGGATACCCTCAAAAATCTTAAAAATTGGTATTGAAAAACAAATTATTAAATCTGTAAAAGATTATTATGATAAAACACTTAATATTAAAGTAAAAAAAATAAGGATCGAAAAGGCTTGGATCGTCAGTCAATTTGCTGGAGATTTTAATCCACCTCATTTACATAGAGGTAACATTAGTGGAGTAGGGTATTTAAAGATACCAAGTTCAATTAAACGTAATAAAGAAAAAGATTTAGCTGGTTTAATTTCTTTCTTTGATGGTCGAGTGTCTCTTCCAAGAAATAGCCCACCGCTCGTGAAACACAGAGAGACTTTTAAGCCCAGAGTGGGTGATTTATATATATTTCCATCATTTCTAATGCATGACGTTCACCCTTTTAGAGGAGATGGTGAAAGAAGGTGCTTTTCCTTTAATGCATTTGTTGACGCATAAATCTTAGTCAAGCAACAAATTTTTTGTTAAAATATTTTCAATTGATTTTTTTGAAATTGAACCTTTTCTTAAAAGGCTTATTTTATTTTTATTCACTTCAACTAAAGTTGATTCTGCAAAGCTCATTCTGTAGTGACTACTTATCGCGTGGGTAACATCATCATCATGAAGTACGCTAAGATGATTGATATTATTACTATTTTTTTCTTGATGTATATTTGCACTGGTAGTTGCGAGCGGCTTATTAACGGCCTTAAGCAAGTTCATAACATCTTTATTTTTTGGAATGCGGATTCCTATTTTCGAGAGTCTTTTATCACCGTTATAGATATTTCGGTTTTTTTTTCTAAGTATAAGCGTAAGGGGTCCAGGCCAGTAATGTGTTGCTAAGAACTCCTCAATATCATTGAAATATGCATATTTTTTTGCTTCTTTTATGGACTTTACAAATAAAATAAGTGGATAGGTTCTTGGTCTTTTCTTAATTTTAAAAATATTTTCAACCCCTTTCTCGTTAGTTGCATCTGCTGCAATACCATAAACGGTATCTGTTGGTATAATTATTGTTTTACCATTCAGTAGACTCCTAGCAGCTAATTTAATAGAGTTTATATTGGCTTTAATTACTTTTTTTGAATTCATCTATGACACAAACTTTTGTATATTTTGACGACTGTTTTAAAGGTCACGTGCAATCCTTGGATTATCCAGAGTGTTCCGATCGTGTCCAAAATATCATTGAACTAATAAATAAAAAAGAAGAGTTTAAAAATATAATAATTAAACAACCTAATAAAATAGAGCAATCACTTATTTCTGCTGCGCATGAAGAGAAATTTGTTAGGGAAACTCTTGCAAGATTTCCATCTGATGATCAAATAGTTTTCTTAGATCAAGAAACTCCAGTTTCAAAAGGTTCTCTGGATGCAACCTTAAGAGCCGCCGGAGCGGGAATAGACGCGGTAGATGCTATAATGAGCAATAACATTCACAATGCCTTTTGTATTGTTAGGCCACCTGGCCACCATGCATGTTATGATCGATCAATGGGTTTTTGTGTATTTAACAATGTTGCAATTGCCGCACATTATTTAATCAACAAGTATAAGTTTAAAAATATAGCCATTATTGATTTTGATGTTCATCATGGAAATGGTACCCAAGATATATTCTATAATAATTCAAAAGTTACCTATTACTCAACGCACCAGTATCCCTTATATCCTGGTACAGGTGATGTAAATGAAATAGGAGTAGGTAATATTGTTAATGTTCCACTCACATCAGGAACAAATTCAGATAAATATCAGCAGATATTTGATGAAAGAATTGTAAAAAAATTAGAGGAGCAAAGGCCAGATTTCCTTCTAATTTCTGCTGGGTTTGACGCGCATACAAAAGATCCCCTCGCCTCGCTGGATCTTGTAGAAAATGATTTTAAGCTAATTACATGCAAGTTAAGAGAAATTGCAAATAAATATTGTGGAGGAAAAATAATATCGATGCTTGAAGGTGGTTATGATATAAAAGCGCTAGAAAATTCAATGATTACGCATCTAAGTGAGCTCCAAAAATGAGTAAAATTCCTGAGGAAATAAATAAACTATCTTTTGAAAAAGCAATGGAAGAACTATCTGAAATTGTAGAGAATCTTGAAAGTGGGAATATAGATTTAGAAAAGTCTATTGAGTATTATACTAGAGGGTCGCATCTTAGATCTCACTGTCAGAGGAAATTAGATGAGGCGGTCCTTAAGCTCGACGAAATTAAAGTATTGTCTGATGGAAAAATCTCAAAAAAAAAGTGAATGAGGCATCAGACAATTAAAAAAGATTTGAGAAGTTTTAGTAAAGAATTTAATCCATTTCTAAAAAAAAAATTTATTCTAGATAACAATACTTTAAATCAATCAATAAAATATTCGATAAATTCTGGTGGTAAAAGATTTAGACCATATTTGGTTTATGTATTTGGTAAAGAATTTCAATTGTCAAAAAATATAATTTTTAATTTAGGTTCTGCTATTGAAATGCTGCATAACTATTCATTAGTGCATGATGATTTGCCATCTATGGACAATGATAAATATAGGAGGGGGAAGAAAACAACTCATTACAAGTATAATGAATTTACAGCTGTTCTTGCTGGTTGTGGGCTTCTGACAAAATCTTATTTAACTATAGCTAGTAATAAATTTAATTTAAGTGAAGGTAAAAAAATAAAATTGATACAGCTATTGAGTGAATTTTCAGGGGAAAAAGGTTTGTTATTAGGACAATATATTGATTTAAGCTCTTCAAATACAAAATTAGAAGAAAGGATTGAGCTAAATCAACTCAAAACAGGAATGTTAATGTCATTTTGTTGTCAGGCGGTAGCAATATGTGCTGGAAAAAGTAAAAAAATTGAGAAATCTCTTGCTGATATAGGAATGTATATTGGTGAAATTTTTCAAATAAATGACGATTTTGAAGACTTTCCAAGTATGTCAGCAAAAAATAAAAAGTTTCTTGAGAACTACAAATTAAAACTTTCTCAAAAAATCATTTCAATTTTCAAAAAAATAAATCTTAAAAATAAGAAAACTTATTTACTTATTAAATTTTTATTAGACCTTAAAGTTTAGCCACACTGCGCTTTGTTGCGCATGATATGGTCAGCTAAAACACATGCTGTCATTGCTTCAGCAATAGGAACTGCCCTTAAACCCACACATGGATCGTGCCTTCCTTTTGTGGATATGGTTGTATTCTTTAATCTATTATTAATCGTTTTTTTTGTTTTTAAGATTGAAGATGTTGGTTTCACCGCAATACTTATATTGATATCTTGACCGCTTGAAATACCTCCTAAAATGCCACCAGAATTATTCGATGAAAAGGAAATTTTCTTACCGTAAGCTCGTATCTCATCTGAATTTTCTTCACCATTGATTTCAACAGACTCATTTCCTAAACCAATCTCAACACCTTTAATTGCGTTGATGCTCATCATTGCAGATGCTAATTCAGCATCTAATTTGCCGTATATTGGTTCACCAAGTCCTGAAGGAACATTCTTTACATTTACGAGTATTCTTGCACCTAAAGAAGTTCCATTTTTACGTGTTACATCTAGATACTCTTCCCATGTCGATATGATCTTTTTGTCAGGACAAAAGAAACTATTTTTACGAACTTCATTCCATTTAAAATGTCTAGGGTTTATGCTCATCTTCCCAATTTGTGTTACTGCCCCTTGTATCAATATCTTTTTCTTTGAAAGATGACTAATAACTTTTCTGGCTACCGCTCCTGCTGCAACACGACTAGCTGTTTCTCGAGCTGATGAGCGACCGCCTCCGCGGTAGTCTCTTAATCCGTATTTAAGAAAGTAAGTAATGTCTGCATGGCCAGGTCTAAATTTATTCCTTATTTCAGCATAATCTTTGGATTTTTGATCCTTATTCCAGATTAGGAGTAAAATCGGTGTACCAGTTGTTTTACCCTCAAAAACTCCAGAGAGAATAGAAACCTTATCATCTTCTTTTCTCTGAGTTACAAAACGAGAAGTTCCAGGTTTTCTCATATCTAAATATTTTTGGATATCTTTCTCATTGAGAGGAATCATTGGAGGGCATCCGTCTATAACGCAGCCTATAGCTGGACCGTGGGATTCCCCCCAAGTGGTAAAACGAAACAATTTGCCAAATGTATTATGTGACATGGTTTACTTTTCTCTTATTGCCAAGTTATCTACTAAACTTGTAAGATACACCTTATATCTATTATCATCAAATTTATTAATACTCGACTTTGCTTTTTCATTATATTTGAGCAGAAAATCAATCGACTTTTGATACGCACCAGTTTTTTTCATTAATTTTAACAAAACGGCAAGATCTTTCTTATTTCTTTTTTTCTTAAGGAATAGTTTTGCAATAATTACTTTTGATTTCTGATCAGAGTCTCTAAAGCATCGGATCACAGGATATGTAACTTTTCCTTCATAAAAATCCTTCCCAATTGATTTACCCATTTTATTTGAATGTCCAAAATAATCTAAAATATCATCTGATAACTGGAACGACATTCCAAAATAATAACCAAAGTCATTAAATATTTTTTGAATTTTTTTATTTTGATGTGTAATTATGGTTGGTAGAAAACAAGACACTCTAAACAGCTCTGCAGTTTTAGCATTAATAATTGCTAAGTATTTTTTCTCACTCAATTTTATGTTCTGGGTATTGCCAACATCTTGTATTTGACCTCTCGCCAGTACTAGCGAGGTTTGTGATAATATTTCAAGGAGCTTAAGTGATTTATTTTTGACCATGAGTTTAAATGCTTTACTTAAAAGATAGTCTCCAACAAGCACACTAACTTTATTGCCCCAAATTTCGTTAGCACTTTTTTTACCTCTTCGAATTTTTCCAGTATCTATAACGTCATCATGCAATAAAGTTGCGTTATGGATAAATTCAATGCATACCGCCAGTGTTACATCAGCACTGCCCCTATATTTAAGCATTCTGGAAATAATAAGTGTTAGGAGTGGTCGAATTTTCTTTCCGTCCGAATTGAGTAAGTGCCCTGCAGTTAAAGTTATGAGTTTTTCCTCATCCTTTATATTGTCTTTGATTTCCTTATTAACTCTTTTCAAAGAAGACTTTAAGGTTTTCGAAAGGGCATTAATAGGATGACTCATTTAATAAACTAATGTTTTTGTTTCATATTTTGGTGTAGTTATAATATAGTCTCGTATTATTAAAAGTTATAGATTTCTGGTAAATAATTTCAAATATGAGTATCTTTTTAACTAAAACTCGCATTAATATTGTTGGCTTAAGAGGAGTAATTGGTGACCTTGGTAGGTTTCAAAAAGGACTAACCCTTGAGAATTGTTCAAACATACTCGATAAAACTTTTACTTACAAAAAACCAAACGTTGTTGTAATCAAAATTAATTCTCCTGGAGGGTCTCCAGTTCAATCAGAGTTGATTTATGATAGAATTAAAACTCTTTCAAACAAAAATAAAGTAAAAGTGATTACCATAGCTGAGGATGTTGCCGCTTCAGGAGGCTACATGCTAATGTGTGCAGGTGATGTTCTCTTGGCAAATAAAAGTTCTATTGTTGGGTCAATAGGAGTGATTAGTGCATCTTTTGGATTTAAAAAACTTATTGATAAAGTTGGCATTAAAAGAAGAGTTTTTACTAAGGGAGATCGTAAATCATTTTTAGATCCTTTTGAGGAAGTGTCAAAAAAAGATGTATCAAAATTAATAAAGGTTCAAGATAGTATTTTTGAAAATTTCAAAAACTTGGTCCTAAAGAGTAGAAAAAAGAAGATAAAGCCTGCTCAAGTTTTCAATGGTGAATTCTGGACAGGAGAACAAGGAAAAAATATTGGATTAGTTGACTCTAATGAAAATCTGAATACCTATCTTGAAAAACACTATGGAAAAAAGATAAAAATAAGACATATTGAAGAAAAAAAATCATTTATAAAAAATCTATTCAGTAGCAGATCTGGTTCCAATGATCTGATTGATCAGATTATTCAATCAATTAAGGAAAACTCTTTTTGGAGTCGTTATGGTCTCTAAAAATATGGAAGACCTTGTTTCCCTTTGTAAAAGACGAGGCTTTATATTCCAATCAAATGAGATTTACGGTGGACTTCAGGGAGTTTATGATTACGGTCCACTTGGTGTCGAATTAAAAAATAATCTTAAATTGTCCTGGTGGAAATCAATGATATATGAAAGGGATGATGTTGAAGGCTTGGATGCATCTATCCTTACAGGAAAGCAAGTTCTTAAATATTCTGGACACGAAGATACATTTTCTGATCCACTGGTCGATTGTAAAAGTTGTAATCATAGATTTAGAGCTGATCAACATAATGCTAATAAATGTCCTCAGTGCGGTTCAACAGATTTAACTGAGCCGAGGCCTTTCAATTTGATGTTTAAAACTGCAGTTGGACCGGTTGATGATGGTAGTAACTATGCATATTTACGGCCTGAAACTGCACAACAAATATTCACTAATTTCAAAAATATTTTAGATTCTACGAATAAAGTAGTACCTTTTGGTATTGCACAGATAGGTAAAGCATTCAGAAACGAAGTGACTCCTGGAAAATTTATTTTTAGAGTTCGCGAGTTTGAGCAAATGGAGCTTGAATTTTTTGTTGAACCTGGAAAAGATGAAACGTGGCATGACTACTGGGTTGCTCAAAGGTACGATTGGTGGGTTCATCAAGGAATTGATCCAAATAATCTTAAAAAACTTAATGTGGAAAATAGTGATTTATCTCATTACTCAAAATCAACAGTAGATTTGATGTATGAATTTCCTCATGGCTTAGAAGAATTAGAGGGAATAGCCAATAGAACAGATTTTGATTTAGGTTCACATACAAAAAATCAGAGTGAATTTAAAATTTCTGCAGAAGTTATGGAAAATAAAAATTCAACAACAAAACTTGCTGTTCAAAACTCTGAAAGTAAAGATTGGTTTATACCTTACGTAATTGAGCCATCAGCAGGCGTTGACAGGGGGGTTTTAGCACTGTTAAATGAAGCTTACAGAGAAGAAAAGTTAGAAAATGATAATACGCGAATTGTATTAGCACTTAAACCACATCTATCTCCTATTAAGGCTGCTGTAATTCCACTTAAAAGAAACAATGAAGAGCTAGTCAACAAAGCGAGAATAATAAAAAAAGATTTACAATCACTTGGATTGGGTCGAGTAATTTTAGAAAACTCAGGTAATATTGGTAAAGGCTATAGAAGGCATGATGAAATCGGTACTCCAATATGTATAACTGTTGACTTTGAAACCTTGGAAAATGAGACTGTAACAATTAGAGACCGTGATACAATGCAACAAAAAAGAGTCTCAATAAAAGAACTTATAGCTGAGTACCAAAAGATTTTTGAATAATTAAATATTTCTGCCTGGAAAATCAAATCTTTTGAAGGGCCAGGATTCCTTTAGCCAACTTTTAATTGTAATACCCAATTCAGACTCAAGTCCGTCTTTCAAAAGATTTTCTTTTATCCAGTAGAATACTTGTACTTCATACTGAGGATTTGCTGATGGATAAATGTAACAGCAACCTATAATTTTATTACTTTCTGCGGATAAAACAGTATATGCAAAAGAATGACCTAAGGTAAATTCTCTTTGATGCCAGCCGAGGTCAATTAAATTTTCCTCTAAAGTAAGACCTTTTGGCCATTCACTATTATCCATCAGTTTATAAAGATGATCCACGCTACTCATTACTACCTCATAGTCTTCATCTACATAGTCTATTGTGAGTGGGCGTAAAACAAATTTTTTAGTTATGTATTCAATTGGAGCATCAAATCCATTTGGGGTGATCGACCTACTGTACATCTAGATATCTAATCCAAAATCTATATTATTAATGCTGTGAGTAAGTTGGCCTATAGAAATACGGTTCACTTTAGTTTTCGCGTAAGACAAAAGGTTCTTTAAATTTATTTTTCCCGATGCTTCACATTCAAATCTACCATTAACTATTTTAAGACAAGTCTTTACCTGGACTGGGGTCATGTTATCTAATAAAACTATATCGACCTTTTCATTAATTATTTCTTTAAGTTGATTAAGATTATCAACTTCTACTGTAATTTTTTTATTTCGACTCATGTGCCTTAGTTTACGTATGCACTCTTTAATGTCAGAATTTGTCCTCAAATGATTGTCTTTAATGAAAAAGAAATCATCAAGTGTTTCTCTATTAATATAAGCCCCTCCAATTGTTAGTGCATATTTTTCAAGTTTACGAATGCCAGGAATAGTTTTACGTGTAGAATATATTTTTGAGCCATATGGATCAGCTATATCTGAAAATTCTTTCGCTTTGGATGCAACGCCAGACATTAAGCCTAAAAAGTTAAGAGCAGTTCTTTCTGCGGTTAAGATATTTTGCGTCTTTCCTGTAATTGTAATTATTTTATCTCCCTTGTTTGCTAGTTCACCGTCTTTTTTCAGGGTCCTAATTTTGACTGACTTATCTAACTTTTTAAAGGTTTGCTTTGCGAATTCAGTACCACATATAACAGCATTTTCTTTAACGATAATAGTTGCTTTTGACAGAGAGAATTTAGGTATTAATACTTTTGATGTTATATCACCGTCTCTTCCTATATCTTCTAGGAGAGCAGAGTGTACTAGTTGATTTATATATTTTTTAGTTAACAATTTGTTTATGATTTTTGTAATCTGCCAAATTTAAGATTTCATTTATTTTGTTATCTATATCTGAGAAATTCATATCAAAATGCAATACATAATTATCATCTGTATTTTGATAGTCAGATCTTAAGTGACATCCTCTACTTTCTTTTCTGAAATAAGCACCAATAATAATAAACTTACTTACTAGTATCATATCATTTAGTTTTGCAGATAGCCCCTTCGACTCTCTTTCGATCTTAAGAATATCATGAAGTCCTCTTACAATTGAGCTATGGCTTCTTACAATACCGACATTTCTCATCATTGAAGAACGAAGTTGCCAAATGTATTTCTTCGCTCTGATCTTATTCTTAGTTTTTTCTTTATACATTCTAATAAAATCAGGATTAATTTTATTTATTTTTTTAATTGGTGAACTATTAATATTTTTTGCAACAATTCTTCCAAATACCATTGATTCAAGTAATGAATTAGAAGCCAAACGATTTGCGCCATGTATACCTGTTGCTGCAACTTCACCACAACACCAAAGCCCTTCCACTGAAGTTTTTCCATCCAGATCCGTTTTAACTCCTCCTATATGATAATGAGCAACTGGGAGTATTGGCAATAAATCTATTTTTGGATGTAGCCCTGCCGCTTGACAATATGAGGCAACTTGTGGGTATTTTGTTTCAAATTTACTACTAACTTTACGGCAATCAAGAAAGACAGAGTTTCCTTGCTCTATTTGCTTAAATAAATTTTGAGCAACCAAGTCTCTGGGTGCCAATTCATTTTCTGGATGAACTCCAAGCATAAACCTCTCTTCATTTTGATTTACTAGATAAGCACCATCACCTCTAATTGCTTCGGTCGCAAGTGGAGTAGGATCCAAACCGAAATCAAGTCCTGTTGGATGGAATTGAATAAATTCCATATCAGTCAACACTGCACCTGCTTGTGCAGCAAGGGCTATTCCCTCACCATAAGAACTTCTTGGGTTAGTTGTATTAGCAAATATTCCTCCAAGTCCTCCAGTAGCAAGCACAACATTTGAACTTTCGATAACAACATGATTATCTGGAACATTTTCTTGTACCAATCTTCCAATAACCCCATGTATCGTGTTATTTTCTGACATAATTCTATCAATTGAGACGTTTTCTAAAACTGTAATATTATCACTTTCACTGACTTTTTTTATTAAGCCTCTCATAATTTCAATACCAGAACTATCACCCTTTGATCTTACTATTCGGTTTCTGCTATGAGCAGCTTCAAGGCCTAAATCAAAAGATCCGTCATTATTTTTATCAAAGTTTACACCAATGTTCTCAAGATCATTTATAATACTTTCTGCCTCAGTGACGACTTTCAGAATGACATTCTTGTCAGCTAGACCTTTTGCTGTTGTTACAGTATCTTCAACATGACTTTCTATACTGTCGTTAATTCCCACTGCTGCAGCGATGCCACCTTGTGCCCACATACTAGAGGTATTCACGCCTAAAGTACTTTTTGTTATAATACATACTTTTCTTGGTGCTAGGTTAAGCGCTACGGTTAGTCCAGCGACACCGCCACCCACGATAACCACATCTGGTCTATAAATAGAGTCAGCCATAATTAGCTTCTTCCAATTTCCAACATTCGTTCTATTGATAAGCGGGCTTGGTTAATAATATATTTATCTACTTCAATTTGAAATTGATTAAAACGAATTGCGTCGTATATTTTTTTTAGAGAGATTCTTTTCATATGTGGACATAGATTACACGGCCTTACAAACTCAACATCAGGATTTTCAATGGCCACATTATCACTCATAGAGCATTCAGTGACCATTATTACTTTTTGTGGTTGATTGTCCTTTACATAATTGCTCATGCCAGCTGTAGATCCTGCAAAATCACTAACTGCCACTACTTCTGGAGAGCACTCAGGATGAGCGAGCACAACAATGTCTTTATGTTGTTCTTTATAGGCCAATATTTCTTGCGCTGTGAATCTTTCATGCACTTCACATCGTCCTTTCCATGAAATAATTTTTACATTAGTTTGTGCGGCCACATTTTTTGCTAAAAACTCGTCAGGCAGAAATATTACACTCTCAGTTCCTAGTGCTTCTACTACTTTCTTTGCATTACCCGATGTACAACAAACATCTGTTTCAGCTTTTACTTCAGCAGACGTGTTGACATATGTAACGACTGGAACTCCAGGGTACTTTTGTTTCAATAATCTAATATCTTCAGCAGTAATTGAATCTGCAAGTGAACATCCTGCCCTTGCATCCGGTATTAGAACATTTTTGTTAGGGCTTAAAATTTTTGCAGTTTCTGCCATAAAATGAACACCACAAACAATTATTGTTTCAGCTTTTGAGTCTCTCGCTTCATAAGCAAGCTTTAGCGAATCTCCTACAATATCGGAAACACAATGAAATATTTCAGGTGTCTGATAGTTGTGTGTAAGAATAGCAATATTTTTTTCTTTTTTGAGTTTATTGATCTCATGAATCAGCGGCGCATGAAATGGCCATTCCACAGCAGGGATTACTTTTTCAACTCCTTTATAGAGTTCAGCTGTAGCATTTTGAACTTCAAGAGTAAAATTTGAAGGATATTTTAATTCTTCGCTTAACATATATTATTATTTTATTATCTATTATTACAATTATAGTTAAATGTATATATTTCAACAACACAACTTATCCCTAAAAAATAGGGAAATTTGCCGTCGTGCTGGAATTGGTAGACAGGCTGGTTTGAGGGATCAGTGAACATAGTTCGTGAGAGTTCGAGTCTCTCCGACGGCACCAAAATAAAGATATGATATAAATAAGCTTAATTTATGAAAATTTTATTTATAGGACCTACAAGAATTGGAGATACTATCTTAGCATCATCAATTATAAACTTCTTAATTGATCAAAATAAAAAATCTAAATACACTGTTGTTACCAGTTCGTTCTCTAAAGATCTTTATGAAAAAATGCCTAATCTTGAAAAAATTATTGTAATAAATAAAAAAAAATATGGTCTACATTGGTTAAACATTTGGCGGTCTTGTATATTTAAAAAATGGGATTTAGTTGTTGATTTAAGATCATCAATTATAGCTTATTTATTATTCACAAAATCTCGAAAAATTTTTAAGGGCAATGATAATTTTCATAAAATAATTCAATTCACAAATTTTCTTAAGACTTCAAAAAAAATATCACCTTTAATTTGGTCTGACTCTACCGATGAAGCCGAAAGTAACAATAAAATAAAAATTGAAGGTCCTTTTATAGCAGTAGCGCCATATTCAAATTGGAGACAAAAAGACTGGTCAATCGAAAAGTATATAGAATTATTTAAAAACGACTTTTTTAAAAATTATACTCTGATATTAACAGGCATATCAAAAGATATTCCAAATATTGAAAAATTTAATAAATTAATGAACGATCCATCACTAAGTATTATCAATTTATTTGATTGGGGAAATTTGCGACATATGATACCTATTTTCAAAAAATGTAATTTCTTTATTGGAAGTGACAGTGGACTTATGCATCTCGCTGCGTCAACAAAATGCAAAACATTCGCCCTTTTTGGTCCCACAAACGAAATTGTTTATGGACCGTGGGGAGATCACAAAATTATCAAATCACATGATTATCCAGCAACCGATGATCCTCTTAATTTATCCGTTGAAAAAGTACTCAATATAATTAAGAAGGAAATAAGATGATTGATCTTATTCTGGAGAATGGAAAAGTTGTATCGCACAATAGAGTCAGTAATACTGACATAGCAATAAAAAATGGAAAAATATTCAAGATCGGCAACTTGAGTAAAGAAAAGTCAAAAGAAAGATTTAACGCCTCAGGACTCCATATTTTACCAGGTGTTTTTGATACTCAAGTACACTTTCGAGAGCCAGGAAACACAAAAAAAGAAGACTTAAAATCAGGTAGCTTCGCAGCTGTTGCTGGGGGCGTTACATCAGTATTTGATATGCCTAACAATAAGCCGAGTATTACGACAAAATCATTATTTACAAAAAAGTTAGGAATGGCAAAAAATAGAATGGTTTGTAATTACGCCTTTTACTTTGGTGCGGAGAAAGACAATATCACTGAAATTAAAAAAGTTGAGAAACTCAGAGGATGTTGTGGTGTAAAAGTATTTGTAGGATCTTCCACGGGTACATTATTAGTATCAAACCATAAAGACATTCAAAATATAATGAAAAATACTAAAAAAATGATTTCATTCCATTCTGAAGATGAAAATCTTTTAAATATAAGAAAGAAATATATTAAAAATAACCAACCTAGGTCACATCAAGTATGGAGAAATGTTGAGACTGCAATTAAATCGACGAAAAATCTAATAAAATCTGCAAATATAACAAAAAAGAAAATTCATATTTTACATATTACAACTGCTGATGAGGTAAAATTACTTCTAAGAAATAGAAAATACGTAACTTTCGAGGTGACCCCTCAGCATTTAGTATTGTCATCACCTGATTGTTACAAAAAAATTGGTACATACGCGCAGATGAATCCACCAATTAGAGGAAATAAGCATAGGGCATATCTTAGAAAGACTCTCAAAGAAGGCAAAATTGATGTGATTGGTTCTGATCATGCTCCTCATTTAAAATCTGAAAAGAATAAATCTTATCCTAATAGTCCCTCAGGAATGCCAGGTGTACAAACACTGTTACCTGTTTTATTAAATGAAGTTTCAAAAAAAATGATTTCTATTATGGATGTTGTAAAAATGACTAGTTTTAATCCAAGAAAAATCTTCAAAATCAAGAATAAAGGTTTAATTAAAGTCGGATTTGATGCAGACATTACCATCGTTGATTTAAATAAAGAGAAGAAAGTACTCAATAAAGACATGAAAAGCAAATGTGGTTGGTCGCCCTTTCACGGAGAAAAATTAATCGGTTGGCCTATTGGCACAATTGTTAATGGGGAAAAAGTTTTTTGGAATAACAAAATTGCAAAAAATATTTATGGAAAGCCAATAGAGTTTAATTAATTTTTGGCTATAAATGATGTATTTTTAAAATTAGGCTTACCATACTTCATTATTTTTCTATCAAGTGTCTTTATACGACCTCCGGCATATCTTAGGATTGCATCCCCGGCGGCAATATCCCATTCCATAGTCCTGCCATGTCTTGGATAAATATTCGCAGTGCCATCAGCAATATAGCATAATTTAATTGAACTTCCTGTTCTAATGATTTTATTAGCATTAAATTTCTTAAATACTGCCTTCTTAGCTTCTAATATTTTTTCTTTTGATAAACCATGTGAGCGACTAAACACTAAAATATTTTTTTTTCTTTTTTTAACCTTAATAACTTTTATATTTTGTAGTTTTCCTTTTTGATCAAATTTAGCAAAATATGATTTTTTATTCTTAGTATAATAAAATTTATTCTTAGCCGGCATGTATATTAAACCATAAATAGGTATTTTATTGATAACCAGGGCAATATTGACTGTAAATTCTCCATTGCCTTTAAGAAATTCTTTGGTTCCATCTAGTGGGTCAACAAGCCAAAATATTTTTTTATTTTTAATGCGACTATTATCTAATTCTTCTGAAACAATTGGAATTTTTGGAAAATATTTTCTTAATCCTTCACATATTATAGCGTTTGCTTTTAAATCAGCATTTGTTACAGGGCTATTATCTGATTTAATCTTTTTAGTTACTTTTTTATTGTAAATTCTTACAATTTCTTGTCCCGCATTGAATGCCAATGTAATTAATTTTTGGGATTTATCGTCGTCTATAATCATTTTCTAGTAAAATTTTGTAGATTAGACAATATGACAAATATATTATACATACCAGTTGAATTTAATAACTATTATGCAAAGTACAACATTTGAAATAAGAAATAAAAAACCGACAGTTGTGGCGATGTCAGGTGGTGTAGATTCTTCTGTTGCTGCAGCCTTAATGAAAAAAGAAAATGAAAATGTCATTGGAGTTACATTAAGATTATATGATGAGAAGAAAATCTCTAAATCAAAATCCTGTTGCTCTGGTACAGACATTATAGACGCTAAAAAGATTGCTAATGATATAACTATTCCACATTATGTTTTAGACTATGAAGATATATTCAAAAAAAATGTAATACAGCCTTTTATCAATGACTATGAAAAAGGTCGTACACCTATTCCATGCATTAATTGCAATGAAAAAGTAAAATTTTTGGATCTCATTGAATTTGCAAAGAGTTTAAATGCAAGGAGTTTAGTTACTGGTCACTATATAAAAAAAATTAAAGTGAATAATGAGTGGAGATTGTATATCCCAGAGGATACTGACCGTGATCAATCTTATTTTTTATTTACAACAAAAAAAAATGATCTTGATTTTTTAGACTTTCCTCTTGGTTATCACAAGAAAGATGAAATAAGAAATATGGCGAAAAATTTAGATTTTCATTTACATGATAAAGAAGATAGTCAGGATATTTGTTTTATTCCAGATGGCAATTATAAAGATTTTATTAAAGACAGTGTCAAGAATTCAAAGGGAGATATTGTTGACACTAAGGGGAAAGTACTCAATGCACATGAAGGTATTCACAATTTTACAGTAGGGCAAAGAAAAGGGTTAGGAGTTTCAGAGAAAAATCCTTTATATGTTAAAGAAATAATTTCAGAAAAAAATCGGGTTATAGTTGCTGAAAAACAGGAAGTAAAGTCTTCAACTATAAATGTTAATAAATTAAATCTTCTCACGGACATATCTGATCTTAATATGTTAGTAAGAGTAAGGTCTACTGGAAGTTTATTAGAGTCAGAAATAGAAATTCAATCAGATAATAAAGCTATAGTAAATTTGTCAAAACCAGAAAATGCTGTTTCTCCCGGTCAAGCATGTGTTTTTTATACCAAAGATGAATATGGAACACGTCTTCTTGGTGGTGGATGGATCCAGTCGACAAACTAATTAATTTGTATATTATGTCAGCCTTTGGCGGGGTAGCTCAGTTGGTTAGAGCGGAGGAATCATAATCCTTAGGTCGGGGGTTCAAATCCCTCTCCCGCTACCAAAGATAGCCCCATTTTTCCGGGCATATCCCTTTTGCAAGAAAAACCGAATAACTGGACTGGCAACAGTTGGTACAGTTTTGGTACAGTCGGTGCTTCTGGTGCTTTCAAAAACCAACAAAAACACATACTTGCAAAGACTAGGGATTTATCAATATGGATATGATTTATGTTATTGATTTAATTTAATAAATTGATTTTCAATGTTATAAAACAGTACGAACTCTAGCTAGTTTGGTACAGAGCTATCGTTCTGAACTACAGCTACTTCATATTGCTTGTATTAACCTATTGCTAAGACTTCCGCTCCCCCTTTACGGGGGAGCTTCAGCTATTAATCTCTGTATAAGTATCGATATATATCTTTAATCTATATCTATATCTGTCTTATTGAGATGTCTTAACTGATTGGAAAGAAAGCTAGGAGCATTAGCAGATTTGCCATTCTGCTTCAGCAGTTGCTCCTTTTTTGCTCTTGTTAGCTCTGCCTTTGCCTTTTTATCAGCTTGTTTTGCAAGGTCTAACATTGCTGTTTCATTCATCTGAGTCGAGTAGTTGAATGAACTCTTAGCACCTTTGTGAAGGTTCTCCTGTTTCATAATCAATCCTTGATCAATCATTGGTTGAAGATTCTTGTAGAAGGTGTCTTTCCGCATAGTTCGATAAAACTGCTTCCTTAAACCTTCAAGTTCAAAGTCATTCAGTTGGATATTCTGCTTATAGCAAGTTGCTTTTCTGCAATAGATATGAAGCAAGATATCTCTTTGAATTGGTTTGAGTAGGCAAGTAAGCATTAGCCATTCCTCATACCTGAACTTGATGAAGTAGTTATTACCTCTATCTGCTGACATCAGAAGCTCCTTCAGTATGTTCAGTAACAAACTGATCGAGAGCTTCTGGCGTGAAGTAAACCCTATGACCTATTCTAGTAGGTACAGGTTTCTTCTGGGAAGATGTATAAAAGATTCTCCGTAGTGTATATTGTGGTAAACCCAAATACTTCGAAGCTTCCTTTGTATCTAATAATCTTCCTATGCTTTGTTGGTTCTGTGTAGTCATAAACCAATCTCCTATTCTCTGTATTAGGACAATTCACAGTCTGTCTTTTGACTGCATTTTTTTTCAGGCGGGATACTATGCCCACCCCTGGGCTATAGCTTATTGACCGTATTGCCTTGTGTGGCAAGTCCGACAGCTTTAGTCGTATGCTAGAAAGCAAGTAACCTTTTTTATATTGTCTAATAAGTCCAATTAAACGAATCACTACAGCTTTCATAAGTTAATTACTAAACAATATTGCAACTAAAGTCAGTACACAGTGCATAAAAGATACTAACAAAAACTCTATATCTATTAATAAATACTTATCGTTAATTGTGATCAGATTGTTTTCAATGTGAGTGCTAAGTGTTTGTTTTTTATATACTGTAAAAACTGTAAAAATATTCACACCTTTTTTTAGACTGTGTAAAAAGTGTAATTATCTTTTTTAGTGGCTCTAAAAACCCTAACTATTTTTCAGCAATGGTAACTTCATAGCAGTTCTTAGTCATCATTTCGACTTCTGTAACATCCTCAGCAGATGCATTGAGAGACTCCATTACCTGCATTTCCAAAGAAGTAGCAGTAACAATCTCGCCAGTTTCAACAGTGATTAAGGGTAAGCAAATGGTAGCCATTAGGAACTCAATTATCATACCCAAATTTGTATTAGTACGAGGTGTCCCCCTTTTGTCGGAAATTCGGCATAACTGTGTTCAAAGTCAATTTAAAAAGGATTCTTAAAATTGCCTGTAAGTTCCATCATCATATACTGTTACACAACCAGTTGCTCCACCTGACACATATAAAGATTCTCCGTCTGGAGAATTTATATTAACACCACCATCACAGACAGTGACACTCCTCGTATCAGCATCGTCATAACCTTCTTCATAACCTTTTTCATAGCCTTCTTTATAACCCTGAGCGTAACCATCCCGAAAATCAAATTCATCAGAAGTAGCAACAGAAATAATCCCTAACAAGATTATTATGGAGAGTAGGTGTTTCATTCTTCTGTAAATAATCCTAATGGGTCATTATCTTTCACAGTATCCATACTTTTCGTAGTCTCTAACTTATACCCTCCACTATAGACACAAGTTAAATCATAAATATTTGCATTATCTTCTCTATCGGTAGGCACTTCCTTGATAACTATCTGTTTGCTGAAATCACAGAATCTAGCAACAACTGTATTCAACCTCTCATGATTATTACTAATGGCATTTATATCTTGTGGAATTTTTAATGCAAAATCCACAACAGTAACAGTAAGTATCTCTCCTTTTCTGCAATCTTTCTGAATATACTCTGCATCAGCTTGACGAAACGTGTCACAAATTTTGTTAACTTCGGAATCTTCTTTTGAGCTAGAATTTAAATAAGAGTCACAGCCCACAAAAAATAAAACAAAAAGTATAGAGAGTAGGTGTTTCATCTAAAAGAGTTGTTCTAATTGCTTGCAGTTTAATCGACTTACAACTTCAGAGGCATCACCGTTTGATATAATCAAACTTTCAGTCAGTTCACCAGTAAATCGATTTATTGTGGTTCTGACTGTTCCATTATGTCCATCCGCAACGATATGTTTCTCTGTCACAAGAACAATTTCATTTACAAAATCATCTATCCAAAGTTTGTTTTGTTCAAAATTAATATCTATTTCATAAACAAGTTCATCTGAACCGTCCTTCCAACATCCAAGATATGTTTCTTCAGCGAATGAAGTAAAAGTAAAGCCAAATAAGATGAATATGGAGAGTAGGTGTTTCATTCTTCTTCTGCTTCAAGATCTTTAAGTTCTTTTTTAAGCTTTTTAATTTTAATCTGTCTCTCAAGTTTTTTAACTTCTCTAATCTCTTCAGTCTCATCTTCGTAGGAAGATTTTGCGTATGTCTGTTCTGCAGGTGTTACATCTTCAAGTTCAGATAATCTTGTTTCAAGTTCTTTTCTTTTAACTTTATTTTTAAGAGGTATCGTTGATGCTTTGTATGCTTCTTTAGTTTTCCTTACTGACGCACTAACTAGCAAATAAATAATAAATGCAGCAACTATAGCAACAACAATTAATATATTTTGATTTTGTATTTGAGTTGGAGTTCTATTTGAATTCTGTATTTCTATAGGTACAAATTTCTGTCCACTCAAATCATCACCGACACAAGATTCCAAATATGCGTGCATACAAAAGCCACCTTTAGCCCAATGAAGGTTCTCACCAACACATTGAGTTCTTGTGTAATTAGAAGCTTTATTACTTAATTTTATGTAAGTGCAAACATCTGTACTAGATATTGGAATACAAAGAGAATTTGGATCATTTGGATTAGCTTTCCGAGTTCCCTCGCCACATTCATTAGCACTGGCCAGAGACATAAACCCTAACAAAATTAATATGGAGAGTAGGTGTTTCATTATCACCAAGAACTATCACTACATATACTTACAGCATTATAACTACTATGACCTTCGTTAATGTAAGCTCTTTTACATTGCTGATAGGGAGAAAAAATTAAATAGAAAATTGTAAACAGTATGAATGCAAAAACAATGTAGACTATAGGTCTGTATTCTGGTGGAATTTTATTCATATCAAAACATTATACCAGATACATAAATTATCAATTTCGTTTACAAACCCCCCTATATATAACAAACCCCCCCGTATTTTAGATTGATGGGGTAGGTTGTTCAAAACCCCCTATGTGGTAAGATTTCGATATGAAAGAAAAACCAGGCATATTTTATATTGCAATAATAATAGGATGGGCATTTATTACTGTCATATTTGGATATGGTTTATCTCAAACTGGAGTTCATGAAGGTTTTTCTTATTTACTTGGCATGATAATTTTCTGGGTAGGCATGTATGTTTTGATGAAAAGCGAAAGCAATAATGATGAAAATGATTAAAATAGTCTAGTGCAATAACTGCCTTGCAATCTCACTTTGCTTCTCTGCTAACTTCAAACTGTTCTCAAAGTCTTTCTGCCTGTAGTGTTTATCTATAACACCAACAGTTCGATTCTGTAAAAGATCTTTAGCTTCATAACTGTTCTCTGCATTAGTTGCGTATGTATGTCTGATCTGATGAATAGACTTAGTAGCAACAGAAGGTACAGTCATTGATGCAATACCTTTGATACCGCCAACAGCTTTAACTATCATACCTCTAGATTGTTTGGTGCTTCTACCTCTCCAGATTCTTTGTCTAGTGTCTTTGCTCATAGGTTTAGCAGTTACACCAATAACTTTGCGTTCACTATCGTAAACATAATGAGGGAAGAGGTAAGGAGATATAAAGTTGTATTGCTTTCTCGCTTCAAGTGTTTGCAAGTACACTTCTTCAGCTAACTCATTCAATACAATAGGAAATGGTTTTCCTTTATGCAGTATATTGAACATATACTTTCCATTAAATTGCTTCATATCAGTAAGTAATATCTCTGAAACATTTTTACCCCTTGCAGATACAAGCATCATAAACTTTACATACAAACCTTCCACCTTGTTGAACCATTCATCACAAGCGTTCCATATAGCTTTGAACTCTTCAGGTGTAAGTGCAGTAGGGTTTCTAGATAGATCAACTGCTTTTCTAATCTCTTGAGTATTAATTCTATCAAACTTGTTTGAAGTTATATTGTCTAACTCTTCATACATTGTAAGTAGTTGTTTAGTAACAAACTTAGCTAAACCAATTACCTTTAAACTGTGTGAAGGTGTTGCTTTAGCTATCTTATCAAACCAATCAGATACCATCTTAGTAGTAATATCTTTAACTGGTACACCGCCAAGAGTATCTCTCAAGTGTCTGTCCCAGATCTTTTGCTTTGCGTAGTATTCATCTTTCGAATTACCTAGTCTAACTGTTCTACCTTGTTGGTTTACAGTAGTGCTAGGTTTTACAATGGAAAGATTCAGGAACTCTTCGTCAAAAAACTTATTCAAGGTCATCGTCTTTGCGTCTGCTGTTACTTCAATTAAAGGGTTCTTACCTTGATTGCGATTAGCTTCCCATAAACTAACCTGTTTTCTTGCTTGATCGGGTGTGTACCCGTCAGCTTTGCGTTCTTTTGCAAGTTTACCAAAGGTATATCTCTTGCGTTTATTATTATAAATATAATCGTATACCCAAACCTTGCTACCAGACTGAAGGACTCGTAACTTCAAATGATTTTGTAACAAGTCTGATACAAAGTAATCACTATCTGGATTAGGTTTGTAGTTAATTGCGTTCTCATACTTAATTTGAATCTTGTTTTGTTTGTTTTGACTCATAGGACTCTCCAAATACATACCCCTCTAATTTTGCAAATATGAAGGTTTAAACACTATTGTTTCTATATGTTTCTATGTTGTTATTACTACAGCAACAAAGTTGGTACACTTTTGGTACACTTTGTATTGATGGTGATTAGACTCCATTCGATTCCACAGATCAATATAAAAAAAACCTAAAGGTAAGTTATTTGCAGAAGTTACTGGTGTGAATCAAATACAACAATGAGTTAATATGTTTGCAGAGTTTGCACTTTTTTATTATCATAATCCTTAGGTCGGGGGTTCAAATCCCTCTCCCGCTACCAAGCTAATTATTTAGGGACTCTATTATATATTAAGGTATTCATTGATTTTTGCAGTCCAAGAGTATTCATTTCGTGCTCTTTCTTTCCCATTTGCCCCTAATTCTAGTCTCAATTCTCTATTACTAAGCAATTTTTCAATATTTTTAGTAATGCTATCTTGATTTCCCTCTTCACATAATAATCCTGTTTTGTTATCGATTACTGCGTCTGATATTCCTCCACTTTGAGTTCCAATGCTAGCAATTCCATGAAAGGCAGCATCAATAAATACCATGCCAAATCCCTCAATAGACTCACCAACCTGACTAGGAGTCATTATAAATATGTCAGAGCTTTGTAAAACTAATGACTTTTCTGGTTCTGTAATCCAACCAAGAAAAATAACATTTTTCTCAAGATTCAACATTCTTACATATTTCTTAATTTCATCTAAGTATGGCCCTTTACCTGCAACAAGATAGAGCATATTTGGAAATTTAGATTTTAACTCTGATATTGATTTTATTACAAACTTATGGCCCTTTCTTTTTTCAACTCGAGCAAGAGTTGTAATAATAGGAGATGCGTCTTTGATTATTTTTTTAACATTCTCTCTATCTTCATCACTTATAAAATCCTCGTAGATATCAATTCCTGGATGAATAATTCTAATTTTATCAGAACTAATATTTAATGAGGCTATCATGAGATCTCTAGTATAAGAAGAATTAGCAGCAATTTTTTGACAATTTGCATAAGATTTAATTATTCTCCTTTTTTTAATATTTAAATAAGCATAAAAGTTATCAAAATATTTCTTTGGTATTTCAGTACCATGAGCTAGTACAACTACTTTTGCGTTTACTTGTTTTAGATGTTCTACGCTTTTCCATGAATCAGCATAAATAGCTTCGATACTATTTTCTTTTATAAGTTTTTTTAAATATCTAGCTTTACGTCTTCTTCTATAGGGCTTCCAGCCAGAAAAACGTTTTATTTTATATTTTTTATTTTTATCATTTGCAGTTTTTTTACCATCAGCCAAAACCAACACTTCCTTGTTTGCACTAATCATAGCGTCAGCCATGCCTGTCATTAAGGCTTCAATGCCACCAATTTGAGGAAAAAAACATTGTGTTGTGATTATAATCACAGATAAAAGTCTATTCTTTCCACTTTATAGAGCAGCCGATACTTGGTATTTGCTCTTTTGGGCCCATTCCTGTTTTAGCTATCTGTAACATTGCTTCAAGGAGTTCTTTTTTTGCATTAGATATTAATTGTTGCTGCGAAGCCTCAAGCCTACCTCGATACTGAAGTTCATTTTTAGCGTTAAAACCAAAAAAGTCGGGAGTGCAGACTGCGTTATAAGTTCTGCCGGTATTTTGTGTATCATCATAAACGTAAGGAAAAGTAAATTTATTATTTTGCGCAAAAAGTTTCATATTCTCAAAAGAGTCTTCTGCCCCATATTTGGGATCATTGACGTCATTAGACATAATTGCAATAACGCCAATCCCTTTATCTTTTATTAAATTGCAATCTTCAACAATCCTTCCAATTACTGATTTTACGTAAGGACAATGATTACAAATAAACATAACTAAGGTTCCTTTACCTCCTTTTATATCATCAAATTGATAATTCTTACCGTCGGTACCAAGCAAGTTAAAGTCAGCGGCGTTCCAACCAAAATCACAAATAGGAGTTTCTAATGCAACCATAATTCTCTTCAGTTTTTGTCTATTAAGGATATTATATATTCAAACAATAATTTATTAAATAAAAACCTATGCTTTACTCACTTGGAGATAAAAAATTAAATAGAGATAATTTAGATTTTTGGGTTGCGCCAAATGCGGTGATTATCGGGGATGTATCTCTCAAAAGAAATGCGAGTGTATGGTTTGGTGCCGTATTAAGAGGTGACAACGATCCAATTATTCTAGGAGAAAATTCTAATATTCAAGATAATTCTGTTTGTCACACAGATGATGGCATGCCTCTTAGAATTGGCGATAATGTAACTGTAGGTCATAAGGTTATTCTTCACAGCTGTACTGTGGGCGATAACTCACTAATTGGTATGGGGTCAACTGTTCTAAACAAAGCGAAAATTGGAAATAACTGTCTATTGGGAGCGAATTCTTTAGTTACCGAAGGAAAAGAATTTCCAGATAATACACTAATAGTTGGTTCGCCCGCAAAAGTAAAACGAGAGTTGACAGATATGGAAAAAAAGATAATTGAAATAAGTGCTTTGCACTATGTTGAAAATATGAAAAAATTTAGAGATAATTTAAAAGAAGACAATATTGAATGAATACTTATGACTACATAATCGCTGGAGCAGGTTCAGCTGGTTGCGTTTTAGCGAATAGACTTTCTAAAGATCCTGATACAAAGGTTCTTTTAATCGAGGCGGGCGGAACTACATGGCATCCATTTGTCAAAATGCCAGCAGGTGTACTTGAGCTAATTTCTGGCGAGGGTGCTGGTAAATTTTATAATTATGGATATTGGACAGAGGGTCAACCACATTTAAATAATAGAAAACTTTTCTTCCCAAGAGGCAAAGGCTTGGGTGGTTCAAGCAATATTAATGGAATGCTATATGTAAGAGGTCATTCACGTGATTATGATATATGGAGACAGCTCGGAAATGAAGGATGGTCTTATGAAGAAGTGTTACCTTATTTTAAAAGAGCTGAAAAAAATGAAAATGGATCGTCTGAATTTCATGGAAGCAATGGAGAGTTAAGTGTTCAAAACCCAGTGTTTACAAATAATCCTCTACATCGTTGCTTTTTAAATGCCGGTAAAGAAGCCGGCTATAAATACATTGAAGACATTAATCAATATGATAATGAGGGTTTTGGACCATGTCCTCAGACGATTTCAAAAGGCTACAGAGCAAGTACGAGTTTTTCATTTCTAAACCCTATTAAAGAAAGAAAAAATTTAACGATTGCAACTAATTCAACAACCAACAAACTATTATTCGAAGGAACTAAATGTGTTGGGCTTGAGTATCTAAAAGGAAAAGAAGTTATAAAAGCTTTTGCTGAAAGAGAAGTAATTGTATGTGGAGGCGCTATTAATTCACCACAAATTTTGCAACTCTCAGGAATAGGTAAAGGTGATTACATAAAAAAATGGGGATTAAAAGTTGTAGCTGATCTTCCGGGTGTAGGGGAGAACTTACAAGACCATCTAGATGTATTATCTCACTATGAGTGTACGCAGCCAGTAACTGAAGCAAAATATACAGCTGGTGGACTTGCAGTATTTAGAATGGCCGCTATCTTGGCTCAATGGATGATAACAAAAAAAGGCCCTGGAAATGATATTGGTTTGTCTGGTGTATCATTTTTAAAGACAGATGACACACTTGACCTTCCAGACATACAAATGCATTTTGTTGGATCACTTTTAAAAGATCATGGAAAAACAAGACCTGACTCTCATGCGTTTAGTAATCATGTTTGTCAGCTCAGGCCAGAAAGTAGAGGCTATATTGCCCTAAAATCTTTGGATCCTTCAGTGCCTCCAATTATACAGCCAAACTATTTTGCAACTCAAAAAGATCGAGATACTCTTATTAAAGGTGTAAAAATGTCTCGAGAAATAGTTAGTCAGTCTGCTTTTGATGAATTCCGAGGTAAAGAAATAACTCCAGGTATTCATGTTCAAACAGATGAGGAAATAGAGGAATTTATTAGAAATGCCGCTGAAACAATTTATCACCCAGTTGGCACTTGTAAAATGGGCAGCGATGAATTTGCGGTTGTAGACGATAAATTAAGGGTAAGAGGAATCGAAAATTTAAGAGTAATTGATGCGTCTGTAATGCCAACACTTATTGGTGGAAACACGAATGCACCAACAATTATGATAGCTGACAAAATTTCTGATCATATTCTTGGCCATGAGTTCCTTCCACCACAGCATGTAAGCTATAAAGATAAAAACGCAGCATAATCTTGAATAAATTATTATTTTCAATTCTTGGAGTAGTTCTAATATTTGTTCTAACGCTGATATTTGTAAATCAATATAATACTAGAAATTTTGCACGAACTATTTTTTTAGAAATAGGAAATAAATATTCTTATAAAATCGAAAGAGATCAGTTCGGAGTTCCTCATGTTTATGGGGATACTGATAAGGATGCGGCATTTGCATTTGCTTACGCGCAAGCAGAGGATGATTTAGCGCATGTAGAGATGATGATTAAAATGTCTCGCGGTGAGCTTTCAAATTTTAATTTCAATTCGAAGATATTCTCAGTTATTTATTCTCTTATCACCGGTGACGGTGACATAATGGAAAATCTAGATACAATTGAAGGCGTAGAATTAGATTTTTTAATTAAGTTTTTTAATGTACATGAAACTGTAGCTAAAAAAATTTCAGAAATTCCCGAGGAGACAATTGACTATATAAAAGGATATGCAGATGGACTTAATTTTTATGCTGCAAAAAATCCTAACCTAGTTGATCAATCTTTATATCCAGCTACTGTACATGATTTAGTTGCTGGAATGACATTTCGAATGCCATTATTTTATGGGATAGACCATTCAATCGCTGAACTCATTAATTTAATGGATAATAAACAAAAGGAAGTAGCAATGAATATGAAAGCACTTTCTGATAATCAAATAGTTGCAAGCATAAACACTTACTTTAAACCTTCAGGTTCAAACGCGATTGCTGTTTCCAAGAGTAGATCACAAGACAATGAGACAATGCTTGTTATTAATTCACATCAACCTTTAGTGGGTCCAGTTGCTTGGTATGAAATTCATATAAAAAGTGGAGAAGGCTTAAATATCATGGGCGGTACTTTTCCAGGATCACCATTTGTGCATGTTGGCTTTAATGAACATCTTGGATGGGGAGCTACAGTAAATCAGCCAGATTTATCTGATATTTATCAATTAAAACTTAATCCAGAGAACAAAAATCAGTATGAACTAGACGGTACATGGGTAAACTTCACCGAAACGGACCAAAATTTTAAAGTCAAATTGTTTGGACCTTTCAATATTACATATCCTATGAAAATGTACCATTCAAAGCATGGACCAGTTTTAAAAGATGACAATAAAGCCTATGCCCTAAGGTTTGTTGGAATGAATGATGTCAACCACTCAACCGCATGGCTCAAAATGAATAAATCAAGAAATATTGATGAGTGGCTTGATGCCTTAAGAATGGAACAGCTAGCTAGTTTAAATTTAGTTTACGCTGATAAGGATGATAATATTTTTTTTGTTCATAATGCCAAGTCGCCGGTAAGAGATCCAAACTATAATTGGAAGCAAGTGGTTCCTGGAAATAAAAGTGAATTAATCTGGACAGATTTTCATCCCTTTGAAAGCGTGCCTCAAATCTTGAACCCAAGCTCAGGTTATATCTTTAGTACTAATCAAAATCCTTTTTTTGTTACAGCTAAGGAAGATAACTTATCTTTATCTAACTTCAATCCAACCATGGGCTTTCAAACACGAACAACAAATAGAGCGTATAGAGCATATGAACTTCTTGATGCCGACAAATCAATATCATTCAGTGAACTTGATAAATACAAACATGACAATAAGTTCTCCTATAACTCAAGACAATACAAATTCATGGAAGAAATTTTCAATCATGAATTCTCAGAAAATAAATTAAAAAATGCTCAAGAATTTTTAAGAGATTGGGATTTAGGTACTGACACAAATAATTTACATGCTGCTTTTGGGGTTTGCATTTTGTCTCCTGAATGGTTAGCAGAAATAACAAGAAAGCCACGTCCTGATCCAATCGAAATCTTTATAAATTGCGTTGATGAATTTGAAAAAAACTTTGGGGCATTAAGTGTAAAATGGAGTGATGTTAATTTCTTAGAAAGAGGTTCAAACTTAGTTCATATTCAAGGAGGGCCGGACGTTTTAAGGGCAATTTATGCTCCTCGAAGCGATGATGGTATACTTAAAGCTGTTGCTGGAGATGGCCTTTATATCTATGTAAAATGGGATGAAAATAAAAAACAGGTATCGAAAAGTATTCATCAATTTGGAAGCGCTACAGTGAACATGGGTTCCCCGCACTATGATGATCAAATTAATTTATTTGCAAGCGAAAAGCTTAAAGATACGTTCTTTAATTGAGCTTGTAGAAAAAAAATAATTATATAAAATTTTCTCATGTTATTACATGAGCATTTAGAAAATGGAGCCAATAAAAATCCTAATTTTCCTTTCTCCGAATTTGAAGGGAATTCACTTTCTTATCAAGAAGCAAATTTATTAAGTAATCAATTAGCTAATAAATTAGTTTCAGAGGGTTTAGAAGTTGGAGATAGATTTGCATTTCTTGCAAAAAATTGTACTGAAATGGCAATTATGTACTACGCTGCATCAAAAGTTGGCGTTGTTCCTGTTCCGTTAAATTATCGTTTAGCAGATCAAGAATGGGCATATATAATAAATGATTCTGAAGCAAAAATTATAATAGTCAAAGGAAATGAGTATTCGGACAGAATAAATCAGATTTCATCAGAATTAATAAATATAAAAAAATATATTTCAGTATCGGTTGATAACAGTATTGAAAAATTTCATGATTTTTATGATTGGCTTTCTGATAGTTCGAATGAAAAACCAACTTTAAAAATCCATGAAAATAATGATGTATATCAAATGTATACGAGTGGTACTACGGGTCATCCAAAAGGCGCTGTTCTCTTACAGAGAAATGTTGCAGCTAATATCAGACAGTATTTAAATAGTTTAACTTTACCTAGGCCATCAAGAACTCTTTTAGTGGCACCGATGTATCATGCTGCTGCAATGATTAATATGTGTGGGTGCATTGCAATAGGTGGAACAATTGTTATTCAAGAAGATTTTATTCCTCAAGATGTAGTAGATTGTTTAGCAAATGAAAAAATCACACATACAGTGCTTGTCCCTGCGATGATCCAAGCTTGTTTAGTGTCAGTGCCAAATGTTGCAAGCAAAGAATATAATGATTTAGATCAGATACATTATGGCGCCTCGCCAATCGCTCCAGAAACACTCAAAAAGGCAATGGATGTTTTTAGGTGTAAATTTGGACAAGGTTTTGGAATGACGGAGACAGTAGCTGTTATCTGCTTAATGACACCTGAAGAACACATCCGTGCTATCGAAGAAAAACCTGATCTTTTAAAATCTTGTGGAAGACCAGCTATAGATACTCAAGTTGAAATTAGAGATGAAAATGAAAATCCACTGCCTGTTGGAGAGATAGGGCAGATTTGTGCAAAAGGTCCTCAGATTATGAAAGGGTACTGGAATAAAAAAGAAGAAACAGAAAAGGCATTAATGGGAGGATGGATGCACACAGGCGATGCTGGACGGATGGATGAAGAGGGATTTGTTTATATCCAAGATAGAATCAAAGACATGATAGTATCGGGTGGTGAGAATATTTATTCAACAGAAGTAGAAGCAGCCTTGTTTGCTCATCCAGATATTATTGATGCTGCCGTCATTGGTGTACCTAATGAAAAATATGGTGAAGTTGTTAAAGCTTGTATCGTAAAAAAAGAAGGTTCAGATTTAACCGAGGAAGATGTAATCAATTTTTGTAAAGACAGAATTGCAAGCTATAAAAAACCTCAGTCAGTTGATTTTATCGATGAAGTTCCTAGAAATGCAAGTGGTAAAGTTCTTAAAAAAGTATTACGTGAACCGTATTGGAAAGATCAGGATCGACAAGTAAGTTAAGCAGTAGCAGTACCACCGACAGTTAAGTTTTCAATTAACATAGTTGGCTGACCAACACCTACAGGAACACTCTGGCCATCTTTACCGCAAGTTCCTATACCACTATCCATTTTTGAATCGTTTCCGACCATCTTTACTCTTTTAAGCACGTCTGGTCCATTACCTATCAATGTAGCTCCCTTGACAGGATTTGTAACAACCCCATTTTCAATTTTATAAGCTTCTGTGCAAGTGAATACAAACTTTCCACTGGTAATATCTACTTGACCACCACCAAAATCTACTGCATACAATCCATTTTTTACTGACTTTAGAATTTCTTTTGGATCTCTGTTTCCAGACAACATGTGCGTATTGGTCATTCTTGGCATTGGTAAATGTGCGTAACTTTCTCTTCGTCCATTTCCTGTTGGACTAACTCCCATCAATCTTGAATTGAGTCGGTCTTGCATATACCCCGTCAAAATTCCATTCTCAATTAAAGTAGTGCAACTCGTGGGTGTTCCCTCATCATCTACACTTAGAGATCCTCTTCTTGAGTCAATAGTGCCATCATCGACTACAGTTACTGCTTCATCAGCAATTTTCTCTCCAAGTAAATTGGAGAATGCTGATGTTTTTTTTCTATTAAAATCTCCTTCAAGTCCATGTCCAATCGCTTCATGAAGAAGTACTCCCGGATATCCTGGACCAAGTACCACATCCATTTCACCTGCAGGTGTATCCACCGAAGTTAAATTTATCTCTGCTTGATTAATGGCATCGTCTACTTGTTGCTTCCAATGACTTGGATCTAGAAAAGATGAATAATCGACTCTGCCACCTGAACCCCTGCTCCCATTTTCCTGTCTACCATCTTTTTCTAATACAATTGAAATATACAATCTGACTAATGGCCTTAGATCTTCTATAACAATTCCTCCTGGTCTGTAGATACGAACTGCTTGCCACTCACCATTTAAAGATGCGGAGACTTGTTTAACCTGAGTATTTTTTGAACGTGCATATTCATCGATATTTTTTAATACATTAACTTTTTCAGAAAATTCTGTCTCATTAATAGGGTTCGTTTCTTTGTACAGTTTTCTATTAGTCTGGGAGAACGCAGCATTAAAATTTGCGTTATTGTCTTTCGTAACAAAATTTACAGTATCAGATGCTTTTTTAAGAGACTTTTCATCTATGTCAGATGAATGAGCATAGCCAGAACTTTCACCTGCAACAGCTCTTAAACCAAAACCCTTCGATTTATCAAAAGAGGCACTTTTTAATCTTTGATCATCGTAGACAAAGCTTTCACTCTCACAAAATTCCATGAATAGTTCACCATCATCGGCCTTGTGAAGGGCGTTTGAAACTATTTTATCAACACTGCTATTGTCCAGATTGCTTCTAGAGAAGAATAGGCTATCAGTTGATTGATTCTTTATGTTTTTGCTCATATTCAAATGATCAGTGAAATTACTCTAATTTTTAAAATTTATACTAAAAAAACCCTAAAAACTAATAAAAATTGCGTCAAACTGTCGCAAAATTACTCATAGTTTCTAAGAATTTAAACAGTATATATTAGAAGATAATGTTAACACCCATATTTTCAATGTTTAGACAAGCTACGAGCATGTTATTAAAAGTTTCTATTTTAGTTTTTTTGCCTTTTGCAGCATTCGCTAAAGAGGGTAAATCAGAAAACTGGCAACTTAGCTTTCAGGAGCCAGCAACTGATTTGATGTCAGATATTATTTCTTTCCATAGTTACATCCTCATGCCAATTATAACTGGTATTTCTTTGCTTGTCTTAGGCTTGCTACTTTACATAATGTTTAGGTTTAACAGTAAAAGAAATGTAGTTGCATCCACGACAACTCATAATACAACCATTGAAATATTATGGACTGTAATCCCAGTAATACTTTTAATTATAATAGCCATTCCATCTTTTAGATTGTTGTATGTTTCAGAAACAATTCCGAAAGCTGACTTGACCATCAAGGCAATAGGTAATCAATGGTATTGGACCTACGAATATCCAGATTACGAGGACATCGCTTTCGACGCAAATATGCTTTTAGAAAACGAGTTATCAGACCCTAAGTTGAGACTCTTAGAGACAGATACCCAGATTGTTGTGCCTGTAAATAAGGTAGTCAAACTTCAAATCACATCTGCAGATGTCCTTCATGCATGGACCATTCCCGCATTTGGAGTAAAAATGGATGCGGTACCCGGTAGACTAAATGAAACATGGTTTAAGGCTAACAAAGAAGGTATTTATTACGGTCAATGTTCAGAGTTGTGTGGGGCTAAGCACGCATTCATGCCTATTAATGTTAAGGTTGTATCAGAAAGTGAATTTGACGATTGGCTAGACTTTGCAAAAGAAGAATATGCATCGTCTGGAATAGACTACTCAAGTGAAACGTTTGAAATTGCAAAGAACTAGGTAATTTTTTTATTAAAAGGAGTAAATAAAAATGGCGGACATAACAGCAGATCAAGTAGGGGGTCATGACCATCATCCAACTGGATGGAGAAGGTATCTATATTCTACAAATCATAAAGATATAGGAACCTTATACTTAATTTTTGCAATTATTGCGGGCTTAGTCGGAACTGGTATGTCGGTTTTAATGAGAATGGAGCTAATGTATCCTGGTGATGGAATATTAGGCGGTGATCATAATCTTTATAACGTTCTGGTTACCAGTCATGGTTTGTTAATGATATTTTTTATGGTAATGCCAGCTATGATTGGAGGATTTGGCAACTGGATAGTTCCTCTAATGATTGGTGCCCCAGATATGGCTTTTCCTAGAATGAATAACATTTCATTTTGGTTGTTGCCAGCATCCCTAATTCTACTAATTGCTTCTCTTTTTGTTGATGGCACATCCGGCGGCCCAGGTGTTGGAGGTGGTTGGACAATTTACCCTCCGCTTTCTGCAAATTTAGGCTCGCCAGGTCCTGCTGTTGACTTAGCAATTTTTTCTCTTCACTTAGCTGGGGCTTCCTCAATACTTGGTGCGATAAATTTTATAACGACAATCTTTAATATGAGAGCGCCAGGCATGACTTTACACAAGATGCCCCTCTTTGTTTGGTCCATTCTTGTCACAGCTGTTTTATTGCTATTATCTCTTCCTGTATTGGCTGGAGCTATAACAATGCTTCTAACTGATAGAAATTTTGGCACGGCATTTTTCAGTGCTGCCGAGGGTGGAGATCCTGTTTTATTCCAGCACTTATTCTGGTTTTTTGGACATCCTGAGGTCTACATTCTTATTTTACCTGGCTTTGGGATAGTGAGTCATGTTGTAGCAACATTTTCTAAGAAACCTGTGTTTGGTTATCTTGGTATGGCTTATGCGATGGTTTCAATTGGTTTCCTAGGCTTTATTGTTTGGGCTCACCATATGTATACTGTTGGCATGGATGCAGATGTTAAGGCTTACTATATTTTTGCAACTATGGTGATCGCAGTACCTACTGGCATCAAGGTATTTTCATGGATTGCGACAATGTGGGGTGGTTCAGTAGAGCTTAAGACTCCTATGCTATGGGCAATAGGATTTATTTTCCTATTTACTGTGGGTGGAGTTACCGGAGTTGTTCTGGCTAATGCAGGCATAGATCACTCTTTACATGATACGTACTATGTTGTCGCACATTTCCATTACGTACTATCAATGGGTGCAGTGTTTGCAATCTTCAGTGGTTTTTACTACTGGTTTGGTAAAATGTTTGGAAGTGATTATTCTGAACTATTGGGCAAATTACACTTTTGGTTAACATTTGTAGGGGTTAATTTAATCTTCTTTCCTCAGCATTTCTTGGGTCTTGCAGGCATGCCTAGGAGGTATGTAGATTATCCTGATGCTTACGCTGGTTGGAACTATATTTCTTCAATTGGCTCATTTGTTACTTTGATTGGATTAGCTGTATTCTTCATAATGCTTGTTCATGCTTTTGTGAGACAGAAACAAACAGCTGACAATCCTTGGGGTGAAGGAGCAACTACTTTAGAATGGACGTTATCATCTCCACCACCTTTCCATCAATTTGAGGAGCTACCAGAAGTAAAGTAGTTAGGTCGCATGGTAAATATATCTTCAGTTTCTGATAAACAAGAAATTGGGATCAACTCATTTTTTTCAAAGGTTGGTTTTTATATCTCCTTATTAAAACCAAGGGTAATGTCTCTATCTATCTTTACTAGTTTTGTAGGCATGATTATTGCTCCAGGATTTATAACAATCTATGAAGGAGCTTTAATAATTCTAGCTATCTCGATTGGATCAGGTGCATCTGGTGCATTAAACATGTGGTATGAAAGAAAGACAGACCTGTTAATGGAGAGAACTAAGAATAGAGTGTTACCTATGGGGCTTATCAGTGCGAATGGAGCTCTTATTTATGGAATTACTTTGTCAGTATTTTCAATTTATCTTTTATACTATGTTGCAAACTTACTGTCTGCTTCAATTCTTCTTCTAACAATATTTTATTACATTTTTGTCTATACAATATGGCTAAAGAAAAGAACTCCACAAAATATTGTTATCGGTGGAGCCGCTGGAGCGTTCCCCCCAATTATTGGATGGACAGCTGTTACTGGTAGTGTATCTCCTGAAATCAGCCTGCTTTTTATTTTAATTTTTTTATGGACCCCGCCACATTTTTGGGCACTCGCACTCTATAAATCTGATGACTACAAAAGGGCAGGTATTCCAATGATGCCACTGGTTGTCGGAAATAAGAAAACAGTTAGTTTAATTATTGCTTATTCATTAACACTCTTACCTGTAACACTTCTAATGAGTTACTACTATTCATTATTCTTTGGAACTTTGTCATCTATTATGGGTATCTGCTTTATATATTTAGCATTAGATCTTAGAAAATACGTGGATCACTCCAAGTTATTAGAAAAAAAAGCACAAACTTTATTCTTCTTTTCCATAATTTACCTCTTCAATATTTTCGCAATCCTCCTTATTGATAATTTGTTGTGGAACATATTATGATTAATAAAAAAATAAAAAGAAGAAACATAATTACAGCATTAATACTTGTTTTTTTTGTCGCCTCATTCTTCACATACACAATTTACAGGTTAAGTCTCGTATAAATGAATTTTTTTAATTTAAAATATAGTTCGAATACTTCTCTAGCAGTAGGCCTGCTTGGTATTGTTATATCGATGGTAATATTAGCCTATGCATCTGTGCCACTATATAATTACTTTTGTAAGGTTACAGGTTTTGGAGGTACCCCAAAAATTTACTCTCAAGAAAGTGTTTATATAACTGACTCTCTAATAGATGTAAGACTTGACTCAAACGTTGGATCAACTCTGAACTGGGACTTTTTCCCTGAGCAAAGAACACATCAAATACAAATTGGTGAAAATAAATTAATCAACTACGTTATAATCAATAATACAGATCAAGCACTGAATGGAACTGCGGTATATAATGTTTCCCCAGCTGAGGCAGCAAAATACTTTAACAAAATAGAATGTTTCTGTTTTCAAAATACTGAATTAAAAGCTAATGAGAAAAAGATTATGCCAGTATCTTTTTATATCGATCCTGAAATTAAAAATGATCAATACGTAGCAGATCTATCCGAAGTTACTTTGTCCTATACCTTTTACGAAAACAGTGATACATAATTCCTATGAGTTCACGTAATCCAAATTCTCATGAGTATCATTTAGTAGAACCAAGTCCTTGGCCACTTTTAGCCTCAATTGGTGCGCTCATCTTGTGTATTGGGGCAGTAATTTATTTTAGAACTGATGACTTATGGTTAATGCTTATTGGGTTAGCTATTGTAATTTATGTTACATACATGTGGTTTAGAGACATTATTATTGAAGGAGAACACCAGGGTCATCATACGCCTGTAGTTCAGATTGGTCTGAGGTATGGCATGACTTTGTTTATCGCTTCAGAAGTTATGTTCTTTGTTGCCTGGTTTTGGGCTTATTTCAATGCAAGTTTATTCCCTACTGAACAAATAGGATCTGTTTGGCCTCCGGCAGAAATACATTTAATGGATCCTTGGCATATACCATTGATAAATACACTTATACTTTTGCTATCAGGTACAACCGTTACATGGGCCCACCACGCGCTAACAGAGGGAAATAGAAAAGAGTTGATCCAAGGTCTCTGGTGCACAGTAGGACTTGGCATTATTTTTACGGGCTTCCAGGTTTATGAGTATATGCATGCTGACTTCGCTTTTTCAGGACATATTTATGGAGCAACTTTCTATATGGCAACTGGTTTCCATGGTTTTCATGTATTAATGGGAACAGTTATGCTCATTGTTTGCTTAGGAAGATCAATTGCAGGGCACTTTAAGGCTGATCATCACTTTGGTTTTGAAGCAGCTGCATGGTACTGGCACTTTGTAGATGTTGTGTGGCTATTTTTATTCGCTGCAATTTATGTCTGGGGATATTATTAAACTTAATCTATCTATTGATTAAAAATTTCTCTTTCCATTTTATTTTTCTAGTAACAATTTGCTTTCTTTTATTGCTTGGCTATTGGCAAACCCAAAGATTAGAGTGGAAGCTGAATATAATTAATTCAGTTGAAAATAATTATATTCTCAAACTGGACAAATTTCCTTTTGAAGGTGGCATAGATAAAGAATTTGAATTTATGCAAGTAGAGTTAAAAGGTTCTTTTATAAAAGAAAAACTTATGTATTTTTTTAAATCAAATTTAAGTGGGATGTCTGGCTTTGACATTGTATTGCCTTTAAAAACCGAAGATAAAAAATATGTTTATGTGATCTTGGGATGGATACCTTATGATTTTAAAGAAAGTTTTAATCTCGATTTTATAGACTCAAACAAAGAGTTCATTGTCAATGGAGCCCTAATATATTCTAAAGAGAGAAAACCTTTAATACCTGAGAATGAATATTCGGCAAGTATATGGTACCTCCTAAATACTGATGAGATGGATAATTTTCATAAAATTGAGTCAAGTCCATATATTCTTAAAATTATTGATCAAAATAAATTTGAGAATCTTTTAATTGAATTTGAGCCATCAAACATAACAAATAATCACCTGCAATATGCAGTTACATGGTTCCTGCTATCAATTGTTATATTGATCATGTATATCTATTATATAAGACAAGGAATTACTAAAAATGAAGTATAGAAGCACAAGAGGAACTAATGAGGAGACGTTCAAGAAAGTTCTTTTTGCTGGTTTAGCAGAGGATGGTGGACTTTACGTACCAATGAATTGGCCTCAAATAGATGTTAATAAAATAGATAAGAATATTAGCTACAAAGACCTTACAAAATTAATACTTTATCCATTTGTTAAGGACTTTATTTCTATAATTGAACTGGAAAACATTATTAATATTTCCTATTCAAAGCAGTTCTCATCGGAAAACCTAGTATCATTTAAAGAACTTAGTGATAACGAAATACTGGTTGAATTATTTAATGGTCCTACACTTGCTTTCAAAGATTTTGCAATGCAATTACTTATTCCTTTATTTGATCATTTTTTAGAAAAAGAAAAGAAGAAAATAAATTTGATTGTTGCTACTTCTGGTGATACTGGATCTGCAGCAATTAATGCTGTAAAGCAAAGTAAGAACATAAGTATATTTTGTTTATATCCTAGTAAAAGAATTTCAGATTTTCAAAGACGTCAAATGTCAACTGTGACAGAAAGCAATATTTTTTTGTGTGAAATTGACAGTACATTTGATGACTGTCAAAAAATTGTAAAAGATATTCTTAAGGATACTCAGTACAGTTCTGAAAATAATATATCTGCAGTCAATTCAATTAATTGGGCGCGAATACTAATTCAATGTGTATACTATTATTATACATATATAAATTATTTTGATGCATCTAGACCAACAGTTAACTTCTCTGTTCCTACAGGTAATTTTGGTGATATTTATGCAGGATATGTAGCCTACAAGATGGGCCTACCAATAAATAAATTAATAGTTGCTACAAATGAAAATGATATCTTACACAGATTTATAAATACAGGAATCTACCAGAAAGAAAGTGTAAAAAAAACAACAAGCCCAAGTATGGATATACAAATAGCAAGTAATTTTGAAAGACTTTTGTTTGATATCATGAGTCAGTCAAATGAAAAAACAGCATCTGCAATGAATTTATTTGAAGAAAAGGGAAAATTAACAGTAGAGCGACAGGACTTAAATATTATTTCAAATATCTTTGCATCTGAAAGCACACATCAAGAAGATGTTAACAAAATAATATCAAATGTTCATGAAATTCATTCATACCTCATTGATCCTCATACAGCGACAGGCATAAATGCCTCAAGAAAGACAAATGATAGTGATCGCATGAATTTCACATTATCAACTGCTCATCCTGTAAAGTTTTCAGAGACAGTTGAAATGGCTGTTGGAAAAAATCTTGATTTATTAAGTAATTACAAGGATTTATTTAGTAAAGATGAAAAAATTCACTCCATCCAAAACAATACGGATGAAGTGAAAAAATTTATTTTAGAGAATAAAAATTAAATGTCCTTTTTAACGACATATTACCCAAAGAGAATTGAATTTGAGCTAAAAGGCAAAAATGTTTTTTTAAGACCTCCCGAGTATAAGGATTGGAAAGCTTGGTCATTATTAAAAGAAAAAAATAAATTCTATCTCAAACCGTGGGAACCTCTTTGGTCGCCCTCAGAACTTGAAAGAAGTTCATTTGTAAAAAGAGTTAGATTTTTCGAGAAGCTAGCTTTAAACGACAGTGCTTACTCCTTTTTAATTTTTGAATGCAAAACTAAAAATTTAATAGGTGAAATAAATATCAACAATGTTCAAAGAAGCGTTGTGCAGTCATGTTCAATAGGATATTGGATTTGTGAAGACAAAATGGGTCAAGGTCTAATGAGTGAAGCAATAAATTTAATTAAAAAGTTCATATTTGATGAATTAGATCTTCATCGGTTAGAGGCTGCATGTTTGCCAGTCAATAAGCGATCTCTTAGAACACTTAAAAATAATGGCTTTGCTATTGAAGGACTCGTAAGAAAGTATTTGAAGATAAATGGCAATTGGAAAGATCACCTCCTTTTATCTTGTATTAAAGATGAAAGTTTATAGTATGCGCCTATGGTAGATCTTATAGGAAACAAAATTCCAGATATTAAGCTTGTAAAAATGGATAGTGAAAAAGGCCCACAACCTCTTTCTGTGTTAGACTTTTGTAAAGACAAGAAAGTAGTAATGTTTGGTGTTCCTGGCGCTTTCACACCGACTTGCTCTAGGAATCACTTGCCTGGATTCATAGATAAAGCTGATGAAATGAAAGCTAGAGGAATCGATGAAGTTATTTGCTTTGCTACAAATGATATATTCACATTGTCTGCTTGGGAAGAAATGTCAGGCTCCATTGGAAAGATTCTATTTTTATCAGACAGCAAGGCAAAATTTTCAAAATCTATTGGAACTGATTTTCCTGATAGCTTTGGCACATCAATAAAAACTCAAAGATGCTCGATATTAATCAATGATGGCACGGTAGAGAAATTTTTTGTTGAAGACGAAGATGGACAAGTAAGTATTAGTAGTGCAGATAATATGTTCGAAAATATCTAATTTGATATTGCGGAAGTAGCTAATTTATCAGCTATTTCATTTCCAAAGTCACCAGAATGACCCTTAACCCATATCCAGTCGATATTATGTAGCTCAACAAGTTCATCAAGATCCATCCAAAGATCTTTGTTTTTGACATCTTTTTTGTTTGCAGTTTTCCAATCATTTGTTTTCCATTTTAAGATCCATTCTTGGATACCTTGCATTACGTATTTTGAATCTGTAAAAAGTTTTATTTTTGAATTCTGATCAACGTACCGAAGAGCTTGAATAACAGCTACTAATTCCATTCTATTATTGGTCGTGTCTTCATCAGATCCATTTAACTCAATTTTCTCAATACCTTTTTCAATATAAACCCCCCAACCACCTCGTCCGGGATTTCCAGAGCAAGCTCCATCTGTGTATATATGTAAAATATCAGAGTCCATATTCACTAGCTTTTCTTACTGACTGGTGAAATCTTAACTTAGAAATATACTCATTTGGATCTTTCTTTAAAATTAAGTCACTGTCTTCATGAGAATAAAAATCAAGAAGTCTTGTTAGCAAATATCTTAATGCGGATGCTCTTGCCAAGAGAGGCAGGGCTTCAACTTCTTCATTAGAAAATTTTCGTTCTTGGTTATAACTTCCTAACAGGTACTTAGCTTTAGTTGGATTAAATTCATTATTACTATCCTCAAAACACCAGGCATTGAGACAAATAGCAATCTCATATGCGTAAAAATCATTACACGAAAAATAAAAGTCAATAATACCTGTTAGATTATTTTCTTCAAAAAAAATATTATCAGGAAATAAGTCTGCATGAATTATACCTGATGGTAAGTCTTTACTTATTTCTCTTGATAAAAATAAGAATTCATCTTCTATGAATTTTAGTTTTTCATCATCAATACGCTTTTTATAAGTCTTTAACTTTTCAATAATAATACCAAGCTTATCGAAACCCAGCTCATTTTCTCTTTTTATATTAAGTTTTTCAGAGGCATTATGCATTTTGGCGATGGTTAGGCCTAGATTAGAACAATGAATAGGTTTTATTTTCTCTAAAGAACTGCCTGTAAGGAATGAAGTAATAACAGCATGCTTTTGTTTAATGGAATTTGAGAAATTACCCTGTTTATCCTTAATGACCTCAGGACATTTGATATCGTGGGCATTGAGATGATTCATTAAATCAAAATAAAACGGAAGATTCTCTTGATTTGTTCTTTCCTCAAAAATAGTCAGGATAAATTTTTTATTATCTGCAGTGAGTAGGTAGTTTGAATTTGAGGTTCCACCTTTGATACCACTAAACTCATTTATATTATCAATGTTATATTTGCTTAAAAAAAGATTGAGTTCATCAATTGATATTTGTGTATATACAGCCATAAACTATATTTATAGCTCAGAATAAGTTAATTAAGTAATGATTTATGTCTTGAGTTTATTTATCTGGCTTATTGATTGCTCAACTAATTTTTTTGAGCTTTGTTCATTAATATTTTCAATGATAATTTTTTCAGCAATATTGACCGAATTCGCTACTATCTCCTCATTTACTTTAGAAATCGCTACTTTTTCTGCTCTTGATATTTTATCGATTGCTTGCTGCTCAGCCCTTTTGATAAATTCTTCTGCTTTAGCTTTAGAGGTTTCCTCATGATTCTTTGCAATTTCTTTAGCCTGATTAATGATGTTGTTTGCTTCTTCATCTGCTGACTGAACTTTTCTTTCGTATTCAGCAACGAGAGAATTCGCTTCTTCCTTTAGTTTTCTTGCATTATCTAATTCAGATTTAATATTTTCAATTTCGCCATCAAGAAGCTTTGCTATCATTGATGGCGCTTTTATGAAAAGTGCGACTGCTATAAAAATTAGAAACGCTACAAATACCCAAAACGAAGGATCAGAAAACAAATAGGACATTAGTTATAAATTTCCATATCAATTAAGCTTTTTTGAGATTTCATCATCACTAGGAACACTCTCAACATACTTAGAAACGATAGATTTAATAGTGTCTATAGTAGCTTTTTTAATTTCTTGTTCAGACTGTTGTTTTTGTTTATGAATTTTCTTTTCAGACTCTGTAATCATTGAATTAATCTTGATTTCATTATCTTTTTTTAATTTATCTAAGTATTCATTCATAGTGGCTTTAGAACTTGAGACTATTTCATTTGACTCAAGAGATGCAGAATTCATTTTATCGTCATAATTTTCTAAAATTTTACTTGCTTCAGAATTAAGATTTTCAGCATCGTTAATATCATTAGAAATTTTATCTTTTCTTTCTTCTATTGTTGTGCTGAGCCTTGGAATCACAAATTTCCACATGAATAAATACAAAGCTGTAAAAGTAATTATCAGCCAGAATAATTGTGATGGGAAAGTTGAAATATCCATTTGCGGAAGGCCAGCAGATTTCTGACCTTCAGCATAAGCTCGAGATAAGGGCAAAACAAAAATAAAAATTTTAAGAAAAAATTTCATTATGTTTTAACCAAAAAGAATTAGGAATGCTATTACGAGAGCAAATAGTGCAATTGCTTCAACGAGTGCAAATCCCAAAAGTACTTGTCCAAATGCCTGCGGTGCTGCTGATGGATTTCTAAATATACCTGAAACGTATGCTCCAAATACTGTTCCTATACCAGCTCCAGATCCTGCAACACCAATTGTTGCTAATCCTGCTCCTATAAGTTTTGCTGCTTCTACTTCCATTTTTGTTGTCCTTTCTTTGTTTATTAAAATTTAATGATCCGGATGAAGGGCATCATTTAAATAGATACAAGTTAAAATAGTAAATATGTATGCTTGAAGAGCTGCAATTAATGTTTCAAGTGCATATAAAACTACAAGAAAAATTAACGGAGCAAAGCCGAGAAAACCAAGCATCACGATAAATCCTGCAAAGATTTTTAATATACTGTGACCCGCAAGCATGTTTGCGCACAATCTTACGGATAAACTGATTGGCTTAGATAAATAAGATATGATTTCTATTGGAACAATTAAAGGCGCTAGAAATATTGGAATACCTGATGGATAGAATATTCTAAGATAACCAAGGCCGTTCTTCATGAAACCGATTATGGTTACCGCTAGAAAAATTAAACCAGCAAATGCAAAGGTAACAACAAGATGACTTGTCACTGTGAATGTATAAGGAATTAGGCCAATAAAATTACAAAAGAAAATAAACATGAACAAAGAAAAAATAAATGGGAAATAAGCTCTCCCTTGATCTCCGACCTGATCACGCAACATGTTGGCAATAAAATTGTATGATAACTCGGATAGCATTTGCATTCTATTTGGAATGATGGACCGTTTTGATAAGCCTAATATAAAAAGAGTCATCGTGGCTGCTATCGCGAAGACCATGAATAGAGATGAATTGGTAAATGAAATATCTATGCCTGCTATTTGCATCTCAGCAATTTTAGAGATTTCAAACTGATGTATTGGATCTATAGGATTATCTGCAGCCATTGAATTATTTTTTAGTTATTTTGAAGGCTTTTTGCAACCCTAAAAACATTAAGAATTCCCGCTGCGCTGCCCAGCAGGAAGAAGATAATTATAAACAAGGGTCTCGTCTCAAAATAATTGTCTGCCAAGATCCCTATGCCAAGGCCAACGGCCATTGCTGCGACAATTTCTACCACCACTTTCATGATTTTTCCTATGGGTTTAGGAGTATTTGGAGAGTCTGGTGAGGATGACTTTTTAGCAGCTTGAATTTTTTCTTGCAGATTACGAATATCATTCTGATCAGATGACATTTAAGCAACAGCCCCAATTTCCTCAGCTTTCTTAAGATCTACGGAGACTATTTGACTAACTCCTCGCTCAGCCATCGTAACGCCAAATAGCCTGTCCATTCTAGACATTGTTAGGGCGTGGTGTGTTATTATTAAGAACTTAGTATTGGTCTTGTCTGTTATACTGTCTAACAGGCCACAGAATCGTTCTACATTAGCGTCATCCAGTGGAGCATCGACCTCATCAAGTACACAAATCGGTGATGGGTTGGTAAGAAAAACCGCAAATATTAATGATAGTGCAGTAAGAGCTTGCTCTCCACCTGAAAGAAGGGACATAGATTGCAATTTTTTACCTGGTGGACTTACCATCATTTCTAAACCAGCTTCTAACGGATCATCCGAGTCAATAAGCTCAAGATGAGCCTTGCCTCCATTAAATAATTTTACGAATACATCTTTAAAGTGACTGTTTACAGTATCGAAAGCTTTCAATAACCTTGTTCTACCTTCTTTATTTAAATCTTCAATTGAGACTCTCATTTTTTTAATTGCACTTTCGAGATCTTCTTTTTCTTTTGTCATGTTCTCTAATTCATCATCGATTTCTTTTGTTTCTAAATCAGCTCTTAAATTTACTGCGCCCATTGTTTCACGTTGTTGCTTTAATCTGTCTAATCTCATTTCAGTTCTATCTGCATTTTTTTTCATCGTATCTAGATCCTCGATAACATTTAAAACACTTACGATATCATTCGGTACACAATTAAACTTTTCTTTTGAATCATCTTCTAGCTCTTTCAATCTGGATTCTGCTAATTCTTTTGTTGCCTCTGTTCTTCCTTTCGACTCTCTAATATTAGCTAGATCATTTTGTGCTTTTCGAAGTTTGGCCTCAATTTTTTTGAGCTCATTATCTGCTTCAGCAAGTCTGTCGGCAGCAAACTGCCTTTCTGTTTCTGCAAACCCTTTTGTTTCAATCAATTGCCCTCTTCGTTGAGCAATTTCTTCAGGCCTATTTGAAATTTTTTTCAATTCTTCTTCAGATTTTGTTTTTCTTAATGCTAATTTCTCTATCTGATCTTTGGATGATCTAATTGTTTTACTTAATCTTTGATATTCGTAGGTCCAATCACTTTGCTTTTGTTCAACATCTTTTTGTCTGAGTTGTTCTCTCAGTTCCAATGACAAGGTTGCAGCTTTTTTAGCTTCATTACTTGACCTATCGTAGACATTTCTTGCTTCTTGAGATGCCTGATTTGCGCTTATTACCTTTTCGGTTATCTCTTTTAAGTGGAAGTAAAATTTCTCCTTAAACTTAGATGTCCAATTATGTGGATCATCATAGCCTTCAACCTCTTTAAGAGTTGACTCTCGTGATCTTAAGTTCTCTGAAGTTATGAGTGTACCTTGCCATTCATCTCTTTTAGAATTTTTTATTTGATTGTACTGTTCTATCTCTTGATCGAGATCTAGAATTTTTGCTTCTAATTTTTCTTTTTCTACTTTTAGCTGGTCTATTGTTTCGTTGCTTATTTCATCTGTATTTTGACCATTACCTTCTGTATCCCTTCTAGATTTTAGTGCCTCAAGATCTTTGATTGCATCCTCAAGCTGAAATTGCTCTCTTTCATTGTCACTAATTATTTGTTGTATCGAATTTTCGAGGTTTTTCTTTTCATCTTTTATTCTTTCCTCTTCTTGAACTAGAGTGTCTCTCTCAAGATTAATTCTATTAAGCTTAGCAGCGGCTTCAATCTCTTTTTCTCTTAGAGGCTTTATCTTCTCATTAGATTTGAGTTGCTCGTTAGTTGCTTGGGTAACCTCTTGAGTAAATTTTTGAATTTGTGACTCACTTGTTTTTAAATCCTCATCAGACTTTTCAAAAGACTCCTTTAATGACGTCCATTTTAAATACAGCACTATGCCCTCTAATTTACTGATTTCAGAAGAGATGGATCGGTAAGTTTCAGCTTGTTCTGCTTGTTTTTTCAGGTTGTTTATTTGAGTATTCAGTTGTTTCATCAAGTCTTTAACTCGCTGGAGATTATTTTCAGCACCTTTGAGTTTTAGTTCTGCCTCATGTCTTCTTGAGTGAAGGCCAGAAATCCCAGCCGCTTCTTCCAATACTGACCTTCTGTCTATTGGTTTTGCATTTATTAGAGCCCCAACTCGTCCTTGGCTAATAAGAGAAGGTGAGTGAGCTCCGGTAGAAAGGTCTGCGAACAGCCTCTGCACGTCTCTTGCTCTAACATCTTTGCCGTTAATTTTGTAATCAGAACCTCTTTCAACCTCAATTTTTCTTTTTACTTGAATTTCTGTTTGATCGTTAAATTCTGATGGCGCCTTTCTATCTTCATTATCTAAATAAATTGTGACTTCAGCATTATTTCTTGATGGTCTATCTGCAGTACCAGAGAAAATTACATCTTCCATTCCCGAGCCCCTCATACTTTTTGCTGATGTTTCTCCCATACACCATCTTAACGATTCAACTACATTAGATTTACCGCATCCATTGGGGCCTACAATCCCAGTAAGACCCTGTTCAATATTTAACTCAGTTGGGTCAACAAAAGATTTAAAGCCTAAAATTTTAATTTTTTTAAATTTCATTAATTAATTTTTTTCTCAATTATCTTTTCAAACTCTGAAAAAGACATATTTCCTGAATAGAGGTCTCCATCTATGATAAAAGATGGGGTAGAGGAAACATCATAATCCTCAACAGCATCTATTCTCATTGTCAAAATAAAATCTGTTATTTCTTCATTTTCCATACAGGAATTGAATTCGTCCTCAGAAATGCTGAATAAAGTAGAATATGTTCTTAATGCATCTGTGCTGTTTTCCAACACTCGGTCACTTTGTTTTGTAACAATCCACTTTTTTTGATCCTGAAATAAAAGTTTTTCCATAGCAAAAAAATCTTTTTCGTCTGTGCAGTGTAGTAGTTTAAAAGCATTTAAATCAATTGCATTCAACGCAAAGGGTCTGACCTCAAATTTAATTTTTCCCGTATCAATATATTTCTCTTTAATATCTGGAAAAATATTATTGCTGAAATCTGCACAGTGACTACAAGTTAAAGAACGGTATTCAATAATAGTCAATGGAGCAGCATCATCTCCAAGCTGCATTCCTGTTAATGTGCTACTTATGGCTAGCGATTGATAAGACACCAAGAGTGACACAAGAAAGATAGAGAAATTATGAATACTTTTCATTTTTTATAATTATAGCCCACATTTTGTATACAATGACTAAAACAATACACAACATGTTGAATATACTCAATTTTTATCAATTTTAATAGGTTTTATTGAACAATTCTAAGTACAAAAAGAATTTGTCAAAATTTCGTCTTAGAAATTTTTGAAGCAATTTTTTCAAAGCTTTTTTTTAGTTCTGGAAAATCTGATAGCTCTTCATATGTCTTATTTTTCTCTTTAATTTCACTATCTAATTGATTGAAATTAATATCTTTTCTAGATTTTTTATTTTTAAAATTGATTTGAATTATTTCAATCTTCTCAACTGCATTGTAGCCAAAAAATAAATTTATTTTATCTACAATTTTTTTATGCTCATGTTCAAAAGCTATAGATATGCTTCTATCGACTTTAACCACTAGCTTACCTTTTCCTTTAGGGCTTGAGTTCGTTGTTTTGATTTTAGTTGGGTAGGACAATTTATTAAAATTTGTACCAACAATTTTCTCCCAATTTGAAAGTAGTTCTAGTTCAAAAAATCCTCTGTTTTTTAACAATTTCTTTGCGTCATTTGGTAGAAGATTTGATAGAATTTGAGGGCCATTAAGTTTTTTATAAGACATATTTGAAATTAGCATGAAAACTCACAATAAAGATAAATATTTTTCAGAAAATTTGATCTCATGGTTTAAAAAAAATAAAAGAAATTTACCTTGGCGAAGATCTGTATCACATAAAGACTATCCGTACAGGGTACTCGTGAGTGAGTTCATGTTGCAACAAACTACTGTTTCTACTGTCATACCTTATTTTAATAAGTTTCTTAAGATCTGGCCGAATATAAAAACTTTGTCCAAAGCAAATATTGATGATGTATTAATTCAATGGCAAGGATTGGGGTACTATTCAAGAGCAAGAAATTTGCTTAAGACTGCAGAAATAATCATGCTTAGACATCAGGGCGATATTCCTAGAAGTGAAAATGAACTTAAAAGTTTACCTGGTATTGGAGAATATGCATCTGCGGCGATCCGATCAATAGCATTTAACCAGAAAGCGTCGGCAGTAGATGGAAATGTAAAAAGAGTAATAGCAAGATTTTATGGCCTAAGGGGAACCCTTGACGAAAATAAAAAAAGAATTGATCAAATTGCTAATAGGATTTGTCCCAACAAAAATAATAGAGATTATACACAAGCAATTATGGAAATTGGTGCATTAGTGTGTAAGGCAAAAAAAATTAATTGCGATGATTGCTGCATATCCCAAAAATGTACTGCATATAATAAGAAGCTAGTTCATTCTATTCCTGAACCTAAAGTGAAAGTTAAAAAGAGAAAACTGAACTGCATTTCATTTATTTCAATTTTTAATGATAGATTTGTATTATTGAAAAAAAGATCAAGTGAGGGAATTCTTTCTAATCAATGGGAGTTGCCATCAACAGCATGGAAAGCAAGATCTATTAAGTTTTCAAGAAAAGAAACTCCATTTCCTAATGCACATTGGGAAAAGACAGCCATAAATTTTAAGCATTCTTTCAGCCATATGGATATTCAAAACATTGCTTATTATGCTAGGAATAATAATAAATGCTTATCAAGCAATTTTTCTAATTTAAAGTGGGTTAATATTGATAAATTGAGTGATTATGCTGTAACCACAATGAGCAAGAAAACATTGAAAAAGTTTAATTTAATTCCGATCTAAGTTTTTGCCTTAGAATATCAATTGGTTTTAATTCACCTTCAACATCAAAATGCCAGAAAGTCCAGCCGTTACATGCTGATGCCGATTGAACTTCAGCGCCAATTTGATGAATAGAGCCTGTGTTGTTAGAGCTAATAACAGAACCATCAGCTCTCACTTTAGCTTTAAATTTTCTCTTGTTATCATATAGCACAGTACCTGGCTCAATTAATTTTCTTTCTATTAACCACCCAAAAGGTATTCTAGGCTCTGCCTTCTTTGACTGACTTATATTTAACGATTCAATTTCATACGAATTAATTTTACCTATGCGTTTTTTTGCAGAATTTACATAGTACTTATCCTTTTCAATACCAATATATTTTCTTGATAATCTTTTAGCTACGGCTCCTGTAGTTCCTGTTCCAAAAAAAGGATCCAATATAACTTCACCTTTATTTGTTGAAGAAATAATAATTCGGTGCAAAAGTCCCTCTGGTTTTTGTGTAGGATGCAGCTTTTTACCCTCATCATTTTTTAGCCTTTCATGACCACTACATATTGGAAGATACCAATCTGAGCGCATTTGCATATTTTCATTGAGTGACTTCATAGCATCGTAATTAAAAGTATATTTTTTAGAATTTTTATCTTTGCTTGCCCAAATTAGAGTTTCATGAGCATTAGTGAAACGCTTACCTCTAAAATTAGGCATTGGATTTGCTTTTTGCCATATAACATCATTCAGTATCCAATAACCTAAGTTCTGCATGATGTAACCAATCCTAAAAATATTATGATAGGAACCAATTACCCAAATGGTACCTGTTGGCTTTAATACACGTTGCGCTTCTTTAAGCCAGCCATGAGAAAACTTGTCATATTCTTCAAAACTCTCAAATTGATCCCATTCATCGTCTACGGCATCAACTTTTGAATTGTTTGGTCTGTATAGATTTTGATCAAGTTGTAAGTTATATGGAGGATCTGCAAATACTAAATCAACACTATTGTCAGGAAGATTCTTTAGCTCTTCAATTGTCTCACCACAGATAATATTGTCAGAATTGATTGTAGTATTTTCATGGACCGTTTTCATAGCGGGTAATATGATTCAAAATAGAATCCAGGTCAATAGTATTTAGAATCAATAACTTAAATAATCTTCTTAATTCAATATATTGTGTACTGGTTTAAAAGATTTCCGATGTATTGGCGTAATTCCATAGTTTTTTAGAGCTGAAAGGTGCTCTTTTGTTCCATAACCTGAATTGGTTTGAAAGCCATATTCTGGAAATTGCTTTGAATATTTAAACATAATTTCGTCTCTATAAACTTTAGCAAGAATAGATGCTGCGGCAATCGAAACAGACTTACTATCTCCTTTAATAATACTAATGGTGTTTTTTTTTATATCTGGTTTGAAATTACCATCGATAAGTGTTGTTTTCGGAACGACTGATAGTCTATCACTTGCTCTTTTCATTGCTAATAATGAAGCCTGCAAGATATTGATCTCATCTATTTCTATCTCGGATGCGGCTCCATAGGCATAAATACTATTCTCTTTTATCTTTTCCGCTAACAATATTCTCTTAGCTTTAGGAATTTTTTTAGAGTCATAAATTCCTTTTGGAATATTTTTTCTATCAAGTATTACGGCTGCTGCAATTACTGGACCAGCAAGTGGACCTCTACCAACTTCATCAATACCAGCAATGGGCAAGGAAAAGTTATTTTCAAAAGCAATCAATTTCTGAGGGTCAAATTTCAATTTATATTTTTACTTTTTTCTTTAAACTTTTTAAATCTTCCCAAGAAAACTTTTTTTGAGCTGGCTGTCTTAACAAGAAAGCTGGGTGAAATGTAGGTAGTATCGGATACTTTTTTTTATTAATTTCTATATCTAACCACTTTCCCCTAATCTTGGTAATCCCTTCATTATTTTTAATTAATGCATAAGTTGCAGTGCTTCCTAATAACAAAATTGCTTTTGGATTTACTATTTCAATATGCTTTTTTATCATTGGTAAACATATCTCAATCTCTTCGTCTGTTGGCCTTCTGTTATTTGGAGGTCTCCACGGAACAATATTTGTAATGTAAACTTTTTCTCGATTTAGATCGATGGCCTCTAGCATTTTATCCAACAGCTTGCCACTTTTTCCAACAAAGGGTTTACCTTGAATATCCTCATCATGACCTGGAGCCTCACCTATAAGCATGATTTTTGTACTTGGGTTTCCATCTGAAAAGACCATATTTGTTGCGCTTTTATGAAGTTCACAGCCTTTAAAATTTGACATGTATTCTTTTAATGATTCTAGACTATCAATATTGAGAATATCTTTTTCGATTTCATGCTGAGGAAAGTCTGTTTCTTCTTTTGACTGGAGCTTATCAGGTGATTTTATTGTTCCTTTTCCATACCTATTTTTTGCCATATTTCCTATATTTTCATCAACCCCGCTTAATTTATATTGGTTTAGTAGTTTTATAGTATTTTGAATATCTAACTTAGACATAAACAAATTGAATTATAATGCTTATAAACTAAATATATAGTTAATAATGGAGACTGATACTCAAAGAGAAGTGATGGAGTACGACGTAGTTATCGTCGGAGCGGGACCCTCGGGTCTAGCAACTGCTATCAAATTGAAGCAAATTAATGCTGATGCAAACGTGTGCATAGTTGAGAAGGCCTCAGAGGTCGGAGCCCATATTTTGAGTGGAAACGTATTTGAAACCAAAGCACTAGATGAACTATTACCTGACTGGCAGTCTATGGAAGGCTGCCCTTTGAAAATCAAGGTATCAAAAGAGAAATTTTTAGTTCTATCCGAAAAAAGTTATTTCTCTGTTCCATCATTTTTGTTGCCTCCTGTTCAACATAACAAAGGCAATTATATAACCAGCCTTGCTAATTTATGTCGATGGCTTGGGCAAGTTGCTGAAGGTATGGGTGTTGAGATATATCCTGGATTTGCAGCTTCAGAAATTCTTTATGATAAGCAAGGGAAAGTAAGAGGTGTTGCGACAAATGATATGGGTCTTGATATAAATAATGAAAAAAAAGACTCATATGAACCAGGTATAGAACTGCATGCCAAAGTTACTGTGTTTGCAGAAGGATGCAGAGGTCATCTAGGTAAACAATTAATTAATAAATTTAATTTATCAGAGAATTCTGATCCTCAGCAATATGGAATTGGTTTAAAAGAAATATGGGAAGTTCCGGAAGAGAATCATGACGAGGGAATGGTTTTACACTCAGTTGGATGGCCTTTAGAAAATGATACTTACGGTGGCAGCTTTGTTTATCATGCAGAAAATAAACAAATTTATCTTGGGTATGTTATTGGCTTAGATTACTCAAACCCATATCTCTCACCTTTTGAAGAATTTCAAAGATTTAAAACACATCCAGCCATTAAAAAAATGTTATCTGGTGGCAAAAGAATTTCATATGGAGCAAGAGCATTAATTGAAGGTGGACTTCAAAGCTTGCCAAAAATGTATATGCCAGGTGCGTTATTGATTGGATGTGATGCCGGCACGTTGAACATGCCTAAGATTAAAGGATCGCATACTGCCATGAAAAGTGGAATTTTAGCTGCAGAAGCTATCAATGAATTTATTTCCGAGAGAGTTTCTGATTTATCAGTTTATGAAGAGAAATTTAATAGTAGCTGGCTTTATAAAGAACTTCATGCAGCACGGAACGTGAAGCCTTTCTTTACTAGATTTGGAACAATGTTAGGCGTCATATTGGCAGGAATTGATCAATGGTTGTTTTGGGGTAAAATGCCATTCACTTTATCCCACAAACACGCTGACCATGAAACGCTTATCAAAGCTAAAGACGCAAAAAAAATTGAATATCCTAAGCCTGACGGAGTACTAACCTTTGATAGATCAAGCTCGGTTTATTTGACGGGCACATACCACACAGAAAATCAGCCTGTTCACCTTCAACTAAAAGATAGTGAATTGCCGATAAGTTATACACTAAACGAATACGACGAACCTTCACAAAGATATTGCCCTGTAGGAGTTTATGAAGTCCATCAAGATAATGAAAATGAAACACCTAGATTTGTCATCAATAGTCAAAATTGTATTCACTGTAAAACATGTGACATCAAAGAGCCGTCGCAAAATATTAATTGGGTGACACCTGAAGGTGGAGGCGGACCAAAGTATGCAAATATGTAAAATTAAAAAAATATGAGCATTACAAGACTACTCTTTTTAATTTTAATATTTACTCTACCTTTCAACTCAGCGAATGCTGCTAAAACAAATTTACCAAAAATTGGTGACTATTTAGTTGCCAATATTTCAAGTAATACGAATGATTATAAAATAACCAAAAGATATTATCAAAAATTACACCGATCAAATCCAAATGATCTCTTAGCTTTAGATCGATTAATACTTCTTAGTATCTTAGATGGTGACTTGTACAGCGCCAATAACTATTCATTTAAATTAGCCCGGGCAGGCTGTGATAAAAAAGTAAATTCATGCTGCATGAACAATCAGTCACCTCAGGGCCATCTCGTAAATGGCATTTCATATTTAAACTCATACAAGCAAGGTTTCGCTGATCAAAGTTTTGCCAGTATATGGAGAGGAGAAATATCAGACAGTACTTTTGTTAGACTTTTAAGGGCCTGGGTTTGGGCCGATAATCCTTCTCTTGATAAGAGTATGGCTTTGATCGACCTGATATCGTCTGATGATCATCAATATCTTACCTTAGTTCATAAGGCTCTCATATATGACTTTGCAGATGAGATTGAATTAGCAGAAATTTTTTATGAGCAATCTCTTTCAATGCGGAACGATCTTTATGTAATGCAGTTATATTTAAATTTTTTGAACAGAAATAATTTTGTTGAAGAAAAAAATAATTTTGTAAGTGAATATTTGTCTAATTATGATGATGTTTTTACAGAGAAGTTTACTAAATCTAACAATAATCGAATTATTCAGAATCCATTACAGGGAATTGGTATTGTTTTATTCAACGCACAATCATTAATCAAAAACGTTAATCAAGAATTGTCCCATATGTTGTTTCAATTGGCCTTAGAGACGTCACCTAATATGCATGAGATAAAATATATATTTGCAACATTCTTGAGCCAAACACAAGATCAAGATAAAGCGCGAGATATCTTAAGCTTAATACCTAAAAATCATTATCTAGGACATTTTGCAGCAATTCAAATATCGGAAACATATAGTTATGAAGATGAAAGTGCAAAAGCTATCAATAACTTAAGAAATTTTTCAGAAAGTGAAGAAAATTTTGAAATATTTTTATCACTAGGAAATTTTTATCGATACGAAAAGGATTGGGACAACGCAATTAAGTCGTATCGAGCAGCACTCGATTTAGGAAAAGCATTAGATAAAGATAACTTGTGGGAAGTTTATTTTAATATTGGGATAGTCCATGAAAGAACAAAAAATTGGAAATTAGCTGAACAAAACTTTATCAATGCGTTAGAACTCTATGAAGAACAGCCGGATGTATTAAATTACTTAGGTTATTCTTATATTGATATGGATCAAAATTTATCTACAGCCAAGGAAATGATTGAAAAGGCAATTTCTTTAAAGCCGAACGATCCTTACATTATTGATAGTCTGGCTTGGTACTATTATAAGGTTGGGCAATATGAGGATGCGCTTTCATTGCTTGAGTTTTCAATTGATATGATGCCTTATGATCCCACAGTTAATGATCATTACGGAGACGTTCTTTGGATGCTTGGAAATGAAATACAAGCGAGATATTATTGGAAAAAAGCAATTGAACTGGATATTGATGAGCCTCTTCAAGAGAAGATTCGTAGAAAACTACTTAGAGGAATCTGATATCATTGCACAAGCATACATTACAATCATACGCAAAAATTAATTTATTTCTTGAAGTAATTAAAAAACTTAAAAATGGTTATCACGATTTATCTTCTATTATCACAAGAATAAGCATTTCTGATAAAATTAAAATTGATATAGCAGATGTATTTTCTGTAAAATTTATAGGACCCTTTTGCTCGCAAGTAAGTCAAGAAAGCAATATTCATACTTTGTTTCAATTCCTATTAGATAATAATTTTATCAACCATAGCAATTACGCAATTCTTATTGATAAACAAATACCAGTTGGCTCTGGATTGGGAGGCGGATCCTCAAATGTTGCCGAAATTCTAAAGTACTTAATGAGCGAGGGCGCTTTATCAAAATCACAATGTTTATTCGCTGCAAAAGAACTCGGTTCTGATATTGAATTTTTTTTAGAAGAAGGCTCAGCTCTAATCACTGGCACAGGTTCTGTAAAAAGAAGAATAAATTTATTCTCAGATAAAATTTTTCTCATTATTTACCCACAAATTTTAATGAGTACAAAAATAATTTTTGAGCAGCATAATATATTGAGTAAGAGTAATTTTCTTTACGAGGGACAAACACAAATTAGTGATATATTGCAAGATACTTCAAATGACCTTGAGAAGACAGCTATAACTCTGCATCAAGAAACAGGAATGGCAAAGCAGTTTCTAGAAAATGATGAACATTGTGAGTTTGCTAGAATGACAGGAAGTGGATCAGCATTTTTTGGATGTTACGATGATGAAGCTTTAGCAAATGATGCTGCTTCTAAAATCAAAAAACTCTATCCTAAATGGTGGACTTGCCAAGCTAGGACAATATAATCATTGCAAAATCTATTTGTTAAACTAAATAATGTAAGAGTGTTGGGGCGTGGCCAAGCGGTAAGGCACCGCTTTTTGGTAGCGGCATTCGGAGGTTCGAATCCTCCCGCCCCAGCCAAGGAAAAGAATATGAGTAACTTTTTAAATAAATACAAATCTGTTTATGATGTGTTTTTAGATAACTGGAGTTATCAGTCACATTTTGTCTTGTACCTTGAGGCCTTAATGCGTCAACAAACACTGCTGCCCACTTATATCAAAGAAATGATCTTTGCCTATATATCTGGCCTTAATGGTTGCCAATATTGTAAAAATATTCATGCCGAAATATCCAAGAAACTACTTAGAGATGCGAACGAAGAGGACCCACTTCTAGATATTGAAAATGCTGGTATAGAAGAAAAGTACAAACCAATTTTGAAACTGGCTCATAAAGTGAATGCAGATATAGAATCAATTGCTGATGAGGATGTAGATCAAGTTTTACAATATGGTTTCGACGAACAAGTAATTTCAGAAATTATTTCAATATGCGGCGCCGCACAATTTATGAATACAGTAGTTGTAGCTCATCGTATAAAACCTCTTGACGACGTTCAAAATATTGGCTCAGCAAAGATGATGATAGATAAAGGTTATGATGGACTTGCTGAATACATGATCTCAAAAAGAAATAAATAACTAGCTTATTCTTAATAAACTCATTCCTAAGAAAAAAGCTCCAACAGTAAGAGCAAACGTTCCAAATATATAGATAATTGAAATCAGAATATTGCCATTTTGAATTAGTTCAAAAACATCAACATTAAAAGAAGAGAAAGTCGTAAAGCCACCTAAGAAACCAATAGTGATAAACAATTTAAGATTATCAGAAATATTAATTTTAGCTGTGAAATAGCTCCATGCCAACCCAATTAGAAAAGCACCTATAACATTCACTGTTAGTGTTCCATAAGGAAAAGAACTTACAAAAGATTTATTAATTTGCTCTATGAGAACATATCGAGTCAGCGCCCCCATGCCACCACCAATAAATATTGAAATAAACAAACTCATTAATCTTTCATGCCTACAAGATGAGTCAAAATTCCAAAGTGATCACTGGGATAAATATCATTTGATTTATTTCCTATTAGGCAACTTTTTAATGGTTGACCCAAACCTTTTGGTCCTGCTTTTGAAGAAAATATATAATCAATCCTTCGATCATACTCTAGAGTTTTCATTGCCCATTTATTTTCATTTGACCATGTATAACCTGGTTCACCTATATTTGTGAGGTTCCAAACATCTCTGAGAACTGTTTCATTGATTGGCTTTTTGTGCCCAGTGATCATTTTTATTTCATCACTCTCAGGATCTGCATTAAAGTCACCACACAATAAAACTGGAAATTTAGATTTTTGCAGATGGCTTATATACTCCATTAATTCTGTTACTTGGCTTTCTCTTACTGGTTGATGCTCGTATTTGTAGTTCAGGTGCGTACATATTACATTAATTGTAATACCCTTTTTATAGATTAACTCAGCATGTATAAATAATTTCTTCTCATCTTTCTTAGGGTCTGCTTGAAACATTATTATTTGATGATTTTGTATTGGATATTTTGAGATTATAGCATTTCCAAACGCAACACCGTCAAACTCAAAAGATTTCGCATAAACATACTGGTATCCCAATTTGTCTGCTATTATTTTTGCTTGGCTTTCATCTTCTTCTTCCCATACTTCCTGTAAGCACATTATATCAGCAGCTGTTTCTTGAAGTTCTGATAAAATTAAATTTTCTCTTTCTTTATAAGTTTCAAACTTCCACCATAAGTTCCAGGTCACGAGCTTAATTATCTCACCGCTCTCTTCAATTATTATTGCATCAGGATCAGGAAAAGATTTATCACTCATTCAGTTACGGAAAGGCAACCATAATCGTTTCAGCTATATAAGCTGGCTTATCTTGACCTTCAATTTCGAGAGATACTTCGCTGATTACTTGCGTACTACCGTTATCTAATTTGTTAACTTCGTTTATTTTAGCTGACATTCTTACTTTAGAATTTACAGGTACCATGTTAATGAATCTAACTTTGTTTAAGCCGTAATTTATTACCATTTTAGCGCCTGAGATAATCCATACCTGAGCGCTCAAAGGCACTGAAAGAGAAAGGCTTAAAAATCCATGAGCAATCGTGCTTTTAGTTGGCAACTCCTTTTGAGCTTTTTCTTCGTCAACATGTATCCATTGATGATCACTAGTTGCTTCAGCAAACTGATTTATTCTTTCTTGATCAATAGTCATCCACTCTGAATGACCCATTTCTTTGCCTTTGTATGACTCGATTTCATTAACATCAACTGTCAGCATAATATTTCTCCCAATTCGTAATTTTTAATTATAAAATCATAACGAAAATAAGCTAATAATAGAAGTTTTATAATGGAAAATATTCGAAGAACTAAACCTGATGATGAAATAAATATATCTAGCTTGCTGGATGAAGCATTTGGACCAGGAAGATTAGCAAGATCTGTATATCGTTTGAGAGAAATAAGACCTTTCATTGATGAATTTTCATACGTCTACTTGAATGACTCAAAAATTGCCGCAAGCATCAGTTATAGCGAAACATATATAAACAATTTATCTAAAGGACTTTTACTAGGCCCTCTAGCAGTCAGTCCTGCCTTAAAAGGCAAGGGTCATGGTAAAGAATTAGTAAAATACACAATTAATAAAATCGAATTGAGCAATATTTATGACTTTATAATTGTCGTCGGTGACTTAGATTATTATTTAGAGTTTGAATTTAATAAAGTTGAGAAGAACTTAGAATTTTATGGTCCTGTAGATAAGGATAAAGTTTTGATAAAATTAATTAGTACAAAAATAAATATAAATGATATTGAGCATTATAAATTTACGTAGAAAAAAATAATGAGTGATGATCCACTAAACTTGAAGGGTATAGAAACAATCTATAGTTTCAGCAAATCAAATAAGAAATCTCTTCCTCCAATTGAAAAATGGAACCCTCCGTTTTGTGGAGATATTGATATGACAATTTCTAAATCTGGAAAATGGTATTACATGGGATCAGAAATTAAAAGACCTGCTATGGTCAAATTATTTTCAGGTATTCTTAGATTAGAGTCTGACAATTCATACTATTTGGTTACTCCAGTTGAAAAAGTAAGAATTCAGGTTGAAGACGCACCATTTGTAGCGGTAGCTATAGCAAAAGAGCAAAGTGAAGGAATAAATACAGTAACTTTTCGGACCAATCTTAATGATGAAATTGTTCTTTCGAAAAAGAATCCATTATCAATTGAAATAAAGAAAAATGATGAACCCTCTCCATACATAACAGTTCGTAATAATTTAAGAGCGCTTATTTCTCGATCAGTTTTTTATGAATTAGTAGACTTAGCTGAAACTATACCAATTGATGGAGCACCGTACTTAGCGATAAAAAGCCAGGGGGAAATTTTTAAAATTTATAAAGTAGAAGATTCATGATCAAAATTTCTCAATTGAGAAAGCTTTTTAAAGGGCCTGAAATAATATCACACAAATATTTTGACCAATTAACTGATGATTTGATTACAAGAGCGCATCATCCGTTGGCAAAACTTAAAAAAGAAAGTTTTCATCTGATACCGTCTGCAGTTTTAGTGCCAATTATTTACGAAGAGAATAATGTAAAGATATTGCTTACAAAAAGACCTACAAATCTTAAAGATCATGCAGGTCAAATAAGTTTTCCAGGAGGTAAAATTGAGACAGGCGATTTAACTCCTATAGAAACCTCTCTCAGAGAAGCATCTGAGGAAGTTGGCCTTTCTAGAGAACAAGTCGAAGTGTTGGGAAACCTTGATGTTTACGTAACAGGAACTGGCTTCAGAATATTACCAATTGTTTCTGTAATTAAAGATTATTCGTCAGTAAAAATTAATAAAAGTGAAGTAGATGAGGTCTTTTATCTACCTTTAGAATTTCTTATGAATAAAAATAACCATCAGGAGGAAAGTGCTACTTACAGTCATGGCAAAGAAAAATATGATTATGTTTACAGTGTATTACCTTACGAAAACTATAAAATTTGGGGAGCAACAGCTGGAATGTTAATAAATCTTTATCAAATTTTAAAATGATATAAATATGCCTTTGTTATGAATAATTATTCTTCATTAATCTCAATAGAAGAAGTTAGTCAAATATTTAGAATATTTGAAGGTTTTCAAAAGAACAGCATTTTTCTGGTAGGTGGCTGTATCAGAGATTCAATTTTGCGAAAAGATGTTACTGATATTGACTTTGCAACATCTCTGAATCCCGATGAAACAACCAACTTGCTCCTACAAAATAATATTCAGTTTGTGGATGTAGGTAAGAAATATGGTACTGTCACAGCGATTATAAATCAGAAAAAATATGAGATTACATCTTTTAGAAAAGATATCTCAACTGATGGTAGACATGCAACGGTTACATTTACTAGTAATATGAAGGAAGATGCTCAAAGAAGAGATTTTACGTTTAATGCACTATATGTCGATTGTGATGGAGAAATATTTGATTTCTATAATGGTCAAGAGGATTTGAAGAGAGGAAATGTTATTTTTATTGGAGAACCAAATGAAAGAATTAAGGAAGATTATCTTAGGATTCTTCGATACTTTCGCTTCCTCGCACTTTTTGAAAAAAGTGATATTGACTCTAACTTGCAAAAAGTCTTTACGGCCAATCATGCGCACTTAGCAAGTATCTCTAATGAACGGAAATGGTACGAATTTAAAGAAATTTTGAAATTAAAATCACCTCATAATTCACTTCATATGATGGAGAGTGTAGGAATATTGAAAACTCATTTTGAAGGAGCCTTACTAGATGAAAATTTTAAAAATTTAATCGAAATTGAATCAAGAATCGGTGCCGCTCCCAATCCAATAATCAGGTTAAGCACACTTATCGGAAATTCACTTGAAAAAACGAACCATTTTATAAATGCTTTCCCGCTTTCCAAGGCGGATTCAACAGAGTTACTGAAATTATCAAGCTTAAATAAAAAAATTGTTTCATACCTCTCAATGAAAGAAGTTCGTTATTTATTGTATAAGCTTGGCAAAACTGAGTTTCAAAATCAAATAATCATAAATTGGTCCCGAGATACTCAAAATAAGAACGAAGTTAATTGGAGATCTTTATATGAAGTAGCAAATAATTGGACCAAACCCAATTTTGAAATCTCATCCAAAGATGTTATTAACATGGGTATAGAACAAGGACCAATGGTTGGAAGAATTATGTCAGAACTTGAAGATTGGTGGGCAGAAAATGACTTTATCGATGATAAGTTTTCTCTAATAGAGCGCTTGAAAGCTATTGTTCAGGCTCAAAAGTAAAAAATTGTTTATTTGAATTCAATTTTTTTAATATCGTAATTTTTTTCACCTTTTGGCGTTGTTACGGTAACAAAATCTCCTTTTTCTTTTCCAATCAGCGCTCTTGCAACAGGTGACTTATAGGACAATAAGCCTGACTCGATATCTGCTTCATCATCGCCAACAATTTGGAATTTGGTCTTAGACTCATCATCTAAATCAGATAGTTCAACGGTTGCACCAAAAACAATTGTCTTTTGATTTTTTGGAATATTATCAAGATCTATTATTTCAGCATTTGAAAGCATCAGTTGAATTTCTTGAATACGTCCTTCAATATGCCCTTGCTCTTCCTTGGCTGCATGATACTCAGCATTTTCTTTTAAGTCACCATGCTCCCTTGCTTCAGCTATGGCCTGAATAACCTTTTGACGCTTATTGTTAATAAGATCATTCAATTCATCTTGAAGTTTTTTTACACCTTTTACCGTAATTGGTTCAGTTTCCATTTCAATTTACTTCCACTTTGCGTTTGGTGGCATAGACATTAATATCGCATCAATATTACCGCCACTATTAAGACCAAATTTAGTTCCACGGTCGTATAAAAGATTATATTCTACATATCGGCCTCGCTTCAACAACTGAATTTCTTTCTGTTTTTTTGTAAATTTTTCAAACATTTTTCTACGAACAATTTCTTTTATAATTTCTACGAATGTTAATCCTATATCTTTAACAAAATTAAAATCATTATTCCAATCATCCATTTTATAATCAAAGAAAATACCACCGATACCTCTTATCTCTTTTCTATGCGGCATATAAAAGTACTCATCGCACCATTTTTTATATTTAGGATAATAATTCTTACTGTGCTTATCACATGTATTTTTAAGTTTGGAGTGAAAGTTCTTTTTTAATATTTTGTCTTCTAAGCATGGTGTAGCGTCAATTCCTCCCCCAAACCAACTTTTGCTGGTAATAATATGTCGCGTATTAAAGTGCAGTGCAGGAACTTTTGGATTTACAGGGTGAAGTACCACAGAAACACCTGATGACCAGAAATTATTATTTCTTTTAGTACCGGGTATTTGCTTTGCAAAGTCTTTTGGAAATTTCCCAATAACATTTGAAAATGCGACACCACCTTTTTCAATTACATTACCTTTAATAATTCTATACTCTCCCTTTGACCATTTATTCTTTTTGAACTCAGCAATTGATCCATATTCTCTTTCAAGTTCAAGAACTGCATCACATATTAAATTTTGAAGTTCTATAAACCAGTCTTTACAAATCTTTTTATTATTTTTCATACTAAATTGTTTTTAACTGCCTTATGGCTTCCGAGATTACTATTGCAGACGATATGGCTACATTGAGTGATCTTGCACCTGCTTTCATGCTTATTTTAATAACCTCGTCTACTTCTTGATGAACGTATTCTGGCACACCCGCACTTTCTCTACCCACAATTAAATTGTCGGACTGATTAAAGTTATAATCATAATGAGATTTGCTTCCTTTTGTTGAAAGCAATATTTTTCTTCCATTTCTTTTTGTCATATAATCTGTCCAATCATCAAACTCACTTATCTTCACATTTTTTATATAGTCCATTGCAACACGATTTAGCGATTTTTCAGACAAAATAAATGATGCAGGATGAATAATATCGATATCCACATTAAAACATGAGCAAATGCGAATCATAGCACCAGTATTTTGAGGAATATCAGGTTCAAATATCGCCAAATTCAATTTAAAATTTATCCTTCTAGATTTTCAGAGAAATATGCGTCATCTTGACCCAATTTATCCATCAATTGCTTATTTTATTTCGCTTAAAAATGCTTATTTTAGAGTATATTAGCAATCAAATATTGGGAAGATAAATTGTCAGACAAGCCTGTTACAAGAAGAAATTTTTTGTACATTACAACTGGAACATTTACTGCCGCTGGGGCTGCTTCATTAGTATGGCCTTTTGTAGATCAAATGAACCCAGATGCATCAGTAAAAGCACTGGCTTCTACGGAAGTAGACCTAAGACCTATTGCACCAGGCCAAAGTATTACGGTTTTGTGGAGAGGTAAGCCTGTTTTTATTAGAAGAAGAACACCTGAAGAGATATCAGAAGCTAAAGCTGTATCTTTAGATGAATTACCGGATCCTCAAGATGACGCAGCTAGGGCTAAAAACCCAGAGTGGCTGGTAATGGTGGGAATATGTACCCATTTGGGATGTATACCACTTGGTCAAAAGGGTGAATATAATGGTTGGTTCTGCCCATGTCATGGTTCACACTATGATACATCAGGAAGAATAAGAAAGGGTCCAGCCCCTACCAATTTGGAAATTCCTGACTATGTATTTCTTAATGATAACACTATTAAAATTGGATAAAAAACATGAGCGATAATTACGTACCAAAGTCAGCAGTTGGAAAATGGTTTAATGAAAGGTTACCTTTACTTGATCTAATTTATGGACACTTAATGCCATACCCAACTCCAAAAAATTTAAACTATTTTTGGACGTTTGGTGGAATTTTGACGTTTTGCCTAGTCACACAAATTATAACCGGCTTAGTACTTGCTATGCACTATGTTGCTGATGCTGATTTAGCTTTTGCTAGTGTTGAACACATAATGCGTGATGTAAACTATGGTTGGCTATTAAGATATATACATGCAAATGGTGCATCTCTATTTTTTATGGCTGTCTACATCCACATGGCCAGATCTATGTTTTATGGTTCTTATAAAGAACCACGAGAACTTATTTGGATTATAGGTGTATTTATATTTTTGCTTATGATCGCTACTGCATTTATGGGATACGTTTTACCTTGGGGTCAAATGAGTTTTTGGGGGGCTACTGTGATAACCAACCTATTCAGCGCAATACCAATTGTTGGGGAGTCAGTTACTAACTGGTTATGGGGTGGCTACGCTGTAGGCAGTCCATTGTTAACAAGGTTCTTTACATTACATTACTTAATGCCTTTTCTTATCTTTGCATTGGTAATTCTTCATGTTTGGGCCCTTCACGTACCAGGAAACAATAACCCTGAGGGGATCGATGTTGTTAAAGGGTCTCAAGATACAGTTCCATTTCATCCACACTACGTTGTGAAAGATTTATTTGCTCTTGTTGTATTTTTAATCATTTTTGCAGGGTTTGTATTTTTCGTACCAAACCTACTAGGACATACTGATAATTATATTCAAGCTAATCCACTTCAAACTCCAGAGCATATTGTTCCAGAGTGGTATTTTTTACCTTTCTACGCAATCTTAAGGGCTGTACCAGACAAACTAGGTGGAGTAATATTGATGGTATCAGCTATAGCTATTCTTGCATTCTTGCCATGGCTAGATACATCAAAAGTAAGGTCAGCAAAATATAGACCTCTTTACAAACAGTTTGTATGGCTTTTCTTTGCAAACACTATTTTTCTTGGTTACTTAGGAGCGCAAGTAGCAGATGGCATGTATTTAATTATGGGTAGAATTGCCACCGTATACTACTTTGCTCACTTTATAATAATATTGCCATTACTAGGATATATAGAGAAAACCAAGCCTCTTCCCAAAAGCTTGAGTGAACCTGTTTTGTCAAAAGAGGAAAATGAGATAATTGCCTCAGGAGCAACAACATAAGTTAATGCAATATTTATCAAAAATATTAATTTTAACTTTAATACATATTGGACTTTTTCAAATTAATGTTCAAGCAGCAGAAATGAAAGAGCCGTTGCATCCAGAATGGTCATTCGAGGGGCCATTAGGTAAGTTTGAGAGAGCTTCACTACAAAGAGGTTATCAGGTTTATACTGAAGTATGTTCTGGCTGCCACTCAATGGAATTATTGAGTTATAGAAACTTAATGGAAGAGGGTGGGCCTGAGTTTTCTGAGGCGCAGGTGAAAGCTATGGCAGCTGCATTTGAGGTAAAAGGCGCTCCAGACGAGTATGGCGACGTAGTTATGCGACCAGCTATTTTGTCAGATAAATTTGTTAGCCCCTATGAAAATGAACAGCAAGGAAGAGCGGCTAATGGTGGAGCATATCCTCCTGATTTATCTGTAATGGTTAAAGCAAGACATGGTGGAGCAGATTATGTTTATTCATTACTGCTTGGATATGAAGATGCGCCTGAGGGCATGATTCTTGATGATGGTGTCTACTACAATATTTACGCAAAGGGGCAAAAGATTGCAATGCCGCAACTACTTTCAGCCGATGCTGTTGAGTATAGTGACGGTACGGAAGCAACTCCTGAACAAATGGCTAGAGATGTGACTATGTTTTTGACATGGACAGCAGAACCTAAATTGGAGGCTCGTAAGAGAATCGGTTTTAAAGTTATAACTTACCTATTAATACTCTCATTCTTGCTGTACTTCACGAATAAGCAAATTTGGAAAGAGTCACACTAGTATAATGAGAAAAATACTCATTATTTCAATAATTTAATTTTTTTCTTTATAGTAGATTGTCAGCATCGTTATCCACAAGTAGATAAAATCTGTCTCGAAAACTATTTTTGATTATTATAAGATTTAAAGTTAACTAGATGGAGGAACTTAATGTTAGAAAATATTTTTAAATTGAATGAAAATGGAACGAGCGTAAGAACAGAAATTCTTGCTGGGCTGGCTACATTTTTAACAATGGCTTATATCATTGTTGTTAACCCAGCAATTTTATCAACTGATGGTACAGGCATGGATTTTGGTGGCGTATTTGTTGCAACCATAATCGCAGCTGTTGTTGGCTGTCTAGTTATGGGATTATGGGCTAATTGGCCAATAGCACTTGCGCCAGGAATGGGACTAAATGCATTCTTTGCTTTCGGCGTTGTATTTGGAATGGGTTACACCTACCAGCAAGCACTTGCTGCAGTATTCGTTGCAGGTATTGCATTCCTCATATTATCTATAACACCTGCTCGTCAGTGGATTATTAATAGTATACCCGTTAGCATGAAATTTGGAGTGGGAGCTGGAATTGGATTGTTCCTTGCTATCATCGGTCTAAAGAATGCAGGAATAGTTGTTGATAGCCCAGCTACTCTAGTGACGCTTGGTGATGTTGCATCGATGCCTGTTATGTTAGCTGCTGTTGGTTTTGGAATAATGGCAATATTAGATAAAAGAGGAATACCTGGTTCAATAATCATTGGTATTTTGGCAGTAAGTCTTATTGCATGGATCACAGGTGTGAGTGCAATTGACGGTGTAGTTGGATCTGTGCCACCAGCCGTGCATGCTTTCTCAATGGATTTTAGTTTATTAGCTACAGCTGGATTTATTGGTGTTGCCTTTGCTTTTCTTTTTGTCGATTTTTTTGATACCGCAGGAACACTAACTTCCGTAGCCAATCTAACTGGTAAAGTTGATAAAGAAGGAAATGTTGATGGCATTGGTAAAGCTGTCTTAGCAGACTCTGCGGCAACGACGGTTGGCGCTTTAGTGGGAACATCAAATACAACTTCTTACATTGAGTCAGGAGCGGGGATAAAAGAAGGCGGCAAAACTGGTCTTACAGCTGTGACTGTTGCAGTTTTATTTGCCATTTGTTTATTTTTAGCACCATTGGCTCAAAGCATTCCTGCATTTGCTACAGCTCCTGCATTAGTATTTGTTGCAACTTTCTTCCTTAGAAACTTGAAGGATATCGAATGGGATGATGTTACAGAATACGCACCAGCCGTGCTAGCTGCGATCTTAATGCCATTAACTTTCAGTATTGCTCATGGAATAGCATTAGGTTTTATTGCTTATGTGATAATAAAAGCCTTAAGTGGTAGACAATCAGATCTTAATGCTGGATCAATAGTAATAGGAGTGCTTTCGTTCTTATACTATATCTTCTTGTAAGATTTAATGATTGGCTTTGTCTTCCTCATCCCAGGGGAAGACAGGCCAAGTTTCCTGTGTTATTTCTTCAACATACGTATTAGCTAACGGCAACCCTCGTGGCTTTGCATAAATTACTGCTAAATGCATATTAGGCATATATTCTTTTAGAGCTTTTGCTGTTCCACCTTTATCTACAATATCATCAATCACGAGAACTATTTCATCAGTTTTCGGAGCGCGATGGACAATCGCCTTTCCAGCCTCCCGATGAATGTAACTTTGTATAGATACGATATCCACGTCTTGTATGCCTAGAGTGTAAGCAACGACAGCAGCAGGTACAAAACCTCCCCTGGAGACAACAACCATTTTATCGAAATTAATATTTTTACTTTTTATCAAGTGTCCAAGCTTTATGGCTTTATCATGCATTTCCTCATAAGTCGGGAATACTAATTTATGTTCCATATTTAATTATTAAATAAAAAATGCATTACGTCACCATCTTGTACAGTATATTCTTTACCTTCGCTACGCATCTTTCCTTGTTCTTTTGCTTTTATTTCACCCATACATGCAATGTAATCATTATACGCAATAGTTTCAGCTCGAATAAACCCTTTTTCAAAATCAGTATGAATCTTTCCTGCAGCCTGTGGTGCTGTTGTACCCAATTCTATGGTCCATGCTCTTGTTTCTTGCTCACCTGCTGTAAAATAAGTAATTAAATTAAGTGTTTTGTAGCCACTACGAATGATTTTATTCAAACCCGACTCCTCTAATCCTAAGCTCTGTACATACTCCTTTTGATCTTCATCACTTAATGAAGAAATTTGAGACTCTATTTCGGCAGAGATAAGAATAATTTCATTGTTAAAACTATTCTTAATTTTTTCTGTGAATTCATTCCCATCGATAATTGACTCTTCATTAACATTACATACATATATTGTTGGTTTAAACGTAATTAAATTAAATTCCGACGAATTTGATTTTATCTCAGCTAAATTTTCAATTGTAATTGCGGGTTCACCTTTCACAAGATGGTTTAGCAACTTTTCAGCTGCTGTGATTTTTATTTTTGCATCTTTATCGCCTTTTTTAGCTTGTTTTTCGAGACCAGATTTTAATTTTTCTAGAAGTTCAATATCGGATAAAACTAATTCAGTATTAATTGTCTCAATATCGTCCAAGGGATCAATTTTATTACTTACATGAGTGATATTGTCATCTTCAAAGCACCTAACTACGTGTATGATTGCATCAACTTCTCTTATATGTGATAAGAACTTATTTCCTAAACCTTCTCCCTTTGATGCACCTTTAACAAGTCCAGCAATATCAAAAAATGTCAGTGAGGTAGGTATAGTTTTTTTAGATTTTGCTATTTCTGTTAAAGTATTAACTCTCTCATCAGGAACGATTACAGTTCCTTCATTAGGTTCTATTGTGCAAAAGGGATAGTTGGCGGCTTCAGCTGAAATTTTTTTGGTAAGAGCATTAAATAAAGTTGATTTTCCAACATTAGGTAGTCCAACAATTCCGCATTTAAATCCCATATTATAATTTAATATTATTTAAGAATTGAGATTTATTCTCTGATATCAGGAATTTTAAGTGCGATGAAATACTGATCTTTAATTGATCAACAATTTCCAACTCCTTTTTTTTAAAGTTGCCTAGAACATGCCTGTTAACCAATTCACGGCTTCCAGGGTGATCAATTCCAATCCTTACTCTATTATAATTTTTGCCTATACATGAGTCTATGGATTTTAATCCATTATGACCAGCGGGTGAGCCACCATTCTTGATTTTTACTTTTCCAAGAGAAATATCAAGGTCATCATGAAAAATATAAACTGAGTCTAAACTGAGTTTGTAAAAATTAACGAGTTTTGCAATACTGCCACCACATTCATTTATGTAATCGCATGACTTAAATGTGAGTATTTTTTTTCTACCGATAGAAAAAGTTGTTAAATCACCGTTGAATTTTTTTTCACTCTTAATAATTTCATTATTATCATTGATTTCATCAATAACAATGAATCCTATATTATGTCTATTTAAGGAATGTTTTTCACCAGGGTTTCCTAAACCAATTAGAGCAATCATACGATTAAGAATATAGAAATTATGTATTAGTTGAAAGGTAAAGTATTAATCTTTAGCTTCTTCTTTTTTAGCATCATCAGTTGATGCTTCTTTAGCTTCATCAGTTGTTTCCGCTCCTTCTTCAGCTGCTTCTTCACCTTCTACAGGAGTTTCAGGTTCTTTAACAACAGTTGGTGCAGCGACCGATGCTACAGTAAAGTCACGATCACTAATAGTAGGAGAAATATCGCCTGATAAATTTGCAGCTGATATTCTGATGGTATCGCCAATATCTAAACCATCTAAATCAAATACAATTTCTTCAGGAATATTATTTGCTGGACAACTTAGTTGTACAGTTCTTCTGTTAACATTAAGAACTCCACCACGCTTAAGGCCAGGAGATGACTCTTCATTGATAAATCGAGTTGGTATATCCAGCGTGATTTTTGAGTCTTCTGCCAATCTTAAAAAGTCCACGTGAATTGGTTGATCTGAAAGTGGATCAAACTGAACATCTCTGGGGATTGCGAGATTTTTCTTACCAGCGATATTTAGAGAAATGATTCTTGTAAGGAAACCGCCCGAGTTGATTTCTTTTTGGACAGAAATTTTATCAAGGGAAATATTAAGAGACTCTTCACCCAATCCGTAGATAACAGAGGGAATTTTACCAGCAGCAAGGACTTTTTTTACTGCTGATTTTCCAGATTCTGCTCTTATTTCAGCATCCAAATTTGTTTCTTTTGACATAATAATGTTGTGGTACTTAGATTAAATTTACTTATATGGCAAGCATATTAATCAAAAATCAAACAGGCTGGATACCGAGCTTTCTTCAGAAATTCTTTTTATCGCTTCACCTAACAGATTAGATACATCAATAGAACGAATTTTATTGCCATTACTTAATAAATCTTGATTGTTAATAGAATTGGTAATTACCAACTCAGTTAATTTTGAATTATTTATTCTCTCGAGAGCTTTTCCGGTAAGTACGCCGTGTGTTACGTAGGATGTTATGCTATTCGCTCCAAGATCCATGATCTTATTAGCCGCATTAGAAATCGTTCCAGCAGAGTCGATTATGTCGTCTAAAATAATACAGTCTTTTCCTTTAACATCTCCAATGATATTCATAACTTCGCTCTCACCGGGTTTAGATCGCCTTTTATCAACAATGGCTATTGAAGCACCAATTTTATTAGCAATAGCTCTAGCCCTTACAACTCCGCCAATATCAGGTGAAACTGCAACTAAGTTTCCAATATCATATTTTTCTTTTATATCTTTTGAAAAAACTGGTCCTGCAAAAAGATTATCAGTAGGAATATCAAAGAAACCTTGTATCTGTTCAGCATGTAAATCTAGTGTTAAAACTCTATCAGCCCCAGCAGTTGTGATTAAGTTAGCAACTAATTTCGCAGATATAGGTGTTCTAGGGCCAGGCTTTCTATCTTGTCGTGCATAACCGTAATAAGGAATCACAGCTGTAATTCTTTTTGCAGACGCTCTTTTTAGAGCATCCATAATTACTAGTAGCTCCATAAGATTATCGTTAGCAGGATGAGATAGAGACTCTATAACAAAAACATCCTCACCTCGTATATTTTCCTTAATTTCAACGTAAACTTCATCATCGGCAAACCTTTGTATGGAAGCGTTCGTTAAGTTCTCACCAAGATAATCAGAAACACTTTTAGAAAGAGGTAAATTACTATTTCCCGCAATAATTCTCATGAATGATCTCCTTTTATAGTAATTGTTGAAATCATTCTACCATAATCATCCTCTTTTTTATGAAGTGACCGTCTGTAGCTGAAACAAAGGTGTTCGTCATTGTAAGTATCAATGTTGACAGTGTCTATGTTTCCAACGCCTTGCTCTCCAAGTTTAAATGTAATGAATTTTTTTAGGGAAAACTGATATTTATCCTTATTGATTTCGATAAAAAATTGTCTATTTCTTGTCGACTTGTCTACAAATATTTTGAAAAAATCTGATTTCACGTCATATGAGCTTTGTCCAATACATGGCCCAATTGAACAATTTATATTGTTAATGTTTGCACCAAGTAGCTTCATACTTGATAGAGTATTTTCAATAATACCGTTCAGGGCTCCTTTCCAACCTGCATGACAAGCTCCAATAATTGATTTTTTTTGGTCAAAAAATAAGATTGGAGCACAATCGGCTGTCAGAACTGACAATATTATATTCTGATGTTTTGTTACTATACCGTCACACTTATATTCTGTTTGCTGAAATTTAGGCTCAACTATTTTGCATATGTTTGAATGTGTTTGATGCATTGTAATCAACTTAGACCTTGGAAGATTGAAATACTTATGAATTATCTTTAAATTATCCTCTACCAATAGAGGATTATCATTTGATCCTTTGCCACAATTTAGTGATGAATATTTTTTTTTACTAAAGCCACCAATTCTTGAAAAAAAACAGTGATCAACGTCGCTTAAATTTTTTGAAAAAAACATTTAAATTTCGACTTCCAATACCTTGAAAAGGCTTCCCATGTGTTCATCATTAATTAATCGATTTAACTGTATTTTTATTTCCTCAGCTTTAGCTGGGTTTTGTTCACACAATTGATTTGCTCTTTCCTCAATGCCGTTCAATTTCAAAAAAGCTGATTGAGTGACAAATTTATACTCTAAAATCTTTTTATTTTTTAAGATACTTATCAAGCAATCAAAATTCACAAGGTAAGTAATGTCTTGTTTTCCAATATTATTTAATACATCAGTTTTTTTATGATTTTTAATTGACTGGATAGTGCTTTTTAAAGGTTGTTTTATGTAGCCGTAGTCAATTAATAGAAGATGTCCTTTATTTTTTTCTAAAAAGTTGATGATTTGGTTAAATACTTCAATTGTTTGTGGAGAGTATTCAAAGATTTGATTATTTTTTAAATCAAATCTAGATTTTACATATATTTCACTTTCACTTCTTGCAATTTCATTATCAAATTCAAAGTCTCCATCTAATGATTTTTTTACGACTGTCTCGTAATATGTGTTGTCTCTTTTTTTTAACTGTCTTAAGGGAAGCGCATCTACAAATTCATTTGCGATAAAAAAAGAATATTGATTAGGATAATCACCAATTACTGAATGAATTTTACATTTTGGAAATTGTAATTTTAGATTTTCGATAAAATTTTTATTAATTTCATTGAAGTGAAGTGAAATATTTATTTCAGGAGATAATTGTTTATTTAATACCCTTAAAATATCATTAATGAGAGTTCCCCTTCCAGGGCCTAATTCTATTAAATTAAAGTGTTTGATATTATTTTTATTTATAACCTGAAGAATCTTGATTGCTATTGCTTCGCCAAACATTTGCGATATCTCAGGAGCAGTTATAAAATCACCTTTTTTACCAATAATCTCTTCAGAGACATAATATCCATGATCTTTATCACCATGCACTAGTTGAATAAACTCATCTAAATATATGTATGGGTTTTCGTTAAGATATTTTAGCAACTTTTCTTTAATCATTTTTTATTTGCTAAAAGTAAGATGGTCAATCCAGCTATAATCATTGGTATTGAAAGCAACATTCCCATGGTAAAAAAGTTAGCAATATACCCAACTTGTACATCGGGCTCACGAGTGAACTCTACAGAATATCTAAATACTCCATATAACAAGAGAAAGGCTCCAGAAACAAACCCGGGAGACTTGAGTTTATAATACCTAAAAATTAGAATATTTAAGATGATGAACAGCAAGAAGCCTTCCAAGAATGCTTCATAGAGCTGACTGGGATGTCTAAATTGGTCGTCTGCATTTGGAAAGATCATGCCAAACAAGAAATTTGCTGGCCGTCCATAAAGTTCACCATTAATAAAATTTGCTATTCGCCCAAAGAATATGCCAACAGGAGCAGAAACACATATTAAGTCACTAACTTCAAAAAAAGAGCACTTAAAGTTTCTTGAAACAAGCAAAGCTGCAATTATGATGCCTATCAATCCACCATGAAATGACAGTCCTCCTTGCCATAGGTAGAATATTTCTACAACGTTATCGCTATAGTATGCAAAATTATAAAATAATACATATCCAATTCTAGCTCCAATTATAAGACCTAAAATTGAATAGAATACTAAGTCATCAACTAATTTTTCATTTATATTAGCTTTAACGTCATATATTTTTTTGTTAGAAGACAAGTATTTGATGTATCGCCAAGCAAATATAAAACCCACGATGTACGCTAATGAGTACCATCTAATTTCAAGTGGACCTAATGAGAAAAAAATTGGACTAATAGATGGAAAACTAAGATAAATCACGCTATTTTAAATTTGATATAAGAATAACCTAACACCATTTATGTATAGTAGAAATAAAATATTAAATAAAGTTACAGACATCTGTATAAGTTTATATGAGATCTCTTTATCTTTTAAAGACGAGATCAAAACAATGAATAAATTTAAAGAAGATAGAAAAAATACATCAGCTCAAAAGTCAAATGATAAATCTTAAAAAACAAAAATTTCTTATTATTGGCGCTGGAAATATGGGCTACGCAGTGCTCAATTCATTGATTGAAAATAAGATGTCATCAAAAAATATCTTAATTATTGAAAAAAAAATCACACCAAAATTAAAAAAGTTAAAGTCAAAACATAATCTTAAAATTGTCAAAAATGTTCGGTTGCTTAAATATAAATTTGTACCATCTATTTCATTAATTTCTGTAAAGCCAAATCAATTAAACGCTGCTGTCGACAGTACTTTAGAAAAATTTTTGTCTAATTCTCTTATTGTGTCAATTGTAGCAGGAAAGAAGATTTCTGATTTAAAAAAAATATTTACCTTTAATAAAGGTATTGTTAGAGCTATGACAAACACCCCGGCATCAGTTAATATGGGTACAACTCTCATTTGTTTTGATAAAACAATTAAGAGTGATCAGAAAAAAATAGTTAAGAACTTCCTCTCATTACTTGGGCAAATTAATGAAACAAAAAATGAGAGAATTATTGATGATTTCACAGCAATCTTTGGAAGTGGCCCTGCCTATATATTTCTATTCATTGAAACGCTTATTAAAATAGCTGATAAGTCTGGGTTCAAAAATTCAAAAAATATGGTTATTCAAACTTTTCTGGGTTCTCTTCTGCTTCTTTTAAATGAAAAAGACAGCCCAACACATTTAAAAAAGAGTGTTACCAGTAAGGGAGGAACAACTGAAGCTGCGCTTAAAATATTAGAAAACAAAAATGGCCTTAGTGCATTAATTTCTGAAGCCATAGATAAAGCGAAGAAAAGATCCAAGGAGCTCAGTAAGGCGAATTAATTTTGTATTACTATAGCAACTTCCAAGCCGCCTAAATAACTATCATGCAAACTTATTTTTCCGTTTATTGAACCAAGTAATGATTTAGTAGTTGCTAAACCTAAACCTGAGCTGGTCTTGTTTTGATTCCTACTTTTGTCGACTCTATAGAAGGGCTTGAATACATTTACTTTTTCTTCATCATCAACACCTGGGCCGTTGTCATGAATATTGATTTTAACCATTTTGCTATTCACCTCAGCTTTTATGATAATTTTATTTGCTTTATCAATCGCATTGTTCAAAACATTAGTAATTGACCGGACAAATACATTTTCATTCACAGACACAGCTTCATCGTTGAGTACCTCAAGCTTAATTTTGTGATTTCTAAAATGCACATCATTTTTAATTTTAATGATAGCTTCTATTGGGTTTATCACTGACCTATCTTTTGAGTCATCTGAGGCTGCGAAATCGAGATATTCAATGAGCATTTCGTTCATATGATTAATTTCATCATTAATTTCTTTTTTTATATCCTTATTATCTAGCGTTTCTATGATTAGTTTCATTCTGGTTAATGGTGTTTTTAAATCATGACTTACCCCAGCAAGCATCAAAGATCGCTGATCAATTTGTTTTAATATTCGATTTTTCATTTTTATAAATTCTTTACCAGCTTGTCTAACTTCAAGAGCTCCCGAAATTTTAAAATTATTTAGTTCTTGACCTTTTCCAAATAGTTCAGCTGCTTTTGCTAAGTTACTTATTGGTTTTACTTGATTTTTAAGAAATAAATATGAAATTAGTATCAATATAAGAGCTGATATAATCTGCCAGCCAAGAAAAATGTGATTTCTTGAAGTAGTTATTCTGTCTTTAGGAAAAGAAACTTCTAAATATTTATTTTCAAATTTTATTATTACTTCGATAGTATTGTTTAATGTCTCTTTTATTGATAATGAATTCTTAAATCTAGCTCTTAATTCCTGAGCAAAGCTATTTATAATTTGAGTATCATATTGCTTTGTCTCAATAAACGTGTTCAAATTTTCATAAGTATTCACTTCTATTAAGAATATTTCTTTTAGTTTTTCTTTAGCAATAATAGGATTTTTATTTTCAATATACTGTTCTGTAATCATCTGTATTTCCATTACAACAGATCTTGAAAGGCGATTTAGAGTACGTTCCCACAGGCTATTATAGTAGTAGGATAAAATAATTAACTGAAACATGACTATTGGAAATAAAACAATTAAGATTGTACGTCCAAGTAAACTCGTAGGAATTAATTTTCTAAACATTACCTAATCGATCCACAATTCATATCCTGAACCTCTTTTAGTTCTCAAAAACCTTGGCATCTTTGGATTTTTTTCTATTTTTTTTCTTAATCTATTTATACATACGTCCAAAGTACGCTCCTGCGAAAAATTTAGCTCTTTAATTAATTGATCCCTAGAAAATGATTTCCCTGGATCTGCTGAGAGTAATTGCAAAATTTTTAATTCATTATGATTAAGTAATGAGTCTGCTTTTCTTCCCTTTATAGTTCCACTTGATAAATCAATTACTACATTATCTAACTGAATCTTACTTTTAACATTTTTGTTTGATGTCTTATTGATTATATTTTTTATCCTTAATAATAATTCTTTTGGCTCAAAAGGTTTACTTAAATAGTCATCAGCGCCAATTTCGAGTCCATGAACTCTATTTTCTGACTCATTCATTGCAGTTAAATGAATAATCGGAGTAAGGGATGAAAGTCTAATATCTTTTGTAAATTCATAGCCATCTTGTCCTGGCATCATAATATCAACAATGAGTAAATCAAAAACAATGTATTTAAGTAGCTCTTTGGCTTCTTCAGCATTAGATGCAGTTGAAATAAGAAATTTATTTTCCAACAAATATGATTTTAACAGATTTCTTATTTTGTCATCGTCATCAACAATAAGTAGATGCTGTAGATTATAATTCATTATTTTTTTCTATTAGACTATTCACTACTGCATTAAATCCCTGCACAGAATTAGATCCAGATTTAACATAAGATTTTGACAGTCTATCAATTATAGGTTTTATGACATCATCTAATTTCTTTTTTGCAATATCTGTAAGATATAAATTTTTTTTTCTACCATCCTCAGAATTTATTTTCTGAATAATGAATTTTTCTTGCAATAAAATTCTTAAAACTCTATTCAAACTTTGTTTTCTGATATCTAGAATATTTAATAGCTCGTTAAATATTATCCCAGGATTAAGGTTTATTATTAAAAGACACCTTATATCGGCCATACCAAGTTGCTCATCGTCTAAATTATTAAATATTTCTTTTTCAAAAATTCTATTTGCTTCAAAGAAATTGTTTAATGAAATCTTAATGCGGTCATCACGAAGATAGAGCAACGTAGACGCCTTGCTATTAGATGTATTTAAGTCAGTCATTATGACATAGTTACGATAAAAATATATATTAATCAAGGAGTTTTTCTGCTATGTAATCTATTCTTTAACTAAAATTTAATTATATGAAGATACACCCATTTGATAGTAGAGATGGATTTATATGGATGAACGGTCAATTTATTCCTTGGAACGATGCCAAATGCCATGTAATTACCCAAGGACTTCATTACGCAAGCTCGGTATTTGAGGGCGAGAGGGCGTATAAAGGCAAAATATTTAAATCTGAAGAACATACGAAAAGACTATTTAAGTCAGCTGAAACAGTTGGGATAAAAATACCCTATACTCAGGATGAAATTAATCAGGCTAAAGATGAACTAATTAGTAAGATGGGTTATCAAGATTGTTATGTTCGTCCAATTGCCTGGCGTGGAAGTCAACAGATGGGATTATCTACTTCTAATGCTGATATAAATGTTGCCATTGCAGTCTGGGATGATTGGGCATCATATTTCAAAATTGAAGATAGAAAAGCGGGTCTTCGATTAATCACATCACCCTGGAAACGACCAGCACCTGATACAGCTCCATGTGAAGCTAAAGCATCAGGTCCTTATGTTATTTGCACAATGTCAAAGGAATATGCAGAGAACAATGGTTACAATGATGCTTTGATGCTTGATTACAGAGGTTATATAGCGGAAGGAACCGGAGCGAACATATTCTTTATAAAAGATCAAACAATACATACACCGATACCAGATTGTTTTCTAAATGGCATTACTAGGCAAACAGTTATTGAGATGGTGACAAAAAAAGGATTTTCAGTTGAAGAAAAACATATAATGCCGGATGAAATAACTAACTATGATGAGGCTTTTTTAACTGGGACGGCTGCTGAAATCACTCCTATACAATCAATTGATAACATTAAATTTTTGACTGGCGATGAAAGTCAAAATTTTCAGTTTATGCAAGATTATCACGATCTAGTAAGATCTTAGTCAAAAAATATTTCTATAGTATTGATATCCACTATATACCGACGCGATCATGGCAATCCATAAAAGTGCTATACCAAGATTGTTAATTAATAACAAACTGCTGTAAACATCAGCTATGAGTATAAAAAATAAGCTGCTCATTTGAGCTGCAGTTTTATATTTACCTAAATTTGATACAGGTATTTCTTTTTTATTAGCGTCACTTGATGCATATTCTCTCAACCCAGAAATAAATATTTCTCTTGCTATAATTAGATATGCAGGTAGCAGATGTATTCCTATTAACATGCTATCTGAAATAAAAGTAATTAAGATAAGAATTACGAAGAGTTTATCAGCAATGGGATCAAGCATTTTTCCAAAATTTGATGTATTTTTTGTCTTTCTAGCAATTAAACCATCAAGATAATCAGTAATCGACATCACAACAAATAAAACTATTGATAAGAAATTTATTAAATTTGAATCAAAGAAAATTAATATTATCAGGACTGGAAGCAGTACTATTCTTGAAATTGTTAATATGTTTGGCAATGTGGACATCAATCATTAAAGTAAGCATATATTTTTTCTGATAGCAACCTGCTTATTCCTTTAACCTTCATAATATCTTGAGATGATGCAGTTTTAATATTTTTAACTGACCCAAAATGATTCAGTAGTAGCTTTTTTCTAACTCTTCCCAAACCTTCAATGGGTTCTAATTCTGATGTATGCATTTCTTTTTTTCTTTTGTTTCTATGAGCACCAATAGCATATCTATGTGATTCATCTCTCAGCCTTTGCATAAAGAAAAATGAAGGTGTATCTTTTTTTATATAATTTTTCTTATCATTGAAAATAATCTGATCTAGACTCTCCTTTCTACCCTCGCCCTTAAAAATTGAGGCTAATTTGATTTCATTTAAATTTTTCTCTTCTAATATTTTTTTAGCTAAATCATAGTGGCCTTTGCCGCCGTCTATTATGAGAAGCTCAGGTAAATTTTGATATTTTTTTTGATTTTTTAATGCTTCAGAAGAAAACCTTCTCTCAAGAACGTGTCGCATCATACCATAATCATCTCCAGGTTTAACCTTGTTTGAGTCAATATTAAATTTTCTATAAGATTTTTTATCAAAACCTTCGTTTGAAAATACAATCATGGCCCCAACAGCATTTTTGCCAAATAAGTGACTGTTATCAAAAGCTTCTATTCTATTAATATCATGAGTAATTCCTAAATCTTTCTTTAAGTATTTTAAATTTTCTTTATCAGATAACGACTGTGTAATATGATTTTTTAATGATAATTCGGAATTCCTTATTGCATAATTAATAATTTCTAATTTTTTACCTCTTTTTGGGATTGAAAAATTTGTCTGATAAGAATAAATCGATTTTAGAGAATTTTTAATGAGCTTAGAATTATAAATGGGGGTATTTACGAGCACATTTTTTGGAGGTGAATACTTTGTATAAAAATCAACTATAAACCTCTCTAATATTTCATAAGTTTCAACTTCTTCTCCATGTTTTGGAAAATATGATCTATTCCCCCAATTCTGGCCTGATCTGTATATGAATACCTGTACGCAAGATTTATTTCCTTTTCTTGAAATAGATATCACGTCAGTATTTTTAATATCATGCAAGTTTATATTCTGTTGGCTTTGTATTTGAGTTAAAGCTTCAATTTTATCTCTATAACTTGCAGCTTTTTCATAATTCAAAATTTCACTTTCTTTTTCCATCTTCTTTGAAAGCTCAGCCTGTAAAGTACTGTGATGGCCTGATAGAAAATTTTCAGCATTTTTTACTGTTGAATTGTAGTCTTTTTTATTAATTGTATCATTTACACAAGGACCGCTGCATCTTTCAATTTGATAAAGAAGACAAGGTTTTGATCTGTTTTCAAATATTGTGTCATCACATGAACGCAGTAAGAAAACTTTCTGTAATATTTTTAATGTATAATTAAGAGAGTTGATTGTCGCAAAAGGACCGAAATACTTTCCTTTAAATTTTTGCTTACCTCTATGTTTTGTAATTTGAGGATATTCTTGTTCATGGTTAATAAAGATATAAGGAAACGATTTGTCATCACGAAGAAGTATATTAAATGGCGGCTTTAGTTTCTTAATTAAATTTGCCTCTAAAAGTAATGCTTCTTTTTCAGTTTGTGTAATCACAACGTCAATAGTTGATATTTTACTGACCATTCTTTTTATGCGGTTTGATAAATTATTACCATTCAGGTAACTTTTAAGACGATTCTGTATATTTTTGGCTTTGCCCACGTAAAGTATTTCATCTTTTTCATTCAGCATTTTATAAATGCCTGCAGAAGTAGGGGATTGATTTATAATTTCTTTAAGGTTTCCTGTACTATTCATTTTTAAGCGCGTGAGCGCTCAATTTCAATACCAGCACTCGCAGCCTCTTTTATTGCGTCCAATTTTTCTAGCCTAATTTTCATTGTTTCAATTCTTTTATTTTTGAAACATTCCTGAAATATCTTTTCAGCCAATTTCTCAAGAAGAACTGTATGGCCAGCACCTATAATTTTTTTAATTTTTTTTGAAATTTGATTATAGCAAACAACACTTTGCAATCTGTTGTCGTTAATTGTTTTAGGATTTTTAACTTTAGCAATAACATTTATTCGAAGTGGCTGCCGTTTTACCTTTTCATGTTTGTAGACACCAATGTTTGCATCAATTATAAAATCATTTAAAAATATCAAATCATATCCTGACAACGGATCTACTAAATCCGTATTTGATTTTAAATCGCTAATTTGTAGTACATTTTTATGTTTCATGATAAATGCTCTCCCCCGTCAACGGCTATAAATTGGCCTGTAATTGACTTTGATTCAAGGAGAAATTTAACTGATTTTGCTATTTCTTCTGGAGGTGAACCAATCTTTAAAATTGTATTTTTCAATGACTTATCAAAGTGTTTCTTTGATTGATGAATATTTTTTAAAGTTGGTCCGGGACCAATTGAATTAACTCTTATATTTGGGGCAAAAGATTTAGCTAATATTGGTGTTGCCGCATATAGAGCAGCCTTTGCAATTGAGTAAGAAAGAAATGAAGTGTCAGCGTTGACTACATTTTGATCTAAAATATTTATGATATGTCCATTGGACTTTTTTGGTAAGTGCTTTTTAAATTCTTTGGATAGTAATAAAGGCGCATATAAATTTATATTCATATGGTCGTACCACAAGCCATCACTGAGCGTTTCAATATTGTCATTTAAAAATAGTGAGGCATTGTTAACAAGAAAATCGACTGATCCAAAAATTTTTTTTGATTTCGATATTATTTTTGAAACTTGACCTGGTTTATTTAAATCACACTTAATTATTTCACATTGATTTCCAGATTTTACGAGACTATTTTTCAAATCTTTTGCCTCTTTAATCGAGTTATTATAATGAATTATAAAATTGAGGTTATTATTCTTCAAACTTAAAGTAATGGCCTTACCAATTCTTTGAGCACCTCCTGTAATTAAAATGGTTTGTTTTTTCATGATAGTAAATATCCTATATATATCGCATACGACGCAAGAAAACCCAAAGCAAATATTATGTTTAGTTTCAGTCTTAATAATGACATTACTGTTATTATTAATGTTACTAATAACAAGACATTAATATGGATAATTTCAATATTTTCTAGTGGAAAATCCAAGTTTCTTGATTTAATAATTATTGCACCTGGTAAGAAAACAAAAAGAATATTCATTATATTGCTTCCAATAATATTACCAATGCCAATAGAGCCTTTTTTTCTTATATAAGAAATTACTACAGTTGCTAGTTCAGGAAGTGAAGTACCAATGGCTAAAATAGATATTCCTATTATTGTTTCCTCTAATCCAAAAGTTGTAAATATATTAAGTGAACTGTCTAAAAATATTTTTCCACCGATAAAGATGCCAATAAATGAAAATAAAAGAATTAAGTAAGTTCTTTTGCCAAATTCTTTGAATTCTCCTTCCTCATTATCAGACTCATAATTTTTAAGTAAACTCAAAAAGAGTATTACAAAAACTATTAATCCAATAATAATTGTAAAGCTTAGAGAGCTTGCAAAATAGAATATTGCTGCAAAATAGGATGTCAGTATTAACAAAAAAATATTATCTTTAAGTCCAATACTGCTTAAATCTATTTTAAAAAAAAGTGAGGCAGTGCCTAAAATAAGTAGAATATTTGCAATGTTCGAGCCAATAATGTTACCAATTATCGCATCTGTCGCCGGGATTTCTCTAAAGGCTGCGAATAAGGTAATAACTAATTCGGGAGCAGATGTACCGAATGCAACAATTGTTAGTCCTATAAGAATAGGTGACAGTTGAAATTTTTTTGCAATTAAATCTGAGGAATTTATCATCACGTCAGCGCTATAAAGCAATAATACAAGTCCAATCAAAAGTATTAAAATATCGACAAACATTTATGTGAAATACTTCCTTTTACTTCTTCTATTCTTTTTATATTGTCTAAGATTATTAGGTGGCAATTCTAATTGATTATTTTCAAGCCTTTTTATTTCATCTCTTAACTTAGCGGCTTCCTCAAAATTCAAGTCATCGGCTAGATCAATCATGTTCTTTTTAAGCCCTTTGATATGCTTTTGCAAATTATCTCCTACAAGATTCTTATTCTCACCGTCTAATTCAACGTTTACCCTATCGTTTTCATATATACTCTCTAAAATATCACTAATATCTCTTTTAATAGTTTCAGGAGTGATATTATTTTTGAGATTAAATTGTTTTTGAATCTCTCTTCTTCTATCAGTCTCTTTTATTGCTTTTTTAATACTCTCCGTCTTTTTATCAGCATAAAGTATCACCCGGCCATCGACATTTCGAGCCGCTCTTCCAATGGTTTGAACAAGCGATCTTTCAGATCTTAAGAACCCCTCTTTATCAGCATCAAGAATAGCCACTAATGCGCACTCAGGTATATCGAGTCCTTCTCTAAGTAAATTAATTCCAACCAGAACATCGAACATACCTTTTCTTAAATCTCTAATTATTTCAATTCTTTCTAAAGTATCGATGTCTGAGTGCATATACTTAACTTTAATTCCATTCTCGTGCATATACTCTGATAAATCTTCAGCCATTCGTTTGGTCAAAGTTGTAACCAAAACTCTATATTTCATATCAATAATTTTCTTACATTCAGAAATAAGATCTTCAACTTGTGTTTTAGCAGGCCGAATCTCAATATCTGGGTCTATCAGTCCAGTTGGCCTAATGATTTGTTCAGTAAATACACCTTGAGTTTTCTGCATTTCCCAAGGCCCTGGCGTAGCAGAAATAAAAAGACTTTGAGGTCTCATTGCTTCCCATTCTTCAAATTTTAATGGCCTATTATCAAGGCAAGATGGAAGTCTAAATCCATACTCGGAAAGTGTTGTTTTTCTGCTTCTGTCACCTTTATACATGCCTTCAAGCTGAGGTACTGTTACATGACTTTCATCTACAAATAATAATGAATTTTCAGGCAAGTACTCAAATAATGTTGGCGGCGCTTCACCTGGTTTACGACCAGATAAATATCTCGAATAATTTTCAATTCCTGGGCAACTTCCAGTTGCTTCAATCATTTCTAGATCAAAACGCGTTCTTTCCTCTATTCGTTGAGCTTCAATTAATTTATTTTCTTTTTTAAATTCTGGAACTCTGAGTTCTAAATCTTTTCGGATTTTTTTAATTGCAGTTTGCAATGTAGGTCTTGGAGTAACATAGTGACTATTTGCATATATTTTTATCGTTTCTAGTTCATCCGTTTTTTTCCCTGTCAAGGGATCAAATTCACTTATTGTTTCGAGCTCATCGCCGAAAAGTGATAGTTTCCATGCTCTGTCTTCATAATGAGAGGGAAATATTTCTATAAGGTCTCCTCTAACTCTGAAAGTGCCTCTGTGAAAATCTGTATCATTGCGAGTGTATTGAAGTGTAATAAGTTTTTGTATAATTTCATTACGTCCAATTTTTTGATTTTTTTCAAGCTTTATGGTCATGGACCGATACGTTTCAACAGAGCCAATTCCATAAATACATGATACACTCGCAACAATAATAACATCCTTTCTTTCAAGCAATGACTGCGTAGCCGAGTGTCGCATTCGATCAATTTGCTCATTAATCGACGCTTCTTTCTCAATATAAGTATTTGATCTTGGCACGTAAGCTTCTGGAATATAATAATCGTAATACGAGACAAAATATTCAACTGCGTTATCTGGAAAAAATGATTTCATCTCACCATAAAGCTGAGCAGCTAAAGTTTTATTGGGAGCAAGAATCAATGTTGGTCTTTGAACTCTTTCAATGATTTTGGCCATAGTGAATGTTTTACCTGATCCTGTTACACCAAGTAAAACTTGCTCCATTTCATTGCCGTTAATGCTTTTCACAATTTCTTCGATTGCCTGAGGCTGGTCTCCAGCAGGGCTATATTCGGATGTGACTTTTAGTAGCTCAGTATTAGGCATTAATTATGTATTTTTTCAATTTTAGTTGAGTATACTTAATTTCTAATATAATTGCTGATTAATCAAATAACAATTATTGGAGAAAAAACATTGGTGTTTCTATCAAAAAGTATCAAACGAATAAAGCCTTCAGCTACTATAGCGGTTACTCAGAAAGCTCGGGAGTTAAAGGCTCAAGGTAAAGATATAATTGGATTAGGAGCAGGAGAACCAGACTTTGATACTCCTGATAACATTAAGAAAGCAGCTATTGATGCAATCAAAGACGGCGATACAAAATATACTGCGGTTGATGGAACACCCGCACTTAAAGAGGCTATTAAGGCAAAATTCAAAAGAGAAAATAATTTGGAATATGGATTAAATGAAATATCTGTAGGTACAGGCGGGAAGCAAATTATTTTTAATGCAATGGCCGTAACACTAGATGCTTTAGATGAAGTTATAATTCCAGCACCTTATTGGGTAACTTATCCTGATGTAGTAAATTATTTTGACGCAAAGCCAATCATTATTACTTGTAGAGAAGAAGCAGGCTTTAAAATTACACCTGATAAACTTGAAAAAGCAATTAATAAATCAACGAAGTGGTTTATTTTAAATTCACCTTCAAATCCTACTGGCTCTTGCTATACGGAAGGTGAGCTTATTGCCTTATCTAAGGTCCTAGAAAATCATCCTCACGTCAATATAATGACTGATGATTTATACGAACATCTTATTTATGATGACGTTCAGTTTCATACGCTTGTAAGCGTTGCTCCTTTTCTTAAAGATCGTACTCTAACTCTGAATGGCGTGAGTAAGGCTTATGCTATGACAGGTTGGAGAATCGGATATGCGGGGGGTAACAAGGATTTGATAAAAGCAATGGGTAAACTGCAATCGCAATCAACTAGTAACCCTACTTCTATAAGCCAGGCAGCTGCAGTTGAGGCCTTAAATGGTGATAACTCTTTTATAGCTGAGAGATCTGAGGTTTTTAAGAAAAGAAGAGATAAACTGATTTCTGAGTTGAACAGTATGAAAGGTATTTCATGCAGAAAACCTGAAGGTGCTTTTTACGTATTTCCTTCATGCCAGGACATTATTGGTAAGACAGACAATTCTGGCAAAATAATTAGCAACGATCAAGAATTTGTGACCTCTTTATTAGAGCAAGCTGGAGTTGCTGTAGTTCAAGGATCAGCGTTTGGACTTGAAGGATATTTTAGAATTTCTTATGCTACTTCAGATGAAAATTTAGAAGAAGCATGTTCTCGTATGCGGACCTACTTGGAAAATTTAAAATAATTTAAGATTTCTCTGCTAGAAACTTTTCTGCCTCAAGCGCAGCCATGCATCCCATGCCAGCTGCGGTCACAGCTTGACGATAAGTTTTATCCTTTACATCACCAGCAGCATAAACACCGTTAACATTTGTTAGAGTTGAGTCAGGTTTTGTAATAATGTAGCCTTCATTATCCATCTCAACTTGATTTCTGAAGATTTGTGTAGCAGGATCATGTCCTATTGCTATAAACACTCCCTCTAATTCAATATCTTTTGTTTCGTTAGTCTTTACATTTTTGACTTTAATACCTTTTACATTGAGAGGATCTTCATCACCTAGAATATCTTGCAGTTGATGGTCCCAAATACATTTAATTTTTTCATTATTAAAAAGTCTATCTTGAAGTATTTTTTCAGCTCTTAATTCATCTCTTCGGTGTATTAAATAAACTGTCGAAGCAAAATTAGTTAAATACAAGGCTTCTTCTACAGCTGAATTACCGCCGCCAATAACAGCAACTTTTTTTTCTTTAAAGAAAAAGCCATCACATGTAGCGCAAGCAGAAACTCCATATCCTTGAAATTTTTTTTCAGACTCAAGACCTAACCACCTTGCTTGAGCTCCTGTCGAAATGATTACTGAGTCGGCAGTATAAGTCTTACCAGACTCACTTATGGCCTTAAATGGCGTTGATTTAAAATCTACACTTTCAATAATGTCACTAATAATTTTTGTCCCAACATTCTTTGCTTGGGCTTCCATTTGTTCCATAAGCCAAGGACCTTGAATTACATCTCCATAACCAGGATAATTTTCTACATCAGTTGTTATTGTTAATTGACCTCCTGGTTGAATTCCCTGCACAAGAGTAGGTTGAAGCATAGCGCGCGCAGCATAGATAGCGGCTGTATATCCTGCAGGTCCTGAACCAATTATGAGAACTTTTGAATGCATTTGGCTTTTAGTATAATCTATATATTATCAAACTAATTAAAAGAATATTTATATTCAAATTCTAAATAATATCTAAATGAATAATTTCAAGACTAATAAGTTAGCATGGTGTTTAACTGATGGCTCAGCTGGTATGATAAGTCAAGTCAGAGGTCTTGCCGAAGCACTTAATGTAAATTATAAACTGAAAGTGGTAAAACTTAATTTCCCATGGAATAAGTTGCCAGTTAATTTTTTACCATTGTCACCTATGATGTTTAAGAATTCAAGTGACTTCAATTTAGACTCAAAAGTTCCAGATATATTGATTTCGTGCGGTAAAAGAAGTATCTATGCTTCACTGTTCATTAAAAAAAAATCTATTAAACGGGTATTCTCTATCCATATTCAAAATCCAAGAGTAAATACAAACAATTTTGACATTGTTGTTGCCCCGTCTCACGACAATGTGGTTGGACACAATGTCATCACCACTGATCTTGCAATAAATCACATAACACCAAAACTACTTGATGAGCATGCAGAAAGATTGAAGGACAGCTTTGGATCAATTCAAAAACCAATTTGTACAGTTTTTATTGGTGGTAAAAGCAGAAATTACAAATTTGATCAATCAAATGTTATCGAATTAGCAAAGTCTCTAGACAAAGTGATGAATAATAATAATGTCCAAATGTTCATTGTTTTTTCAAGAAGAACAGACGAATTTATAAAAGAATATTTAAAAAAGAAATACTCAGAACAAAATATTGTTTGGGAAGGAAAAGAGAATCCTTACTTAGCTCTTATGCATTACTCAAAATACCTAATTTGCACTTCAGACTCTGTTTCAATCATATCTGAGTCTGTATCCGCAAAAAAACCAGTTTTTATATATAAGTTACCAAGCTCAAAAAGATATAATCGAATTGAAAGCTTCTTATCAACTTTAGTCAAAAAAAACTATGTAAAAATATTAACAGATAAATTAGAGGATTATTCAAATTCTTACACGAACGAAACTATGGAAGTAGCCAGAACAATTAATGAGAGCTATAATAAACAATAATGTCATTAGTTAATGCACTTAGAAATAATTTAAATCATTTCAAAGAACCGTTTAGTCACTGGACATTGGAAAATCCTTTGTCAGAAAGTTCCATAGATGAGGTCTATAGCATAGAATTTCCAGAAGGTGATGTGATATTTGACGGTACTAGAGCAGGTGACAAAAATGGAAAAGACCTATTAAGTAAATTAAGGGTTTTTATTACAAAAGAAAATTCCTCTGATTATCCTGAATTGTACAAGCTTGTAAAAGAGATGCAATCAGATGAGTGTACTGATTTAATTTCAAAAATGATTAATAGAAATCTAGCAAATTCCTTTGTAAGGGTTGAAGTCATTGCTGATAAAAATGGTTTTTGGCTTGAACCTCACTGCGACATAAAAGAAAAATTAATGTCGTCAATTTTATTTGTTAATCGGTTTGGAGAAAATGAAAATCTTGGAACTGATTTTTATACTCCTGATCTTAAGGTTGCAAAGACCTTACCTTATAGAAATAATTTTGGGTATATTTTTACTTCAGAAAAAGACTCATGGCATGGATTGGAAAAAAAACGTATCAAAAATGAAAGACGATGTTTACAATTAAATTATGTAACATTTGAAACAGACTGGCCCGTATATTGATGGTAAAAAAAACGCTTGATAGTGTAGATTTAAAAATACTAAGAATACTTCAAGATGAGGGAAGAATATCAAATCTAGATCTTTCAAAAAAAATTAGCATGTCACCGCCTCCTACCCTTAGAAGAGTGCGTGACTTAGAAGACAACGGCTATATTGATGGATTTAGAGCTAACCTTGATCCAACAAAATTAGGATATGACTTAACAGCATGGATTTTTATTAGTCTAAAGAACCAGAATGAGGAGAGCTTGAGTGCTTTTGAAAAACAGATTTGGGGATGGGAAGCTATAAGAGAGTGTTTTATGCTTAATGGTGAAATTGATTTTATTTTAAAATGTGTTGTTAAAAATATGAATGAATTTAATGATTTTTTGACACAAAACATCACACCCAATGAAAATATCTCAAGTGTTAAAACAGCATTTGTAATAAAGAATACAAAAAAACTAGGCAATGTGCCTTTAGACTAGTGAAAGCTTGTAATTTGATTAACTTCAAGATCGTTGTTACGTAATTCTTTAATTGAATTTATGGCTGCTCTTGCCCCTGAAATTGTGAGGAAGTAGGGAAGACTTTTCATTAATGCTGTTCTTCTTACACTAAAAGAGTCATTTATAGATTTTCTGCCTTCTGTTGTGTTAATCAGTATATCTATTTTCTCATCTAATAAATCTTCAACAATGTGAGGTGAACCTTGGGATACTTTATTAATTTTACTCACCTTAATACCTTGATCTATCAAATATGAAGCTGTGCCATGCGTAGCCTTTATTTTAAATCCAAGTTTTTGAAATGACCTAACAATAGGTACTATTTTTGACTTATCAGAATTTTTTACAGATACAAATAAATTACCTTTTTTTGGAAGAGGATTTGACGAAGCTAATTGGCATTTAATAAATGCTGCCTCAAATGACTTATCAATTGCCATGACTTCTCCTGTTGACTTCATCTCAGGACCTAATATTGTATCTACATTTGGAAATCTTTTGAAAGGGAAGACTGGTTCCTTAATCGAAATACATTCTTTCTTACTTTCTTTAAAATCTTTTTTATTTAACTTCTTACCCATTGCAACATTTAGAGCAATCTTAACAACAGGATTTCCTGTTGCCTTTGCAACAAAAGGAACTGTTCTACTACTTCTAGGGTTAACTTCTAAAAGGAATATATTATTGTTTTGTATGGCAAATTGAATATTTAAAAGCCCTTTTACGTTAAGGGCCATTGCGAGTTTTTTTGTTTGCTTCTCAATATCTTTTATAATTTTTTCTGATAATGAGTATGGAGGTAGTGTGCAGGTTGAGTCGCCTGAATGTATTCCTGCCTCCTCAATGTGTTCCATAATTCCTGCAATAATTACTTTTTTTCCATCAGATATGGCGTCAACATCAACCTCAATTGAGTCTTTCAAGTAATGATCTATCAATACTGGACTATCGCCAGATACAATTACCGCTTCTTTAAAATATTTCTTGAGCTCATCTTTGTTATGAACAATTTCCATTGCCCTTCCACCCAAAACATATGATGGCCGAATAACAGCAGGGAATCCAATTTTATTAATCACCTCGAAAGCTTGCTTTTCTGAAAAGGCTATGCCATTTGCGGGTTGTAAGAGATTTAAGTCTTCTGAGATCTTTTTAAACTTCTCTCTATCTTCAGCAGCGTCAATAGACTCCTTTGATGTTCCAAGAATTGGAATTTTCATTTTCTTTAAAAATGATGCAAGTTTAAGAGGGGTTTGACCTCCAAACTGTACGATGACACCAAGCAATTTACCCTTAGTTTTTTCTTTTAATATTATGTCGTAAACATTCTCTTCAGCGAGCGGCTCAAAATACAGTCTATCGCTTGTATCAGGGTCTGTTGATACGGTCTCAGGATTACAATTTATCATAATTGTTTCATATTTAAGTTCTTTAAGTGCAAAAGATGCGTGACAACAACAATAGTCAAATTCAACTCCTTGACCAATTCTGTTTGGACCACTTCCTAATATTATTACTTTCTTCTTTCTTGATGGATTTGACTCACAGGTATCTACATTAGAATAATTTTTTGAATATGTTGAATACATGTAAGGAGTCATTGATTTAAATTCGGCTGCACAAGTATCAATTCTTTTAAAATCTGGGAATATTTTATTTTTTTTCCTTAAGTCAAATACTCTTTCCTCAGTCAATCCACATAGTTGAGATATTTTTTTATCAGAAAACCCTAATGCTTTTATTTTTAAAATTTCCTCAGGTTTTTTTGGGAACCCTTTTGATTTAAGTTCAATCTCTTTATCTACAATTCCCTTGATTTGCTCAATGAACCATTTATCAACTTTTGAAGCATTATGAATATCTGTAACTGAATTACCGAAACGCAAAGCTTGCGCAATTAGTAAGAGACGATCTGCTAAAGGTTTCTTAAGTTCACTGATTATATTTTTTTTGTTTAGTTTTTTATTATTTATATTTATTTTTACTTCATCAAGCCCATCCAATCCAACTTCAAGAGATCTCATCGCTTTTTGAAGTGACTCGGGAAATGATCTGCCTATAGCCATGACCTCACCAACGGATTTCATGGAACTAGAAAGAAGCGGTTGTGTAAGTTGGAATTTTTCAAAAGTAAATCTTGGAATTTTTGTTACAACATAGTCAATTGTTGGTTCAAAGGAGGCAGGAGTTACTTTTGTAATTTCATTTCTTAATTCATCCAATGTATATCCTACTGCAAGCTTAGCAGCAATTTTGGCAATTGGAAATCCTGTGGCTTTAGAAGCTAATGCTGATGATCTTGATACTCTAGGGTTCATTTCAATGATAACGAGACGACCATTTTTTGGATTTACTGCAAATTGAACATTTGAACCACCAGTTTCAACTCCAATTTCTCTCAAACAAGCTATGGAGGCATTCCTCATAATTTGAAATTCTTTATCTGTTAATGTTAGCGCAGGAGCAATAGTAATCGAGTCGCCTGTATGAATTCCCATTGGATCTATATTTTCAATTGAGCAAATAATTATACAATTATCATTTCTATCTCTGACAACTTCCATTTCATATTCTTTCCAACCAGCAACAGACTCTTCAATTAAAATTTCATTAATGGGAGAACTGTAAAGCCCTGAATTAGCTATTTCGTCAAATTGCTTTTCAGTTGTTGCTATTCCCCCTCCCGTACCTCCTAAAGTAAAAGAAGGTCTAATAATTACGGGAAGTCCAATTTTTTTTAGTGCTTTCTTTGCATCTTTAAAGTTTCTAGCTATCTCTGCTCGAGGACATTCAAGACCTATCTTTATCATTGCCTTGTAAAACCTCTCTCTCTCTTCAGCTTTTTTTATTGCTCTAAGATTTGCTCCTATGAGTTCAACATTATATTTTTTAAGTGTGCCATTATTAGAAAGAGCTATAGCAATATTTAATGCCGTCTGCCCACCCATAGTAGGCAACATCACATCTGGTTTTTCTTTGGCTATTATCTTTGTTACAATTTCGGGTGTAATTGGTTCAATATAAACTGAATCAGCTGTATCAGGGTCAGTCATAATAGTAGCGGGATTAGAATTTATTAAAATTACTCTATACCCCTCCTCTCTTAATGCTTTACAGGCCTGCGTGCCTGAATAATCAAATTCACACGCTTGCCCTATAATGATTGGTCCAGCGCCTACCACCAGTATTGAATTAATATCATTTCTTTTAGGCATTACTATTAATCATCCTTTTAAATTTTTGAAAAAGATACTGGCTGTCATGAGGTCCAGGACTTGCTTCAGGATGGTATTGGACTGCAAAAATTTTTTTATTTTTGTGCTCTATACCCTCAACACTTCCATCAAATAAAGATTTATGAGTAATCTTTACATTTTTAGGAATAGACTTTTCAGTAACTACAAAACCATGGTTTTGAGATGTAATCTCTACTTTATTATTTTCTAAATTCTGAACAGGGTGATTAGCTCCTCGATGACCTTGAAACATTTTTTTTGTCTTAGCGCCAAGCGCAAGAGATATCAATTGGTGTCCTAGACAGATCCCAAAGATAGGAATCTTTTGATGAATTAAATCTTTTATGGTTTGTATAGCATATTTACCCGTAGCTTTAGGATCCCCAGGACCATTTGATAAAAAAATCCCATTAGGCTTATATTTTAAAATTTCTCCTGATGCAGTATTTGCAGGAACAACAATTACGTTTATATTTAATTCAAGTAAACAATTTAAGATATTTTGTTTCATGCCATAATCGATAGCCACTATGTTTAATTTTGACTCTATCTTACTTTTAAATTTCTGAATTTTTTTGCGTGTTACCTCAATTGCAAGATCAAGATTATTAAGCCCCTGCCATTTTTTTACTTCTGAAAGAAATTTTTTCTCATGATCTTTATTTACAAGTTTTTTGATGATACCTCCTTTTGGGGCGCCCTTTGATCTTATTCTATTGGTAATCGATCTTGTATCTATATTGCATAGTCCAGGAATTCCTTTTTTTTTAAGCCATGTATCTAAATGCTGTATAGATCTAAAGTTAGATGGATCAGAAATATCACAATTAATTATTATACCTTTTGCATAACAAATTGATGATTCGTTATCTTGAAAATTTGTGCCAACATTTCCAATATGAGGAAACGTAAAACTAATTATTTGGCCTGCGTATGATGGATCAGTAATAATTTCTTGATAACCGGTCATTGATGTATTGAAGCAAACTTCTCCAATAACATTAACATTTGATCCGATTTTAATGCCTTTGAAAGAAGTTCCGTCCTCAAGAATAAGCTGTCCTAAAATAGGTTTAGATCGAGCGGATATGCGATCTTCTCTCAACCTATTCCTCTTTGACATATATGTGATTCTGTATTTATTGGAATTTAAGGCAAAAGAATGCCCGATGCAATAGTAAGATAATAAAATATTATTTTAACTTTTATTGATACTTAAGATTAGTTGATGTATTTTTCTTATTCGTCTCGCATGAAAGATATAATCACAAATGAATTGTCAAAGTCACTGAAAAATGGTGATAAAGAGAGAATTCATACATTAAGGTTAATAATAGCGGCAATAAAAGATAAAGAGATTGCGAGCCGCTCCTCAGGAGAAGACTCCGAGATATTAGAAGAGACAGTAATACAACTTTTAAAAAAAATGGTGAAGCAACGAAATGATTCGATCGAAATGTTCGAAAAAGCAGGTCGGACTGAGCTAGCAGAAAATGAGAAATTAGAAATTACAATTATCAATGAGTTTTTACCAAAACAGTTAAGTGAAGAAGAAACAGCTATATTATGTGATAAGGCAATCAATGCAACAGAAGCCTCAAACCTAAAAGAAATCGGTAAAGTAATAAAATACCTAAAAGATAACAGTTCTTCTTCATTAGATATGTCAATTGCAAGTAAAATAATAAAGGAAAAGCTGCAAAATTAGTTGTAATTTGCTAACTATTTTTTCCTGTAATTAGGTACTATACTTTGTTGATGCCCAGATACTCAAAAGAATTTATTGCAGAAATCAAGTCAAGACTCAAAGTCTCCGAGGTTGTTGGTAAATTTGTAAAGTTAACCCAGCGTGGTAACGAATTTGTTGGTTTAAGTCCATTTAAGAATGAAAAGACTCCGTCATTTACAGTTAATGACGATAAAGAGTTTTTTCATTGCTTTAGTAGCGCCGAACATGGAGATATATTTTCATTTCTTATGAAGCATAAAAATATGTCTTATCCAGATTCAATTGAATATCTTGCAAAGCAAGCAGGTCTAAATCTTGAGTCTGGAGTTATAAAAGACGCTAACTATAGTGAAAATAATTATTCGAATTTAAAAAACATTATGCTCGAGGTCAATAAATTTTATTCATCAATGTTGAAACAAAATGAGGGAATTAAGAGATATTTGGAGACAAGAAAAGTTAATAATGAAATGTGTAAAAAATTTGATTTAGGGTATTCTGGATCTCAAAGTAATCAACTTTATCTTTATTTGAAGAAAAGTGGATTAAATATCAACGATGCTTTGTTATTAGGACTTATTAAAAAATCAAAACATAAAGAAGATGATTATTATGATTTTTTTAGAAATAGACTTATGTTTCCAATTAAAGATTATAAATCAAACTTAATTGCTTTTGGAGGAAGGGCTATAGATAATTCAAATATTAAATATATAAATTCCTCTGATAGTCCAATTTTTAAAAAAAGTTTAAATTTATTTAATCTAAATCTCGCAATTGAAGAAAATAGAAGGGTTGAAAATTTGATTATAGTTGAAGGCTATATGGATGTAATATCTTTATATCAGAATAACTTTAAAACCACAGTTGCTCCTCTAGGCACTGCTCTTACTAATTATCAATTACAAAGAGCCTGGAAAGTGTGCAATAGTCCTATTATTATTTTTGATGGCGATGAGGCTGGACAAAAAGCGGCAGAGCGTGCTGCATTTTTAGCTTTAAGTAATATATCCCCAGATTTATCATTAAGATTTTGTATAATGCCAAGAGATTATGATCCAGACGATTTTTTATTAAGAAATGGTCCAATGGAATTTAGAAAAATTTTGGACAATTCCTATTCTTTGTCAGAGTTTATTTGGAAAGTAGAATTAGAAAAACAGGACATTTCAACACCTGAAAAAAAAGCTGGATTTGAAAAGAGAATTAGGACAGTCATAGGCAAAATTGATAACCAAATTGTAAGAGATTACTATGTTAAGTATTTTAATGATAAAATTAATATAATAAAAAGATCTCAATATCAAATTAACAATAAATATTCACGTTATGTTGACAACAAAATCTCAAAGGAGATTTATGATAGTGAAAGGGTCAATCAATCAACTCATGACTCAATCATTAGAGAAAAAATAATATTAATGACCGTCATTGAGAATCCATATCTTCTAACTAAGTATATGGAGGAATTTGGAAGAATAGGATTCTACGACCTTAAATTGTCTGAATTAGTGTCACATATCATAGAATTTGGCACATTAAATTCTGATAAAGACCTTGAAAAATTTGACTTTAAGTCATATCTATTAAAAAAAGGTTATAATCAGGAAATCACAAGTATATATTTATCAAATTTGATTATAACTTATAAATCGGTCATTAAGAATGATCCAAAGGTAGTTGAAACTAGTTTCTTAGGACTGCTTGAATTGCATGACCAATTGCTTAACAAACAAGATCTCTCACAAGCCTTTAAAGACTTAGAAGAAAATAATGATCAAAAAAGCTATGAAAAATTTTTAAGAATAAAAAAAGAAAGCTTGAATAAATAGTTACAATGATGAAACGTGGCAGAAAAAAGAAACAGGTAAAGCAAGCACAAGATACTAACTCTTCACAACCAATGGAACAGGATGGACCTGTACTAGATCTTGAAAAATCTATTATAAAAAAATTAATTAAGCAAGGCAAGAAAGACGGATATCTTACTAATGAGCTAATTAAGAAGTCGTTTCCTGAAGGCAAATTTACATCTGAACAGATTGAACAGTATACAACAAAGTTATCACAGGTAGGTTTTGATATTATTGACTCTGATGACTCAGATAATGATGACGATAAAGAGGAAGAAACTCCAGGAACAAAATCAGGAGCTGAAAAAACCGATGATCCTGTCAAACTTTATCTCAGAGAAATGGGTACAGTTGATTTGCTCTCTCGCGAAGGCGAAATTGCAATTGCAAAAAGAATTGAAGCTGGCCAGGAAGCTATGATTTCTGGGTTGTGTGAAAGTCCATTAACCTTAAAAGCTATACTTGAATGGAAAGATGACATAATTGATGAAAAAATTACACTAAGAGAAGTTATTGATCTCGAGTCTCTTTTTGAAGAATTGCCAAATAAAAAAGAGTTAAGTAAAAAAATTAAAGAAGCTAAGAAAAGAAAAGAACTAGAGGAAAAAGAAGAAATACGAAAAAGAAAAGAAGCCGAAAAAAAATCCGCAATATATGGCGATGATACTGAGCCCATGATAGAAACAGCCACAGATAATTCAGTGGAAGATTATGAGGACTCAGAGGATGAACTGAATGTATCAATAGCTATTATGGAGGAAGAACTTAAACCGTCAATATTGGAAATATTTAAAAAACTTAATAAGAGTTTCAAAAAACTTCAGAAATTACAACATGAAAAAATTCTATACCAAGAAAAAGGAAAAGAATTTCCAACAAGATCAGAGAAAAATTATCAATTATCAAAATCTTCTGTTGTTCAGTTGATTAAAGGTCTTCAAATTAACACAAACAAAATAGAAGAATTAATAAATAAGTTATATATAATTAATAAAGATATAGTTTCGCTTGAGGGAAAATTACTTCGATTAGCTTTGCAACATAAGATTTCTAGAGAAGAATTTTTGAATAAATATGTTGGTAATGAAAATAATCCTTATTGGTTAAGAAAAATTACCAGATTGTCCGGATGGGAAAAATTTGTAAAGCAAGAAAAAAATAGTATTAAAAAGATAATGAATGAAGTGAGGGCTTCAGCAAGTAATATTGGATTAACATTAAATGAGTTTAAACGAATTGTCAGTAATGTCCAAAAGGGAGAACGTGAGTCAAGCATAGCTAAAAAGGAAATGATAGAAGCAAATCTAAGGCTTGTAATTTCTATAGCTAAAAAATATACCAACAGAGGGCTACAGTTTCTTGATCTAATTCAAGAGGGAAATATTGGTTTAATGAAAGCTGTTGACAAGTTTGAATATCGAAGAGGCTACAAATTTTCAACTTATGCCACTTGGTGGATAAGACAGGCAATTACTAGATCTATTGCCGATCAAGCAAGAACTATCAGAATTCCAGTCCACATGATTGAAACTATAAATAAGATTGTTAGAACGCAAAGACTTCTTTTAAATGATATTGGAAGAGAACCAACACCAGAAGAAATTTCAAAAAAATTGAATATGCCACTGGAAAAGGTTAGAAAAGTTTTAAAAATTGCAAAAGAACCAGTTAGTCTTGAAACTCCAGTCGGTGATGAAGAAGATAGTCACTTAGGTGATTTTATTAAAGATGAAAATGCAATAATTCCAATTGACGCAGCAATTAATTCTAATCTAAGACAAACAACAACAAAAATACTTTCTTCACTTACACCCAGGGAAGAGAGAGTTCTTCGAATGAGGTTTGGCATCGGTATGAATTCAGATCATACATTAGAAGAAGTAGGTCAACAATTCTCAGTAACTAGGGAGAGAATTAGACAGATTGAAGCTAAAGCTTTAAGAAAGTTAAAGCATCCTACAAGAGCAAAGCTTCTTAAAAGCTTTCTGGATAAAACATAATTTTAAATACTGTAAATAATTTCACTTTTTGTATATAACAAACTTGAAGGGGCCCATAGCTCAGTTGGTTAGAGCCCTCCGCTCATAACGGAGTTGTCCCAGGTTCGAGTCCTGGTGGGCCCACCAATTTGATTACATTTACAAAATGATGTTTATTGAATAATCTAATCAATTATGAGCTTCAATGTAACGGTATCTGATCAAGCTTGTGGAGCTAAAATTTCAGGAATTGATTTAACAAAAGAACCTTCAGAGAGTCAGATCTCAGCCATAAGAGATTTGTGGCTTGAGCACCATGTACTGAGTTTTCCAAATCAATCACTTAATGATGATGATATTGAACGTTTTACTCTTTATTTTGGTTCATTTGGAGATGATCCTTTCATTGCACCAATTCCAGGAAGAGAAAATATTATTGCTGTTAAAAGAACAGCAGATGAAAAAGTTCCAATTTTTGCAGACAATTGGCATACAGACTGGAGTTTTCAAAAGAACCCACCAGCTGGCACTTGCCTATTTGGTAAGGTTATTCCAAATCAAGGTGGGGACACTTTATTTGCTAATCAGCATTTAGCATTAGAAAAAATGCCATCACCACTCAGAAAAAAACTTGAAGACAAACAAGCGATCCATTCAGCCTTGGTTCCTTATTCTCCAGGGGGTGGCTATGGAGATAAAGATAGGAAAATGGGACGAAGTATGGATATACGTGCTTCTGATGAGGCATTTTCAAAACAATTACATCCTATAATAAAGAAGCATCCTGAAACAAATCAGGAGGGAATTTATGGAACGATAGGTTACATTATCGGTATTGATGGTATGAATAACCAAGAAGCAATGAAACTACTTATGGAACTGAGTGCATGGCAATGCAAGGATGAATTTCTTTACCGTCATAAGTGGAAAAAAGATATGCTGATTATGTGGGATAACAGAAGTGTATTACACAGAGCAACTGGTGGTTATGAGGGGCAGGAGCGTCTTTTACACCGAACAACTATTGCTGCTTACGGATTATAAAATGAAAATTGATCTGATATATTTTAAAATGAGAGCCTTAGCAGAAGCGCCACAATTGCTCATGCATTATGCTGAGATTGATTATAATTATATTATGTCATGGGATTACTATGGCAAAGAGTGGCAAGAAATAAAACCTAAAATTCCATTTAAACAACTGCCAATGATCTTAATAGATGATAAACACGAAATTTGTCAAAGTATAGCGATTCTTAATTTTATAGAAAATATTTCAGGAATGAGATTAGAGGATCCTATACAAGATGCTAAAGCTAGTTCAATATTACAAAGCGCACAGGAATTATTTTTACCACTTAATCCTGCTGTTAATTTTGCAGTAGGAGATGATTTTAAAAAAAGAAGAGATGATATGTTACCATTCCTTGAAACAAGATTTGAAGAACTTGAAAAAATTTTAATATCTAATAAAGATCAATTTTTTATTGATAATACTCCAAGAGCATGTGACTTCGCTGCTTTTCACCATCTAGATCTATCAAGAGAACTTGATGAAATGATAATAAAAAAGTTTCCAAGACTAGAGGAATTTTTAGATGATATTTCTAAACTCTCTTCTATTGAAAGTTATCTTGCTAAAAGACCTGAACTTATTGATGTAAGTATTGAACCAAAACTTGTAATTGATGGCAAACCTGAGCTAACGGGTACTAAAAAAATGTAAATTATGATAGAATTCAAAAAAATTCTAAAATACTTCATATTTCTCTTACTCATTTTGTTAATATTTATTCTATATAACTCTATTTATTTTGACATTCCAAAGGATATTATTATTGCCAAACACGCAAAGGGAGCTTCTGAATTCATTGAACTAGAAGATGAGTCGTTAATACATGTTAGGGATGAGGGCAATAAGGATGGCGATACTTTAGTTTTAATTCATGGATTTAATGGTTCTCTTTTTAATTTTGAAACTATGAATGAATACTTATTAAAAGGTTTTAGGGTAATATCATTAGATTTACCCGCTCATGGATTAACAGGCCCAGTCAATAGTAATTATTATTCTTTTGATGGATTCATAAAAGTCATCAATGAAGTATTAGAAATAAAAAATGTAAATGAATTTTATCTTGCTGGTCACTCTATGGGTGGAAGAGTTGTATGGAATTATACAATAGAATATCCAGAAAAAGTAAGGGGCTTACTCATCATAGGATCTGCTTTTTTAGCAAATGAGCAAGAATATATTGAATTTCAATCAGATAATGCACCACCCATAGCTTTTAAACTCTTAGAAATACCTTTTATTAGAATGTTACTTGGCTATGTGACTCCTAGGTTTATTGTTAGTCAGGCAGCTTACCAAACAGTTTATAATCAGAATATAATGACTGAGGAATTAATAGATCAATTTCACGAGATCATTCTTCTTGAAGGTTCTAGAGAGGCAATGGGTCATTTGATAGTTAGTACAGATAAAGACTTTGTTGCTGATCCATTATTATTGCAAAAAATAAAAATTCCTACTTTGATACTCCATGGTGATGAGGATAATTTAGTTGATGTAAGATTTAATAAACACTTTTTACAAAATATTCCTAATATCAAGTTAATTTCATATCCTAAAGTTGGGCATATGCCTCCTATGGAAATTCCTGAGCAACTAGCATTTGATATTGAATTTTTTATTAGAGCAAATAAATGAAACCACTAAATTTCACTCAACATGAGTCCATTTAAATTTGCGGGGACTGCAATATCCATCATTTGAGGATTAGCTAAATTTAAGTTATCCATTATCTCAGAATACTCTTCTGCATTTTTTACTTGAAGGCGTGGATTATGTTTCTTTTCATTCCCTATAGATGAATATTTATTACCTTTATAATCATGTGCTGGATATACTAAAGTTTCTTCCGGTAACGTTAATACTTTCTTAAAAATTGAGTTATATGCATCTTTTGAATTACCATTTTGAAAATCAGTTCTTCCAGTACCATTTATTAATAATGTATCGCCAGTGAAAATACGATCTTTCATGACAAAGCAATACGAGTCATCAGTATGTCCTGGTGTATACAGAGCTTTTAAATTAATTCCATCTATACTTATTTTCTCATTATCCTTTACTTTTAGGTTAACTACTTCTGATTTTGAGCGTTCTCCCATGATAGTCTGGCAGTTTGTCCTTTCTTTTAATTCTGCCATAGCAGAAATATGATCAGCGTGAATATGAGTATCGATGACCTTAACAAGTCTCAAATTCAAGTTGTTTAATAAATCAACATAAATGTGAGTATGTTCTATTACTGGATCAATGATTAGAGCTTCACGCCCCTTACCACTAGCAACGATATACGTATAGGTAGATGATTTATCGTCAAAAAGTTGTTTAAAAATCATTTTGAATCAATATCTTATAAAAAATTGAACAGAATGCAATCTTGTTTATAATAATTCTAAATTAATAAAGGGGATTTAAATGAGTTTAAAAATTAATAGCTTGTGTCCAGATTTTGAAGCTAAGACTTCAGAGGGGGATATATCTTTTCACGAATGGCTAGGAGATAGTTGGGGTGTATTGTTTTCTCACCCAAAAGATTTTACACCTGTTTGCACAACAGAGTTGGGATCATTGGCTAATATGAAAGATGAATTCGATAAAAGAAACGTAAAAGTAATTGGATTGAGTGTAGACGGTGTTGATGATCATAATAAATGGTTAGATGACATTAAGGATGTTTCAGGCATCAGGCCAACCTACCCGATCATTGCCGATGAAGATCTTAAAGTTGCTAAGCTCTTTAATATGCTTGAGGGAGACGCGGGGACATCTTCAATGGGAAGAACTGCTGTAGATAATGAAACTGTTCGTACAGTTTTTGTCGTAAGACCGGATAAAAGAATTGGTCTTTATCTTACCTACCCAATGGCTACTGGAAGGAATTTTCATGAAATACTGAGAGCTATTGACTCGATGCAGCTCACAGCAAACCATAAAGTAGCAACTCCAGCAAACTGGAAAAAAGGTGAAGATGTTGTGATACTACCGGCTGTAAAGAATGAAGAAGCTGAAAAGATTTATCCTGATGGATGGGAAACTGTAAAACCTTACTTACGTAAGGTACCTGATCCTTCAAAATAAATTGGATAGCAAACTCTTATCCAAGCAATCTCAGCATTGGGAAAATAACTTCTTAAATAAGCCTGAGATGTTTGGAAAAGATCCCAGTATAGCTGCTATTAAATCTGCAAAAATATTCAAATCTCATAGAATTAATAATGTTTTAGAAATAGGTGCTGGCCAGGGTCGTGATACGCTATATTTAGCTGAAGAAGGTTTCAAAATTGACTCCTTGGATTATAGTAAAAAAGCAATTCATGACATAATTGAAAAAAGTAGAAAAAATAGTTTAGAAAATCTCATTACACCTAAGGTTCATGATGTGAGATTGCCCTTACCATACAAGGATGAATGCTTTGAGGCATGTTATTCACACATGCTTTACTGTATGGCATTTTCGATGAATGAGATTATTTCATTAAACAATGAAGTTTTACGGATATTAAAAAAGGGAGGTTTAAATATTTTTACTGTTCGGAATACTTATGATGGAGATTATAAAAATGGCATTCACAGAGATGAGGATCTATACGAAAACGATGGATTCATTGTGCATTTTTTTTCGATGGATAAAATAAAGAAGCTTCTTAATGGGTTTAAATTAATAAAAATTGATAATTTTAATGAGGGAATGTTTCCAAGAAAATTATATAAAGTTGTACTAAAGAAATTATGAGGATTGACTTAATAAAATGAATATTAGTAAAACATTGCAACTTCCTTGTGGTGTAAAGATAAAAAATAGATTTTTAAAATCTGCAATGACTGAAGGTATTGCAAATAGTGATGCATTGGCAAACAATCGTCATGTAAAACTATATGAACGTTGGGCAAAAGGGGGCACAGGAATTTCAATTACTGGCAATGTACAAATAGACCATCGGTACATTGAGCGTGCTGGAAATGTTGTTATAGAGGGAACACAAACAAATAAAAGCTTAGCGGCTTTAGCAAATTGGTCTCAGGCTGGAAAAAAAAATAATACTCAGTTGTGGATGCAGCTGAGTCACGCTGGGCGTCAAACCCCTTATTCTATTAATAAAAAATCTGTAGCACCTTCATTTAAACCTATGCCAACTTTAGGTGGAGTTTTGAAGTTTGGCGTTCCCGAGGAACTTTCACATTCTCAAATTCTAGATATCATTGATAGATTTATAAATGCCGCTGAAATTGCAAAACAAACTGGTTTTACTGGAGTACAGCTGCATTCAGCGCATGGATATTTATTATCAGAATTTTTGTCTCCAAACATTAATAATAGAACTGATCAGTGGGGCGGCAGCATTGCAAATAGGTCAAGATTGTTGATCAGTATTATTGATGGAATCAGAGCAAAAGTTGGAAATGGTTTTCCAATATCTATAAAATTAAATTCATCAGATTTTCAAAAAGGTGGTTTTACTCATGAAGAAAGTATTGAAGTTGCCAAATTACTTAATTCAACCTCACTAGATTTACTTGAGATTTCTGGAGGTACATATGAAAATTTTGCAGCCTTAGAAATTGATTCTTTAAACCTAAAAAAATATAAAGTAATAAAACCTCAAAGAAGTGCAGTTGTTCGAGAAGCTTATTTTTTGAAATATGCAGAGGAAATCAAAAAGTTTCTCTCAATACCCCTCGCTGTAACTGGAGGTTTCCGTACAGCTGATGGGATGAATAGCGCACTCAATAGCGGAGCTTGTGATGTCATCGGTCTTGGAAGACCTTTATGTTCCGAACCTGAAATTATTAATGAATTACTAAGTGGAGAAAGAAAATCAGCTACACTTTATGAAAATATTCTTCAATTTGGACCTTGGATATTTGGTCTCAATAGTCCGATTTCATTGGTGAGATCCAACAATAAAGTAGCTCAAGTATATTGGTGTTATCGACAAATTTTAAAAATGGCTAACGATGAAGAAGTTAATCATAATCTAAGCCTAACAAAAGCTTTATTTGATCACTTTCGAGAAGACTTTGCTAATAGTAAAAAATACCAAAAATTTTGGAGTGATTTAAATTGAAGAAATTAATTATACTTATAATTGTTTTTTCTAATTTTGCTCATGCAGATCAAAAAGATGATCGTTTGAGTGAACTTTTTGATAAATTATTTTTAAGCGCAAATAATATTGAAGCCAGCAAGTTCCTATTTAATATCTGGGATATATGGTCTTTAGCCGATAACCAAGAAACTCAAATTATATTTGATGAAGCTAATCAATTTATGGAAATTGGAGAATTAGATAATGCAATTGAATTATTTACAAAAGTTGTCAAGCAAAGCCCAGAGTTTGCCGAAGGTTGGAATAAAAGAGCCACGGTTTATTTTTTAAAAGGCGAATTAAATAAATCCATATCAGATATTAAAAAGACATTAGATCTAGAGCCTCGTCATTTTGGCGCACTTGATGGTTTAGCCGAAATTTACCTAATTAAAGATGACCTAATCGGTGCAGCAGCGACTTATAGACGAATTTTAGAAATTATTCCCTCAAGCAAAAAATCTCAAGACAGATTAAAATTAATCAATGACTTGCTAGTCTGATGTGTGGACGTTACGTACTTTCGGATACTAAAGCGGTTGAAAAAAAATTTAATACCAAAGTATCAGCATCATACAATATTGCACCATCGCAAGATGTTCTGGTACTAAAACCAAATCCTGAAATGATTAAGTGGTCTTATTCTCCAAAATGGAAAGAAGATATGAACCTTATTAATTGTCGCCATGAAACATTACTTGAAAAGCCATCTTTTAAAGGTTCTATGCGATGTGTTTTCATCGCGAATGGATGGATTGAATGGCAAAGAATAGAAAGCGAAAAAAAACCTTTTTTTCATTTAATAAAAAATGAGCTCATTTACTTTGCTGGAATTTATAATTTAACAAGTGGATGTGCGGTGGTAACTTGTCAATCATCTCTACACATTTCTAAAGTCCATAATCGTCAGCCCCTATTGTTAGAGGATAAACAGATAGGTGAATGGCTGTCAGGTAAGCATCAAATAGAAAGAAAAAAAGATAATCAAGTTGATTTTTATGAGATATCAAAACAAATTAACAGCCCAAAAAATAACAACAGTCAGTTGTTAGAAGAAATTTAAAATATATAATTCTATCATGAGTAAGTTATATCATTTCATAGACAGCACATTTATAGATTTAGGGAGACAGTTTAAACTAAGTTACTTGCCACCACTCATGATTTACTTAGCTGCCGGTGTTGCAGGATTGACAGGAATAGTTGGAACTTTTTTTGTCAAAGACTATCTCAATTTATCTGCTGCATTTCTGGCAGGGCTTGGTTTCTGGGCTGGAATTCCATGGGCTTTAAAAATGCCATTAGGTCATTTAGTTGATTTGATTTGGGAGCGAAAAAATTATCTTGTATATATAGGAGCTTCATTAATCGCCATAAGCCTAGGCATTATGTATGGTCTAATTGCCCACACAGGGTTTATGTCGAAATTCCTCAATATTGAAACCTGGTATGTGATCAGTGTATTGCTAGCGCCTATTGGATATGTTGTACAAGACGTTGTAGCTGATGCTATGACTGTTGAAGCGGTTCCAAGTTTTGATGAAGAAGGTAAACTTTATTCACCTGAATTAATAAAAAATATGCATACCACAATGCAAACTTTGGGAAGATTTGCAATTATTGGAGGAACAGTTATTGTTGCTCTGATTAATGTAATCATTTTCAGTAGTGTTGAAGCTGAAACTGAGCAAGAAAAAATACTGCTCTATGCAAATATATATCTCTTTGCATTGATTATCCCTTTAATCTCAGTACTTGGTGTATTTCTATCAATTTATCTTAAAAATATTCGAAAAAATAAATTATCAAATGCTGGTGTTGAAGAGAAGATAGAGAGCGAGGAAACAAAAGTTGATTGGTGGATACTTGGGGGCTCACTTATTTTTGTTATATTCACTCTTACTGTAGGTGGCTTCAATCTTCCTTATGCTCAAGAGATCGTGTTTGTAGGATCAGTAAGCATTATTTTCTTTTTGATGACTAAGTTAATGCGAGAGTTGCCTGAGTCAATGCGACTAACTATTTTAGGAACTGCAATAATAATATTTATTTTTAGAGCAATGCCAGGTCCTGGTGCAGGTTTGACTTGGTTTGAAATAGATAATTTAGGTTTTGATGAACAATTTTTTTCAGTCCTTTCTTTACTCGCTTCATTTCTAACATTACTGGGAATAATTATTTTAAGACCGTTTATGATAAATAACTCGATTGCAAAAATTATTGTAATTTTATCTATTGCAGGGGCAGTTTTATTTTTGCCAAGTGTTGGTATGTATTATGGATTTCATCAGTGGACAGCTTCCTTAACAAATGATGTAGTTGATGCGCGTTTCATAGCTATTTTTAATACTGCGCTTGAATCACCTTTGGGGCAAGTATCGATGATACCATTGCTTGCTTGGATTGCGAGAAATGCGCCCGCTCATCTTAAAGCGACATTTTTTGCCGTATTTGCGTCTTTTACTAATCTTGCTCTATCCGCAAGTTCATTGTTTACAAAATACCTTAATCAAATTTATGAGGTCACTAGGGAAGTAAAGGATAAAATTACAAATGAAATTCTTTCAGTTGCAGATTACTCTGAATTGGGCATTTTACTTATTGTGATAACACTACTCACCCTTTTGGTCCCAATATTTTCTGTTATAATTATTCAGAGAACAAGATTGAAAACAAATGAGTAAAATTAATAGATGAAGAATGTACTGCAGATACTTGGAGTTTTTTTTATTGGTGCATTAATTGGCTTTATACTCATGGGTTTTGGTTTGTCAGTTGATATATCGATGATGGCAGGTACAGCGGTGATATTGGTTTTAGCTTATTTAGTCACAAAGCAAAATAACAAGGGAAAGAAATAAATGGCAACTATTCCAAGTGAGCAGATTAAAACCAAAGAAATATTAGACTGGAAGGGTTTACATTTACTCAATTTTAGAACATCTTCTTGTTCACAAAAACTTCGAATTTACCTTAACTTAAAAAAAATTAGTTGGACTTCGCACAGTGTAAATCTCGCAGCAGGAAAAAATTATACAGAATGGTTTTTAGGTATCAATCCTAAAGGGCTCATTCCAGTACTTGTTGATGATGGGCATGTTGAAATTGAAAGCAATGACATACTAATGCATCTTGAAAAAAAATACCCTCAAAATCCTTTATTCGATGAGCATGAAGAGGAAAATATGAATACTCTTCTTAAAGATGAGGATGTTCTTCATGAAGACATTAGAAACATTGCTTATCGTTATATGTTTGGTGGTCTAGGCAAAAAGAGCTCTAAGGGACTTGAAGTATTCAAAAACTATAAATCTTCTAATTCTGAACTTGATAAACTTAAGATGAAAGAGGTCAAATTTTATGAAACCTACGACAAAGAAGGAATTACTGATGATGCTGTAAAACAGTCATTGGTTAAATTTTGTGAGCGTTACGACAAATTTGAAGGCCGTCTAACTAACCAAAAATATTTAACGGGCGATAAGCTTTCATTGCTAGATCTTGCATGGTTTATTTACTCATATCGGCTCTATGTATCTGGATTTCCTTTTCGTAAGTTATACCCACATGTATCAAATTGGTTTCATGATCTTTATTCACGAAATGAATTTTATAAGGAAGTAAACGACCCTTTGATTTTAAAATTAATTAGGCAGTATGCAAAAATAACAACAGCGCTTAATGGAAGATCAATAAAGGCATTAATGCCAAAATAATGACCAAAGATCGTGACGTTAAACTTGAAGGATATCACAAATCCCATTGGCCAGTAGAATGTGGAGGTAACCGCAGACAAAAAGCTGCCAATGGAAGATTGGATGTAAAAAATAAACAAGTACGTGTACAAAGTATTCGTAATGAAAGATGGAATGTTATGACCATTTTTCGAGAGCGCGAAGAACTTTTTCTTGGAGGCACTATGCCAAGTTTTACTGGTCCGTCTCCTTTTGGCTGGGTTCAAAAAATTGATCCTCAAACTCTTGAAGTTTTTAATGAGACACCTCGACTTCCCTGCGGTGAGCATGTTTGGTGCGGAGCCATTGCTGCCCATCAAAACGGCAACATTATTAAAGTTAATGGCAATTACATGCATAGTATTACTAATCAATGTGAAGTCGACATTGAAAAAAAGCTTCCAATTGACCAAGCACATAACGGGTTATTGGTCTTGTCTGATGGTTCTATTGTAACCAAAGACCTTCGCCTTGAGGGGCAGGGCAGGTCAACCATCACGCGTTTGAACGATAAGCTAGAATTAATGCATGAACCATTTCTATTGCCTGAAGGTTCTATGGGAAGGATTGCCTCAGATAAAAATGATGATGGTGAATTTATCTATATACCCGGTATAGAAAAAATATGGAAAATCAGGGTTGAAGAAAAGCTCTCAGTGGATGAGAGTTGGTCACCAACCTATCGTTCAACCGATGATGATCAGGGTCTATCTTGGGATGGGTGTATTTCAGATGGATCCATGTGGCTAATGAATAACGGCGATATAGATTCACTGAGAGCAATATACTCAACCCATCCTAATGGTAGGTTTAATAAAGCGCCTAAGGAACTAAGTTGGAGAAGAAGCGCTCCTTGGAGCTGTAAGCAGAGATTGTATAAATTTGATCTCTATTCTAATGAATTTCAGTATATAGAGCCATTTGAAAAATTTGGAGGTGGTATAATAGCCCCTCCTGTAAATATACCAGAACATAACGTATGTGTTTGTTGGGATAGTATTAATGGGGGACTAGCAGGCATTGATACCACAGCAAAAAAACTCCATCTTTCCTGGAAAATTGATGATATCCGTCCAACAATGCAGCCTGTTGTTTTTCCTGAAAGCAAAGAACTAGTTATTAATAGTTTTGAAGAAAATGATGATAAATTGGTTGTGATTGATTTAACTAATGGCAATATTTTAGATAAAGTTTCTCTTAAGTCGCCGTTAGCAAATGGTATGTTTTTAACCCCCGGTTTAAATAATGATATCATCTACTGCTCAACAAGAACCTTTGCTCGAGTTTCATGGGAATAAGATATGATTAATTTTTATTCTTTCTAAATTTGTCCCCTTTTGTAAAATTCTAGTGTGTTTGAAAAAATTAAAAAATTATTTAATGAGAATTCGGTAAAAAATTGTCATTTTATTTATTTAAAAAAAAATGATGATAATTTTGTGAGTAATTCTATTTCTTTTGGAAAATCTCACTGGAATAATGAAGATGATCTAAATGGTGATCATATATTTAGATTAATGTCTATGAGTAAACCAATAACAGCTCTGGCAGCAATGCAATTAGTTGAAACGGGTAAATTAAATTTGGACTCACCGGCTGAGGAAATTCTTCCTGAATTAGCAAATATCCCAGTATTGACTGATGATAATAGGCTAGTCAAACAGACTAAATCAATCACATTAAGGCACTTAATGTCACATACATCAGGATTTGCATATAATTCACTAATGATGATTACTTCCAAGAAATTTAGAGGGTTGTCTACTTTTATGAAATTATATTTATTTATTAAAGGAATAGTTACATACATTTATCCATTTTCAAAAGGACCAAGACTATTTGAAGCTGGAACCAATTTTAAATATGGTACTGGACTTGGATTTGTAGGTATGATGATTGAAAAGGTCTCAGGTCAATCATTAGAAGAATATTGTAAAGAAAATATTTTTAATCCTTTAAATATGACAAATACTTTTTTTACCATTCCCAAAGAAAAAAAACATAAAATTGTACCCCTAGGTATTAGACAGGGAAAAAAATCTAAAGTGATTAGAAAAATGCCCTTCATAGGTCAGCCCTACTTGCGATTTTGGAGAAAATCATACTATGGAGGGACTGAAATCTTTAGCTCGCCCAATGACTTCGCAAAGTTTGTACAATGTCTAATGAATAAAGGAAGTTTTAATGGTCATCAAATTATCTCCGAATTAAGTTTCAACGAAATGGTAAAACCAGGAGATTTTGATCAAATGTTTGAGAGAGATGACAACTATAATTTTTTAATGGGCGAAAATGGTAGAATAAAAAACAAGATGAATAGATATGGGTTAGGTTTAACCATATCTTTTGATCCTAATGACTCTCGGCCTGTAGGATCAATTGCTCACGGTGGTGCTGCTTGCACATTCTTTAGCTTTAATTTAGAAAAACAAAAGGGGGCCTTGATTTTTTCAAATTTCTATCCCTATAATGATAAAGAATGGCACGACATGGTTGTAGCTTTTGAAAAAGAAGTTTATGCATAATCGATTAAATTAATAATAAAGGAGAAATCATATGGAATTTTGTAATGCTGTTAGGGCTAAAGTCAAAGAAGGTTGCGAAGAAGAATATTTGGAAATCAATAAAAGTTTTGAAAATTTACCTGGCCAAAAGATTAGTCGTCTTTTCAAAACAGGAGACAGAACTTATTGCTATATCGGTATTTGGGAGTCAGAAGAAGCAATTGCTGCGCAGAGAGATGCAATGATTGCAAATTTAGACAAGATGAGGCACGTTCTAGAAGAACTATCACCTGAATTAGGTGTAACTGATCCTGTTTCAGGTACAGTTGTTCTTGATTATGAGGGGTAAATCAGGTTAGTATCTTGATATGAATCTAGATCTACCTGAGCTGTTATTTGGCATTCCATTACATTTAACACTTTTGTGTATTTCTAAATTATACGCAAACAGGTCATATGATGAAGCAGCAGGATATTTTAGTAAGGCGGGTAACGTTTAAAAATTTATTACCTCCTGTAATTAAGCTAGTCATCAAAAGAAAATGCAATCTAAGTTTTATTGACTTAAACAAAGCCACGAGAGCTTCTAAAACATATCATTAATAATATGAGCTTAACCGACGAAGGACATTACGGTCCAAAACAATTGAATATGCTTAAAACCATCTGGGGTGAAGGATTTTTATCACCGGGGGGCACTGATGAAATTGATCAAATTTTAAAAGGATTAGACTTAAAAGGCAAAAAAGTTTTAGACATTGGCTGCGGCACGGGAGGAGCGGTTTTTCACATGATAGAAAAATATGGTGCTAATGAAGCAATTGGAATAGATCCAGAACCATTAGTTATCGAAACTGCAAATGATTTAGCTATAAAGAAAGGTATATCTAATAAAGTGACGTTTATCTGTGATAAGCCAGATGAACATAAATTTGAAGATAAAAGCTTTCAGCTTGTTTTTAGCAAGGAAGCCTTTTTACATATCATTGACAAAAAAAAATTACTCCAAGAGATAAATGATATCTTAGTTGATGATGGAATTCTTTCTGTCGGAGATTGGATGCGCAATGATGATAACGAACCATCGGCGCAGATGAAGGACTATATCGCAGCGGAAGGTTTAGATATGTTCATGTGTTCGCTTGAGAAGTACGAAAGTCTTTTAAAAGAAACAGGATTTAAAGTCCTATCACTAAATGATCGTAATAAATGGTACTTGGAAAAAGTTAAGACAGAAATATCAGATATAAAAGGCCCCCTTTATAATGAGGTGATAAAGCTGATTGGAAAAGAAGAAGCAGATGGAGCGCTTGAGATTTGGGAAAAGTTACTTGGTGTAGTTGAAAAAGGAGAACATCGCCCTGGCAATTTTCAAGCTATAAAGATATCAAACTAATATGGAGAACAAACTATCTCAGGCAGATACTGACCGTATTATTGAAATGGCTTGGGAAGATCGAACAACTTTTACTGATATTAATAATCAATTTGGACTTAAAGAAAAAGAAGTGATAAAGATTATGAAAGATAATCTTAAACGTAATTCTTTTCTGAAATGGAGACAAAGAGTGAGGGGACGAAAAACAAAAATTAATCCAATTTCGAGTCGATTTAAATCCTCTAATCAAAAAACGTAATAATATGAGCTCGGTACAAAATATTTCATCTGAAGACTGCTTTAAAAAACTAAACGAAGATCAAAATTCTTACTTAATTGACGTAAGAAGTCCAACCGAGTGGAATGTTGATGGTATTCCCGATGAAGATTCTTTTGAGGGCATTCTCTTTAAATTAGCGATAAGAAATGAGGAAGGAACAGAAAATCTCAATTTTATTGAGGAATTTAACTCTCTTGAAATACCTAAGGACTCAAATATTTATTTCATTTGTAAATCAGGAGGGCGTTCTAATCTGGCAGCCAACATGGTTGCGAATGAAGGTTACAAAAGTTTATTTAATGTTGAAGATGGATTTACTCTAGGTTGGAAACCCAAAGGTCTCCCTTCAGCAGAATATTAATCCGAGACTGAAACAATTTTCTCAATCAACTTGTCCAAATCATAATTATTGTTAGCAAGGAATGACTGAAATTCTTCTCTTTGCGCAATCACAAGGCTGATGCCTTCAATGTTTAAATCAATGATTTTTATTTGATTGTCCTTATTTAGAAGTCTCCACTTTAGATTGATCTTAAGTGTGTCAGTTCCTTCCCTAATAATATTACTCTCGACAATTACATATTTACCAGCTTCTTGTGATCCAACCACATCAACTTTTTCACCTGCGTATTGATCAAGCCTATTTGCGTATGAACTTACAAAGTAGTCTTTGAATGCAATTAAATATGCTTCTTTCTGCTCATCTGAAGCATTTTTCCATGCTTTAGATAAAACAAATTTTGAAATTAAATTTAGATCAATTGATGACATAACTAATTCAGTAAAACTTGAAGTTCTTTCATTATCAGAAATTGATTCATTACTTAAGATAGATATAGCTGAATCTGCAAATGATTTTACGAAATTTTCTTCTTCGGTAAAGTTTGATGCAAAAACGTTTAGATTGAAACTAAAGCAAAGAAGAAATACGTATATATGAAATCTAATTTTAGTCATATGAAATCTCTATATCTGGTCCTACATAGCTCTCATCTATCTCAAAGTCATCAAAAAGATCATTCTCTTGTTCAGAAGAGTCAATTTCTAGATTACTAGCTGCTTGACTCTCCCTTCCCTGTGAATAAAAACTTCTAATGGCCGCATAATAATCAATTGAATTATTCTGAAGGTCATCAAGTATTTCAACATTTTGTGATCTAAAATCAACAGCACCTGTCCCTAATCGATATGTTCTTAGAGAGTCAGGTGCACTCCCCCCACCAATTTGATACATTGGATCTAAAAGAGATGTAGAAAGAAGACCTGCAAAGTCTCGAGGATTAGATGGACCTAAGAAGGGCAATACAACGTACGGACCTGAAGAAACGCCCCAAACCGATAGTGTTTGTCCAAAATCTTCGGTTTCAGTAACTAATCCCATGCTGGAAGCTGGATCAAAGAAGCCTAATAATCCAACAGTTGAATTAACAATAAACCTTGTTGTTGATACCCCAGCTTTTCTGAGTTCTCCTTGAAGAAGATTGTTAACCGCAGTTATTGGCATGCTTAAATTATTTAAGGAATATGTAATTCTATTTCTAACAAAGCCGGGAACAACTGCTTTATAAGTTACTGCAATTGGTCGTAATATAATTTTGTCAAAGATAATATTAAAAGAGAATACAACTCTATTTACTTTTTCAAATGGATCGTTAATTGTTGAGACCTCTTGTTGCGATAAAGATCTATTCAACTCATTCCCTTTTGAAGCGCAACCTTGAAAGGTCAGGGTTGATCCAATAATTAACACTAATAGTATTCTCAAATTCATTAGATTAATGTTATTCTATATAAATTTTGTAATCAAATTAATACTTTAATTGAGTTTAAATTTATGAGGCATTTTAGACAATAAATGGAATTATTTTGAGAACCAAAGATATCATTTTAGTATTAATGATAAACTTTGCTTTTAGTTTAGCGTTTATTTCAGCAAAGATTGGCGTAACAGAATTTCCTCCATTTCTCTTTACTACAATGCGCTTTTTTCTTATAGCCCTCATTTTAATTCCATTCCTTAGGATTCACAAAGGTCAAATGAATAACATTTTGATTGTTTCTATCCTCGGAGGAGGCATTCATTTTGCATTCTTTTATTTGGCTCTGGATAATTCTCAGTATATTTCATCTGTTGCAATAGTACTTCAACTTGGGGTACCATTTGCAACTATATTGTCAGTCATATTTCTTAAAGAAGTGATCAGATGGAGAAGAATATTAGGTATTACTCTATCTTTTGGAGGTGTAATTATATTAGTCTTCGAGCCATCAATTTTTTCTGATTTGGGAGGTGTCTATTTTGCTCTTCTCGCAGCTCTTTCTATAGCTGTAAGTCTATTATTTATGAAAAAATTAGAAAATGTTAAGGTATTTGATCTGCAGGCTTGGATTGCGTTTATTAGCTTTATTTTCTTGGCAATAGTCTCATTAATTTTTGAAGATAATCATATTGAAGTAATGGCAAATGCAAATCTAGTTGGTTGGTACGCAGTCTTTTTTACAGCTTTTGCAGCAACATTAATAGGTCATGCAGGATTTTATTATCTAATTACTAAGTATGAACTTTCTAAAGTAACACCTTTAACTCTCATGGCCCCTGTATTAGCTATAGTAAACGCGTTTATAATCTCCCTATTTTCATTGTATGAAGGTTTTGATGAGGTCATTACTATAAAAATTATTTTTGGAGCTTTAATTACTTTAGTAGGTGTTGCAATAGTGATGATCCGTGAACCAGAAGAGAAGAAAGTTCCAAATTCACCATGAAATTTGAATTCTTAAATTCTCCCAATTATGAACAGAGGAAAACTAGAAAAATAAAATATATTATAGTTCATTATACAGGAATGATATCATCGACTGAATCTTTGAAGAGATTACAATCAAAAAAATATAAAGTTAGCTCGCACTATTTCATAAATGAATACGGGAAAATTATTCAGCTCGTGAAAGATCATAATATTGCTTGGCATGCAGGCATCTCATTCTGGGGATCAGACAAAAATCTCAATTCAAAATCAATTGGCATAGAGATGCAGAATAAAGGTCAAGAATTTGGCTATCATAAATTCAACAATTCTCAAATAAATAAAGTAGTAGAGTTAATATTATATTTAAAAAATAAATATCAAATTAATGATGCGTTCATATTAGGGCACTCTGATATCGCTCCATTAAGAAAACTAGATCCCGGTTATTTGTTTCCGTGGAAAGTATTAAATAAAAAAGGAATAGGATTGCTTCCAAAAAAGAATAATTCCAATAAAGAGTTAAATCCATCAAATATAAAAAACCTGCAAATCTTATTGAGAGATTTTGGTTATAAAATTTCAATTAATGGATTAATGGACAAGGAGACTCTTCAAGTTGTTCATGCCTTTGAGAGTCATTATTGCCCTGAAGAATTAGAAGATTTTTCTGTTAAACATAAATTGATAGGATATCTGCGAAATTTAATAAAATCTAAACACAGAAGCTTGACCAAAAAACTCTAAGACTGTAAATGGTATCTGCCAGATAATTGGATGACTGCTTTACTTGTAAAGAGGAAAGTCCGGGCTCCACAAGACAATGGTGCCGGGTAATACCCGGCGGGGGCGACCCCAGGGAAAGTGCCGCAGAAAATAAACCGCCTTAATTGAAATTTATAAGGTAAGGGTGAAAAGGTGAGGTAAGAGCTCACCGCTTTTTTGGTAACAAAAAAGGCATGGTAAACCCCGCCAGGAGCAAGATCAAATAGAGTTACAATAGTTAGTCTTGACTGTAACTGGGTTGATCGCATGATTCGTGTGGTAACACTCGAACTAGATGAATAGTCATAGATTTTTATTAAATCACAGAACCCGGCTTATAGATTATCTGGCAATTTTATATCTATTTATTTTCAATAACTTATAAAATTTGCTTAAAGTAAATAATCATATAAGCTGCTGAAAAATATAATTAATCCAAAAAAAGCTATAGACATTACCCATTTGATCCCATATTATCCCATGTAATCCCAATTTAACCCAAACGAGGTAATTTGTTGATTATTTTAATAAATAATTTTTTTTATAAAATGGCATTGTTTCTATCTACTTATATTAATCGCATAGACAAGAAAGGTCGCGTTTCAGTACCTTCATCATTCAGAAGTGTACTTGAACAAAATGGCCTTAAGGGAATGATTTGTTACCCTTCACCAACCCTTCAATCAATTGAAGGCTGTGCAATTAATCGAATGCAAAAAATAAGTGATGCGATCGAGTCTGCTGGACCTTTTAGTGAAGAAAGAAATACTTTTTCATCTTCTATATTTGCAGACAGTCATCAAATTCATTTTGATCAAGAAGGTAGAGTAATAATACCTGGTGAATTAATTTTATCAGCAGGAATTATTGATCAAGTTTCATTTGTAGGTATGGGTGAAACATTTCAGATGTGGAACCCGACTACGTACGAAGACTATAAAAAAGATAAATCAAATAGTGCGAAAAATAATTTAGCAAATCTCAAATGGAGTAATCAATAACTAATGAAAACAGGAGGATAATTTCATGGTTTTAAATTTAAGCGTTCCAGAACTAAAAGAACTTAAGCCTAAGATAACTGTGTTTGGAGTCGGAGGTGCAGGCGGCAATGCGATCAACAACATGATTGAAGCAGGTTTATCAGGTGTTGAGTTTGTGGCAGCCAATACTGATGCACAGGCCCTTTCTAAATCATTAAGTGACTCTAAGATGCAACTAGGTGTTCAAGTAACAAAAGGTCTTGGCGCGGGATCACATCCTGATATTGGAAAGTCTTCAGCTGATGAAACTAAGCATGAAATCATGGAACGTTTAGAGGGAACTAATATGCTTTTCATCACGGCTGGTATGGGTGGAGGCACTGGTACAGGAGCTGCACCAGTAATTGCACGGGTAGCAAAAGAATTGGGTATTCTCACTGTTGCAGTTGTTACAAAACCATTTCAATTTGAAGGAGCTGGAAGAATGCGTATCGCTGAGCAAGGCCTCAAAGAATTAGAGCATTTAGTAGATACGACAATTGTAATACCTAACCAAAACTTATTTAAAGTCGCTGATGAAAAAACAACTTTTGCAGATGCTTTTTCAATGGCGGATGATGTTTTACATGCAGGGGTAAGAAGTATTACAGATTTAATGGTTGTTCCTGGACTTATAAATTTAGATTTTGCAGATGTAAAAACAATCATGAATAACATGGGGCGGGCCATGATGGGAACAGGAGAAGCTTCTGGTGAAAATAGAGCTATTGAATGTGCCCATAATGCCGTAACGAACCCATTACTTGATGACTATTCACTTGATGGAGCTAAAGGACTTCTCATTAATATAACTGGTGGGACTGACCTTACTCTTCATGAAGTGGACAAAATTACAAACGAGATTCGAGAACAGGTTCATCCTGATGCAGATGTAATTGTGGGATCAATTTTTGACGACAAACTTGAAGGCAAGGCAAGAGTTTCTGTTGTAGCCACAGGATTAGACTCACATCCAAAACCAACTAAATCAATTGTAGATTTACAAATAACAAGAAATTCTGCTGTATCATCAATGGCGGCTACACCATCAGCAAATTCAAACTCAGTACAAGCTTCGTTAAGCAATGAAGAGATGAATGAAGAAGTAAATGAAAATTCTGATCCATATATGTTCATGGATGGAGAGGATTCAGATATTCACTCTGAAACTGATATTGAAGATACGCAAATTGTCACAGAACCAGAAATCGCAGCTGAAGAAGAAGTTGAGCCAGAGCCAATCACTGAACCAGAGATGGTTACTGAGGATGAAGCTCCTAATAGCTTAATGGATTTAATAAATGCTAATAGAGAAAATAATGAGTCAGATGCACCTGATCTTTTTAGTGGTCAAAACATTCATCAATTAGACGACATAAATGATACTAAAGATGAAGAAATAGCTGAAGAAAGTGAAACTGATCAGGATTTATTAGAAATTCCTTCATTCCTTAGAAGACAGAGTAAATGACGAGTAAAGAATTGGCTCACAAGCCAGTTCTTATAAATGAGATAATAAAGTTAACCGGGCCTAAAGATAATGAAACGTACTTCGATGCAACATTTGGAAATGGAGGATACTCGAAAGAATTTCTTGAGCTCACTAACTGCAATATTATTGCAATTGACAGGGATCCACTTGCTAATCAAATTGCTAAAGAATTTAAAAAAAAATATGGCAAGAGGTTCGATTTTTTCCATTCTAAATTTAGTAAAATTAATGAAGTTATGGAAAAAACCGAGGAAAAAGAAATTGACGGTTTCGTATTTGATATAGGAGTTTCATCAATGCAATTAGATTTTCCAGAAAGAGGTTTTTCTTTTATGAAAGAAGGTCCATTAGACATGCGAATGGGTCAGGAAGGAACAACTGCGTATGATGTGGTGAATTCAAAAAGTCATGAAGAATTAGCTGATATCATTTATTATTATGGTGATGAAAGAAACTCCAGGAGAATTGCCCGAGAAATTGAAACTTATCGTAAATCAAAAAAAATTGAAACAACTTTAGAACTAGCAGAAGTTATCAAAAAATGTTTCCCAAATAAATATTATAAAAAACATCCTGCTACTAAAACTTTTCAGGCTTTAAGAATTTATGTAAATAACGAATTAGAAGAACTACATTCTGGTCTTAATCACGCATTAAAATATTTAAAAAAAAATGGAAATTTATGTGTTGTTACTTTCCATTCGCTTGAGGATAGACTTGTGAAAAATTTTTTAAAAATAGCAAGTCAAAATGATAAGATAAATAAAGTTCTCAAACCTAGTAAAGATGAGATGGAATATAATTCACGATCAAGATCAGCCAAGCTAAGGTTTTATGAGAAAAATAATCTAGAGTTTGGTTATGTACCTATTGAAAATTTGGGATTTAAACAATCATGATTAGTAATTTATTTAAAATTTTCTCAGTGATCATATTATTAATAGGATTACTTGCAATAATGATCATAAAAAATATATCAGCTGAAAAACAAAACTATATCAATGAACTAGAAATTACCCTTAGAGAAGAGCAGAAAAAGAGTGAACTTTATAAAATAGAATGGGATCATATGATCTCTCCTATAAATTTAAAAAAAATATCCGAAATGGTTATATCCAATGATTATACTAAATACTTCGTAGTTTTAGACAAAGATGATCTAGGTAAAGAAAATCAAGTATTTCAAGATATCATTGCGGTTGATATACCTTCTAAGAAAATAATAAGCCCTGCACGTTAGAAATTTTGTGAGAAGGAAAAAAAATTCTGGCAAAAAGAAAATAGACATTTATCAAAAAAGTTTCTCATTTACTCATCGATACAATGCCGAAAAATTTGCTATTGATAAATTAAATTCAATAAGGCAAAGATTCGCACTAAAGATTAATAATCGTTTAATTTTGTCAGCAATAATATTCAGTACTTTGTTAATTGCTATTACAATTAAAATGATTGAAATTAACCTCTTCTATGTTGAAAAAAAACGTTATTTTGTGTCATCGATAGATCAGGAGAGGCGTAACATATTAGATAGAAACAATATTTCTCTAACAGCTAACTTACAAATGTCTGATGTTGGTATTGATCCTAAAAAAATTTATGATCGTGATGCATTCATTAAGAACGTCTCGTCATTGTATAACGACATATCAGCAAATGATTTAGAAAATAGAATTAACTCTGGCAAATGGTTCTACTTGAAACGCAATATAAGTCCAAACGAACTTCAGAAAGTTATCGACCTTGGAGAAACTGGTATAGAGATAAAAGATATTTATAAGAGAAAGTATCTTCATAAAGAACTATTTAGCCATCTTATAGGAAAAGTAGATATAGATAACGATGGTGTTTCAGGAATGGAAAAATCTTTCAACACATTATTAAGTAATCAAAATGAAAACGATATTATTTCCTCAGTAGATACAAGAATACAACACATAGTAAGAGATGAAATATTGGACTCTATGAAGTTATATAAAGCAACTGGTGGATCAGGGCTTGTTATGGAGGTAAATACAGGAGAAATATTATCCATGGTGTCGCTGCCTGACTTTGATCCTAATAACAAAAATTTTGATGAAAATTCTGCATTTAATAAAAACACTCTGGGTGTTTATGAATTTGGTTCAGTTATGAAAATATTTACAACCGCAATTGGAATTGAAGAAAATATATTTAAGCCTAATACACTATATGAAATTGATGATTATATTTATGTAGGTAAACATAAAGTACACGATGTTCATCGTCCTTGTGAAACTAAAAAATGTACAGTTGAAGAAATATTTGTTCATTCATCTAATGTTGGCACTATTAATATGATTAGAGATATTGGGCCAGAATTACAGAAGAATTATTTATACGATTTAGGTCTTTTAGATCAAGTTATTGTAAATTTACCTGAACGAGCAGAGCCACTTATTCCAGATCCTTGGAGAATGGTTAATACTGAGTCCATTTCTTATGGCTATGGACTTTCGATTTCTCCTCTTCATTTAGCTTTAGCTACTTCAACGGTATTAAATGGAGGTTACATAATAGAGCCGTCATTGATAAAAAAAAATAATCAATTATTTAAAAATCAAATATTCTCAGAGCAAACGAGTGAAATTATGAGATACTTACTTAATCGTGTCGTAGATGAAGGAACTGCAAAAGATGCTTTTGGAAAGGATTCTAATAAAAAATATGCTGGTAAGTATAGTGATTATAAATACCTAGTTGGAGGCAAGACAGGAACTGCTAGGAAAATAAACAATAAGTCTTATGCAAGCGAAAAAATGACTACATTTATTTCAGCTTTTCCCATCAATAAACCAAAATACCTTGTACTTATTTCACTCGATGATCCAAAAGGAATAGTTGGAGAATATGATACGCCCTATAATACCTGGGGTTATACAGACGCTGGATGGAATGCAGCAAGAGTTTCGCGACAAATTATAGACAGGATAAGTCCTATTTTAGACACAAAAAGTAAATATTTACCAAGTGATAACTTATTAATTAATACATCACTGCAATAAATGACAAATAGTCGTCTCCTGAAAAAAATAAATTCAGACAAGGTTAAGTACAAAGATATTTGCACTGACTCGAGAATAATAAAGAAAGGTGACATTTTCTTTGCAATCCCAGGAAGTAATGCTGATGGGCTGAAGTATGTGAATGATGCAGTAGCTAAAGGTGCCTCTGCAATAGTTATTCCAATTAGAAAAAAAATAAAGATTTCATCAAATATCCCAATTTATAAAGTAAAAGATATTCGAAAAGAAATTTCTTTAGCAGCATTCGTGGTCAATAGTGAAACAATAGAAAAAAAAATTGCTGTGACAGGAACAAATGGAAAAACATCGGTAACTTTTTTTTTAAATTATATATTATCAAATTTAGGAGAAAAAACTGCAACAATAGGTACGTTAGGTAATTCTCAGATAAAAAAACTTAATACTGAAAATCTAACTTCTCCTGAGCCGGTTGACTTATCAAAACAGTTAAGAAAATTAAGTAAAAATAAAATTAAGTATCTTGTAATGGAGGCATCAAGTCATGGCTTACATCAAAAAAGGTTTTATGGATTAAAATTTGATGCTTGTGTACTTACAAACATATCACAAGATCACTTAGATTATCATAAAACTATGTCACATTATATAATGAGTAAGCTCAAACTATTTTCTGATTATGTAAAAAAGGATAGTAAGATCATAGTTAACTCTGAAACTAAATATATTGATAGAGTTAAAAGTTATTTAAAGAAAGAAAGCAATATTAGTCCAATATATTTTCAGAAAAATAATAAATTTAAAATAGTTAAGATAAAAAAAAATAAGTACAACTCAACAATAGTTGATGTAAAATTTGCTAAAGAGCTTAAAAAATTTAAGTTTGCTAACTTTCCATTATTTCAAATACACAACTTCTTACTGGCAACATTAACACTTTATTCTATGGGTCATAATTTAACTAAGATTCAAAAGTTAAGCCTAAAATGTCCTTCAGTACCAGGTCGCATGGAATTTGTAGGCAATACAAGAAAAAGTGCCTCTGTATATATTGATTTTGCGCACACACCTGATGCTCTTCAAAATGCTTTAATAGAAGGTGGCAATCTTTGCAAATCAGAGTTGCATGTCGTTTTTGGATGTGGTGGAAACAGAGATTACTCAAAACGCCCAATAATGGGTAAAATTGCATTAAAATACGCAGATAATGTTGTTATAACTGATGATAATCCACGCTTTGAGAATGCAAAAAAAATTAGAAAAGAAATCATTGATGATTGCAAAAACTTTTTGGAAATCTCAGATAGAAGAAAGGCCATAAAACATGCAATCAAGCAACTAAGAAAAGGAGATTTACTAATTATTGCAGGTAAGGGGCATGAAAAAAATCAAATTATTAATGGCAAAGCTTACCCCTTTGATGATGTGAAAATATCTAAAGGTTTACTAAAATTATGAAAGCAAGTCATATTTCAATTTTAGAGATTAATAATCTGTTTAATGCCAAGCACAGCGAAATAAAAATTACAGGTGCATCACTTGATACAAGAACCTTAAAAAAAGGAAATATCTTTTTTGCAATTAAAGGAAAAAATAGTGATGGCCATAAATTTATTAATCAAGCAGAAAAAAAGGGTGCATCTATAGCATTTGTTCAAAAAATTAATTCTAAATCTAACCTTAAGCAAATTAAGGTAAAAAATACTCTATCTGCATTATCATCTCTTGCTAAATACTACAGGTCCTTACTAAATACGCAAGTTATTGGAATAACAGGCAGTGTAGGAAAAACTGGAACTAAGGATGCGATTTCGTTTATTTTAAAAGAGCAAAAAAATATTTTTTGCTCGAGACAGTCTTATAATAATAAGTATGGAATGCCATTAGAAATTTTAAATATGCCAAGAAAAACAAAATTTGGTTTTTTCGAATTAGGCATGAATCATTCTGGAGAGATAAAAAGATTAGTAAAAATATTAAAACCAAATATTTCTATTATTTTAAATATTGAAAACGTACACTTAGGTAATTTTAAATCTTTAAAAGAGATTGCTGTGGCGAAAAGTGAAATCTTTACATCTTCAGAAATTATTGATTCACTAATTCTTAATAAAGAGACCAATTATTATAATCTGTTATATAGATACTATAAAAATACTAAGATAAAAAATATTTATAATTATAGCAAAAAAAATAATGCAAATGTCTATATAAAAGAAAGTAAGTTAACAAAGAAAATTATACATCTTAAAGTTAGTCTTCCAGGAGACAAATCAATTAGTTTTGGTGTCAGAAGTGATCAGAAAAATCTAATCGATAACTGCTTAGCCATTCTTACTTGCTTACATGCACTTAACATTGACCATAGATTTATTAAAAAGTTTAAAAACGTACCATTCACTAGTGGGCGAGGAAATATGATACGATGTAAGTATAATAGTCACAAACTTAAGCTTTATGATCATTCATATAATGCGAGCCCAATTTCAATGAAGCAAACAATTGATATATTTGATAGCTTAAAAGAGAAGAATATTGTTTATTTGATTGGTGATATGAATGAACTGGGTCAAAAGACTAGTTACTACCATAGTAATCTAATTAAGTTTTTAGATAAGAAAAAATTTGAAAAATGTTTATTTATTGGAAAGCATTTCAAAAAGTTAGAAAATAAAATTCGAAATAAAAAGATTTATTTTTTTAAAGACATCAATCAGGTTATCGATAATCTTGACGGAATAATAGAAAGTAATTATACAATTTTTGCTAAAGGATCTAATTCAATTAACATAAGAAGATTTATCAGTCATCTTAAACAAGAAATCTTATGATTTTATATATTTTAGAATACTTAAATATCCCAGGCTTATATAATTTCTTCAATTATCTGACTGTAAGAACTGGCTTTGCTCTTTTTACTTCTTTCTTCTTCATATTGTTATTTGGCCCTGCATTAATTAAAAAGATAAGTTCTTATCAGTCTATCGGACAGCCTATTAGGGATGACGGCCCAGAGTCTCATATAATAGCTAAAAAGGGAACGCCTACCATGGGTGGAATCATCATATTGCTTTCCATTGTTGGATCTATTTTACTTTGGGTAAACCCAGAAAGTTTTATATCTTGGCCTGTTATATTTATACTAGTTTTTTTTGGTTTAATTGGATTTGCAGACGATTTCAGTAAAGTTAAAAATAATTCAAGCAAAGGCATTTCAGCCAAAATAAGAATATTTCTTCAAATTATTGTTTCACTTATTTTTATATATTGGATTACTAAATACCATCAAATTGATATTAAGCTTTTATCATTACCTTTTTTAAAAGATATTTTTATTAATTTAGGTCTGTTTGCAGCACCGTTTGTTCTAATTGTTATCCTGGGATCAGCAAATGCAGTAAATTTAACTGATGGTCTAGACGGGCTTGCAATTGTTCCTGTAATGATTGTTGCAGCAACATTCGCTGTAATTTGTTATTTGGCAGGCAATATAATTTTTGCTGAATATTTATACATAAATTATTTGCCAGGGGCGGGTGAGCTTACTGTACTGTGCGCAGCAATAATAGGATCAGCGCTAGGCTTTTTATGGTATAATGCTCCTCCTGCAATGGTGTTTATGGGAGACACTGGATCGCTTTCATTAGGAGCAGCATTAGGCTCGATTAGTATTTTATTAAAACAGGAAATAGTTTTAGCCATCGTTGGAGGTATTTTTGTTGCTGAAGCAATATCTGTAATATTGCAAGTCTCATCTTTTAAATTAACTGGAAAAAGAATTTTTAAAATGGCACCATTACATCATCATTTTGAAAAAAATGGTCTACCGGAATCAAAAATAGTTATTCGTTTTTGGATAGTTGCAATAATTTTAGCACTAATTGGGCTAGCGACACTTAAAATCAGATAAATAGATGATTAAACTAAAATCATTTAAAAATAAACACTTCCTTATTATTGGAATGGGAATTACAGGTATTTCTGTTTCCAATTCACTGCTGAAAGGCGGTGCAAATGTTTATTTCTGGGATGACGATCTTAATAAAAGAAAAGCATTAAGGAAAAAGGGTTATTCTCTAATTAACGATAAGAATCTAATTAACATAGAATATATAATGCCAAGTCCTGGTATTGCTACTGCAGGAAAAAATGCACACAAATACATTAAAAGATTAAAATCTAAAAAATGTAAGATAATTAGTGAACTTGATTTATTTCAACTTTTTATAAATAGCATAAATAAATTAAAAAAAATTAAGATTATCGGTATCACTGGAACTAACGGAAAATCTACAACTGTTTCTATGATTCATCATTCATTAAAAAAAAATAACATTAATTCAGTTTTGATAGGTAATATTGGACAGCCTATATTTTCTTCAAAAAAGTTAAATCATGGTGTCTATATTTTAGAACTATCATCATATCAGCTGGAGCAATCAAAAATATTTAAGCCAGATATATCATGTATATTAAACCTAACACCAGATCATTTAGATCGTCACATTACTATGCATAAGTATGCTACCGCTAAGTGCAATATATTTCAGAACATAAGTGCTAGAAATATTTGTTATTATGACTCCAATAAAAATATAAAAAAAATTGCTACTACAAAATTAGATAAGAAAAAACTTAAACTGCTAATTCCTGTAAAAAAAATTAAAGACAGTTTTAAAAATAATAAAAACATTAGCTTGATATCAAAAAAACACAATATGCAGAACTTATATTTTTCTTTTTTAATATTAAAAAAATTAGGTTTAAAAACGTCAGATATTTATAAATCTTTCTCTTCATTCAGTGGACTGCCTCACAGACAAGAGATAATTGTAAAAAGAAAAAATTTTATTGTAATAAATGATTCTAAATCAACAAATTTTGAATCTTTAGTGCCAGCGTTAAATAACTTCAAGAACATAATTTTGATTTGCGGAGGTCAAATTAAAAGTAATAAAATCAAGATATTAGATAAAAACCGACACAATGTTATTAAGGCCATTGTAATAGGTGAGACTAAAAATATTTTTTTTAATTATTTTAATAAGTATGTGGATACTTCATATGTAAAAACCTTAAATAAGGCAGTTAAAATGTCATTATCAATAGCAAATATTATGAATGAGTATTGCACAATTTTATTTAGTCCTGGAGCCGCATCGTTTGATCAATACAATAATTTTGAAGAAAGAGGAGATGATTTTAAAAGAAAAATAAAAGTTGATGTTTTAAAATGACTAAGTCACAAATAGAAAAATCTATTATAACTGATTGGATTTATGAAATTAATAAGCCAATATTTTTTTGTGTGCTTGTACTTATTGCAGTTGGACTATTTATAAGTCTTACGATTAATCCTGGTACATCAAGGTATATAAATAATAATCTCTTTTCATACTTTAATATTCAGGCACTTTATTTATTGTCAGGTTTTATTTTATTCATTTTATTTTCATTTATTAACTATGAACGAATATCAAATATTTCAATAATTGCGTTTGTAATTTTAATTGCAGTACTATTTTTAACATTAATTTATGGAGTTGAGATAAAAGGTTCTAAGAGATGGATTAATCTAAAATATATTACAATTATGCCAATTGAATTAATTAAGCCATTTTACTGTGTCGTGCTTGCAGCTATTTTAAATAACCCAGGTTTAAGAAATACTTTCAGAAATTATGCTCTTAGTTTCAGTATTTATGCATTGGTAGCTGCAATATTGGTTTTTCAGCCAGACATTAGTCAATTATTTCTTGTTTCAGCAATTTACTTTTCATCCATATTTATGAGTGGATTTAGTATAATTGCTCTTGCGTCAATAATTTTTATTGGTGGTATATTTTTTGTTTTTATTTATTTATTTAACTTCAATGTACAGAATCGAATTAATTCATTTCTAGCGCCTAATGATTATGATGTAACACAGACTGAATTATCACTTCAGGCAATCAAACAAGGTGGTCTCATAGGTGTAGGCCCAGGAAATGGTGTATTAAAAAATAAAATTCCTGAAGCGAATTCAGATTATATATTTTCTGTTATTGCGGAGGAGTATGGTTTATTAGGATGCCTAATAATTTTAACAATATTCTTTATAATTTCTTATCAAGGTTTCAGAAAAATATACAATAGCAATAACCACTTTATACAAATAAGTTTATTTACCTTAATAATATATTTTTGCCTTCAAGCTATTATTCATATTGGAGTAAATATTAGACTGCTTCCAACAACTGGTATAACACTTCCTTTTATTAGTTATGGCGGCTCATCTGTTATAGGCATGTCAATTACATGTGGTTTAATATTATTATTATCTAAAAATAGACATAGTTAATGATTAAGAAATAGCATGAAAAAATTCTTTCTTGTTGGTGGTGGAACGGGTGGTCATTGCATACCCATGAGTGTATTATATTTTGAGATAATCAAAAAAAATGACTGTTATATTTTAACTGATGAAAGAGGGCAAAAATACTTTAAAGATATTTCAGTCAAGAAAAAAATATTAATAAAGAATCTAATTAATAAGCAAGGCAAAATTTTTAATTTGATTAATCTTCCATATATTTTTATTCAGTCAATTCCTTATTACTTAAAATTAAGACCTGATTTTGTTTTAGGCTTTGGTGGCTATTTTACTGTCCCCATCATAATTGCAGGGTGGTTAATGCGGTTAAAAATATTTTTACACGAAGGCAATGCGATTATTGGTAAGGCTAATAGATTTTTGTTAAACTTTACAAAAGAACTACTAACAAGTTTTGAAAATACTTTAATTCCTGGCAAGAAAATAGATATTAATAATAAAATGGTTGGTCTTCCTATAAGAATAAATAAAGAGAATAAAGTTTTAAATAATGTTTTGAGTAGTGATTTTGTGATATGCATAATAGGCGGTAGCCAAGGAGCACAAAGTTTATCTATTAATATTGCTGAGTCCATTAAGAGTGTTCGGGATAACAGCGAAAAAAGGATTATTGTTTTTCACCAGTGTAGATCAGAGGATTTAGAGAATTTACAAACATATTATAAGACTCATAATATCAATAATGATGTAAGAGTATTTTTTGATGAAATTACACAAGTACTTTCAAAATCTAATTTAGTAATTTCAAGGGCAGGTTCATCAACAGTTAATGAAATCATATATTATTGTATTCCTTCTATACTGATACCTTATCCACATGCATCGGATAATCATCAATATTACAATGCAAAAAACTTGCATACATCAGAATGCACAAAAATTATTTCCAATGATTCTGTAAATATAGAAAATATTTTTAATTCTATTAATGAAATAATTAATGATAATGAAAAAGTAAATTTAATCAAAAACCGCTTGAAAGCCAGACGCATAAGCAATCCATCTAAAAATATAATAGATTATTTAGAAAGCCATTCGTGAAAATTAATAAAGATATATTGATACATATAATTGGAATCGGTGGAATTGGCATGAGTGGTATTGCCGAAATTTTATCAGATATGCGATATCATGTTCAGGGCAGTGATATAAATATTAATTCAAACATACTTCGCTTAAACAAAAAAAATATTAAAACTTTCAAAGGACATAAGCAAGAAAACTTAAAAAACGTAAACTTAATTGTATATTCTACAGCTGTAAAAAAAAGCAATGTTGAATTAAAATTTGCAAAAAAAAATAAAATTCCATCAATAACAAGAGCGGAAATACTATCTCAAATAGTAAAACTAAAAAATTCAATCACTGTTTCAGGATCTCATGGAAAAACAACAACTACATCCCTTATTTCTTCAATTTTGAATGCTGCAAAAATGAATCCAACGGTTATAAATGGAGGTATTATTAATCAGTTCGGCACAAATACAAGGCTAGGTTCAGGCAAATGGATGGTTGTTGAAGCAGATGAGTCGGATGGTACTTTCGTAAAACTACCTTCTACTATTGCTGTAGTAACTAATATTGATAAAGAACATCTAGATTTCTATAAAAATTATAATAACTTACTGGTTCAATTTAAAAAATTTATTACGCAAGTTCCATTTTATGGTTTTGCCGTAGTATGTATAGATGATTCCTCAATAAGAAAAATAGTAAATAAAATTACCACAGCAAATATAATTACATATGGAGAGGTTGAAAACAGTGACATACAGAGTAAAAAAATAAGGCACAATAGCAATGGAGTAGTTTTTAATGTTGAGTTAAAAAAAATTAACAAAACAATTAAAAATATAAGTTTACCCATGCACGGTAACTATAATATTAGCAATGCCTTAGCTGCTATAGCAATTGCCTCAGAACTCAATGTAAATCATGGTACAATTAAGAAAGCTTTATCTAAATTTAGTGGCGTACAAAGAAGACTTACTCAACTCTGGGACAAAAAAAATGTCAAGATCATAGATGATTACGCCCACCATCCAACAGAAATTAAGAATGTCATAGAGGGACTGAATTATTCAAATCCAAAAAGAAAACTTATCATCATTTTTCAGCCTCATAGATATACACGACTGATAAATTTAAAAACAGAATTTAGTAAATGTTTCATGAAATGTGATCAGGTCTTTGTATCGAGTGTTTATTCAGCAGGTGAAAAGATGCCCCGCAATTTTAAATTACAATCACTTATAAAAAGTATTAAAAAAAATTCTAAAGTTAATGCAGAGGTCTATGAAAATGATGAGCAGCTGCTTAGATTAATTAAGTCTAGCAATGACAAACTCACTTTTTTGTTTCTGGGTGCAGGAACAGTAACTCAGTGGGCTGCAGATTTTGCTAGAAACTTGAAAAAAATATATGAATAAGAATCAGAAAATTCTTAATGAAATATTCTTAAGAAATAAAGTAAAAGGTAAATACAAATTTGATTATAATCTATCTAAACATAGTTGGTTTGGAATTGGAGGTAATGCCGAAATCTTTTATATTCCCTCAAGTTTAGAAGAATTGCAGTTAGTACTTACTGCGAAAGAAGACGATATAGATGTCTCAGTTATTGGTTTAGGTTCAAATATAATTATTAGAGACGGAGGTATAGCAGGCCTTGTCATCAGATTAGGTAATGAATTTAGTAATATTCATCATGATAAAAATATGGTTTTTGCAGGAGCGGCTGTGCATGATAAAGTTTTATCAAAATATTGTTTGAAGAATTCAATAATAGGCTTTGAATTTTATTCTGGAATACCTGGTACTGTAGGAGGGGCCGTATGTATGAATGCGGGATGCTTCGGATCTGAGACTAAGGATATGTTCATTAAAGCAAAATGCTTGAGTAATCAGGGAGAGCTCATAGAACTGAATTATTCTAAAGAATTATTTTCTTACAGAAAAAATAATTTTTTAGATAAATACATAATCTGCGAGGTTCAATTCAACAAAGAAATTGGAGATCCATTAATAATTAATAAAAGAATCGTTGAAATAAATGAGCAAAGAAAAGAAACTCAGCCTCAAAAAGTGATGACTGCTGGAAGTACATTCAAGAATCCTTTTGATCGTAGCGAGCTCAAAGCTTGGCAATTAATCGATAAAGCTGGATTAAGAGAATATGAATTAAATGGAGTTTCATTCTCAGAAAAACACGCAAATTTTATAGTCAACAGACAGAATGACTCCGCTAATTTAATTGAAGATTTTGGTGAAAATATAAAAAAAGAAGTAAAGAGTAGATTAGGCGTAGAATTAGAGTGGGAAATTAAAATTTTGGGTAATAGATGAGTATATATAATAAAGTTATGTTGCTTTATGGAGGCGTATCGGCAGAAAGAGAAATAAGTATCATAACTTCCAAAGAAATATCTAGGGCGCTAGTAAGATTAGGCTATGAGGTAATTGAAATTGATGCAGACTTAGATCTTTCAGAACACATCTCTGAACATAAGCCCGATGTAATATTTAACGGTTTACATGGCACATGGGGAGAAGACGGAGAAGTTCAAAAAATTCTTGAATTAAATAATGTACCCTATACGCATTCAGGAATTGAATCTTCTCAATTAGCAATGGACAAATATAAGTCTGCAGAAATATTTATTAAAAATAATTTTAATTACCCAATAACTAATCTGGTGAGTATCAATAATATTAATGAACACTCATTTCCTGAGTATCCGTTTGTAATAAAGCCAAGAAACGAAGGCTCCAGCGTAGGCGTTGGATTAATCAGGAATCAAGAAGGAAAAAAAAGATATTTAATGGATAACGCAGATAGAAATGAAGTTCTGGTTCAGGAGTTTATAGATGGCCAAGAAATTAATGTTGCTGTAATTGGAAATGAAAAGACTGGCTCAATAGAGATTGATCCAAAAAACGAATTCTATGACTATGAGTCAAAGTATTTTGATAACGGCAAGACTAAGCATATAATCCCACCAAGAATCAATAAAAAACAACTGGAAGAGGTAGAAGACCTAGCTTTAAAGGCGCATAAAATTCTTGGATGTAAAGGAATTTCAAGAACAGAGTTTATTTTGGAAAAAAATACCAATCGGTTTTACATTCTTGAACTCAATACTCAGCCAGGAATGACACCGACTTCGTTAGTGCCAGAAATAGCAAAATACAAAGGGACAGAATTTGATGAACTCATTAATTGGATTTTAGAGGATGCAGGAACAAACCGTTAAATATATAAATATTATATGTTCGATACTAATTATATTTCTTTTACTGATTTTAGTAACGATATATTACTTTCCAAACTTAGTATCTAAATATTTTATTTTAAATCAGATAACTATTAATGGTTCAGAAAAATCAAATATAAATATAATTAAAGAAGAAATATATAATCATTCCTCTGATTTATTATCTTTAGAATTAAAAAAAATTAAAGAAATTCTTGAGCAAGAACAATGGATAAAGAGAGTAAATGCAAAGAAAGTTTATCCATCCACATTAGTATTAGACATTATTGAAAATGATCCATATGCAATTTTAAGAGACAAAGGTAAATATTATCTAGTTGATATTGATGGAACAATTATTACTGAAAAAAATAAAGATTATAAAATTGAAAATTTTATTATTATTTCAGGGAATGAGTCCCCGCCAGCTCTTAAAGGTATTATAAAAGAGCTGAATATTCATTTTTCTGAACTGATTTCACAACTAAATAAATTAGATTTTATAGAGAAAAGAAGATGGAATATAACTTTAAAAAATAATTTATTAATTAAATTACCCGATAAAAAAATAGACACTGCGCTTAAAAATTTAAAGGACCTGTTTGTTAATGAAAAAGTCTTGCAGAGCAATATAATTGAAATTGACTTAAGAATTGAGGGCAGGGCATCGTTGAAGGTAGATGAAGGAAAGATTAATTATGGTATAAATGATATCTAATGTCTCAAAGAAATATTTTTAGCGCAATTGATATACGTTCCGATAAAATAATTTGTTTAATTGCGCAAGAGTTAGAAATTATTAATCGTGGTAAAATTCTTCAATTAATTGGTATTGGTATTTCAAAACTACCAGTAAATTGTTCTAAACCTCTCTCTCTTCGGCATTCTGAAATTTGTGATTATATAAAAGTTGCAATTACCAAGGCTGAATATGAGGCAAATGTAAAAATATCAGATGTTTTTGTAAGTATTTCGGAAAACATGACATCAGAATATATTGATTTCAATATTGTGAAAAAAAACAATGTGATTGAGGAGGATAATATAAAAGATTTTTTTAAGTCAAAACTATTTACTAATTTATATACAAAATTAAAAGAGCCATTGCATTCTTTTCCAATAAGTTATCGTATTGATAACAGAAAAAGTGTATCAGACCCAATTGGAATGAAGGCCGATAACCTACTTACAAAATGGCATATAATATCAGTATCAAAAAATTATCTTGAAATAATATATAAGACATTCCTGGAGATGGAGCTAAATTTAAAACAGATAGTTTCTAGTAATTATTCAACAAGTTTAGCAGTGCTAAATGAAGAAGAGTCTGAACAAGGCGCAATAACTATTGAAGTGCAAAAAAATAAAACAGTTTTATCCTATACTTTTGATAGTCAATTGATTGGATTTGATATTATAAGAATAGGAACATTACATTTCGCAAATGATATATCACAGGTAAAATCCCTTGCACTTGTGGAAGCTGAAAGCATTAGAAAAAAGATTGATTTTTTTGATAAAGATAAAAAGCAGAATAAAGAACTAGATAAATATTATGAAATTTATTTGGCTCGTGCTGAAGAGCTGGCAAAAATTATTTCGACGACAGTAATGAAATCAAGGTTTAATTCGCTAGTATCAAATTCAATTATACTTACAGGATACGGAGCAAAATCAATTATTATTCAAAAATTAATCAAAAATAAATTCATTAATTCATCATTTAGATTGGGTTCAACTAGAAAAATAAATGGATCTAAGACTTATCTTGATAATCCGTCATTAACCTCAAGCTTCGGTTTACTTTCTTATGCAATAAACCACGATTTAGAAGGTGAAGTAAGCGATGTAAACTATCGAAAAAAATCAATATTATCAATAATTTATAAATTTTTCCAAAACTTATAAAACGTAACAAAAAGTAATAATCTTTGTCTATCATAAAAGTGACAATCAAATTATAAATTTTATTTTGACATGCAAAAGACTCTCAAAAAATATTTTAAATTATCTGGCATCACTTTACACAGTGGTAAAATTAGCACTATAAAAGTCAATCCAGCGCCTGCAAATACAGGAATACTATTTAAACGAATCGACCTCAAGGCGCCTCACATAGAGAGCCTATTGAAGGCAAAAATTGAAAATGTTGTACATTCTGAATTGTGTACAAAATTGTCAAATGAATATGGTCACTCTGTATCAACTATCGAGCACCTAATGTCTGCTTTTCATGGCTTAGGAATAGATAATGCAATTATTGAGATAGACAACGTAGAACTTCCTATTCTTGATGGCAGTTCCTTTGAATATGTTTCAGAAATAGAAAGAGTAGGTATTAAAAATTTACAGGCAAAAAGAAAGATTATTAACATAATTCAACCTATTATATTCAGAGATAACGATAGTTATATTAGGGTTGCCCCAGCCAATAATATGTCAATAAACTATACAATTGTTTATGATCATAAATTAATTAAAAAGCAAAATTTTATTTTTGATTTAGACACATCATACAATTATAAAAATGTTATCAGCAACAGTAGAACATTTGGTTTTAAGGATGAAGTAGAATCTCTTAGAGACAAAGGCCTCATAGCTGGCGGCTCTATTGAAAATGCCATTGTTCTTAATAATGATGGCATAATGAACCAATCAGTGCTGAGGCACGATGACGAGTTTGTGAGGCACAAGGTGCTAGACTTTATTGGCGATATATACTTACTGGGACATAGGGTAAAAGGATCCTTTGAAATATTTAAAGGAGGTCACAGACTTACTCATGAAATTGTTAAGTCAATCCTGTCTGATAAATCTAATTGGAAATATGATGATGATATATCTGATTTAGAAGAACTACCATTTTCATCATTAAAACGTAAAAAAGAGCTTTCAGCTTCATTATAAATCAATAGATTTACCCTTTAATCTTAAAGAATATTCATTAAAATCAACCCTAATGTCTAATATTAGAGCGAATACTTTCTTATTTGTAGTCTTAATTATATTTACTGCTTGCTCAGACACTAAGCTGATGACTCCAGAAACAGAGGGTGAGAAGCTTCAGATTCTATACAATGACGCGATGGATCTTGTTAAGAAAAGAGACTTTGTTGACGCAGCCTTATTATTTGAAGAAATCGAACGCCAATATCCATATTCAAAATGGTCGAATCAAGCTCAATTAATGTCAGGTTTTTGTTATTATAAGTCAAATATGTACAATGATAGTTTGGACTCACTAGAGAGATTTATAGCACTTTATCCTGGTAGTAAGAAAATATCCTATGCCTATTATCTTCGAGCTTTAAATTACTTTGAGCAAATTAGTGATGTTGAAAGAGATCAAACATTAACTTCAAAGTCTAAATTAGCGTTTGAAGAGGTTGTAAATAAATACCCAGAATCTGAATTTGCTCGAGATGCATTAGATAAAATTGATATAATAAATGATCGATTAGCTGCTAAAGAAATTGAAATAGCTAGGTATTATCAATTCAACCATCAATGGATATCAGCAATCAATAGGTATAATAAGATATTAGACGAATTTAATACATCGATATACACGGAAGAAACCTTATTTAGATTAGTGGAAATATATTTTTCTCTTGGACTTCATGAAGAAGCAAGAAGATATGCAGCCACACTTCAATTTAATTTTCCTAACAGCGATTGGTATCTTAAAAGCTACGAACTTATAAAAGATCTTATATAGTAAATTTAAGTGACAAATGTTAAAGAAAAAAAATTTAAAAACCTTATTGAGAAAATAAATTATCATAACGATCTTTATTACAATAAGGATAATCCTCAAATTAGTGATGTTGAATATGATGCGCTAATTACTGAATTAAAGAGAGTTCAAAAAAAATACCCTAATTTATTAAGCGCAGACAACCCTCTGAATAAAATTGGAGGCAAAGTCTCAGCAGAGTTTTCAAAATTTAATCATCCAACTAGAATGCTTTCGTTAGACAATGCAATGATAAAGGGCGATGTAGAAAACTTTTTAAAAAGAATAATTAGATTTCTTTCATTTAAAGATATTAATATTCAATTCTCAATTGAACCAAAAATTGACGGTTTATCAGTTAACCTAATTTACGAAAACGGCCAATTAATTGTTGCCGCAACAAGGGGTGATGGATTAAATGGTGAAATAATCACGGGAAACGTATCTACTATCAAAGAGATACCTCAGAAACTTCAAATAAATTCCCCGCCTAAAAAGATAGAGATAAGAGGGGAGATCTTTATTACAAAAAAAGACTTCTTAAATTTAAATAAGAAAACAAAAAATCAATTTGCAAATCCGAGAAATGCTGCTGCAGGAAGCTTAAGACAGTTGGATGTAAAAATAACTAAAAGTAGACCATTAAAATTTATAGCCCATGGCTTTGGAGTCTATGAGAATGGAAAAAAAACATACTATGATCAAATGATGGAATTTAAAACTTGGGGAATACCAATTAGTCCTTACTTGAAAGTTGCAAATGGTATTGATGAACTATTAAAAAATTATAATTATATAAATGATAAAAGATCAGAAATTCCATACGATATTGACGGGTTAGTATACAAGGTAAATGACATATCATATCAAAGAAGGTTAGGAACAGTTGGCAAGACGCCAAGATGGGCAATCGCACATAAATTTGCTTCAGAAACTGCTAAGACAAGAATCAAAAAAATAGATATACAGATTGGACGAACAGGTTCAGCTACTCCAGTGGCAAGACTTGAGCCAATAAATATAGGGGGTGTTTTAGTATCAAATGCAACTTTACATAATTTTGAGGAAATTGAAAAAAAAGATATCAGAGAAGGTGATACAGTTGTCATTGAAAGAGCAGGCGATGTAATACCGCATATCTTAAATGTTGTATTAGATAAAAATAAGAAAAGATCAAAGTTATTTAAGCCTCCCAAAAGTTGCCCTGTATGTGGCTCCAGTATCATTATTGATCCTGACGAAGTAGTAGTCAGATGCTCTGGTGCATATATCTGTGAGGCACAGATTATTGGGGGATTAAAACATTTTGTATCTCGCAGCGCGCTCGATATTGAAGGATTAGGAGATAAACAGATAAACTTATTTTATAATAAAAAAATTATAAAAAATTATAGCGATATATTTAAACTTGAAAAGAATAGAAGTCAAATCATAGATATGGAAGGATGGGGGGAGCTTTCTTTTAAAAATTTAGTTGAAGCAATTAATGATAAAAGGAGAATTGAACTTTCAAAATTTGTATACTCGCTTGGAATTAGATTTATTGGAGAAAAGAATGCTCAAGCTATTTCGCAAGCTTTTAAAAGTATTGATATATTTATAAGATTTTATAATAATGACCAAGACGTCAAAAAAGATATATTTAATATATTAGAAAATACCGATGGACTGGGTCCCAAAGCAACAGGATCTTTTAGAGAATATTCAGAGTATAAAGGCAATAGAAATCAAATATTATCACTAATTGAGGAAATTGATTTAGTTATAAGTTCATTAAAAACAGTGAAATCTCCAATTACAGGGAAAAAAATAATCTTTACAGGGACTTTAGATTCAATGTCCAGGGCTGAAGCAAAATCTATGGCAGAGAAATTAGGCGCTAAAGTTGTTTCTAGCATCAATAGATCAACCGACATACTGATTGCAGGAGAAAAATCTGGCTCAAAATTAAAAAAAGCTAATGAACTTGGAATTAAGATTATGAACGAAGAGAGCTGGAAAAAGTTATCTAAGTCATAAAGGCGCAGTCTGATTAATAAGCCAATCTCTCTCATTAGAGTTCATTGATGGCATTAATATGTTTCTTACCCTTTTATGGTATCTATTCACCCAATCAATTTCATTCACAGTTAATAATGTTTGATCTATTAACAACCTTTCAAGCGGAGCCATTGTTATAGTTTTAAAAGTTATCATTCTGTTTGATAATTTTGAAATAATTAAATTCTCGATTCTGATGCCATAATGATTTTCTTTATAATAACCAGGCTCATTTGAAACAATCATACCATCTTCAAATTTAATTTTTGAGTTTTTAGAAATTGAAGGAGGATTTTCATGTACATTAAGGAAGCAGCCGACCCCATGTCCGGTACCGTGATCAAAATTACAATTAATTTCTTTCAATGGTTTCCTCGCTAACTGATCAAGTTTTTTTCCAGTTTCACCATACTTTATTTTACTACTTGCAACTGCAATGTGTCCTTTCAGTACTCTTGTATACATTTCAATTTGTTCTGGTGTAGGAGTGTTAAAGCAAATTGTTCTGGTAACATCTGTCGTACCATCCAGATATTGTGCTCCTGAATCTACTAAAAATAAATCTGAAGTTTTTATTATTTTGTTTGTTTTTTTGTTAGCTCTGTAGTGAACAATAGCGCCATTTGAACCAGTTCCAGCTATAGTAGGAAAACTTAATGAAAAGAACTTTTCATTTTTCTTTCTTTTATTATCTAAGTACCTAATTGCATCCAGTTCTGTTATTTTGTTGTTTTTTACTTTATTTTTTATCCAATAAATAAATTTGGTAAGAGCTACCCCATCTCTTTTATGACATTCTATCATGCCATTTTTTTCCAATCTATTTTTCCTTGATTTCAGTATTTGAATGAGATCACCTTCAATTTTCAATTTCGCTTGATTTTTAATCTTATTAGCTAGACTGAATGATACAGTATTTGCATCACTTATTATTTTTTCGTTTTTGTCTAAACTAATAACAAAATTATTAATTTCTAGGGTATTCATAAACTTTATATCAATATCAAATTTTATATTTTTAGAATTCGTGAAATCAGAAAAAATATAGCATTTTCCAGATTTATGAATTAAAGCCTTCGATAGAAATAAAGGTGAATATTTAATATCTTTTGCTCTGATATTGAATACCCATGCGATGGAATCGCATGCAGTAATTAAGTAGTAGTCTGCCTTCGAATTATTCAAATATTTCTTTATGTAATTCACTTTTCCTGATGCATTTATGCCACCAATTGCAAATGGTCTGGACTTTTTTTTTGTAGGTTTATCATTCCAGATCTGATCTATTAAATTTTTATCGATATTCTTAATCTTCACACTTTTGTTTATACTTTTTTTAATATTGGCCACCCTCTGATAGGTAATTGTATTCCCATCTATACCAATTGATTTTGGTTTTTTATTTTTTAGTAAATCAATAGGTGATAAATCTGAATAATTATAGATTTTGAAGTTTTTCTTATTTACTTCTTGCGACGCTTGTATCGTATATCGGCCATCAACAAAAAGAAATGCCTCCTTATTACTAATAATAATATCTCCTGCAGATCCACTAAAATTACTAATCCATTCTAGCCGTTTACTATACGCGGGTAAAAATTCGTTTTGATATTCGTCTGAATGCGGTAAAATATAATACTGAATATCGTTTTTTTTTAGTAAAGATCTAATTTTTGATAATTTATTATTGTCGCTTAGCATGGTTTTAAAAAGTCAGAAATTAGTTTTTTTTTACCGTGTTTGTCAAAATCAACAATAGCCTTGGTTCCATCTATGTCTTGAATTGTCCCGATACCAAACTTTTTATGTTCAACAGTTTGTCCAATCTGTAGGATTAAGTCATCGTTTATATCTTTTGCATTTTCAATTTCCATATCTATTACAGATCTATAGCTAGATATCCCATTGTTTAGAAATGAAATCTTTTTTGGTTTTAAACCGTAATCTTGATTATATTCGTCGAAATGGGGCTCTTTAAAAGATTTCAAATGATCAGATGCGTGGTTGATTGTCTTTATGATTTCTTGATCCAATTCCTCAATAAATCTTGATTGAAGTGAAGGCATCCAATTATTTTGAAAACGTCTCGTCATTGACGTTATAATATTAATTTTTTTCTTTGCCCTAGTTATTCCGACATAAGCTAGTCTTCTTTCTTCCTCTATGCCCTTATTGCCACTTTCATCAATTGTTTTTTGATGCGGAAACAATCCTTCCTCCCACCCCGGCAGAAAAACAAAATCATACTCAAGTCCTTTTGCAGCATGCAGTGTCATTATACTTACTTTATTATCTACATTATTTTCATCTACTGCTGTTACTAATGAAATATGCTCTAAAAATTCCTCAATATTATTGTAGTCTTGCATTGCAACTATAAGCTCTTTTATATTTTCAATTTTTGTTTGAGCAGATACATTTTTATCATTTTTGAGCATATTCATATATCCAGACTCATCTAATAATACCTTTAAAATATCATAAAATGGAACATTCTCGACCATTGACTTGCCCCTGTCTATAACTCCAATAAATATTTTTAAACTCTCAGAAATTTTTTTTGTTAGTTCATCAGTATCAATCATATTTTTAGAAGCTTGGTACAAGGAAATTTTATTTCGATTTGCAAGAGAGAGGATATGATTAAAGGACTTTTCACCTATGCCTCTTTTTGGAACTGTGAGTGCTCTTTCAAAGGCAATATCGTCCTGAGTTTCATAGACTAATCGTAAGTAAGAAACTGCATCTTTTATTTCAGCTCTTTCATAGAATCTAATTCCACCTATAATACGATATGGAATTGAATACTTAATTAAAGACTCTTCTATTTCTCTGGATTGAAAAACTGCTCTTACCAAAATGGAAACATTATTTAAATCAGGATTATCTTTTTTATAATCTAAAATTTCTTGTGCAACGAGGTTAGCTTCATCACGACTTGAATTAACTAAGTGAAGACAGATTGGTTCGCCAGTTCCTTGGTCAGATATTAATTCTTTTCCAAGCCTCATCTCATTATAACTTATAAGTGACGATGCAGACTTTAAGATATTGTTTGTTGATCTATAATTTTGTTTTAACCTTATGACTTTTGCATTCTCGAATTCTTTTTCAAATTTTAACATGTTATCTACTTCAGCCCCACGCCAGCTATAAATAGATTGATCATCATCACCGACGCAGCATATATTAAGATTTACAGAAGCGAGAAGTTTCAACCATATATATTGTGCTGCATTCGTATCTTGATATTCATCAACATGTATATATTTAAAATTTGATGCATATCTCTTTAAAATATCATCTCTCTTAAATAAATTTATACATTGCAATAGTAGATCTCCAAAATCTAAACAATTAATTTCAAATAATCGTTGCTGATAGATTTTATAAATTGTTGAACTTTTTTCATCAATAAGGTTATCAAGACTTTTAGCTTTAATATCATCGGGGTTCAGCGCTTTATTTTTCCATTGGTCAATTTTTGATTGAATGAGTTTTGGTGAGAATTGTGATTGATCCAGGTTTTCAGCTTTAATAATTTGTTTTATGAGTGAAAGCTGATCGTCCTTATCCAATATTGTAAAACTTGACTTAAGACCTAATACTTCTGAGTGATTTCTAATAATTTTTGCTCCAATTGAATGAAATGTACCAATCCATGGAATTCTATCCATACTTTGATTAACAAGTTGCTGAACTCGATCAGCCATCTCACGAGCTGCTTTATTGGTAAATGTCACGCAAAGTACTTGAGATGGAAAAGCAAGTTTAGTCTTAACAATATGTGCCACGCGCGTTGTCAAAACTCTTGTTTTTCCTGTTCCTGCTCCTGCAATAATTAGGTTTGGTCCTTCTGTACTGCAAACTGACTCATGCTGTAATTCATTTAAGCTGTCTAGGTATTGGGAATTGCTCATGTTCGATTTTTTAGGTGATTCAAGACATATAGTCTAATAGCGCTTGATAAATTTGAAGTAGTTTTTTTCTGATCAATGTCAGAAATTAGACGATCGGGTGTAGTATTGCTTTGTTTGCTTAGAGCAACAATTTCATCCCAAAATTCTTTTTCTAAAAATACACTCGTAATATGGCCATCTAGATTGACTGTACGCTTTTTAGAGTTTTGCATTTGGAATAATCAAGACGAAGTGATCATCTTACTGGGGTTTAGAAGCAATTTAATTTTCTTATTTTCTAGATATTTTAAAATTTTGTTTGCCTCGAAAAGAGATATATTTTTCTTATGGGCTAATTTAGCTAACTCAGCTGCCTTCGTATAGCCAATTTCTGGTGCAAGGGCTGTTACCAGCATTAATGAATTTTCAACTCCTTGTTTAATATTTTTTATATTTGGCTTGATACCTCTGAGGCATTTTTCGTTAAAATTATGTATAGCTGAAGCAAGTAAATTAATCGAATTAATGATATTTAGTCCTATGAGTGGTTTAAACGCATTAAGTTCAAAGTGACCTTGTGAACCTGCCATTGAAATAACATTATGGAAACCCATCACTTGCAAACACACCATTGTTAAGGCTTCACTTTGAGTAGGATTGACTTTACCTGGCATGATTGATGATCCAGGTTCATTTTCAGGTAGGCTGATCTCACCCAAACCTGAGCGAGGACCTGATGCTAAAAGTCTTATGTCATTTCCAATTTTAAATAAATCAGTCGCAATTACATTAAGTACACCAGATAGCTCTACTATTGAGTCATGAGATGCCAGTGCTTGAAATTTATTTATAGCAGGTTTGAATTTTGACTTAGTTATTTTACTTATTTCTGAAACCACAAGATGGTCAAAACCACGTAACGTATTTAATCCTGTACCTACAGCGGTTCCCCCTTGAGCAAGGTAACTTAAGTTAGTTAAAGCTCCCTCAACTCTCCTTATATTTGAATTGATTTGCGCCTGATACCCAGAAAATTCTTGCCCTAGCGAAAGTGGAGTTGCATCTTGCAAGTGAGTTCTTCCAATCTTTATAATACTTTTCCATTTTTGAGATTGTAATTTTAATACTTTTTCCATACTTTCTAATGCTGGGAGTAGTTCACTAATAATTTTCAATTTAGATGCAATATTCATAGCCGATGGGAAGCTGTCATTAGTTGACTGGCTCTTATTTACATGGTCATTTGGATGAACGGGGTAATTGGTGCCTAGTTTTTTAGATATTTTCTTATTTGCTATATTTGCAATTACTTCGTTCATATTCATGTTTGTTTGAGTTCCAGATCCAGTCTGCCAGACAGAAAGGGGGAAATGTTGGTCGTATTTACCTAATGCGACTTGCTTTGCAGCATCAATAATTGTTTTAGCTAACTTAGGACTAAGAAGCTTTTGTTTTTGATTTGCCTTTGCGCATGACATCTTAATGATTGCTAAGGCATGAATTATCTCAATTGGCATTTTATCATTTCCAATTCTAAAATTCTTTAATGATCTTTGAGTTTGTGCTCCCCAAAGATTAATATTGGCAACATTTATTTTGCCTAAACTGTCTTGCTCTCGTCTAGTTTTCTGACTCATGATGAATGTACTATAGTACCTTAATATGTAACATATGGTAAGCGTTTAAGCTTTTTCAATGATAAATCTGTTATACTACCGCAAATCCGAAATGAAATGCTAGTAATAACAAGAAAATTAGAGAGAGTGCAGCTATGTAATATGGAATCATAAACACGAGATATCAGAATCCTATTAAATTTAAAACTAGTAATTTTTAGATATTTAAATAAAGAGCAATTAAATAATGCTAAATTATTATGATAAAAAAACTTCAAAATAGTCCTTCGGGAAAATTTTTAAATTTTGAATTTATAAAAGAAAAAAATGAAATTTTCTTTTTTGAGATAATATTTCCACCCGAGACTGCAAGTCCTCTCAATTTAGTTCAGGGTGGGATGATCGATGCAGCTTTGGACGAAGCCACTTCGATGACAGCATATATTGCTTTTAAGGAGGAGAAACTCCCCCTCACAACAGATCATCATGTTTTATTTCATAGGCCAATGCCGTTAGGTAAAGCCACTATTCAAACTAAAATTATAAAATATGGTAAAACGGTTACGACCATTGAGGGAAAGTTATTTGATCAGAACGAAAAGTTGGTTGCAACCATGCTTCACACTGCTTTGCCAACTAGTATACCAAATCAGTAAGCAAGTATTTCAATCAAAGCATTCGGCTGCAGTAAATGCACATGTTGAGTAATGAAATATTGAGCTAGCGGTATCTGTCACTGTTGACGCAATGGTATCAGCAGTTGTTACCGCACCACATCCATTCAGCAATATGGTTACAATAAAAAAAGTAATAAATATTTTACTTATATTCATAATTTGTAGTAGTTTTTGATGTGTACTTAATTGATATTAAAGAAAAGATCTAATTTGTGCAACTTTCGTATCGATCTTTAAGATATAGTAATTTAAATAAATTACTGATAAAGTTAAATGTAAATGAATCGGTTATTTTCTAAATCTAACTTCTATGTTTCTATTTTTTTTATTATATTGTTATCAAGTTGTGCAAGTGGTGATAAGTTATCTGAGCAGAAAACAATTCAAGAAGGTAAAAATACATTAACACGAATTAGTGATATGCCCTTTCCAGAAGACACTAAAGTATCGTTGAATAAAAGTATATTATTAGGAGAAGGAAAAGCTTGGAGTGGCCAACTATCTCTTAGTATTCCTGGATCAAAAATAAGTGTTTTTAATTTTTATGTAAAAAATCTTGATGCTTTTGGTTGGAAAGAACAAACAACTATTAGAGGTGAAACTAGTATTCTAACTTTTGTAGGTGAAAACAATAGAATTGCAATTATCAGCATTAAAGAGGCAAAATTCAATACCGCAGAAGTCCTTATAAGCGTTTCACCATATGCAGAAGCATTTGAAGAAAAACTTGGTGACTATATTAATGAGCAATATCTCGAAGTTATAGAATAAAAGTAGATCAGTAATAGAGCCAACTTGATTTATTAATTTTATAAAGTTTTGAAGTAAAATAAATTAAATTTAAGCAAATCAGTGATGTGGGAGACTTCTGTTGCCCGGTGCCTCCCAAACCGCGCTTGCCTAATTACATTAAGCAGCGAGCGCTAATTTATTGTTAGCATTTAAAAGTTAGCCCGATAACGGCGGTACAATGCCGAGAGAAAAACTTACCTTTAAACATTCGTCGATCCTATATCACCCCCTTAAAAATGGTGGAGGTGCCGGGTACCGCCCCCGGGTCCGTAATGTGTATTATGTAAGCGGTTTATCTCTATAGCTAGGATATCCCCAGCAATCTGAATATAGTTTGATATTGAATCTTTTTAAAGAGGCTATTCTTATTATAATGTGTCATTATTATTTGATTCAAAAAAATGCCTGTAAATAAAGAACAACTAAAAGAGATTGAGGCTTTACGCTCTGAAAAAACCGAGACTAGCAGAGTAACTGTTCCGGAGTTGGAGGCTGTTTTGTATCAGCCCATTGAAGTTCTTGATCATGGTTTTGTTCGCGTAATTGACTATATGGGTGATGACAGCTCTGTCGTTCAATCAGCCAGAGTTTCTTATGGTAAAGGTACAAAGAAAATTTCAAATGACAAAGGTCTTATTAAATACTTGATGAGACATCGTCACTCAACCCCATTTGAAATGTGCGAGATTAAGTTTCATATAAAGTTACCAATCTTTATTGCCCGTCAGTGGATCAGACATAGGACTGCGAATGTAAATGAATATTCAGCCAGGTATTCAATACTTGATAAAGAGTTTTATATACCTTCCGCAGAGAATTTAGCAGCCCAATCACAGATTAACAACCAGGGTAGGGGGGACGCACTAACTGATGATGAGGCGTCAAATGTTATTCAAATTTTAAAAAATGATGCGGAGCAAACTTATTCAAATTATGAGACCCTTTTAAATGAAAATTCTTCAGGTGGAGTTTTGGATGAAGGCAAGTCAGGGATTGCCCGTGAACTTGCTAGAATGAATCTTACATTAAATACATATACTCAATGGTACTGGAAGATTGATCTTAATAATCTTCTACATTTTCTTGCCTTAAGAGCTGATGACCATGCACAGTATGAGATCAGAGTTTATGCAGATGTAATGCTTGATTTAGTAAAAAAATGGGTTCCTCTTACGTATGAGGCATTTGAAGATTATCGAATGGGCGGAACGGAGTTGTCTGCAAAAGAAATTAAATTAATGCGGAGACTTCTTAAAGGAGAAAAAGTTTCATTTGAAGAAGAAGGTTTATCTAAAAGAGAGTGGAGCGAGTTACAAAGGAAATTTGACCTCAATTAGTATTGGATAGTTTTTCTAATTTCAGCCTTTTTATCAAAGACTCTGCCAACTCATTAAATATTTTGCTAACTTTATGGTCTGGCACTAAATCAGTCAAAGGATGACCTTTGTCACTTTGCTCCATAAGCAATGGGTCATGCGGCAGATTTGCTAAAATTTCATAATTGTATTTTTCAGCTACTTCTTTAGTTTTGCTCTCGCCATAAAGACTATATTCTTTACCAGTATCAGGTGCCAAAAAATAACTCATATTTTCAACTATACCTAAGATAGGGACTCTGGTTTTCTCAAACATTTTTAAACCGCGCACAACATCGATCAAAGCAATATCTTGAGGTGTTGTTACAATAACACTGCCTGAGATATTAATTTTTTGAATAAGTGATAATTGAACATCACCAGTACCAGGGGGCAAGTCAATTACCATTATATCTGCATCTCCCCAATTAACTTTGTCAATCATCTCATTAATTGCCTTCATAACCATAAGCCCTCGCCAAATAATTGGATTTTCATCTTTTACCATATAGCCCATGGACATTGTTGAAATACCAAATCGATCTATAGTCTCTATCTTTTCTCCATCAGAGGATGGTTTTTCATTCACACCGATCATTTTAGGAATTGATGGTCCGTAAATGTCAGCATCTAAAAGACATGTTTTAAGCCCTATAAATTTAAAAGCGCAAGCAAGGTTTACAGCGACAGTTGACTTACCAACACCACCCTTTCCTGAAGCTACAGCTAGAATATATTTTATCTTAGATGTACCAGCGTTATTTGATTTTTTTATCTGAGCGCCATTATCTTTTTCATTTTCTAAATTTGCTTTATGGTATGTTGTAATAATATTTACTTTTGTTATGCCTGGAATTTCATTAAGGGCCGATTGAGCATCATTAAATATTTTATCATTCTTTTTTACATCAATTCCATCAAATTCAATTATACAATCAATTTTACCCTCATTGACTTTAATGTTTTTAACCATACCCAGTGCAACAATATTTTCGCCTTTACTATCATTCATCACTTGCCCGAGTAAGTGTAATGCTTGATTTTCTTGAGTTTCTCCCATTTTTTTGAACTTGTATTATAGTAATTAATTACAATATATCATAATATCATATGTATAATTGTAATTAATTGCTTTTAACCATTTTTATCATATATAGGTAAACAATTAACAAATATAAATATTCGATTAAAATATGTCTTGGTCTGATAACAATAATAACGATCCTTGGGGATCTTCTGGTAACGGCAGCGGAAGACGGGGTTCCGGTCCAAACATGGACGACGTAATTCGCAACGCTCAAAACAAATTTAAAGGAATGATGCCAGGTTCTTTTTTTGGAAAGTTAGGACCGATGGTCATAATAGGCATTCTAATATTAATCTGGTTGGCAAGTGGCTTTTACAGAGTACTTCCAGACGAGCAAGGAGTGGTCCTTCAATTTGGAAAATATACCAATACCACTCAGCCTGGTTTAAATTACCATCTCCCTTATCCAATTGAGAGAGTTTTCACACCTAAGGTTACCAAGATTAATAGAATCGATGTAGGTTACCGTCAAAGTCCTGATTCTAGAGTTACAGCAATTCGTGACGTCGAAGAAGAAAGCTTGATGCTGACTGGAGACGAAAATATAGTTGATATTGATTTTTCAGTTTTTTGGTTAATTAACGATGCTGGAAAATTTTTATTTAATGTACAGGCTCCTGAGTTGACTGTAAAAAGTGCTGCTGAGACCGCTATGCGGGAGTCTATAGGTCAGGCTTCAATTCAATCTATATTAACTGAGGGAAGAACAGAGATTGAAGATAAAACTCGAGTATTAATTCAAGAGATATTAGATGCGTACGGAACTGGAATTACTATAACGCAAGTTCAAACACAAAAAGCAGATCCGCCTGCTCAAGTTATTGATGCATTTAGAGATGTACAAGCTGCGCGTGCAGATAGGGAAAGACAACGTAATGAAGCTGAAGCTTATGCCAATGATATAATCCCAAGGGCTCGAGGTGAAGCAGAGCAGATACTTCAATTGGCCGAGGGTTATAGGCAAAAAGTCATAGCTGACAGTGAAGGTAAAGCTGCAAGATTTTTATCAATTCAAGCTGAGTACGCTAAAGCTCCATCTGTTACAAAAAAGAGAATTTTTTATGAAACCATGGAAGACGTATTTTCTGACATGGATAAAGTAATTATCGATAAAAATGGAGGGGACTCAGTCGTGCCTTACCTGCCTTTACCAGAGTTAAAGAAAACACAGGATTAAATATGAGAGCGTCTAGAATTTCCCTTATTGTAATTGGACTAATTGCTATAATTTCATATTTTACATTTTTCACTGTTTTAGAAGTAAAAAACGCAATTGTCCTTCAGTTTGGAGATCCAAAAAGGGTAATCACAGAACCAGGTCTTAATGTTAAGATTCCTTTCATTCAAAATGTCATATTTATCGATAACAGGATACTAGACATCGATGCACCAGCAGCTGAAATTATTGCTTCAGACCAAAAGAGACTAATTGTTGATGCATTTGTAAAATTTAAAATTGTTGATGTGTTAGAATTCTATAAAGCCCTAGGAAATGAAAATGTAGCGAGATCAAGAATATCTGCTGTCGTCAACTCTCGAATTCGTGGTGTCTTAGGTGAAGAACCTTTAGCATCAGTTTTATCAGAAAATAGATCTAAACTAATGAAACAAATTACTTCGCTTGTTGAAGCTGAAGTAAGAGATTTTGGCATTGAGATAGTTGACGTAAGAATTAAGCGAGCCGATTTACCTGAAGCAAACAGTCAGGCTATTTTTGCTAGAATGCAAACAGAAAGAGAAAGAGAGGCAAGAGAATTCAGAGCTCAAGGTGCAGAGATGGCACAAAAGATAAGATCAACCGCAGATAAAGAAGTTACAATTATTAAATCGCAAGCAGAAAAAGAAGCGAATATCGTTCGTGGTGAAGGTGACGGCATGGCAAACAAAGTCTTTGCAGAAGCATTTGGTAAAGATCCTGAATTTTTTGCTTTTTATAGAGCAATGCAGGCCTATACTGAAGGTCTTAATAGTGACGACACAACAATGATCCTGTCTCCTGAAAGTGAGTTTTTTGAGTACTTCGGGGACTTTAGCAGCGTAGGAAATTAAATTACACAATCACCCATAATTAAATATGACCCAATTCGTATTAGGTTCTTTAGGCATGTTATTAATAATAGAAGGTCTTCTTTACGCCTTATTTCCAACTAGAATGAAAGCAATGATTACAAGTATGTTGAACATGAATAATGATACATTAAAGTGGGGCGGATTAATGTCAGCAATATTAGGCTTTATAATGTTGTGGTCGGTGATCGAATGATTAAAAAATATTTTATTTTTCCATTATCTTTATTCATATATTTAAATGGTATAGTAATTACATTTGCCTTTACAGGCCCAGACACATTTTCTGATTTAGCTGAAAGTGTATCCCCATCAGTAGTAAATATTTCAACAACTGGTGTAATAGAGCAAACAGGACCCGAAGTCCCATCTATAGAGGATTTTTTCAACTTCCCATTTAATATGCCACGATCTGAACCATCTGAACGGGAGTTTAGTTCTTTGGGTTCAGGTTTTGTTATATCTGAAGATGGCTTTATAGTAACCAATAACCATGTAGTTGAAAATGCATCTGATATACAAGTAACATTTACAGATGGAACAAAAATAGAGGCCGAGTTAATTGCGGCTGATGCAGAAACCGATCTAGCTCTTTTAAAGGTTGATGCAAACAATCTGGATTATCTTGAATTTGGTGACTCTGATACGGCTAAAGTCGGAAACTGGGTTATGGCAATTGGAAATCCACATGGCTTAGGAGGAACTGTCACTGCAGGCATAGTCTCCGCAAGAGGTAGAATGTTAGGAGGAAGATACGATGACTTTATTCAAACGGACGCCTCAATTAATAGGGGTAACTCAGGTGGACCTCTTTTCAATCTAGAGGGGAGAGTAATTGGGGTGAATTCTATGATTATTTCACCTAGTGGCGGATCAATTGGCATTGGTTTTGCAATTCCATCTAATTTAGCAAAAAATATTATTGATCAACTAAAGGATACTGGAGAAATAGAAAGGGCGTGGCTAGGAGTGAGAATACAAGAAGTAACCGAGGAGATAGCTCAAAGCCTTGGTCTTACTAAAACTTATGGTGCTTTAGTTCAAGGCTTAACACCTGATAGTCCGGCTTTAAGCGGAGGTGTAAAAGAAGGTGATATAATTATTGAGTTTAATGGCGAAGAAGTCGAGTCAGTTCAAACACTTCCCAAATTGGTAGCAGAAGCTAATATAGGTGAAAAAAGCACTGTTGTTGTGTGGAGAGATGAAAAAGAAGTTTTATTAAATGTGAGTCTTGGTAAGCAGCCATCTCTTGAAGAGCTTGCTAGCATCGAAAATAATGGATCATCAATTAAGGTGGCTGAATTAGGCCTAAAAATACGTACAATTTCAAATGAAGACAAAGACAGGTTACAGCTGCCATCAACTCAGCAAGGTGTTGTTATATCTGAAATAGACAATGATTCATTTCTGATAAGGCAAAATATAAAAAAAGATGACATCATAATTGAAATACAAAATAAAGTTGTAAGTTCAACAGGAGACGTATTAGAAATTATTGATGAAGTAGTTGCTCAAGGAAAAGAAAATATTTTAATAGTTTTTTATGCTGGTCCTAATTCAAGAAAATATATAGGCGCAAAACTATTACTTGATTAATTGTACATGTCTAAAGATTTAATAGTTATCTTTGGACCTACAGCAAGTGGAAAATCAAAAAAAGCAATCAATATAGCTTTAAAACATAAATCATCCATTATTAACTTGGATAGCATGCAGGTATATAAAGATTTGAGAATCCTAACCGACAGGCCAACAGATAAGGACTTAAGTACATGTGATCATAGATTATATGGTTATCTCAATGGTAATGAACCAAGTACAGCAGCGTCATGGTTAAACGACGCAGTTAATGAAATTAAAGAATGTTTCAATAGTAAAAAACTTCCTATTTTAGTGGGTGGCACAGGAATGTATTTAAATGCGCTTATGTTTGGGTTGGCGGATATTCCAGATATTGATAACGCAACAAAAAATGAAACCAGATCTCTATTTGATAGTCATGGACTTGGATTTCTTTTTGATGAGATAAAAAGAAGTTATCCATCAACTAAAATTCAAAAAAATGATAGACAAAGAATATTTAGAAGCTATTCACTTTTAAAACAAACAGGCAAGGTATTAGAACAATGGCAATTAAACACCTCTCCTGCAATTGATGATATAAATTACCATATATTAATAACAACTACTGAAAGAGATGAACTGTATTCTAAGGCAGAATTAAGAGTCGACAGTATGTTTGAAGACCTTGTGGTTGATGAAGTAAGCGATTTATTAAGTAAAGGCTATGAAGATAATAAGTCCATTACGAAAGCCATAGGAGTAAGGGAAATAAACAGTTTCTTAAATAATGAAATTGATCTTGAAGAATGTAAAAATATGATCAAAAAAAACACCAGAAATTACATCAAAAGACAACTAACTTGGATAAAAGGTAATAATATTACACAGAATATAGATAAAGAGAAATTTATGTAATGTATTAGTCTTATATTCTTTCCATTAATTTAATTATGTTTGACTTTTATTACAAATCTCCATAAAAGATCACTTCAAACATAAGGGGAATTTATGGTTAATATTCAGATGACAGGCGCTCAAATGGTTTTAAAAGCATTTGAAGATCATCAAGTTGATACAATTTTTGGTTATCCTGGTGGCGCAGTTCTACCTATATATGATGAGTTAGCTAAGGAAAGAGATACCAACCAACCTATCAGGCACTATTTAGTAAGGCACGAACAAGGGGCATCTCATAGTGCCGAGGGATATGCTAGATCTAGTGGCAAAGTAGGAGTCATGCTTGTTACGTCTGGTCCTGGAGTTACTAACGCGGTTACAGGATTGACTGACGCCATGATGGATTCTATACCAATTGTTTGTATAAGTGGTCAAGTACCTACTCACTTAATCGGCACTGATGCTTTTCAAGAATGTGATGCTGTAGGTATTACAAGACCCTGCACAAAACATAATTGGCTTGTTAAAGATATTAATGATCTTTCAAGAATTCTCCATGAAGCGTTTTACGTTGCATCAAGCGGAAGACCTGGGCCAGTTCTAGTTGATATACCAAAAGATATTCAATTTCAGACAGGAACGTATATTGGCCCTGAAACTGTTAAACATAAATCGTATAGACCAAAATTAAAGGCAAACATTGATCAAATTGATGACGCACTAAAATTAATAGCTGATGCTGAAAAACCCATTTTTTATACTGGTGGAGGTGTTATTAATTCTGGGAATGCGGCTGTTCAATTACTAAGGGAGTTTGTTCGGTTAACTGGTTTTCCAATTACATCTACGTTACAAGGATTAGGAGCCTATCCTGGTGACGACTCACAGTTTATTGGCATGTTAGGTATGCATGGTACTTATGAAGCAAATATGGCTATGAACGAATGTGACTTAATGATTAATATTGGAGCCAGATTTGATGATAGGATAACTGGGAAAATTGATGAGTTTTCTCCAAATTCAAAAAAGATCCATATTGATATTGATCCTTCTTCAATCAATAAGATTGTTAAAGTTGACGTACCATTAATAGGTGATGTTGCACATGTGTTGGAAGATTCAATTAAATTATGGAAGTCTAAAGTTTATAAAATCAATAAATCCCCTCTTAAGGAGTGGTGGAAAACAATTGATAAATGGAAAGAGAAAGACTCACTTAAATATGCAAGCGATAAAAATATAATAAAACCACAACACGCAATCCAAAGATTGTATGAGTTAACTAAGGATAAAGATGTATTTGTTACGACTGAAGTTGGTCAACATCAAATGTGGGCTGCTCAATATTATAAATTTTCAAAGCCTAATCGATGGATAACATCAGGTGGATTAGGAACAATGGGTTTCGGTTTACCTGCAGCAATTGGAGCACAGGTGGCTCATCCTGATAAATTAGTTATTGATATTGCCGGAGAAGCATCAATATTGATGTGTATTCAGGAAATGTCCACAGCCATTCAACACAAATTACCTGTAAAGATTTTTATTATTAATAATCAGTACATGGGAATGGTTAGGCAATGGCAGGAACTGCTTCATGATAAGAGATATTCTCATAGTTATACAGATGCATTGCCAGACTTTGTTAAACTAGCAGAAGCTTATGGAGCCAAAGGTATAAGGGTACAAAAACCTAATGAGTTAGATAAAGCTATAAATGAAATGATTGAATATGATGGGCCGGTAATATTTGACTGTGTTGTAGAACAGAATGAAAATGTGTTTCCAATGATTCCATCAGGTAAGGCCCATAATGAAATGCTACTTGGGGACGAAACTGTAAAAGAAGAAATTTCAGATGAAGGAAAAGTTTTAGTTTAATGAGTGAAATAGTTTCAAAGCATACAGTGTCAGTGCTGGTTGATAATGAACCAGGTGTTTTAGCAAGGGTAATAGGTTTAATATCTGGAAGGGGTTACAATATAGATAGTTTAACAGTAGCAGAAGTTGATGCTGAAAAACATATTTCAAGAATAACAATCGTGGCTCCGGGTACTGAACAAACTGTTAATAAAATGATAAGCCAGTTACAACGTATTGTTCCTGTCAAAAGAGCAGCAAATGTAACTTTTGAAAAGCAAGGTATAGAAAGAGAAATGGCGCTAGTAAAAATTGTATCTACTGGTGAAAAAAGGGTTGAATCCATGCGTTTATCTGATGTTTTTAGAGCCAGGGTGATAGATACAACACATGACTCATTTGTATTTGAATTAAATGGCTCCCCGAGAAAAATTGACGCTTTTATTGACTTAATGAAGCCACTTGGTTTATCAGAGGTATCTAGAACAGGTGTTGTGGCAATTGCCCGTGGCACAGAAAAAATGTAAAGGTGATAATATGAAAGTTTATTATGAAAAAGACTCTAATTTAGATCTTATTAAATCCAAAAAAATAGCAATATATGGCTACGGAAGCCAAGGACATGCTCATGCACTTAATTTGAATGACTCCGGTGCAAGTGAAGTAGTTGTTGCGTTAAGAGAAGGATCCTCAAGTGGAAAAAAAGCTGAAGCTGAGGGTTTAAAAGTAATGTCGCTTTCAGATGCAGCTAAATGGGCTGATATTATGATGATGCTTATACCTGATGAGCTTCAGGCTGACGTGTGGAAAAATCATATTGAGCAGAGAGCAAAAGAAGGCTCGGCACTAGCATTTGCACACGGATTGAACATTCATTTTGACTTAATTAATGCTAGACCTGACATGGATGTTTTTATGGTAGCCCCTAAAGGTCCAGGTCATACTGTTAGATCTGAATATAAAAGAGGCGGTGGCGTGCCATGCTTAGTGGCAGTTGATAGTGATAAAACAGGAAATGCTCTTGATCTAGCACTTTCGTATGCTTCTGCAATTGGTGGTGGTAAAGCAGGTATAATTGAAACTACTTTTAAAGATGAGTGTGAAACAGATTTATTTGGAGAACAAACAGTTCTTTGCGGTGGTGTAGTGGAACTAATTAGAAATGGCTTTGAAACTTTAGTTGAAGCTGGTTATCCACCTGAGATGGCATATTTCGAATGTCTACATGAAGTTAAACTTATTGTTGATCTAATCTATGAAGGTGGAATTGCCAATATGAATTATTCAATTTCAAATACAGCTGAATATGGCGAATATGTTTCAGGTCCTAAAATTGTTGATGGTGATACGAAAGCTAAAATGAAAAAAGTATTGGATAAAATTCAATCAGGTGAATTTACTAGAGAGTGGATAGAAGAATATAAGAGTGGAGCTAAGAATTTTGAAGCAATGCGATCAAAAATCGACAATCACCAAATTGAAAAAGTTGGCACTGAGTTGCGAGCCATGATGCCTTGGATTTCAAAAAATAAATTGGTTGATAAAGAAAAGAACTAACTAATTAGATTTTTCAGACTCAAAAGATATGGAATAGACCAATTTTTAAGCAATTTTGAGTAATTTATTGCGAATTTAGCAATATTCATATATCTATCCCTTATCTTTGAAAAATAACTAAAGTGCATTTGCTATGAAGAAAATATATTTGAGTAATCTTTTCAATTTATTAAGAGAATGCACTCTTCAATTTCTCTTGCTGTTAAAACTGCTTAGCAGCCCCCGGGTAACTTAAAATTTGCCTCAGGGGGATACTTAATTTTAACACAATTAACATATAACCAAGGGATTTAAAGATGACTAAAAATAGTAACCACATAAAGATATTTGATACTACATTAAGAGATGGAGAGCAATCTCCTGGCGCTTCAATGAATATTGAAGAGAAATTAAAAATTGCTGGTGCTCTTGAAGAATTAAAGGTTGACATAATAGAAGCCGGGTTTCCTGCTGCATCTAAAGGAGATTTTGAAGCTGTTTCAGAAATTTCAAAAAAAATTAAAGACTCATCAATATGTGCATTAAGTAGAGCTTCTAAAAGTGATATTGAAAGAGCTGCTAAAGCACTAAAAGATGCAAATGCTCCAAGAATTCACACTTTTATCTCAACAAGTGATTTGCATATGAAGCATAAATTACAATTGAATGCTGAAGAGGTTTATCAAAAAGTAATCGATAGTGTCTCTTTTGCAAGAAATTTGTGTGATGATGTTGAGTGGTCATGTGAAGACGGGACAAGAACAAATATGGACTTTATGTGCCGCACAGTTGAAGCGGCGATAAAGCATGGTGCATCAACAATAAATATACCAGACACTGTTGGCTATTCAATTCCAGATGAATTTACAAATATAATTACGCATCTTGTTAACAATGTTCCTAATATTGATAAAGTAACAATTTCGACACATTGTCATAATGATCTTGGCCTTGCTGTTGCAAACTCTTTGGCGGGAGTTAGAGCGGGGGCAAGACAAATTGAGTGTACGATTAATGGTCTTGGTGAAAGGGCTGGAAATGCTGCCATGGAAGAAGCGGTTATGGCAATTCGAACTAGAAACGACATGATGCCCTACGAAACTAATATTGTTACAGAAAAACTCACTAAGACTTCCAAGCTTGTGTCTGCTGTCACTGGATTCCCCGTTCAATTTAATAAAGCAATAGTTGGAAAAAACGCTTTTGCACATGAGGCAGGCATTCATCAAGATGGAATGTTAAAAAATAATAAAACTTATGAGATTATGACACCTGAAAGTGTTGGTGTATCGGAGTCTAATCTTGTTATGGGTAAGCATTCAGGAAGACATGCATTTAAACAAAAGATAATTGAACTTGGTTACAGTGTTAATGACAATGTGATTGAAGAAGCTTTTGAAAATTTTAAAAGTTTGGCTGACAAAAAAAAGAATATATACGATGAAGATATTGTAGCTATTATCGATGACCAAGTAATTAGAATTAATGACTCAATAATCTTAAAAGACTTGCAAGTGATAGCAGGTACCAAAGGACCTCAACAAGCAGAAATAAATTTGATGATAGAAGATAAATTAAATAAAATTACCTCGACAGGCGATGGACCTGTTGATGCAATATTTAATGGATTAAGTAAATTGGTGCCACACAAAGCTAAATTACTTTTGTACCAGGTACATGCTGTTACTGAAGGAACAGACGCGCAAGCTGAGGTTTCTGTCAGACTTTCAGAAGATGGCAAAACTGTCGTTGGCTTAGGATCTGATACAGACACATTGGTAGCCTCAGCAAAAGCTTATATCAATGCATTAAACAAGCTAGTTGTTAAAAGAGAAAAATCTGCGCCAGCTAAAATGTCAGGTGTTTAATTAAGGAGAATAGAAGAATGTTTAATAATTTAATTGGTTTGTGGTCTTCTGATATGGCAATTGATCTTGGTACCGCTAACACCTTAGTCTATGTTAAAAACAGAGGAGTAGTTTTAAATGAACCTTCAGTTGTTGCAGTGCTGAACCAAGCTGGAAAAAGTAAAGTTATTGCAGTAGGCGAAGAGGCAAAAAGCATGCTGGGCAAGACACCAGGGCATATCCAAGCAATTAGACCAATGAAAGATGGAGTGATCGCTGATTTTGTTGTGACTGAAGAAATGATTAAACATTTTATTCGTAAAGTTCATAACCGAAAAACATTTGCTAATCCGAGAATTATCATTTGTGTGCCAACAGGCTCAACCCCAGTTGAAAGAAGAGCAATACATGACTCAGCCCTGGCTGCTGGCGCAAGAAAAGTATCACTAATTGAAGAACCAATGGCCGCAGCAATAGGCGCTGGACTACCGGTAAGTGAGCCAAGAGGGTCAATGGTAGTTGATATAGGCGGCGGTACATCTGAAATAGCTGTTATTTCACTTGGTGGAATTGTTTATTCCAGATCAGTTAGAATTGGTGGAGATGCTATGGATGTTGCCCTGATCAATTATATGCGAAAAAGATATAACTTGCTCATTGGCGAAGCCTCAGCTGAAATGATAAAAAAAGAAGTTGGAATTGCTCTGTCTCCAAGCAATGGTGACGGCAAAACCATTGACATAAAAGGAAGAGATCTTGCCTCTGGAGTTCCAAAAGAAATAGAACTTACTCAAAGTCAAGTCTCTGAAGCACTGTCTGAACCGATTCAAACAATCATTGATGGTGTGAAGTCTGCATTGGAAGATACTCCACCTGAATTAGCGGCTGATTTAGTTGATATGGGTGTTGTTTTAACTGGAGGAGGAGCACTGCTAGAGTCAATGGATGAGGCAATAAGGGAGGCTACTGGATTACCTGTTACAATAGCTGAAGAGCCTCTTTCTTGTGTTGCGCTTGGAAGTGGAAAGGCCTTAGAATCAGAGAGTTCTTTTGAGCCAATTTTGTCATCAGCATATTAACTAATGAAAAGGTTTGAAAGTGAGGCTTTCAAGAAACTTAAGAGTTCAAAAAATACTAAGTCCAAGTAGTAGGGTCTTTATACTTGCTATTATACTCTTCGTTATCTCATTAATTCTATTTTTGGGAAGATTTGAACTAACACAATCAGCAAAGAATTTAAGATTATATACAACAAGCATTTCATACTCAATTTCATATATAGTATCAACTCCTTCAAAGTTAATAAATTCAGGTATACAGTCTATTGTAGATCTAAAAGAAATATATAATCAGCTTGATGAGTATAATAGAAATCAGTTAACTGATTCAGCGTCTTTCCAAGAAGTAGTTTCCATGAAACTAAAAATCGCTCAATATGAAGATTTATTAAATTTAACAGCTGATCAAGAATACGATTTCATTACATCAAGAATTGTAGCAAATTTTTCTAATAAATTTATAGGAACAATCTTGATAAAATCTGATGAAACTGAAAAATTATTTATTGATATGCCAGCTGCAGGTCCTAACGGAATATTGGGAAGGGTAACTTCACTAGATAATAAGGTCGCAAGAGTACTTCTGCTGAATAATATCAATAGTAGATTACCTGTAATTATTTCTGAAGATGCACATCAGGGAATAATGATAGGACAGGGTCAGAATAATCCAATTATTGAGTATGTTAGGGAATACAAAAATATAAAAGTTGGAGATCTAGTTACAACTTCAGGAAAAGGAGGAATTTTTCCACCTTATTTAGTTGTTGGGAAAGTTGCAAAAACTGAGGGTGAAAGAATTGAGGTTGAATTAATTGAGGACGTTAGTCAACTAAATCATATAGTACTACTAAATTATAAATTTAATCAGAATAACGAATAATAAAATTTTATGAATGATTTAAAAATAAGTAATTTAATATTTTATTTTATTTTAATTTTTATCATATCTTCGAATATTGTGTTCAATTCAATTTATTTTGACCTTACATTGATTAGCTGCTTGATAATATATATTTTAAAGTGGAATGAAACGAATTGGATTATCTGTATCGTATTATTTTTGTTAGGAATCTATAATGATATTTTAGTCTTTACCCCTTTTGGATATGCAAGCTCATTATTCCTTTGTTTTTATTTAATAGACAAGGTTAGATATTTTTTAAGTATACCGTTAAACACAAATATCAAATTTTTAATATTTTTTTTATTGATGCTAAGTTTGTTTTCCATAAATTATTTTACGATTTATGTTATTTATCATACTTCAATTTCACTCTTTATAAGTATTATTCCATACATGGTAGTAATATTATTATATTTCCCATTAGATTTTACAATTTCATCCATTCAAAATAAATATGTCAGAATCAAATAAATTTATTTTTAAGAAATATGATACAGATTCTATAATCAATAGAAGAACAGCGATCATAACAATTGCAAAAGCAGGATTATTTACAATATTAGGTACAAGGCTTGCTTACTTGCAGATAGTAGACAAAGATAAATATGAAAAGCTGTCAGATAATAATCGAATTACTCATCGTTTATTAGAACCTCAAAGGGGTATTATATATGACCTACAAGGCAAGCCATTAGCTGTCAACCGTGAAAAATATGAAGTTGTGATCATTCGAGAGGAAACCTCAGACTATATAAAATCAATTGAAAATTTAAAAAAAATACTGCCAGACGTTCAAATAGATACCGAAAAATTATATTCAGAAATAAACAAAACAAAAAAATTTATACCTATAAAAGTACTAGATGATTTATCTTGGGATCAATTTTCCATGCTCAATGCAAACATACATAAAGTAGATGGAATTTATCCTCAAATTGGATTTAAGAGATATTATACTAGCGGACCATCACATTCTCATATTATTGGGTACACCGCTCCTCTTGATAAAAAAGAAAAAGACACTAATACATTAGCTGATTTAAGCTCAGCAAAATCAGGAAAACTTGGTATTGAAAAATCAAAGGACTCTAATTTAAGAGGTAAATTGGGAAATAAAAATATTGAAGTCAATGCAAACGGAAGAGAAATAAGAGAATTAGACAGATATGAAAGCACTAGAGGTGAAAATATTCAACTTACAATTGATTCAGAACTACAAGATTATTGCTACAAAAGCCTTAATGGTCAAAGCGGATGTGTGGCAGTTACGAATGTTAAAACTGGAGAATTTTATGCATTAGTTTCATCACCATCTTATGATCCAAACTTATTTTCTAAGAATATATCACTAGAAAAATGGAATTCTCTTACAGACAATATTTATAAACCTCTTATAAACAAATCAATTTCAAGTCAATATCCTCCCGGTTCAACTATTAAACCTTTTGTCGCACTGGCAGCATTAGAAAATGGAATCAGTGAAAATAAAGAAGTTTATTGTAATGGTAAACATGAGATTAAAGATACAAGTCTTGAGTCAGGAATCAAAACCTTTCACTGTTGGAAGGAAGAAGGTCACGGCAAGGTCAACATGAATGAAGCGCTTAAAGTTTCATGTGATGTATATTTTTATCAAATATCAAGAAAAATTGGCATCAACAAAATTGCTGAGGTATGCAAAAGGTTTGGGTTTGGGCAAAATGTTTTTGAGTCATTTTATGAGGAAAAAAAGGGAATTGTTCCTTCAAAGAATTGGAAGTTAGAGTCTATTGGCACACCTTGGATGGTTGGAGAAACTCTTTCAGCAGGGATTGGACAGGGATATTTTCTTACAACTTCCGCACAATTAAGTCTCGCTTTAGGTCAATTAATTAATGGAGGAAAGAAAATAAATCCAACAATTGTCTTGAATAAAAAGAAAGATGCTCAAAAAAAGCAGAAAATACCATTAAACCTTGAACATTTAGCTATCATTAAGAAGGGTCTTGAGGATGCAACCAATACACAAGGGGGAACATCATATAGATCACGTATTTCTGGCAATCTTAAGATGGCTGGTAAAACTGGCACTTCTCAAGTTAGAGTTATTAGTTCGCAAGAAAGAGAAGAGGGATTAAAAAAGAATAATGAGTTACCTTGGGACAAGCGTGATCATGGCTTATTTATAGGATATGGACCAATAAATAATCCTCAATATGCAGTGTCAGTAATAATGGAACACGGAGGAAGTGGCTCTGGAGCTGCAGCTCCAGTTGCTTCAAAAATATTCAAATATTTATTTAATAATAAATTAAATTTAAAAAGTAAGAGAATCTCCAATGTTTAGTTACAGTAAAGCTGAAGCAACAATCTCTGATAAACTTAGATCCATAAATTATTTTTTACTATTTCTTATATGTACTATTTTTTTTATAGGAATTCTTGCACTTTATAGTATTTCTGATGGTAATTTTAGTGAATGGCCTATAAGGCATGTGCAACGATTCATCTTAGGCCTAATTATTTTTTTTATTGTAGCCTTGTTAGATTTAAAAATAATTTTCAGATTTGCATATCTAATTTTTATTGCCAGTATTGTCACCCTAATCATTTTGCCACTAGTTGGAGATGAAATTAATGGTGCAAAAAGATGGATAAGTTTTGCAGGATTTAGTTTACAGCCATCAGAATTTGTAAAATATACTTTAATTTTAGCATTGGCTAAATATTTTCATTCCATGGAAGATTATCATGACAATTTTTTTTCTAAATTAATTGTACCTGGTTTTATAGTAATTATACCAGTTGCATTTGTTGCAATTCAGCCCGATTTGGGAACTGCCTTGGTGATCTTTCTTGGTGGAGTGAGTGTTATATGGATCTCAGGTCTTAATTATAAATACTTTTTATCTGGGATTTTAGGGCTTGTTCTATCTCTACCAATCATGTGGCAGTATTTAAAGGGATACCAAAAAGAGAGAGTTTTCACTTTTTTTAATCCAGAGAGAGACCCCCTTGGAAATGGCTATCATATAACTCAATCTAAGATTGCCTTAGGCTCTGGAGGTATTTTTGGCAAAGGTTATATGGAGGGCACCCAAAGCCATCTTAATTTTCTTCCCGAGATGCAAACAGACTTTATTTTCACAATGTTTGGAGAAGAGTTTGGATTTATTGGTTCTATAGTTCTGATTTTACTGTACATGGCATTAATTGGTATTTCTATTAGAATGGCACTAACGTCTAAAAGTTTATTTAGTAAATTCTTATCTCTAGGAGTTTGTTCAGTATTCTTTATTTATGTTTTTGTAAATATTGGAATGGTGACAGGAATTCTACCTGTAGTTGGAGTCCCTTTGCCATTCATATCATACGGAGGAAGCTCCATGTTAGCTGTGATGTTTGGATTTGGACTGTTAACGAATTGTTATGTTAATTATAATACAACTTTAACGAAGAGCAGTTTTATATAAAATTATTGTTTTGGAAAGTAATCTTCTTTTTGACCTTCACGATATACATCTGTGGTTGCGCAGTGAAGTGCGCCACCAAACGGATAAGCATCTCTAAAAGGGATAGGAATAACTTCAAAACCTAATTTACTAATTTGTTCACATTGATAGACCTCACTTTCTTCTACGCACACAGTTTTTGGATCTATGACCAAAACATTCATACTTAACCAAATACTAGAATAGCATAAAGGAGGTGGTTCATTATGGGCAGGCTGAGCTGCATCTATAATTTGCCAATCATTACGCTCAAATATTTTTCTCTGGTCATCAGGTAACCGCCTTGTTGGGTTATTAATTATGAGACCTGGTTTTAAAGGAGTGAATGTTGCATCTATATGAATAGGATATGGATCACCTGGAAAATTCAAGGTATGAACTCTATGTTCTTTAAAATGTCTCTTGAGCCAATTGCTACCTTTTAAATTCGTTGTAAAACCATGCTGTACGAATAAATCTTTTCCCATTCTTAGAATATCTGCGGCATCAAATAAAATTTCTTTTTCGGTAGTTACAAATTTTCTTTTTGCAACCATGTCTAATCTTTCATCTATTGATATTTCGTCATTTAAATAATTTTCTCGATAACTACTATCTGTTAATCTTGGTTTAGGTGCAGTTTCCATTCTCATCTCAGGATCTTCATTGTAATATTTCTCTAGTAATGGTCTGTAACAAAGATATTCAAACCACCTGGACCTATAGGACATTGTAGCTTCAAGCATTTCATTCCCAAGAGTAAGAATTACATCTCGAGGAGGCATACAGCCAAACATTGATTCATTTTTCCAGTCGGGTGTGGAAATTTTTTGATTAAAGTCAAGTGGAGTGGGTCGATCAACTTTCACCCCTCTTTTTTCTAAAATATTTGAAAAATTATCTAGTTGATGATTAGCCTTATGAATAGACTCTTCACTTCGGGGGCCATGCATTCCCTTCATATCGCTATCTTTAGGTATTTTAGGGTCAGTGGCAGGCTCAGCGGGTGGTATACAACAGTTATCTGCTTTTCCAACTATTATATGTTTTAGGGGATCCCATTCATTCCAGGAATTTACAATTTTAACCATAGGTCTCTAACAGTGAATTTGAAGAATAATGCCTTGAATTCAAACTAAATTGAAAGTAATAGTCAAGCAATTTTCATTAAACAAGGAGTTGGTCTTGCTAAGTAATAATGAGAGTTATGACATAATTATCGTTGGTTCAAGCCTGTTAGGACAGATTTGTGCATTGCTGTGTGGTAAACTTAATCTAAAAACATTATTAATCTCAAAAAATTTTATTAATGAAAATACCATAAAAGAGGTCTCGTTTGATGACGAAACAGCAAGGTTATTAGAAAGCATCGGAGTTTATTCCAAGATTAAGGATGTAATCAATACGCCTACTTATACTGATTTAGTGACCACAGGATCTAAAATTGTACAGCGAAGTCCTGTCATTAAAACAAAGAATAGTTTTCCCTCTTTATTAACATTTATCCCAGGTGATCTTGAAGATAAAATGCTTAAGATTTGCAGTGAAGCTTCAAATATAAAGGTAATTGATAATTTTATCATTTCTCATATTGAGAGTGACACAAACAGTTGTTATCTTAAAAACGGCAATAGTACAATTAAAGTTGAAGCACCTTTTTTGATTTGCTCAGACGAAAGTGATGAATTTATAAAAAAGAAACTAAATATTAAATATGATGACCTTGGTTATGTAAGAGAGTGGCTTATGGTGGATATCTCACTTAAAAGTGGAGAGGATCTAGAAAACGTTTATAGACAGATATGCGATCCGATCAGACCAACATCATATGTTGCACTTTCTGAGACATGCTACCGATTTCAATTCCAGCTATTAACTGGAGAAAAAAAAGAGGATATGTGTTCAATAAGTAAAGTTCATGATTTAATTTCAAATTGGTTAACTCCTCATCAGTATAATATTAAATATTTAACGACTTTTGAGTTTAAGGGAAGATGTGCAAGTAATTTCAAAAAAGAAAATATTTTTCTAATTGGTAAAGCTGCATACCAGATTCCACCATATGCAGCACAAAGTTTAAATAGTGGAATAAGAGATGTAGCAAATCTCATTTGGAAAATAAACTTAATTAAAAATAATAAGGCTAAAAATAATATTATTTATTCCTATAACATTGAGCGAAATGCGAAAATTAGACAAACAATTAAGTCCTCTATTGCGTTAGGACAGCTAATTGACTCTATTTCCGTTGCCCTTCAAAATAAAACTCCTCTTGAAGAAGCTATAGCGCCTGAAGCGCGGGAGCAAGCATTTGGCAAGATGAGTAAATTAGGCGATGATGCTAATGAGCCAGGTATTTACAATTCCTTAACTCGCGATAACTATTCGGGCCAACGTTTAGCAAAAAATATTAAAGATAAAAATAATATCCTAATAGATATTGATAAAAGTATAGGGTTTAATTTTGCGATAATTTCGAGAAATGATATCTATAAACGTCTTGAAAATGAAACTATAAGCAAATTAAAAGAACTTGATTGTAAATTTTTATGTAATATTCATGAAATTGAATTGGATCCAAATCTCACAGAAGTTTTGACAATGGGAGATATTATATTAAGGCCTGATATGAAAATATTTGGAGTATCATCGAAGAAACTAACTACTGAACAAATCTGTAAAGATTTGTTGTGCCAAGTAACTTAGAATCAAATGTTTAAAAAATGCTTAAAATTGAGTGGTAAAAATATCACAATTTCTTTTTTAAGCAAAATAATCTTTTAAAATCAATATATTAAAGATTACAAGAAACTTGTTTAGCCATATTTTGAAGCTAAAGTCCTTATAAATACTATATGTAGTATTTAACAACATAACATAAGGGGGAGTTATGATTAGAAACGCACAAAACGCAATAAAAGCCCTAACAAGCCTTGGACTTTCATTATTGGCACTGGGAATAGTGATAGGCCTATTAAGTGGTGGTAGCCTGCCATTTGTTGGAAATATTGCTAGTAATATAGTTTCTCTTGTAAGCCAATTAGGTAATGCAGGTGTAGTCGGATTGATTGCAGTCGGTGTTATTCTTTGGCTGTTTCGAGACTAATTAAACTTTCACTTCCTTGCATTAGCAGGGAAGTGAATTTAAGGTAACTAATGATATCCAGAATTAAGCAAATATTGAGAGAAATCATAGATTTTGGTTTGCTGCTTGTTGCTATTGCAATAATCCTGGAAGTTCTTTTTGGCCCTTCATCACCGTTTTTAGGTAAAGGCATCACTGACAACCTAGTTGGATTATTTAACCGACTTGGTAGTGAAGGTGTTGTTGGCATCATATCTGTTGCAATAATAATTTATCTTTGGAATAGACTGCAGAAATAATACTGAAAAACTTACATTTTCCTTGCTCATTTCATTTTTTTATTAGAACCTAGCTATCTATTTATTAGAAATTGGAGGTATTTAAGTGAGAAATTTAAAATCAATAATAGTAGGACTAATAATATCAGCACTTTCAACAGTTGCGTTTGCTGATGGCCACTGGTCTACTATAAAAATAGGTACAGAAGGTGCCTATGAGCCATGGAACTTTACAGACTCGGATGGCAACCTTGTTGGAGCAGAATTAGATCTTGCAAGAGACTTGTGCGCTCGTATGAACGCTGAATGTGAATTTGTACAGCAAGACTGGGATGGAATTATTCCTGCTTTAGTGAATGGAAAGTATGATGTAATTATGGCTGGGATGTCTGTTACGGAAGAACGAAAAAAAACAATAAGCTTTTCTAAAGCTTACATGACTGAGCCAGCGAGATTTTTTTCATTAAATAGCTCGCCATTAAGTACATTCTCATCAGCAAAAAATTTAAATTTAGATGACGATGGAGATGCAACTGCTGGAACTATTAACGCTCTAAACAATGCAATGAAAGGCATGAACGTTGGTGTCACGGTTGCAACAATACATGAGGATTTTGCAAACAAATATCTTGACTCAAATCTAAAGGTTTATCCTACTCAAGACGAGATGAATCTTGATCTTGCAGCCGGAAGAATTGATGCAATGTTATGTGACGTTGGTACCGCAGAGGCATTTATGGAAACAGCAGGTGGATCAGATGTTGTAACTTTTGGTCCAAATGTATTTGGAGGCTTGCTCGGTGAAGGTGTAGGAGCTGGTATCAGACAAGGTGATGCAGATTTAAAGGCAATGTTTGATAAAGCTATTGCTGATGCAGCTGCCGATGGAACTATTTCTAAAATTTCTATGCAATGGTTTGGAAAAGACTTGGCTCCATAATTTTGAAAAGAATAATATAATAAAACGGCTGTTTTCTTAAAGCAGCCGTTTTTTTTTATCTAAATATATGTTTGATGTTTTTGCATTAGGTCCAACTGGATGGGGAGATGAGATGCTCATGGGTGCCGTAATGACGGTTCTTGTCAGTTCATCTTCTTTATTACTAGGAATAACAATAGGAATAGTATTTGCGGCATGTAAGTTATCTAATTTTTTTATTCTCAGAGTTATTGCAGAAGTTTATACAACAATTATTAGAGGCATACCTGAGCTTTTAGTAATCTATTTACTTTTTTTTGGAGGTAGTAGTGCCGTAATGTATCTGGCTAAGATATTTGGATATATTGGTTATATTGAACTTAATGCATTTACAATTGGCACTATTGCTGTTGGAGCAATCTCAGGCGCATATTCGACAGAAGTAATAAGGGGAGCAGTTAACTCAGTGCCTAAAGGACAGTTTGAAGTTGGTAAAACGCTGGGTCTAGGCGGATATAGTTTATATGGAAGAATAATTTTTCCTCAAGTTGCGCGTATCGCATTGCCAGGTATCGGGAATGTCTGGCAAATCACATTGAAAGACACAGCATTAATAAGTGTAACAGGTCTTGTAGAAATTATGAGACAGTCACGTATTGCCGCTGGCTCAACTCATGAACCATTTATATTTTATACTGCGGCAATAATCTTATATTTATTAATAACCCGTCTTTCGAATATTTTTTTCGATAGCGCTGAAAAGAAATATTCAAAAGGGTATGTTTCTAAGGAGGCTTTATGAGACTCGATCTAATGTATGAGTCATTCTTTAAAATAGTTGAAGGAATCCCTCTTACTTTACAGGTAGTCTCAATCTCTACAATATTAGGAATTGTTCTTGCCGTAGCAGTTGCTTTAATGAGAATTTCTGGGAGCAAATTAATGTCTTTGCCCGCTTACTATTTTGTTTATCTTATAAGAGGTACACCTCTGCTATTACAACTATACTTTGTTTATTATGGTCTAAGTCAATTCGAATTCATTAGAGAAAGTATACTATGGCCATTACTAAAAGAACCATTTTGGTGTGGAATAATTACTCTTACCATAAGTACTGGAGCATACTCATCAGAAATTATTCGTGGAGGTATATTATCTGTTTCAAAAAATTATATCGAAGCCTCAAGTGCACTCGGATTATCGCGGGCAAAGACATTTATGTTAGTTACATTACCTATTACAGTGAGACAGGCGCTTCCTGCATACGGCAATGAACTTATCTTGATGGTTAAGGCAAGTTCTCTCATTTCCATTGTTACCCTGATGGAAATAACTGGGATAGCAAGAACAATTATATCTAAAACTTATGCTCCTGTTGAAATATTCCTGGTAGCTGGTTCAATTTATTTAGCTATAAATTTCATAATTGTTATATTTGTTAACCTTGCAGAAAGAAGGCTTGGAATTGAAAAAGCTACCTAAGGTCTTTAACAAAATTATATTCTACAGTATCACTAATATCATGTAATCTTCTGGTTTTTTTTGACTTTTTATAATTCATTTTTGAATACATCTTGTGAGCCTCCTTAAATCTAGTGTCTGTCCATAAGAAAACTTTAAATTTATTCTCTCTCAAAGCAATATTCTCAACCTTTTTTACTAAAAGTTTAGCCAATCCTTTTTTTCTAAATTTTTGGTCTATGTATAGTTTATGAATTTCAATTTCATTTTTTTTAATTGGAAGATATCCCATGCATCCAATAATTTTTTTTTTATCTTCTAAAACCCAAAACTTCCCTTTTTGCCCATGAAAATAAGAGTAAACATATTTTAGTTCTGGTGAGTCATTGTCTACATCAAGAAAACAGTTTTGATAGTCCTTAAAACACTTTCTGATTAATTTAATAATCTGTTCCGAGTCTTTATTTCTTGCTAGTCTTAGATTCATGAGATTTAATTATACTTTAAATGAGCTATTTTAATAATAAAACGATATGGATTACAGGAGCTTCTTCTGGAATAGGAGAAGCATTGGCTGTTCATCTCTCAAAACTAAATGCGAACCTCATTCTTACTGCTAGACGAAAAGATGAACTAGAAAGGGTCAAAAATAGATGTGGTAATAGCAATGTGCATATATTCCCGTGTGATCTTGAGAATATAGATAATATAGATGAACTATCAAATAAAGTTCATGCTCAGTTTGATCAAATAGATATTTTGATAAATAACGCAGGTGTATCAGCGTGGTCATCTATAAAGGATACAAATTTTGAAGTATTTGAAAAAGTTATGAGGCTAAATTATTTGTCAGTGGTTAAACTAACTCAATCCTTATTGCCAAAAATGATTGAACGTAAGTCCGGGCAAATAGTTACAAATACAAGTTTATTAGGTGTTTTAGCAATAAAAAATAGAGGAGTTTACGCATCTTCTAAGCATGCAATGCATGGCTTTATGAATGTTCTGCGGGCAGAAATGCACGAACATAACATCAAAGTGAATACTGTTGCCCCAGGTTTAGTGGATACAGAAGTAGGTATTAAGGCCTTGACTGAAGATGGATCTACATATGGAAAAAATGATAGAGGACATGCTAGTAAGGGAATGTCAGCTGAAGAAGCCGCTAAAATGATCATGGATGCAATTAAAAAAAATAAAAGGGAAACATATATCATTCCAAAGTTTAGTATTTCAAAAATTGCAATTTATTTGAATAGGTTTCTGCCTGGCATAGCTTCAATATGGTCACGAAACTATAATGAAGTAGAAGATTAAAAATGTAAGTCTTATTTTTGAATATCTTCAACTAAAAACTTCATACTATCTATGCCCCAAAACATTTCATTTTCAAGATAGAACGTAGGAACGCCAAATGACCCTTTTCCAATGGCAAATTCAGTATTTTCTCTTAATTTGTTTTTTGTTTCATCACTTGATATGCCCTCAGAAAACGCATTAGCATCAATTCCAGATTGATTTGCAACTTGAGTTAATATTTCTTGGTCATTTAAATTCATTGCTTTCACCCAAATAGACTCAAACATAGTTTCCATGTATTTTTCCAGAAGCCCTTCTTTTTTAGCTAATACTGCGCCCCGCATATGAGGAACAGTAAGAATTGGAAAGTAAGGATTCATTTTGAATGGAATATCTAATTTCTTTGACCAACGAGTAATATCCTTAAACATGTATTCACCTTTTTTTGGCACAGAAGCAGGAGGTTGATTTCCTGTAGCCTTGAAAATGCCACCAAGTAAAACAGGCAATATTTCTACTGATGCTCCAGCATCTTTAAGGACACCTAAGTTATTATAGGCTAAATAAGAGTACGGACTTCCAAAATCAAAGCAAAATGTTACGTTTTTAGACATATTTGATGGTATATATATAAAGAAAAAAAATAAATAGTAAAATGAAGATTGCAGTAATTACAGGAGAGGAGTCAGGTGATAAACTAGCAGCCTCTGCCATTAAAGAACTTAAACTTCAATATAAAGAAAATATTTATCTTTTTGGTATTGGGGGCAATGCATTAAAAAAACAAGGAATAGATAATTTATTTGATATCTCAGAAATAAATGTAATGGGCCTTATAGAAGTTTTGCCCAAGGTACTAAAGATTAATACAATTATAAATAAAACAGTTGATAAAATTATTGAAATGAATCCGGATATAGTTTTTACAGTCGACAGTCCGGACTTTACACTGAGAGTAGCCAGGCGAATAAAAAGTAAAAAAAGAGAACTTAAAATTATTCATTATGTTGCTCCAAGTGTATGGGCATGGAGACCTGGAAGAATTAAAATTGTAAAAAAATCAGTCGATCATTTACTTACAATACTTCCATTTGAAAAAAAAATCTTTGACTCTCACAATATAAAGACAACTTTTGTAGGCCATCCAATAACAGAGGTAGATTTAAGCGAATACAAGAGTGATACAATAAATACGCCAGACTCATTACAAAAAGAAATATTTTTAATAATGCCAGGTAGTCGCAGAAAAGAGATTGAAATGCTTCTTCCAACATATCTAAGTGCGGTCGATGAAATGAATTTAAAGACTAGGTTCCGCCTTGTAGTTCCAACAACAGAAAATATGACAAAAACAGTCAAAAGTATCATTGAAGATTATTCATCTAATATGCCAATAGAGGTTATTGATGATGAAAAAGAAAAATATTCATGCTTTTTCAATGCCAATTTTGCTATTGTTACATCAGGAACGGCTGCATTAGAACTAAGTTACTTTAACACGTTATACGTTACAGCTTATCGCTTTAATCCATTAACTTACTTCTTACTTAAATTAATGATTAAGTCAAAAATTGGAAATCTGATTAATATCATTCTTGGCAAAATGGTAATTCCAGAATTGCTACAAAATGAATGCAATACAAAAAACATCATAAAATTTATCAATAAATATTTAGATGACGAAAATTATAGGAGCGATGTAATAAATCAAACCAAAGAAGCGATTAAACAATTAAGTACTGCACAAACACCCAGCCGTTTAGCGGCGACAGCTATACTAGATGCCTGCAATGAGAAATAGATCTAGCTATACCGAGATTGAAGGAAAAGCTCTATGGTATTTACAGAGATACGCAACAAGCTCAGAAAACTTAAGAAGTTATTTAAAAAGGAAGGTTAAAGATACACATTTAAATATTGGCTCTCAAGAAATAATAAATACAATCATTTCTTCATTAGAGGATCAAAAAATATTAGATGATAAGGTATTTTCTGAGAGTAAAATTAGAAACTTTCTTAACAGAGGTTGGTCATTAAAGAAAATTCAGTTTAGACTTCGTGAACTTAAAGTTAAAAATAATATAATTGAAGAATGTATCGCTGAAGCAAAGGAAGTAAATAAAAATTTTGATTTAATTGCTGCGGCAAAATTAGCAAGAAAAAAATCAATAGGGCCCTTTAGAAAAAAAGAATTAAATGATAAAACAAAAAATAAAGAGTTAGGAATTTTGTCAAGAGCTGGTTTTTCTTATAACATTGTTAAACAGGTTTTATTTGAATCAAATATAGAGGAACTAGAGGAATTATATGATTAAAGGTAAAGTGGTTATTGTAACGGGAGCAGCGAGAGGTTTGGGTCAGAAGTACATTATTGAAATGGCTAAGGAGGGAGCTCAAGTTGTCTTTGCAGATATCAATGATTGTAGTGAGACTGAAGTGAAAGTGTCAGAAATAACAAATGATTACCTTAGCCTTAATCTGGACGTTACCGAATTTGATTCATGTGGGAAGCTGATCAGTAGTGCTGTTGAAAAATTCGGGAAAGTGGATGTTCTTGTGAATAATGCAGCATTATATGGAGCGCTTAAAAGCTCTAGGTTTGAAGACATTGACCCTGAGCAATGGGATAGAGCTATGAATGTAAATGTGAAAGGCTTATGGAATTGTTGCCGTGCAGTTTCTCCAGTCATGAGAGAAAATAAAAATGGATCAATAATAAATATAGCCTCGCTTGCTGCAAAATACGGAATGCCTTATGCAGCAGACTATGCAACTTCAAAAGCAGCGGTAATAGGACTTACTCGTGTAATGGCAAGGGAAATGGGCAAAGACAATATTCGAGTGAATGCAGTTGCTCCTTCAATGGTAAAGACAGAGTCAGCAAAAGAGTTTTTAGGAGAAAAAGCCGAAAGAGGATTTGAAGTTATTTCAAAAGGGCAAATACTTCAAAAAACATTAGAAGTAGATGATATTTATGGGACAATTTTATATTTGGCAAGTGATCATAGTAAATTTGTAACTGGACAGACAATAATGGTGGATGGGGGCAGTATACTATCATAGGTATGGTTGAAAAAAAAAGACTCAAAAGCAATCCAATAGCAAGAGAGTTGAGGACTACAAAATATAAACCGCATAAAATTCAGAATAAAAAAAAATTACAGGAACGTAAGCGAGTAAAAATTAAAATATGATTAGTGTTTCAGAGGCTGTTGAAAAACGAAAATCGATAAGATCATTTATTGATAAGCCCATAAGTGATGAAATCATAAAAAAAATTTTAGAAAAAGCAAGCCGATCACCTTCCGGAGGTAACTTGCAGCCTTGGAAAATCTATATTCTAAATGGGCAATCAATGAATGAATTTCTTTTGTTTCAAAAAGATTGGAAGGGTACAGACCATCCTGAATACCCGATCTATCCATCAAAGCTTAAAGAACCATATAGGACATCAAGATTTGAAGTGGGTGAACAACTTTACGGCTCAATAGGTATTGAACGTGAAGATAAAGAAGCAAGATATAATCAGATGCTTGAGAATTTTAATTTTTTTGGTGCTCCCGCAGCACTTTTTTGTTTTATAGATCGACAAATGAATCAACCCCAATGGTCAGATTTAGGCATGTTTTTACAAACATTTATGTTACTAGCGCAAGAGGAGGGAATTGATACTTGTGCTCAAGAATCATGGTCGTTGAAGCAAAAATTAGTTTCAGAGTTTGTAAGTGCTGAGGCTGATCTCATGTTGTTCTGTGGTATGGCAATTGGATATAAAGAAATGTCTGCGCCAATAAATAATTATCAGACCAAGAGAAGAAACATTGATGAATGGGTGACGTTCGTTTCTAAAAAGTAAATTACTTATAAAGATTGATTATAGCTTCAGCTAACTCTTCTGGCTGATCTTCTTGGATAAAATGTCCACCATGAATTAACTTATGACTCATTCCTTCACAGCCAGGAATTAATTTTTGAAATAGTTTTTCGCCTCCAGCAGAGACTTTATCTTCAGTTCCAAATATTGTTACTGTTGGCTTTTTGAACTGCTTTAAAATTTTCCAAGCTTCTATATTTTCAGGAACACTTGGAGCATCTGGATCCATGGGCACAAGTGTTGGAAACTGTCTTGCGCATGCTAAATAGTCCTCACCTGGAAAGGGAGCATTATAGGCCTCAACTGCTTTATCAGATATTTTGTTGACTGTTCCTCCATATACAATTCTTCCAGAATTAAACTTTTCAACAGTTTGACTATATTTTTTCCAAGCATCAAACCCCTCTGAAGACCCTTTGCCAATAGGAAGCCAAGTATTTGACAGTACAAGGCCATCAAATAGTTCGGGATGATTGGCAACCATTCTCAAACCAATTAGTCCTCCCCAATCTTGGGCAAAAAGAGTTAAATTTTTTAAACCTAACTGGCTGATAATTTCGGATGTCCATACTACATGTCTTTCATAAGTATATTCTTCTTTTTCTTTAATCTTATCTGATTTACCAAAACCAATTAAATCAGGAGCGATTATACGTTTTCCACTTTTTTCCAAAATGGGAATCATTTTTCTGTAAAGATATGACCATGTTGGCTCACCATGAAGAAGTAATATTGTTTCATCACTATTACTGTTAACATCAACATAATGCATTCTGGCACTAAGATTATCACCCAACTTTATCGTGATATAATTTTCTTTAAAATTATAATCTTCTAGATTATTGAAGTATTCTTCTGGTGTTCTAAGAATTTCCATAAACGAATACTACAATAAGATTAAAATAAAAAAATAGTAATTATCATCAATAATTAATCCTCAAGATATTCTTCTGCATCAGAATAAAGCTCCATGGAAGTAGGGGCTGCACGACTACTCATTAATACAGTATTTCCTTGCTCATTAAGTGGTACGGCTGTACGAACTGACATTCTGTATAAACCAAATAAACCTAAGCTAGAATGAGTTATAAATAGATAAATCCAGAAACCATTTGCTCCCACTAAGTCAATGGCTAGCCCAGCTAGAATTGGTCCAAGCGTAAGGCCTATACCGCCGGCCAGCTGAAGACCTGAGCTTGCGGCAACCATTTCTTTTTTAGAAAGAAAGTCATTCGTATGAGCAATAGCAAGTGGATAAAGAGGGACAGTCAACCCACCAAAAATAAAAGTGATAGATATTAAAAAGAAAAAACTGCTCCCAAAAATTACTGCGAGTACTGCCAACAGTCCTGCTAGCAACGAAACAATTACTATAATAGTTCTTCTATCGTATTTGTCTGAGAGGTATCCAACAAGATATTGGTTGATTGCGCCACCAATGATAAAGGTAAACATAAATATTGATACTTGTTGAACTGTCAAACCACTTGTAATTCCATAAATAGTCCCAATGCCCCATAATGCTCCATGAGCGAGGCCAGTAAGCATAGCTGCCACCACTCCTAAAGGTGAAGTTTTATACAATTCTTTAATTGATAAGAACTCAATGACACTAAAGTCTGGCTGCCTACTAACAACTACTAAAATAGGTACTAATGAAATTGAAATAAGGATTGAAACCAACATGAATAGTGAAGCTGTTTCTGGATCAGCAATATTTAAAAAAAGTTGTCCCAAAGCACTTCCTGCCATACTCACCATCATGTAAACAGACAAGGCCTGACCTCGATTCTCATTTTCAGATAAGTCATTTATCCAACTTTCTGCCACTGTGTACATACCAACAAAGCACATTCCAGAAATGAATCTCATTAAAAACCATCCTAGAAAACTTACGTGAATTGAATGAAACAGAATAGATATTGATGCAATTGAAGCTAAAGCAGCAAACATTCTTACATGTCCAACTTTTCTTATGCGATGAGGAATAACCAAAGCACCACTTAAAAAACCTGCATAATAGCCGGTTAAGATTATACCAGCAGAAAGGGCAGAGTATCCTTCAATTGATGCTCTTACTCCAATAAGGCTTCCCTGAAGTCCATTGGCAAGCATCATCATGCCAACCCCAAAAAACAGAGCCCATGTCCCCTTGAGCAAATTATACATAGTAATTTTAGAAATTAATTCAAAGCCATCTTCTGACTGACTTTTTATAGTCTAAATAAACTTTTCCAAATTCTTTTTCAAGATATTTTTCCTCAGGTACTATGACCCCATAAGTGAGAAGTGGAATAGATATGACAGCAGCAAAAATGTACCACCAAGAATTAAATGCAACCCCACAGCTTGATAAAATAATAACCATTGCAAGATAAATTGGATTTCTAGAAAACCTAAAACTTCCCCCCACAAATAATTGATGTTGTATAGACTTTGGATGAGGATTTTCTTCATTATCTGAGAATATTTTTAAAGTATAGATTGCGAGTAAGAATGATAAAACTGCAACAACTAATCCAATAATTAAAAATGCTACATTTCCTTTAAAAATTGGTAAATGAATAAAAAAACTATCGAGTAGGCTGGATGCTAACAATCCTATCATCAGAGCATAAGGGGGGAAAAAAGTTGTTCGGGCCCCTTGGGCTCTAACAGGCTTTATAGGGTCATTTTCACTACTCATACATTTAATTTTTCTTTAATTTATTGAACATTTAATTTTTTTAAGTTAAACCCACGATAATTTATTTTACAAGAAAAATGATGTTTAAAAATCGAAATTCAGTAAAGCAGGTAGAAGAGAGCGAAGATCTTGCTCCAAAATTTGATGAGAATGGTCTTATTGTAGTTACCACTTTAGATCACCAAACAAAAGAGATCTTGATGACAGGGTATATGAATGAAGAATCCCTAACCAAATCAATTGAGACTAAAGAGGCTCACTATTACAGCAGGAGTCGAAAGACCATATGGCATAAGGGAGCGAAAAGCGGTTATGTTCAAAAAATCAAAGAAATTTTAATAGATGATGACCAAGACTCCCTCTGTATGATGGTTGACATTGGTGAAAATGGTGCCAGTTGCCACGTTGGTTATAAGTCTTGTTTTTACAGACAAATTGACTTAGAAGATACGAAAAATAAACCGGGTTTAAGGTTTAAAACATCAAAGAAAGTTTTTGATCCTAATATAGTTTATGGAGATGAACCTAACCCAACTAAATTATAAGGAATTTTTTAGAAATGGCTGTACCTAAGAGTAAGATATCAAATTCAAGGAGAGGAATGAGAAGATCTCATCTAAGATTAAAAGGTAAAAACTTTATTGAAGACAAGGAGTCTGGTGAAATGCGTTTACCGCATCATGTTGACATGACTACAGGCACATATAACGGAAAAAAAATCTTTACCCCTAAAGCTGAAAAGTAATTTCTAACCCCAGCAAAGTTCTTTACCTATTTTCATCATCCCATTGGAATAAACTATTCCATTTTTTCTATCCTCATTTAGGAAACAGGGGCCATCAAGATCTATAAAATCTGCATACTTGTATAAGGGTAGTATTTGCATCATTGATACTGAGCTAGATACCATGCAGCCAAGCATGACCTTCAATCCTTTTTCTTTTGCTTGTTTTTGAATTTTTAAAGCCTCAGTCAAACCTCCCGTTTTGTCTAACTTAATATTTATTGTATCATATTTTGCGGAGATTTTATCTAAATCAGAACTGTCGTGAAAAGACTCATCTGCGCATATAGAGATAGGATAGTTCATATTCAACAATTTATCGTCATCAGTAGATATCAGAGGCTGCTCTAAGAGATCAATCTTTGTTTTTACAAAAAGATCGATATTTTTATTTAAGTCATCTGCTTCAAATGACTCATTAGCATCAACTATAATTGTTGTATTGGGCAAACTCTCTCTTGCGTTAGTAAGAATTCTTTCTAAATTTTGATTATCTACTTTAATTTTTATTGTAGGAAATTCTCTATGTTGATAAATATCTTCAATCATTTTGTCTGGATCATCCAGCACAACTGTGTAACTGCTTGGAATTTCTTGAGGCTTTTGAATATCAAGCATTGACCATACAGACTCTTTCTTTTTTTTACTTTCTAAATCCCACAGAGCGCAATCAATCGCATTCCTTGCAGCTCCATTATTGATAAATTGATCAAGGTTTTTTTTGTTTATTTCTAAATTTTCAATACTATCTTTCAACTCAAGTATTTCTTTTTGAACACTTTCCAAAGTCTCATCATATCGTCCATAGGGAACGCATTCTCCTATTCCAATAAATTTATTGTCAGTAAGCTTTACTTCAATTGTTTCAGCAGTATTTTTTGACCCCCTAGAAATATTAAAAGATTTATTTAATTGCCAAGATAAATGAGAAATATCAAGTCTAATCATTTATATTTTTTCTATTAGATCAATGAAAGGATCCAGGTTATCAGTTATTGGATCTATACAAGGCAGCTGGTATTTCGATGAAATTTCTTTTTTTATATCATTTTTGTTATCTTTCATCATAGAGGTATTAAGAGCAATGCCAATGCAGTGAATATTTTTATTAGTTAATTTACCGCACTGAATTGTTTGTTCTATCACATCACCTATACTAGGCAGAGCAGCTTCGACACCTCTCATCTGAGTTCTAGTTGGCTCATGACAAACTATAAAAGCGTCTGGCTGACTTCCATGAAGTAGTCCAAGCGAAACGCCAGCAAATGAAGGGTGAAACAGTGAACCTTGTCCCTCAATTATATCCCAATGATCTCTATCATTATCAGGAGAAAGCCATTCTACTGCGCCAGAAATAAAATCAGATACTATCGCATCTATGGCAATGCCATTTTCAGCAATCAATACCCCTGTTTGACCAGTTGCTTTAAAAGATACTTTCATTTTTTTTTCAAGCATTGCTTTCTCTACGGCAAGAGCTGTATATTTTTTCCCAACCGAACAATCAGTACCGACTGTCAGTAATCGCTTTCCAGTTCGTTTAAATCCTTTTCCTGTGTCGAATTCAATGTTGTTATACCTAAGGTCATGTAATTTAACATTATGTTCAGCTGCAGCTTTAGATATTTCATCAAAAGAAGATAATCGAGAATGCATGCCGCTAGCGATATCTAAGCCAAGGGTTATTGCTTTTATGATTATATCAATCCAACCCTCAGGCATTTTTCCACCAGCGTTTACAACTCCGAGTACAAAAGTCTTAGCTCCACGAATAACTGCTTCTTCTAGGGAGATTTCATCAATGCCAAGACTTGATTTTGCATTCGGCAGCCTCATTTGACCAATACACCATTCTGGACGCCAAAAGTTAATTCCGGCAGCAGTCTTGATAGCTAATTCATCTTTTGCGTCACCCAAAAATAATAAGTATGGCTTGGATATCATGTGATTAAGTCAGGATTTGCTGTGGAATGGATAGTTAGTAAAATGTGGATAACTTTTATTCATAATATTATTCTTGTAGCATAAAATATCGTTTTCTAAAATTAAGGTTCGCAATGGAACGTTCATGCGTTTAGGGGTTCGACCGGCCCCCGAAAAGCGCCAAAGTTAGAAAATTCTTGCTTTGGTGCTTTTTTGATGTATTTGAACCATAAAATAACACTATTTATTAATCTTCTGAGAAGCGCAATGGCTAAGATCAAATATATCGAATTCGATGGAAAAGAGCATGAAATCGAAGTTAGTAACGGCCTCACTGTTATGGAAGGGGCAATAAAAAATAAAATCCCAGGTATTGACGCAGATTGTGGAGGAGCCTGTGCCTGTGCGACTTGCCATGTGTATGTGGCAGATGAGTGGATTAATAAACTTCCAAATAAAGATGACTCAGAAGAAGATATGCTTGATTTTGCTTTTGAAGTAAAAGAAAGCAGTAGGTTAAGTTGTCAAATTACAGTTTCTGATGAATTGGATGGACTGATCGTTAAAATGCCTGAAAAGCAATTTTAAGAGTCTTGAAGTTTACAATTTAGATTGTTCTGTATTTCATTTAATTTTTCAACATTTGAACCATTTCCAACAAATTGTCTCATTAGCATAAGACCTTTATTTGAAGGCGAAACTACTATAAATCCATCTGAGACTTTTGTTGGCATAGATCCTGGACCAAACAAATACATCTTAAGTTTACCAAAGTTATGTGAATTTTCATTTACTGTAGAAAAATTGTCGGTATTTTCTGAAAAAAACGAAATTGACCAATAAGTTTCAGGAACTTCAGTTTCGATCACTAATGGAAAATATGTAACATCGTAAACGCATCCTCCATAGAGAATATCTGCACTGGGTCTTATGACCTCAGTAAAATCTGATGTTGGCAAATCACGAGCGAATGAATTATTAATCATATTTTGCTCTTCCCAATTTCGTCCGACGTACTTCATCATTAACGTGGGCGTGTAATAAATAATTATCAAATGTAATAGAAATCCTATTATTGCAAGTAAAGATAGTTTTTTTAAAAAGCTATTCATCTTTACACCTCAATTTCTCTATTTTTGGTAAATCCACTCTTTTTAACTTCGAAAAATATTCCTCTCCAGGCAAATATATTCTTAGCGCAACTGAAAAGTGCTCGTCATTAGGAACTCTAATCCAGTTTTTTTCAGAAATTTCAGAAATAAAATTATCTTCGCTTGTTAAAAAAATCTCAAATCCGCCTTCAAAATTAAAGTCAACCGTCTCACTGTTTAAGGCATAGATTTTTTCATCGTTCTCAACTAAATAGCCATCTTCATTGTAGACAGTAATGCTCCACCATCTAGACTCAATGTCATCCCCAATAATATTGTAAGTACAATTTCCTATTAATTTTACATCTTCTATATCGTTAAATGCATGAAAATATGCTGCCTCCGGCTTTGAAAGAGCAAATGTTCCTCGCATTGCAACAGCAGCTCTTGTGTACATGTCTCTATCTTTGTCACCTGGGGATGGCAAAATCTGCCAATTATCATTTTTTATAAATGCAAATTCCTTATAAAGCTTGGCTGAAGTGTAAGTAAAAGCAATGGCAATTAGTATCACAGCAATTAAATATAAGAGGTATCTGCGTAAAAAAATCATTGTATAATCAATAAGTAATATTATTTATTATCATATAACAAGGAATAAATATATGTCTGAAACTATCAAAACTGATTGCTTAATAATTGGAGGCGGTCCTGTAGGTTTATTTGCAGTCTTTGAATTGGGAATATTGGGACTTGATAGTCATGTTGTAGATAACCTCGATAAAATTGGTGGACAATGCGCCGAATTATATCCGGACAAACCTATTTATGATATTCCTGCTTTACCTGAGTGTACGGGTTTATCATTAATTGAAAATCTTCAAAAACAAATCAAACCTTTCAATACACCCTTTCATTTAAACGAAAGAATTAATGAAATATCAAACCATAAGAATGTTTGGAAATTAAAAACTTCAAGTGACAAAGTGTTTGAAACCCCAAATATATTTATAGCTGGTGGAGTTGGATCGTTTGAGCCACGCAAGCCTCCAATTGAAAATGTTTCTAAGTTTGAAAATAAAGGTATTCAATACTCCATTCCGGACAAAAATTATTATACTAATAAAAAAATCATAATATTTGGTGGAGGCGATAGTGCTCTAGATTGGGCAGTTGAACTTTCTAAAATAGCTTCACATATCACATTGGTCCATAGAAGAGAAGAATTTAAAGCTGCAAATCATACCGTTAGTTTAATGAAAGAACTGGTCAAAGAAGGGAAAGTGGACTTAATAACTAAAAATCAGATAAGCGACGTTCAAGGCAGTGAAAGAGTTGAAAGAGCAATCATTAAAGATAATGATGGAAATGAAAAATCATTAGATTGTGATGAGATTTTAATTTTCTATGGATTAAAGATGGAGCTTGGACCTATTAATGATTGGGGTCTTAACTTGAACGAAAAACAAATTGAAGTAAATACTGAAAATTTTGAGACAAATCTAGCGGGTGTATTTGCAATGGGAGACATTTCATATTATCCAGGTAAACTAAAGCTAATTCTATCAGGATTCCATGAAGCTGCATTAGCAGCTCAAAAAGCTTTTGTGCGAGCTAGGCCCGATGAAACATTAACTTTTCGATATACGACTTCATCAAGCGATATTCAAAAGAAATTAGGGGTAAAATAATTGCTTCAAAAACTTTACGATAAATATGTCTGCCCTCATCTCATAAATTATGCCATGCAAATGAAGCCGTTCAGAAAACAGAGAGAAAAAGTAATACCCTCTGCGTCAGGCAGGGTCTTAGAAATCGGTATAGGTTCAGGGTTAAATTTTAATTATTACAACAAAGAAAATGTATCAGAGGTATTTGCAGTTGAGCCAGATGGAATATTATTAGAAAAAGCAAAACAAAATGCAAAAATAAACAATATAAATTTGAATGTTCAGCAACTAAAAGCTGAAGAATTGCCTTTTGATAATAACTCATTTGATACAATAATTAGTACATACACCATGTGTTCTATACCCGGCCTCAGCAGTGCAATGTCTGAAATCAATAGGGTTACGAAGCCAAATGGTAAATTTCTATTTTCAGAGCATGGAAAATCTCCTGACATAAATGTTTTTAAGTGGCAAAAAAGAATGAATGCGATCCAAAAAAGAATAGCCGGTGGCTGTCACTTAGATGTAGACATTCCAAATGAAATAACAAAAGCTAATTTTAAATTGAATAAAATTGATAGCATGTATGTTCCTGGGCCAAAATTTTTAAGTTATCATTATTGGGGCATTGCTAGTCCCCTGAAATAAACTATGTTGATGCGACAAACTTTAGACTACGTTTTTTCAAATGCTGAAAAAAATAATCCAAAATCAATTTTACAAACGATTGATAATTTTGTTCTTGAAAGCGGTCAGTTCTTAATGAATGTGGGTCCAGAAAAAGGAGAAATTCTCAGTGACTGTCTTGTAAATTCAAAACCAAATAATGTTATTGAGTTAGGGACTTTTATTGGATATTCAGCAGTATTAATCTCATCTACCATTGGAGAAAAAAGCAAATTAACTTCAATTGACTCAGACAATCACTCTATAGAAATAGCGAGAGAACTAATCAACTTTGCTGGGTTAAATGATAAAGTAAATTTGATGCATGGAAGCGCTGAAGAAATTATACCCAAATTAAATTTTAATGCTGATTTTGTGTTTATTGATCATGCAAAGAAAAAGTATCTTTCAGATTTAAAGCTTTTGGAGACTGAGGGAATAATTCATAAGAAATGTACTGTATTTGCTGACAATGTAGGGATTTTCAAGGATGAAATGGTGGAATACTTTCATCATGTAAGAAATTCTGGGAAATATCAGTCTCAAAATTTTAGCTCGAAATTAGAGTATAGAAATAATATATATGATGAAGTGGAAATATCGATTAAGAATTAACTATCATGGAAACTAGCAATCATTTTAATGTTATTGTAATTGGTGCTGGAATTTCTGGCATTGGTGCTGGATATTATTTAAAGAAGAATTGTCCAAACAAATCATTTTGTATAATAGAAGGAAGAGAGAACATCGGCGGTACATGGGATTTGTTTAGGTATCCAGGAATAAGATCAGATTCTGATATGTTTACACTTGGCTACGCTTTCAAACCTTGGAAAGAACAAAAAACAATTGCAAACGGACCCTCAATTTTAAGTTATTTAGAAGAAACAGTTGAAGAAAATAATTTACGTGAGAAAATAAAGTTTAGTCATAAAGTCTTAAGCGCTAATTGGAATTCAGGCAGTCAAAAATGGGAGGTAAGAGCCGCCCATCATGAACAAGAAATACTGTTAACTGCCAATTTTCTTTTCATGGGAACAGGATATTATAATTATGATGAAGGATATACTCCTCAATTTAATGATCTTGATAAGTATGAAGGTAAACTAATACATCCTCAGAAGTGGCCTGAAGATTATGATTATACAGATAAGAAAATGGTTGTAATTGGTAGTGGCGCTACAGCAGCTACTATAATTCCTGAATTATCTAAAAAAGCAAAACATGTCACGATGTTACAACGCTCACCGACATACTATTTTCCAAGTCCTGATGAAGATAGGTTTGCAAATTTTTTGAAAAAATTATTACCATCACAAATGTCATATACACTTATTAGGTTACGGAATGTATTTTTTCAGCAACTTCTATATAGAATTTGTCGATCATATCCCAAATACGTAAAACGAAAACTCATAGATGGAGTAAAAAAATTATTGCCTAATCATGATATTTCAAAAAATTTCACTCCACGATACTATCCGTGGGAACAACGAATGTGCCTAATTCCAAATGGCGATTTATTTGAGTCTATTCGAGAAAATAGGGCATCAGTCGTTACAGACCATATTGACCGGTTTACATCCAAGGGTATTACACTTAAATCAGGCCAAAAAATTGAGGCTGATGTGGTAGTAACTGCAACAGGTTTAAACTTACAATCTTTTGGTGGCGTACAAGTGCATATTGACGGAAAGTTGGTTGAACCCTCTGAAACCATGACTTACAAAAGTATGATGTTCAGTGGAATCCCAAATTTTGTAAATTCTTTTGGTTATATCAATGCATCATGGACGCTAAAAGCTGATTTAACCTGCGAGTATGCATGTCGCTTGATAAATTATCTCGATAAAAATAACTACAGTCATTGTGTGCCAAGGGTCCCAGTAGATGTAAAAGCTGAAAAAGATTGGCTAGCAACCGAGTTTTCATCAGGATACATTCATAGAGCTATTCATTTATTTCCCCAACAAGGCAGCAGGTCACCATGGGTAAACACACAAAATTATTTTAAAGATTTTTTTGGAATAAAATATGGTCGTCTCAATGACGACTCGATTCACTTTTCCTAAGCGTCGGTAGCTTTAGCCATTTCTCTGAGTTCATACTTCAATATCTTTCCAGTCGAAGTTTTGGGCAGCTCAGTAAAAACAACTTTTTTTGGACACTTAAAACCAGCAAGAGTTTCTTTGCAAAAAGATATTATGTCCTTTTCAGAAATACTATCGTCTTGACTTTTCAATTCAATAAAAGCACAAGGCGTTTCTCCCCATTTTTCATCAGGCTTTGCAACAACTGCTGCAAATAGAACTGATGGGTGCTTATACAAAGTATTTTCTATCTCAACTGAAGACACATTTTCACCCCCAGAAATAATAATATCTTTGCTTCTATCCTTGATTTGGACATATCCATTCGGGTGCATTACTGCTAAATCTCCAGAATGAAACCAACCCCCTGACATAGACTTATCAGTTTCTTCTTTGTTTTTGAGGTAGCCTTTCATAACGCAATTACCTTTAATCATGATTTCACCAATTTCTTCACCGTCATTTTTGACTTCTTTCATGGTTTCAGGATTCATAACTGTAAGACCTTCCATCATTGGAAACTTTACCCCTTGCATTGATCGCAACCTTGATTGTTCCTCTACTGATAATTCATTCCATTCATCTTGCCACGCACACATAGATACATGACCATAAGTTTCAGTTAATCCATATACATGTGTTACATCAAAACCCATCTGTTGGACTGCTTCAAGAGTTGCAGCGGGAGGTGGTGCTCCTGCGGTAACGACATTAACTTTGTGAGAATAGTCCCTTTTTTCTTCTTCAGTTGCCTGAGCGATGAAATTTAACACAATAGGTGCCCCTCCAAAGTGTGTAACTTTATGATCAGCTATTGCATCAAAAAGATTTTTTGCTGAAACGTATCTTAAGCATACGCTTGTTCCTGCCAAGGCAGTTAGTGTGTAGGGATTGCCCCAGCCATTACAATGAAACATCGGGACTACCCACATGTAAGTTGGATGCATGGCCATGCTAAATGCTGTAACTGAACCCAATGCCATTAAATATGAACCTCGATGATGGTAAACTACACCTTTAGGTAGGCCTGTAGTTCCTGATGTATAGTTAAGAGCAAGTGAGTCCCATTCATCTTCTGGCAAAAGCCATTTAAAATTTTCGTCACCAGTTTTAAGGAACTCTTCATAATTTAGACTCCCGAGATTTTCTCCAGCACCTTTTGGATGATTAGCGAGTTCATCATCGATATCTATAACTAAAGGTTTAGTTTTTATTTTGTTTAATACTTCCTTCATGGTAGGTGAAAGTTCATTATCGGTGATTACCACTTTTGCTTCTCCGTGCTCGAGAATATAAGAAATAGTATCTACATCTAATCTAATATTAATTGTATTAATTATTGCTCCAATCATCGGAATTCCATAATGGGCTTCGTAAATTTCTGGAGTATTAAAGCACAAGACTGCAACTGTATCGCCTTTGCCAACACCTTTTTTTGTAAGAGCGCTAGCTAGCTGTTTACTTCGCTTAAAAGTATCTGACCATGTATAGCTTTTAGAGCCATGAACAATTGATTGTCTATTGGGATAAACTTCAGCTGATCTCTGCAAAAAACTTAATGGAGAAAGAGGCGTGAAGTTAGCGTGATTCTTATCTAAATTAGTATTATACATATCTGTCATTAGAATAATCCTTCGATTTCACCATCATCATTTAAGTGTATCGCATTTGCAGCAGGAATTCTAGGCAGACCAGGCATGGTCATGATTTTATCGCATACAACTACAAGAAATTCAGCTCCAGCAGCTAATCGTATTTCTCTAATTGGAACAATGTGATCCTTAGGCGCTCCACGCAAATTAGGATCTGTTGAAAAACTGTATTGAGTTTTTGCAATACAAATAGGGTAATGGCCATAGTTTTCCTGCAACTCATCAAATTGTACTCTTATTTTTTGATCTGCGATAATATCTTTGGCTCCATAAATATCTTGTGCAATTTTCTTAACTTTATCCCACAATTTCATTTCATCAGGATAAAGATGGTTAATTTTTGGGTTTTCTTCAGTTGTTACATCTACAATGTGTTCAGCTAAGGTTTCCGCCCCAGCTCCGCCATTACTCCAATGAGTGCAATTAAAGGATTTGATGCCGAGGTCATTACAGCATTCACTAATTATTGAGAGTTCATTATCTGTATCGGTAATAAAATGATTAATTGCTACTGACACAGGAACTCCATATTTTTTCATGTTTGAAATATGCTGTTGTAAGTTTGATAAGCCTTTCTTCAGAGCATCTAGATTTTCATTTTTCAGTTCCTTTTTATCCATACCACCATGCATTTTTAACGCTCTAACAGTAGCCACAATAACTATTGCAGAAGGATTTAAATTTCCTTTTCGGCATTTTATATCTAGAAATTTTTCTGCACCAAGATCTGCTCCAAATCCAGCTTCAGTTACTACATAATCACTTAGCTTAAGCGCTGTTTGAGTTGCTATAAGTGAATTGCAACCATGCGCAATGTTAGCAAAAGGACCGCCATGAATGATTGCAGGATTTTCTTCTAATGTTTGAACAAGGTTTGGGAGAAAAGCATCTTTAAGTAGAGTTGTCATTGCTCCATCTGCATTTACGTCACGCGCTTTGATTTCTTTTTTATCTCTTGTGTATCCAATGATAATATTACCGAGTCTTTTTTGCAGATCACTTAGACTTGTTGATAAACAAAAGATCGCCATAACCTCTGAAGCAACCGTAATATCAAATTTATCTTCTCTAGGAAAACCGTTTGCTATACCTCCAAGATTTATATTTGTATTTCGCAAAGCTCGGTCATTTAAATCTACAACTCGACCCCATACAATACGTCTTGTATCTATGTTTAGATCATTTCCCCAATAAATGTGATTATCGATCATAGAAGCAAGCAGGTTATGAGCGGATGTGATTGCGTGAAAATCACCTGTGAAATGAAGATTAATCTTATCCATTGGAACTACTTGAGCATAGCCACCCCCAGCAGCTCCGCCTTTAACCCCAAAACATGGACCCAAGCTTGGTTCTCTAAGGCAAACCAATGACTGCTTTCCTATTTTATTGAGAGCATCATTTAATCCTACCGAGGTAGTAGTTTTACCTTCACCTGCAGGAGTTGGCGAAATGGCTGTAACTAATATCAATTTCCCATTTTTGTTTTGATTTTTCAATGTGTTGGTATCAATTTTTGCAATATGATGGCCAAATTTTTGAAGACTATCTTCCTTAAGCTTTAGTTTTGAGGCCACCTTCTCAATTGGCACCATTTGATTTTTTCTTGCTATTTCAATGTCTGATAAAACATCCATTTCTTCACCTCTTAAATTAAGCCTAGACAACTTAGGAATTTTAATTCGTGGAGTCTACAAAAATGTATTGTAATACACCTAAATTTTAAATAGATTTCTCACTAAGGAGACTCAAAGAACGTTGCAAAATTAAGCCAAGCAACGTTACTTAATAATCGCGTGGCTTAAGCGTAAACACTTAGAATTTTAATTATGGGAAATGTGAATTTTTCATTAGAGGTGACTACGCGGACCAATTTGTCTGAGCTGCCTAAACTTAATGATATATATGTAACATTCTTGCCGGGTACAAGTTACAAGGACGTCATTGAACAGACAAAAGCTTTATCAAAATCAGGCTTTAATGCAATTCCGCACTTTCCAGCCAGATCAATAACTGATTTAGACATGCTGAAAGATTATGTAGGTCAAGTTAAAGAAGCTGGTGTAAAGCAGGTTTTAATAATAGGAGGTGATAGAGATATTCTTGGCAATTATCATTGTTCACTTCAATTAATTGAAACGGGCTTATTCGATGGAATGAAAATTGGTATAGCAGGTCATCCCGAGGGATCTCCTAATATGAGCGATCAAGCAATAGATGAAGCAATGAAGTCTAAATCTTCATTTGCTGATTATATTGTTACGCAATGGACGCAGGATACAAATGCATTATCTGAATTTGTTAAAGATGCTCCATTACCCGTTCACGTCGGCCTCGCAGGACCAGCCTCAATGAAAACATTAATAAAATTTGCTGGTTTTGTAGGTCTAAAGAATACACTTAGCTTTGCTAAAAAAAATGCATCCAAAATTTTTGATTTACTAACGGTACAAACCCCTCATGATGTAATTCAGGATTTAAAAGGTAATGTAGATAATTTTCACATTTATGCGTTTGGTGGAATAAAAAAAACAAGCGAATGGTTACAAAAGGAGAACTACTATGTCTAAAAAATTAGAACATAATACTACGGTCGATCAAAGCGATCGACATGTGCCTTACAATTTACGTCAAAGTGGGCCAACAAAAGTTGAAATGTTGATCTCTACAAGAGTCAGAAAATCACCTTATTGGCATAAATCAATGGAAGCTGGCTGCTGGAGAGCAACAGTTTACAATCGTATTTACCATCCTCGAGGATATGTAAAACCAGAAGATGGTGGAGCGATGGTTGAATACGAAGCAATTAAAAATCATGTAACTATGTGGAATGTTGCTGTTGAAAGGCAGATCTGTGTTAAAGGACCTGATGCAGAGAAATTTACAGACTATGTAATCACCAGAGATGCAACTAAAATTTCTCCATTAAGAGCAAGATATGTAATCTTATGTAATTATAAGGGTGGTGTGTTAAATGATCCAATTCTTTTAAGAATTGCTAAGGATGAATTCTGGTTTAGTCTTTCTGACTCAGACATCGGCCTTTACTTGCAAGGTGTAAATGCAGATAAAAGGTTTGATGTTGAAATTGACGAAATAGATGCATGTCCTGTTCAAATTCAGGGCCCAAAAGCTATTGCATTAATGAAAGACCTTGTTGGAGATCAAGTTGATCTTGATAACATTCCATTCTATGGACTAGCTGAAGTTACTGTTGGAGGTAGAAGTTGTGTAATTTCACAAACAGGTTTCTCAGGCGAGTCTGGTTATGAAATTTATTTAAGAAATGCAACTCTATACGCAGATGATATGTGGGATGCGGTCCTTGAAGCAGGAAAAAAACATAACTTGATGGTTATTGCACCTGCTCACCACAGAAGGATCCAAGCAGGCATACTATCTTGGGGCCAAGACTTAGATCATGAGCATAACCCATTTCAGTGTAACCTTGGCTACCAAGTTTCTTTATCTGGCAAAGGCGAATGGGAGAAAAAAGGAGATTATGTTGGAAAACAAGCACTAGAAAAGATGAAGTCTGACTTGAAGGATGGCCATAAGCCTTACAAATTACAATTAGTTGGTTTTGAAATCGGAGGAAAGCCAATTGATGAGTATGCTCCAGACTTCTGGCTTGTATCTCCTGGAGAAGGCGGGGACCCATGTGGGTTCATTACTTCCCCTTGGTACCACCCAGAAAAAGGAAAAAATATTGCTATGGGATATATTCCATTCGATGGTGCACTCAATGCCAATGGTTTTCCTAAATGGGAATTGGGTAAAAAGTTTAAAGTTCATTTGCCAGATATTTATGCTGATGAACCAGGTGTACCTGTAGATGCGGTAACTGTCGATATACCATTTACTCAGTCTTTCAACGCAAACACCAGAGAAGTAGTTAAAGGTTAATTCTATTTTGTTTCAGTGCCTGAACAATCAGGCGCTGGAGCTTCAGGATTTATGTTGAACATAAAGTTGGTGATAACAAACTTTGCCGTTCTTTTCGATAAAGTCCTGGTGATATTCTTCTGCAGGATAAAACTTAACAGTCTCTCTTAATTCCGTTACGACCTTCCCTTGATGTTCACCTGATTCATCAATTTGCTTTATTTTTTCTTCAGCAATAGTTTTTTCACTTTCTGAATTGTAGAATATTACAGATTTATATTGTTCACCAATATCTGGACCTTGACGGTTAAATTGAGTGGGATCATGTATAAAGAAAAATTTATCTAGAAGTACTTCATATGTAGTTTCTGAGTCATCATATTCAATTTCAACAACTTCAATGTGACCCGTGGTTCCAGTACAAATGCTTTCATACGTAGGATTATCAGTATGCCCACCCGCATATCCTGACATTACTTTTTTGACGCCTGGAATTTCTTCAAAGAGCACTTCAACTCCCCAAAAACATCCAGCTCCTAAAACCAATTTTGAATTCATTACTTAACATAAAAGTTTTTTTATATATGTTAAAGGTCAAAATTAGTTATATTCCAAATAAACTTAATACTTGCAATGGAAACAGAGATAAGCATTGGCAAACTTTCTAGTGTGAAGATTTGGGTAACTGACAATCATAAAAGCAAAGATGATTGGTCTAGGAGCAAAAAGTTTATCATTATAAAAATAACAACCCATGACGGAGTTGAAGGGTGGGGGGAAGCTTTCTCTATACATCTCAGAGAAAAGGCAATTGCAACAATAATAATCGAGTTATTTAAAGAAATATCAAAAATCGAAAACTTATCAATAAACTCATTATATCATGAAATATCTTTACTCGGTGATGATCACAAAGGGCTAGATTTTAGTTCTGCTACAAGTGCAATTGAAATTGCAGTATGGGATATAGCTGGCAAATTGAAAAATCTCCCTCTTAACTGTTTGCTAACAGATAATCCTAAGCCCGATGTATCCACCTATGTTACCTGTTGGAGTGATTTAAAAAAGAATGAAGAAGATTACTTGAATCGAGTAGAAAAATATTATGAAAAAAAATATGGAGGTATTAAAATTTACCCATTATTTGAAAACACTTTAAACTCAGTTAAGTTTGTCGAAAGAGTAAGAAAAATAGTGGGAATGGAATACCCTCTCATGCTAGACTTGGCCATACCTAAAGATTTAGATCAAACAAAGACCTTCTTAAAAGAGGTATCTTTTTTGAAACCTTATTGGATTGAAGAACCGGTTGATGGAGAAAATATTAGCCTACTCACTGAAATTAAAAATGGTTTTGATATGAAAGTTGTGACTGGTGAAAAACAGAGTGGCCTCCCTCATTTTAAAGAAATTATTAAAAGAGGTGCGGCAGATATACTTAATCCTGACATTTCAGGAATAGGTGGAATTAAGGATATGATCAAAGTTTCAAAAGAGGCTTTAAATAATGATATCTATATTTCTCCTCATTGTTGGAATTCTATGTCTGTGTCTGCATCGGCCATGCTTCATGTTTGTTCAAGTATACCAAATTCTGAAAAGGCAGAAATATTTCCTGATTACATTGAATTCTCAAAAGAATTTTGTGAGTTGCCTTTTAATATCGTAGAGGATAAAGCAATACTTAATCAGTCTACTGGACTTGGCATGGTTATTCATGAAGATATTTTATCAAAGTTAAGTGCCTATACGATGGATGAAAAAAATAAATGACTGAAACAAACTATCTTTTTGATAAAATCTTTAAACCTAACGAAACTAAAGAAAAAATATTTTTAATTAATGAGAGTAAAAAGTTAAGCTACATAGAATTTCATGAGGTAGTTAATAAAATCTCTAATTATTTAATAGAGATTGATTTGTCTCCAGGTGACCGCGTTGCTGTCCAAGCAGAAAAAAACATTATTCAATTAGCATTATATGTCGCTACCATCAAAGCTGGTGGTATATATCTCCCGCTCAATACAGGATACACTCTCAATGAGTTAGAATATTTTTTTAACGACGCAAAACCTAAGGTGATTGTTGTTGATGATAAAATTCAAAGAAAAATAGATAGTATTACAAGCACTTCATCAGCTTCAATCTTAACATTAAATTTAGATGAAAGCGGTTCTCTTACTGAAAGAATTAAGAACTGTTCAACAAAGTTTCACGCAATTGCTCGAAGTGAAAATGACCTAGCGGCTATATTGTATACATCGGGAACTACTGGAAAATCAAAAGGTGCAATGTTATCGCATAGAAATTTAGTATCTAACTCAGAAGTTTTAAGAGATTTTTGGAAATTTACAGAAAGTGACGTGCTCTTGCATATGCTTCCGATCTACCACACACACGGCCTCTTTGTCGCATGTAATCTATTGGCAATTGTTGGCGGGTCAATGATTTTTTTAGAAAAATTTGATGTTAAGAAAGCGATATTCTGGATGAAAGATTCAACTTCAATGATGGGAGTCCCTACTTTTTATACAAGATTGCTAGCAAGTGAAGAGTTAAATACTGAAAGAGCTAAACATATGCGACTATTTATTTCAGGATCTGCACCTCTGTTATCTGAAACTCATATAGATTTTGAAAAACGAACTGGTAAAAAAATTCTTGAGAGATATGGGATGACAGAAACTAATATGAATATTTCAAATCCATATGATGGCGAGAGAAAAGCAGGAACGGTCGGCATTCCGCTTCCTGGTATTGAAATTAGGATAGTTAATGAGGAGGGAAAAGAAGTAGAAAATGGAAAAATAGGTACCATTGAACTCAGGGGTGAAAATGTTTTTCAAGGATATTGGAAAATGAAAGAAAAAACTGAAGAGGCGTTTAAGGAAGACGGATTTTTTATTACAGGCGATCTCGCACAGAAAGACGAAAGTGGTTATTTTACTATTGTGGGAAGAGATAAGGATATGATTATAAGTGGTGGACTAAATGTATACCCTAAAGAAATAGAAGATGTGTTAAATGAATTGCCAAATGTATTAGAGTCTGCCGTTTTTGGATTACAACATTCTGATTTTGGTGAGGCAGTTGTTGCAGCTGTTGTCGTAAACGATAATAAAAACGATGAAAATCAAATTATTGAATTTACAAAGGATAAAATTGCTAAATATAAGCAGCCAAAAAAAATTATTTTCATGGATAACTTGCCAAGGAATTCAATGGGCAAAGTCCAAAAAAATTTATTACGGAAAAATAATCAGAACTTATTTAAGGGTTAGCCCTTATCCAATTATTTATTTCTTCAACAAATAGTTCGTCTTGAGGAGAGTTAAGAATTCCAATTATGTCATGATAGTTGAAACCTCCTAAGTTAGTATTGTTATTAATTATTTTCTTAGGTCCTTTCCATTCTTTAAATATCTTTTTAACTCCTTCAGCTTTTACAACCTTATCTTTTTCTTCGTAAAAGACCAAAAGCGGCAGATTGGTTTTTGGAAATTCAAGATTTCTTCCAGAATAAGCAGCTTTCCAAAGTTGTTTTGGAAGCGTTCTGTGAAATTCATTAACCCAAAAAGGATCCCATTTTTTATTCGGTAGACTAAAATAACCGGGAAAATTGAATTTATAATTACTTTTAAAAAATAATCCTGTGGCTGCTATGAAATACGGAAGCGATAGTTTTGGGGTCCAAGGTGCAATGAGCACTAAATGACTAACTTTTTCCAACATTTTCTGGTCCTTCGCTGCCATTAATGCGAACGAACCCCCAGCTGAGAAACCCATCAATATTACTTTTTCGCCTATTTTATTGCCTACTGAAAGGGCTTCAGCAGCATCTTCGAGGAAATCTTCAGCCTTTACATTTTTTGTAGAGTCAAATCCTGATCCATGTCCGGCTAGTCTTGATATAAATAAATTAGCCTTCAATTTTTTTGCAACTTTTACTAAGACATCTTCCTGCTGGTACCCTGTAGCAAAACTTCCGTGAAGATAAACAATTGAATATTCAGTTTTAATATTTGCATCGTCATTCCATATTATTTTTTTCTTTGCCTTTGCATTAGTATTCTTAAAGTTTAATTCTCTTTCAGCAATGTATCTTTCTACATCTTTACCTATAGTAATTTCAGGGAAACTTACTTTTATTGTATTGAATAAATAGGGCAAAGTTACTCCAACAATAAAGAGAAGGGGGATTATTAAAATAATAGATGCTATAACTAAGATTCGATAAATCTTAAATCTGGTCGCTCTAGACATTTATACTTGTATATGAGCAAATTTTATTTCCATCTGGATCTCTTACATAAGCATAATAAACGTCACTATCATGTGGTCGAAATCCAGGATTTCCCTCATTTGTTGCTCCAAGACTAAGAGCAATTTGGTGAAATTTTTCTACTTGCTCTTTTGTTTTGGTAAGAAAAGATATTTGTGTGCCATTTCCAAATGTAACAGGTTCTCCATTAGCAGGTTTGGTAATATAGAATTCTACATCTGCATTTCCTTCATGGGCGTAACCTATACAAACTTCATCTTCATACATTGAACTCATTCCTAAGACAGCTAGAACTTCATCATAGAAGGCTCTGGAAGTATTTAAATTACTTGACCCAACCATAACGTACCCTTTCATGTAAAATCCTTTCTATGAATATTTTTTTGAGGTTACTTCTTCAAGCATGAGTATCATTTTAGTTTTATACTCTTCATCAGTAGCTGAGTCAGTTTCTAAAACAGAAAAAAAACCTGCCACAACATTAGTTTCTAAATTAATCATCAAAAACTGTCCACCATATCCAGAATGCCCAATCCAATTATTCGATTTCATTGTTTGATTTGAATAATAAACATATTTTTCATCTTTTAAGTGCATATATTTTGGACCTTTATTAGATACAGTTTCGTTAATAAATTTCTCCGAGCCGATAATTCTATCTCTTATTCCTTTGCCTCTTCTTGAGAACAAGAGGCCCATACGCAAAAAATCTCGTGTCATAAGGCAACCTCCACCGGATAACCATGGCATTCCACCTCTATCAGTTGCCATATACAATCCATCTTCAAAACCCATGGCTTCAACAGAAGATAGAAGCCAATCATGCAATTTCCGATCACTTATTTTTTCGATTAATAGCGCAATAACATCACTGTTTGCTGACTTATAATATGCATTATCTGTATTATTTATAACTGAACCACTCATATCTGTTTCAATTTGATTAAGAAACTCTTCTTGTAATACTTCATTCGTACCTTCATCTGGTATTCGCCAGCCACCAACAGTCTCGTGCATAAATGATGTTGAATAAGGATCAGTATAATCTTCAGTGAAAGCATTAACTATGTTCATGTTTAAAACATTTTGAACAGTTGCCTCGGCGTAACCTCTTCCAATATTGGGTAGATAATATGAAATAGGTTTTTCTAACTGCAATTTGCCTTTTTCTAAAAGCTCGCCAACAAATAAATTAAGAAACATTTTTGAGATTGACATAATTGTTTGTGGCTGCAAAGAAGAGAAATCGTCCGCGTATTTCTCATAAAATATATCTTGTTCTTTTCCTACGATTAGAGAGCAAAATGATTTATGACCAGTCATTTCCTTTACTGACGGTATTTCTTTAATCTCATTTTTGTGATTTTCATTTAGTTCCAAAATATAATCAGACCTTAATAAAATTCCGTATCTATTAATTTTATGAAGGTTTCTATAGCCAGTCCTCCTGTACTCTGGCAGATTCCATTTGGCCTTATTATCACGTAAAGTAACAAGAGTTGGGTTCGGGATATCAGTTAGCTTGTAATTCATTTATTATGTCAGGTTGTATTTTTGAACGATTAAAAATTTCTTCATAGCATTTGCTAATATGAATTACTTTCTCATCTGATTTATTTTTACCAATTAATTGCATTCCCATCGGAAGCCCCTTTTCATTAAAGCCAACAGGGACTGAAATAGTCGGCAGTTGGAACATGCTCGCAAATACTGTGACTTCCATCCATCGATGATATGTATCCATTTGAGTTTCTTGGATACTTTTGGGGAAATCTATTTCTTTATCAAATGGAAATAGTTGGGCAGAGGGCAAAGCGAGAAAGTCGTATTTATCAAAGAGACTGTCAACATAAGAACGATCCTTTAAATAATGATTTATAGCATTGGAAATATCAGCTTCTTTTATTTTTTCTCCTTGCTCATATTCCCATTTGACAGGAAAGCCTAGCTCTTCAAAATTTTGAATATGCATTGAGGACAGATCATCAAACGTTATTTTTGATCTAAGATTACACCATACTTCCCATAATTTATCAGGATCTATTTTTATATTGCATTGCTCTATTGATATTTTCTTTTCTGCAGCAGCGAATTGATTTAATGCAATCTCACATAATTCTATAATCCCTTTTTCAAAAGTATAATTTTCAATAAAGTTACTCAACCAGCCAATTCTTATATTGCTATTTAAATATTTTTCAATTGATCGAAACGAGCCTTCAAAGCTATAGGAGTAATGATCTTCATCATCTATACCTGATACTGAATCTAAAAAAATACTCAAGTCTTCCGGAGTTCGAGCAATGCCGCCGGGGGTTGTTAATACAGGATATTTACTTTCTCCTCTTTTATCGGGAATGAGGCCAGGACTAGGTCTAAAACCATATAAGTTTGTATAAGCCGCAGGGTTTCTGCAAGACCCCATCATATCAGTGCCATCTGAAAATGGGATAAGGCAACTGGCTACCGCAGCCGATGCTCCTCCGCTGGAGCCGCCCGGTGATAGACTGAGGTTATATGGATTAGAAGTTGATTTAAATAACTTATTCTTTGTATGTGATCCTATTGCTAACTCTGCCATATTTGATTTCCCAATAATAGTGGCACCCTGTTGCTTTAGATTTTTTATAATTAATGAGTCAGTCTCTGGAAATTCATTTTGATACTCAGGTATTCCATATGTAGTAGGCAGCTCTCTGACATCAAACAATTCTTTAGTAACAAATGGAAGTCCAAATAAAATTTGTTTACTTTTAATATCTTGTTTTAAGGAATCTTGTTCTTTAGCTTTTTTTATAATCCAATCTCGATCCCTTAATGATACAATGGCGTTGAGTTGGGGATTGAGTGTGTCAATATTTGATAAGTATTCTTGAAAAAGCTCCTCTATTTTT
>CACCAS010000004.1 GCA_902544065.1 uncultured Pelagibacteraceae bacterium
TATGAAATATAAAGAAACATTAAATAAAGGTCTCAAAAGAGGTTACGAATTCACTGTTGCCGCAGATGTATACAATAATAGTATCAATGCAAAAATTGAGGAGTTAAAAAAAACGATAAAAGTTGATGGATTTAGGCCTGGTAAGGTTCCAAATAATATTATTATGCAAAAACATGGTGAGGCAATAAATGCAGAAGTACTCAATGCTGTAGTAAACGAAAATGTCTCAAAAATTATTCAAGAAAATAAACATAGACCTGTATCTCAACCAAAAGTTGATTTTAAGAACGAAAAAGATAACAAGCTAAATGTCGATAAAGTTTTCAAAATTGAATTTGAACTATTTCCTGAAATTGAGATAGCTAAGTTTGATAAGATTGAAATTGAATCTACTACTGTAAAACTTGATAAAAAAGAAATCGATAAGCGAATAGAAATGATTGCTAAATCTCAAAGAACTTATAAAGAAATGCCAGTCGATTATAAGTCAAAAAAAGATGATTCAATCTTGCTTGATTACGAAGGTACAATAGATGGAAAAAATTTCGATGGTGGTAAAGCGGAGAGTCAAACAATAGTATTAGGCTCAGGTAGATATATAAAAGATCTTGAAGATGGATTGGTTGGGTGTAAAAAAGGGGATAAAAAAAATGTCAAAGTAAAATTTCCTGCTGACTATAATTCTAAAGAGCTCCAGAATGCTGATGCTATATTTCAATGTGATATTAAAAAAATAAGTTCACCTGAGGAGTCAAAAGTTGATGATGCATTAGCAAAATCAATGGGTGCCGAAGATTTAAGTGATTTAAAATCCAAAGTAGAAACTCAGATGAAAACAGAATATAGCGACTTGACTAAAAACTTAGACAAGAAAAACTTATTTGAAAAACTTCAAAAAATTCATGATTTCGAATTGCCACAAGATTTAATTGATGCTGAATTTAATAACTTATCTTCTAATTATCTTCAATCTCAAAACCCATCTTCGATTGACCATCAAAAAGAAATAAAAGACCATAAACTTTCTTCTGAAAATGAAATAAAATTTAAGGAGGATGCAAAAAATAGGATTGAAATGGGTTTAATTTTACAGGAAATAGGTAAGGTAAATAACATTTCTGTTACACCTGAAGAAATGAATAAAGCTTTATTTGAGTATGCGAGCAACTTTAAAGGACAAGAGCAGAAAGTTATTGATTATTATAGAAATAATCAAGAAGCATCAATGCAACTACAAGCACCTTTATATGAAAACAAAATTGTAGACTTTATTTTATCTAAGGTTAAATTGAAAAAGAAAGAGGTTGACGTTGATTCGTTCATTAAACTTTACAATAACGTCAATGAGGTAAAAAACCCACATCCTAAAAAGAAGGCTGCTAAAAAGAAAACAGTTAAGAAGAAATCAAAATAATATAATGGATAGGAATAAAATATTTAGTCAGCTTGTGCCAATGGTGGTAGAGCAAACTGGTAGAGGCGAAAGGGCTTTTGACATTTACTCAAGACTTCTGAAGGAAAGAATTATTTTTTTAGTTGGCCCAGTAAATGATAGTATGGCATCGTTAGTTTCTGCTCAGCTTTTATTTTTAGAGTCAGAAAACCCTGAGAAAGAAATATCTTTGTATATAAATTCTCCTGGCGGAGTTGTAAGTGATGGTCTGGCAATTTATGATACAATGCAATTCATTCAATCACCTGTTTCAACTTTATGTTTTGGACAAGCTGCCTCAATGGGATCGTTTTTACTTGCTGCAGGTGAAAATAATAAAAGATTTGCACTTCCAAATAGCAGAATTATGGTACACCAGCCTTCAGCTGGTTTTCAAGGTCAGGCAACAGATATAGAAATTCATGCAAAAGAAGTTTTAGCCCAAAAATCTAATCTTAATAAAATTTACTCTAAGCATACAGGCCAGTCAGTTGAAGCTATTGAAGAAGCATTAGATAGGGATAATTTCATGTCGCCAACCGATGCTCAAGAGTTTGGTATAATTGATAGTATCCAAGAAAAACGCATTGTTCTAAAAACTGAGAAATAGCCTCAAATAGAGCTTTTAATTAACTGTTTATAAACATTTTTTTTGTGAAATTCACTAAATTTAATTGTTTTTTGCCCCTAATAATGATTTCTTAGTGGGATATTGATTCGAAAATTTAAAGATTGATGGTTGAAAATAGTAACGATAGTAAAAGTAAAAATACACTTTATTGCTCTTTTTGTGGCAAAAGCCAGCACGAGGTAAAAAAACTCATTGCTGGGCCAACTGTATTTATTTGCGATGAGTGTGTAGAACTTTGTAACGATATTATTCAAGAAGAAAATAAAGAGACCAAATCTAAGTCATCTAGTCAAATTCCTACTCCAAAAGAGATTTGTGAAACTCTTGATGAATTTGTAATCGGTCAAAAAGATGCAAAATATAATCTTTCAGTTGCGGTACATAATCATTATAAAAGGATAGAGCATTCAAGCCTTAAATCAGATGTAGAACTCTCAAAATCAAACATTTTATTAATTGGTCCAACGGGTTGCGGTAAAACTTTACTTGCGCAAACTCTTGCTCGCATCTTAGATGTTCCTTTCACAATGGCGGACGCTACTACTCTTACTGAAGCGGGCTATGTCGGAGAGGATGTGGAAAATATAATTTTAAAACTTCTACAAGCTTCAGATTATAATGTTGAAAGAGCTCAAAGGGGAATTGTTTATATTGATGAAATTGACAAAGTTAGTCGAAAATCTGAAAACCCCTCAATAACTAGGGATGTTTCTGGAGAAGGTGTTCAACAAGCTCTTCTTAAAATAATGGAAGGTACTGTTGCAAGTGTGCCGCCACAAGGTGGAAGAAAGCATCCTCAACAAGAATTCCTTCAAGTTGATACTACTAATATACTTTTTATATGTGGGGGAGCATTCTCGGGTCTTGATAAATTGATCAACAAAAGATCTAAAGGTACTGGTATTGGATTCCAGGCTAACGTAAAAAAATATGAAGAAAAGTCAAGTGGCAATAGTCTTATGGACTTAGAGCCAGAAGACTTATTAAATTATGGTCTAATTCCAGAGTTTGTTGGAAGATTACCAATTGTCACAACATTAACAGACCTTGATGAGGAATCTCTGATGAAAATTCTTCAAGAGCCTAAAAATGCACTTGTCAAACAGTATCAAACATTATTTGGAATGGAAGATGTTAAGCTGATTTTATCAAAAGATGCTCTAAGTGTGATTGCAAATAAAGCAATTGCTAGAAAAACGGGAGCAAGAGGACTAAGGTCAATTCTTGAAAATATTCTTTTGGATACAATGTTTGAACTCCCATCTCTTGAAGGTGTTGAGGAGGTCGTGATTAACGCGGAGGTTGCTGAGGGTAGAGCACGGCCATTGTACATTTATTCAGATACTAAAAAGTCTTCTGAAACAAGCGCTTAACTGCCCTTAACGCTCACCTTCTTGAAAATCATTTTTTTATGCACATTTAATAGATGGCTCTTTAATAATTAACTTTACTAAAGAGTGCTTTAAATTTCTTATTAATAATAAAAAAAAGATTCATATATGACTGAAAATAATATCCCAGTTTTGCCCCTCAGAGATATAGTAGTGTTCCCGCACATGGTAGTCCCTCTTTTTGTTGGTAGAGATAAATCTGTCAATGCACTTGAAAAGGTGATGTCAGGTGATAAGCGTATAATGTTAATTACACAAAAAAAAGCATCTGTAGATGATCCAAAAAAGGATGATTTGTATGATTTTGGGACTGTAGCGAATGTATTGCAGTTATTGAAACTTCCTGACGGTACAGTAAAGGTATTAGTGGAGGGATTGCAACGTGCATCAATTAACATATTTGCTGATAAGGAAACTTATCTTGAGTCAAATATCGACTTAATTGAAGAAAACATAGATACGACAGATAAAAAAATAAGGGCACAATCAAAATCAATTACCAACTTGTTTGATAAATATGTAAGTTTGAACAAAAAAATACCACCTGAAGTAATTGGGACAATAAATGAGATAGATGACCTATCCAAACTAAGCGATACAATTGCATCTCACTTGTCGATCAAGCTTTCTGATAAACAAGAAATATTAGAAGCAATAGATCTATCAGATCGTATTGATAAGATTATGAATTTTATTCAGGCAGAACTTGATGTAATGCAAGTTGAAAAGAAGATTAGAGGGCGTGTAAAAAATCAAATGGAGAAAACTCAACGAGAGTATTATTTAAATGAGCAAATGAAAGCGATTCAGAAAGAACTTGGCGAAGGTGAAGAGGGTAAGGATGATGTTCAAGAATATGAGGAAAAAATTGAGGAAACAAAATTATCAAAAGAAGCCCGTGAAAAATGCTACACTGAGATGAAAAAATTAAAATCGATGAGTCCTATGTCCGCTGAATCAAGCGTGATACGTAATTACCTTGATTGGATTTTATCCATACCTTGGAACAAGAAGACAAAAATTAAAAAAGATATTAACTTTGCTGAAAAAGTACTTAATGAAGATCATTACGGCTTAGAAAAAGTGAAAGAAAGAATCCTTGAGTATCTGGCTGTTCAGCAAAGGATAAAAAAAATGAAAGGGCCAATTCTTTGTCTCGTTGGAGCCCCTGGTGTTGGAAAAACATCGTTAGGAAAATCCATTGCACGCTCTACTGGAAGAAAGTTTGTGCGTATGTCGCTTGGCGGTGTGCGTGATGAAGCAGAGATTAGGGGTCATAGAAGAACTTATATTGGGTCATTGCCTGGCAAAGTATTGCAAATGATGAAAAAAGCAGGTTCATCTAATCCTTTATTCTTATTAGACGAAATTGATAAACTTGGGGCTGACTATAGGGGAGATCCTTCTTCAGCTTTACTTGAAGTGTTAGATCCAGAGCAAAATAACTCATTCAATGATCATTATCTTGAAGTAGATTACGATTTGTCAGATACCATGTTCATTACAACAGCAAATACATTAAGAATGCCGCCAGCATTATTGGATAGGATGGAAATTATCAGAATTGCAGGTTATACAGAGGATGAAAAATTAGAAATTGTAAAGCAACACCTTGCCCCTCAGATGCTTGAAAAACATGGCCTAAAAAAAGATGAACTTATTTTAGATGACTCAGCAATCTTAGGTTTAATTAGATATTATACACGTGAAGCTGGAGTAAGAAGCCTCGAAAGAGAGCTTTCAAATCTCGCGCGTAAAACCGTTAAAAAAATTGTAGCTGGTGAAGTTGCATCAATAAAAATTGATGAAAACAATTTAAACGACTTTGCTGGGGTTAGAAAGTTTAAGTACGGTGAAATTGACAATGATGATCAAGTTGGAATTGTGACTGGTCTTGCCTGGACTGAGGTAGGCGGAGATATATTGCCAATTGAATCTGTTATTATGCCAGGAAAAGGTAGAATGACCATAACTGGTAAGTTAGGCGATGTAATGAAAGAATCAATACAGGCAGCTAAGTCGTATGTTCGCTCAAGATGCATAGAGTTTGGGATTAAGCCAACTATTTTTCCTCTAAGAGATATACATATACATGTTCCAGAAGGGGCTATTCCGAAAGATGGACCGTCAGCGGGTCTAGGTATGGTAACTTCAATTGTTTCTGTTTTAACTGGTATTCCGGTAAGAAAAGAAATTGCAATGACAGGTGAGGTAACTTTGCGTGGAAAAGCTCTCGGCATTGGAGGGCTCAAAGAGAAATTATTAGCGGCACTTAGGGCTGGGACAAAAACAGTAATCATTCCAAAAGAAAATGAAAAAGATATGGCTGATATACCTGATAATGTTAAAAGCGGTCTTGAGCTAATCTTTGTCGACAATGTAGATGAGGTTTTAAAAATTGCTTTAACCAAGCCTCTGCTTCCAATTGAGTGGAATGAGGATGATTCGCCGAGATCTTCCAATGAGATAAAAGACGAAGACAGTGAACAAGATGCGGATAATCCAATAACTCATTGATTAGTTTAGCAATTCTAATTTTTTAGGCATTAAAATTCAATTTTTACCGGTTTTTCAAGGCTTTTTCTTGACTATATATAGTACTTCAGATCTCATAGTTATAATACGAATCAATAACTCCTAGAAAAGGTGGGGATTATGAATAAACAAGACTTAATAGGAAAAGTAGCTGAAGTTACTGGAATGCAGAAATCAGATTCAGAAAAGGCAGTTAATGCCGTTTTTGACCAAATTACTGACGTTCTAAAAGCAAGAGGTGAAGTAAGATTGGTAGGCTTTGGCACATTCAAAACTTCAATCAGAAAGGCTTCTCAGGGGCGAAATCCACGTACCAACGAGGTCATTCAAATACCTCAATCAACCAGACCTAAATTTACAGCAGGTAAAGGTTTGAAAGAGGCTGTTAATAACGCGGGCGGAGGAATGTAGGTTCCACCCCATTGCGAAATTATTTTAAAATCCGATCGTACATTTTTTTGTATGGTCGGATTTTTTTTTAATAAATTACATTTTACCTTCCATGAAATAGATATATAACAGTCCTTCCGGGCGATTAGCTCAGCTGGAAGAGCGTCACGTTTACACCGTGAATGTCGGCAGTTCGAACCTGTCATCGCCCACCACTTTTTGTGGGGGTGTAGCTCAGTTGGTTAGAGCGCCTGCCTGTCACGCAGGAGGTCGCGGGTTCGAGTCCCGTCACTCCCGCCACATACGAATTGCTTATTTGCCTTTATTTGACTCTAGTATTATGCTTATAAAGTGATCGAAAATTTTAATAGCATTTACCTCCTTATTTTGCATCTATTGATGACAGTACTTTTTGGAGTTTTTTCTTTCAGAGCTCTTTTTGCACCAGACGGTATGGCAAAAGAGTTTAATATGGATAAAAGCAGTATTTATATTATTCGAGTATTAGGCGCATTTATAACACCATTTTTTCTTATAGGTATTTATTTAATATTTAGACCGAACGGTCCCGAAGGTGCTTGGGCTTATTATAACTTAATATTCTTACTAGGTTTAATTTTATCTATATATGATACGACTTTTTTTCTTAAAGGGATTGATACAGAAACAGGCGCAAAGAACTCAGTAATTGATCTTATGATCGACGCTTTTACTCTGGTGGCATCGATTATATTAATCATAGGACTATCCGATAAGATATATATCTAATATTTTACTTTTTAGGGTTAATTTTTTGATTTAATCTATTTTTTTAACTTAATACAGCATTCCTAAGTTGCTGAGCACCCTCAATAAGTCTTGTAGTAGGACGACTGAAATAAGCATCAGAGTCAAATGAATATATATTGTCTGTCTTAAATGGTCTTAAGAAATTAATTTTTTTGTTATTTTTTAATTTTTCAGCAAAGGATTTATTTTCATGCAATTTATATCCACAGCAGATTACTGCTATATCATCTGGATCTGATTCAATTATCTCTTCTATACTGATTACTCGCGAATGCTCACCTTTTTGACCAATAGCAGAACGAAAACCGGCAATTTCAATTTGTTCAGGTACCCAGTGTCCTGCGGAAAAATAGGGATCAATCCATTCAAGTGATAGAATTTTACGAGAGTATTTTGGCAAGCTATCCAGTTCATCCCTTTTCGCCATAGCCTTATCAACATGTTGTTTCGCTTCCTTTTCTGCATCTAAGTGTTCTCCTAGCTTGAGTATTTCTGAGCATATTTCTCTAAACGATTTTCCATTTAATGAAATGATTTGAGTTGATGACGGTAAAGTGCACAGAGTACCTTTAAGAACTACTTCTATCTCACTACTTGAAATCGCGCATACTTCACAGAGACCTTGGGTTATTATAACGTCAGGTTTTAATTCATTGAGTAACTGAGTATTTATTTCATACAAAGGCAGTTTACTATGAACCTTTTTTCGAACCTGTATATCAATTTCGCGTTGATCTTGGTTTGAGCCAATTGAAGAATGGGTAATTACACTAAGTTCTTTTATGCTTTTTGGGTAGTTGCATTCATGACTAATGGCAACGAGATTATCCTTTAGGCCAATATCACAAACTATTTCACTAGCACTAGGCAGTAAGCTTGCAATGCGCATCATATCTAATCATGTTCGCCATCTTTTCCTCGAAAGGACTTTAGATCGTAAATTTGAGGTCTGTTTTTTGCTGTATTAAAAACAAAAGCAGTAATGAAGATTGCGGCAATAAAAAGTACGTGAGCAATGGAGGTTATTCCGAAGACAAAAATACTGTCAACTATGTATAGAGAAAACACACCACTCCACATAAAAGCAAGTATTTGCATAACCATATGCCTAACTTTTAGATTAGTAATATTGCTGAGTGGATTAACATTTGGATCCATTATAGAGGACCATATTTTTTTTATAAAATTCATATTAATTAAGTAGTTTCATTGTTATTAAAAAGCAAGTCTATTGAAATAATGTTGCTGTATCTTGAACGTCTTTAAGAAATTTCTTTCTTATCTTTTCCGATACAAAAGGGACAGCAAAATATCGTTTATAGAGTATATTTTTAATGCCACAGATATGAAAAACGCCTCTTTTTAGACGCCTTATCGGCAGATTTAAAAAAAAAGTCGTTATCGCTAATCTTGGTGATCCATATGTACAAAAAATAATTGCTTTCTTGTCACCCAGGTTCCCCAGAGGATATCCGTAATTACCAACCAGTTGTTTAAAGGTAAATGCCCATGGTGGAGCTAATACCTTATCAATCCAGCCTTCCAGAATTGCTGGCATTCTAAAATTCCAAATTGGTGCAATAAGAACGATGGTATCACTCGCATCAATTCGACTTCTGTGGTCAAGAACATCTGGCCCTGGATTACCTCCTGCATAAACAGGGTCAAATTTGTCTTTATAAAGGTCTACTATATCAACGCTATGTCCTGCCTTTTCAGCGCTTTCAATAAATGTATTTTTAATGGCAGCATTGAACGAGTTATCATCGTAATGCCCATAAACAATAAAAAACCGTCTACTTTTTTTTTCTCTCACTTTGTAACCTCTTCACAGCTAATATTGTCTGATTCTTAGACATTTTGTTGAAAAAACTATTTAATTTTTCATAGCCATTCAAATATCCATCTTCTTCAAGCCAAGCAAGAAGCATGTATAAATAGTAATCTGCAGCAGTGATATAATTTCCACATAGATATTTATTCATACTTGCATCAACGAATTTAAGATAGGTACTTATAATTTCTTCAGCCTTACGTATTAAGTCAGACTCACTATTTTTAGATGTATAGTGATCTGGGTGGTATATTAACAGAATTATTGGGTAGACAGATGATGACAAAAAAGACATGAATTGATTAAATTTATCACGTTCAATTGAGTTTGATTTTGGGACAAGTCGCCCGCCTTTATTTACTAAATGGTAAACTATATTCATACTTTCGATCATATATTGACCATTAGATAATTTAATCATTGGAACCCGACCTAGCGGGTTATGCTTAAGAATTTCTTGATTTGTTTTTACATTTATTTCATCCACATGAATAAAATTGTAATCAATATTAAATTCGTGGAACAAATACTCAACAACATCAGAGCCAGTTTCTGGTCTGCCGTATAAGACATAATTAGACACTATGGATAACCAGCGCGTGCAAACTTTACGAGAGTTGTATAAATTTTCCCATTCTTCCCACTTTGAGCTTCTTCAGGGATCGATGATTTACAAGTAATGACAAATAATGTTTTTCCATCATCTCCACCAAGCATGCATGCATAAGCTCTTTCTGGGGTAGCTAATCTATCTGTAATGACACCCCCTTCCTCAAACCTTATAACTTCAGATGTAGTAGGGGAAGCAACCCACACTCCATTACCTTCATCAAGGCAAATACCATCAGGTACTGGAAAAGGTGTAATGGAGCCCTCTTTAACCTGCAAATTTAATAGTTTGTAAATAGTTGCTAAAGCAAATCTCACCCCAATGTAGTACCAGGTAGGCATCATTTTAGCCCAGACCTTTCTATTACTTAGTCGTTTATCTAAGCCAATATCAAATGATGTGAGTCTTCCTGCATAGGTCTCTCCAATAATCATTTTCTTCCCATCTGGAGTAATCACAGTTCCATTTGGAAAATCTAATTTTTTTGCAGCAATTTTTGCATTGCCATTAGGATCAACATGAATAAGACAAGTTGGCTTTACATCTCTCGCATGATGCAAAGAACCAAAGTTTCCAACATAAGCATCTCCATCTTTATCCACTACCATATCATTGCATCTGAACGGCGTTAGCTTAGATAAGTCTGAGTGAAGTGAGAGTTCATTGTTGCTGTATTTCATTATTTTTCGATCTAGCATCGAAACAATGAGCAAGTCCCCATTAGGCAACCATCCTAACCCAGAAGGTTGATTAGGGATTTCAACTATTTTTTCAATTTTACCAGTAAGATCCAAGGTCATTACTGAATGTTGGTAAAAGTCTGAAAACCATAATTTATTATTATGCCACCTAGGTCCTTCCCCAAAATGAAGATTTTCAGCTAATAAAGAAAACATCAGGTAATTATAATTGTGATTTTAACTTAAACTATTGTTTTTTGGTATTGATGAAAAAAACCAATCAGAGTTGTAATTTATTTGAGATTATTGATAAAAAGTAGGAATAATAATTGATTTAAGTCTCCAGTGACTGGTAAGTTTTTCTTTAAAATCAGCCATTTTTTATTAAATATTAAAGAAATATCTATATATCTATATAATAGAGCAATACCCCACATCAAATAAAGTATAGTTTTTGTAGACTTATAATCGCTAACGGAAGGAAAGCTTAATTTTTCCATGATTCGCTTGAATTTAGAAGATTAAAATATATATTTCAGCATGATACTAATACGACTCAATAAACAGATATGAACTACGCACTTAGTGAATATATGCCTATTTTAATTTTTATCTTCGTAGCACTTGCAATTAGCTGCCTGTTCGTACTCGCCAATTATTTAGCTGCTGTAAGCAATCCTGATTCTGAAAAAAATTCAGCGTATGAATGTGGCTTTGAACAATTTGGAGACTCCAGAATGAAATTTGACGTTCGTTTTTATCTGGTAACACTATTATTCATCATTTTTGATCTTGAAGTTGCATTTCTTTTTCCATGGGCAGTAACTTTCGGAACCCTTGGATTATTCGGTTTTATCTCAATGATGATTTTTCTTGGTGTCCTTACGATTGGATTTATTTATGAGTGGAAGAAGGGCGCCTTAGAATGGCAATAAATACAGATATTCAAGAAACAAGTCCCGAATTAGAAAGACTAAAAGAACTTTATGCTGATAAAGGCTTTGTTGTAACAAGTATCAACAATCTTATAAATTGGGCACGAACTGGCTCACTGCATTGGATGACCTTTGGACTGGCTTGTTGCGCAGTAGAAATGATGCATGTTGGAACACCTCGTTATGATGTAGAGAGGTTTGGCGCTGCACCAAGAGCATCACCAAGACACGCAGATGTTTTAATAGTGGCTGGAACTTTAACTAATAAAATGGCCTCAGCTCTAAGAAAAGCGTATGACCAAATGCCCGAACCTAGGTATGTCATCTCAATGGGAAGTTGTGCAAATGGTGGTGGTTATTATCATTATTCATATTCTGTAGTAAGAGGGTGTGATCGAATTATTCCAGTAGATGTTTACGTACCTGGATGTCCACCAACTGCAGAAGGATTGCTATATGGTCTTCTGCAACTGCAAAAAAAAATTAGGCGTGAGGGCAATATAAAAAGATAATGTCTAAGATCACTGAAGTAGCTAAAGAAGCTATAAAGAAGAATTGCAACCCCGTTGAAATTTCAGATGATTTCAATCAACTTCAAATATGCATTTCAGCTGAACAAATTTTAGATGTAGTTGATTTTATAAAAAATGATGAAGCTTGTGAATTTAGGCAGATCACTGATATTGCTGGAGTTGATTTCCCTGATCGACAAAAAAGATTTGAGGTTATCTACCACTTCTTAAGTTTTAAACATAATAGTCGTTTAAGAATAAAAATAATTATTGGTGAAGATGAGTCTATCCCGAGTATTACATCTATCTTTCCAGCTGCAAATTGGTTTGAACGCGAAGCATTTGATATGTATGGCATTCAATTTAAGGATCATCCTGACTTAAGAAGAATTCTTACAGATTATGGTTTTGAAGGATATCCATTAAGAAAAGATTTTCCACTTAGTGGTAATGTTGAAATTAGATATGACGAAATTGATAAAAAAATAATTCATGAGCCAGTAAATTTACAACAAGATTTCAGAAGTTTTGATATTCAGAGTCCTTGGGAGAGATCAAATTATTTGAAGGAAGAAAAGAAAAATAATGAGTAGTAGTAAAACAGTTACTGTAAATTTTGGACCAGTGCATCCCGCTGCGCACGGTGTCTTGAGACTAATTTTAGATCTTGATGGGGAAATTGTGGAAAGAGCTGATCCACATATAGGATTATTGCATCGCGGTACTGAAAAATTGATTGAGCACAAAACTTATTTACAAGCCTTGCCGTATTTTGACCGTCTAGACTACGTTGCACCAATGAACCAAGAACATGCTTTTGCATTAGCGATTGAAAAGTTACTGGATGTTGAGGTTCCTGAAAGAGGACAATACATAAGAGTTTTATTTTCTGAAATTGGGCGATTGCTTAGTCATCTTTTAAACGTAACTACAACAGCCATGGATGTTGGAGCAATGACTCCAATTACTTGGGGTTTTGATGAAAGAGAAAAGCTACTCGATTTTTATGAAGAAGTTTCTGGATCAAGATTTCACGCTGCATATTTTAGAGCGGGAGGAGTTCATCAGGATCTACCAGATGGTTTAACTGATAAGATTTTTGATTTTTGCAATAATTTCCCAAAAGCCCTTGATGATATTGAAAGCTTATTGACTGAAAATCGAATATTTAAACAAAGAAACGTGAATATAGGAAAAGTATCCAAAGAAAATGCTGTTGATAGAGGATTCAGTGGATTTGTTTTAAGAGCCTGCGGCATTCCATGGGATTTAAGAAAATCTCAACCATATGATTGCTACGACAAGCTTGATTTCAAAATACCAGTTGGATCAAACGGTGATTGTTATGATCGTTATCTATGTCAAATTGACGAGATGAGAGAGAGTATTAAGATTATGCTCCAGTGTCTTGAAAAAATGCCAACGGGCGAAGTTATAAATCGAGACTCTAAAATTGCAGCTCCAAAAAGAATGGATATGAAGAATTCAATGGAATCTATTATTCATCATTTTAAATTTTTTACAGAGGGTTTTCATGTGCCAGAAGGTGAAATATATACTGCTGTTGAGGCGCCTAAAGGTGAGTTCGGAGTTTATCTCATAGCCGATGGAACAAGTCGACCTTATAGATGTAAAATTAGGGCTCCTGGGTTCGCACACCTTCAAGCTTTTGATCTGTTATCAAAAGGACACTTGCTAGCTGACGTACCAGCAATACTCGGTTCAATAGCTATTGTTTTTGGAGAGGTGGATAGATGAACAATCTTAATGACAATTTTTCTTTCAACAAAACAAATGAACGGAAAGCAGAAAAGATACTCGCTAAATATCCCACAGATAGAAAACAAAGTGCAATAATGCCATTATTAGATTTAGCGCAAAGACAAAATGGTAATTGGTTGAGCAGGGATGTCGTAGAGTATGTGGCCAACTATATAGAAATGCCTTTTATCAAGGCCTGGGAAGTTGTTACTTTTTACTCAATGTATTACACGAAGTACAACGGTAAATATTTAGTTCAAGTATGTGGAACAACACCATGTTGGCTAAGAGGATCAGACCAAGTCGCTAAAGCATGTAAAGAAATGATTTCACCTGATCAAAATACTCTATCAAAAGATGGCCTTTTTTCTTGGATGCAGGTTGAGTGTTTGGGTGCATGTGTCAACGCTCCTTTAGTTCAAATTAATGATGATTACTATGAAGATCTAACATACGACACAACGAAAAATATACTGCAGTCATTGATGGATGGCATAGAAATTAAAGTTGGATCACAAAATGGTCGAACGAGCTCAAAGGCGGTTTCATAATGTTAAAAGAAAAGGATAAAATATTTACAAATCTTTTTGGAGATGAAACTTATAGTTTAAAGAGCGCGCAAAAAAGAGGTGAATGGAATAATACAAAATCACTTATCAAAAAAGGACGCGATTGGATCATTGATGAAATGAAAAAATCTGAGTTAAGAGGGCGCGGAGGTGCTGGCTTTCCCACAGGATTGAAATGGTCTTTTATGCCTAAAGACCCTGCTCTGAATAACTATCTTGTTGTTAATGCTGATGAGTCGGAACCAGGGACTTGTAAAGATCGTGACATGATAAGAAATGAACCTCATAAGCTTATCGAAGGATGCCTGCTAGCTTCTTTCGCCATGAACGCACATACTTGTTATATTTACATAAGAGGTGAATATTTTAATGAAGCTGTTGTTCTTCAGAATGCAATTGATGAGGCTTATGAAGCAGGTTTAGTTGGGAAGAATGCTGCTAATTCTGGTTGGGATTTTGACATATATCTTCACCGAGGAGCAGGTGCCTATATATGTGGAGAGGAGACGGCGCTTCTTGAGAGTCTTGAAGGCAAAAAGGGATTTCCTCGACTTAAACCACCATTCCCTGCGAATAAGGGCTTATATGGATCCCCAACAACTGTCAATAATGTTGAGACTATTGCTGTAGTCCCAACAATATTAAGAAGAGGAGGAGAATGGTTCTCTTCATTTGGTAGAGAGAAGAATACAGGGACAAAGGTTTTTTGTATTTCAGGACACGTCAATAACCCATGTAATATTGAAGAAGAAATGGGCATACCTCTTCGTGAATTGATAGAAAAACATGCAGGAGGAGTTATTGGGGGATGGGATAATTTAAAAGCCATCATACCTGGAGGATCTTCAGTTCCGCTAATACCAAAAAATATATGTGATAGTGTTTTAATGGATTTTGACTCTCTTACAGAAGTTAAAAGCGGGTTAGGAACTGCTGCTGTTATTGTTATGGATAAAAGTACTGATCTGGTAAAGGCCATATCAAAATTATCTTATTTTTATAAACATGAAAGTTGCGGCCAATGTACTCCATGTCGTGAAGGCACTGGGTGGTTGTGGAGAATGATGGAAAAAATTGGAGAAGGAAATGCAACTTCTACTGATATCGACAAATTACTTGATGTTACTAAACAAATTGAAGGGCATACGATTTGTGCTCTTGGTGATGCTGCGGCATGGCCTATTCAAGGTTTGTTCAGGCACTTTAGAGAAGAAATAGAAGAAAGTTTAACTAAAATCAGAGCTGCATAATGGTTAAGGTCAAAATAAATGGTATAGAAAATGATGTTCAAGAGGGAGTAACAATCCTTCAGGCCTGTGAAGAAGCTGGGCTTGAAATACCTAGATTTTGTTATCATGATCGATTGTCTATCGCTGGTAATTGTCGGATGTGCCTTGTAGACGTTGAAGGTGCTCCAAAACCGGTTGCATCCTGTGCAATGCCAATAAATGAAGGCATGTCTATCCATACAAATACCCAAGCAGTTAAAAAAGCTCGAGAAGGAGTTATGGAGTTTCTTCTCATAAACCACCCGCTTGACTGCCCGGTTTGTGATCAGGGAGGTGAATGTGACTTACAAGATCAGACAGTTGCATTTGGACCTGAAAACTCAAGATTTAATGAAAATAAAAGATCAGTAGATGAAAAGCACATGGGTCCTCTTATTAAAACATATATGACCCGTTGTATACATTGCACGAGATGTATTCGATTTGGCGATGAGGTTGCTGGTGTTAATCAATTGGGTGCTCTTAATAGGGGCGAGAATATGGAGATAACGACTTACCTCGAACAAACACTCGATTCTGAATTATCTGCAAACATTGTGGACCTCTGTCCCGTAGGAGCGTTAACTTCTAAACCTTATCAATTTGAAGCAAGACCATGGGAGCTAAAAAAAACAGAGTCCATCGATGTAATGGATGCTGTAGGTTCAAATATAAGAGTAGATACGTATGGGTGGAAAGTTAAAAGGATCCTACCAGTATTAAATGAAGACATTAATGAAGAATGGATCTCTGATAAGACTCGCTATGCTTGCGATGGACTATTAACACAACGCATTGACACACCTTTAATTAAAAATAATGGAAAGTTTGTAGAAAGTGATTGGAATGAGTCACTTTTACAAGTTACAGAACTTTTAAAGTCAAATAATCCTCAAGAAATTGTTTTTTTATTAGGTGACTTTATTGATTTAGAAACTGCATATTTAACAAAAAAATTAGCTGACACATTAAACATAAAGTCAGTTGAATGTCGGCAAGACGGTTGCAAGATTCCCTTCAACCATAGGTCACAATTCTTATTCAACTCAAAGATTAATGGTTTAGATGAAACTGACTGCCTATTAATAGTTGGTAGCAATGTAAGAGAAGAGGCTCCAATTATAAATGCACGAATTAGAAAACAAGTAATATCAAGAGATTTGCCTGTAGCACTCATTGGAGAAAATTTTGACTTAACATACAGATATGAATACCTAGGAAATGATGTAAATATTTTAACTGATATTTTGTACGATAAAAATGAATTCTCCAAAAAGCTTTTGGAAGCAAAAAAACCAATGCTTATAGTAGGACAATCTTTGTTAAATAGGGATGATTCAATTCAAATTTATTCTCTACTAGAATCCTTTATAGAAAAATTTAGTATGGCAAACGACGAATGGAACGGGTTTAACGTTCTACAATTAAGTGCTTCTAGAGCAGGATCATTAGAAGTTGGTTGTTACCAGAAAAACAAAAATTTAGACGACATCATTGAAGATGCGTACAACAACAAAGTTAAACTGGTTATGTCATTTGGTGCAGACGAAATAAATTACCAACATTTTGAAAATAGTAAGATTATTTACATGGGTACCCATGGTGACAAAGGTGCAAACGCAGCTGATATCATCTTACCTTCTGCTGCATATACGGAAAAAGATGGCATCTACATCAATACAGAAGGAAGAACTCAATTCGCCAATAAAGCCAGTTATCCCCCTGGAGATGCCAAGGAGGACTGGAAGATAATTAACCAAATTAGCAAACTTATGTCTTTAGACTGGCCTTTCATTGATCAAGGAGATGTAAGATCTGCAATTTTTGATGATTATCCCCATCTTAATGAAAATTTTAATGATCAAACATGTGAATACATAAAACTTTTAGAAAATAAATCAAAAGATGAAATTGAAATTGCGCCTAAAGATACAAGAACTGCAAAAGAAAAAAAATCAGATACATTAAATGAGAATATTAAAGATTTTGAAAACAACTCTGCTCATAAAATATATAATTTACCATGGAAAGATCTCGGCGATCGTCAAAGAGAATATTTAAGAAAATATAATTATCCTGAAACTTGGTCAGAATTCACAGAACATTATGGGTTCAAGGTAGTTAATGACATTAAAAAGAAAAATAACGTAGTTCTGCCATACGAAGAACAATATGCAAAAAGTTTAGGTAAGGTTTGGGATGATTTATCGTACAACCAAAAGAAATGGGCCTACACAAAGAGAAATAAAAATAACTTGATTGGTTTAGCAGATGATGCCAATTTCACTCCTGACGGTATTGTCGTCATTAGTGATAATCAAGAGGCTTATTACGCAAAACCAAAAGAAATTTATTTTGAAAATAAAGAATTAATTCCAAGTATAAATGATTTTTACGTAACAGATACCATCTCACGGCACTCAAGTACGATGGCAGAATGTAGCAGGGCAAGAAAAGAAATGAGAAGCTCAATTAAAGAGAAAGCTTCCTAAATATGAATGCATTGCAGTCCAATATTTTTGAATTAATAACAATAATATTTTATTGTATTTTAATCTTTATACCACTTCTTGTTGGCGTTGTTTTAGCCTTATATGCGGATAGAAAAATATGGGCCGCCGTTCAAAAAAGAAGGGGCCCTAATGTAGTTGGACCATTTGGATTATTTCAAGTGCCTGCAGATGGATTAAAATTTATATTTAAAGAAATTATTCTCCCTGACAGTGCTGATAAAATTGTTTTTTTAATTGCTCCAATTATTACTTTAGCTTTATCTATTGCCGCTTGGGCCGTAATACCAGTTCAAGCTGGTGTTGTATTAGCAAATATAAATGTTGGTATATTATATATTTTTGCAATTAGTTCTCTTGGAGTTTATGGAATATTGATGGCGGGTTGGTCTTCAAATAGCAAATACCCTTTTTTTGGCGCATTAAGATCCGCTGCCCAAATGGTATCTTATGAAGTATCAATAGGTTTTGTGATCGTAACAGTTTTAATGTGCGTAGGCTCATTAAACTTGAGTGAAATCGTAATTGCTCAAAAAAATATTTGGTTTTTCATACCACTATTTCCTATGTTTATAGTCTTTTTCATTTCTGCGCTAGCTGAAACGAATAGACCTCCATTTGATTTGCCTGAAGCTGAGTCAGAGCTGGTTGCAGGTTATCAAACTGAATATTCGGGAATGCCTTTTGTTCTATTTTTATTTGGTGAATATATAAATATTTTATTAATGTGTGCCATGACAACTATTCTGTTCTTAGGTGGATGGCTGCCTCCCATTGATGTATATCCACTAAATGCTATACCTGGATTTGTTTGGTTCATTCTCAAAGTAACACTAGTTTTTTATATGTTTGCCATGGTTAAGGCGTTTGTCCCTCGATATAGATACGATCAGCTAATGCGATTAGGTTGGAAAGTATTCCTTCCTTTATCATTACTTGCTGTAGTACTCACATCGTCAATATTATTCTTTTTTAAACTTGCTCCAGGTATGTCATGAGATTTTTAAATTTTATAAAATCATTTCTATTAATTGATTTCATTAAAGCTTACTTGTTAGCTCAGAAATATTTTTTTAAAAAGAAAGCAACGATTAACTATCCCTTTGAAAAAGGAAAACTTAGTCCACGCTTTAGAGGTGAACATGCTCTTAGACGCTACCCAAGCGGAGAAGAAAGGTGCATTGGATGTAAACTATGTGAGGCAGTATGTCCAGCTCAGGCAATTACAATTGAAACTGAACCAAGAGATGATGGAACAAGAAGAACCACAAGATACGATATTGATATGGTTAAATGTATCTATTGTGGTTTATGTGAAGAGTCGTGTCCTGTTGATGCAATAGTTCAGGGGCCAAATTTTGAATTCACAACAGAAACTAGAAAAGAACTTTACTATACTAAAGATAAACTTTTAGAAAATGGCGATAGGTGGGAAACAGTAATCGCTGAAAATTTAGAGGCTGACTCTAAATATAGGTAAATTTCATGTCAATCTCACTACTTACCTTTTATCTTTTTTCTGCGATTCTCCTGCTCTCATCTTTAATGGTGATTTCAACAAAAAATCCTGTTCATTCTGTTTTATTTTTAATTTTAGCTTTTCTTAATGCTGCTGGAATATTTGTTATTCTTCATGCAGAATTTTTAGCCATGATATTAATCATTGTTTATGTTGGCGCTGTAGCTGTCTTATTTTTATTTGTTGTTATGATGCTCGATTTTAAAACATCTCTTGAAAAAGATAATATTCTACAATACATGCCAATAGGTCTCTTAATTGGGTTAGTATTTATTGCTGAACTTGTTATTGTATTAATCAACACGCGTTTAGATTTGTCCAATATTCAAATACTAACTAACCCATTGAGTAATTTCTTGGACCAATCTAATACTGAAGCTATAGGCTCAATTCTTTATACTAATTATGTATTATATTTTCAGCTATCGGGGGTAATTTTACTGGTTGCCATGGTTGGATCAATTGTATTGACCTTAAGAGATAGAGAAGGCGTTAAACGTCAAATTGTATCAGAGCAAGTTGATAGAAAAGGAAAAATTGAACTTGTAGATGTAAAATCAGGTGAGGGCGTTGATATATAATGATTGAACTTAATCAATTTCTAATTTTGTCAGCATTACTCTTCTCAATAGGTGTCATTGGAATCTTCTTAAATCGAAAGAATGTTATAATCATATTAATGTCAATTGAAATTATTTTATTGGCAGTCAATATAAATTTAATTGCATTTTCATATTTTCTTAATGATTTAACAGGTCAAATATTTTCATTGTTTGTATTAACTGTTGCTGCTGCGGAAGCAGCAATTGGATTAGCTATTTTGGTAATCTATAACCGAAATGCTGGCAGTATTGAGATCGAGAAAATAAATACTTTAAAAGGATAATATAATGGCTCACAGCATTGTAATTTTACCCTTATTAGGATTTCTTATCGCGTGTGCATTATCTTTTTTCAAAAAAAATGTCTACATCGATCGTTTAGCTGAGGTTATTACGTGTATATTTATTGTTTTGGCAGCTTTTTTTTCTTTTTATATTTTCATCGTCAATATAGGAAACCCTAGTGTAGTTACTTTTAAGTTATTTTCATGGATTGAGTCAGGTTCTTTTTCTGCTGATTGGTCTATATATTTAGATACTGTTACTAGTGTAATGCTTGTAGTTATTACAAGTGTGTCTGCTCTAGTGCACATTTATTCAATCGGATATATGTCACATGATGATAGTAAGCCCAGATTTATGGGTTATTTATCACTTTTTACATTTGCCATGATCATGCTTGTTACAGCTGATAATTTTTTACAATTATTTTTTGGCTGGGAAGGAGTTGGCTTAGCTTCATATTTATTAATTGGCTTTTGGTACAAGAAACCTACAGCAAACGCGGCAGCTATAAAGGCATTCATAGTTAATCGCATAGGAGACTTTGGATTAGCACTTGGAATTTTTACAATCTTTATTGTTTTTGGAAGTATTGAATATGAAAATGTATTCAAAAGTGCGTCTCAATTTTCAGATGCTAAATTTAGTTTTATTGGGTATGAAATACATGCTTTAACGTTAATTTGTATTTTTTTATTTATTGGTGCTATGGGAAAATCAGCCCAACTGTTTTTGCACACGTGGCTTCCTGATGCGATGGAAGGCCCAACTCCTGTTTCAGCATTAATTCATGCTGCGACCATGGTCACTGCTGGTGTTTTTTTAGTAGTAAGATGCTCACCACTTTTTGATTTAGCGCCAATCGCAATGGATTTTGTAGTTTTAATCGGGGCAAGTACAGCATTTTTTGCTGCAACTATTGGACTTGTTCAAAACGATATTAAAAGAGTAATTGCTTATTCAACATGCAGTCAACTTGGGTATATGTTTGTTGCAGCTGGATTAGGCGCTTATGGCGTAGCCATGTTCCATTTGTTTACCCATGCATTTTTTAAGGCGCTTCTATTTCTTGGGGCAGGTTCTGTTATTCATGCAGTACACGAAGAACAAGATATAAGAAAAATGGGAGGAATAAGTAATTTTGTACCAATCACTCAAGTTATGATGATTATCGGAACAATTTCATTAATGGGATTTCCATTTACGTCCGGCTACTATTCAAAGGATGCTATTATTGAAACTGCATATCTATCAAATTCAAATTTTGCAGATTATGCTTATATTCTTCTCACTATTGGAGTCGTAATGACCTCTTTTTATTCATGGCGCTTAATGTTCCTTGTTTTTAATGGAAAAACAAGAATGGCTGAGGAGGATTACAGAAAAGTCCATGAGTCATCTTCAGTTATGCTGGTACCTCTAATGGTTTTAGCTATTGGCGCTCTTTTTTTTGGTTTTATATTTAAAAGTTACTTCATAGGCTATAACAGTGATGAATTTTGGAATGGATCCATTGTAATACATCATGAAGATCATCATCATATACCATTGTTAATTTATTATCTTCCAGCGATTTTAGGTGTCGTTGGATTTATCATTGCCTGGATGATGTATTTACGAAAGTCAAATATTGCTCATAATATCGCTGAACTGAATAAGCCTTTATACAATTTTTTACTTAACAAGTGGTATTTTGATGAACTTTACAACATGCTTCTTGTTAAACCAGCAATGCAAATTGGTAAATTGTTTTGGAAATTAATTGATGGTTATATTATTGATGGTTTTGGGCCAAATGGCCTTGCCTCTTTAGTCAGCCGTATCTCTACGAGAACTAAGCAAATTCAATCAGGTCTTATTTATCATTACGCATTTGCAATTTTGATTGGCTTATCTTTGATCATAACGCTTATAATTTTTAGGTTCTAATCAATGAATGAATTACCAATTTTAAGTATTTTGATTTTACTACCAATAGTTGGGATTTTTTTTATGACTTTGATCAGAAACAATAATGATCAAAGTTCAAATAATCTCAAACATACAGCCTTATGGATTTCTTTTTTAAATTTTTTAATTTCTCTATACTTATTATTTGCATTTAATCAGCAAGATGTAGGCTTTCAGTTTGAAGAACGTTATTTTTGGATTGAAAATGGAATATCTTACCATTTAGGCGTTGATGGCATTTCAATCCTATTCATTGTCCTCACAACAATGCTTGTTCCAATTTGCATCTTAGCTAGTTATGACAGCATTAAATTTTCTGTAAAAGAATATTTAATTGCATTTTTAGCTCTTGAAACTTTCATGATAGGTGTCTTTTGTTCTCTTGATCTTGTTTTATTCTATTTATTCTTTGAGGGTGGTTTGATACCCATGTTTCTAATTATTGGTATTTGGGGAGGTGAAAGAAGAGTTTACTCAACATTCAAATTTTTCTTATACACACTTGCTGGTTCAGTTTTTATGTTACTAGCTATCATATACATCTTTATTACAGCCGGTACTACAGATGTATCATACTTATTAGATTATAATTTTACACGCAATGAACAGATTGTTTTATGGCTTGCCTTTTTTGCCTCATTTATGGTTAAAATCCCAATGTGGCCATTTCACACTTGGCTGCCTGATGCCCACGTTGAAGCCCCTACAGCGGGCTCAGTAATATTAGCTGGAGTTTTATTAAAAATGGCAGGATATGGCTTTATCCGTTTCTCAATAGGCTTTTTCCCAGAAGCCTCAGAGCTTTTTGCTCCACTCATCTTTACACTCAGTATAGTGGCTATAATTGTTACATCGTTAATAGCATTAGTTCAGGAGGATATGAAAAAGTTAATTGCTTATTCCTCTGTAGCACATATGGGATTTGTAACTTTAGGAATTTTTACTTTTACTGTTCAAGGAATTGAAGGAAGTATCATACAAATGATAAGTCACGGTATTGTTTCCGCTGCATTATTTTTATGTGTTGGTGTTGTTTATGATCGATTGCATACAAGGGAGATTTCTAGATACGGTGGTTTGGTAAATAAAATGCCAATGTATGCATTTACATTCATGATTTTTATTTTAGCTAGTCTTGGGTTGCCAGGAACAAGTGGTTTTGTTGGAGAATTTTTAGTATTACTTTCAATATTTAGTATAAATACATATTTCGCTGTATTTGCCACCACTGGGGTAGTATTAGCCGCAACATATTCTCTGTGGCTCTATCGTAGAATGATTTTTGGTGCCTTGATTAAAGATGATTTGTCAGAGATGCTAGATTTAACAAAAAGAGAAATAATTATATTCGTTCCACTGATCACTCTGACAATATTTATTGGTATATATCCAAAACCGGTTATAGACATTATCGAACCATCAGCAAAAAAAATTGTGAATCAAGTGAATGGTAAATTAAATTAATTTAATGGAGAACATTTTACACATAATACCAGAAATCTTTATTTTTTGCTCCGCATTAATATTGCTCATTCTTGGATTATTTATAAAAAATATTAAACTTATTAATAATCTAGCTATTCTATCATTACTCATAGCAGTAGCTCTTGTCATCAATCAACCTTTTCAGTCAATATATTTAAATAGTTACGTCATTGATGAGTTCTCGTCTTTATTTAAAATCATGATCTTCATAGGGTCGATTGTTACATTAGTAATGTTTGTATCAAGTAGAGAAGACTTGCACATAAATTTATATGAATTTCCCATACTAATCCTATTTTCAACTCTGGGGATGATGGTCATGGTGTCTGCAAACGATTTGCTTGCTATGTTTATTGGTCTAGAACTGCAATCACTGAGTCTTTATGTGCTAGCCGCGCTTAATAGAAATAGTCTTTTGTCATCAGAGGCTGGTATTAAGTATTTTATATTAGGGGCTCTTTCATCGGGTTTATTATTATTTGGAATTTCCTACATCTATGGTTTTTCAGGAAATACAAATTTTAACTTGATCGCTGTCAATTACAACTCTGAGAGTCTAGGCCTTTTAATTGGCATAGTTTTTGTGTTAGCAGGTCTTGCATTTAAAGTTTCTGCGGTTCCTTTCCATATGTGGACTCCAGATGTATATCAAGGCGCTCCGACACCTATAACCGCTTTCTTTGCTCTCGCACCAAAAATTGCTGCTATGGGCTTATTGGTAAGGTTTTTATTTAATTCTTTTGGAGAGCTGTATTTGGATTGGCAGCAAATAATATTTTTTATTTCAATTGCATCTATGATGCTTGCTGCGTTTGCAGCAATTGCCCAAACAAATATTAAAAGACTAATGGCATATAGTTCAATAGGCCATATAGGTTACGCATTAATCGGTATTGCTTGTGTTTCTAGTGAAGGATTAAGATCACTTTTGATTTATCTTATGATTTACTTGGTCATGAATATATCTGTATTCACAGTTATACTTAGTTTAAAGAGGAATGATGCATACTTTGAAAATATATCTGACCTTTCAGGTATGTATAAAAATCATCCATTTACTACTATCTTAGTTGCGTTAATGATGTTTTCTTTAGCAGGTATACCACCTTTAGCTGGTTTTTTTGGAAAATTTTATATTTTCGTTGCAGCCTTGGAAAGTAACATGGTGTTTCTTGCGGTTGTGGGTATCATAGCAAGTGTTATTAGTGCTTTCTATTATCTTCGTATTGTAAAGATAATGTATTTTGATGAACCAAAAGAAGAATTTGATGGTTTGAATATCCGTTCACTTCAAGTTCTGTTCTACCCATCTTCTTTTTTAGTTATTTTGTTTTTTATATATCCTGCACCAATTATACAGCTTTCAGAATATGCTATAAAATCTTTTTATTAATAGATATGTTATCTAAATCAGCAATAATCCATTACGATGTCATTGACAGCACAAACCTTGAAAGCAAGAGACTTATTGATAAAGAAAAAATTTTCTCTCCTACTTGGATTATAGCCAGAAAGCAAACTGCAGGTAGAGGACGGGGTAATAAAAAATGGGTATCGCAAGAGGGCAATTTACTTGCTTCTTTAGTTCTACCTATTGATTTTCCTCTAGATAGACTTCCTTTTTTATCATGCATTGTTGCATTATCTTTGCATCAATGTATTTCAAAAGTGATTACGGATAATAAACTTTTAAAAATAAAATGGCCAAATGATATTCTCTATGACAACGCTAAATTAGCAGGAGTACTAATTGAAAACTCTCTCTCTCAAAGCAAAAACTTTTCAATTATAGGAATAGGTATTAACGTTGCGCACCATCCAATTATAGATGGAAAAAATACTACATCCTTAAATGCTATAGTGCAGAAGAGTATGAAAACCATGGATTTAATAAAACCTCTGGCAATTATTCTTAGCGAGTATTTAGAAAAATTAATAAATAATTCAGAAGCTCTTTTAATAGATGAATACAAAAGTAAATGCTGGAATTATAATAAGGCAGTAAAATTTACGACAAATGATAAAGTATTAGAGGGAATATTAATTGATATATCTAAAGACTTTGAGATTATTATAAACGCAAATAATAAAAATATTAAATTAAATGCAGGAGAATTGTCATTTGACTATTAATGTGAGAACAATTGTAGATATAGGTAATACAAATATCTTATTTGGAAACATTGTTAAAGATGAGCTTATTTCCCAAATGAGAATAGAAACATCTGTCATAGTGAATGCTCAAAAAGATAATATGAGCACTGATTTAGTCGAGTTAAAAAATTTTTTATCTGATAGCAAATCAGTTATTATTTCTGGTGTAGTGCCTAACGCTCAGTATGAATTAACTAATTTTATAAAAAGTATTAGAGATGATTTGAAGATTATTGAACTGAGAACATCTGATCTTGAAAAGTTTATATCTTTTACTTTAGATAAACCAAGCGAAGTTGGTGATGATAGAATAATCAATGCTATTGCAGCAGTAAAACAATATAAGCCTCCTTTAATTATTGTTGATTTTGGAACCGCAACAACTTTAGATGTAGTAGATAAAAATGGCAGTTATGCCGGAGGGTTGATATGTCCTGGGGTCAACTTATCCATTAAATCACTCTCTGACGGTACTGCTTTATTGCCACAAATTGATTTTAAAAGACCGGCTCAACTTATTGGTAAAGATACAATTCATGCAATGGAATCTGGTATCTATTGGGGCTATATCAGTCTTATTGAGGGTTTACTTGATAAATTAAAAAAGGAAAATGACTGTTTGAATGCACAAACCATTGCTACAGGCGGTTTATCGAAATTATTTGCAAAAGATTTAAATTGCATTAATTATTTTGAAAATGATCTTACTTTGAACGGCCTGATCATAATAAGCAAAAAAATATATGAGTAAAAATAGCAGACTAGTTTTTCTGCCATTAGGTGGAACTGGAGAAATAGGCATGAACATGAATCTCTATGGTTATGGCAATGAGATTGATGATATGAAATGGCTAATTGTTGATGTAGGCATTACTTTCGGAGACGATACAACTCCCGGGGTTGATGTGATATTACCCGACCATGAATTTATAAAAGAAAGAAAAGAAAATCTTCAAGGAATAATTATTACTCATGCCCATGAAGACCATGTTGGTGGATTAGCCTATTTATGGCCAGACTTGAAGTGTCCAATATACGCAACTGCATTTACTGCCTCAATAATAAGATTAAAGTTTGAGGAGAGGGGTATAAATATTGAAGATAAACTAAATATAGTAGATCTTTCATCTGAAATTCAAATCAAACCATTCGATATTAAATTTCAAACACTGACACACTCTATACCAGAGCCAAGTTCATTATTTATTAAGACAAAATTGGGCACCATTTATCACACTGGCGATTGGAAAATTGATGACAATCCTATTGTAGGAGAATCAATTGATTTTAATAAATTAAAAGAAAATAGTGATGAAATACTTGCGATGGTTTGTGATTCAACAAACGTTTTAACAAGTGGACGCTCAGGTTCAGAATCTACGGTTAGAGGAAATCTTGTGGGTGTTATTAAAAAGTTAAAAAATAGAGTTTTTGTTACATCATTCGCTTCAAATGTTGCACGATTAGAAACAATTGCAGCAGCCGCTAAAGAGTCAGGAAGATCACTTGTTGTTTTAGGACGATCAATGCATAGAATGATATCTGTTGCACGGCAAAACGGAATTTTAGAGGATATAGATGTAATCTTATCGGAAAAGGATGCGGCAAAAAAGAAAAAACATGAGGTTCTCTACCTATGCACGGGCAGTCAAGGGGAACCAAGGGGCGCAATGATGAGGATATCAAATCAAGATTTTCCGCACATTGATATTGACCAAGATGATTGTGTAATTTTTTCATCAAAAATTATTCCTGGTAATGAGAAAAAAATATTTAAACTTTTTAATCGCCTTTCTGAACTTGGCGCTGAGGTTATCACTGAATATGATGAAGATATTCATGTTTCAGGACACCCGTGTCTTGATGAAATGGTAGATATGTATGAACATGTAAAGCCAAAAATATCTGTTCCTGTACATGGAGAGTATAGACATTTGAAAAGACACTCTTCGTTAGCCAAGGAACTTGGCGTTCAGTTTCCAATGCAAATATCCAATGGTGATATTCTACAACTAGCACCAGGTTCACCTTACATATATGATCAATGTAAATCTGGAAGACAGTATTTAGATGGAAACAGACTTGTTGATTATAACAGTAGTCATATTAAAGATAGAAAAAGAATGAGTTATAATGGAGTATTAAATATAACATGTGTTTTAGACAAAAAAATGAATCTTAAGAACGAGCCTGTTATTTTTTCTAGCGGCATATTAAGTGATGATGAATATGATAGTGACGAAGTAATAAATATTCTTGAAGAAGAAATTTATAAATTCTTTGATGACAAAAACAATATATCAAAAAAGGAAAAAAAGATTTATCAGAAACTTGAAACTCTCTCTAGAAACCTGATTTATAAGCACTCTCGTAAAAAACCTTTGACAAACATAAGTATTGTTCATATTTAATTAGAATGATTGGAAAATTAAATCACATAGCAATAGCTGTCCCAAACATCAATGAAGCCGCTGAGCAGTATAGAAGTATCTTTGGAGCAAAGGTATCTGAGCCAGTAGAACAGCCTGATCATGGTGTTACCACTATATTTATTGATTTGGGAAATACAAAAATAGAACTCTTACAAGTACTCGGTGAAGACTCTCCTATTGAAAAGTTTATGGATAAAAATCCTAAAGGGGGAATGCATCATATTTGTTTAGAAGTTGAAGATATTAATCAAGCAGTTGAAAAATTAAATACGCATGATGTTTCTATTACAGGTACTGGCAAGCCAAGAACTGGCGCTCATGGAAAACCCGTTGTCTTTCTTCATCCAAAAAGCTGCAATGGAACATTAATCGAGCTTGAAGAAGTTTAAAATTGGGCATAACAGGCTCAATTATTATCTTTCTTCTTATATGGTGGCTTATCTTCTTTTTATCTCTGCCTATAAACATCAACAATTCAAATAAAAAAATACCAATTGAGGGTGAGGACCCTGGAGCCCCCAATAATCCACAGATATTTAAGAAATTTCTAATCACAACATTTGTTTCAGTAATTATCTGGTTTATCATATACTTTTTTCTTAATAATGATGGTTTTTTGATGTTTATCTTAAAGCTTTTTTATATGAATGAAGTTATCTAAATATTTTTTACCTGTCTTAAAAGAAATTCCTACCGAAGCGGAAATTATATCTCACACTTTGATGCTTAGATCTGGAATGATTAGTCAATCCAGTTCAGGTATCTATTCTTGGCTACCCATAGGATTAAGAGTTTTAAAAAAAATTGAAAATATCGTGAGAGATGAACAAAATAATGCGGGTGTAAATGAGATTTTGATGCCCACTATACAACCAGCTGATATTTGGAATGAAAGTGGTCGCTATGAAGACTATGGCAAAGAGATGTTAAGAATTAATGATCGCCATGATAGACAAATGCTTTATGGACCAACAAACGAAGAGCAAATAACTGATATTTTTAGACGTTCAATAAAGTCTTATAAAGAGCTTCCACAATTACTTTATCACATTCAATGGAAGTTTAGAGATGAGTTAAGACCAAGATTTGGAGTTATGCGTGGTAGAGAATTTTTGATGAAAGATGCTTATTCATTCGATCTTGATGAAATGAAATCTGAAGACTCTTACAATAGATTTTTTGTTTGTTACTTAAAAACTTTTGCTAGACTGGGCTTAAGAGCTATTCCTATGGCCGCTGATACTGGGCCGATTGGAGGGGATTTGTCACATGAATTTGTTATTCTATCTCAAACAGGAGAAAGTGACATCTATTTCGATCAAAGGATATTACAAGAAGATGAGTCAATTAATGAAATTGACTATGAGGGTGATTTAAAAAAATCAGTAGAAAAATTTAAATCTTATTACTCAGTTTCTGACGATAAATATAATGAGTCCGAGTTTAACAAGAATGTAGATAAACAAAATCAAATGCAATCTAAAGGTATTGAAGTAGGGCATATTTTTAGTTTTGGTACAAAATATTCAACATCAATGAAAGCGAATGTACTTGATTTTGATGGCAAAGAAAAATCTGTATACATGGGTTCATATGGAATTGGAATATCTAGATTAGTAGGCGCCATAATAGAAACTTCACATGATGAAAAAGGTATAATATGGCCTGATGTAGTTGCTCCATTCTTATTTGGAATAATAAACTTATCTCCTAAAGATGAAATAGTTTCTGGTAATGCAGAAAAAATTTATAAATATATCTCTAATAAATATGAAACTATCTACGATGATAAAAAAGACAATGCTGGTGTTAAATTTTCTCGTATGGACTTGATTGGCATACCCCATCAAATTATTGTTGGGAATAAATCAAAATCAGACAATGAAATTGAATACAAAAATAGAAGGACTGGAAATTCAGAATTCATAAATATCGACAAGATTGATGAATTCATTAAAAAATTTCCATCATAAAGTGCCATTTAATTATTTTGAGAGATTTATAGCATTTAGATACCTTGTTCCTCTTAGAAAAGGAGGATTACTGTCAGTTATTTCGTGGTTGTCTTTTATAGGTATATGCATTGGAGTTGCAACATTAATAATTGTAATGTCAGTGATGAATGGTTTTCATATCGAATTAAAAGAGAGAATTATAGGTTTTAATGGACATATATTCATACAAAAAAATGATAAATATTTTTATTATCAAGAAGAGCTCTCAAACGTATCTCTGATTAAATTTATTGATCCTAATATCACCCTACAAGCACTTATTAGCTCAGATGATAGAACTACAGGCATTGTTTTAAAATCTTTCTTAGAAGAAAACATAAAACACTACTCATTTTCACAAAGTATCAGTAACAATGAAGAAATTAATGTAAATAATAGTATTATATTAGGATCAGACTTGGCATTAGCATTAAATGTTATACCAGGGGAGAATGTTAAGGTGCTTTCATCTAATATGCTTTCAACACCTTTTGGCCAAATTCCAAAAAGTCAAAGCATGGTTGTGGCTGGAATTTTTACTTCAGGAATGAGTGAGTATGATAGTAATTTTGCATATACTTCATTATCAAATGTTCAGTCTCTTATAGGTACTAAAAATTTAGTTTCAACAATCGAAGTGCATCTGATTGATATTGATGACTTACAAGTCGTAAAAGAAGATATATCTGAATTATTCGGCAATAACTACATTATTAGAGATTGGATAGAGTTGAACAGTTCTTTTTGGGAAGTGTTAGCTACTGAACGTGAGTTAATGTTCTTTGTTTTATCTTTAATTATTATTATTGCTGCATTCAATGTAATTACGAGTTTATTCATTCTTGTACAAACAAAATCTAAAGAAATTGCAGTTTTAAAAACAATTGGAACTAGCGACATTTCTGTTTTAAGGATCTTTTTAATAGTTGGCTCTATTATAGGTATGTCCGGAACAATACTTGGAACAATTTTAGGAATACTATTCACTACGAACATTGATTCTATAAGAAGCTTTCTAAATAATACATTTGATTTAAATCTTTTTCCTTCAGAATTTTATTATTTAGACAAAATGCCGACTAATATAGATTTAAATCAAATCGCAATAATATTTTTATTTTCATTATCAGTATCAATTATTGCTACAATCTATCCAGCCTATAAAGCGTCTAAAACTGAAATTAAAGGCATACTTGGTAATGGATAAAAATAAATTAGTTTTATCAAATATCTCTAAGTCTTATAGACAAGGCTCTGAAGACATTAGTATATTCTATAATTTTAATCTTTCTGTTGATAAAGGTGAATTTATTTCGATAACTGGACCATCCGGATCAGGTAAAACTACCTTATTAAATTTGATTGGTTTAATAGACTCAATTGATGAAGGTAAAATTTTGCTGAACGGCAAAATTATTTCAAATCAAAATAGTAATGAAAAAAGTGAAGTAAGAAGGAATAATTTCGGGTTTATTTATCAAAATTATAATTTATTTGATAATTTTAGTGCGATTGAAAATATTACACTTCCGCTTATTTTAAGAGGCGAAGCCAAAGAAGCAGCTAATGAAAAAGCAGACGAGTTAATGAATATTTTTGATATAAGTCATAGAAAATCTCATTTTCCAAATAGTTTATCTGGAGGCGAGCAGCAAAGAGTTGCAATAGCTAGAGCTTTAATAAATAAGCCAGAAATTGTTCTTGCCGACGAACCCACAGGCAATCTTGACCATGAAAACTCAGTAAATGTTTTTAAATACTTAATTGATTATATCGAATCAGAAAAAATGACATTAATCATGGCGACGCATAATCAAGAATGGGCAAATAAGTCTGACAGAAGGATTGATCTTAGTTAATGGCTGATTTTGTTCACTTAACAAATAAAACTGAGTACTCATTATCTGAAGGAGCATTGCCAATAGCTAGAATAGCTGAACTTTGTCAGTCATTTTCAATGCCAGCTGTTGGCATATCCGACAACAATAATATGTTTGGCGCATTAGAGTTTAGTGAGCAAATTGCAAAAATTGGAGTTCAGCCAATTTTAGGATGCAATATAAAAATTAAAACACCAAAAGAATACTTACATGAGAATATTGAGGATAATGATCTGTATTTCTATTTAAATATATTTTCAAAAAGCAATCAAGGTTATGAAAACTTGTTAAAATGTGTTTCAAATGCCTATACTCTCAATAAAGGGAATGCGTATATAACTATCGATGATTTAATTAAATTTAAAGAAGGCTTAATTATTCTATCTGGTGGAAATAATTCAATTTTGTCCCATTCAACAGGGCGCATGATTACAAAACAGTCAAAACAATTTGTTTCTGACTTTAAAAGTGAATTTAATGACAATTTCTATATTGAAATACAAAGATTAGGTAGTGTTGACTATCGGTTAGATGAGGTAGCTATTTTGAATTTAGCCTATGATCATCACATTCCGTTAGTTGCCACCAATGATGCTTATTTCGAAGGTCCAGAGTATTTTGAGGCTCATGATGCATTAATGTGTATTGAAAAAAAACTCTTCGTATCCCAAGTTGATCGATCAAGATTATCTAAAGAGCATTACTTTAAATCTCAAAATGAAATGCTTGAGCTATTTTCTGATTTGCCAGAAGCTTTAAATAATACGATTGAAATTGCACAAAGATGCATTCATCGACCTAAAATCAAAAATCCTATTTTGCCAGTATACGATGTCGATCAAAACAAAGAGAAGGAGTTAATGCAGAAATTATCCAAACAAGGACTAGATGATCGGCTTAATGTCAAATTTAGCACTGAAAATATCGATATCGAAAAACAGAAAGACATTAGAAGTGTTTATGAAGAAAGACTTTTAAAAGAATTAAAAATAATCATTAATATGAAATATGAGGGATACTTTTTAATTGTTTCTGATTTTATCCTATGGGCAAAAAACAATGATATACCTGTTGGACCAGGTCGAGGATCAGGGGCGGGATCACTTGTAGCTTGGTGTTTAAACATCACGGATCTTGATCCAATTAAGTTTGGATTAATATTTGAACGATTTTTAAACCCTGAAAGAGTGTCGCTTCCTGACTTTGATATTGACTTCTGTAGAGACGGTAGAGACAGAGTTCTTGAATATGTTCACAACAAGTACGGTGAAAATAAAGTCGCACAAATAATTACCTTTGGTAAATTGCAGGCAAGAGCGGTAATAAGAGATGTTGGCAGAGTCCTGGGCATTCCTTATGGCCAAGTTGATTATCTTTGTAAATTGATGCCTTTCGATCCCTCTAGACCCATGTCTCTTCAGAAATATATTGATGAGGAGCCAAAGTTGAATGAAGAAGCCAATAGAGACCCTAAAATCAAAAAGCTACTAGATATTTCTCTTAAACTTGAAGGACTAAAAAGACATGCATCAATCCATGCAGCTGGAGTTGTTATATCAAGAGATCAAATATCTAAAGATGTACCATTATACAGTGATCCAGAAAGTAATATCTTCTTAACTCAGTTTGATATGAAATGGGTTGAAAACGCTGGTTTGGTTAAATTTGATTTTCTTGGATTGAAAACACTTACTTTAATTAATGAATGTATAAAGTTAGTACGAAATAATAATTCAGATTTCAATATAGATAAAATTAATATCAACGATCTTAAAACATATGAATTGCTAAGCACCGGTGAAACAACCGGCATCTTTCAATTAGAGAGTGCTGGAATGAAGGATACATTGAAGCAATTAAAGCCTGATAAATTTGAAGATATAATTGCAATTGTCGCTTTATATCGTCCAGGTCCTATGGCTAATATACCATCATATATTGAAAGAAAGCATGGAAGAGAAAAACCAGACTATATTCATCCTCTGCTAGAGGGGCTTTTAAAAGAAACATATGGAGTTGTAATATATCAAGAGCAAGTAATGGGTGTTGCAAGAGAACTCTCAGGCTATTCTGATGGTGAAGCTGATTTATTGAGACGAGCTATGGGAAAAAAAATACAAAAAGAAATGAAAGCTCAAAAAGAAAGGTTTATCAGTGGGTGTTTAAATAATAAATTGAAAAACAATGAAGCAGAAAAAATATTTGAATTACTATCAAAATTTGCAGATTACGGTTTTAATAAAAGTCATGCAGCAGCCTATGCTCTTATTGCTTTTCAAACTGCATTTTTAAAAGCACATTTTCCTATTGAATTTTTTGCAGCATCAATGTCACTTGATATTAATAATACAGATAAAATATCTATTTTTCAGCAAGAATTAGTACGCATGAATATTAAACTTATTCCACCTAGTATAAATCAATCTAACTCTTATTTTTCTAGAGATGGAGAAAAAATATCTTATGCATTAGGTGCCATAAAAAATGTTGGAATTGAGTCTATGAACGACTTAATGAATGAAAGAAAGTATGATGGGGAATTTGAAAATTTTAGTGATTTTATTCAGAGGTGTAATACATCCATAATAAATAAAAAAACATTAGAGGCACTTGCCTGCGCAGGGGCGTTTGATGAATTTAGTGTGAATAGGGCATCAGTTTTTAATCAAGCTCAAGATATTGTTAAATTTCATAAATCCCAAAATAATAAATCTTCATCAGAACAAGAAGATATGTTCGGCGATATAGGGCTATCTCATTTTTCAATAAATGATGAAGAGGAATGGAGCTATCCCTATAAATTGATGAAAGAATATGAAATGCTTGGTTTTTACCTTACAGGGCATCCACTAGAGGCTCAGAAAAAAAATTATCCATCACTCATGCTTAAGGAATTTTCAGAAATCAAGAAAAATGAATCAGCTTATAATCAAAAAGATGTATTATTGGGAGGAACGTTACTTTCTAAAAAAGAGAAAAGATCTGCAAGAGGAAACGCTTATGCCTTTTTAAATTTTTCTGATTTGTCCTCAATTTATGAATTAATAGTCTTTGAAAGTAATCTTAGAAAGTATAGAGATTTATTAGTTGAAGGTGAGTCTTTTATTATCAGTGTTGATTTTTCGTTTCAAAACGGAACTTTAAGAGGTGAATTAAAAAAAATATTTAACTTCGATGATGTTGAGAATTTAAATCTCAAAAAGAAAAAGGTAGAAAATGAAGAGAAGGTAAATCCATTAATAAAGATATACACTGACGGCAATTTCACTAAAGATGAATTGCTTAAATTAAAATGGTTAAAAGGCATGCAGAAAGTAGAAATTATATATGATAATCAACTACTTAAAATTCCTGGTGCCTTCGAAATTAGTGCTGATATGATTGAAGAAATCAAAAATCTTAACGGCGTAAAAAAAATAGAACTTAGCTGATAAAAGTATTGAATATTATTTATCCTTCGTGTAATTAAACGCTTAATTTAATCACGCAACGATAGCTTTTGCTGTCCGGTCCTCATTTGAGGTCAAATTGTTGTGGATGTACAACCGGAGAAATTTTATGACGATACCTAATATTGATTTAAGAGAATTAGTAAATGCTGGAGTTCATTTTGGGCACAAGTCTCAAAGATGGAATCCTAGAATGCAGAAGTATATTCATAGCACAAAAGAAAATGTGCACATTATTAATCTAAATCATACAGTTCAGATGATGCAAGAAGCATTAAGTGTAATTGATAGTGTCACTTCACGCGGTGGAAAAATTTTATTTGTTGCAACAAAAAAACAGGCATCAGCAAAAATTGCTGAGTTAGCTATAGAAACTGGACAGTACTATGTTAACCACAGGTGGCTGGGTGGCATGCTTACTAATTGGTCCACAATTACAAAATCAATAAAGAAAATGAAAGAACTTGAAGTTCTTAAGTCAAATCCTAATAATGAATTTACAAAAAAAGAAATTCTGAAAATCTCTAATAAACACGAAAAACTTGTTAAATCTCTGAGCGGAATAAGTGAGATGAAGAAATCTCCAGACTTACTTTTTATTATTGATACTAAACTAGAGCATATAGCCGTCTCTGAAGCTAATCATCTAAATATACCGATAATTGGTATAGTTGATACTAATTCAGATCCAGACGAAATAAGCTACCCAATTCCTGGTAACGATGATTCTAGAAGATCTATAAACCTATATTGCTCACTGATAAAAGAAACAATTAATACCTCTGGTAGTCAAATAAATTTTACAGAAGATAAATCTATGGTCACATCAGACACAGATCAAGATGAGCAGGATGACAAAAAATCAGCTAATGATAATGATATTAAATAATAAGAGATTATATATCTTATAAAAGGTAATATTTATGACTGTTAGCGCTAAAGAAGTTCAAGAGTTAAGAAAAATGTCTGGCGCAGGAATGATGGAATGTAAATCTGCTCTTTCAGATGCCAATGGTAATCTGAATGAAGCATTTAAGCTACTGCGTGAAAAAGGTATCGCAAAAGCAGAAAAAAAATCATCAAGAGACGCAAATGAAGGCTTGGTCGCCATTAAGAAAGAAGGCAATTCTGCAGCTATGATTGAAGTTAATTCTGAAACTGATTTTGTATCAAGAAACTCAGAATTTCATAAACTTGTTAATTCTATTCTAGAAATCGCGATGCAAAATAAAAATGAAACAGATAAATCAATTGAGGATACAAAAACACTTATTAGTGATGCTGTCGGTAAAATTGGAGAAAATATCGTGCTCAAAAATATAAAATTCCTAGAAGGAAATGTTTATAGTTATATACATAATAGTGTAACCGATGGAATGGGAAAAATTGGTGTTTTAATAAATATTAAGAGTGACTCTAGTGGAATTGATAGTATTGGAAAAAATATTTGCATGCATATTGCAGCATCCTCTCCAAAGTCATTAACAGCAGATGATCTTGATAGGTCTATTATAGAAAGTGAAAAAGAAATAATTTCAAAGCAATTGAAAGAGAGTGGTAAACCAGACAATATTCTTGAGAAGATGATGCAAGGTAAGTTAAATAAATTTTATGAAGAGAATACATTAATGGGGCAAAAATTTGTAATTGATCCATCAATTTCTATTGAACAATATTTAATACAAGCTTCTAAAGAACTTAATTCTCAAATAAATATTCAAGAATTCGTTCGATTTGAAATAGGCTCATAAGAATGAGTAATAATAAAGAGAGACGGATATTAATTAAATTATCCGGAGAATCTCTTATGGGAGATGAAAATTATGGGATCGAGCTCAAAACAGTCGATAAGATAGCTAAAAACATTAAATCATTAATCAAGCAAAATGTTGAACTATGTGTTGTCATAGGTGGTGGAAATATATTTCGAGGTCTTGCTGCTTCAGCTAAAGGAATGGATAGAGCAAATGCTGATTATATGGGAATGTTGGCAACAGTTATGAATAGTCTAGCAATTCAAAATGCCTTAGAGAAGCTAAAATTAGAAACAAGAGTAATGTCTGCTTTACCGATACAGTCTATTTGTGAAACTTATATAAGACGCAGAGCAATAAGACATATGGAAAAAGAAAGAGTTGTGATTTGTGCTGCTGGCACTGGAAATCCTTATTTCTCTACTGATACGGCTGCTTCATTAAGAGCAGCTGAGTTAAATTGTTCCTACATTTACAAGGCTACCCAGGTTGATGGTATATACAGTAAAGATCCAAAAAAAAATAAAGATGCAAAAAAATACAAAAAGATATCTTATAATAAATATTTATCTGATAATCTTAAGGTTATGGATAGTGCAGCAATAAGTGTGGCTAGAGAGAACAAAATTCCAATTAGAGTTTTTTCAATTTTAGAGAAAGATTGTTTTAATGGCGTTTATAATAATAATTTAAATTATTCAGAAATTAACGATGTTTGATCAGATACAAAAAGATGTTGAAAAAAGGATGGATGCTTCAATTCAAACATCTAGATCTGAAATGAGCGGTATAAGAGCTGGAAGGGCATCTCCAAGTATGCTTGATTCAATTAAAGTAGAAGCATATGGACAAAAAATGAATATAAATCAAGTGGCAAATATTACTACTCCTGACGCCAGAACAATTAATATTGATATATGGGATCAAGCTAATGTTAGTTTGGTTGATAAGGCAGTGAGAGAGTCAGACTTAGGAGTCAATCCAATGATTGAAGGAAACCTTATCAGATTACCATTACCTCAATTAACAGAAGAAAGAAGAAATGAATTCCTTAAAATGGCTAGCAAGATTGCAGAGAGTACGAAGGTAGCAATTAGAAATATTAGAAGGGACGGCATTGAGAAAGTTAAAAAATTAGAGAAAGATAAGGAAATTGGACAAGATGACTCAAAAAAATATCAAGAAGAAATTGAGTCTTTAACTGCAAATAAAGTTAAAATTATTGATGAAGTTCAGAAGTCTAAAGAAGAAGATTTAAAAAAAATATAACGTCGCTTAAAGTGATATCACTAAATCCTCACAAAAAAAAAATTAATCATGTTGCTATAATCATGGATGGAAATGGAAGATGGGCAGAAAAAAATAAAATATCAAAAAAAAGGGGGCATGAGCAAGGTGTTCGTAATTGTATAAAAATTTGTGAAAATTTAAAAAAATTGGATTTTAAAATTAATGAAATTTCGTTTTATGTATTTTCAACTGAAAATTGGAATCGTTCGCCCTTAGAGGTGAGTAATTTATTTAAGATCATTGAGTCTTTTTATAAATCATTCAAAGCTTCAGCAAATAATAATAATCTTTCTGTAAGACACTATGGTTCTAAAAAAAAACTATCTAGTAAAATCAAAAAAATAATTGACGAAGTTGTGCTTAGTACAAAGAGAAATAACGGAACTTATGTCAATTTGTTGTTTAATTATGGGTCAAGACAAGAAATTGAGGATGCTATAAAAAAAATCCAGTCTGATAAAATAAAAAAATTTAACTTTAGAGATTATTTATACGTACCAGAGTCAAATGACCCAGACTTGATAATTAGAACTGGAGGGGAACTTAGGTTAAGCAATTTCATGTTATGGCAAAGTGCATATTCAGAACTTTATTTTACAAAAACATTGTGGCCAGATTTTAAAATTACCTCTTTGAATAAAATATTACACAGCTTTTTAAAAAGAAATAGGAAACTTGGAAAATAAACTGAAAAACTTATTTAACAAAAACTTATTATTAAGGATATTTTCTCTAGTTGTCTTTATTCCTTTAATGATATTACCTATTATTATTAGTAATTATTTATTATTTATAATTTATATCTTTTTCAATTCTGTAATTCTCTACGAAATACAATTAATGAAAATTCAAGGTATGAAAAAAAAATTACTTATTATTTATAAAATCTTCATAACATTTGTTTTTTTTACATTTATTTTATTAAAAATCTCTGAAAAAATTAGTTATATAAATATAATTGAATTAATTATAATTGTATGGCTATTCGATACCTTCTCATTTTTAGGTGGAAAAATTATAGGTGGCAAGAAACTTATGCCATCAATTAGCTCTGGAAAAACACAAAGTGGTTTGTTAGTTGGTATCACTGCTACACTTTTTAGTTTTTATATCTATTCAATAATAATTAATGAATATTCAATAAAGTATTTATTGTTTATTAGTATAATCTTGTTATTTGCTTTTTTAGGAGATGTTATTGCTTCCGTAGTAAAGAGACTATCATCTATAAAGGACTCTGGTTATATTATGCCAGGGCATGGAGGCTTGTTAGACAGGTTAGATTCATTTTTAGGAGTTTTCCTTTTTATTGGCTTTTTGGAATTATTATCATGAAGAAGACTAATCTAATTATTTATGGAGCTACCGGTAGTATTGGGAAATCAGTTCTTTCTATTGTTAGGTCTAATAGAGAAAAATTCAATGTTCAAGGAATTACATGCAATAATAATTATAAAAAATTAATTAAAATTGCAAAAGAATTTGATGTAAAGAAACTTGGTATAAATAAACAAATAAAATGCACAGTAAATGATATAAATAAATACACTGTCTACGAAGATATAGACTCATTCAGCAAGATATACGATAGTAAAACAGATGTAATTATTTTTGCTATTTCTGGCTTAGCCGGTTTAGATCTTTTTCACAAATTGTGTAAATCTGGTAAAAAAATTGGAATGGCAAATAAAGAATGTATTATTTCAATTGGAAAAAATTTCCGGAAAGAAGCTAAAAAAAGCGGTTGCACCATTGTTCCACTTGACTCAGAACATAATTCTATTTTTCATTTATTAAATAATGATTATGGTGTTTTTGAGTCAATCACAATAACCGCATCGGGCGGACCATTTCGAAAATTACCCCTAAGATCTTTTAACAACATTAGCATTAAACAAGCTACATCACATCCAATATGGAAAATGGGAAAAAAAATATCGATTGACTCGGCGACTATGGTCAATAAAGCACTTGAGATTATTGAAGCTAAATATTTATTTGATCTTGAGGATGATCAAATTGATGCAATTATTCACCCTCAGGCTATAGTTCATTCCATGGTTAATTACAAAAATGGAATTACTACGGCTTTGTTAAATAAGCCTGATATGCGTATTCCAATATCATCATTATTTTTTAAATTTAATGGTTATTTAAACCAAACTAAACAATTGAACTTATTAGAATATTCAAAACTTGAGTTTTATCCAATCAATACTTCTAGGTATCCAGCAATTAAATTAGGAAAAGAGGTAATGAAAATGGGGGGATTAGCTCCTAATGCATTTAACTATTTGAACGAAATTTTAGTAAAAAATTTTTTAAATGGTACAATAAAATTTACAGATATAGTACGCTTGAATGAGATAAATTTAGAGGAGATATTTAATAAAAATAGTAATATAATGAAGCCAAAACTTAATGATATTAAAAACATCAATTATTGGATTGATAATAATATATCATTCGGATAGTTATACTTTCTAAGGATAATCTTAAAAAAATGAAAAAAATATTTGCATTACTATTATTTTTTTTTTCATTTCAGTTAAACTCATATTCGTTAGATAATTCTATCGATAGTATAAATGTTACGGGTACACAAAGAATTGACACAGAAACTATAATTTCTTACTCAAGCGTTAACAAAGAAGATATTTACACAGAACAGCTAGGCAATCAAGTCTTAAAAAACTTATTTAATACTAATTTATTTTCAAACATTGAGATTTCATTTGATGACAATGTATTAAATATAAATGTAAAAGAAAATCCGACCATTAATCTTGTAAGTTTCAAAGGTAACAAGAAGATTAACGATGAAGATTTATTTATTGAAATATCGCTTAAAGAAAGATCAATATATTCGCGAGCTAGGGTCAAAAAAGATATTGAACGAATGCTATCTTTATATCAAAGATCTGGAAGGTTATCTACTGAGATAAATCCTACTGTTGAGATTTTAGATAACAATAGAATTAACCTTGTTTATAAAATAAGTGAGTCAGAAATTACAGAAGTTTCAAAAATAATAATCATAGGAAATAAAAATTATTCCACTTCAAAGATCAAATCTCTAATGAAAACGAAGGAAAAAACATTTTTACGTTTTCTATCTTCAGCGGATAAATATGATCCAGATAAATTAGAATATGATAAACAGCTTATAACACAATTTTATAATAATAATGGTTATCCTGAATTTAAATTTATTTCTTCAATAGCTCAACTTACGCAAAATTCTAACAATTTTGAAATTATATTGAATCTTAGCGAAGGGGATCAATTTAACTTTGGTGAAATATTAGTAGAAAGCCAATTAAAGAAGATGATGCCGGAAATAATAAAAAATAATTTACCTATTAAAGAAGGAGATTTATTTGATGCTAGTAAAATAAAGAAGAGCATAGAGGGTATAAAAGATATTGCTGAATTAGAAGGCTATTCATTTATTGATATTAAGTCAAATCTGATAGAAATTCAAGAAACCAATGTCGTAGATGTTAAATTGATTATCAATGAAGGACCAAGAGTTTATGTAAATAACATTAATATATCTGGCAATACTAGAACTATAGATCGTGTTATTCGCAGAGAAATTAATCTTTCTGAAGGTGATGCCTATAATAAGTATTCAATAAATTATTCAAAAGACTCTATAAGAGCACTTAATTTCTTTTCTGAAGTTGAAATAAATGAAGTTAAGTCATCTTTTCCAGATAAAATTAATTTAGAAATTAATGTTGAAGAAAAAAACACTGGTGAGGCATCAATTGGCGCAGGTTATTCTAGTGCGACAGCAGCTTCGTTGCAATTGGGTCTTAAAGAAAATAATTTTTTAGGTAAAGGTCAAAAAGTTAAGTTTACTTCGACGCTAGCAAATACTAGAAGTACATATGATTTGTCAATTACAGAGCCATATTTTAATAATAAGCCATTGTCGCTTACAAGCCAAATTTATAGTAATTTTTCAGATCCATCATCAGTCAATTATGAAACTGAAGATTTTGGCTTTGGGTTATCCTCGGCATTCCCATTAGCATCAGATAGGTTTTTAGAAGTTAGATACTCATTATTTACTACAAAGATTAAAGCTGACTCAGATGCTACAAATTATGAAAAGGCACTTTCAGGTACGGATACTGTTTCAATGATTGGGCATTCACTTTCATTTGACAGAAGAAATAGTAGGTTTAAGCCCTCTAGAGGTTTTAATGTAGTTTTAAATCAAGATTTAGCTGGGTTAGGTGGTAATAGTAATTATTTTAAAAATAGTTTTGAACTTAATTCATATAGGAGATTATCAAATAGTTTTATTGGTGCTTTTAAATTAAAAGCTGGAAACATAAATGGATATAATGGCAAATATGCCCCATTATCATCAAATTTCAAATTAGGCGGAAAAAAACTAAGGGGATTTAAGTCAGGAAAAATTGGTCCAAAAATCGGGAATTCTTACACAGGGGGACAATATTTTTATTTGACATCTCTTGAAACAAATATTGATTTAAATATTGACGCTTTTGATATTACAACAACATTCTTTATCGATTATGGAAGTGTTTGGGGATTAGAAAATCCTTCTTACGGTGTTATCGATGATGAACATGAAGCACGATCATCAATTGGCCTGAACTTCAATTGGGATTCTGCTGTAGGACCAATAAACATAGTATACGCAAATATTCTTCAAAGTAATATAAATGACACTACTGATAATATTTACTTTGATATAGGTTATAACTTTTAAAGAGAACTGTATAATGAAAACAAATAAATTAGTTACATTAATATTTTTATTTTTAACACTTCCATCATTTGTTTATTCTGACTATCCAAATACTTCAATTGGTGTGATAGATTTAAATTTTATTCTTTCTGAAGCGAGTGCAGCTAAAGATGCTGCAACCCAAATTGAAGAAATTGCAAAAGTTATTGAAGCAGAAATTATACAAAAGGACGATGAATTAATAAATGAGCAAAATTTACTTATTGAGTCACAAGCAATTATGGCACCAGAAGCATATGATCTAAAAAGGAAAGATTACGAAAATAAAGTTCAAAATTATAATATTGAAAGACAAAGTACGCTCGCTGAATTAGATAGGTTGGTGTCCGTCTCAAGAAGTAATGTTTTAAATGCATTAAAGCCAATCCTAGAGGAAATATCTAATGAAAAAGGAATTACAATACTTTTAGAAAAGCAAACAGCTTTGCTTAATGCCGATGGTATGGATATTACAGAGGAAGCACTAAAAAAATTAAACAAAGAATTGCCAAAACTTAAAGTCTCAAGAGACTAGTAGTAAATGATGCCTAGTTTTTCTAAAAACTTAGGGCCCATTAGCTATACAACGATAAAAGAGCATTTGGAATGTACTCCTGTAAATATTGCTGAAGACATTTCTTTTAATGAGTTCACGAGTATAAAAAATTTAAATAAAAACAGATTATCATTCTTAACCGATACTCACTTTTCTAGAGAAAACATACTAAGCGATGGTACAATTCTATGCAGCCAATCAATTAATAAAAAATTTAAATATAATAATCCTCTTATTATAGTTGACGATGTACATTCAGCTGTAGCAAAACTATCAAATATTTTCTACCGTCCTTTTACGCTTAGAGAAATAGAGAGTCTTGATAAACCTAAAATTGGTAGTAATTGCAATATCTCTGAAACTGCAGTTATTGAAAATGGATCCATTATTGGAAAAAACGTTAATATAAGTGCTGGTTGTTATGTAGGGCACAATTGCATTATTGGAGACAACACTTCCATTGATAGTAATACTGTAGTTAGTAACTCTATAATTGCTGAGAATATAAATATAGGTAGAAATTCATCTATAGGACAGCAAGGATTTGGTTTCGCTATTAGTAAAAATAAAAATATTAAAATATTTCATACAGGAAGAGTAATACTTCAAGCCGATGTCAACATAGGATCAAATTGTACCATTGATAGGGGTAGTTTTGGAGATACTATAATTGGGCAAAATACTTTCTTTGATAATCTGTGTCATGTTGCTCACAATGTTATTATTGGTAATAACTGCATTTTCGCTGCTATGACTGGTATTGCAGGAAGTACCAGCATTGGCAACCATGTAATGAGTGGAGGTCAGGTAGGTATAGCTGGACATTTAAATATAGGTAACAATGTACAAATTGCTGCTCAAAGTGGTGTACTAAAAGATATAGATAATGATTGTTCTGTTATGGGACACCCAGCAATAGATAAATTAAAATATATAAGAAAATATAAAAAAAATTATGCCTAATATCATAATTAATTTAAATGAAATTAGAGAATTAATCCCTCATCGTGATCCATTTTTATTTCTTGATGAATTAATAGATATAATTAAGTTAAAAAAAGCCACTGGAATAAAAACGTTTTCAAAAGATGATTTCTTTTTCAAAGGTCATTTTCCAGGTCAACCAGTAGTACCCGGAGTAATATTAGTTGAAATGATGGCACAAACAGCCGCTGCTCTAATTGCTTACAGTAAAAGAGAGGAAACTGTTGATAAAATTGTTTACTTGATGAATATTAAAAATACTAAATTTAGAAAACCTGTATTCCCTGGCACAAAAATATTTACGGACGTTAATGCTTTGCGTTCAAAAGGTAGAGTATGGAGGTTTGAAGGTGAATCATACGACACAAGTGGCAATGCTATATGCGAGGCAAATTGGAGTGCCATGATAATGGATAGGGATAATGAACAAAATTCATAATACTGCAATAATTGGAAAAAATGCCATAATAGGATCTAATGTGAAAATCGGTCCTTACTGCGTTATTGAGGATGGAGTCAAAATTGGCAATGACAATATTCTTTATTCTAGTGTGTATATGTCTGGAGAAACAGATATTGGCAATGGAAACACTTTTTTCCCCTTTTGCTCAATTGGATCTAAACCCCAGGATTTAAAATACCAGGGTGAAAAGAGCAAGCTTATCATAGGTGATGAGAACATTTTCAGAGAACATTCTACTGCCAACCCAGGTACATCAGGCGATAATATGAAAACAATTATCGGAAACTCATCATTATTCATGATAGGTGCCCATATAGCGCATGATTGCATTATTGGGGATAAAGTGATTATGGCTAATCAAGCTACACTTGGTGGCCATGTCCAAGTAGATAATTTTGCTGTATTAGGCGGGTTATCCGCAGTCCATCAATTTTGCAGGATCGGCAAATTAGCCATGATTGGTGGGCTATCTGCAGTAGAAAATGATGTAATCCCCTTTGGTTTAGCTTTAGGTAACAGGGCTAAAATAACAGGTGTGAACATTGTTGGACTTAAAAGAGCAAATTATGGAAAAAAAATCATTAGAGAATATTCAAATATTATTGATAAAATATTTACTGGTGGAACGATTACATCTGAAAAAGAAAAAATAAAAAAAAGTAACAATGAATTAATAAAAGAACTTTTAATTTTCCTCAAAAAAAATTCTTCAAGGGGACTTTGTAAGTATGAAAAATAAACCCTCAATTTGTATAATTGGTGGGTATGACGAATTATCCGAGTCTCTTTTTAAAATACTTAGAAATAAATACAAATCAACTACCTTTATAAATCTCTTGAGTACAGATTATCACGAAGAAAATTTATATAATTATAATATTTTTGAACTAAAAAAAATATTAGATCTTCTTAAGTCAAAAAATGTCAAAGATATTATTTTTTTGGGAAAAATAGTAAGGCCAGACTTATCTAAATTTATAAACGATGGAATTGTTGAAAAATATATTCCCATGCTTACTGAAGCTTATAGGAAAGGTGACGGCGCAGTTTTAGATGCAGTTGTAGATATATTTAAGGAACATAACTTTAGAGCTGTATCTCCATTTAAATATTGCGATGATTTATGCCTAAACAATTCTGATGTATTAAAAATATACAAAAAAGAGGACATTATTGATATAAAGAAATCAAGTGATCTTCTTGACGCATTAGCAGAATTTGACAATGCACAAAGCGTTGTATGTGCAGAAGGATATATAATTGCAATTGAAGCAGTTGAAGGAACAGACGCTTTATTAGAAAGGTCTCGGCAACTAAGAAAAGGCTTGGATCAATTAAAAATTAAATCAGGTTTTCTTGTAAAGAAAATAAAAAAAAATCAAAGTAGATTTGTTGATTTACCGGTAGTTGGCCCCAAAACTATAGATTTAATAAAAAAAGCAAACTTAAAGGGTCTTGCAATAGATATTAAGAATACATTGATTTATAAAAAAGATGATTTTTTAAAATTAGCTAAAAAATACGACTTGATAATTTACAATATCAGCTAGATATTTAACGTGTATTTTTACTTGATCTGCTAACTCCATATTTGGTAATACCTTTTCCAGTATATAATTGCCTTGGTCTACCGATTTTTTGAATTGGATCTTCAATCATTTCCGTCCATTGCGCAGTCCATCCGGCTGTTCTCGCTATTGCAAATATGACAGTAAACATTTCAGGAGGAAATCCGATTGCTCTAAGAATTATTCCAGAATAAAAATCTACATTAGGGTAAAGTCTTTTTTCTTTAAAATATTTGTCATTTAATGCAATTTTTTCTAAATCGATAGCAAGTTTCAATATTGGATCATTCTTAACCCCCACATGCTTAAGTACTTTTTTACAGATGCTTTTAAGTATCTTAGCTCTTGGATCGTAATTTTTATAAACCCGGTGACCAAATCCCATTAACTTAAACGGATCTTTTTTATTTTTAGCTTTTGCAATATACTTTTTAATATTTTTTGAAGACCCAATTTCTTCAAGCATTTCTAATGCTGCTTGGTTTGCCCCTCCATGAGCGGGTCCCCATAACGATGAAACGCCTGCTGCTATGCAAGCGAATGGATTTGCCCCGGAGGATCCTGCAAGTCTTACAGTTGAAGTAGATGCGTTTTGTTCATGATCAGCATGAAGAATTAGAATTGTATCCATTGCTTTTGCAAGGACAGGTGAAACTTTATAATCTTCTGCGGTATTGCTAAAACACATGTATAAAAAATTTTCTGAAAAAGAAAGATTATTCCTTGGAGAAACAAAGGCTTGCCCCAAAGAATATTTATATGCCATTGCACCAATAGTAGCTGATTTTGCAATAATTCTTCTTGTTGCTTCCTGTCTTTGATGTGAATCGTTTATGTTGAGTGTATCTTGGTAAAAGGAAGATAAAGCACCCATAACACCAACCATCATCGCCATTGGATGAGCATCTCTTCTAAATCCTTGAAAAAAGTTTATGATTTGCTCATGAAGAAGCGTATGCCTTGTGATAAGTTTTTTATATTTAATAAGTTGTTTTTTATTTGGCAGATCTCCATAAATTAGCAAGTTAACGACTTCAATAAAATCACTTTTATTTGCTAATTCTTCTATGTCATATCCTCTATATCTTAGTATGCCTTTAGTTCCATCAATATATGTAATTTTTGATTCACATGAGGCAGTAGATGTAAAACCTGGGTCATATGTAAATATATTTGCTTCAGCATGTAGTTTAGAGATGTCTATTACAGCTTCGCCTTCTGTAGAGCTATATATTGGGAATTCGTAAGTTTTTTTATCGATTATTAATTTAGCTTTTTTATTATTTTTCTTATTTAATTTTTTCTTAAACATTTATATTGTCTTAAATAAACTATTTTAAGAATAAAAAAAGTTAAAAAAATTAATATTTTCTTAACAGACCTATGAGCTTTCCCTGAATTTTAACTCTATGTGCAGATAGAATTCTTGTTTCATAAATAGGGTTCGCACTTTCTAACGCAATACTTTGACCTTTTTTTCTTATTCTTTTTAATGTTGCTTCAGAGTCATCAATTAGAGCAACGGCAATATCACCATTTTCAACAAGATTAGTTTTTTTAATTAAAACAGTATCTCCGTCATAAATGCCCTCGTTAATCATAGACTCACCTTCAACTGTTAAAGCGTAACTTTCTCCGATGGGCATCATTTCTTTTGGAACATCCACTGATGAATCATTATGTTGAATAGCTTCAATTGGAGTTCCAGCTGCAATTTTTCCAAGCAAAGGAAGGGTACTTAGTTTGCTATTTTCGTCTTTACTAATACCTGTAAAATCTCCCACAATAATATTTTTATTATTTTTCTTTGATACCTTTAGAGTAGATATTGCATCCTTAATTACTTCCAACGCTCTTGCTTTGTGAGCTAGTCTTCTTACAAATCCTCTTTCTTCTAAGGCTATCACTAGTCTGTGAATGCCTGATTTAGATTTAAGATTAAGAGCAGCTTTCATTTCTTCATAAGATGGTGTTACACCACTTTTGATTTGATAGCTTTGAATGTACTCTAATAATTCTTTTTGTTTTTTTGTTAACATTGATTCGTTCCTATAAACATGTTCTACCAATGTTCTCATTATCTTTCAATAAAATAATATTTAATATAATCAGTAATTTATATAGTATAGTTTAACTATAAATTTAAAATATTTGAAATATCAGCTGCTAATTGTTCTGATTTCATGAGATATTCGCCAATGAGAAAATTATTAATGCCAGTTAAAGAAATAATTTTGTTCACACTGTGACTACTGTGAAAGCCACTTTCTGAAATCAAAATTTTGTTTAAATGACCTACATAATTACTGAGCTCAATCGTGGTTTCTATTTTAGTTTTAAAGGTATTTAAGTTTCTGTTATTTATACCGATTAATTCTGATTTCATACTTATAGCTCTTTCAAGCTCTTCCTTATTATGAATTTCAATTATAACATCTAGCCCTACATTCCGAGCAATTGCTTCAAGTTCATCTGCTTTTTTTTGATCTAGCATGGCCAAGATTATTAATATGCAGTTTGCCCCGACTAATTTACTTTCATAAATTTGATATTCATCAACTATGAAATCTTTTCTAAGAATTGGTACTGTAGATATTTTTCTTATCTCGATAAGATCTTCAATCCTTCCTTTAAAATACTTTTCATCAGTTAATATTGATAGACAAGAAACACCACATTCTTCATATGTTTTTGCAATATTAGATAAATTTATTTCTTTATTAACAAAATTTCCCAATGTTGGGCTAGCACGTTTCAATTCACCAATTATTGATGTTCGAGATGTTTCATTTTTTAATTTTTTAGAAAAACTGAAATCGTGTGAGGGAATATGTTTTATCTTATTTAAAATATCACTTTGCAAATGTAGCTTTTTTTGCTTATTAACAAAGTCTATTTTATATTCATATATTTCATTTAAAATTGACATTATTTATTTGTGAAATTTGATAGTTTATTTATTAGATTTAATGCATCTCCACTTTTTATCAAATCTGAGGCTTTCTTATATGAGTCTAATATATTTTCTTCATTCAGTTCACGAGCTTCATGAACAAGTAATCCAAAAGCAGTATTTATACATACTGACTTAAAAAATGTATCATCCTTTCCATTGAAAATTTCTATGATTCTGTTGGCATTATATTTTGCATCTTTTCCGAGTATTTCATTATCAACTGGTCGGGGAAGATCGATTGATGCTGGATCAAATTTAATTTCTCCAGCCAGTTTTGTATAAACTGTATTTTCACCTTCTAATGAAATCTCATCATTTCCGTTATATCCAGATACTATGCAGGCACTTTTATTGTCATTCTTTGAAAAAACATCTTTATATATTTTATATACCTCTTTGGAATAGACACCGACTAGTTGAGTCTTTACATCTGCGGGGTTCAACAGGGGTCCAAGCATATTAAATATTGTTCTAATGCCCAATTGCTGTCTAACCGGCCCAACATATTTCATTGCAGGGTGGTGATTTGGAGCAAACATAAAGCACAGCCCAATTTCGTTAATGCAATCTTCTAGTCTTGATGTATCCATATCAATATTGATACCCAGAGCTTTAAGAACGTCTGCTGATCCACATTTTGATGTCAACGCTCTATTCCCATGTTTAGCAATAGGTATGCCATATGAAGCCAAAACAAATGCTGTAGCTGTAGATATGTTAAGGCTATTTTTTCCATCTCCTCCAGTTCCACATGTATCCATTGAATTTTCTGGGGCAGCGACTGAGAGCATTTTAGATCTCATCACCTCAATTGCACCAATCATATGATCCGCCCTTACACCAGATTTTTGAAGTATAGATAAAAAGGAACTTATTTGAATGTCACTAACTGAACCATTCATGATTAAATTGAATGCTTTCATTGTAGACTCCTGATCAAGTTTATCATTGAGTACCAAATCAATAAATGTTTTAAATTCAATATTCATATTTCTAAAAAGTTTTTTATAATTTTTTTACCATAAGGTGTAGTAGCAATGCTTTCTGGGTGAAATTGTACACCATAGACAGGATATTTAATGTGTTGAATGCCCATAATTACTTTTTTATTATCATCAATCGTGTCAGATATTATTTTAAAATATTCAGGAAGAGTATTATTTTTAATTACAAGACTATGATATCTGGTAGCATCAAACTTCTTTGGAAGGCCTTTAAATATTTCTGAACCTTTGTTAGTCACAGTCGATACTTTACCATGCATTATTTTAGAGGCTTTTATGATTTTAGCATTAAAAGCTTGTCCAATGGATTGATGTCCTAAACAAACGCCTAATATTGGAAATTTATTATAAAAATATTTAATAAGGTCAATGCTTATTCCGGCTTCATCAGGCGAACAGGGGCCAGGGGAAATTATTATTTTTTTAGGTTTCAGCTTTCTTATTTTTTGTAATGTTATTTTATCATTTCTAAATACTTGAACTTTGTAATTATGCTCTTCAACGTAATGCACTAAATTATAAGTAAAGCTATCATAGTTATCGATTATTAATATCATTGAACATTACCCATTACTATTTCAGCTGCATTAAGCACAGCTTTAGCCTTATTAACTGTTTCGTTAAATTCTTTTTCAGAGTCACTATCGAATACTACACCGCCACCAGCTTGTACATACAGCTTATTTTTTGTTATTATTCCTGTTCTTAAGACAATGCATGTATCCATGTCTCCATTAGATGATATATAGCCGATCCCTCCTGAGTATATGCCTCGCTTAGTAGTTTCTAACTCATCTATGATTTGCATAGCCCTTATTTTTGGTGCACCAGAAACAGTTCCTGCAGGAAAACCTGCCATTAGCGCTGAAATTGATGAAGTGTTATTTTTTAATTTGCCAGTAACATTGGAAACTATATGCATAACATGTGAATAGCGCTCTATCTTAAATTTCGATGTAACCTTGACGCTAGATTTTTTTGATACCTTCCCAACATCATTTCTTCCTAGGTCTAAAAGCATTAAATGTTCGGCAATTTCTTTCTTGTCGTTTATTAGTTCAGACTCAAACTTCTTATCTTCGATCTTATTCTTTCCTCTAGGTCTGGTTCCAGCAATTGGCCTGATAGTTATTTCATTTGATCTAAGTCTTACGAGTATTTCAGGGCTTGATCCTACAATTTCAAATTTGGGAAGATTGAAATAGTACATAAAAGGCGAAGGATTAGTTTTCCTTAATACCTCATACAGAAAACTACTTTTCTGATCAAAGTTAGTTTCAAATCGCTGACTTGGAACTACTTGGAATATATCGCCATTTTTTATATATTGTTTTGCTTTTTTAATGTTTGATTTAAAGGTTGTTTTTGCCATATTAGACTTAATAGTGATTTTTTTCTTTTTATTGAAATTTATATCTCTATAGCCTTTGACCTTCTTAATGTAATTTTCAATTTCATTTATGTCTAAAATTTGCTTATGGAAATCTTTCGTTTTTGCACTTGAAAGACAATGTTTAATTATAAAAAGAGAAGCGGAAAAATTGTCATATATAAGTAAATTATCAGGTATAAACATAATAATGTCAGGAGTTTTAAGTTCGTCTTTCTTTCTTTTAGATGATATTTTTTCAACTTTATTTATATTCTCATAAGCTATATATCCGAAAAAGGCACCTGACATTGGCGGTAATATTTTACTTTTAATAAATTTTAAGTTTCTTATGATAGTGTCAATTTTTTTAAGTGGACTGCCTCTATATTTAATTTTTTTTATAACTTTATTATTTTCTAAAGTAAGTGTGTCATTCGTTAATTGAATAGTTCTTAATGATTCATATCCACATATAGAGTATCTTCCCTTTTCACGACCTTTTTCAACTGACTCATAAAGGAAGCTATATTTATTTTTTTCAACTAAATTTATGAATGACGGAATTGGATCAGAATTTAATTTTAAAATTTTCTTATAAAAAATAAAATTAGATTTTTTTTTTATTAAATTATCAAATTGTTTCTTAGAATGAGAAAAGGTCATTACATGAACAATTTATCAATATTATTAGAATATACTTCATAATCTGTATTATCTATAATTTTCTGACCAATTATTGATTCCAGAGAAGAATTAAAATTTTGTATAATGTTATTCTCAACTTCTGAATAGTATGTATCAGAAATATAGCTGTCAGGTTTAGTTATTTTTATTAAAGCTCCTATCCCTATATCGTCATTATTCATTATAATTTTTACATTGTCCTCTAAACTAATATTAAAAATTGATGATAGAGTATCCTTTGAAATATTTTCATCGTTTCTTTTCAAATCATTTAATTCTCTAATTTCTATATTATTTAATTTTGCGTACTCTTCAAATTTATCGATCCCTTTAAACTGCAAATCAATAAGTATCTTATCAGCCATGCTCGATATTCTTGATTTTTTTTCGTTTTCTATATATTCACGCTCTACCTCTTCCTTGACCTTTGAGAATTCAGGTATGAAAGACTCTTTTTTATCTGAAATGGAGTAAATAAATGCAGCGTTGTCATTAAAAATAATTTCAGATAAAAATCCAATAGGTTGATCAAAACTTAATTGTATTTCCACATTGTTTATTTTATTTACTAAATTTTCACTTGATGATGATTTTGTAATTTTTGCTTTACTCAAACTATCCATAATTTCATTTAAATCATAATCATTTAAGAGCATTTCATCTGCCAAATTAACAGTGTCATCAAATTCAACATAAGCAGTTTCTTCTGCCAAATACTTCTTTATATCTTTTTCAACTTCGCTTATTAATTGAGTTTCTTTTTCCTCAATGTTCAATAATTTAAAGACATAGTACCCAATACCTTGATACTCAAGTGGGGGTGAAACGTCATCTATGTTTAAATTAAATATAGAATTAGCAATTTCATCAGTAAATGTATTTTGAGAAAGCGAGAAGTCTTGTATTTTATTAAGTTCAACTTCATTATTTTCCATATATGAAAAAATTAAAGCTGGATCATTTTGAGTCCATGTTTTGTAAAATTCATTTGCACTGTCTCTATCTCTAAATCTAGCAAATTCTATCTCTCTCTTTTCTTCTTTGATATAAAGATTTATATTATCATTGTAATATTCAACAATTTTATTTTCATCAATAGAGTCTAAATCCACGAATTGATCTAGACTTATTTCAATATAATCAACTATTGTTTTCTGAGAGACTTCATATTTAAATTTTTCTGTCTCATAATATTCTCGAAGCAATTCGTCACTTAATTTAATATCTAAGTCTTCATCTTTTAATATAAAATATTTCAGAGACCTTTTTTCACCTTCGTGATTAAATAAATGATTTATAACTTGTTTATCTAGGAAGCTACTTATGTTAAGATTTTCAAAAATTATACCTTGATAAATTGAATTCTCAATTTCATTTAAAAAAACCTCCTCATTCGGGAAATTATTGAAAATATAATTTTTATATTTTATTTCAGAAAATAATCCATCAGCGTCTTTAAATTGTGGCAGTGAAGTGATTATAGTCTTTAACGAAGCATCATTAATAAATATATTTTGCTTGTTGGCGTAGTCTTTAACCATTCTTGAGTAAATCAAGTCATTTAATAAAATATTGTGTAGTTGCAAATCTTTTGCCTCTTTTAAATTTATACTTGAACTTGTTTGCTGGTTATAAAGGGATACTGTTTTTTGAAATTCATTATAGAATTCATCTAAAGTAATTTTTTCATTTCCAACCTTAGCAGCTAACTGGCTATTTCCTGAGGTAAGAATATCTCCAACACCCCATAGTGCAAAGCTCAAGACCATTATTCCAAGGAGAATCTTTCCAAAAATTGAGGATACTAAATTTCTTACTATATCTAACATTATGTCTTATGATGTATAAAAAGGTGTTATAAAAGGAATAACGTTGAATGAAAAGAACTAAATATACCATTGCCAACTGGAAGATGAATGGCCAAAAAGACTCTTATAAATTAGTAAAATCGATATCAAATTATTGTCAGAAGATGAAACGCAAAACATCTAAGGTTATAATTTGCCCACCATTTACTCTTTTGTCAGAATTAATAAAAAAAGAAAAAAAAATTAAATTTGGCGGTCAAGATTGCCATTATAAGTCTGAGGGCGCATATACTGGCTCCATAAGTGCAAATATGCTTAAAAGCATTAATTGCCAATATGTTATTTTGGGTCATTCTGAAAGAAGAATATATCAAAAAGAAACTTCTCAAGAGCTGAATTTAAAAATTCAATCTGCAATTAAAAGCAATCTTACTGTGATATATTGCATAGGAGAGAAGTTAGAAGAAATAAAAAAAAGAAATATAATACTTAAAAAACAACTTTCATCATTGCCTAAAAAAATTGACCCAAAAAAAATCATAATTGCTTACGAGCCTGTATGGGCGATTGGAACTGGTAAAGTTCCATCACTAAATGATATTAATAAAATACATGAAAAAATAAGACATATACTTTCAAATCTAGTGAGCCTCAGATTTAGTAAGCATGTTTCTATTCTTTACGGGGGTTCAGTTAATGCTGTAAATTCGGTTGATATTCTTAACCTTGATCATGTAGACGGCGCTTTGGTTGGAGGAGCTTCATTAAAATCTAAAGAATTTTGTAAAATAATTGATTCTTATCACTAAATAGATATAAGTACGCAATGGAAAGTGCACTATTAATCATACATGCTATTTTAGCCATTATTTTGATAATCGTAGTTCTCATTCAAAGAGCAGAAGGTGGGGCACTTGGGATCGGTGGAGGTAGTGATGGAATGTCTCCTAGAGGCAGTGCAGATGCTTTAACAAGAACTACAGCGGTTATTGCTGCTCTTTTTGTTGTAACAAGTATTAGCCTTACCGTTTTGAGCCTTAGATCTTCAGACAGAACATTATCGTTCGATGAACCTGAAAATATATTAACCGACCAAATGAATATTGAGGATTTGCCAGAACTTCCGCAATTAGATTAGTTCTTTATTTTAGATCTATTTTGAAGTATAAAATACATCCATGGCGCGATTTATATTTGTCACTGGCGGCGTGGTCTCTTCACTTGGTAAAGGCTTGGCTTCAGCATCACTTGCTTCATTATTGCAGCACCACGGATACAAAGTCAGAATTAGAAAATTAGACCCATATCTAAATGTAGACCCAGGTACGATGAGTCCATATCAGCATGGTGAAGTTTATGTAACGGATGATGGTGCGGAAACAGATTTAGATCTAGGTCACTATGAGAGGTTCACAGGAGTTACATCTAAAAAATCAGATAATATTACATCGGGAAAAGTCTATCAAAAAATTATAGCAAAAGAGAGAAAAGGCGAATACTTGGGTGCCACAGTACAAGTGATTCCTCATGTCACAAATGAAATTAAAGAATTTGTCTCTAAAGATCTCGATGATGAAGATTTTGTAATTTGTGAAATAGGAGGAACAATAGGTGACATAGAAAGTTTACCGTTTATAGAGGCGATAAGGCAATTTCACAATGATAATGGACATGAAAATTCTTTGTTTATGCATGTAACATTAGTTCCATACATTGCTAGTTCTGGAGAACTGAAAACTAAGCCAACTCAACACTCTGTCAAAGAGCTGAGGAGCTTGGGTATACAGCCAAATATTTTGCTATGCAGAGCTGATAGAGAAATTCCAGAGGATGAAAGAAGAAAAATTGGTTTATTTTGTAATGTGAAAGGTGACTGTGTCATTCCAGCAATTAATGCAGACTCAATTTATGAAGTTCCTATAAATTTTTTAAATGAGGGTCTTGATAAGAGAGTTCTAGAGTACTTTAAATTAGAGTCTAAAAAAGAAGTTGATTTAAAAATGTGGTCACAAGTATCAAAAAGAATATTGGAACCAGAGGGCAATATAGAAATTGGCATTGTTGGTAAATATACTGGTTTGGCTGACGCATACAAATCCCTTAATGAAGCGCTGTCGCATGGTGGCATTTTCAATAATGTTAAAGTTAAATTGAATTGGATTGAGTCAGAAGAACTGAACGACTCTAATATTGAAAATAAGCTTAATAATTGCCATGGTATCTTAGTTCCCGGCGGGTTTGGTGAGAGAGGAGCAGAAGGTAAAATAGCAGCAATTAAATATGCAAGAGAAAATAAAATTCCTTATTTTGGCATTTGTTTTGGCATGCAATTAGCTGTGATAGAAATGGCAAGAAATATACTTGGAATAAAAGATGCAAATTCTAGTGAATTCGCTGATTGCAAAGAGTCTATTGTTGGATTAATGACTGAGTGGTCTAATATAGATAACACTAAAGAAAAAAGATCAACAGAGAGTGATTTAGGCGGAACAATGAGATTAGGGGCTTATGAGGCAAAATTGAAAAATAATTCAAAAGTTAGAGAAATTTATGGTTCAGAATTCATAAGTGAAAGACACAGACACAGGTATGAAGTTAATAACAATTACGCTAAAGATTTTGAAAGTAATGGAGTTCATTTCTCGGGTTATTCTCCAGACGGCTTATTACCTGAAATAGTTGAATTAAAAGATCACCCATGGTTTATTGGTGTTCAATTTCATCCTGAACTTAAATCAAAACCATTTGATCCACACCCACTATTCAAATCATTCATTGGAGCTGCAAAGAATAAATTGTAAAATGCAAAAAAATGTAGATTTAGGCAATACCGTATTTAGTAATGAAGAGAAGTTAGTCTTGATTGCAGGTCCTTGTGTACTTGAGTCATACGAACACGCAAAAATGATGACGGAATCATTACTTGAAATAACATCTAGATTAAAAATTGATTTTGTTTACAAGACTTCCTTTGATAAAGCTAATAGAACAAGTATTAATTCTGAAAGAGGATTAGGTATCGATCAATCCATTGAAATATTTAATAAGTTAAGAAGTGATTATGGAATTCATATATTGACTGACATACACAGTGTGGATGATTGTGATAAAATAAAAGATCATGTAGATATTTTACAGATCCCTGCATTTTTATGTAGGCAGACTGATCTTTTGATAGCCGCAGCAAAAACTCATAAAGTAATAAATATAAAAAAAGGACAATTTCTTGCTCCAATGGATATGGTTAATGTGGCTAAAAAAGTCAGTGATAGCGGAAATAATAAAATACTATTAACCGAGCGTGGTGTTTCGTTTGGTTATAATACTCTCATTTCTGATATGAAATCATTACAAGTAATGAAAGAGGAAATTGGTTTTCCGGTTGTATTTGATGCGACGCACTCAGTTCAAAGTCCAGGCGGAAAAGGTGATAGAAGTGGGGGAGATAGAAAATTTGTACCAACTTTAGCAAAAGCGGCGGTTGCTGTTGGGGTATCTTCAGTATTTATGGAAACTCATGATAATCCAGATATTGCACCTTCAGATGGACCAAATATGGTGAAACTCGAAGAATTAGAGAAATTGGTCGCTAAACTTATTCAAATTGACAATTTAGTTAAAGAAAACTAAATAAATAATTAATTAATAACGTTATTTTTGATGTCTAAAATTAAAAATATAATAGCTAGGCAAATTTTTGATAGCAGAGGCAACCCTACAGTTGAAACTGATGTTTATTTGCAAGATGGCACAATGGGGCGGGCAAGTATTCCTTCCGGTGCATCAACGGGTAAATATGAAGCATTTGAATTAAGGGATAACAAAAAGTCATATCATGGTCGATCTGTTTTAAAAGCAGTAGAAAATATAAATGTTATAATCTTTGACACCATTTCTGGTCTTGACTCGCTAGATCAAAACAAAATTGATCGAACAATGATAGAATTAGATGGAAGCAAAAATAAAAGCAAATTAGGCGCTAATGCTTTATTGAGTGTTTCACTAGCTGTCGCAGATGCTGCCGCCAAATCATTAAAGTTACCTCTTTATAAATATTTAGGAGGATCCAAAGCCTTTAAAATGCCAGTACCAATGTTAAATGTTATTAATGGTGGTGCACATGCAAATAATAATCTTTCTTTTCAAGAATTCATGATTATTCCTATAAATGAACAAACATTTAGCAACTGTATAAGGAAATCATCTGAAGTTTTCCATACTCTAAAACAGATGCTAGAAAAAAAAGGCCTTTCCACTGCTGTAGGTGACGAGGGAGGTTTCTCACCTAATTTAAAAAACGAGGAAGACGCATGCAAGTTAATTAAAGACGCAATTCTAAAATCGGGATATAAACTTGGCAAAGATTTCATGCTAGGCTTAGACATTGCTGCATCAGAATTTTATAAAAACAAAAAATATAAGATAGAAAGTAAGAATAAGTCATTTACTAGTGATGAATTTTCAGAATTTTTAATTAATTTGTGTAAAAAATATTCAATTATTTCTGTGGAAGATCCTTTTTCAGAAGATGATTGGAATTCTTGGATAAAATTTACAAAAACAATTGGAGATAATATTCAAATTGTTGGTGATGATCTGTTCGCTACTAATTTAGCTTTGATTAATAAAGGTATTGAGAAAAGAGCAGCAAATGCAGTTTTGATTAAACCAAATCAAATAGGTACATTAACTGAAACTATGGATGCAATTGAGCTTGCACAATCTAATGGATTTGAAACTGTTATTTCCCATAGGTCTGGTGAAACTGAAAATACTTTCATATCAGATTTAGCTGTTGCTACTAATTCAGGACAAATAAAAACTGGTTCAATGTCCAGATCGGAAAGAATTGCAAAATTCAACCAATTGCTAAGAATTGAAGAAAATTTTTCTTTAAAAAAATCATTAAAAAACAATAAGTTCTACTAATTATTTAATAGCTAAGAGGAACAAAAAGAGTCCAAACACCTATTTTGCCGTTTTTTTGAAGGTTTTTGGTCCAATAGAATTGTTATGATTCGTGAACTATGATTCTCTATGGTTTATGAACAGAATTCTTCATTTGAGTACAAGAATTAGAAAGTATTATCCATATTTTTTCTTCCCATTAATAATCATATATCTCTCATTTAATATATTTGATGGAAATAATGGTCTTTTATCACATGCAAGGTTTGATAACGAAATTATAACGCTAGAAAATAAAATTAACTCTTTAAAGGCTAATAATAACCTAATGCAAATTAAGATCTCTTCTTTACAAAACTTAAGCCTCAACAACGACCTGGTTGACGAACAGATACGCAATGTCTTAGGTTATGGAAAATCAAACGAATACATTGTATTTTTTGATAAGTAGTATCACTTGAAATATAGGTGAATTGTCTTTATTTATTAATAAAGCACAATGAATAATCAAATTTCCAAAGCACTATTAAGAAAAAATTTTTCTGGTTTAAAAAGTCCAATAAAACCTGACTGGATTAAGGTATCTATTCCATCAAACAAGATCAGTCAAACTAAGAATACTTTAAAAGAAAATAAGATAGTTACAGTTTGTGAGGAGGCAATGTGCCCAAATTTATCGGAATGTTGGGAAAAGAAACATGCAACTGTTATGATCTTAGGAGACGTATGTACTCGATCATGTAGTTTCTGCAATATTAAGACAGGAAAACCAAATAAGGTTGATATATTAGAGCCAGCAAGAGTTGCAAGCACTGTTAAGAGTCTGGGTCTAAAACATGTAGTTGTTACCTCTGTTGATAGAGATGATCTAAATGATGGTGGGGCCCAGCACTTTGCAAATACAATAAAAAAAATTAAAGAAAAATCTCCAAATACAACTGTCGAAATTCTTACTCCAGATTTTAGGGGGAAAGATTCATCATTGGGAATTATAGCAAAAACAGAAATTGACGTTTTTAATCACAATCTAGAAACAATAAAAAGATTGTATAAAGAAGTTCGTCCTGGCGCAGGCTATCATCACTCTTTGAAAATACTTCGAGAAATTAAACTTTTGAAACCTTCTATATTTACTAAATCTGGAATAATGATTGGTCTTGGTGAAAAGTTTGATGAAATTAGAGTTTTGATGGATGATTTAAGAGATCAGGATGTAGATTTCATTACTATCGGTCAGTATCTAAGGCCAACAATAAATCATCATCCTGTAATTAAATATCATAATCCAGATTATTTTATACGCATTCAAGATGAGGCTTTAAATAAAGGTTTTAAAATTGTATCATCTTCACCGTTTACTAGATCGTCTTATCACGCAGAGAGTGATTTTAATAAATTAAAACATTTAAATTCAGGTGCCTAAGCAGGAAGAAAAACAACTCGTTGCATATACGAAAGATCAGATGTTTGATCTAGTTTCAAATATAGACGAATATAAGCAATTTCTTCCGTGGTGCAATGACTCTAAAATTATTAGTAGAGAGAGATTTGATGACTATGAGGTTGTTATTGCAGATTTAGAGATTGGATATGATCAATTCGTTTACACATATAGAAGCGAAGTGAAGTTAGCAAATGATAAATCATTTATAAATGTCAAAAACCTTGATGGCCCTTTCAAATATCTTACTAATGAATGGAAATTTGCTGATATTGATGAAAATAATTCTGAAATTGAATTTATGATTGATTTCGAATTAAATCTTTCTTTATTGGATGTATTGATGAAAAAATTTTTCAACTTAGCATTTCAGAGAATGGTTAGTGCATTTATTGATCGCGCAAAAGAGATATATTAAATTTTCTTTAACTCTTTTAAAATTAAATAAATCGCATATTCTGTGCTTTTTTTTTGTATAGTAAGTCTTGTTTTTTCATGAAATATTTTTTTTGTAGTTTTAAATGTATATTTCTTATTAGTTTTTAAACCAGTACCAAAAAACACACATCCAACAGGTGTTCTTGCAGAGCCACCGCTTGGTCCTGCAACCCCAGTAATGGATAGAAGAATTTCACTATCTGTTATTGCTTTAAGCCCCTTAACCATCGCAAGAGCAGTTTGGTGACTAACGGCTCCATGATTTATAATCGTTTTCTTTGGAACCTTTAACAATCTTATTTTCATTTGATTTGAATATGAAATACATGCTCCATTAAAAAAGAGAGAGGAGCCATTAATGCTCGTTAAATATTTACTTATCATGCCTCCTGTACAGGACTCAGCTAAAGATATTGTAAATTTCTTTTTTGATCGTATATTTTTTATTTTTGATAAATCTGAAGTCATAGCAGTATCAATATCTTATACAACATAAGAATAATTAATGAATATATTCCGGCAACAATATCATCTAATATTACGCCATACGAACCCTTTAAGTCTTCAATTTTGTTTATTGGGTAAATTTTATATATATCAAAAAATCTAAATGTAACAAATGCAATTAAAACTTCATATATATTAAAATTCACTATAAATAATAATGGTATCGATTGACCTAGAAATTCATCTACAATTACCTCAGTGGGATCTTTTTTTTTGTAATTATCTAAATAAATATCTGTAAAATAAAATGAAACAGACAAAACGAATAGAAATATGATTATAAAATAGAAAATAGAAAAAAAATCAATAAAAACATACCATATAAAGATTGCAAACAATGAACCAAATGTACCTGGCGCAAGGGATATGAAACCAATCCCAAATAGTGTAGCAAAATATTTAGAGAAATTTTTCATTAATTAATTAGGCTGATCGTTGTCCAGCAGCCTATAGCTTCTGATTTTCCAAAGATACCAACATTGTCAGCTGTTTTACCTTTAATGTTAATTAAATTTTTATTACATTTTAACAATTTAGATAAGTTATTTTTAATTAGAGCTTTATATCTTTCTAATCTAATTTTCTGACAGATAATTGTAATATCTAAATTTATGATTACTGAGTTATCTAGATCTATTTTATCTTTAATTTTATTCAATAATTCAATAGATGAGATATTTTTATATTTTTTTAATGGAGGAAAGAACTTTCCAATATCACCTTTAGCATTGGCTCCAAGTAAAGCATCAATTATTGAATGAAGCACTACATCACCATCAGAATGTCCTATAGCTTTATACTCGGATTTTATTTTTACCCCTCCAATAGAAATGTAGTTACCCCTGCCTAGTTTGTGAATATCAAAGCCGTTTCCTATTTTTGATCTATATAATAATTTTTTTTTAAATTTATTAATATCATCTTTTTCCGTAATTTTTAAGTTTTCATAATCTCCAATTATATATTTTATTTTAATATTTTTTTTATTTTCAATTAATTGAACATCATCTGTTATGTTATTATTTGATTTCTTAGCGTAATTAAGAAATGTTTTTGTTTTAAATAACTGAGGTGTTTGTGATGTTTTATATAAATTACGGTTAACTGTTTTATTATCTTTTTTTAATGTATCGGTAATTTGAAGAACAGGAACAACCGCATGATATTTATTTGTTTTAATATTTTTTATTAGTTTATTTATCAATGAAATAGACGTATTAGGCCTGGCAGCGTCATGTATCATTATATATTTATATTTTGCTGTATTAATGCATTTTAAAGCATTCATGAGACTTTGACTTCGAGTTGAACCCCCTAAAATCAAGGTATTTTCAGTATATTCAGACAAAACACTTTTCTCTTTTTTGGTTATTTTTTTAGGAATTGTAATATATAAACAATCTCTACTAATGGATTTTGATATGTTTTTAAGAGTATGTTCAATAATTGAATGATTTTTAACCTTATAAAAAAGCTTTGATTCTTTATCTCCAAACCTTGTGCTAGAACCTGATCCGAGAACTATACAAACAATCTTCATATACCTAAAATAATAAATCTAAACATTATTACTTAAACTTAAATTATCAATGAATAAACAAATAAATAGGTTTAATTTTTTTAATTCTAGAAATTTACTATTAATAATACTTTCTTTCATTTTTATTATACTTTCAAGTACCACACTGATTACTCAAAGATCAAATAATCTGGATACATTGCCATATTTGAACACATATATAGTTATTTCATCTCTCCTTATTTTAGCTTTAATTGTATCAATAAGTTTTATTATATTTCCAATAATCCTTAGAGTGAGAAGGAAAAAGATAAGTACTTTGAATAGTAAATTCACTCTCTATTTTATTTCGATTGCACTAACACCCGCAATTCTACTTGGAGTGCTCGGTTTGGTTTTAATAGAGCTAGGGATTAATGATTGGTTTAATAATAAAATCAAAAATGTAATTAACAATTCAGTATTTGTAGCAGAAAGCTACTTAGAAGAGCACAAAGAAACAATTAAGGGCGATGTTTATGCAATGTCAAACGATCTTAACAATTCGAGCGAAATATTGATTAAAGATCTATCTAAAATGGCTATAGCAATAAGAACTCAAGCCTTGATTAGATCTCTTCCTGAAACATATATTATAAATAAAAATAAGGATATTTTATTTCAGGCATTTGAAAACAATATGCCTTTTTACGATCCTCCTTTGTCTTCTTTTAATAGGGCTGATAGCGGAGAAATGACAATTATGTCTTCAACTCAATTAAATAAAGTTTATGCATTGATTAAACTAAATAATTTTGATGACTATTATTTATATGCTGGAAGATCAATGGATGGTAATGTAATTAGTGCATTAAACGAAACAGTTTCAGCAAAAAATCAATATATATTTTTAGAAACAAGCAGAGATAAGATAAGTCTCGTATTTATATTACTTTATGTAATAGTATCTTTAATTTTGATTTTAATTTCTATTATTATAGGAATAAATTTTGCAGACAGAATTGTAAAGCCTATATCAAGTATCATAACTGCCACAAACAATATAAGTAAAGGGCTGTACGATGATAAAATAAAAAAAAATAATGACTATATAGAGTTAAATAGACTCGCAGACTCATTTAATCAAATGAGTGGGGATATAATCAAGCAACGAAATCAAATTATTGTTTCTAAAAAACATGAAACATGGTCAGATATTGCAAGAAGAATAGCTCACGAAATTAAGAATCCATTAACTCCAATTCAATTATCCGCAGAACGTCTTGAAAAGAAAACTATGAGATTAAAGATCAAAAACAATGAAATAAACGAGTGCATTGAAACAATACGCCGTCAGGTTAATGAGATAGGATACTTGGTTGATGAGTTCTCTAGTTTTGCTAGATTGCCAAACCCAGATTTAAAAAATAATAATATATCTAATATAATATCTGAAGTTGTATCTGATTACGAAAATAACAATAAAAATATTAAGTTCATAAACAAACTTCATTCTGATCAAATTCATTTGAATATAGATAATTCACAAATATCAAGAGTCTTTCAAAACTTAATTGTTAATTCAATTCATTCAATTGATGAAAGTAAAAAAAATGAAGGTGAAATAATATATTTGTCGAACGAGACTGATAATAATGTTGTAATATCATTAATAGATAATGGTGTTGGACTAAAATATGAAAAGGAAGATCTTATAAAGCCTTATTTTACAACTAAAAAGAAGATTGGCGGTTCAGGTCTTGGTTTGGCAATTGTAGAAAAAATATTATTTGATCATCATGCCGATTTTATTCTAGCAAATAGAAATGATGGCGTAATAGGTGCTGAAGTCAATATTACTTTTGAAAAGATTGCAACATGAGAAATATATTAGTTATTGATGATGAAGTTGATATTTGTAACAATATTAAAGCTATTCTTGCTGATGAAGGATTTAACATACATATAGCACATAATTCAGATGATGCTTTTAGCTATATAAATGAGAATGCATATAACCTTATCATATTAGATGTTTGGTTAGATAATTCCAAGTATGATGGTTTAGAAATTCTAAAAGAAATAAGAAAAAATGAAACTGTACCAATTATAGTAATATCAGGGCATGGAAATATAGAAATGGCTGTTTCCGCGATAAAAGATGGAGCAAGTGAATTTATTGAAAAACCTTTCAACACTGAAAGATTACTACTTTCAGTTAACAGAACCATAGAACTTCATGAAGTAAAATATGAGAATAGGATCTTAAAAGAAGGAAGTATTTTTGATTATAAATTTATTGGTAAGTCTTCAGCCATTATAAAAATTAAACAACAAATTACAAAAGTTGCGCCTACTTTAAGTCGAGTTATGATTTATGGAGAGTCTGGAACAGGAAAAGATATAATAGCAAAAGAAATACATAAATATTCAACAAATAAAAATGGTCCATTCATAATCTTAAATGCTGCCTTAATGGACCCTGATAATTTAGAAAGTGAACTCTTTGGAATACAGGGAAATAATATAAATAAGATCGGCCATCTAGAAAAAGCTGAGAACGGGACGTTATTCATTGATGAAGTTGGAGAGATGCCTCTCCAAACTCAAGCTAAAATATTAAGAGTACTCACCGATAAAAACTTTACGAAAAGAGGGGACAATAAATTAATAAAATTGAATTGTAGAATTGTATGCTCTTCCACTAAAAACCTAGAACAATTAACCAATGAAGGCTCTTTTAGAAAAGATTTGTTTCATAGACTGAATGTTGTAACTATAAAATTACCGACCTTAAATGAGAGATCTGATGATATCGACTCATTAATAGATTATTACACTGAAATGTTTTCTAAGGAAAATAATCAAAAATATACAGATCTTAAGCCAATAATTAAAACAAAGTATATTAACTATAACTGGCCTGGCAACATAAGAGAATTAAGAAACGTTATTGAAAGATATTCGATTTTAGGAGAAAAATATGACGATAATATTGCAACTGAAAAAATAGAAGATTTTCAGAATAAAAATGTAATTTCTTTGCCCTTGAGAAATGCACGTAAGCTTTTTGAAAAGAATTATCTTCAATCTCAAATTAATAGATTTGATGGAAATATATCAAAAACTGCAGCATTTATAGGAATGGAAAGATCTGCGTTACATAGAAAATTAAAGCAATTGGGGATTACAGAAGAGGATAAATAATGAAGATAATTATATGTGGCGCAGGAAAAGTTGGAACGAGTATAGCAAAACATCTTGTTGATCAAGGCAGCGATGTTACAGTAATAGATAGTTCGCATAAACTCATTGATGATCTAAGAGAGAAAGTTGATCTCAAGACAATTATTGGATCAGCATCAAATCCATCAGTATTAAAAAATGCAGGTGCTGAGGTCTCTGATATGATTATAGCCGTTACGTTGCAAGACGAAATAAATATGGTTGCATGCCAAATGGCACATACTTTTTTTAAAATCCCTAGAAAAATTGCGCGCTTAAGAACAGAAGACTTTTTGAATCCTATTTGGCGAGATCTTTATAATGCTGATAATATGCCCATTGATCTCATAATAAGTCCAGAACTAGAAGTTGCAAGGTCTATAGAGAGGCAATTAAAGGCGCCAGGGGCTTATGATGTTGTCCCTTTTTTAAATGATGAAATTGAGCTTCTAAGTTTGGTAATTAACGACAAGTGCCCTTTAGTTGATACGAGTCTAATAAATATACATGAACTTTTTCAAGAAAATACGGATATTGAAAAAAACCTTAGAGCTTCAATATTAGGAATTAGTAGAAATGAAAAACTCTTCATACCGAAAAAGCAAGAAATATTAATACAAGGAGATCATGTTTACATATTAGTAGATAAAAATCATGTGAAAAGAGCAATGAGTGCATTTGGATATGATGAAAAGCCAATTAAAAAAATAATAATTATTGGAGGCGGAAATATTGGATTTAATTTAGCAAAAGATTTAGAAAAATATCAGTCTGATATATCTGTCAGTATAATCGAGAATAATGAAGATAGGTCAAAGTATATTGCTGATCAGCTATCCAATACATTAATTTTAAATGGCGATGGTTTAGATCAAGACTTGCTAGATGAGGCTAATATTAAAGATGCAGACTTATTACTAGCACTCACAAATGATGATGAAACAAATATTATTATTTCTGCAGTTGCTAGAAAAAATAATTGCGAGTCCATAATTATTGTTAATAATTCTGAATATAACAAACTAAAAGATGTCTTGGGGATTAGTAAAGTTGTTGATCCAAGAAAAATTACTGTGTCGAAAATACTGAAACATATACATAAAGGGAAGATTGAGTCTGTATTTTCGATCGATAATAATCAGGCAGAAATTATTCATGCGAAAGTGCTAAAGAGTTCTAAACTGATAAATAAGTCTATTGAAGACGCTGAACTCCCTGATGGTTTAAGAATTGGTTTAATAAAAAAACAAGATAAGATAATTATACCCGAAAAAGATACTAAAATTGATCTGAATGATGAAATATTATTTTTGTGTATGTCTGAAGATATTAAAAAAGCTGAAGAGTTATTTCAAGTTAGAAATGAGTATTAATGAGTAGAGAGGCTTTCGTTAATGGAGAATATACTGCATATAAGAAATCCTATATTCATATTGAAGATAGAGGGTATCAATTTGCAGATGGTGTATACGAAGTATTTGCCATATTAGATAGTAAAATTGTAGATTATGAGGGGCATATTGAAAGATTATATAGATCTCTTAACGAACTAAGAATTACTTCACCAATTCAAAAGAAATCTTACAAATTTCATATTAAAGAAATTATTAGACGAAATATAATTAAAGATGGTCTAGTGTACCTGCAAGTTACACGTGGGGTTGCCAATAGAGACTTTAAATTTCCCAAAAATACAAAAAGCTCAATTGTTATTATAGGCAGAGGTATACCGTCAAATTATTATAATGATAATTTTAATAAAGGTATAAATATAAAGACAACTAAAGATTTAAGATGGAAAAGAGTTGATATTAAATCTTTAAATTTACTTCCACCAGTTTTAGCTAAGCAATATGCAATTGATAATGATTGTGAAGAGGCATGGCTTTTAGATGAGGATGGCTATATTACTGAGGGAAGCTCAAGCAATGCTTGGATCGTAAAAAATAAAAAAGTAATTACCAGACCTGTTTCCAATTCGATACTTAATGGCATAACACGCTCTTCACTTATTAAATCTCTAATGAAGGTAGGATACCAGTTTTCTGAAAGAAGATTCAATTTAAAAGACATCAAAAATGCAGATGAAGCATTTATCACAAGCGCAACCCAGTTTGTTATGCCTGTAATTACAGTCAATAATACCAAAATTGGTAATGGTGATGTAGGCAAATTTGCAAGATTATTTAAAGAAATTTATTTTAATTCTATAAGCCTATCTTGAATAAAACTATCTCCCATATTGTTCATTTAAATATAGATGCCGATCCAAAATTTATTTCAGAAGAAATGTTATCTGAAATCGAGAATTTAGTTGTTAATCTAGACATAATTATTAAGAAAAAAGAAATAATAACTATAAATAAAATAAATTCATCAACATTAATTGGAGAAGGAAATCTAATTAAAATTGATAATGATATCAAGAAAAAAAATATAAATTTATTAGTTGTTAATAACAACCTTACACCTGCTCAACAAAAGAATTTAGAAAATAGACTCAAAATAAAAGTAACTGACAGAACAGGTATTATATTAGAGGTGTTTGCTAAAAGAGCAAAATCGAATGAGGGCAAAATGCAAGTGCAACTCGCTGAATTAATTTATAGAAAATCAAGACTTGTGAGAGCTTGGACACATTTAGAACGACAAAGAGGTGGCACAACTTTCATAGGAGGTCCAGGGGAACTTCAAATTGAATTAGATCGACGATTAATACAAGAAAAAATTCTAAGTATCAAAAAAAGACTTAGTAGAGTAAAGCAAAGAAGATATGTTCAGAGGAATTTAAGGAAAAACAATAATTTTAAAACAGCTGCTTTAATTGGATATACAAATGCCGGTAAGACATTGCTTTTTAATAAACTAACTAAAAAAAAACAATCAAGTAGGTCAAGATTGTTTGAAACGTTAGACACTAAAATTAGCAGGGTATATTTAGGAGAAAATACTTACATAGGACTTATAGATACTGTAGGTTTTATAAATAACATTCCAACGTCACTAATTGAGTCATTCCAGGCAACACTAGAGGAAGTTAATAAGGCTGATATATTACTTAATATTGTTGATATAAATGATTTAAATGCAAAGCAGAAAATTAGAGTAACAAAAAACATACTCAAAGATACAGGGGTAGAGAAAAATAAAATATCAGAGATGATAACTATTTATAATAAAATTGACCTAAAGGGATTTAAAAGCTCACATCAGTATAAGAAAAATTATATTAGCGCGTTAACAGGTGAGGGTGTTTCTGAATTGAAGAGGACCTTAAAGAACTTTCTTATTTAACTTCATTAATAAATAAAGTGATAGCTCCGCTGTTTGCTTCGTAACCATAAAAATCTTTTTTATCATTATTATTATATATTACTTTGATAGAATCAGAAGATGCAAAAACATCTTCATCTTCGTTAATTTTATAACCACCCAGCTTTATTTGATTTGCTTCACAATGTATGAGATTATCTGAAATAGTTTTGTCATTTTTTTTAAATGTAACATCATATCTACGTTTGCCATCAAAAACTCTAAAAGTTTTTTCACAATTATTAATATTTTCGTAGTTCAATATATTTAAAAAAAAGCTAGAAGGATCAATTGTATTAATAAGCATGCCATCTTCAATTTTAGTTAATTTGCTTTTATCGGGCTCTGGAATTAAAGTTAGTTCGGAGATATTTGAGTCATTGTATTTTATCTCAACAAATTTTTCTTTTTCTTTTCTTATATACCGATATTTATAATGAAGCGGCTTATAAAATCTGTCTATGACACCTGAAATACTTCCGTCACCATTAACTTTATTAATAAAATCAACAATATTATTTGTTCTAATACTAAAGTTATACTCATAACTATTATCTTCGATCTTGAGAACTGTATCTATACTCATAACAGGTATTTTAGGGAGAATTGATAATTTAGCCTCAACAACAAAATTTCTTTCTTCAATAAATGGATCTGCTAGAGTAGTAGCTGATGTAAATAATGAAAAAATAATAAATATATACCTAGTTAATAGCATTAAAATGAAAATACTTCATATATCAAATTTTGTCCAAAAACAAAAAGGAAGATTACAGTGGAATCATTGTTTTAAAATAAACAATGGCTTCATTAGAAATGGTCATAACGTATGCACATTTAGTGATAGAGACATGAGTCGGATGAATTTATTAAATAAATTGAATAATAACAAAAACTTAAATAAATACTTAATAGAAACATTCAAAAATTTTTTCCCAGACTTGGTGGTTTTAGGACACGCAGATAAAATCCATCACGAAACACTAAATGAGTTTAGATCCATTAATAAAAATATAAAAATTATAGAATGGAATGTTGATAATTACTTTTTAGACAACACTGAACAAAAGTTAAAATCAAGATCACATCTTATCGACGCTTATTTTATAACTAATGCTGATGAAGCTATTAGATCTTGTTTAAATGAAAATAATTCAATTTCTTTTTTCCCAAACATATTTGATAAATCAATTGAAAATTTAAGAATTTACGAAAACCATTCATACGATTATGATGTATTTTATGCTTTGAGTTATGGGGTAGGTACAGGAAAAATTAGATATAGTAAATCAGATTATCAAAGAGAGATTTTTCTTGATCACATAACTAAAAATTACCCCAAAATAAAAACAAATTTTTATGGCTATCTAGGAAAACAACCGGTATGGGGAAATGAATTTGAAAAAGAATTAAATAAATCTCCAATCAGCCTGAACTTAAGTAGAAAGCCATACTTAAAATTTTACAGCTCTGACCGAATATCTCAATACCTAGGAAATGGTTCATGTATTTTTATTGATATAAATTCAAAACTGGATGAATTATTTACAAATGAAGAAGTAATTTTTTTCGATTCAAACGATGTTACAAGTCTTGGGAAAAAATTACATGACGCATTAGAAAATATTGATAATGTAAGATCAATTGCTAAAAAAGGCTGGGAAAGGGGTCACAAATACTATAATGAAATAATAATAACAAATTATTTTATAGATATTGCTTTTAACGGAAAAGCTACACAAGAATATAGTTGGCCTCTTCATACTTTTAAAAAATAAGCCTTCTAGTAAGGAATTAAAAGACTTATTTAATTTTGATTATTTCTTTGGATACCAAACCTGGCCAAGAATAATTAATAACACGACAATCAAGAATAGTGTTGGAAGTGCACCGGGGTAGGAAGGCACATCACCACTACTTATCATAGTTCTCACATAATCAATGAAATTATCAGTCGTAGGAGACACTTCAAATCCTGCCGCTTTAATTCTTTCAAAAGTTGCTGCTGTGTTTGTATAGGTAGCAGTACTTTCGGTATATGATATGAATGAAAATATTACTACAATAACACCAAAAGCTGATGAAACTATTTTAGCAAATAGATTTGTTTCAGGTGAATTTCTTGTTGCGACCGCAATTCGCATTGCAAGCCATATTGCTAGTATTGAGCCTATACCAATCATTGCTCCTGAAATTCTACCAAGCGAAAATATATTCCAAACAGCCAATTGATATTCTAATGATCCAAATTCCATTTTGTATCCTTTTCTTCAAATTAAAAGAATAAAGGGTAGATCATGTTGATATTAATAATATACTAATTATTCCTATTAATTTTATATTCGTATAATATATATTATGTTAAATTATAATTATTAAACAAATACAATAACATAGTTATATTTATTAAATTAAAAAATTAATAAATATAAATTTATGGTTTTATATCAGTACTATATTTTATATTTATAATGTAATTTATTAAGTACATAAATATATAGATAATATATTCTTGCTAATAGATGAATAAATATCAGTTTAAATGTAATTTTTGGTTCAATTAATGGTCCAATATATTCAGAATCGCTTTTTAGATAATACTTTTTAAATAATTTAATAGTTATTTTCCACTTTAATAGAAAAAGCCTTCCACCTTTTCTTCCTGTTTCCGTCACAATTTTATCATTATCTCTATAACCGCGAGTAACTATTGAGCCAAAATGATATACTCTGAATTTTGATATGCCTTTAAATATTCTTACATTTTGCTTCCATAGTTTCATGTTTAAGTCAGGATCAGATCCCGTCCCCGGATTAAATTCCTCACTCATCCCACCTACTTTATCCCAATATTCTCTATGTATTAAATGCGGTGCCCATGTAGAACCTTGAAAGTCATTGAATTGCGCATTGTCATATGTTTTTAAAAAAAGTTGCTTATCAAAAGTATCGTAAGTGTCACCACAATCATTGCTAATTTGCCCCTTATGCAACATGGTTCCAGATAAGTAAAAAGCATTATGTCCTATTTTTTTTACCTCATTATATAGAATTTCATCCCATTTTGGACAGAAATAAAAGTCATCATGAGCGTAAAGCAAGTAATCGAAAGAAGCCTTTTTTGCTGACAAATTTAAACCAGTACAAATTCCACTATTGTAATCAGTATAAGTATATTCAATATTATTTTTCCTAAGAAAATCTATTGTGCCATCTGAGCCAATATTGACATGCACTATTATCTGGTGATTGTAAATTGAATTTTCATTGATACTTTCAATTGCTAACTTCAAATAGTTTAGATTATTGAATGAAGGGATGAGTATTGAAAACACAACTAATAATTTTTATATAATTTTATTTCTTCTATTTCAGATCCAAGTAACTTATTGATGTCTCTTTTGATAACTGCCCTTCTATCATTAAATATATAAACCTTTCTTGCTAGGCTAATAAAATTCTTATCAAATTTGTTTAATTTTTCACATTTTCTTTTTTGATCTTCAATATACCAAAGTTTTTGATTTATTAATTTTAGAGAATTATACTTCTTTTTGATAACTACACTTAAGAGCTTTTTTTCCCTAACAATTCTTCTTAATTTAGATAATTCATGTTTAATTATTTTAAGGTCATTTTTATTTTTAATTTTTTTTGTTTTAATATCTAAAATAGATATTTTATCAAAAAGTTCTCCGACTGATACTGGCACATTTATTAACATATTATGATACTGACGATGCCTTCACTTTTTTAAATAAATTAAAAAAATTATTTGAAGTAATTTCTTGCACTTCTTCTGTACTAATATCAAGAATATCAGAAATTTGTTTAATTGTATGTATTATGTAACTTGGCATATTTGTCTTTCCACGATTTGGCACAGGGGCTAAAAACGGAGAGTCAGTTTCAACTAAAATTTTATTTTTATCTACAATTGAAACAATTTCTCTTAAATTTGATGAATTTTTAAAGGTAATAATACCGCTAAACGAAACATAGAAACCAATATCTATCATTTCTCGTGCAAACTTTTCCGATCCCGTAAAACAATGTATGACACCTGTGAGATTATGATTTTTTTTGTACGAATAAAGAATTTCTTTCGTCTCTTTTTCTGCGTCTCTGCTATGAACAATAATAGGCAAATGATTTTCAAGCGCTTTTTCTATATGTTTCTCAAAAGAGTCTATTTGACTTTTTTTATTACTATGATTGTAATAAAAATCTAGCCCTGTCTCCCCTACTGCTATTGTTTTTTCATTTTCTAAAATTATCTTATTGATTTTATCAAATATATCTTGATCTAAACCTTCTGTTTCATGTGGATGTATTCCTACACTGTTATAAATGCGCTTATATTTATCACTTATATCTAAGATCTCTTTAAATTCTGACTCTTTAGTAGCTATATTTAATAAAAGACTAACATTTTCAGCAATGCAGATTTCGATAAGTTCATTAACAGGTATTTCATACCGGCTAGCTAATAAATGACAATGACTATCAATGATCATTCTTGAATCCTTGTAAATAAATGATTTACATTCGATATATTATTTCCAACTATATTATGGTTATTGATCGTTTTAAATGAGAATTGACATTCATCAATTCCAATTGTTTGAAGTATTTTTATTGAAGTTTGAGGAATAATTGGATTAATAAAAAAAGCTATATTTCTAATTTGTTCAGTTGTAACGGCTAATACATTTAAAAATTCTTCTTTATCACTTTTTTCTAATTCCCATGGTTTACTATCATTAAAATATTTATTCACTCTTCCAATATGCACCCATACAAGCCTGATATAATCATGAATTTTAAATTCATCTATCATTTGTGATCCTTTAATTATTACCTCTTCGCTCGATTTTTCTAATATTTCTTCATTAGGGCCTTTGCTTGTTCTACCGGGAATAATTGACTCAAGTTTTTTTTCTATCATTGTAAGTGATCTCTGGCATAAATTTCCGAGGTCATTCACTAAATCGCTATTAATCCTATTCACCAAGGCTTTAACTGAAAAATCTCCATCATTGCCAAACGGAACTTCTCTTAACAAGAAGTATCTAAATTGATCAACACCGTAATTATTAATTACTTCTATCGGATCAATTACGTTTCCTAAGGATTTAGAAATCTTATTACCTTCGTTTGTCCACCATCCATGTGCAAATATTTTATTTGGTAATTTTAAATCGGCTGCCAATAAAAAGGCAGGCCAGTATACACCATGATGTCTCAATATATCTTTTCCCACTATATGAACAACATTGTTCCAGTAGTCACTTAGCCCATTTTCTGAGTCAGCTAGATAATTAACACCATTTGCATAACAAGTTAGAGCATCTAGCCAAACATACATAATATGATCATCATCTGTTGGAGTTTTAATCCCCCAGTTAAATGATGTTCTAGATACTGACAAATCATTTAAACCAGACTCAACAAATTTAATTACCTCATTTCTTTTAGATCTTGGACTTATAAAATTTGGGTTTTTTTTGTATAAATCTAATAATTTATCAGACCATTCCGATAGTTTAAAAAAATATGACTTTTCTGAAATCCAGTCAACGGGCCCACCTGTAACAGTTTTAAAGCTTCCATCACTTTGTTTTACTAAATCTTTCTCATTGTAAAAAGTTTCATCATTAATTGAATACCATCCTGTATATTCACCTAAATATATTTGATTTCTTTCATGCAGTCTGTTCCATAAGAAAGATGCGCCATCAATATGCCTTTGTTCAGTAGTTCTGATAAAGTCATCATTCGACAACTCTAAAGTAGTTGTAAGGTCTCTAAAAATTCGTGAGTTTTCGTCACACAACTCCAATGGCTTTTTTCCCTTACTTTCAGCAGCTTTTTGTATTTTGAGACCATGTTCATCTGTTCCTGTTTGAAATCTTACATCATGTCCTTTAAGACGCATAAATCTTGCTATAAAGTCTGTTGCAACTGAAGTGTATGCATGGCCTATATGTGGCTTATCATTAACATAATATATTGGGGTAGTGATATAATATTTATCAGTCATATTTTAGTTTATGAAATAATGAAATAATCAAATTTTCAAAGTCAAGATTTAAAGCAATGTTCTTTTTATTAAAAGAGTCAATTAATGCATATACATTCAATAATTTTATAACTAAATTATTTTCATTGTTATGACAAAGTTTTTTAATTTCATCATTAATCAGTAGTTGTAAATAGTTAAAAAAAACAGGAGTTGCTTGATCTACGTTTTTAAAGTTATGTAAGTAATCAATATAATGATTTGCAGTATTGGCCTTTACCTTCTCTTGATTGGTCAAAAGTGTCTTAAAATGATCATTAATCTCATAAAAATTATATTCTATAAACTGTTTGGTTAAATATGAGGAGCCATTTGTTATTTGATATAAGTAATTCAAATATTCTTTATTTTCAGAGTCTTTATAATAATTTGTAAAATTATCGTAGTTTAACTTTCCAAAAAATATTCTACTTGATCTTGATACAATGGTTTTTAAGCATTTACTCTTATTTTGATTAACTATAATAAAATGATTATTTCTATTGGGCTCTTCAATTATTTTAAGAATTGAATTAGCAGCATCTAAAGAAAGATCATCTATCAAATTTATAATACATACTCTTTTTTGGTTATACTCATCTTTGGTTGAAAAAAAATCATTAACATATTTTACATCTTCCCTATAAAGTTTCTTTTTAAACCTTTGCTTATCTTCAAGAAATACAGGTTCAATTTTTAAAATAAAATTAGAGTCCTCATGAATAGATTTTAGTAAGTAATCTTCAAATGCGTCACGATTTTCAAATAATTTCTTTGATATAATTAATGAAGCAAGATTTTTAGCAATGGTTGAAATAATATCAGTATCTTGTCCTGTAAGAATTATTGAATTAGGCAATTGAGACTTAAATATTTTATATAAAGCTCTTACTTCACTTGAATAGAGATTTCTATTATCTTGCATTTATTTTACTTGATACTTCATTCCAGATAATGTTTTGAATTAGTTTAATATCTTGATTTGCATTAATTAATATAAATTTCTTTTTATTTAACCTAGCTATAGCTTTAAATGCTTTACGAATTTTATTATGAAAGCCTAAAGGCATATTTTCGTAACGTGTTTCAGTATTTGATTTTCTTTTAGACCTTTTGAGGCCAATTATTGGATCTATATCTAATATAAAAGTTAAACCAGGCGTTAAATTATTAGTTATTATTTTATCAAGCTTTTTTATAAGATCTATGTCAACATTTTTCCCATATCCTTGATAAACTAAGGTAGATTCCTTAAATCTATCACATAAAACCCATTTATTATTTTTTAAACTTGGAGCTATTACCTTATCTATATGATCTTTACGGGCCGCGTATAAAAGTAAAGTTTCTACTACCCCACTCCATTTATTCCTTTTGCCTTTTACAAGCAAATTTCTGATCATCTCAGCTTCAATTGTACCACCAGGTTCCCTCGTGGTGATTACATCTCCATATTTAGCAAGTCTTTTTGCTAGCAGTTTAATTTGTGTCGACTTACCTGATCCTTCCCCGCCTTCAAATGATATAAATCGTGGCTTGATCACAAATTAAATAAATAGATTTATCACTGAGCTGTAAATATAGGAGAAGAATCTTGAAAATATATTGCTTCTATTTACATCGTTTACAGACACTACATCAAAATATTCAGGATCTTCATTTGGAATATCAACTTTTATTTTTCCAATAATATCACCTGAGGTTATTGGAAATTTGATATCTTCAAATAATTCAATTTCATAATCAAATTCTTTGTCTTTTGTTCTTGGAACTGTCAGAACTATATCGTTAACTGCGCCAATTAAAGAGCTGCTTTCATTAGAGCCAGGAATTTTTATATTTGCAAATTCTGTAAAATCTTCAAAAAGTTTAATATTCTCGAACTCTCTAAACGACCATGTAATAAGTCTAGATGAGCCCTGAGATCTTTTTTGCGTACTGCTAAATCCGTTTGTTACAGATATAACGCGTCTATCACCATCTTTTGCGGAGGCTGCAAGCCCATAACCCGAAACAGATAAATGCCCTGTTTTTAATCCATCAACGCCCATATTTTTATACAAGAGAGGGTTCCTATTCTTTTGCTTTATATTTGACCATTCAAATTCAGTTTCAGCAAACATATGATAATATTCAGGGTAATTATTAATCAAATATTGAGATAAAATTGCAATATCATACGCTGTAGAAAAATTATTTATGTCATGCATACCTGTAGAATTAGTAAACTTTGTATTGGTCATCCCAATATCTATTGCCTTTTCAGTCATCATTTTAGCAAAAGATTCTTCTGTTCCAGCAATATTTTCTGCAACAACTATGCATGCGTCATTACCAGACTGAACTATAATACCCCGTAATAGATCTTCTACTCTTATGTTTTTGTCCACTTCAACAAACATTGATGAACCTTCTCTTTCTTTCCATGCTTTTTCTGATACTAAAAAAGTGTCATCAAGTGACAATGTGCCGTTAGACAATTTTTCAAAAACTATTAATGTCGTCATAATTTTCGTCATTGATGCTGGATAGGTTTTTTTGTCTTTGTCTTTTTCAAATAGTATTTTTCCAGTTGTTGCGTCAATAACTACTGCGGTTTCAGCATCGGTATCTATGTAAGAAGCAAATGCTAATACTGAGTTAAGTAAGAAAATTGATAAGATTGTTAAAATGTATCTATGCATAGAATATTATTATATTAAATATATTGATAAATCTTCATATTTTTTAAATGTTTCATCATTAAGATCTATTAACAATGACTCTACATCGCTATAGGGTCCAATTAGAACCTTATATTCCTTATTGCCTGACAGGTTTTGGCTTTCATAAATCCTTACATCATAGTTTGATAGATCTTTTTTTATTTTTTGAGCACTTTCTTTGAATGCAAAGCTAGCTATATTAATAAAAATCTTATTATATAAATTTTTATTATTAATATTTTTATTATTAGCAGACAATTCATTTTTTTCTTTTTCAATTACAACAACACTTGATACTGGAGCTTCCACAACTTTTTTTTCTTCGTCATAAGTAAATGCCTTAGAAAGAACAAAACTTTCATTAGAATCTATAAGAGATATTTTGACTAGGTCGCCATGTTGATTCATGCCTAGTTTTCTAAAAACAGCTTCAGATAAACTAACTACTTTAATCGAAGAAAATGCTTCTCGATGATTTACTCTTACCAATGCAGATTTGCCATTATTAAGGTTCGTAACTTCAATAATTGATGGCAATGGCAATGATCTATGAGCTCCTGATAGCGTATCATTATGATAGTATTCTCCATTCTTAGTTTTACTACCGTTTTTTAAACTTGTTTCCAATTGTGCTAAGCCAATTTCTTCAAATGTTTTAAAATCATAAGGGTAATACCATTTGCCATTTACTTGATATGGCTCTTCTATTAATTTCTCAACTATTTTAATATTATTTTTATTATTGTCTTCAATTACGAGTGGGACAACATTTGCGATAGTACAATTAGTAAGAATTAAAAAAATTATTAGTAAAGAAATTCGCATTAATAATATTCAATCATATCAGACAGCATACCAACTGATAATCCAAAGAAGATAGATCTGTTCCATTTCATTATAACTTTAAAATTTTCGTAAACCAAAAACTTTCGGCCTTCATCACCCTCTGGATAAACTAAGTATGCCTGAATATCTCGGAGTGGTAATCTTTCCCCATTCTTTTTTAATATACCCAAAGCAGCCCATTCACGAAGAGATTTTGATATATTAATTTCTTTAGCAGACGTTGTGATAAAATAATCCGGAATAGATTCTGAAGTCATAACTTCTCTGCCCCATGTTAAATCATCATTCCAGCCAGACTCTTTTAAATAATTTGATGATGAGGCAAATACATCTGACAAATTAGTCCAAATATCTTTCTTGCCATCTTTATCAAAATCTGTTGCGTAATTTAAAAAGCTTGATGGCATGAATTGATTTTGACCCATGGCTCCTGCCCATGAACCCATCATTTCATCACCAGTAATGTGTCCTTGGTCAATGATTGTTAACGCGTTTATTAGTTCGTCTGTAAAAAACTCTCTTCTTCTTAGATCGTGTGATAACGTTGATAAAGAGCGAATTACATTAAATGAGCCTGTATAAGTACCAAAACTTGTTTCTATACCCCATAAAGCTAATATAAATCGGGGTTGTACACCAAACTCATTATATATTTTCAACAGTAAATCCTTATGTTCACTGTATAACTTCTTGCCTTTAAGCATTCTACTTTTTGGCGTCGTATTATTTAGATACTCATCTAGTGTAAGTGTAAATTCTGGCTGAGATCTATCGAGTTCTAAAACTCTTTCGTTGATAACAATGTCTTTTAATGATAAATCAATAGTTTCCTCTGATATCCCCTCTTTAGTGGCAATATTTTTAATGTTTTCAAGCCATTCAACAAAGCTATAGTCTTCATCTGCTTGCAAAGATGACAGATTAATTATAGTAAAGATCATTAAGATTGATGATAATTTAAATTTTAAACACATATCTACCTATTAATAGCATAATTTTTATGAAAGATATAAAATCACTTGTAGATTTAATTGGTAATACACCAATAGTTCAAGCTAAAAATATAGATGCAGGTAAATGTAATCTCTTCTTAAAGATGGAAAATATGAATCCTGGCTCTTCTATAAAAGACCGCGTTGCGCTCCAAATAATAAATGATGCAGAAAAGAATGGAAATTTGGTAAACGGATCAACAGTTGTTGAGGCGACAGCTGGCAATACAGGCCTTGGATTAGCACTAATAGCTTTGTTAAAAGGTTATAAAGCGAAAGTCATAATATTAGATAAAATGAATCAAAATAAGATTTTTCATTTAAAATCTCTTGGTGCTGAGGTAATGCTTGCAAAAAGTGATGTAGGCCCTGATAGCCCAGAACATTATGTAAATATGGCTAAAAGAGTTGCCGCTGAAACTGACAACTCATTTATGGCTAATCAATTTACTAACAAATCAAATCCTCTAGCTCATGAAATGACTACAGCTCCAGAAATATTTAAACAAATGGATGGAGATGTAGATGCAATTGTCTGTGGCGTTGGCACTGGCGGGACTATTTCTGGTATTGGCAAATTTTTTGAGATGAATAATCCTAAAACCGAAATGGTTCTTGCTGATCCTGAGGGTTCAATTGTAAAAGATGCGGTTGAAAAAAAACCTTTAAAAAATGCTGATTACAAGTGGTTAGTTGAAGGTATTGGAGAAGATTTTCTTCCCGATACACTAGATCTAAAATACATAAAAAAAGCTTATTCAGTGAGCAATGAAGAAGCTTTTCAAACAATTCGCACACTTGCATTAAAAGAGGGTATATTAGGTGGATCATCGAGCGGAACTCTTATTTGTGCCGCATTAAAGTATTGTCATGAACAAAAAGAAAAGAAAAATGTTGTTACATTTGTTTGTGATAATGGTGAAAAATATTTAAATACGGCGTATAATAGTGAATGGCTAAAAGAAAAAAATCTGATTTAAGAAAAATCAATCAATTCGATACATTGTCTGTGCATGCGGGAATTAAGAGTGATCCACTTACAGGCGCTGTAATGACTCCTATTTATGCCACATCAACATTTGCACAAGATACGCCGGGGAAAGATAAGGGGTATGAATATTCAAGATCTCAAAATCCAACGCGTGAAGTTTTAGAGGCATCATTAGCTGAGTTAGAAAATGGATATAAAGCTTTTGCCTTTGCATCAGGCGTTGCTGCTCAAACAGCAGTAATTGATCTTTTGAAGCCAGGAGATCATGTTATTGCATTTGATGATTTATATGGTGGAACATTCCGACTGTTTAACGAAATTAAAGCTAAATCATCACACATCGATTTCACTTTTGTTGATCTAAATACGAACTTTAGTAAACATATCAAAAAAAATACAAAGATGATATGGGTAGAAACGCCCACTAACCCACTTTTGAAAATTGCTGATCTAAAACGCATTTCACGCATAGCAAAGAAACACAAGCTTTTAACTGTTTGTGATAATACTTTCGCAACACCAATCAATCAAAGACCTTTGGATTTCGGTATTGATATAGTAAATCATTCAACGACCAAGTACATAAATGGCCACTCTGATGTTATTGGTGGATCGTTAGTCATAGGTAAAAATAAAACATTAGAAAAGAAGCTTGCATTGATACAAAACTCAACAGGAGCAGTACCAAGCCCGTTTGATTGTTTTTTAGTCCTAAGAGGGATTAAGACTCTTTCACTCAGAATAAAAAAACATAATGAAAATGGGATTAAGGTTGCAAGGTTTTTAAAAAGTCACAAAAAACTATCTGACGTCACTTACCCTGGACTAACTAACCATAAACAAAGTGAAATTGCCAAAAAACAGATGAATGGTTTTGGTGGAATGATTACATTTATTCATAGCGGTACAATGTCAGATATTTCAAAGTTCATGAAAAAACTTAAGATATTCACTATTGCAGAAAGTCTAGGCGGAGTTGAGTCACTTATAGAATCTCCTGCATTAATGACACATGCTTATTTAGAAGATAAGTCATACAATCAAGTGCCCAAAAAATTAGTTAGACTTTCTGTTGGCATAGAGGATTCAGAAGATTTAATTAATGATCTAATGCAAGCTTTAAAATAATTAAGGTGTACTCAAAATAGCATTTACAATTGAAGACAGTCGTGAATTTGAAGTATCGGACCTGCTAGTTATGACAACAGGAGATATGCCTCCTGTAACAAAGCCCCCTGCCGTACAGTTCATAAAATTGACCATAATCTTTACTAATGAATTTCCCGTTTCAACATTTGGCACAACAATTATATTTGCATTCCCAGCAACATTATTATTTATTCCTTTAATTTTAGCCGCTTCAGATGATATTGCGTTATCAAAAGCAAATGGACCATGAATGTCTGTAGTTGGATGTTTTATTCTGGCCCATTCAACTAAATCTTTCGCATCAACTGAGCTTTGCATTTGTGATAAAACTTCTTCAGTGGCAGATAGAATAGCTATTCTTGGGACGAAATTTGGAAGTTTTGAAGTAAATTCAATAACGTTATTAATAATATGTTTTTTTGTTTCAATACTTGGATTAATATTTATTGCACCGTCTGTGATTATTAAAGGATCTCTAGTATCATCTGGAAAAGTCATGAACCATATATGACTTAGTCGCCTCCCTTTAACTAAGAGTTTATATTCAGATCTAATATACTCTGACATTAAAACATCTGTATGCAAATGACCCTTAACGATTAAATAAGGGTTTTCTATACGATCACTTGCTAATCTGCATGCGATCTTTGAGGACTCTTCTTCATTAGATGAATTAATAATTTCAGTCTGCAAATCCCAGTTTAGATCATCCAATAATGCGGCAATAATATCTTTGTTTCCTATTAGGAGTGGTTCTAAGATTCCCATTTCAAAAGACTCTTTAATTGGTTCTAGGGAGACTTTGTTAGTAGGGTTTACAATTAATGAGTCTTTTTTTATGTTTTTATCAATAAAATCAATATTTTGTATCATTTTTTTAAATTATATTTTTTCAAATTAAACCAACACCTAAAAATAAATGTCTTAAGTACTGATATTATTTCATATTTTTAAAATAATTTAATAAATAAGCTCCAATTATTATTATTAATAAGATTGCAGAAAACGAATAAAAAATCATTGATAGATCTTGGAATAACGAAACAAAAAAACTGACCATGATATCTAAAATATCAGAGTTAATGCCCAGTAAAGTAAATAAAAGAAAGAAACAGTAACTAGGCCGCCTATTATCCAGTCCAACATAGTACTATACTTAACACATAAAGGCTTATATTTATACATTTATGCGAAAAGACTATGATTTAATAATATATGGCGCAACAGGATTTACTGGCCGTTTGGTGGTGGAGTATTTGGATAAACATTATTCTGATATCAATTGGGCAATCGCCGGCAGAAATGAAGAAAAACTAGATAAGATATCAAGTAGCACCGCCTATAAACCTAAATATTTCATTGCTGACAGTAAAGATATGGCAGGTTTAAATAAGATAGCCGCTCAAACAAATGTCATAGCTTCTTTGGCAGGCCCTTTTAATCGATACAGTGATAAATTAGTAGGATGTTGTGTAAAAAATAATACCCATTATGTAGATATTACTGGTGAAAATATATGGGTTAGAGATTTAATAGATAAACATCATGAAGAAGCAGAAAAAAAAGGAATTAAGATCATTCCTTCATGTGGCTATGATTCAATTCCATCAGATATGGGGTGTTTTTATTTACAAAGATCTCTTGATGAAAACTTATTGTCTGTTGATGGTTATCATCGTGGAGGTGGTGGTGTAAGCGGTGGAACCATTGAAAGTGCTTTTACAATGAAAAATTATAAAACAAACTACTCAATCGGACACCCTTTCCTATTAAATAGTAAAGATTTCATAGAAAAACAAAATAAAGAAGCTAGTAAAGACACATTTAAAATAAAGTACATAGACAGTATTAAATCATGGTCCGCCCCTTTTGTTATGTCTATTGCTAATACAAGAGTTGTCAGAAGGAGTGTTGAATTACATGAGCTTAATCAGTCAGGTTATGGATCGGACTTTACTTATAAAGAGTTTATGAATGTTAAAAAGTATTCTTCTGCCCTAATGGTATCAATTGGACTGGCTGTACTTGGATTAATGATTATAAGTCCAATAAGTTCTTTGTTTAGAAAACTATTTACAAAGCCAGGTGATGGACCTGATAAAAAAACACGTGATAACGGATGGTTTGAAAGTATATTTATTGGCAAAAATACTAATAATGAATATTATAAGTTGAGAATTTATGGTGATGGCGATCCTGGCTACAAGACAACAGCAAAATTCATATCTGAGTGCGCATTATGCTTAGTTAAATCTGATGGATTTTTAGAAAATACAAATAAAGGTGGCGTATTAACTACTGCAACTGGGCTTGGAGACCATCTCATAAAGCGACTTAAAAACGCAGATATTCTCTTTGAAGGGCCTGATAAGATAGTAAATACAAGGACATAAGTATCAACCCTAAATAGATGCTTATAATAGTATAAAATATACATAATTATAGTGCATAACATTTAGTTATATTCTAAGATTTTACAGAAATTTACACTGGAGTTTTTAAAAATATGGGTCAAGATGAAAATGGTATTTTTGTTATGAATAAAAACCAATCTTCACATGTAAGCAATGAAATTCAAACTGCTATTGTACAAAAGGTCAAAGAACTATCTAAATTAAGAAAAAGTATTGAACTTGATTTAAAAGCAATTGCTTCAATGACGAAAATTTCAACAAATCATTTAAAAAATATAGAATCTTTCAAATTTGAAAAATTACCTCCTAACCCAATGAGAAATTCATTTATTGATCAATATTGTTCTGTAATTGAAAAAGCAAATAATAATTAAATCTATCCTAAGGATAATCTCTTTTTAATAGCTTATTATATAAATAAGCAAATATAACTAACATAAGCGCACCAATTGCTACTGGGAATAAAACAAACAATATTCCTTGCCCTGTTAAAATAACAATAATTGGATTAGCACCTGCTGGTGGATGTATCGTGTTAGTAATAATCATTACAAATATTGCAAATCCTACAGATAGTCCAAGCGCTAGAAAATGATCTCCTATTACATATAATATTATAACACCTGATAAAGCAGATAATATATGTCCAAGTAAAATATTAGTTGGTTTTGCTAATGGACTCTCGTGCACAGCCATCACTAAAACCATAGAAGCACCAAATGGCGGAATCAGCCAAATACTGCCATCAAATAAATTTTCTAGAAATGCTAAAAGACTTATGAAAATTAATGCTCCAAGTGCACTCAATAATGCATTGATTATTTTGTTATTATTCATTAATGATAACTATGATGATTAAGTTATACATTACAACATTTATATATTTTATTATTATTGATTTAATTGGCATTAGTTTATTTGTAAGAAAAGTTTATGAAAAAAACTTACCAAAAGATGTCAAATTAGATTTCAATTTGCCAGTTGCATTGATTTTTTATTTTATTTTTGTATTTGGTTTAGTTTATTTTGTCATAGCTCCAAATAAAGATAATGGTGTTTCATCAATTATAATGCCTTCTATTATTTATGGGCTCGTTACTTATGCAACTTACGCACTAACTGTAAAAGCTGTATTTAATACACTCAATACACAAATAATTGTGTTTGATATAATATGGGGAATGTTATTGTGCCTATCAATATCAATCCTCACTATTTATACTGTTTCTAAATTTGAGTTTCTGAATTAAAGATTGTCATATATTTTAATTCTAATAAATTAAAAATTCGTGGAGAGGTGGCTGAGTGGTCGAAAGCATCAGTCTTGAAAACTGACGAGGGAGCAATTCCTCCGTGGGTTCGAATCCCACCCTCTCCGCCATATACTTCAAATAAATTTGATTTAGTAATATTTATTTACCGCTGAACAGTCTGATAATTTGGGCTTTGCCACGTTTGCAACTCTATGCGCGTTAAGGGTTTAGAGCCTAATATTTCATCACTAATTTTCTCAGCAATCATTATTGTAGGCGCGTTTGTATTGCCATTAGGAGCAAAAGGCATAATAGAAGCGTCAACAACTCTAAGACTAGTGATACCGTGAACTTTGCCTGAATTATCTACTACTGCATATTTGTCTGTTTTTAAACCCATACGCGCAGTGCAAGCTAAATGCCATTGGCTAGTCGTGTGCGAATTTAGTTTGGCATCAAGGTCAGCATCTGATTTACAATTATCACCAGGAAAAATCTCTTCACCCTTTAAATCAGAAAATGATGGTTGGTCTAATAATTCGCGAACTAAATGAATTCCTTTACGCATTAACTCCCTATCACGCTTATCTTTTAAATAATTAACTAAAATACGTGGTGGATCAGCAGGGTTATTTGAGCGCAATTCAATCTTACCTCGACTATGCGTTCGCATTAAACCAACATGCACCTGAAACGCATGCTCATTTAATGGCTGCCATGAATTATCATCCATTGCAATTGGTGAAATACATAATTGTAGATCTGGATACTCAACTCCTGGCCCAGACCTAATACATGCAACTGAATCAAAGTGATTAGATGCGCACATCCCTTCTTTAGTTAAAAGCCATTGAATGCCAGCGCCTATGCTATTTAGTCTTTTTGTCTTTGGCCATAATGTAACCGGTTTTAAGCATTTATATTTTATCATAAAATCAGGATGATCCTGAAGGTTTTGCCCAACACCAGGCATGTCAGCTATAAGATTAACGCCCATTGATTTCAGATGATCCTTCGGACCAATTCCTGAAAGCATTAGTATATGTGGAGATCCAACCGCACCAGCACAAAGAATGACTTCTTTTTTTGATTTTATATTAAATATTTTATTTTTATTATCTTTAAAGCAAACTCCTGTTGCCTTGTTATTCTCAAGAATTAATTTGCATACAAGTACTTTTGTAATAATAGTTAGATTTTTTCTATCACGTACTGGGTCAAGATATCCGCGTGATGTACTCCATCTTTCTCCTTTGAATACAGTCCGATCAAAAATGCCAAAACCTTCCTGGCAATATCCACTAATGTCATCTGTTTCTTTGTATCCTGCTTCTTTTCCTGCTTTAATAAAGGCAATAGAAAGCGGATCTTTGGGTACGCTTCTATGCACTCTTAAAGGTCCAGAGTCGCCTCTAAAATCATCTCCACCACCGCTATAGGACTCCATTTTTTTAAAATAAGGCAAAACATCAGCGTAACCCCAGCCGTCACAACCCATTTGTCTCCAGCCTTCATAGTCCAATGAATTTCCCCGAATAAATACCATGCCATTTATTGATGAAGATCCACCAAGAGTTTTGCCGCGATCATGTTGAAGCTGTCTTCCTGCAAGCTCAGGTTCTGGTTCGCCTTTAAATGCCCAATTATGTTTTGTACTTTTAAGGTTTAATAAGACGGCACCGGGCATTTTCAATGTTATGGATTTATCTTCCCTGCCAGCCTCAAGAAGAAGAACACGGTTTTTTGGATTTTTTGACAATCTATTTGCTAATACACACCCAGCTGAGCCAGCGCCAACTATGATATAATCATATTCAGTCTCTATATTTTTCATTGTAAATTCGTTTTTTTTAGTGTTCATCAATGCTTTTTAACTAGTGCATAGTAAGCTATTATTCAAATAAAAATCTACTAAATGAAGGAAAATAATTTTCTTGCAATAACATATATCATGCTTGGCATGACAGCATTCGCATTGCAGGATACTGTCATAAGATTGCTTGCTGTTGATATTTCAATTCTACAGGTAATGTTTGCTCGCAGTGTTGTTGCATTAATTCTCTTAACTCTCTTTTTAAAAATTACTAAAAAAGACATTATATTTAAAACCGAGTTTCCTAAATTATCAATCTTTAGAACAGTAATGTTTATTTTAGCTTTTGTTTTCTATTATATAGGTCTTCATTATTTAACTTTTGCTGAAGCTACGGCACTATTTTTTACAGCGCCATTTTTCATTACGATATTTTCAGGAATATTTTTGAGAGAAAAGATTGGATTAATAAGGTGGGCAATCATTGTTTATGGTTTTATTGGCGTATTGTTCATTGTCTCACCCAACATTAACTCATTCAATATATACATGATCTACCCTATTCTTTGCGCTGCTGGTTATTCTGCAAACATGATAATTATTAAATACACATCTGAAAAAGATAATGTTTATACTCAAACATTACATGTTTATATCGCCACGATAATTATTTGCCCTATAATTACATTTTCAGGAATATTTTTAGACTTTGGTAATTCGAATAGTGAAGTTTTGAATTTTCTTTTTAGAGATTGGTTTTTTAACGATCCAAAGTCCTTATTCATGATATTTGTTGTAGGAGTGTCTGTAATATTTGGATTTATTTTCCTCTTTAATGCATATAGGCATGGAAGGCCTTACATTATAGCACCGTTTGAATATATATTTTTGATATGGGCTGTTATATTGGGTTGGTTTATATGGAGTGAAACGGTAGACCTTAAAACTTGGACTGGTATTGCAATAATTGTTTCTGCTGGAATATTTATTTTATATAGAGAAAAAGTAAAAGATCAAAATATTACTACTGATCAACCAATCAGATAATTAATCTCTAAAATTTACAAATTGTAATGGCAGCTCTAGTTTCAATTCATTAATCTTAGACATCACATCTTGTAAATTATCTTTTTTAGCACCGCTAATTCTCAACTCATTGCCTTGAATTTTTGCTTGGACCTTTAATTTTGTATCTTTAATCATTTTGGTAATCTTCTTTCCCATTTCTTGATCAATCCCTTCTAGTAAATCGTACTTCTGTCTAATGGTATTACCAGAAGCGTTTTCCGAAGATTTAAATTTTACTGCTTTTGGGTCAATTTTTCTTTTTATTAAGTGCGATGTAAGTATTTCTATTACTTGTTTTGCCTTCATATCATCTTCTGTTAAGAGAGTTACGATATTGTCTGAACGCTCTAATTTTGATATGGATCCTTTAAAATCATATCTTTGAGTTATTTCTTTCATTGCATTAGATACTGCATTATCAATTTCTTGCATTTCTAAGCGACTAACGACATCAAAACTTGGCATGATTATATAACCTCATTGTCATAAAATTTTTTTATTTCTTCATCACTGTAGCCAATTTCTCTCATAATATCATTATTATCTTGACCAATTTCAGGTGCCTTTTTAATTTCAGCTTTATTATCAGAGCTAAATCTAGGTGCAGGTGCTGGTTGAATTACTCCATCCACATCAATAAAGTTGTTTCTATCAATCATATGAGGATGGTCTTTAGCTTCATTTATTGATAATACAGGTGCGTAACATACATCAGAACCCTCAAACAATTCATTCCATTCACTTATATTTTTAGTTTTAAATATAGTTTCTAATTTTTCTTTTAACTTCGGCCACTCGTTCATGTCCAATTGATTACTAAATTCACTCTGAAGCTCTAATTTTTCAATTAGCAGCTGATAAAATTGAGGCTCAAGTGAGCCTAGAGATATAAATTTATGATCTTTTGTTTCATAGACTTGATAAAATGGAGCTCCCCCATCAAGCAAATTCATTCCTCTCTTATTAACGTCCCAAAGACCTGATTGTGATAAGCTATAAAAAATTGACGTGAGAGTTGAAACACCGTCTATCATAGCCGCATCAACTACCTGCCCTTTGCCAGTTTTTGAAGCTGATAATAATGCAGCACAAACTCCAAAAGCTAAAAACATAGTGCCTCCTCCATAATCACCAATAAGATTTAAAGGCACTGTTGGTTTCTCAATAATTCCAATTGAATGTAGCGCGCCAGCCAGTGCAATGTAATTAATATCATGACCAGCAGCTTTGGATAGCGGACCCGTTTGCCCCCAGCCAGTAATCCTGCCGTATACCAATTTAGAATTTATTTTCATACAGTCGCTAGGTCCTATACCTAGTTTTTCAGTAACGCCTGGCCTAAAACCTTCTATTAATGCATCAGCGCTTTTAATAAGGCTATTAAATATATCGAGAGATTCTTTATTTTTAAGATTCAAACTAAAAGATTTTTTATTTCTTCCTGTAATATCATATTTTGGCTTTGTATGAGGTAATGCTGTTTTTTTTCGATCAATTCTTATAACCTCAGCGCCTAGATCTGCAAATAACATTCCACATAATGGACCTGGGCCAATTCCAGATAATTCAATTATTCTATATCCACTGAGTACACCCATACCGTTGATTATAGCGAGGCCAATTCTTTTGCAAAGCTAAAACCTTTATATATTCTCTGTTTATCGGAGATTTTATTAAAATTATAAACAAGTGTTTGGTCAGTTCTTAATTTAATATCAAATTTGTTAAGATTTATAAAATCAATCAATTTGTCGCTCTTATCAAATTTATTATTTCTAAATTTAATGGTTAGACCTTTCTTCCCAAGATCAAATTTTTCTATACTTAATTGTTTACACAAAATTCTTAATTCAGTGATTTTGAATAAGTGATTAACTTCATTAGGCATTAATCCAAATCTTTCTTCCATTTCTTTCTTAACTTCAGTCAGTTCACTATTAGTATTTAAATATGCTAATTTTCTATAAAAGAATAATCGTGTATTTAAGTTTGGTATGTATTTTTCAGGAATTAAAACACTTAAACCTAAATTGAGCTGTGGAGACCAGTCATTATCAATTGAATCGCTATCATTTTTCAGTTCAATTATTTTGTCTTTTAAAAGACGATGATATAACTCTAATCCAATTTCTTTTATATGACCTGATTGTGCGTCACCAATTATGTTACCAGAACCTCTCATATCAAGATCATGACTTGCTAAATTAAAGCTTGACCCCCTGCTATTGAATTTTTTTAGTAAAGAAAGTCTTTTAAATGAATTTTCAGTAATACCGTTAATATCTTTCACGGTATAATAGCAGAAAGCCTCAATATTTGACCGTCCAATCCTCCCTCTTAATTGATAAAGTTGTGATAATCCAAACTTATCTGCATTATGAATAATCATAGTATTAGTTTTTTGCAAATCTAAACCTGACTCAACAATCGTTGTGCATAACAATAATTGAAATTCATTATTGTAAAAATCAATCATGGTATTCTTAAGTTTTTTGGGCGGCATTTGTCCATGAGCAATCTTATATTTTAACTCAGGCATTGTCTTTTTTAGAAAATCATCAACTTCTTTCAGTTCTTTAATTCGAGGACATACGTAATAAATTTGTCCATTTCTATTTAGTTCTTTTTGAATGGCATCTTTAAGATCTTGTTCATTAAAATTTATTACTTCTGTCGCTATTGATTGCCTATTTAAAGGCGCAGTAGAGATAATGGATAAATCTCTTAATCCCACCAAAGACATTTGAAGAGTTCTTGGAATTGGTGTTGCGGTAAGGGATAATACGTGAATATCTGACCGCAAATTCTTAATTTTTTCTTTTTGAGAGACACCAAAATGTTGCTCTTCATCAATAATCAGCATGCCCAAATTTTTAAATTTAATTTTATTACCTAGTAGTGCATGTGTGCCAACAACTATATCAAGCTCGCCATTATTTATTTTTTCTAAAGTTGAACTAGTTTCTGAGGCTGAAACTAATCTTGATAACTGACCTATTTTAATTGGAAAATTTTTAAATCTTTTAATAAAGTTTTCGTAATGTTGCTGACACAGGAGTGTCGTTGGAACAATGATTGCTACTTGAGCGCCATTTAGTGCTACATTGAATGCACCTCTAAGTGCAACCTCTGTTTTGCCAAAACCCACATCGCCACATATCAATCGGTCCATAGGAGCACCATGACTTAGATCTGCTAAAATATCTGAAGTAGCATTAACTTGATCTTCTGTATCTTGGAACTCAAATTCATTTATAAAATTAGAATAGTAAGGTTCTTGTATCCTGTATTTTTTTCCTTTTTTTAATGATCTTTTAGCTGCAATGGCTATTAATTCCTCAGCTATTTCCTTAATTTTGTTTTTTGCACTAGCCTTTCTAAATTGCCAATGTGAATTGCCTAACTTATCAACTTGTACATACTCATTGTTGCCACCGTATTTACTCAATAATTCTATATTTTCGACAGGAACATAAAGTTTATCATCATTAAAATAATTTAACTCAATACAATCATGACTATTCCCAAGAACTTCTAATTTCTTTAAGCCTCGAAATTTACCAATTCCATGGTTAGCGTGTACTATTAAGTCATTGTCCTCAAAACTACTTAGGTCTGATAAAAAAGTGTCGGCTTTAATTGATCTCTTTCCTTGATTAAAAGCAAATTCATTAAATGGCCGAATAACTGCTCTGCTAATTTTTTGTATAGTTTTTTGAGTCTTTAAATCAAATTCTTCAAACTTATCTATGTCGTTTCCAAATAAATTTATTCTTATTGGTTTTGCAAATTCTGATGGAAAGATATCAATAACATCTCCTTTAACAGAAAATTCGCCAGGTTCACGTATTGAACTTACCCTGACATATCCATTGGTTGATAAATAATTGAGTGTTAATTCGTAATCGAATTTATTATCTAAATTAATATTTAAGTTTGACAGTTTAGATGGTGTAACTAGTGCTTCTGGTGGCATTACAGTAAAGTATAATCCTTAAGAAGAGTGAATACTCTATTATTTAAAGACTCTGGAATTTCTTTTTTATTTAATGCATATTGATAAATATCGTTATCATCCATTTCAAGTATTGCTTCAAGCATTACAAGCTCATCTTCATTAAATAAAGATAGGTACTTATGTGCAAATTTTCCCAAAATAAGATCCATTTCCTTGGATCCACGATGAGTGGACTTGTACAATAGTTTTTTTTTAAATGTTGATAAATCTTCCATATTTTTTAATTTATTTGATACATTAGATATATGAGGCCTAAAATCTTATACAAGCTTTTTTCAAATATAATATCACTTAAAGGCATTGGACCAAAAAATGCTAAGGTTATAGAAAGGTTATGTGGCAAATATGTTATAGATCTCTTATTTCATAAGCCATCTACATATATTGATAGAAGAAACAGTCCAAAAATAATTGATCTTGAAGAAGGCAAAATTGCAACAATCATAGTTACGATAGATAGTCATTCACCTTCATTCAATAAAAGGATGCCCTATCGCATTAATTGCACGGACGATACTGGAGCTATTTCAATCGTATATTTTAACTTGCGAGGACCTTATCTAAAAAAAATATTTCCGGTAGGAAGGCAGAAAGTAATTAGTGGTAAATTTGAGAAATTTAATGAAAACTTCCAAATAACGCATCCCCAACATGTAGTAGACTTAGAAAATCTAGATAGTGTCAAAAAAATTGAGTGTATTTATCCACTTACTGCTGGATTGACATCAAAAACTATACAAAAATCTATAAATTCAGCTTTATTTAATCTTGATACTCTTCCAGAGTGGATACCCGACGATAAAATTAAAACAAATAATTGGCCAAATTGGAATGAAGCTATTAAAAAAATACACAACCCTGTTAATACATCAGACTCGGTTAATTCTCTTTTCCTTGAAAGATTAGTTTTTGATGAGCTATTAGCTCAGCAACTAACAATACGTCTTATAAAAAACAAAATTAGTCATACTCAGGGCATAGCTATAAGAAGAAATAATAAATTAATAAAAAAATTGGAAGAAAATCTTAATTTCAGTCTCACCAGTGATCAATTAAAAACTATAGAAGAGATTTCAAACGATCAGTCAAAGCCGAACAAAATGCTTAGACTGTTACAGGGAGATGTTGGGAGCGGGAAAACAATTGTGGCTTTGTTTGCCATGATGCAATCTTTAGAAAATAACAAAAGATCTATACTCATGGCGCCAACAGAAATACTTGCTGAGCAACATTTCAATACAATAGTAAAAATCGTTAACTCAATGGATCTTACATGTTCATTGATAACGTCGTCAACAAAAGATAATCATAATTTTGATGCAGATATTTTGATTGGTACTCATGCTCTATTTCAAGAGAAAGTATCTTTTGTTAATATTGGCTTGGTTGTGATAGATGAGCAGCACAAATTTGGTGTTCACCAAAGAATCTTACTTAATGAAAAAGCAGGAAATGAATGTGATGTATTGCTTATGACAGCAACTCCTATTCCAAGAACGTTAGAGCTTGCTGCTTATGGAGACACTGATATTTCTAAAATTATGGAAAAACCAAAAAATAGGAAAGAAATTAATACTAAATCAATAAATATAAATAAAGTTGAAGATCTGAAGAACAGTCTTAATAAAATAATTAATAAAGGTGAAAAAATCTATTGGGTTTGCCCTTTAGTCGATGAATCTGAAAAACTTCAATTACAATCTGTAAATGAAAGACTAAAAGATCTCAGAAATTATTATAGCGATTATTCAGTTGAAATTGTGCACGGACAAATGCAGCAAGAAGATAAGAATTCAGTTATGCAAAAATTTAAATCTGGAAAAGTTAATATATTAGTCGCTACTTCAGTAATAGAAGTCGGCATAGACGACCCTGATGCTACTGTAATTATAATTGAAAATGCAGAGAGATTTGGTCTTTCACAGCTTCATCAATTACGAGGAAGAGTCGGAAGAGGTGAGAAAACCTCAACCTGCATTTTATTGTTTAACGGTCCTCTTACTGAAAATGCTAAACGAAGAATAAAAATTATGAAACAAACCAACGATGGATTCAAAATTGCTGAGGAAGACCTGGATATAAGAGGTGCAGGAGAAATTCTTGGATCCAAGCAAAGCGGCGTGCCAAATTTTAAACTGTCAAACCTTGATAAACATAAACACCTCTTAGAAGAAGCGAGGGAAACAGCAATCAAAACCATTAAGGATGATCCTGAATTAAAAACACCGCTTGGAAAAGCGCAAAGAGTGCTGCTTCATTTGTTTAGAAACGATGTCGCAATTGATTATCTTAAAACAGGATAATTATTTTGTTGGAGGGACAACCATACCTGCAGAAACAACTAATTTTATTGCATCCTCAACAGACATATCAAGTTCTACAGCATCTTCCTTGGGTATAAAGAGTAAAAAACCCGATGTTGGATTTGGTGTTGTCGGAACGAATACATTGACCATATCGATCTTTTTACGATCTTTTATTTCACCCTTAGTTTCACCAGTCATGAAGCCTATCGCATAGATGTCTTTCCTTGGATACTCAATTAAAACAACTTTTTGATAAGCTGCATCTGCATTAGAAAATGTTTCAGTGATTTGTTTTATCGCTTTGTAAACATTTCCTGCAAATGGTATTCTGGTAATGAGGTTATCAAAGTAACCAAGTATTGCTTTTCCAAATAAGGTTGAAAAAATCAATCCAATTAAAATAAATGATAAAAAAGCAATAATTAGTTCTAATCCAGGTATTTCGTACCCAATTATTTCTGGAAGCAGCCCATTGGGATTAAATCTTTGAGGTACTAATCCTGCAATAAATTCAACTATAAATATAGTTATGTATATTGTAGCCCCAATTGGCGCTGAGATTAATAATCCGGTAAAGAAATACCTTTTTATAAAATTTACGAAGCTATTTCCTTTTTTCTTATCTAATTCTGACATAAGCTTATTCTTGGAATAGTAGAATATCACAGTTTTTTAATTAGGGTAATTAATAATGGCTATATTTGCAGAGTATACGAATTATGACGGTGTTGGATTAAGTGAGTTAATAAAGAAAAAAGAGATTTCTCCTATCGATCCCTTAGACTCAGCAATTGACCTCATTGAAAGATTAAATCCAAAGCTCAATGCTGTTCACAGGACCATGTATCACTATGCATTTGAATCTATAAATAGGAATACTGAACTCAAAGGACAATTTGCAGGTGTTCCAATGCTATTAAAAGATATGGACAGCTCGCTTGCTAATTACAACATGATGCAAGGAAGCAAATACCTAAAAAATACCAAAATGAACTATGATAATGAATTAACCAGACAGTTTCGAAACACTGGGGCATTAATATGCGGCAAGTCAGCAACGCCAGAGTATGGACTAATGATCACTACAGAGCCCCTTGAATTTGGACCAACAAGAAACCCTTGGAACCCAAATTTAACTACTGGAGGTTCCTCAGGTGGAGCGGCTTCAGGTGTAGCAGCAAGAATGGTTCCTTTTGCACACGCGAGTGACGGAGGAGGATCAATTAGAATTCCTGCAGCATCTTGTGGATTAATTGGATTAAAACCAAATAGAGCACGAACTTCATTTGGACCTTCACATGGTGACAAATGGGGAGGATTAACTCATTCAGGCATTGTATCAAGAACAGTTCGTGACACTGCTCATATGTACGATGCAATTTTTGAAAACAGTGTGGGAGACCCCTACTCAGTTCATTATGAAAAGGGATCGTTAATTAAATCTTTGAATGATAGGAAAAAATTAAAAATTGGATTCAATCTCAAAAGCCCAGTAGGCATAAATCCATCAAAAGATGCCGTAGAGGCCATAAATTACAATGCAAAACTCTGTGAAGATTTAGGGCATGATGTTGAAGAAATGAATTTTACTTATGATGGTCGTTTAGCTTCAAGGGCATTTACAGTAATTATAACATCTCATGTAAGTCAAATGTTCAATGAGTTAAAAGACGTTGTGGGCAGAAAATATAGATCGCATGAAGTTGAAACCGCTACAAGATTATTTGATTATTTAGGTAAAAGTTTTAGAGCAAGTGATTATACTTGGGCCCGATATACGATGCAATCGATTGCTCGTTCAGTAATGCAAGCGACTGATAAATATGATGTTGTTTTAACCCCTATTATTTCACAGCATCCACCTGAAATTGGAAAAATTAGACCTGACAAACAATCAAAAATAATTAGTGAAATTATAATGAAGTTAAAACTCGGTTTTGTGTTCAGAATTAAACCAATACGCGATGCTATTTTGAATGGTCTTGCGCCTCAAAGCCTTTGGTATGCTCCAGATGCGCTACTTCAAAATATTACTGGTCAACCTTCAATTTCTATTCCGACTTATTGGTCGAAAGATAATATTCCCTTAGGAGTTCAATTTGCTTCAAGATATGCTGATGAACATACCCTTATATCATTAGCAGCTCAACTTGAAGATGCAGCACCATGGATACAGAGAATACCAAATCTATAAATTTTTTCTTTTGATCTGATCATTAAAGCAAAATGTTAACGAAAAGATGCTAATAACATGTATGCTCGCAATAGCTTTTTGCATTAATACATTTTGAACCAAAAGCTCTTCATTAAGTCGTGGACTGCCAGCATTTAATTGATAAATTACGTATATTGCTGTGGAAATAAGAAAAATAATATTAACTATAGTATATTTATTATCTGCATCACTTAAGAAAAAGGCAATAACAAAGAAAGCTGATGCTGGGATGAGCCATCTAAATGCATTAATAGCAAAAAATGCGTGTGCTTCTCTGTATAGATCGTGTGGTGTAAGCGCTACACCAGCGAAGAAAACCATTCCTATAAAAAATAATACAGCCGCGATGTATGCACATACATATGACGTTTTATTTTCTCTAAACAAAGATGGAATAAAAAAACTTGATATACCTACCAACAAAAAACAAAAAAGAGCTGTGTTAAAGAAAAAAGATGAAATGCTATTAATGTCTCCCGCAAATGTAATGTACCCCCCTAATTCACTTAAAAAATTATGACTAAATGAGTACCCAACTTGATTAGGATTATGAATATTGCCACCAGGAAAAAAGAAAGAAGCAATTATTACCGAGGTAACAAAAAAAATTGATACGAAGCGAATAACATAAACTGTCCAAAATTTTGTCATCTATTGACCGTCCTTAATGAGCTTGTTGAGTCCAAAGGTGAATATAATTATTGTTGTAATCATGAGAGTTATCATGATTTTCTGAAGTACTACATTAAATATTAAAAAATCCATTGTATAAACTTCAAGAAATCGAACGCGATCATTTAATGCATCTATAGGTTGAAAGTCTCCAAGATAATAAGAATAAATGCCTACTGCAACAAACAGTAAAATCCCACCTGATGCATAAAAATTAGACAGTGGGCTAAATATGAAAGCAAAAATATAAAAAAAGATTGCTACGGTATAAAGATTAAATGCCGCAGTCGTTGTGAATATATGAGCATCAAAATAAATATCCCCTGGAGTTAAGGCAACCCCAACAAAAAATATACATGCAGGGAACATAAATAATGTTCCTAAACAAGCAAAAATAAATGATGCTTTATTGTCTCTAAATAGCTTTGGAATAAATAAAAACGCTACACCCTGTAGTAAAAGCATATACATGGCTGTATTCCAAAAAAAAGATGAAAAGAAGTTAAGATCTCCAGACATTGTTTTATGAAAACCAAGTTCGCTTAAAAAGTTTTTATGAAGAGAATAGCCAACTTGATCAAGCTCTATATGATTTCCCCCAGGGTAGAGCAGCATTGCGATAACAACGGCTATTACATAATAAACGGAAGCAATCCGAAGAACATCTACACACCAGAATTTAGTCATTTATCAAACGTCTATATCCAAATGTAAAAATTAATATGCTTACCATTGATATTATAGTGATAATTTTTTGCCAAACCACAGAAATGATAAAACGATTGTAATCAATAAAATCACCAACATTTTCTAACTCAAATGGATTAAAATCTGGTGGAGGTTCACTTGTTTCAAAGATTGTGTACAGAGCGACATTTATAAAATAGATAAAGGCAACAATTGTATATTTATTGCTGATCTTGCTAAGCAAAAAAGCGATAGTCATGAATAGAACACCCATTGTTTGTGCATTAAATGCAAAAATAACAAACCAAACATGCTCTTCGAAGTAAATGTCAGCAGGCGTCAATCCTACCCCAATAAAAGAGAGCCCCGCTATAACAAATAATGCTGCTGCAATGATTGAGAGAATATAACTATTTTTGTTGTCCTTAAATAATTTTGGGACGAAAATGTGTGTTACTGCACATAGCCCTAATACCAATAAAGAACTATTAAATAAAAAGCTTGATAGATAGTTTTGCGTTCCATCTTTAGTAAACGTGATTCCCAAGTCACTAAAAAAATTTTCAGAAAATGAGTATATTTCAAGTTGAGGGTTAAACAGAGTTCCCCCAGGAAACAATGCCATGGCTAGCGCATTTGTAACAATAAAATAGAGAACCATGAATCTTAGGGCAAAGACAGGAATATAGCCAAAATTTAACATTGAAACTTAACTACTGAAACTTGATATGAATATAAAGGCCACAAAAGCAGCAACCATTATGTACATTATTTTATTGTCTAGATTCATGAACGAAATATAATGTTTATTACATGGAAAATCCAGCCAGATATACAAATTATAAAGATTTTTTTCCCTACTATTTACGTGAGCATAGTAAGAAAAATACTCGCATTCTTCATTACATTGGAACAGGATTAGCCCAAATAATACTTTGGAGTGCAATTATTACTCAAAGTTGGTTGTATATTCCGCTCGCACTAGTGTGCGGATATACGTTTGCATGGATAGGACATTTCTTTATTGAACATAATAAACCTGCGACATTTAAATATCCATGGTGGTCTCAAATTGGTGACCATCATATGACATGGCTTATGTTAACGGGCAGATTAAAAAAGAGGCTTAATGAAGCAGGAGTCTCCGGAAGTTAGATACTAACAACCGTTCCCAAAAAGAAAATAAATAAAATTGTTTGAGAGAATAGCCACAAGCTTCCTCTAACTGATGTATTTATAAAATATATATGCCATATAGAATGGATAACTCTTAATAAAAAGTATAGCCATGCACAAGCTATTAAAAAAGTGTTCGATAAATCAAGAATAATTATAAGACCAACTAAGAAATAAAAAATAATGGTAAATTCAAACAAATTACTAATATTATTTTTTAACAATCTTAATTTTAATGAAGCGTCCTCATAGGGCTCCCTCGGAATACCACTCTCTTCCCACTCTTTAGATTTCCTTGTTAAATCAACAGAGGCAATGGTATGCAACAAGCCCACCGCAAATGTTAATACAATTAATCCAAAAGTTGGGAAAAGAATGTTTTCAAACATCACATCATAACAGAGCAAGCTCTATAAGCCATCCAACCAAGAATGATGGTTGATGGTAGCCAAAATAGAGTCCGCACAGGAATTGCAATCCCAGGAATCACTTTATTATAAAAAATGTGCGTAACCGTATGCGCAACTCTTAACCAAAAAAACCACGTGGCCAACAACACAAAATAACCATCAACATTGCCTGTTACATAGATCATGATGCACACGACATAGAAAAAGATCGGAAATTCAAATAAATTAGTCAGATTTCTCTGACTGTTTTGAATAATTTCACCACCATTATCAAATGTGGGAATTTTAAAGTCTTCTTCTTTACTTTTTTTATCGATAATAATGGATTTAAGCCTCAGAGTAGTCCCAAAGGCAAATACCGCTAAAGAGAGCCATAACATATTGATGACAGGCTCAAAAATTAATTCAGGCGACATAACAAACTCCTTGATTGAAATAAGAATCCAGTAAATTATATATATATCTATATTTTAAACCATATTTAATGAAAGGAGGTGGTCTATGTCTATCAGTAGTATAGAGGAGCTTTGCTCGAGTAGTGAGATTCCATGTGATTGTAGATATGGAAACCTCCACTTTTTGAGTGGAGCTCCGTTTTAACTACAGTAAGCCCCCATTAACTTGGGGGCTTATTTTTATATATTTAGATTAGGTTTAAATTTTCTTGTCTTATTTTTATCATTGATAGCAATGTATGAAAATTCCCCCACTGCCACATCAACTTCCTTTTGATTCATTTCAGATCTTTTTGCAGTAATCTTAAAAATCATTTTAGATTGCTTAACACCTACAACAGATCCATAAACATTAATAAATTTACCAACGTGCATTGGGTTTTTGTATTTAACTTTTGACTCAACAAGTACTGCATTACCCTTTGATACCAACTGAGTCATGTAAATTCCTGCATGAGCCATCTGTTTAACTACCCAAGCTCCATGTGCTGTGCCATAAGGGTTACTATCGGGTGGTTGGCAAATATTTCTTATGATGAGCTTATCCATAATTTTTTCTATAATAGTTTATTAAATATATCGCTGACAAACAACCAACTATATTTGCAACTCCTTCCATCATCACAAAATCGCGAAAAGGAATAAAAAAATGTATAAACTCAATGAAAATACTTGTGATCAGAGCCAGGCTAATGCCAAATACAAAATCATTGTTTTTATTATTAGCCAACTGTGCCAGGGCGCCAAGTATGAAAAATGAGATAAAGTGTATTCCATAATCACTAATTAAATTTGCCACTTCTCTTACTGTAGAGTCAACGGGCACAGGTCGCACATATGAGTAATAAAGATAAAATAAATAAAAAAAGAAGATTAGTCGTAGAGGATTTGCTAAAATGCTCATGAACGTACTATAAGTTTATATATAAAATGAGCAATATATTAATCATAGGAGCTAATCGAGGCCTAGGGCTTGAGTTTGTAAAGCAATACAACAAAACAAACCATAACATCATTGCAACCACTCGAAATAAAGATAGCTCAACAGAGTTGAATGAAATTAACAATATCGATGTCGCTGAACTTGACTTAACTTCTGATGCAAGCGTGAATAATTTTGTAACAAGTATCGAGTCTCTAAAAATTGACATACTCATTCACAACGCAGGTATTTTTAGTGATGAGCAATTAAAAGAAGATCTTGATATAGATGTCTGGATGAATGAGATGAGAATAAATGCCGTGATACCTATAATTCTTGCACGAAAATTAAAAAATAACTTAAAAATGGGGTCTGATAAGAAAGTGGTTTTTATATCCAGTCAAATGGGAAGCATTGATGATAATTACTCTGGTAGATTTTATTTTTATCGCTCATCAAAATCAGCTCTTAATTCTGCGGCAAAAAGTTTATCTATAGATTGGAAAGAAGATGGTATATCTGTCCTAATTTTGCACCCAGGATGGGTAAAAACAGATATGGGTGGCACAAGTGCCAAATTAGAAATACCAGAAAGCATTACCCAGATGATCAATGTTATAAACGAACTAAATCTTGATAACTCTGGCTCATTTTTAAATTATGAAGGAAAAAAACTTGAATGGTAAAAGATCATACAAACGATAAACCTGATTTCTATAATGATCTTGATAAGACTTATGAAAATATTTGGGATCAACTCATAATTGGTAAATCAAAGTCAAAATCTGAATTACATCAAGGTTATGTTTCAACATTTAATGACTCATTTCCATCGATTAGAACAGTTGTCTTAAGGCATGTTGATAAGAAAAATAATACCATAAGTTTTCATACGGATATCCGATCCAGTAAAATTGATGAAATCAAAAAAAATAATTCAGTAACCATGCTGTTTTACGATCATGGCAAAAAGATACAAATTAAAGTATCGGGAAAAGCTGAAATCAATCATAAAAACGATAAAGCAAAATTAGCCTGGGATAACTCAAGGTCATTTAGTAAAAAATGTTATGTTGTTGAAAAGGCGCCTGGAACCCCTTCTGATGAACCAACATCAGGATACCTGCCAGAGCATGAAAATGAACTACCGGACGATGATCTTTTACAAAACGGTTACAACAACTTCACTTTGGTAGAAATTCAAATTCACTCAATTGAGTGGCTTTATTTGCATCGTCAAGGTCATCGCCGAGCATTGTTTACATCCACAAATGGCAGTTTAAACAAGGAATGGCTAACGCCATAATAGTGTCTAAATAAAGCAAGAAAAGGTTAAATAGTTTTGAAATATTTGTCAGAAAATAGATATAAAGGAGAGATAAAAGGTTTGGTATTAGACTGGAGTGGAACTACTGCTGACGCATACGTGATTGCTCCAACTATAGTGTTTGTTGAGGTTTTTAAGAAACAAAAGGTTGTAATCTCCATGGAAGAGGCAAGAGAACCCATGGGTTTACGAAAAGATTTACATATAAAAGCACTCACAGAGAACGCTGAAATAAGAAAGCGCTGGAACATAGTACATGGTAAAGACCCACAAATGTCTGATGTTGAAAATATGTACGCAGATTTTGTTCCACTGCAGCTTAAATGCTTAAAACAATACTCAAAATTATTACCCGGAACAGCAGAAGTAATTAAACGGGTTCAAAATAGCGGTATAAAAGTTGGTTGCACAACTGGTTTTGTGCGGTCAATGGTTAATATTTTAGAGGAAGAATCAGCAAAACAGGGATATGTCCCTGATGCGTCAGTTGCAGGTGATGATGTTAAAAATGGCGTTCGGCCCCTTCCCCACATGTTATATAAAAATTTAGATATAATGAATATAGAATCCATTCAATCAGTTATAAAAGTTGATGATACTGTTTCAGGAATTGGAGAAGCAATTAATGCTGGTTGTTGGGGTGTTGGTGTAACGAGATATTCGAATTATATGAATATAAATTCCTTAGAAGAAGCTGATGAACTGAGTAAAGAAGAAATTGATATGAAACAAGGATATGCAAAAGATCTGCTTTATAAAGCAGGTGCGCATTACGTAATAGAAACTATTGCAGATATCGAGGCCGTTATTGATGATATTAACAAAAGGCTTTCACGTGGTGAAGGGCCTTAAAAGTTGATTACAAATTTTTCTTGTTCCTCTGTTTCAATTGTACCTGGCCGGCAATTCCTTACATGATTTATGCATTGCTTTGAATCTAGTCCTAGTGCCTTTAAAATAAGTGAAGCAAACATTCCAGATCTACCTAATCCAGCATAACAATGCAGGTAAACATTTTTATTGAGTTCTAACTGAGTAACACAATCTCTGATAATTTGACTATATTCATTTTTTTTAATCTGAGCTGGAATACCATAGTTTTTTATGGGCATGCTGTAGGCCCTAACATTCTTCTCCTCTAGATCTTTATGGAACTGATTAATTTCAAAATTTCTAATTTCATTAAGTTCTATCAATGAAACAACGAGTGATATATTTAAGTCGATGATAATGGTTAAATCTTTTTTATAAGTAAATTTATCAAATCTAGAATTACTGATACCTGGACAACTGGATATAACCAAATTACCAAGATTTTTTTTTGCTTTAACAATTTTCGAAAGCTTTATTTTAGTAAAGTTCAAATATAGGACTTTGTAATAAAAGGATGAAAGAATGAAATAGCTTCAGTTTTCTTTCCCCTAATTTTTGCATTGTCATCATACTTTCGAAGTCTTACTGCATCTTCAAAATATTTATGACTTTCCAGTTTTCGAATAGCATCTTTGTTTAAATATCCGCCTTGAAGTTTAAAACTTCTTTTGGAGCCATCTGAAAGACCGTCATAATAATCTGATTGAACGGAACATAGATATCTCTTTGCAATAACGTGCATTTTAATTGGGTAAGTAACTTCTTCAGGGAAATACTTGGATAAAAAAGATGCAGCAACGTTTTCATGATACTTGTCATTGTTTAAAAAATCATGGCTATTTACATCTTCGCCAGTCAACATATGCCCTAAATCGTGAAATAATGAAGCAGTAATAAATTTATCACTTTCATTATTTTCTTTAGCTAAGGTTGCGCACTGAAGAGCATGTTGTAATTGAGTAATCTCTTCGTCATAAAAACTGCACGAACCTCTTTGATCAATAATTTCACATAAAACATTGGTACGCTCAATAATTGAAGCTGAATTTAATTTATTTTCTAGAGATTGGATTTTATCTAATTGCATGATTTAAATGATTAATTATATTTTTTTTAATGTCAATAATTTGAGCTGTAACATTAGTGTAATAAATTGCAAAATATCTGTCATAAAAATGCAACTTTGATTTAATTTTTTTGTATTACTTTTCATTCATACTAATGATCAAAGTAGAGAAATTAAATAAGTATTTTGGTGACAACCGTGCAGTAAACGATGTCACATTTGAAATTAATAAACCTGAAATGATTGGTATCATTGGCAGATCTGGTGCTGGAAAGTCAACATTACTGAGAATAATGAATCGTCTAACCGACGCAACTAGTGGATCTATTTTTATTGAAGGTAGAAATATACTTTCATTAACAAAGAAAGACAAACGAGCATGGCAAAAAGATTGTGCCATGATATTTCAGCAATTCAATCTTGTGCCCCGTTTAGATGTTTTAACAAATGTAATTCTTGGAAGATCAAATATTCAAGGTACTTTACGATCAAGCTTAAAACTTTTCACTAAAGATGAACGCGTTGATGCATTGATGGCTCTGGATAAATTGGGAATGGCTGAAACCGCGCTGCAAAGAGCAGAGACTTTATCTGGTGGACAGCAACAAAGGGTTGCAATTTGTAGAGCTATGATGCAGCAACCAAAAATGATTTTAGCCGACGAGCCTATTGCATCGCTAGACCCTCTTAATGCCCGACTTGTAATGGAATCACTTAGAAATATTCATAGAGAAAAGCAGATTACTGTTCTTGCAAATCTTCATACTCTTGATACCGCTAAAAATTATTGTGACAGAATCATTGGCATGAGACTTGGGGAAATTGTTTTTGATGATGTACCTTCAAGTTTAAAAGATGATGTTGCTAGAGAAATTTATGGCGCTGAAGCTGAAGAAGCATTTGAACCAACAGTTACTTCAACTTCACTTGGTGACGAACAGTTTGCAGAGGCAGGATAATGTTAGCCTTTTCAAAAAAAAAACTTAACAACTAACAAGGAGATATACTAAAAATGATTAAAAATTTAGTAAGGTCTATTATTGCTTGTTCATTCCTATTTGTGTCTGCAAATGCATACGCATGGGATGTATCTGGCTATAAAGGGCCAACAATGGACTTGAGTAAATATCAACCTGAAATGAGACTTGGATTTTTAGGCGATGAATCAGCTCAAGACATTATTAAGAATAATGCATGTCTAAAGGAATATGCGGAAGTTGCATATGGAGTACCAGCTAAAATTTATACTTTTAAAGATTATGCAGGAACAATGGAGTCAATGCTTGGTGGCAGCTTAGACTATGCTTGGTTTGGCTCATCAGGATATGCGGGTATATATCTAGAAGATCCTACCGCTACTGTACCAATTTTAACCAGAATGCAGCCAACAGGAGATATGGGCTATTATTCAGTCATGGTTACAAGAGCAGACTCAGGTATCAATTCAATTGATGATTTAAAAGGTAAATCTTTTGGATGGGCTGATCCTAATTCAACATCTGGTTATCTAATACCATCAATCGAATTAAAAGCTGCAGGAATGGATCCAGACTCATACTTTGGCTCTACACAATTTTCAGGTGGTCATGAAAATAACGTTTTGGCAGTTCTTAATGGTGATATCGATGCAGGTGTGACATGGGTATCTGGAGTTGGTGAATGGAGCGAAGGTTACTCTTCTGGAAATCTGAGAAAAATGGTTGATAAAGGACTATTAAATATGGATGACATCAAACAGATTTGGTCATCTGCTTTGATACCAAATGGACCGATTGTAATGCCAACTAATATGCCTGTGAGAGCGCATCAGGTCATGGTAGGCATGAAGCAGTGGATCCATGAAAATGACCCACAATGCAGCGAGAATGTTGCAAATGGAGTTGTTAAAGCTTGGGTGCCAGTCGACCATAGTTTCTATGAAACTATTGTAGCTGCTCGTAAAGCTAAAATTGAAGCTAAAAAAGCCGAATAAATTTCGGTAGTTGTTTGCTAACTTAAGAGGATGGCATGCCCCATCCTCTTAATTAGCAGTTTATTTGGAGGAAACATTGCAATCATCATTGCCAGAAAATTTAATTAAAATTGAAAATAATTTAAAATCTCTTACAAGAACAAGATCAATTTATTCTTTTCTCTCAATTGCGGCATTGATAGCAGTTATTTATTCGGGTTTAATTGTAGCAGAAACAGGAAATGCGACTAGCATCTGGGTTGGATTACCTAAATTTTTCGATTACCCAGTTGATCTATTTGTTGGGTCATGGGAATACGGCTATAGATGGAATTTATTGTTACTTGAATACCTTCCAGATTTAATAAGCACTATTAATATGGCTCTATTTTCAACAGCAATGGGTACGTTGCTAGCCTTTTTTTTAAGTATTTTTTCAAGTCGTAATCTAATCAAAAGTAAAACTACTGTATTAATATTTCGACGCATCATGGATATATGCAGATCGTTTCCAGAATTAGTTATTGCGCTTGTTTTGTTGTATCTACTGGGAAAGTCAGCACTGCCTGCTGTAATTGCCATCATAATTCATACCGCAGGAGCTCTTGGCAAATTGTTTTCAGAAGCTATTGAGAATGTCGACAAAAATCCAATTGAAGGTCTTGAGTCCTGTGGAGCTTCATGGTTTACCAGAATAAGATTTGGTGTGGTAACTCAGGCACTCCCTCTATTTCTAACTTACACAATTTTAAGATTTGAGATTAATATAAGGGCTTCAACTATTTTGGGATTTGTTGGCGCTGGAGGTATCGGTGAGCAACTTTACACTAATATACAGTGGAAATATGAAGCTGACACTATTGCAATAATGTTTTTACTTGTGTCTACGATCATTGCATTGGATTACTTATCAAGTTATTGGCGAAAATCATTAATAGGATTGAAATCATGAACAGGTCTGAAATTATTAAAAATTATTCAGATATAGTAGTTACTAAATTTTCATCTAAAATGTGGTCAACTTTTTTAGTGCTCGGGATTATAGTGTATTTAATCATAGCAATTTTAAGCCTCGACATATTGCAGATTCATAAAAAATGGAGTCCTGAAAGAGCTTCTTTGTTTGCCCTCGACACATATGCACATAAAGACCATGTCACAATGAAATGGAGTGAACCAGATGATATAATTATATCCTTTGAAGGAAGCAGGTGGTCTCAGTATGTTGGCCCCTATCAAAAAAGTGACGGTCTTCCAGAAAGGTATCCTGAATGGACTTCCATAGGTCCAGAGGGTGAAACAAAAATAAGTTTTAAAAATGGAGGGTTTGCAAATCTATACGATGATAAAGTTACAATAGAAAACTGGCCAGACACCAAAGAAACACTTGTTTTTCGTCTTGATGCACAAGGTAAGCCTTACGTTGAAAATGTAGATAATCTCCCAAAATGGATAAGGGTAACGGAAAATAAAATAGAGGTTAGACCATCTCTTTACGAAAGAGTTCAAGTTTATTCAAAAAAAGTTGAAGTACATAGGTACAATCTTGGTTGGAACTATTTCTGGTTTGACTTTGACAGTCCTTTAGAACCATATGGAATTTGGAATGCTATTTCACTTTCATTCTCAGGCGATAGAGTTGACCCCAATATTTCAAATTTTTCGCTTCTAATTCAAGAATTTCTAAATAATGATATGTGGCATCATGGACAAATATTGTGGGCTTTATTAGAGACAATTTTTATGGCTCTATTGGGCACCCTACTAGCAGCTCTTCTGGGTTTTCCTCTGGCATTTTTTGCAGCTTACAATGTAACGCCTTTTAAATTTGTTCGAACGATATTAAGACGGTTATTTGATACATTAAGAGGCATCGATTTTTTGATTTGGAGCTTAATTTTTTTAAGAGCCTTCGGACCAGGACCATTTACTGGAATATTTGCTATTGCAATTACAGATACAGGAACTCTTGGAAAATTAATGTCTGAAGCAATAGAAAACACTGAAGAAAAGCAACAAGAAGGTGTAGAGTCTACGGGAGCGAATAAAACTCTTCAACACAGATTTGGAATTATACCTCAAATACTTCCTATTTTTATTTCCCAAACTCTTTACTACTTAGAATCAAACACGAGAGGAGCTGTTATTATAGGTGCCATGGGCGCAGGCGGCATAGGTTTACAATTACTTGGAGCAATAAATACGGGTACCAGTTGGGAAAATGTTATGTATATGTCATTATTGATTTTAGGAGTTGTTATTTTCATGGATACAATGTCCGCAAAAGTAAGAAGAGCTTTGATTGGTGATGAAACGCTAGGAGCAGAATTACAATTGGCAAAAATGGCAAAAAAATAATTTTTTTTTTGAGATCTTAATATTTTTTTAACAATCTATTTGTACAATTAATTATGACCAAATTTATTCAATTCTTTTTAATAACGTCGTACATGTTATCATCTCTTGCTCTTGCAGACAGTCATGAAGACAATACAATTGGGCAAGCTGGAAGTGACTATTCTACCAATACTGAAAGTACATACGAGAGCAATATAGGAAACTGTGAAGATTTAAGTATATTAATGCTCCGTGGATCAATTAAAAACGATATACAGCGAGCTGACCCAGATTCAGCAACGAAAGCACATAATTTAATGCTTGAAGGAATGGAATTGTGTAATAAAAATCAAAACGTCCTTGCAAAAATGAAATTGAAAGAGGCTCAAACTATAGCGAGAGAAGGCAATGTTGCCGGACAAGATATGAGAATTGGAATTGTTAATGAGTCAGACGAACTGCAAGAAGAGACAGAAAATGAAAAAGAAAAGTCATGGTGGCAGATTTTTTAACTACACCTCTTCTAATAACGTACAAAAGCCAGGATCACTACCATTAAAAAAAGTTTCTATATTAGAAGAACAGTGATTAATCACACATTGGTCTGACTCATAAAAATAATCATCAATATTTTTAGCTGATTTAATATTCTGCAACATACAAAGACTATACTCATTGAAGTTACTGCTAGGATGAGTATTAAAATATATTTCACAATTAATTATTGTCTCATCGTACCCTATTTCTAGAGATGAAGTGTTTTGAAAGTAAGCTATACAACTCTTAAAGTCGTCAGCATAGATGTTTGTGCTCAGCAGAATTTTAAAAATGAACATTATTAGTACGAATCGTTTCATGTAATATTATTGTAATATTTCTTAACATTTTTGTAATATTTAAAAATTGGTAAACAATCTATTTTTTAACTATTGTAAAAATAACAAATTTATTCAATGACTTATAAAAACAAATACTAAACAGGCATCAAGTTGAAAGAAAATAATAGTTTATTTCCTGTTCATACTATTGGAATTGTAACAATCATTGGTTACGGATTTTTATTCTATACTATTGCCCCATTAAAAGAGTATATCTCACTGCACACCAATTTAAGTGAGGAATTAATTCTCACAATGTTTAGTTTAGCACTGTTATTTCAAGCCCTATTAGCGCCTCGGATTGGAAAATGGTCAGACCATCATGGAAGCCTAATCGTAATTAAATACGGCCTGTTATTAGGTATGATAGGCTCAATTTTTATTGGAATAACAGAGATTGATTTATTTATTTTCAAAAATGTATTGTGGGTATTTATTTCTATGTTTCTAATTACCTTGGGGCTTGGTATGTCAACCTATGAGGTAGCGTTTAATGCGGCAGTCCAAATGGATGAAATCAATTCTAGAAAAAATATTTCAATAATTACTTTTTATGGAGCGGTAGCAAGCACTATTACCTGGCTTTCAATTTATCCACTTATATACAATGTAGGTTTATTCTATACGTGTTTATTTACTTCAATTATTTTATTAATTGGCTATGTACTTGTGTCCTCAAAGGAAATGAAATACAAATCAAATATAGAATACTTAAATGAAAGTAAGTTATTATTTAATTGGAATGAGCTAAAGAAGACACAAAAGAAATCATTTTTTTATATTACAATATCCTCTTCTTTACAAAATTTCTTTTTTGTAGCATTTACCCTTGCATTAGTAAATTTTTTTACAGAAACATTTAATGACATTAGTATCGCGGTTGTACTTGCGAGTATATATGGCCCGTTTCAACTTGTAGGAAGATACTTGGAAATGAAAATTGGAAAGCATTACGACGCAAGATATACAGGCTTAATAGCCTTTTTGTTTGTAATTTTTTCAATTTTTACAGCTCAATTTACAAATAATATTTTTGTTGCCGCAATTAGTATGGCTTTTTTCGGAATGGGTCACGGTGTTTTAACAATAACATATGGTTATGTCACCAATATGTATTTTGAGTCACAAATTTATGGCCAAGCTAAAGGGTGGATGGCCCTTTCAAGGAGCATTAGCTTTGCCGTAGGTCCAGCATTAGGTGCACTTCTTTTTGCGTATAATTTAAACTTATTTACGATTACGATTGTAACAACTGCAATCCTATCAGCGTTTTCTTTCTCACTAATAATTTTCGAGAAACCTACAAATCAAATGCACAAATAATTATAATTTGCTTACTTCTAATTGAATTTTACTTCCAACGAAATAACTATCACTTATCTCAATTGGTTTGTTATTAATATCTGTATTTATTGCTTTTGTATGTATTAACGGGTCTCCGATATTTATTTTTAAATATTTGGATTGTACATTATTCGCACTCTCTGCTGATACTGTTGTTTTTTTTCTATATATTTTTTTTAATCCATATTTATTAAAGGACAATGTCATAGAGCCAGTTTTACGAAAAAATAAATCAAAATTTTTAAATCTTTTTTCTGGGACTAATCTTTCTGTTAAAATAAGTGGAATACCATTAGCTTTAGAGATTGTATAAATATAGAAAACTGAATCATTTTTTTTTAAATTAAATTCTCTTATTTCATTGCTGTACCCTTTTCTCTTATCTATAGAAATAATATCTACAGCAATATCAGTAGTCTCTTGATTTAAATTATGTGATGCCCTTACTGTTTTTCCGATTTTATAATTTATTTTCTTAGAGTTGAGAAAATATCCTAAACCTCTTCTCGAATAAATGATATTTTCTTTTTTAAGGGCCTCGATTCCACGTCTAACTGTATGCCTATTCACCTTAAAAAGCTTAGCATAATAGTTTTCAGAATAGATTTTTTCCCCTAATCGAAGCTTACGATCAATAATATCTTTTTTTATTGAGTCCCTTATTTCTTCCCAGGCAAACATTTAGCTATTGTAACATATTTTTAATAATTAAATTGAAACGAATCGTCATAATTAGTATAGTATACTTGTATAGTTGTATAGATTAATATGGAAAGAAAATTTTGGCTTAGTACATTGGCTACATGCAATGATGCCCACCTAACTTCTCTTTGGGAAAAATTTGGTATTGAGGTAAATTTCACATGGCTTAGAAAACCGGAAATAGGCAGTATAATGTGTCAAGGAAAAATTGGAGTAACAGGAAATAATTTCAATTTTGGTGAAGTTACTATTACCCGTTGTCAATTGAAAACCTCACAAGGAAAAATTGGTCACGGATACGTGCAAGGAAGAAATAAATATAAGGCTGAAATTGTTGCTATATGCGATGCTTTACTGCAAACAAATAAAAGAGATTTTTTAATCAAAAATATAATACGCCCTCTAGTTGTAAGCGATAAAAATTTAAAAAAGGATGTAATGTCAAAATCAGAGTCAACAGCTGTCGATTTCTTTACATTGGTGCGAGGTGAAACTTGAAATGATTAATACAAATGAAAACGAGTCTATTATAAAAGCCGATGCATTCAGAGCTATATTGTTTGCAACTTCTTATCCTGGATCAATTGAAAAGTTTTTAGAGATAAATAAACCTAAACAAATTTCTACATCTTCAGCTTCTATTTTGTCCACTATGTGCGATCACACCAGCACCATTTATATTGGAAAATCATTAGATACTAAATCCTTAAGAGATTGGGTAGCCTTTCATACAAACTCTAAAATAGTAGATAAAAAATTTGCAAATTTTGCAATTGGTACTTTCCATGACATGTTGCCCCTTACAGAGTTCTCTAGAGGATCAGACGAGTTTCCGGATAGATCATGTACATTAATAATTGAGACACCCTTTAAATCAGACAATGTAAGTATTTCGGGGCCCGGTATCAAAGGTAGCAAAGATATCTACTTACCTCATGCGAATAAAATAAGTGATGTAAATAACTACTTCCCCCTTGGTATAGATTTCTATTTTACCAATAAAAGCAATTTTTTTTGCATTCCAAGATCAATAAAAATTAAAAAGAAAGGATAGTTTCTATGTATGTAGCTGTTAAAGGTGGTGAAAAAGCAATTGAAAATGCTCATAATTGGCTTTCAGAAATAAGGAGAGGTGATGTTAATGTTCCCAACCTCGAAATTGATCAAATTAAAGAACAGTTGACATTGTCTGTTGAAAGGGTCATGTCAGAAGGATCATTATATGATACTGATCTAGCAGCTCTCGCCATAAAACAATCAAGAGGTGACCTTATTGAAGCCATCTTCTTAATCAGGGCCTATCGTACAACTCTACCAAGATTTGGAACATCCCCCCCTATTAAAACAGAAGATATGGTATGCATGAGAAGAATCTCAGCAACTTATAAAGATATTCCTGGAAAACAAAAATTGGGGCCTACATTTGATTATACACACAGACTTTTAGACTTTAGTTTACTGGCTGAAGGCAATATACCTAAGGCAGAAAAACGAAAAGTATTAAAGGAAAAAATACCTCACGTACTGAGATTTTTAAATAAAGAAGGCCTTATTCAAAAAGAAAAAAATAATAATTATCAGCCAAAAGACATCACAAGAAATCCACTTGAGTTTCCAGCTAATAGAAGTGAGAGGTTACAATCACTTTCTAGAGCCGATGAAGGATTTCTTCTTGCTTTAGCTTATTCAACTCAAAGAGGCTACGCTAGAAATCATGCTTTTGTAGGTGAATTAAGAATTGGTTATGTAAAAGTTAAGTACAACATTCCAGAATTAGACATTGAGATCGATATTGCAGAAATAATTGTTACTGAGTGCGAGAGTGTAAATCAATTTCAAGGAAGCAAAAAAACACCCGCACAATTTACACGAGGATATGGATTGACATTTGGTCAATTAGAAAGAAAGGCAGTATCAATGGCCCTAGTCGATAGGGCATTAAGGTGGAAAGAAATTGGTGAAGAGTTTGTCGGAGCTCCTGCTCAGGATGAAGAGTTTGTATTGTCACATTGTGATAATATACAGGCAACTGGGTTTTTGGAACATTTAAAGTTACCCCATTATGTTGATTTTCAATCAGAGCTGGAATTGGTTAGAAGAATTCGTAAAGAGTATGAGAAAAACAAATAACGTAATTAAGATTAAAGATTTCAAAGTAGACAAAGGTCTACCTTTTGATCAAGAATATAATTTTGCGTATTTAGATGAGAATACAAAAAAAATGATAAGACGTGCAATAATAAAAGCTTTATGTATTCCAGGTTATCAGGTTCCTTTTGCCTCTAGGGAAATGCCTATGCCATATGGATGGGGAACAGGTGGAGTCCAAGTTACTGCGAGCTGCTTAACAAAAAGAGACACTTTAAAAATAATAGATCAGGGAGCTGACGATACTACCAACGCTGTATCAATAAGAAATTTTTTCAAAAAAACTTCAAATATTAAAACTACTGAAATTACTGAAAAAGCAACACTGATACAAACTAGACATAGAATTCCTGAAACACCATTAAAAAAGAAACAAATATTTGTTTATCAGGTACCCATCCCTGAACCCTTGGCCTTTCTAGAACCTAAAGTATCTGAAACAATAAAAATGCACTCTCTTTCCGAATATGGCGCAATGCACGTAAAGCTCTATGAAGATATATCAAAAAATGGGCATATAGAAACCGCTTACGCTTATCCAGTAAAAACTAATGATCGTTATATAATGGATCCATCCCCAATACCAAAATTTGATAATCCTAAAATGAATAACTCACCAGCGATACAGCTATTTGGTGCTGGAAGAGAACAAAGAATTTATGCTATTCCACCATATACAAAAGTTAAAAGTCTCGATTTTGAAGACTACCCATTTGACCCATTTAAAGCTGAACACGCGTGTGATATTTGTGGATCAAAGAATACATATTTAGATGAGATTATTGTTGATGATGCGGGAAATAAATCTTTTATTTGCTCAGATACAGATTTTTGTAATAAAAGAAAAAATAAATGATAATCCCTCTTTTAAAAGTTACAAATTTAAGCAAATCTTATGATAATATTGTTGGATGTAAAAATATTTCAATGTCACTATATCCAGGTGAAGTATTGGGCATTGTCGGTGAGTCTGGTTCTGGTAAAACAACCTTAATTAACTGCTTATCCGGCAATCTTGAGCCTGATAGAGGAAAAATAATTTTCAATATTAACAACAAAGAAACCGACTTTTTAAATATATCAGAGTCAGAGAAAAGAAAATTTATTAGAACAGATTTAGCTTTTGTTCATCAAAACCCACGTGACGGATTAAGATTAAATGTATCAGCAGGTGGTAATATAGGCGAAAAATTAATGTCTGTTGGCTATAGACATTATGGAAATATAAGAAGCTTAGCAACAAAATGGATGAATAAAGTTGAAATAGACAAAAGTAGAATTGATGATCTACCCATTACTTTCTCAGGTGGAATGCTTCAAAGACTTCAAATAGCAAAAAATCTAATAACAAGCCCAAATGTTATTTTTATGGATGAACCAACTGGTGGGCTAGATGTTTCAGTTCAAGCTCGTGTTCTTGATTTGATAAGATCACTTGTTAATGAGTTGAACCTTACAGTAATTATTGTATCACATGATTTAGCCGTTATCAGATTACTTGCAGATAAAATGATTGTCATGAAAAACGGTACTGTAATCGAGTCTGGTTTAAGCGATCAGGTACTTGAAGATCCTCAGCAAGAATATACACAGCTATTAGTAAGTTCGGTGTTACACGTTTAGTATGATTGAGGTAAAAAAAGTTAATAAATCGTTTACTTTATTTAACCAAAATAACGCGAAGATAACAGTTTTTAAAAATTTAAATTTTGAGGTTAATCCAGGTGAAATTGTAGCCCTTAAAGGACCATCAGGCATAGGTAAATCAAGTATTTTAAAGATGATTTATGGAAGTTATATAATTGATAAGGGTGCTATAATTATAAATAATAAAAATATTGCCACTCTATCGGCTCAGGAAATACTTAAACTTAGAAAAACTTCAATTGGGTATGTGAGCCAATTTTTAAAAGTGATACCCCGTATTTCTGCTTTGGATGTAATAATGGAACCATTATTAAATTCAGGTGATAATAAAAATAATGCTTATAAAAAATCGATAAAACTTTTAAAGGACTTAAATATTGAGAAGAATTTGTGGCACTTATCTCCGCTAACTTTTTCTGGGGGCGAGCAACAGAGAATTAATATCGCACGAGGTTTTATAAAAGACCTTCCTTACTTGTTACTCGATGAGCCAACTGCAAGTCTTGACAGTAGAAATCGTGATATAATTATCAATTTAATTAAAGCGAAATCTAATAGAGGCGTATCAATTATTGGAATCTTTCATGACGAATATTCTCGAAAAAAGTTGAATGTAAGAGAGATTGATCTAAACATTGAAACAAAGCATTAAAAGAAACGGCAAGGCTTTTATCGTCTTAGGTCCATCAGGATCTGGTAAAAATACCCTTATAAATGGAGCCTGTAAAAATATCGATAATCTAAAGGCGATCAAAAGATACATTACAAGAACTAAAATAGATATTAATGAAGACTATAACCCTATTGATGAAAAAATATTTACACAAATGAAGAGTGAAAATTTATTTTGTACAACATGGAATGCAAATAATTGCAATTATGGTATTCACAAAGATGCAATTGATGATCTTAAAGATGGAAAAAACATAATATTTGCTGGATCTAGAGAATATATAAATAATATATTATATGATATATCCTCTTCTATCGTTATACACATAAATGCTACTAGCAATTTATTGAGTCAACGAATTTTTGATAGAAAAAGAGAGAACGAATTCGAAATCAACTCTCGAATAAAAAGAGAAAATTATAATTTACCAACAAGTACAAAATTTGTAGAAAATAATAGCAGTATTGATCAAGGTATTATGAATTTAACTGCATTAATTAAAAGTTTAATTTAAACCTTTTTATTTCCTCAAAATGGCCATTTTTATTTTCACCAAGTAAACTAATTTCATTAAATTCAATTACATTATTTGATATTTTGTAAATTAATTTTTCTAGTTCTAATTTTTGTTTGTTAGATAATTTATTGTTATTTTGGTTCATTAGCGTCATATGAAATTTAAACTGATCAAAGACGAATGGATATCCCCACTCTTTTAAATATTTGTTTTGCTTAATAGTTAAAGAATCAGGGATCCTTTTTTTTATTTCTGTTTTATTTAGCTCTGCCCTAAAAGTATCTAGATGTTTAACAAGATCATTCTCAAGGTTTATTAATAATTTGTTTGGTTTTCTGCTAGTTATGAAAGTAAATTTTTTACTATAAACAATTTTTAAACCTTGTATCTTAAATCTACTATGTTGTGCTGCTATATGGCTAATAACATCATAAAAATTTTTTGTTTTAACATTTCTTTTAAGTCTAAATGGTGCCTTTAATGTTGCGTGAAACCCATACTTTGCAGGCTGTTCACAATAGTCTTTAAGTTCATCAAAGAATGTAAAACCTCTATTAATAAAATATTTTTGACGTCTTGTTAGTGATATTTTTTTCTTTTTATTGATATCTCTACCTAAAAGGTTTTTTCCGAAGTTTTCTAAACTCGAGTTTTTTTTAGGCAAAAAGTAAATTGCCACTCTTTTGTAATTAGTCATAATACTTTAACAATAATCTAATAAATTAGTAATATCTTGTTAAATAAATATGAATGAATTTGTAATAAAAAATGCCCATATTGTTTGTCCGGACGAATCTTTTATGGGCCATGTTTACATTGCAAACGGTATAATAAAGGATTTAAGTAAAGGAAATTATACAGGAAATTCTGCTTTCGATTTAAACAAGGATTTCTTAATTCCTGGTTTAATCGAACTTCATACAGATAATATCGAAAGACATTTAACACCCAGGCCAAAAGTAGAATGGCCAATTATAAACGCATTGCTAGCTCATGATAGAGAATTGTCTTCCGTCGGTATAACCACGGTATTTGATGCACTTAGAGTTGGATCGATACCAAAAGGGAACCTTCAAGGTGAATATAAAAAATATGCTAAAGCAACAGCTGACCAAATTTCAACTTTAAAAAAAAATAAACTTTTTAAAATTGACCATTATATTCACTTGCGTGCAGAAACCGCATCTGAAACGTTAGCAAATGAACTTGATGAGTTTGATGAATCAAGCAACGTTAAAATGATAAGCATTATGGACCATACACCGGGACAAAGACAATTTAGAAATACAGATAAATATAAGGAATATTTAGCGGGTAAATATCAACTATCTGATGAAGAAATGGAAAATCACTTCTCTAAATTAAAAGCACTGCAGTCAAAAAATAGTGAAATACATATAAAGAAAATATCTGAAGCACAAATGAGATTTCAATGTGTTCTTGCGAGTCATGATGACACTACTATAGAAGATGTATTAAGTTCAAAAAATCTAGGAGTTTCAATAGCAGAATTTCCAACCACAATCGAAGCAGCAAAAGAGTCGCAAAAAGAAGACATGAAAATTATCATGGGTTCGCCAAATTTAATGAGAGGTGGGTCACATTCTGGAAATATTTCAGCTCAAGAACTCATAGACGAAAATTGCCTTGATATTTTTAGCTCTGACTATATCCCGTCATCCCTACTTTCTTCAGCTGTCAAATGGGGTTTAGAGTCCGGTAATATGCCAAAAGCAATTGCCTCTATTTCAAGAAACCCAGCAATAGCTACACAGCTTCTAGACCGAGGTAGTATACAGTGCGGCATGAAGGCGGACCTAGTTAGTTTCAGTATTTATAACAATTTACCAATAGTAAAAAAAGTATGGGTATCTGGACAAGCGATATAATTAATCGTAAAATCGAAGAATAAAATATGCAATTAAGAGTCCAATTAATTGCATAAAAATAAACATTAACACGTGCTGTGGATCTATACCGGTAAATGTGTTGGTAAATGATCTACTGATCGTGACAGCTGGATTGGCAAATGACGTTGAAGATGTGAACCAATAAGCCCCAGTTATATATAAAGCCACCGCTATTGCTGGATCTCTTTTTGCCTTTAGTGTGAGCACAATTGTAATTAATAAGCCTATTGTTGCAACCACTTCAGAGACATGAATATTAATTCCTGTTCTTTCTTTAGTTGAAAATTCAATAAATAAATCATCAAAAATATAATTTGCTAAAATGACTCCAGAAGTGCCACCCACTAGTTGAAAAATGATAAATAATATCATCGTTACGTTATTAATATCTGATTTAAATCTAAAATAAAGTGTAACAACTGGATTAAAATGAGCTCCAGATATAGGACCAAATATTGATATTATCACGTAAAGCATTGCTCCTGTTGCTATTGCATTAGCAAGCAATACAACACCTTCATTTGTAGGAGATAGATTTTCGGCCATTATCCCTGATCCTACTACCGAGAAAACAAGTAAGAGTGTACCCAGATATTCAGAAAGTATTTTTTTAGGCATTTATTTAAGCAAATTTTCTTTTATTAATTGATCAATATAATCAAATGTAGATCTAAAAAACTTTTTGTGATCGACTTCGTTTAAGTTCTGTTTAACGGGGTCTTCAATATTGAAATGAAATGTTTTTGGAGCACCCGGCCAGATCGGACATGTTTCTTTAGCGGCATTTCCACACACAGTAACGACATAATCCATAGAGGGAGAGTTGGGCTCACCAAATACGTCCCAACTTTTACTATAGAGTTTCTCAGTCGGTATTTTCATATCATCTAATAAATCGAGTGTTTTAGGATTTATTATTCCTGAAGGTGTGCTACCAGCGCTATAGCCTTTCAGACTTTCACTATATTTATAATTGGTAATTGCCTCAGCTATAATGCTTCTGGCTGAATTTTGCGTACATAAATATAAAACATTTTTAATGCTCATATACCAAGAGAATATCCAGCAGATCTAATTGTTCTAATTGGGTCGTATTCAAATCCTTCGTTTAATGCTTTTCTTAATCTTCTGATATGAACATCAACTGTTCTAGGCTCGACATATGGACTTGTAGTCCATACATAATCTAATAATTGTTGTCTTGAAAATACTTTACCTTGATTTTCCATTAAAAAACGCAATAAATTAAATTCCGTAGGTCCAAGACTTATTTCTGTTTTATCCCTGGTGACACGATGCGTTGAAACATCTAATTGAATTCCCTTATAAGTAAGAACTTCATTATAAAAAATAGGTCTTAAGCGTTTAAGTACTGCTTTAATTCTTGCTACTAACTCATTGACTGAAAATGGTTTTGTTATGTAGTCATCAATTTCAGTTTCAAATGCTCTTAATTTATCTTCTTCTTCTCCTTTAGCTGTGAGCATAATTAAAGGAATGTTCTTTGTAGTTTTATCTTTACGTACTCGTCTACACAATTCTAACCCAGAAATATTTGGGAGCATCCAGTCAACAATTATGAGATCGTATTTAATATCACCAAATATACTATCCAATGCGCTATCGCCATCAAAGCATACGTCTACATCAAATCCACTAGCTGTGAGATTGTATTTTAATAATTCAACTATTGAGACTTCATCCTCAATTACTAGGATTTTAGGTTTCATTACACCTTTTCCCACTTAATTCTTTTTTCCGACTTACGTTCTAAGGCTTGACCAGTTGTAATGAAGTGAATGTCTTCAGCAATATTTTGAACATAATCTCCTATTCTCTCTATGTTTTTAGCAATCGACAATAAGTGTGAACAGCCTGTAATTGTATCTGGGTCTTCTGCCATCGTCTTAAGAAGGTCCCTGTAAATTGATAAATACAATTCATCAATATCGCCGTCTAAATCCCAAGCATTAATTGCTAGCGTATCTGATTTTTGAACGAAGGCATCTAAAACATTTTTTATCATTCTTTGAACGTTCTCACCCATATTGACAATTTCTGAAACCGGCGTGTCGGGCATATTTATTTTTACATTTGCAACTCTTTTAGCAATATTGGTAGCGTGATCACCCATTCTCTCGAGATCGTTTGCAATGCTTAGTGCCGAAAGTACGGTTCTTAAATCATTAGCAAGCGGTTGCCTCATTGCAATTATTTTGTATGTTAAAGCATCAATTTCCTTTTCTAAGGCATCTATTTTATTATCATCTCTTAAAATTTCTTCTGCAAAAGCAGTATCTTTATCACCCAAAGCAACAAGAGAATTGTGAAGCTGTGTTTCAACCAATCCTCCCATTTTAATTAATGTACTATTTATTAAATCTAATTGCTCATCATAAGATGAAACTATGTGTTCACTCATTAACCAAACCTCCCTGTTATATAATCTTGCGTTCTCTGATCTGATGGATTTGAAAAGATTGTTTCAGTCTTATCAACTTCAACTAATTTACCTAAATGAAAAAAACCTGTCCTTGATGAAACTCTAGCGGCTTGTTGCATCGAGTGTGTAACAATAATTATTGTATATTCTGTTTTAAGATCTGCCATTAATTCTTCAATTCTAGCCGTAGCAATTGGGTCTAAAGCTGAACAAGGCTCATCCATTAGAATAATATCTGGATTTACGGATATAGCTCTTGCAATACACAATCTTTGTTGCTGTCCACCCGAGAGGCCTGTTCCCGCATCGTATAATCTATCTTTAACCTCATCAAAGAGAGCCGCTTTTTTTAGACTGTTAACAACAATTTCTTCTAAATCAGATTTATGTTCTGCTATTCCATGTATTCTTGGACCATAAGCTACATTTTCAAAAATAGATTTTGGAAAGGGGTTCGGCTTTTGGAAAACCATACCCACACGTTCTCTTAGTTGTTCAACTTGCATGTCTGGTGCATAAATATCGTTGCCATCGATTTCTATTTTTCCTTGTACTTTGCATATATTAATAACATCGTTCATTCTATTTAAGCATCTAATAAAGGTTGATTTACCACATCCAGATGGACCTATTAAAGCGGTGACTTGTTTTTCTTCCATGTACATGGAAACATCGAAGAGTGCCTGTTTCTCTCCATAATGAACATTTAAGTTGTCCGCTTTTATTTTTATATTTTTCATATTCTATTTTACCATTTTGTTTCAAATTTTCTTCTAATTAATACTGCAGCTAAATTCATTAGAATTAAAAATCCAAGTAACATCATAATTGTAGCTGAAGTTTTTTCAACATAACCTCTTTCTGCGCTTTCTGACCATAAATAAACCTGAACTGGCAACGAGGCTGACGCATCAAGCGGCGTTTGTGGAACATCTACAACAAATGCCACCATACCAATTAATAATAATGGCGCAGTTTCTCCAAGTGCTTGAGCAAGACCTATAATTGTACCTGTTAATGCACCAGGCATTGCTACAGGAACTACATGATGCATTACTGCTTGCATTTTGGTTGCTCCGACTGCTAATGCTCCTTCTCTTATTGATGGCGGCACCGCCCTTAATGAGGCTCTAGTTGCAATAATTATTGTTGGTAGGGTCATTAAAGATAAGACTATGCCTCCAACCAGAGGTGTTGACCTTGGCAATCCAAATGTATTTAAAATAATACCAAGCCCCAATAAGCCAAATACAATAGAAGGTACCGCTGCTAAATTATTAATATTAATTTCAATAAAATCGGTAACTCTATTTTTTGATGCAAATTCCTCAAGATAAATAGCTGCAAAAATTCCAATAGGAAAAGACAAAATCAAAACTACCAAAATTGTGAATAAAGAACCTACTATTGAACCTCCTACTCCTGCCAGTTCAGGTTCTCGGCTGTCACCCCTCATTAAAAATGGTAGATTGAATTCATAGCTGACAAGCCCCCTATCTACAAGGTCATCAAAAAATAAAAGTTGAATATCTTTAATTCTTCTTTTGTCTTCATCTAAGTCCCTTGGGTAGTTTCCTTTATTAACCTGATCTACATCGTCGGAGGCAGTTAAATATATTGTTTCTGTTTCATTTATATTTGACTTATTCGATTTTAAAAATTCTCTTATTTCTTGCTCAAATTCAATACTGAATAATCGTATCAACATTTTCTTATCTTTTTTCTCTTCAATATCTGGGAAAAGTCCATAAATAGCCTTTTTGGAAAAAGAATACATTGACAGGTTGTTAATATCCTCTGAACTCATTTCAGAAAATTGTGTCGTGTCTTCAATAAGATTTAAAAAAGGTACATCTACCTGGATAACAGTTCTATAAAATGCTGAATAGCCAGATGAAAATATATTTAGAAATAAAATAAGCACCCATGCAAGCGCAAAGCTCATTGCACCAATACAATAAATCCTAAATCTTTTCTCTGAATTGAGCCTTTTATTTAAACTATTTATTCTTTGTTCTATTCTATCAGTCATATCTCTCCGTATATTTTTTTACGACCTGTAAAGCTATAAAATTTAGAGCCAAAGTAACAACGAACAAGGTTAAACCCAAAGCAAAAGCTGACTGTGTTTTTGGGCTATCAAATTCTTGATCACCGATTAAAATAACAACAATCTGAGTAGTAATTGTAGTTGCCGCATCAAGCGGATTAGCTGTTAATTTTGCATTTAATCCTGCAGCCATAACAACAATCATTGTCTCCCCAATCGCTCTTGAGACAGCTAATAGAAATGAACCGACAATACCTGGCAACGCAGCTGGCAATAATACTTTAACAATTGTTTCCCTTTTGGTTGCTCCCATGGCATAAGAGCCTTCTCTTAAACTTTGAGGTACAGATTTTATTACATCATCAGAAAGTGATGAAATAAATGGTATTATCATTATTCCCATAACAAATCCCGCAGCTAGAGCGCTTTCAGAAGAAACAGTTAGTCCAGCACCCTGACCGATATCTCTCACTAAAGGTGCAACAGTTAACGCTGCAAAAAATCCGTATACAACCGTTGGGATACCAGCAAGAATTTCAATAATTGGCTTAGCCCAATCTCTGACTTTTGGAGAAGCGTATTCAGACATATAAATGGCTGTGAGTAAACCAACTGGGACTGAGACACACATTGCAATTAATGCAATAAGAAATGTTCCAGCAAATAATGGAACAGCGCCAAATGCATTGGCCAAGTCTCTTGTATCAAGATCTCCAGCTTCTCTTACAAAAACTCTTTGAGGACTCCAATTTAATCCAAATAAAAAATCGGCTATTGGAACTTGAGAAAAAAAACGCAACGTTTCATATAATAAAGAAAAAATTATTCCAACAGTGGTCATTATAGCGACAAGTGAGCATGTAAAATACAAGACTAGTAAAAATTTCTCGACAATCTTTCTAGAATTAAGTTTGTTATTAATATTGAATAATGAGTAAAGAACCAGTAAACCTGACAACCCAAGAACTGTAACATAAGTTAAATTTTCAATCGTCTTATTAATATAATTTAATTTATTTACAGCACCATCTATAAGAATAGTATTTTCATCAAAAAGTTTTATGCCCAATGCAGTGTTTTCGATTTGGGTAAATAATAAACTTAGTTCTGTTTCTGTATAACTGCCAAGTGCTATGAAATCACTTAATACATATTGCTCAATAAAAAATGATTTAAACGAAGTAATCATCAACAGTATCAATAACGCCGGCACAAGAGCCCATAGAGCTACGTAGTACCCATAATAATGACTAAGTGATTTAAGATTTTTTTGATTTGAAGTCCTAAGATTTTTTGCTCTTAAATTTCCTAGAAAATAGCTGGTGATACCAATTAGAATAATTAAAGAAATTAATATAAATCCCATACTTCACCATAATGCTTATTCAACAACTGAGACAAGCATAACTTGCCTCAGTTGTGGATTAATCAAGTCTTTTAGTCTAGATCGAGTGTTTCTAAGTTAGCAACTCTTGATCTTATATCAGATGCATCACCATCAGATAATGCAACTAAGCCGATATCAGTTAGATATCCATCTTCGCCCATTGCATCAGGACTTGTGAAAGCTTCAAGAAACTCTTCAATTCCTGGCACAACACCTACGTGAGCTTTTTTCACATAGAACTGTAATGGTCGTGCAATTGGGTAAGAATAATCCTGGATACCAGCAAGCGTTGGCTGAATTCCAGTGATCGAAGCAGATTTAATTTTATCTTCGTTAGCCAAAAGATAGCTGTAACCAAAGTAACCAAATCTTTCTGGATCCTCTGATAATTTTTGAACTATTAAAGTGTCGTTTTCACCAGCTTCAATAACTCTTCCATCTTCTCGCACTACTGCACATTTTTTCTTTGCCTTTTCACCGGCATTTTCCCAAAGTGTGTATGCGCCTGCTGCTTTGCAACCTTTTTTCATAATAAGTGAATTCCAAGCATCTCTTGTACCAGATGTCGGCGGTGCAACTAGGATTTCAATTTTATGATCAGGTAATGAAGCATCAATGTCAGACCATTTTTCATATGGGTTATCAATTAAATTTCCAGCAATGACATTACCCTCGCCATCTTTTGCAACATTAGCGGGTACTTTTTCTGCAATTGCTAAAAATAAATGCTCTTGCGTAAAGTCTGCATCGGCAGCATCTAAGCTATGAGCAAGTGTCAAGCCGTCATTACCAATTGTAATTTCAATTATATCAGTAACGCCATTTTTAGCGCATAATGCCTTTTCTTTACTTTTAATTTTACGAGACGCATTGGTAATATCGGGGTGATCGGTACCAACTCCAGCACAGAATAATTTCATTCCACCGCCCGTACCAGTACTCTCAATCACTGGTGTATTAAATCCAGTCTTACCAAATCTCTCAGCAACTACGGTTGCATAAGGGTATACAGTGGACGAACCAACGATTTTTATAGTATCTCTAGCTTGAGAACTGAATGTAAAAATTGATGAAGCGAAAACTGCAATAATCATTATTTTGATTAATCTCATTATTTTCTCCATTAAGGTTTAGAATCATCAATAAATTATTTTGACTTGGTTACATTTTTATAACAGTTTTATTACAGTTTTATGAATGTCAGTTTATTGTTGATAGTTTAAATAACTGTTTTTATTAAGATATTTAAAGGGAAGATAAATTAATGTGAATATAATAACTGTTAACACAGCCAAATAAGGAATGTGCATTGGAGGAGATGGAAATATATCTAAAAGTGTGTTCGCGGCAGGCGTTATCATTAAATACCAATAATTTACACCTTTAAAGAATTGAGAAATATAAATATTTAGTCCATAAATTATAGGTAATAAACAAACGGCAAACAAAAGAACTCGTAAAACTGACCACCAGGTTAATTGAACCTTCATACATACACAGGCATATATTACACAAAGCAGTAATAAACCATGACCGAAATAATAAGTAATATACTCTGCATCAGGAAATGAGAAATCCAAATCTGGTGTAATGATTGCAAGGAAATTTCCACTTAATCCAAAAAAATAACCCACTTCGAAAAAAAATTTAATCTTTGTATACACATATAATCCCATTGATATTGCAGCTATATGGCAAATGTGCAATGGCAATACTTCGTAAATAGAATGATCATAAAATATCACTCGATAAAATGGCTTTATTATCTCATGAGAAATTAATATAAAACCAATTAACAAAAAAATTGATCTAGTTACATTTTTATTATTTATAAATCGAACAAAGAAAGGAAATAAAATTGAAATAGTCACAATTGTGAAAATTGTTGCCAAATGATGATAACCAAACAAAACAAATTGAGTCGCCATATCTTATTTTAACCAAGATTTGTTAAACTATTATTGCACCTTATGAAATGGGTGCAATAGGCAATTCTACTGAAAATGTACTGCCTTGATTTATTTCACTTTTTATATCTAAATGTCCTCTGTGCTTATTTAAAATATGTTTAACTATGGTTAACCCTAAACCCGTTCCACCGATTTCTTTTGATCTTGCTGCATCTACACGGTAAAAACGTTCAGTTAATCTTGCTAGATGTTTAGGATGAATGCCTTCGCTTTCATCTTTAACGCTGATTTTTGATACAAGTTGTGGAAATAGCTTTTTATTATCACTATAATCAGTTTGCTTTTTGATTTTTTCTGCCAATATATCTATTGAGCTGTTTAGTTTTCCATATTTAATCGAATTATCTATAATATTTGTAAAGACCTGTACCAACTCATCTTCATTTCCCAATACAAATAAACCCTCACTAAGTTGATGGTTGACAATTATTTTAATATTCTTTGTCAATGCGTATTCTTTAAGACTTTCAGCCACATTATCTATTGTTTTCAATAAATTAACTTTTTTGGTTGGATGAATATGCTCATCAGACTCTATTTTAGATACGACAATTAAATCATCTATCAGTCTTTTCATGCGAATTGTTTCTTTATCCATAATACCAAGAAACTTAGACATAGATTTTTGATCATCTTTTGCTGGACCTCTTATAGTCTCCAAAAAACCCATGATTGTAGCAAGAGGTGTTTTTAGCTCATGACTTACGTTTGCAATGAAAGAAGAGCGTACTCTTTCAATATTTTTTAAAGGAGTTATATTTTTCATGAGTATAACATAATTGTCTCTTGTGTTAGTTAATTGGAGATGATTTTTCTCATAACTAATCTCCACATTGTAAAAATTTGTTGATTTAGGTGATAAACTTCCGTACTCACTATTATATTCAATTATTTCTGTTTCTTTATTTTTAT
>CACCAS010000005.1 GCA_902544065.1 uncultured Pelagibacteraceae bacterium
AATATTGAAACACTTTGCATGTACTCAATGAATTATCGGTGTTTACTTGATAAAAAAAGTGTAAGTTTTAGTGATAGATTAAAGTAATATAACTAAATATGTTAGCGTTACTATTAGAAACTAATCTAGCTTCCTTTTTTAAATGTCAAATTCATTTTTTTAGCCAACTCAATATCTAAATTTGAAACGCCGCCTATGTCATGTGTTGAGAGAACGACCTCTACAGTATTGTAGACATTAAACCATTCAGGATGGTGATCTTTCTTCTCAGCGTATATAGCCATAGTTGTCATCCAACCAAAGGCTTGCATAAAATCTTTGAACTTAAATGTTTTAGTAATCGCATTGCGTCCTTTAACCATTTTCCAGCCTGATAAGCGTTTTAGTTTTTGAGTAACTTCTGTTTTTGTAAGTTTTTTAATCATGGTGATGGGTTGGGTATCTCCTTATGTACATTTCTGATTTCATTCATAATCTCTTTATTTAAATCAAGGTGAATACTGTCAATGCAGGCCTTTAACTGCTCCATTGTTGTCGCGCCAATTATGGTAGATGTGACAAAAGGTTGTATGTCACAAAATCTTATGGCTAATTGAGAGGGATCAAGCTCATGTTTTTTTGCAATATCAACATACATTTCAACTGCTTTAGTCGTTTTTTCATTTTTGTATCTATACATTAGAGGACCGTCGCCAAACAAAGCCATTCTTGACCCTTGTGGCATCTGCCCATTCAAATATTTTCCAGATAATGTTCCTTGAGCTAATGGTGAATAAGCAAGTAATCCTACTTGCTCATGCGCAGCAACTTCAGAAAGACCAATTTCGAAACCTCTGTTAACTAAGTTATAAGCATTTTGAATGGACGCTACGCGAGGAAGGCTTTTGGCCTCAGCGTGTTGAAGATACTTCATCGTACCCCACGGAGTTTCATTGGAGAGCCCAATTTCCCTAACCTTTCCCTGCTTTACCAGCTCACCGAGAGCTTCAAGGGTTTCATCAAGTGGAATAGAGTCAGAGGTATCCATGTGCTTGTACTCTAGACGCCCTGAAAATGCTCCAAAAGGTCTATCAGGCCAGTGTACTTGATAAAGATCAATATAATCTGTTTGCAGTCTTTTAAGACTTCCTTCAACAGCATAAAAAATTTGTTCTTTAGTCAGTCTCGGAATCTCTTCATTCTCTCTCAGCCACGACATTCCTGAGCGTCCTGCTACCTTTGTTGCGAGAATAACTTTATCTCTATTCCCTCGTGCCTTAAACCATGAACCAATGTATTCCTCTGTCAGTCCTTGTGTTTTTGCTTTAGTGGGTACAGCATAAATTTCTGCTGTGTCAATAAAGTTCACTTCATGAGCGAGAGAATAATCTAACTGGTCATGCGCATCAGCTTCTGTGTTTTGCTCCCCCCAAGTCATCGTGCCGAGACAAATGGAGCTAACCTCTATATCTGATCGTCCTAATTTTCTGAATTCCATTATTTTACTATCAATCCTAAATCTTCCATCTGTTTTGCAGTGTCTACAACAGCGCCTTCAACACTTTCAAAATTAAAGTTTAGTATATTTTTTGCATTTTCTGAATTTGTATATTTTGTTTTACCAACAAACCCTGCAATTGCAGCCGCTTCCTTATTAAATATTCCCATTAGTTTAATTATAAAATTTGAAACTTTTCTGGTTGGAGCTTTTGTAAAACCATTTTTTATCAATATCTCATTCATTTCAGTTAACCACATGTTTCGCTCTGCTAAGATAAACCTTTTGCCATTGGCATCAGGATGTGTCATGGCAGTAATATGTGCCCTTGCTGTATCTTTGACAGTCACATATCCAAAATGGACTTGCGGTACAACTGAATATGAACCATCAAGCATTCTTTGAATAAACATATTGGAAGATCCCATATCATCTGACAACGAAGGTCCTACAACAAGCGTTGGATTAATTGCAACAGCTTCAATCTTATCTTCTTCATTGAGAGCCGATAAATAATTCCACATTGCTTTTTCAGCTATAGCTTTACTCTTATTGTATGCACCAATTTTTTGACTCGGATCCGTCCAATGACTCTCATCAAATACGTCTTTGACATGTCCATAGCCTACCGCAGAAAAAGACGAGGTCATGACAAATCGTTTAACCCTATTTTTAACAGCACTTTTTACAGCACGAAGTAGCCCGTCTCTTGCAGGAATTATGATGTCATCTTCACGATCGGGAGCTTTTTCAGTAAGTGGTGAAGCTATATGCAAAACATAATCACATCCGGCCGCAGCATCGTCCCAACCAGCATCACTCATCAAGTCAAGTTCACATGTTTCAAATCTATTTTCTGCATTGACAACCTTAGCCAAGGCGTTCCTAACTTCTGGTTCTCTCTCTTTAGACCTCATTGAGCCTCTTACATGATAACCAGCCTCAAGTAGCTGAGCGACGCAATGAAGTCCAATATAGCCTGTAGTTCCTGTAACGAGTACTTTCCCCATTAGTTTGACCTCTTTCTTTTAAGAATTTCACTCATCGATAATGCCATATCACTTACTGTTTTCTCAATTGGAGTAGGCTCCCAGTTAAATATAGAAACAGTTGGCGAAGTGTCAGTGCTATAGCTGCCTCTTTTAATATTTTTCAATATCCCCTTCATTTCTCTATTAAATAAAGCAAGGACTCTAAATATTAAAGTTGGAATAATTTTAGTAGATATTTTTGAAAATCCGGTGTCTTTAGCAATTTTTGCAATTTTTGTTATGTGGTAATCTTTTGATGAAGTTGTCAGTATTCTTTTGCCATCACTTTCATCAGATTTGAGAGCTTGAACATGTAATTTTGCAGTGTCCCTAACATCAGATATATGCATGTAAACATCTGGTAGAGCTGGAAACTTACCCAGTATCATTTTTGCCATAAAATCTGCAGATGCTCCCTGAGTATCATCACTCAATAAAGGGCCCATTACAAAGCCAGGATGAATTGTGGTCATTCTCAATTCTTTATTCTCATCAGCATTAATAAAGTTCCATGCATCTTTTTCTGCAAGTGTTTTACTTTTAGTGTAGGCGCCAACATCTTTTTGTGTATTCGTCCAGTCATCGCTACTACAAATTTTTTTATCATGACCATAGGCTATGGCGACAATTGAAGAAGTAAGGACAATTTTTTTTATGCCAGCTTTTTTGGCGGCTTTCAGTGCTCTCATAGTTCCATCTTTAGCTGGTCTTATAAGCTCATCCTCACTTTTGGGCTCGCCAACAATAAAAGGTGATGCCAAATGAAGCATATATGCACATTCAGAAGCTGCATTATCCCATCCTTCATCATTCAGCAAATCAAGCTCACAGATTTCAAGATTGCTATCTGATACTTCGTTTCTTACTGCTTCTCTTACCTCATTTTCTCTATTCATGCTTCGGAGAGATCCCTTAACCGCGTATCCATTTTTAAGCAATTCGGTGATGCAGTGTAGTGCGATGTAACCCGATGCTCCAGTAACTAAAACTTTTTCCATATTTAAGCTTTATCTTCAATTACCTCAATGGATTTTGCATGTTCAATAAAAGCCTGTTCCCATGGCATAGGTTTCCACTTAAGTATCTCAACCGTTTGAGATATGTCACAGGGTACATATTTATCAAGCATTGGTATTAGACTTTTTGTTTTGTTATCAAATAAGCCAATTAATTTTAACATAAGCGATGGTGCTTTTTTTAATTTAATTTTACCATAACCAGCTTTACTTAATACTTCAGCCACCTGAAACATCCATGTGGGCTCTGAGTGAGCTGCAATAAATCTTTTACCATCAGCCTCAGGAGTAATCATTGCTCTTAAATGAAGTATTGCAACATCTCTAACATCTATAAAAGGAAATGACAACGCAGGTATCATTGGAAATTTTCCAGATATCAACTGTGAAACTATTTGTGTAGAGGCACCACCTAAATCATTTCCAAGTTGCGGTCCCATTACACCTCCAGGATTAACAACTACCATTTCCATTTTATTATCATCTTGACTGTTATAAAAATCCCATGCGGCCCTCTCAGCAATTGTTTTACTTTTCTGATAAGGAGTCACATATTTACTATTAATGTCAGTCCACGTATTATGATCACATTTTCCCGACATCATGTGTGAGTTTATTGCTGCAACTGAAGAAGTAATTACAACCCTCTTGATCCCAGCCTTTTTTGCTGCATTCAACGCTCTAAGAGTTCCTTCCTTTGCAGGTTTAATCAGTTCATTTTCGTCTTTAGGATCTTCAATCACAAAAGGTGAAGCAACATGCATTAAAAATTCGCAGTCCTGCATTGCATCCTGCCAGCCATCATCTTTAAGCAAGTCAAGTTTACAAAATTCTAAATTAGCATCATCTATTTCAGTTTTTATCGCTTCTCTTACTTCTTGTTCTCTATTCATGCTACGTAGAGAACCTTTCACTGAATAGTTATTTTTAAGAAGTTCGATTATACAGTGTTCAGCAATAAATCCTGAAGCGCCTGTCACCAAAACTTTATGCATTAATTTCTCCTATCTATTTGAAATTATTTAATAAAATCTTAATAAATAATTACTTGTATTGATTACCTTTATACTTATGTATTAAAATACATATAATAATTTTTACAAGAGGTTTTTAAATATGGACTATCAAACTAGAGCTCAATCAACACCAGCAATCGATGAAGGTCTTAGACAATATATGATGAGTGTTTATAACTACATGGCATCTGGTTTAGCTCTCACAGGTTTAGTGGCCTATATGTTATTCCAAGCAACAGCTGTGACAAGTCCTACAGGTGATATTGTCGGTCTCACTAGTCTAGGTGTAACTTTATATACTGGACCTATGATGTGGGTCGTTGCCTTAGCACCCCTTGGAATTGTTATGTATATGTCATTTGGTATTAGAAATATGTCAGCTTCACGTGCGCAAACTATGTTTTGGGTTTTTGCGTTTCTTATGGGATTGTCTCTATCAACAATTTTTTTAACCTATACAGGCGCTAGCATCGCTCGTGTGTTCTTTATTACTGCAAGTACTTTTGGTGCTATGAGTATATATGGCTATACGACCAAAAGAGATCTTACTGGATTCGGTTCTTTTCTATTTATGGGACTTATTGGAATCATAATCGCTTCAATTGTAAACATATTCATGCAATCACCAGTTCTTTATTATGGGATTTCAATTCTTGGTGTGTTAATATTCGTTGGCCTTACTGCATACGATACTCAAAAAATTAAGAATATGTATATGGCTTATGATACCGCTGAAGTAGCAGCAAAAAAAGCAATCATGGGTGCATTGACTCTTTACTTAGATTTTATAAATTTATTTATTATGTTACTCAGACTTTTTGGTCAAAGGAGATAACTCTTAAACAATTCTCTTAAGAGAAAATTCTAAGAAGTTTATAATACCTACTAGCTCGTTAGAGTCTTTTAACTTTTTGTTATTTGCATTCAAGAGAAGATATTTTTTTTGTTTCTTCAAGGACCTTTTACTTTTGATAATTTGTAAAAAAGCTTTTTCGAACGTACTTCGATAAATTGAAAAGACAGCTGTATTTTCGTTATGGTCAATTGCATAGTCTCTCCAACTTCCATTGCTTACCTTTTTCCCATAAATGGATAAAATCATATTGAGCTCTAATTTACTAAAACTAGTTATTCGAGTTTTTTGTTCTAGTTTTTCATCTCTAGGTTGGGTATCTAAATAGTGAATGACCATTTGATCTCATGTTAACGCGAAAATTATACAAAAACAGCTAATTTTAAGGAAATTTTTCAAAATAACTTAGCCATAATGACTTGCATTTATGTAAAAAATTACAATATTACCCATAACATTTTTAAAATATGCCAAAATCTGAAAAATTAGAATTCCAAACTGAAGTTAGTCAATTGCTCAAATTGATGATCAATTCTGTGTATTCTGAAAAGGAAGTTTTCATTCGAGAGCTTGTATCTAACGCATCCGACGCTTGTGATAAGCTCAGATATTTATCTAATACAAAAGAAAAATTACTAAAGGATGACCCAAATTTTTCGGTAAGTATCAATATAGATAAAAAATTAAACTTGATTTCAATCTCCGATAATGGAGTTGGTATGAATAAAAAAGATTTAATATCAAATCTTGGAACAATTGCAAGATCTGGAACTGCTCACTTCTTAAAAGAATTATCTGAGTCTAAAACAAAGGATTTTTCATTAATTGGGCAATTTGGAGTAGGATTTTATTCTGCATTCATGGTTGCATCTCAAACAAAAGTTATAACAAGAAAAGCGGGTGAAAATAAAATATGGATTTGGGTTTCAGATGGTGAAAGTAATTTTACGATTGAAGAGAATGATGATTTTGATCTTTTACCTTCAAACAGGGGAACTACTATTGAATTAACTCTAACAAAAGAGGCAAAGGAGTATTTAGAAAAGTCAAGAATTGAAAGTATCATACGTAAATATTCAGATCATATTAGTATTCCAATTTTCATAACTGATGGCTCAGAAAAAAAAGACGAGAAACCCGAATCAGTTAATTCAGCATCTGCAATATGGACACGCCCTAAAAATAAAATTACAGAGGAGCAATATAAAGAATTTTATAATCATGTAGGGCAGATGTTCGATGATCCATGGATGACTTCACATTATAAAGCTGAGGGAAAAATTGAATATACAGTACTTAATTTTATACCCTCATCAAAACCTTTTGATTTATATGAACCGGCGAGAGAAAATAGACTAAAATTATATGTCAAAAGAGTATTCATTACTGATAATTGTCCTGAGTTAGTCCCCCCATATTTAAGGTTTATAAGAGGTGTAATTGATTCTGAAGACCTCCCATTAAATATAAGTCGTGAAATGCTTCAAAATAATCCTGTGGTTTCAAAAATAAGATCATCTCTTGTTAAAAGAACTTTATCGGACTTAAAAAAGAAATTGTCTAAAGATAGAAAATCATATGAGTCATTTTGGTTAAATTTTGGTCCAGTCTTAAAAGAAGGAATTTATGAAGATTTTGAAAAGAAAGAATCTTTATTAGAAATTTCCCTTTTTAAAAATTCAAAATCTAAAGAATTAATTTCACTTGATGAGTATGTTGAAGGAATGGAAAAGAAACAAAAAGATATTTACTTCATGACTGGAGATAGCTACGAAAATATAATGAATAATCCAAGTTTAGAGGGCTATAAATCCAGGGGTATTAATGTATTGATATTGGATGATCCAGTAGATAGCTTTTGGACATCATCCACTCCTCTATTTAAAGAAAAGTCTTTTAAGTCAGTAACAAAGGGTCTTGATGATTTAGACTCATTTGATGGCAAAAAAGAAAAAGATGATAAAAAAGAAAACAAATCTATAGATCCATTAGTCGTTTTATTAAAAGAGCAACTCAAAGATAAGGTTAAAGATGTAAGGATTTCATCGAGATTAACAGATAGTGCAGTGTGCTTAGTCGGCGATGACAATGCCATGGATCCTCAGTTAGAGAAAATTCTTCAACAGCATAATCAACTTAATCAAGAATTAGCTCTAAAGATATTGGAAATAAACTCAAATCATAAGCTCATAAAAAAATTGGCCAAAATGTCGACTAAAAAAGAAGAGATTAGTAAAATTAATAAAATTGCGACAATGTTATACGAACAATCAAAGATTTTAGATGGTGAAAAGCCGACGGATCCAGCTTTATTCTCTAAAAGTCTAATAGAAACAATATATACTTCTTTAGATTAAATTGCATAAATGCGCCAGGAATATCAAAAAGATAAATATATTTAAATTAGGAGTTTACCAAATTTTTAAATACAAATTGAAGTATACCTCCTGTTTCAAGATATTCAATTTCAGTAATAGTATTTACTAACAATCGAATTTTAATTTTTTTTGTTTTCCCATTACTGTATTTAATTGATGCAAAATAAAAACTCTGTGGTCTCAAGTTTTCTTCAATATCTAAAATATTAATAGTCTCAGATCCTAACAATTTTAATGATTTTCTATTATCTTTACCTTCAAATTTAAAAGGCAAGACACCCATACCAACTAGATTAGATCTATGTATTCTCTCATAAGATTCAGCAATAACCGCTTTAACACCTAGTAACTTTGTACCTTTTGCAGCCCAATCTCTTGACGATCCCATCCCATAATCTTTTCCTGCAATAACGATTAAAGGTGTTTTGGCTTTATGATATTTGATTGAAGCGTCGTAAATAGACATTTGTTTTTTTGAAGGATAATGAATTGTATAACCTCCTTCGATATTATTCAGCATTTCATTTTTAATTCTAATATTAGCAAATGTACCTCTCATCATAACTTGATGATTCCCTCTTCTGGCACCGAAAGAATTAAAATCATTTTTTTTAATTTTTTTATCTTTTAGATAGTCACCCGCTGGACCATCATCTTTTATTGCTCCAGCGGGGCTAATATGGTCAGTAGTTACTGAGTCTCCAAAAATACCAAGAATATTTGCTTCCTTAATATCACTTATATTATTTTGGTTTAATTTTAAATCTTTAAAGAAAGGTGGGTGTTGAACATATGTTGAATTTTTATTCCATTTATAAGTCAAGCCTGTAGGAGCTTTAACTGCATTCCATTTTTCATCTCCTTTAAATACATTTTTATATCTTTGTTTATAGAGTTGAGAATTAATAGTTTTGTTTATTATTTTTTGAATTTCTTTATTGCTTGGCCATATGTCTTTTAAATATATATTTTTACCTTTAGTGCTAATGCCAATTGGATCTTTATTTAAATTTATTTTTGTTGAACCGGCAAGTGCATAGGCAACAACTAGAGGTGGAGACGCTAAATAATTGGCTTTAACAAACGGGTTGATTCTTCCTTCAAAATTTCTATTTCCAGATAATACACCGCTGACTATGAGATTATTTTTAGTAATAGTATTTGATATATTTTTATCAAGAGGTCCAGAATTTCCAATACAAGTCGTGCATCCAAAACCAACTAAATGAAATCCTAATTTATCTAAATATTTTTGTAATCCTGATTTTGTTAAATAGTCAGTTACTATTTTTGAGCCTGGTGCAAGTGAAGTCTTTACCCAAGGTTTACTTTTTAACCCTAACACAGCAGCCTTTTTTGCAAGCAATCCTGCTCCTACCATCACACTTGGGTTTGATGTGTTGGTGCAGCTTGTAATTGCAGCTATGGCCACATGACCATGGTCTATTTCAAATTTTGCACCTTTAACTCTAGATAAATTAACAAGTTTTTTTTGTGAGAACTCTGTTTTGAGTGACTTCAAGAATTCATCTGAAACTTTTGATAGAACTATTTTATCTTGAGGTCTCTTAGGTCCTGCCAGACTTGGTAATATGTGTGACAAGTTTAATTGTATTTTGTCAGTATAAACCCTGTCATTTTTTTTATAATCTTCCCATAGCCCTTGAAGTTTTGCGTATTTTTTTACAAGCTGTATACCATTTTCATCTCTACCACTTACTTTTAAGAATTTGATTGTTTCTTCATCAATTGGAAAAAAACCACATGTTGCTCCATACTCAGGAGCCATATTTGAAATTGTAGCTCTGTCAGGTATAGATAATTCTTTAAGTCCCTCGCCAAAGAATTCTACAAACTTACCAACTACCCCTTTTTTTCTTAGTTGTTCTGTAATTGTAAGAACTAAATCTGTAGCAGTTATACCTTCTTTAATTTTACCTTTAATTTCAAAACCGATTACCTCAGGGACAACCATTGAAATTGGTTGACCAAGCATTGCAGCCTCAGCTTCAATACCGCCAACTCCCCAACCAAGTACTGATAAGCCATTGATCATTGTAGTATGACTATCGGTTCCAACCACTGTATCAGGATATGCTAGATCTACTTTCTTATTATTAATCAATGTACTTGAAGACCATATTGTTTTAGCAAGATACTCTAAATTTACTTGATGACATATCCCTGTTCCCGGTGGAACAACACGAAAATTATCAAATGATTTTTGTCCCCATCTAAGAAATTCGTATCGTTCAATATTTCTTTTATATTCAAGATCGACATTTGCTTTATGTGCAGAAGCTGAGCCAAATTTGTCAACCATAACTGAGTGATCGATCACAAGATCGACGGGAGATAAAGGGTTAATCTTTTTGGGATCACCTTTTTTGTCTTTTATCGCAGAACGCATCGAAGCAAGATCAACCACCGCGGGTACTCCAGTAAAATCCTGCATAAGAACTCTAGCTGGTCTAAAATTAATTTCTTTTGCTATTTTTTTTTGCTTTTTCCATTTTTGAAACTCAAGTATATCACTTTTCAAGACAGTTTTATCATCTTCGTATCTGATAAGATTTTCAAGAAGCACCTTAATTGAATAAGGCAAAGATGATACATTCTTCAATCCATTTTTTTCAGCTTGTTTAAGACTATAATATGTATAGGTCTTTTTGCCGATTTTTAGTGTTTTTTTTGTTTTAAAGCTATCGTACATAGAGGGTTTACTGGATGTATTAATAAGACTAATTTGAACAGCTATCAATAGAAAGTTTAATATGAATGAACTAAAAATTGAGGACTTAACTTGTTATAGAGGTGATAACTTAGTCCTAAAAGATCTAAATACAAAGCTTAAATCTGGTGAGACACTTGTAATCAGAGGCAGCAATGGATCTGGTAAAACCACACTTCTAAGGGTGCTATCAAATTTTATAAAATCGTACAATGGGAAAATACTCTTTAATGATCACAATGTACTTGAAGATGCTAATTACAGAAACTGTTTCAATTTTGTAGGTCAAAAGAATTCTCTCAAAGATAATCTATCGGTTAAAAATAATTTAAAGCTATGGGAAATTATCTATCAAAAAAATATTTATTATTCAAAACTTTTAGAAGATTTTCATATGTCACACCTTGTTGAAAGAGATGTTGGTTCTTTAAGTGATGGGCAAAAAAAGTGCATATCACTTCTCAGGCTTAATTTTACAGAAAGTAAGATATGGTATTTAGATGAGCCTTTTGTTTTTTTAGATGAAGAAAATAGTCAAATATTAATTCAAAAAATTAAAAATTTTAACACTAATAATGGGATTGTGATTATTACTTCGAATATCAATTTACAAAATACTTTTACAAACGAAATTAAAATTTAAATAATCATTATGTTTGCATTGCTCAAGAGAGATTTATATTTAGCATTATACTCAAGCTCAAGTTTTTTTTATACTTCTTCTTTTTTTGTTTTAGTGTTAATCATTTTACCATTTTTGTTTGGTACAAATGATGTCCAACTTCAGGTTTTGTTTAAAGGTATAATTTGGATAGGATTATCATTATCAATTTTACTAACTATGGAAAGAATCTTTAATGCCGATTATGAAGATGGAAATTTAGATATTATTATTCAACGAAATCCATCATTAGAAACTATTATAATTAGTAAATATATAACTCACTGGATAGTTTATTGCTTACCGTTGTTCATTATACTTCCGATATTGAGCTTTTTATTTTATGTAAGTTTAGATAGTTTTTTTCTAATTTTTCTGAATCTTTTTTTTGGATCTCTTGGGATGGTTTTTATAGTAACATTTGTTAGCGCTTTGACTCTTGGTGCAAAAAGAACCATATTTCTAAAAGCAGTAATTGTAATACCGCTATTTGTCCCTTTTCTTATATTTGGCACAAACCTTGAGTCTTGGCCTATTTTGTTGGCACTTTCCATGATGTCTTTTGTTCTTTCAATGTATGTCTCAGCATATGGTCTGCGTCTATATGTGGAATAGAAATAATTATGAATAAATATATATCTATAGGAAATGAATTTAAGATTAACAAATAAGCAAATCAATATAATTGAAAAAGCAAATCCATTTCTCATAGTATCAACTGTAGTTGCTTTTACCTTTGGGTTATATTTTTCGTTATTACAATCTCCACCTGATTATATTCAAGGGGATTCAATGAGGATTATGTACATACATGTTCCGTCTGCCTGGTTTGCTCTTTTGGCATATACCATACTTGCTGGCTCTTCAGTTCTTTGGTTTATTACTAGAAATCCAATCTTTAGTATAATTGCAAGGTCGATTGCACAAATAGGAATGATATTCACATTAATTTCACTTGTGACTGGAAGCATATGGGGAAAGCCTACTTGGGGCGTATGGTGGGTATGGGATGCAAGATTGACATCAATGTTATTATTATTCTTTTTGTATTTGGCATATATATTTTTATGGCAGTCTATTACCAATAAAGACCTTGCTTCTAAAATATCTGCAGCTTTGGCAATTGTTGGTTTTGTGAATATTCCAATTATAAAATTTTCTGTTGATTGGTGGAATACATTGCATCAACCAGCAACTATTTCAAAGCTTTCTTCGCCAAGTATTGATATATCGATGATGGTACCACTTTTTATAATGACGCTTGCAACTTTTCTTTTTTTGATAACAGTTTTCTTTATCAGATTAAGAATAGAAATATTAGATAACAAGATCTTAAGAATAAGAGAAGTAAAATGAATGAGCTTATAAGTATGGGAGGATATGCACCCTTTATTTGGTCTGCTTATGGATTCTTTTTCATTACTATAATAATACTATTTACCACAAACTTCCTGAGATTAAAAAAAAGAGAAGAAGTATTAAATAAAATAAATAACAACCGTGACTGATACAGTAAAAAAAAGACTAATTAAATTCTTAGTAAGTTTAATTATTTTTGGAATAGCTATTTTAATAATAGTTTACAATTTAAGAGATAATATTGTTTATTTCTATAGTCCTTCAGAAATTATAGAAAACAATCAAACAGGTAGCCAAATTGTCAGGCTTGGTGGATTAGTTGAATCTGAGTCAGTTATGAGTGATGGAGATAGTATTTTTCATTTTAAAATAACTGATGGCCAAGAGCAAATAAGCGTCAAATACCAAGGAATACTGCCTAATTTATTTGCTGAGGAAAAGGGGGTTGTTGTAGAAGGGATATATATGAACGACGGACGCTTTATTGCTAATAAAGTTTTGGCTAAGCATGATGAAAATTATATGCCACCCGAAGTTATAAAATCACTAAAAGAAACTGGTAAGTGGCAGGAATAATGAGTCTAGCTATAAATTATATTGCAAATTCATTATTAATTTTATGTTTAGTAACCTCGATAATCCAATCAAGGTTTCTATTTAGAATTCAGAATTATAATTTACTTAGTATATCGCAAATTTCAGCAATTCAGTTTCTATCAATTTTAGTTTCTTTTGTTATATTAATATTTTTATTTATAACTTCTGATTTTAATTTCGACTTAGTCTATTTTCATTCTCATTCTGAGAAACCACTTATCTACAAGTTGTCTGGTGTATGGGGAAACCATGAAGGAAGTATGTTGCTCTGGATACTAATATTGGTATTGTTTAACTTTTTATTTTCCCTCTCAAAATCAAGTTCTCAAAAGTTTAAAGAAATAACTGTAGCAGTTCAAAGCTTAATGATATTTGGCTTCGTATTATTTTTATTAGTCCTTTCAAATCCTTTTAACATAAATAATGAAAATTTTAGTGATGGGTTAGGGCTTAATCCAATTCTACAGGATCCACTATTAGCAATTCATCCGCCAATTTTGTACATAGGTTATGTCGGATTTTCACTTATTTTTAGTTTATCTATTACTGGTCTCTTAACTAGTGAAGTTGATAAAAAATGGGCTACCATTGCAAAGCCATGGGTGTTTGCTGCATGGTCTTTTCTAACAGCAGGTATCGCTCTAGGGTCCTATTGGGCGTATTATGAATTGGGATGGGGTGGATACTGGTTTTGGGATCCCGTTGAAAATGCCTCACTAATGCCCTGGCTTTCTGCAACAGCCTTAATACATTGTGTTGTTGTTTTACAGAGAAAAAATACGATGCAGTCTTGGACAATGGTTCTTGCAATTCTAACATTTTCACTAAGTTTAGCTGGAACCTTTCTCGTTAGGTCAGGAGTTTTAAATTCAGTCCATACATTTGCTTCTGATCCAGGTAGAGGCTTATTCATTTTAATATTTTTATTCATTATCCTAAGCTCTTCATTTATATTATTCGCTTTAAAATCAGAAAAGATTGATAAGCCTTCTTCACATAATATTTCCAGTAGAAATACAGGCATAATGGTAAATAATTGGCTCCTTATATCAATTTTGATCGTAGTATTTCTTGGCACCATGTATCCGTTAGCAACGGACCTTCTCTATAATCAAAGCCTAACCGTAGGTCCTCAATATTATGCAATGAGTATTACGCCTATTATTATTCTTTTTTTATTCTTCATGATTCTTTCTCCACAATTAAGCTGGGGAGAAAGCAAGCTCTTAAAAATTTTAAATGAAATGAGATACATATTGGTTTCTTGTTTAACGATTACTTTCCTAACAACTTTATACCATGACTTATTTAACATTACCGAAATATTAATCATTTTATTGAGCTTGATTTTAATAATGTCCTCACTGTCTTCCGGTCTTAATTTTAAAAGTACTAAGGTTATTGTGAAGTCAAATTTTGGTCAAAGCATGGCTCATGCAGGTTTTGGGATTTTTATGTTAGCAGTTGTTAGCAATGCTGTATATTCACAAGAAAAGATTTATGATGCAAAAGTTGGCAGCAAGCTTCAATTAGATAAATACATTTTTGATTTTAAAAATATTGAACAAGAAGAAAAAGTTAATTTTAATTCAATAAAGGCCTATTTATCTTTGTCTAAAAGTGGTAAAGATTTAGGTGAATTTACACCTGAGATTCGCTTTTACTCTGATCCACCGACAATAACTTCTGAGACAAGCATTATTCACCAATTCTTCTCAGATGTTTACGTAGTAATGAACGTTCCTCAAAATCAAGAGTCGATTAGTCTTAGACTACATATTAAGCCATTTATGAATATTCTTTGGTTAGGAGTGGTCATGATTATATTAGGTGGAATAATAACAGCAATTTTGAACAGAAATAATTATAGAGAAAATGAAATTAATTAAATTATCACCACTTATTATTATAGTCCTAGTATGTATTTTTTTCTTTTTTTCTCTTAATAATGATACGACAAAATTATCATCACCTTTAGTTGGAAAAGAGGTGCCTGAATTTTCAGTCGATCGTTTGTTTAATAATGGAAAAATGACTAATAAAGATTTAATTAGCGATGAACCTATCGTATTAAATATTTGGTCATCGTGGTGTATTCCCTGCCGAGCAGAACATGATGTACTGATGGTTCTTTCGGAGTTATACGATGTGAATATTTATGGTCTTAATTATAAAGATAATGAGGTGGAAGCTAAAAAATTTATTGAGGGATTAGGCAATCCATTTAAAAAAATTGGGGTTGATACGTCTGGTAGATCAGCCATTGATCTTGGAGTTTATGGTGTTCCGGAAACTTTTGTTATTCGAAACGGTATAATTATGTATAAGCACATCGGTCCTATACATATGAATGAATTAGATGAAAAAATTTTACCAATGATTAAAGGATTATAATTAATGAAGTTAAATTCTATTGCTATCTTGATATTTGCCTATGCTTTACTGTGCTTCCCAGTATGGGCTGAAGAGCCACGCGCAATCAATATTTTTAAAGAGGTAAGATGTTTAGTATGCCAAGGTCAAACTATACATGAGTCTAATGCTGAAATGGCTGAAGATTTAAAGACACTCATTCGTGAGAAAATTAGTGAAGGTAAGTCAGACAAAGAAATAAAAGGATTTTTAGTTGAAAAATATGGAGATTGGATATTGATGACTCCTCCAATCAAAAAACTTACTTATGTTCTCTGGTTTGCTCCATTTATTATTATGTCTATGGGATTAATTGTTATTTTTATAAGAAGAAAAAGGGAAAAAGTCTAAATTTCGTCACTTTGTTGATATTTTTTAAACAAATAAATGATTTTAATATAATATAAAAACAAAGGAGTAATTCGTATGAGATTAAAGATATACAGTATTCTAATATTTTTCATTTTAAGTTTAAATTTTAATTTAGCAACTGCTGGTGGCATTGAAGATGATGACTCAGCAGAAGAATCTAAAGATTACGAAAATGTTGAATTGACTACCAGTGAGGATACTTCCGTATTGCAAGAATCGCAGGAGTCATTGTCTGAAGAGTCAGAGGAAATCATAGCTGATGGATGTGATGGAAAAACAAATGTTATTAAATGGTCTCAAGGATGCGTTACTTGGTCAGGTGGATACATAGAAGAAGGTGAAACAGCTGATACTTATGTTCGTTACGGATCATAAATAGTGCTTAAGAAAATCTACCTCACTTTATTTATTACTTTCTTACTCGGAAATTTCACGTTTGCAGATCAAAAAGATAAATGGTCAATATCAATTGGTCAATTTGATGTAAATGACACAATAGATTCTTCTGAATTTAGATTAGAGTTATTGTACGGAAATAATTTTTATGAAAACAATTATGGTTTAAAGCCATTCATTGGAGCTATGTTGAATGGTGATAGTGGAAAGTACGCTTATACTGGTTTGAGGAAAGACTTTATTGTTTCTAAAAAATGGAACTTTACTCCAAGCTTTGCTCTAGGATATTATGATAGAGGAGACAGTAAAGATTTAGGCTACAATTTAGAATTTAGAAGTCAGGTAGAATTTTCATATGCCATGGATGAAAGTAGGATTGGTTTTAATTTAAATCATATTTCGAATGCAAGTTTAGGAGATACAAATCCAGGAACCGAGAGTGCAACCGTTTCACTTATTAGATCATTTTAATTATTTGCCAAAGTCTTAGAAAACTTATCTGGATCGAATGACTCAATATCATTAATACCTTCGCCTGAGCCAATTGCTAATACCGGTATATCTGTAGCGTTTGATAATGATACAACTGTTCCCCCTGCAGCATTTGAATCAAACTTCGTTAAAATAACTCCTGTAATATGGGTATATTTATTGAATTCCTCAATCTGCTTAAGAGCATTTTGACCAGTGGTTGCATCTATAACTATGATAGACTCATGTGGAAAACTAACGTCATGTTTTTTTAAAACTCGATCAATTTTTCCAAGTTGATCCATCAAATCTTGTTTATTCTGAAGTCTGCCAGCTGTATCAATAATAATAACATCATTACCACTTTGCTTTGCATGTTCTATTGATTTAAAAACTATACTCGCCGGATCAGATCCATCAACATCTTTAATTATGTCAGTCCCAATTCTACTAGACCATTCACTTAGTTGCTCCGTTGCCGCTGCTCTAAATGTATCCGCTGCAACCATTAAGACATTCTTATTATTTTCCTTAAATTTATTTGCTAATTTTGCAATCGTTGTAGTTTTGCCTGATCCATTCACACCTGTCATTAAAATAACATAGGGATTTTTGTTTGTTGAGTAATCAATATTCTTTTTATTTTTAGATAAAATATTTTTTATTATTTCCTCTAATGAGGATTGTATTTTTTCTATAGAAGGGTTCTCTATAAATTTTTCATTTTTAAGTTTGCCAATAATAAAAGAAGAGGTTTCCAAATCGATATCGGACATGATTAAAAGATCCTCGAATTTTTCAAGTGAGGCATCATCTATCCTGTGGCTTGAAAAAATTTTACTTATCTGGGATTTAAAATTATTAAACAACTATATTTCCAGTTAAACCAATCTGATTTCTACCTGTAACGATCATTTTAACTATTTGTCCATTGTCTAAATTGTTATGAATTTGTACCTTTGCAAAAGTATCCGATCTGCCTCTGCCTTTATCTTCAACAATGACATTAATCTTCTTATTCTTAAGTCCGTCATAATATTCTAAGAGTTTTTTCTTTCCGATTTCCCTCAGTATTTTTGCTCTTTTTTTTATTATATAACGATCAACCTGGGGCATCCTTGCTGCAGGCGTACCTTCTCTAGGAGAGAATGGAAATATATGCAGAAAGGTTATGTTGCAATCTTCAATTAGATCTACTGTATTTTGAAACATTTCATCATTTTCTGTTGGAAATCCTGCGATTATATCTGCACCAAAGACAACTTCAGATCTCACGCTTCTAATTTCATTAATTACTGAAATAGCATCATCTCTCAAGTGTCTCCTTTTCATTCTTTTCAAAATCATATTATCACCAGCTTGCAGCGATAGATGAATATGAGGAAGAATCCTTTTTTCATATTTAATGAGGTCCATTAAATTTTTATCAATTTCGGCGACATCGAGTGAAGATAATCTTAGTCGCTTAAGGTTAGGTATGGAGAAAAGAATGTGAGAGACTAGAGTTGCAAGATTTGGTTTATTTTCTAAGTCGTGACCGTAACTTGTTAAATCCACTCCTGTTAAAACTATCTCTTTATAACCTTGATCAAGAAGAGTATTAATTTGGTTAACTACATTTTCAGGTTCAACACTTCTAGAGTCCCCGCGTCCATAAGGAATAATACAAAAAGTACATCTGTGGTCACAGCCGTTTTGAATCTGAACAAATCCTCTTATTCTATTCTCAACTTTTTTTATAATTGGTGATATAGCTTGACCATGCTCGAATATATCCCCTACTTTATTAATTCTATCATTGCTTTCCTTAATCTCTTTGTAAGTCTCAGACTCTAGTTTTTCCTTATTGCCAATAATTGAATCTATTTCATTCATGGCGACAAACTCATCTTTATGAATCTGAGCTGCGCATCCTGTTAAAATTATTTTATTATCTGGATCATTTTTTTTGAGCTTTCTAATTTCTGTTTTTAGATCAGCAATAGTTTTATTAGTAACAGCACAACTATTAACAAAAGTGTGGTCCTGTAAATTATTTTCTTTAGCAAACTTTCTAATAACTTCAGACTCATAAAAATTAAGTCTACAGCCGTAAGTTTTAACTTCAGGATTTTTCATTAGCTAATTGACCTTTGTTTTTGATAAAAAGTATATAAGCTAAGCATTCATACGCTATGTAACTTGCATGATAAATTCCTGGTGTCTTAACAAGCTTATATAGCCATCTATACTTTGGCAGTCTTGACCAAACTATTAAAAAGGCATCTATTCCTTGATATATTTTACCATCTTGCTCCACGTGAAGTCTTCGAATTAATTCCGCAGAAGATTTAGCTGTTTCTTTTTGAGCTTCCTTGTTGTTTGTAACATCAATCCAGCCTAATTTTTCATTAAACTTTTTATAATGATTGATTTCCATTCTGCATACACTGCAAGAATTATTGAAGTAAACTTTTGGTATTTTTTCTAAATGCTGCTTGTTCATATTGTGTATCGGTCTTTATAATCTAGTTTTGTTGGCCCAGTCATAATTATATTTTTATTATCCAAATAATCTATTTCTAAATCTCCACCTGGCAATGATACTTTAACATTATTATCTGATAAGCCCAATTCTTTACCAGCGACAACAGTTGCGCATGCTGCTGTACCACATGCCAATGTTTTACCTGCACCTCTTTCCCAAACATCCAATACAATATGATTTCTATCTCTTAATTCAGCAAAGCTAACATTAATTTTCTCTGGAAAAATATTGTCATGCTCGATTATTGGACCAAAGTCACTAATGTTATATTTTTTTATTTCATCCAAAAAAAATATAGCATGCGGATTACCAAGATTGACAAAAAATGGATTACATACTTTTAATTCGTTGTAAGAGAACTCTATAGTTTTGTGGTCAATATCTTCTGATAAAGGAATTTTATTCCAACTAAATATTGGCTTTCCCATATCAACACTTACGATATTATTAGATTTAGCATGGCAGTATATTTTTCTTTCACTAGTCATAATCTCAATTTCTTTTTTATTATCTTGTTCCATTAAATAATTTGCAACACATCTTGTTCCGTTTCCACAGGCACTAATCTCACTACCATCAGAGTTGTAAAATTTCAAAAGTGGTATGTCACTTATTTCAGAATTTCGAATATATATTAACTGATCGCAGCCTATGCCTTTATCACGATTACATATATGCTGAACTTCAGTTGAACTGTGATCAAGCTCGTTGCTCCTTTGATCTATGATTACAAAATCATTCCCTAAGCCATTCATTTTTATAAATTCAAATTCCGACATATAGCCTTTATATTAGGTAAAACCTAATTTTCCAGAAATAAGTACCAATTCAAACTTGACAAGTTTGAAGACAAATAATAGAAAACAGCTGTTTTCCGCAAGAAAAATATTCCTGCGGTGCCTATTAATTTAGGTGTCGACATCAGTCAGCGAGTTTCGCCCACTGATGCGTTACCTGCTGAAAGTGAGTTATAAATGTTTGAAAGCCTTAGTAATAGGTTTGATGTTATTTTTAAAGGTCTAAAAAAGACTGGTTCAATTGACGAGAGCTCTTTGGATGCGGCCCTGCGTGATATTAGGCGAGCGCTCCTGGAAGCTGACGTAGCTTTACCTGTAGCAAAGAGTTTTATAGAAAAAATTAAGAAAGAGTCTATCGGCAAGGAAATACTTAGGTCAATAACTCCAGCTCAAATGATAACTAAAATTGTCAACGATGAACTTATAATGACTCTTGGTTCAGACTCTAGTGAATTGAAAGTAAATGAAAGTGGAAATTCAATTTATCTTTTTGCTGGACTACAAGGTTCCGGTAAAACTACGACAGTTGGGAAAATTGGTAATTATTTAAAAGAAAAGAAAAATAAAAAAGTATTATTAATATCACTTGATACGTCTCGTCCTGCAGCATTTGATCAATTAAAGAAACTTTCAGAACAAATAAATGTTTCAATTCTACCAAAGGTTGAAGATCAGTTGCCAATAGATATTGCAAAGAGAGCTTTGCAATTTGCACAACTTCAAGAAATCGACTGTCTATTATTTGATACAGCTGGACGAATAAATATCGATCAGACTCTTATGAATGAATTAAATCAATTAGAAAAAGAAATTAGCCCAACAGAGACATTGTTGGTTCTTGATAGTTTAACTGGACAAGAAGCAGTTAATGTTGCGACTGACTTCTCTAAGACAATTACAGTAACAGGAACAATATTAACGAGGGTAGATGGGGATGCCAGAGGTGGAGCTGCCCTAAGCATGAAATATGCAAATAACTGTCCTATTAAATTTATGGGTATGGGTGAGCAAATGGATGCTATTGAAGTTTTTCATCCTGAACGAATAGCCAATCGTATTCTGGGAATGGGTGATATCGTAACATTAGTTGAAAAAGCATCTGAAACTATTAAAGAAGAAGAATCTGAAAAGATGGCAGAAAAGTTGAAAAAAGGGGAGTTTGACCTTGATGATTTACTTAGTCAAATTAGACAAATGAAAAAAATGGGAGGGATTTCAAATTTAATGAAATTTATTCCAGGTCTTAAAAACATGAAAGATAAAATCCCGCAACAAGATAATCCTGAAAATTCCATTATAAAACAAGAGGCAATAATTTTGTCAATGACAAAGTATGAGAGAAATAAACCAAAGATTATAAATGGATCAAGAAAGAAAAGAATTGCAGCTGGCTCTGGTACATCAATTTCAGATATCAATAAAATATTAAAACAGCATAGAAAAATGTCCGATATGATGAAGAAGTTATCAAAAAAGGGAATGGGCTCTATAGATTCAAATATGTTAGGCGGACAATTAGGCGCTGGTATACCAAATGATTTTTTTAAGAATAAATTTTAATTTTTTTAACAAAAGGAGAAAAAATGGCATTAAAAATAAGATTATCTAGAGCAGGATCCAAGAAAAGACCCGTCTATAGAGTAGTTGTCGCTGACTCTCGAAGTCCAAGAGACGGTAGATTTATTGAGAAAGTAGGATTGTTTAATCCTCTTCTAAATAAAGATAATAAAGACAGAGTTCAATTGGATCAGGATAATATAAAGGAATGGTTATCTAAAGGAGCAAAGCCCACTGGCAAAGTTGCGAAGATCCTGGGTGCTGCGGGTTTAATCCCAATGCCTGCTCAAGGAAACAATCCAAAAAAAGCACAACCAAAGAAAAAAGCTCAAGAACGTTTAGCGGCAGCTCAAGAGGCTTCTGCAGCAGCAGAAGAAGCTCCAGCATCAGAGGAAGCTCCAGCAGAGGAAGCTCCAGCAGCAGAGGAAGCTTCAGCAGAGGAAGCTCCAGCAGAGGAAGCTCCATCAGAAGAGGAAAAAAAAGGGGAAGACCAACCAGGAGATGAGAACAAGTAAAAGTCTAATTCTAAATCATCATGTCTAAGTTCATAGCAGTTGGCGAAGTTAGAGGAGTTCATGGATTAAAAGGGTTTTTCAAAATAACATCTTTCACGGAAAACCCTGATAATATATTTAAGTTCAAGTCTTTTAAGATTGGAAACAATTATAAATCTACAAACTTAAATAAAATAAAAGAATTGCCTAATGGATATATAGTTTCATGCAAGGAAGTTGATAGTAGAGAAAAATCTGAGTTGATAGTTGGATCCCTTATAGAAATAGATTCTTCTGAATTACCTGAAATTAATAATCAAAAAAAATATTATTTTCACGAATTAATTAATTTAGAAGTAAAGGATGAAAATAAGAAAACACTCGGAAAAGTATGTTCAGTTGAAAATTATGGATCAGCTGATTTGATAGAGGTAAGAAAGAAAGACCAAAAAGATTTTTTTATTCCATTCTCAAAAGCGACAATAAAAAAAGTGGATTTAGAGAAAAAATTATTACTGGTTCAAAATGTAAGTGAATATTTAAATTAACAAAATGTATAAAGTTAAAATCATATCAATATTTCCTGACTCTTTTCCTGGAATACTCGGACAAGGTGTTATAGGTAAAGCTCATAGCAAAAAGATATGGTCATTAAAAACAATTGATCCTCGGAAATATACTAAAGATAAACATAAAAAAATTGATGATACAACTGCTGGTGGTGGACCAGGAATGATTTTTAAACCAGATATCATGGGTAAAGCTATTGATGCATGCTATAGAAATATTAAATCCAAAGAAAAATATCCTCTAATTTACTTAAGTCCAAGGGGAAAACCTCTTACGCAAAAGAAAGTTAGCAAATTATCAAAAATGAAAGGAATAAATCTTCTCTGCGGTAGGTATGAGGGAATTGATCAACGCCTTTTGGATTATTACGAGATAGAAGAATTAAGTATTGGAGACTACATTTTAGCTGGTGGAGAGTTAGCCGCTCAGGTTTTAGTTGAGTCAATAGTCAGACTCCTTCCAGGGACTTTGGGACATAGTGAATCTAGTGAAATGGAGTCATTTAATAATGACTTATTAGAGTATCCACAATATACCAGGCCAAAAACATGGAAAAACATAACTATTCCAGATGTATTGCTGTCTGGTAATCATAAGAATATCAGTAAATGGCGCTTGGATATGTCTGAGAAAATAACTAAGAAAATGAGGCCAGACATATGGAAAAACTACAAAAAAAACAAGACAAGCAAGAAATAAAGTATTAAAAGACGGTGCGAGGCAATCATGAATATTATTGAACAGTTTGAAAAAGATCAAATCAAGACACTTATAAAGGGTAAGAAAATACCTCAGTTTCATCCAGGTGATACTGTCAGAGTAAATGTTAAGGTTAGAGAAGGTACAAGAGAACGTATCCAAGCATTCGAAGGTGTTTGTATAAGAAAAAAGAATAGAGGCCTCAGTTCTTCATTCACGGTAAGAAAAATATCTTTTGGTGAGGGTGTTGAAAGAGTTTTTCCAATTTTTAGTCCAACTATTGACTCTATTTCCATTGTAAGAAGTGGGCAGGTGAGAAGAGCAAAGCTTTACTACTTAAGAGACCTGACTGGTAAAAAAGCAAGAATTGTTGAAAGAATTAGAAAGAAGCAGCCTGATTTAGCTAGTCTTTATATTGATGAAACAGAAGAGGTTGCGGAAGAACAAATCGTTGCCGCAGAAGAACTTGCAACTGAAGAGGAGGCTACCATGCAAGCTGAGACTTCAGAGACACAAACTGAAGATACACCTGAAGCAAAAGAGGAAAATAGTCCTGAGGCGGAAGATGGAAAATCAGAAGAAACAGACAGTACAAAAGAATAAACAATTCTTTTTCTTTTTAATATCATTAACTGAATTATGAGTGCGCCAAAAACTTTGTATGATAAAATATGGGATAACCATATCGTTTCCATTAATGATGATGGAACTACAATACTTTATATTGACCGACATCTTGTCCACGAGGTAACAAGTCCACAAGCCTTTGAGGGATTGCGAATGAGCGGTAGAAAAGTTAGAAGACCTGAATTTACTCTGGCTACAGCAGACCATAATGTGCCCACTATGGATAGGGATAAGGGCATAGCAGACCCAGACTCAAAATTACAAGTTGAAACATTAGAGAGAAACGCTAGGGAAAATAATATTACTTACTTACCGATGTCAGATAAGCGGCAAGGTATAGTTCATATTGTTGGCCCCGAGCAAGGATTTACTCAACCTGGAATGACAATAGTTTGTGGAGATAGTCATACGTCCACTCATGGTGCTTTTGGAGCTTTAGCGTGGGGCATAGGAACATCTGAAGTTGAACATACTCTTGCTACTCAAACTCTGATTCAAACAAAAGCTAAAAATATGTGCATTAAAATTACAGGTGAGGTCATGGATGGAGTAACTGCAAAAGATATAATATTAGCAATTATAAAAAAAATAGGAACTGCTGGTGGAACAGGTTATGTGATTGAATATACAGGTGACGTAATTAGAAATTTATCAATGGAAGGCAGAATGACAGTTTGCAACATGTCTATTGAGGCAGGTGCAAGAGCTGGTTTAATCAGCCCTGATGAGAAAACTTGGGAATATTTAAAGGGCAGACCACTTGCTCCTTCTGGAGTTGAGTTTGAAACAGCTATTAGGTATTGGCAATCGCTTGCTACTGATGAAGGCGCACAATATGACGAGATCGTAGAAGTAAAAGCTGATGAAATTATTCCCCAAGTCACTTGGGGAACAAGTCCAGAAGATGTTGTTTCAATCGATGGCTATGTTCCTGATCCGAAAAATGCAAGTAGTGATGAAAAAAAGAGATCTATTGAAAGAGCGCTTGACTATATGGGTCTTGAACCCAATACGCCAATTATTGAAATTGAAGTAAATAAAGTTTTTATCGGATCTTGCACGAATGGACGAATAGAAGATTTAAGGGCCGTATCTAAAATTGCAAAAGGTCGCAAAGTTGAAAAAAATGTTCATGCAATGATTGTTCCAGGCTCGGGACTTGTGAAAGAACAGGCAGAAAAAGAAGGCTTAGACAAAATATTTATAGAAGCAGGGTTCGATTGGAGAGATCCTGGATGTTCAATGTGTTTAGCCATGAATGCAGATAAACTTAAACCTCAAGAAAGATGTGCATCAACTTCAAATAGAAATTTTGAAGGAAGACAAGGAAGAGGTGGGCGAACACACTTAATGAGTCCACAAATGGCTGCTGCTGCAGCTATCAAAGGTAAATTAACTGATTTTAGAGATCTATAATGGAGAAATTTAATAAACTAACTGGTAACGCAATTCCTTTACGGATAACTAATGTTGATACAGATATGATAATTCCAAAACAGTTTTTGAAAACTATTAAAAGAACCGGTCTTGGAGAATATTTATTTTTTGAGTTAAAGTTTGATCAGGATGGTAATAAAATAGATTCTTTTGAACTCAATCAAGATCAGTATAAAGGTGCGAGTATCTTGATAGCGGGTAAAAATTTTGGTTGTGGCTCTTCACGGGAACATGCCCCTTGGTCAATTGCTGACTATGGTATTAAATGTATAATTGCGCCAAGTTACGCTGATATATTTTATAATAACTGTTTCAAAAATGGTATTTTACCTATAATTCTTGACGAAGAAACTGTAGCTAAATTACAGGACTCTGCTGAGAATACATTGAATTTCAACATTGACCTAGAAAAGCAGAACATAACTTATTTAGAAAACAATGAACAAAAAGAAATAACATTCGAAATCGATCCTGTTAAGAAGAAATGTTTGATTGAAGGACTTGACGACATTGGCATGACTTTAAATAAATCGAGTTCGATTTCAGATTTTGAAAATAATCAAGCTAAGAAAACTCCTTGGTTATATAGAAGCGAAATAATATGAGCAAATTATATAAATTATTAATTTTATCTGGAGACGGTATTGGTCCAGAGGTAATGGATGAAGTTATTAAAGTTGCTAAATGTGTTGAAGAAAAAAGTGATGTTGTTTTTGAAATACAAAAAGATGATATTGGTGGAGCAGCTTATGATCGATATGGTGTCCCCTTATCACATGAAACATTAGATAAGGCAAAAAATTCTCACGCAGTCTTACTTGGTGCCGTTGGAGGAGAAAAGTGGGATAATCTTGATTTTTCTCTAAGGCCTGAGCAAGGGCTTTTGAGTATTAGAAAAGAAATGGATCTATTTGCTAACTTAAGACCTGCTTTATGTTTTGAATCAATGGTTGATGCATCATCTTTAAAATCTGAACTTGTTTCTGGTTTAGACATCCTAATTGTCAGAGAACTTACAGGTGGTATTTATTTTGGAGAGCCGAGAGGTATCGAAGAAAAAAGTGATGGAACCAGAATCGGAACTAATACCCAGTCATACACTACAGATGAAGTAAGAAGAGTTGCAAGAATTGCTTTTGAACTGGCAAGCAAAAGAGACAATAGAGTAACTTCATGTGAAAAATCAAATGTTATGGAGTCGGGTATTTTATGGAGAGAAGAAGTTTCTTACATTCATAAAAATGAATATCCAAATGTTGAGCTTTCACATATGTATGCAGACAATTGTGCTATGCAACTTGTAAGAAATCCAAAACAATTTGACGTAATTGTTACTGACAATTTATTTGGAGATATTCTTTCTGATGAAGCTGCTATGTTAACAGGGTCTTTAGGGATGCTACCTTCAGCTTCATTGGGCGCTTTTGATTCAAATAACTCTAGAAAATCTCTTTATGAACCCGTTCACGGATCAGCGCCTGATATTGCCGGCAAAGGAATAGCAAATCCTATTGCATCTATTTTAAGTTTTGCAATGTGTCTTAAATATTCATTTAATATGGATAAGGAATCTGATCTCATTAATCAATCTGTTAATAAAGTACTTTCAGATGGCTACAAGACAGCCGACTTAATAGGTGATGATAATAAAAATTTGTCCACAGTTGAAATGGGAGACAAAATTATTAATCAATTAAAACAGAATTTCTAATTTATGAGCTTAAATATCGCAATAGTTGGAGCAACTGGAAATGTCGGTCGAGAGATGCTTAATATACTTTCAGATAAAAAGTATGATTCAGCAAACATTTTTCCTATCGCTTCAAGCAAAAGTGAGGGAACGAAAGTTGAATTTGGAGATAAGGAGCTCACAGTTGAAGCTATTGACAAATTTGATCCAGCAAAAGTTGATCTAGCACTATTTTCAGCTGGGGCAAGCGTATCAAAAGAATGGGTACCCATGTTTGCTGAAAAAAATTGCATTGTTATCGATAATTCAAGTCAATTCAGAATGGATAAAGATGTCCCCTTAATTGTGCCTGAAGTAAATCCCGATGCTATAAAAAATTATAAAATAAAAAATATTATTGCTAATCCTAATTGTTCAACAATACAACTCGTCGTAGCATTAAAACCATTGCATGAAATTTCTAAAATAAAAAAAGTGATTGTTTCAACGTATCAATCTGTTTCAGGTGCAGGTAAAGCTGGTATGGATGAATTATTTGACCAAACAAAAAACATGTTCTCGGATGAAATAAAAGACAATGTTAAGTTTACAAAACCAATTGCATTTAATGTTATACCTCATATTGATAAATTTATGGATGATGGGTATACAAAAGAAGAGCTTAAGATGAATCAAGAAACAAAAAAGATTCTATCTAATGAAATAGAATTTAGCGCAACATGTGTGAGAGTACCGGTTTTCATTGGTCATTCAGAGGCAGTGAATATTGAATTTCATGAAAAAGTGTCTGTAGAACAAGCAAGAGAGGCGATTAAAAACGCGCCAGGTTGTAAATTACTCGATGAACGTGAAGATGGTGGGTATGTAACTCCGAAAGAATGTGCTGGTAATGACGATACTTATGTTTCAAGAATTAGAGAAGATACTTCAACTAAAAATGGTTTATCAATTTGGGTAGTATCTGATAATTTGAGGAAAGGTGCAGCCTTGAATACAATTCAAATTGCTGAAATGCTGATAGAGGACCATTTAAAATAATGAGAAAAGATATAAGAAAACCAAGAAGGAGTGTGCTTTACGTTCCAGGCTCTAATGCTAAGGCACTAAAAAAGAGCAGTACATTGGATGTTGACTCGTTGATTTACGATTTAGAGGACTCTGTAGCATTAAGCGCAAAAGAAGATGCAAGAAAAGCCATTATTGATATTTTAAATTCAGGAGTGAATAAAAACAAAGAGCAAGTAATTAGAATAAATAATTTTGATTCTGAAGAAGGACAGAAAGACTTAAAGATTCTTGAGAAGTGTTCTCCGGATGCAATATTAGTACCAAAGGTTAATGAGGCTAAAGATATAAAGGACTGCGAAAAATATATTAATAATAAAGAAATCAAAATATGGGCAATGATGGAGACTGCACTTTCCATAGTAAACGCATATGACATTGCCAAATCATCAAAATATCTAAAATGTTTTGTTATGGGAACTAATGACCTTTCAACTGAGCTCGGACTAGAAGACGAGTTAAAAAGAACTGCCTTAGTTACTAGTTTTGAAAAATGTATGATGGCTTCAAAAGCATTTAAACTATCGATATTAGATGGAGTATTTAACGATATTAGAGACTCAAAAGGTTTTGAGGAAGAATGTACTTATAGTCATGGATTAGGTTTTGATGGCAAAACACTCATTCACCCTGGGCAAATTCAAATATGTAACAAAATTTTTACTCCTACCCCAGAACAGCTTGATAAAGCTAAAAGAATTGTTGCAGCTTTTGAGGAGGCACGAAAAAAGGATCCTAACATTGGCGTTATAACGTTCGAGGATAGTCAAATAGAAGAACTTCATGTTGCCCATGCAAAAAGAGTTATAGAAGCAGAAACACTAGTCAATAAAGTCGAGGAAGACTCTCATATCGAGGAGTCACAAACATCAACAAGTAAATATAAAATTGGCAATTTTTTTGAAGACTTCAAAATGGGTCAGAAAATTATTCATGCAACACCCAGAACAATCACATCAGGAGACTGTGCATTATATACCGCTCTTTATGGCTCTAGGTATGCCTTACATTCATCAAAAGAGTTTGCAAAAAAGATGTCTTTAGATGAATCCCCGGTTGACGATTTTCTTTTATTCAATATTGCGTTTGGAAAAACTGTTCCAGATATTTCATTAAATGCAATTGCTAATCTTGGATATGCTGAATGTAAATTTCTCAAACCTGCTTACCCAGGAGATACAATTCATTCAACCTCAGAGGTTATAGGCATTAAAGAAAATTCTAGTGGAGATAACGGGGTTGTATATGTTCATTCAATTGGATCTAATCAGCATGGTGAGTCTGTAATCGATTATAAAAGATGGGTTATGGTAAGAAAGAAAAATAAAAAACTTAAAAAAGTCGATCCTTCAATTCCTGATTTAAATAAAGAAGTATCTAATAAGGATATAATATCCATCGCACAAAATTATAATTTTGATGTTTCGAATTTTGACTATTCAGCATCTGGATCTGCTCTCTGTTACGAAGATTATAATGTTAATGAAAAAATTAATCACATCGATGGAATGACTGTTGAAGAAGCAGAACACATGATGGCAACTAAACTATATCAGAACAATGCAAAAGTTCATTTTAATCATTTTGTCGAAAAAGGTGGAAGGTTTGGAAAACGAATTGTTTATGGTGGGCATGTAATTAGCTTAACAAGAGCTCTTACATTTAATGGTTTGTCGAATGCTTTTAAAATAATTGCAATAAATGGAGGCACTCATGCATCACCATGCTTTGCGGGAACAACAGTTTTTGCGTGGAGTACTATTTTAGACAAGATTGAAGTTTCAGATAAGCTTGGAGCATTACGAATAAGAAGTAATGGAATAGGAGATGCTCAGGCATATCAGTTTCAACATCAGGACGCAAATAATAGATTTGATCCTTCAGTTCTTTTAAGTCTTGATTATTGGGCATTAATACCAAGGAAAAATTAATTTACTGTCGTTTAAATCTATTCTTTTTGATATAAATAGGTGATTAATAATGAGCAATCCACTTTCACCTCACCTTCAAGTTTATAGATGGCAAATTACTTCTGTTTTATCAATTCTTCATAGAATTACAGGAGTTGTTTCATCACTGGGATCATTAATAATAATATTTTTACTATTTGCTATTGGTAGCGGTGAAGATTTCTATGAGTCTGCAATCAACGTAGCCAACAATTTATTTGTTAGAACAATTCTTATTGGTTTAACATTTTCATATTTATTTTATTTTTTAAATTGCATCAGACATCTGTTCTGGGACTCAGGGTATGGATTGGACTTAAATACTGCCAAATTGACAGGGTGGCTAACGGTCTTTCTAACAGTTATTCTAACGGTAATTTTCTGGATGATGGTTATGGGCATATCATAATGTTGGGATCTGCAAAAAATGCTTGGAAAATTCACAGATTAACTACCATTTTATTGATACCACTCATTATATATCTATTTTTAAAAATAATTCATTTCTCTGGTGAACCTTATGTGCTGATATTGGAAGAATTAAGAAGTATGTGGTCAATTTTATTTATATTGATATTTACCGTTTTAGGGCTAATTCATATGAGGGTAGGAGTAAATGAGATACTAGAAGATTACATTCATGACGAATCTGTTAAAAAGATAATTAATTTTTTAATATCGTCCTTTTTTTTACTTATTTTAATCTTTGTATGTTTATCAATGTGGTTAATTTTAATATTTTAATATGAGTTACGAAATTGAATATCACGACTACGACGTAGTCGTTGTAGGAGCCGGAGGTTCAGGGTTAAGAGCTACAGTTGGCGCTGTAGAGAATGGATATAAGACAGCATGTATCTCTAAAGTTTTTCCCACAAGAAGTCATACAGTTGCGGCACAGGGTGGAATATCAGCTGCGTTAGGTAATATGGGAGAAGATGATTGGCGATGGCATATGTATGATACAGTCAAAGGCTCTGATTGGCTAGGAGATCAGGATGCAATTGAATACTTATGTAAGAACGCCCCCAAAGCAGTCCTAGAGTTAGAAAATTATGGTGTGCCATTTAGTCGAACAGAAGATGGCAAAATATATCAGCGGGCTTTTGGCGGCATGACAAAAAATTATGGTGACGGAACTGCACAAAGAACGTGTGCTGCAGCAGATAGAACTGGTCATGCGATTATTCATACTCTTTATGGACAATCATTAAAACACGATGTGGATTATTATATAGAGTACTTCGTTTTAGATTTACTTATGGTTCAAGGTGAATGCAGAGGTGTCGTTGCCTGGTGTTTAGAGGATGGCAAGCTACATGTATTTAACTCAAAACAAACCGTATTAGCTTCAGGTGGTTATGGAAGGGTTTATTTCTCTGCTACATCTGCTCACACATGTACAGGAGATGGAAATGCAATGGTTTTAAGAGCGGGACTCCCTTTGCAAGATATGGAATTTGTTCAATTTCATCCTACAGGAGTTTATGGTGTTGGCTGTTTGATAACTGAGGGAGCCAGAGGTGAAGGAGGATACTTAGTAAATAGTGAGGGAGAAAGGTTTATGGAAAGGTACGCTCCATCAGCAAAGGACTTAGCTTCAAGAGATGTAGTTTCACGATCTATCACCAAAGAAATTATTGATGGAAGAGGCGTAGGGAAAGACAAAGATCACATGTATCTTCATCTAGACCATATTGATAGCAAAATTCTTGAAGAAAGATTACCAGGGATATCAGAGTCTGCAAAAGTTTTTGCTGGAGTGGATGTAACTAAAGACCCGATACCCATTATTCCAACAGTCCATTATAATATGGGTGGTATACCAACCAACTTCCATGGCGAAGTAATGAATCTTGTCAAAGGCGATGAAACAGTCGTACCTGGTTTAATGGCTGTTGGTGAGTCAGCTTGTGTGAGCGTTCATGGCGCAAATAGATTAGGATCTAATTCTCTAATTGACCTTGTTGTCTTTGGAAAAGCAGCTGCTGACAGAATAGATGATATTGTCCCTAAGGGGGAGAAAAATAAAGATATTCCTAAATCAGTCATCGATGATGTAGTAGCAAGGTTTGATGCTACCAGAAATTCTGACGGTGATGTTACAACTGCTGAATTGAGATCTCAAATGCAACGAGTCATGCAAAAACATTGTGCAGTTTTCAGAGATGAGGAAATTATGTCAGAAGGAAAAAAACTGATAGAAGAAACTTGGCTAGATAGTGAAAATTTAAAGATAAAAGATAAATCACTTGTCTGGAATACAGATTTATTAGAGTCGTTAGAATATAAAAATCTTATTGCCCAAGCTGTGGTCACTATGAATTCTGCTCACAATAGGAAAGAAAGCAGAGGCGCGCATGCTCGAGAAGACTTTAAGGAAAGAGACGATAAAAACTGGATGAAACATACACTATCCTGGCTTGATGACGAAAAATGTAAGTTGGAATATAGATCGGTTCACGAATATACCCTTTCAAATGAGGTTAAATACATAGAACCCAAAGCAAGAGTTTATTAATGGTTCAATTCAACCTTCCAAATAACTCAAAACTCACTGACGGCGATTACTATAAACTAGAAGCTGAAAATAAAAGTATTAAAAAATTTAAAATCTACAGATGGTCTCCTGAGGATGATAAAAATCCAAGAATGGATACCTATGAAATTGACATAGATGATTGTGGCCCAATGGTATTAGATGCCGTTATGAAGATTAAAAATGAAGTTGATACTTCTTTAACCTTCAGAAGGTCTTGTAGAGAGGGAATTTGCGGCTCATGTGCTATGAATATTGATGGTACCAATACACTCGCGTGTACTAAAGCGATATCTGATGTAAAAGGTGATATTAAAATTTATCCTTTACCTCATATGCCCGTCATCAAAGACCTGGTAACTAATCTTAAAAATCTCTATAAACAACTAAAGTCTATAAAGCCATGGCTAATAAAACAAAAACAAGAAGCAACAGACACTGAAAATATTCAATCAAGAAATGATCGCGAAAAACTTGATGGTTTGTACGAATGTATATTATGTGCTTGTTGTTCTACTTCTTGTCCTAGTTATTGGTGGAACAGTGATAAGTATTTAGGACCAGCTGTCTTACTGCAGTCCTATAGGTGGCTGCAGGACAGTCGTGATGAAGAAAGAAAAGAAAGACTTAAAGAGCTGGATGACACGTTTAAAGTTTATAGATGCCACACCATAATGAACTGTACTCAAGCCTGTCCAAAGGGACTTAATCCAGCCAAAGCGATTGCTGGAATAAAGCAGATGATTGCACAACAATAATTATCAATTAAAAAAATCTTTTTTTACTTGAGATCCTATTTAACGAGGATTGATGGACAACTATTAATTAGGGGAATTAATGAAAAAAGAATATCGCGTTGTCCATCAATATTATATTTATAGTATTCTTCAAACATAATTGAACCTAAATACGACTGCCAACTTGACAAATGCAATACTTAATATTTTTTCTCAATTTTCACTAAAAAACTTCCCTTATGCCAGCTGTTTTCTATATATCTGATTTGATGATTATTCTCTGTCCAATGGGGAAACTCTTTTTTTATTTGACCACTATTGCCAGTAATAATTTCGACTTTAGAAATATTATCCTCATACGCACTGTAAATAAAATCAGTAAACTCTTGATAAGCCTCCTCTAATGTAAACCCGTGTAAGTCAAGCCTTCTCATAATTTTCTAACGTTGCTATTGGAGACAATTAATCTACAATATTTTTTAATATGAAAATAGTAAATCAATTTATTAATGGAAAAGAACATATTAGTAAATCTGAACGCTTTGGTGATGTATTTAATCCTGCGAATGGAGAAAAAACAAAAAAAGTCTCATTTGCTAATTCTGAGGATGTAAAATTTGCAATAGAATGTGCAGTTAAAGCAGGAAAAAAATGGGCTGTAACTCCACCCTTAACAAGATCAAGAGTATTTTTTAAGTTTAAAGATTTAATTTTGCGAGACATGGATAAGCTCGCACTAGAGCTAACTTCTGAGCATGGTAAAATTTTATCTGACTCAGCAGGTTCTATCACCAGGGGCATGGAAGTTGTAGAATTTGCTTGTGGTATTCCACATTTATTAAAGGGTGAATATTCTGAAAATGTAGGATCTGATATTGATAGTTGGAGCATGAGACAGCCATTGGGTTTAAGTATTGGTATTTCTCCATTTAATTTTCCAGCCATGGTTCCAATGTGGATGTTTGTCATTTCGATAGCATGCGGCAATTCATTTATTCTTAAGCCAAGTGAAAAAGATCCAACAGTTCCCTATATGTTGGCTGAATTATTAAAAGAAGCTGGACTTCCAGATGGAGTATTTAATGTAATTAATGGAGATAAAGAAGCAGTAGATTTATTAATAACTGATCCAGCAGTAGACTCTGTGAGTTTTGTCGGATCAACCCCAGTTGCTGAATACATTTATCATACATCTTCAAAGCACAATAAAAGAGTTCAATCCCTGGGAGGCGCTAAAAATCATATGGTTATTATGCCTGACGCTGATCTTGATCAAGTCGTTGATGGTTTGATTGGTGCAGGATACGGTTCTGCTGGCGAGAGATGCATGGCTCTATCGGTCGCCGTTGCTGTTGGTGATGTAGGAGATAAGCTAATTGAAAAATTAACACCTCGTGTTCAGAATTTAAAGGTAGGTCCTGGAACCGATCCAGAAGTTGAAATGGGCCCATTGATCAGTGACGTTCATCTCACAAAAGTTAAAAGCTACGTTGACGCAGGGGTATCTGAAGGAGCTGAATTAATTGTTGATGGAAGATCAATTTCACTTCAAGGTTATGAAAACGGATATTTTATAGGTGGCTGTTTATTTGATCATGTTAAAGAGGACATGAAGATATATAGAGAGGAAATATTTGGACCTGTTCTCTCAGTTGTGCGTCAACCATCTTTTAATGATGCTTTAAAAATGGTTAACGATCACGAATTTGGAAACGGCACTACTATTTATACTCGAGATGGAGATACTGCCCGTGCATTTTCTAATCAATGTAAAATTGGTATGGTGGGAGTTAATGTGCCCATACCAGTCCCAATGGCTTTTCATAGTTTCGGAGGATGGAAGAGGTCTTTATTTGGTGATCATGCAATGCATGGCATGGATGGAGTAAGGTTCTTTACTCGACTGAAAACAGTTACTTCAAGGTGGCCAACTGGAATAAGAGAAGGTGCAGAATTTACAATTCCAACAATGAAATAATTTAGATTCTTAGCTTGATTTTAATCTCTATCTAGTTAGTTTACGGATTGTAAATATTCTTAGATGAAAAATAAAAAAATATCACTTATTGGGGCTGGTCAAATTGGAGGTACGTTAGCCCATCTCGCAGCAATGAAAGAATTAGGTGATGTTGTTCTTTTTGACTTAATGGCAGGTTTAGCTAAAGGAAAAGCATTAGATATTTCGCAGTCATCGGCAATTGATGGCTTTAATGTTTCCCTATCGGGAACAGATAATTACGAAGATACTCGAGACTCTGATGTTATTATAATTACTGCTGGCGTGCCAAGAAAACCAGGTATGACAAGAGACGATCTCTTAGGTACCAACTTGAAAATCATTAAACAAGTTGCTGAAGGTATCAAATCTACATCACCTAACGCTTTTGTGATTTGTATCACAAATCCACTAGATGTAATTGTAATGGCGCTACAAAAATATTCTGGCTTACCAAAAAATAAAGTGATTGGTATGGCAGGAGTGCTGGATACTTCAAGATTTAAATATTTCTTATCACAAGAACTCAATGTACCCATAAGTGAAGTAGACTCGTTTGTTTTGGGTGGACATGGAGATACTATGGTTCCCGTTCCCAATAGAACAACGGTGAGTGGAAAGCCCCTGATGGATCTAGTAAACCAAGGTCAAATATCGCAATCAAAACTTGATGAAATTATTGACAGAACCCGGAAGGGAGGGGCTGAAGTAGTAAAATTGTTAGAAGTTGGGTCTGCATTTTATGGTCCGGCAGCGTCTGGAATTGAAATGGCTGACTCTTATCTAAACGATAAAAAGAAAACTTTACCTTGTGCTGCGTATTTAAATGGGGAATACGGTGTTTCAGATCTTTATGTTGGTGTTCCTGTTATTATCGGATCGGGAGGAATTGAACAAGTTGTTGAATTAGAATTAGATGCTGAAGAAAAAAAACATTTTGATACTTCAATAGAAGCTGTAAATGAATTATTTGATGCAGCTAAAAACATAGATACCTCATTAAAGTAAATATGAACATTCACGAACATCAAGCCAAAGATTTGTTTAGAGGTTACAACATTCCTGTTTCATCAGGCTCTGTAGCTTATAGTGCAGATGAGATAGAAAGAGCTGTAAATGAAGTTGTGGGTCCTGTGTGGGTAGTGAAGGCTCAAATACACGCAGGCGGAAGAGGAAAAGGCGGAGGTGTCAAAATTGTTTCTACTAAAGAAGATGCTCTTAACGAAGCGAACAAAATGTATAGCATGAATTTAGTTACACCTCAAACTGGAGCATCAGGTAAAGAGGTTAAGCGAATTTACATTGAAAATGGTTCTGATATAGAAAAGGAATTATATCTCTCATGTCTGCTAGACCGATCAACTAGTAAAGTTGCATTTATAGTTTCTAAAATGGGAGGTATGGATATAGAAGCAGTCGCCGCTGACACGCCTGAAAATATTACTACAGTTCAAATTGAACCATCAACAGGTGTTACCAATAATGATATTGAAATGATTCAAAAGGCTTTTGAAATAGATGATGATTTAAATAATCAATTGTCAGATCTGATTAAAAATATGTATTTATTTTTTATTGAAAAAGATGCAAGTCTTGTTGAAGTTAATCCTCTGATAGTCACAAATACAAATAAACTTTTATGTTTAGACGCAAAAGTAAACTTTGATGATAATGCAATTTATCGGCACCCCGAAATTGAAGAATTAAGAGATGAAAATGAAGAAGATGAATATGAGAGGGAAGCAGCAAAATATGACCTTGCCTATATTAAATTGGATGGAAATATAGGATGTATGGTAAATGGAGCAGGACTTGCGATGGCTAGTCTTGATATTATTAAAATGTATGGCGGTGAACCTGCAAATTTCTTAGATGTTGGCGGGGGCGCGTCAAAAGAAAAAGTCTCGAGTGCTTTTAAAATTATCCTTTCAGACCAGGGTGTTAAAGGGATACTTGTGAATATTTTTGGTGGTATCATGAGATGTGATGTTATTGCCGAGGGAATTGTTTCTGCAGCAAAGGAATTAAAAATTTCTGTTCCTCTTGTTGTTAGATTAGAGGGCACTAACGTGGACCAAGGAAAGCAGATCCTTGAAAATTCAGGAATAGAAATCATTTCTGCAAATGACCTTGATGATGCTGCAAAAAAAATAGTTAAGCTTGTTTAATGTCTGTTATCGTCAACAAAGATACAAGAGTTATTTGCCAGGGGTTTACTGGAGCACAGGGAACATTTCATTCTGAGCAGGCTATCAAATATGGGACAAAGATGGTTGGAGGTGTTACACCTAAAAAAGGTGGGTCAATGCATCTTGAACTTCCAGTTTTCGATACGGTAAAAGAAGCGAAAGAAAAAACTAATGCTAATGCCACAGTTATTTATGTTCCACCACCCTACGCAGCAAATGCGATCATTGAAGCGATTGACAGTAAGATTGAATTAATTGTTTGCATTACAGAAGGCATTCCTGTGATGGATATGATGAAAGTTAAAGATAGATTAAGCTCTTCATCTTCAAGGTTAATTGGCCCTAACTGTCCAGGAATAATTACACCCGATGAGTGCAAAATAGGCATCATGCCAGCTCACATTCATAAAAAAGGTAATGTAGGTATTGTCTCACGATCAGGAACTCTTACTTATGAGGCAGTATATCAAACAACAGTAGCAGGCTTGGGTCAATCTACATGTATTGGCATAGGAGGTGATCCAATAAATGGAACTAATTTCATTGATTGTTTAGATTTGTTCCTTGCTGATCCAGAAACTGAATCAATAATTATGATCGGAGAAATTGGTGGATCAGCAGAAGAGGAAGCTGCTGAATTCTTGAAGAAGCAAAATACAAAAAAACCTTTGGTGGGCTTTATTGCTGGGACCTCGGCTCCACCAGGTAGAAGAATGGGACATGCTGGCGCAATTGTTTCTGGTGGAAAAGGTGGAGCACAGGATAAAATTGAAGCAATGAAAGAAGCCGGCATCAAAATTTCAAATTCTCCAGCAGCATTAGGGTCGACTTTACTTGAGGTATTGAAGAATCGAATCTAAAGTAATTTTACTGAATGGCCAAAACCTCAACAAATGATATTTTTGACAAAACCTCTTTCTTACATGGTTCTAATGCCACCTACATTGAACAAATGTATGAAAAGTATCAAACTGATCCAGACCAAATACCAGAAGATTGGAAAACATTTTTTTCAGGATTATCAAAAAATTTAAATGAACAAAATATTTTAAGAGCTAGTTGGTCAAATAACGATTTTACAACTGAAGAAGACCTTGCAATTAATATTAATAGTTCTTGGGAAAAAAAGTCTTACAAAATTAATGAAAATATCAGTACAAATATTTCTTCAGACAAATTAAAAGAGCAAATATATGACTCAATCAGAGCAATAAGACTAATCCGAGCTTTTAGGGTTAATGGCCATTTAGCATCTCAACTTGACCCATTAAATTTAAAAGAGATTAAAAATTACCCTGAATTAGATTACAGAAATTATGGTTTTGAAGAGAAAGACCTCAGTAAAGAAATATTTATTGATGGAAGTCTTGGACTTAATTTCACAACCCTGAACGAAATTATTAATATTTTAAAAGAGACATACTGTGGTTCTATAGGCGTAGAATTTGTTCATATTCAGGACGCAGATCAAAAACAGTGGGTTCAAGAAAGAATAGAGGAAGTTAGAAATAAAACTCAATTTACTACAAATGGAAAAAAAGCAATTTTCAAACGCTTGTTAGAAGCGGAGATGTTTGAGAAGTTTTTAGATAAAAAATTTATTGGTACAAAACGTTTCGGATTAGTTGGAAGTGAGGCAACTATTCCAGGTATAGAGCAAATAATCAAACAAAGTTGTCTATCTGGAATTGAAGATGTTTACATAGGTACAGCTCACAGAGGAAGGTTGACATTATTGTCATCAGTTATGGAGGTTCCTCTCAGGTCCATAATGGCAAAGTTTGAAGGAGGTGGTGAAGATCCCAATGAAATACTTGGTTCAGGCGATGTTAAATATCATTTAGGTATTTCTAGTGATAGAGAATTTGAGGATAAAAAGATTCATCTTTCGTTAACTCCAAATCCATCCCACCTTGAGGCAGTTGACCCCGTTGTTATGGGCAAGGTAAGAGCAGAACAAACTTTACTTAAAGACAAAACCAATGACAAAGTCATGGGTCTGCTCATTCACGGCGATGCAGCCATGGCAGGTCAAGGAGTAGTTGCTGAAACATTTGCGATGTCACAATTAAGAGGTTTTCGAACTGGGGGAACAATTCATTTTGTAATCAATAATCAAATAGGTTTTACAACTGTGCCTCATTATGGACGATCGGCTCCTTATTGTACTGAAATTGCTAAGATTATTCAGGCACCTATATTTCATGTTAATGGAGATGATGTTGAATCTGTAGTTCATGTTTGTAGGCTTGCTGTTGAATTCAGAAATAAATTTAAGACTGATGTCGTTGTAGATATGTTTTGCTATCGTAGAGCAGGCCATAATGAAATGGATTTACCAGAATTTACACAACCATTAATGTATCAAAGAATTAAAGAACATGCGACAACTCTAAATATATATCAGCAAAGATTAATTGAAGAGGGTGTATTAACTTCAGATGATATCGATAATGAAATATCATTATATAATGAAAAGTTAAATGAAGAGCTAGCATCTGCAAAATCTTATAAACCTAATAAAGCCGACTGGCTTGAGGGTTCTTGGAAAGGAATAAATGTTGCATCTATAGATGCTAGACGGGGACAAACGTCGATAACCAAAGATGAATTTAAAAAAATTGGAAAAGAAATTCATCAAATACCTAAAGATTTTAGTCCTCATAAAAGAATCAAAAAAATTTATGACGACCGCCTCAACAGTATTAATGAGGGAAAAGGAGTAGATTGGTCGACCGCCGAATCTCTCGCGTTTGCATCACTATTGGCTGAAGGATATGGCGTAAGGCTATCAGGACAAGACTCTGGTAGAGGAACTTTTAGTCAAAGACACTCTGTGCTATATGATCAAGTTAACGAAGATAGGTTTGTGCCTCTGAGGCATTTTAGAAATGAACAGGGCTTCTTTGAAATCATCGATAGCTTTTTGTCTGAGTATGGAGTCCTTGGATTTGAATATGGTTATTCTCAAGTAGATCCCCGAACCTTAGTCCTGTGGGAGGGACAATTCGGTGATTTTGCAAATAATGCACAAACTATAATTGATCAGTTCATTACTACGGGTGAAAGGAAGTGGTTAAGAATGTCAGGACTAACACTCTTGCTGCCTCATGGACATGAAGGTCAAGGTCCTGAACATACAAGTGGAAGACTAGAGAGATTCTTGCAACTTTGTGCTGAAGATAATATTCAAGTAGTTAATTGCACTTCACCCGCAAATTACTTTCATGTTCTAAGAAGACAATTGCTAAGAGATTTTCGTAAGCCGCTTGTGATAATGACTCCTAAATCAACTCTTAGACACAAAAAGAATGTCTCTGATATTGCCGAGTTTACAAATGGTTCAACTTTTCACCGTATTTTAAGAAAAGAACTTTCCAAAATTGAAAAATCTAAAATTAATAGACTGCTTCTTTGCTCAGGAAAAATTTATTTTGAGTTAGATGATTATATTGAGAAGCGTAAACAAGAAAATATTCAGATTTTAAGGTTTGATCAATTGTATCCGTTCCCTTATGAAGCTTTAAAAGAAGAATTGCTAGAGTACCCTCAAGCTGAAATCTACTGGGTTCAAGAAGAACCGTCAAATATGGGAGCATTTCGTTTTGTAAAGCATAGAGTAGAGTCAGTTAACCAGTCAATAACCGGTAAATATGAAGAACTCTTATTTATTGGAAGGAAAGCATCTGCTTCTCCAGCAACAGGGATAGCCAACCGACATGCTGAAAACCAATTAAATATTCTAAGACTTGCTACAGAGTCAGAAAGAAGTGAAATAAAAGACAATAAAGATGGGGTATCGCTTGTAAAGTTCAAACTGCCAATTGAATAATATTCTTAAAGTGTTAAATAATTAGTATGTCCGTAAATATTAAAGTGCCATCTCTTGGTGAGAGTGTTGTAGAAGCAACTGTTGCTAAGTGGTATAAAAATGAGGGAGACAGCGTTACGCTAGATGAACCACTGCTTGAGTTAGAAACCGATAAAGTAACTCTTGAAGTTCCTTCCCCTACATCAGGATTGATCGAAAAAATTTCATCGCCTGAAGGATCAACGGTAGAGGTAGGCGCATTATTGGGAGTTATTAACGATACTGCGGAAGTAAAAAAAGCTCCTGAAAATTCAGAGAAAATAGTTACCACTAAAGACGAAATGTCCAAAGAAGAACCAGTGATGGAAAAGCCAGTTCTACAAGAACCAAGTGTACCAGTGGATAATACTCCAAAAGAAATTCTTGAAAGTAAAGTCTCAAAACTATCGCCTGCAGTTAGAAAAATTGCGGTAGAAAAAAATATTGATATTTCTCAAGTGGCTACTGCTCGTTCAGATGGAAGAATTACAAAAGGTGATATTTTAGCTTCAAATAATAATGTTCAAGAACTTTCAACGAAGTCACCAATAAGTAAGGATCGTGACAGTAAAGAAGAAAGAGTTCCAATGTCTCGACTAAGACAAACTATAGCTAAACGACTTAAAGATGCACAAAATAATGCAGCTATGCTCACAACATTTAATGAAGTTGATATGGGCGAATTGATTAGAACTCGTAGTGAGCATAAAGATGCTTTTGAGTCAAAATACGGAATAAAATTAGGATTTATGTCTTTCTTCGTAAAGGCTTGTATCACAGCTCTCAAAGATATTCCTGAGGTTAATGCAGAAGTTGAAAATAATGACGTTATATATAAAAATTTTTACAATATCGGTGTTGCAGTAGGAACTGACCAAGGATTGGTTGTACCCGTTATCAGAGATGCTGATCAAAAATCAATAGTAGAAATAGAGCAAGAGATTTTTAATTTAGGACAAAAAGCTCGAACTGGTAAATTAAGTATTGATGACATGCAAGGAGGTACATTTACAGTTTCGAACGGTGGCGTTTATGGATCTCTTATGTCTACACCTATTTTAAACCCTCCTCAATCAGGGATACTTGGCATGCACAAGATTGAGGAAAGGCCAGTTGCAGTAGATGGTGACATCGTGATAAGGCCAATGATGTACCTTGCTCTATCTTACGATCATCGTATTGTGGATGGTAAAGGTGCAGTTACTTTTTTGGTTAGGGTCAAAGAAAGTTTAGAAGATCCAAATCGAATCTTACTAGGGGTATAGAATGGAAGAATTTGATATTACGGTTATAGGTAGCGGACCTGCAGGATATGTTTGTGCAATTAGAGCTGCACAGTTAGGTTACAATGTTTGTTGTATTGAAAAGGGTCAAACTTTAGGTGGAACATGTCTTAATATTGGCTGTATTCCATCAAAATCTCTTCTTCACTCCTCACATTTATATGATCAGGCATCGGATCTAAAGAAGTTAGGAATCAATTTTGATAATGTTTCCTTTGACCTGACTAAGATAATGGAAAAAAAATCAGAAAGTGTTGAATCTCTCACTAAAGGAGTTGAATTCTTGTTTAAAAAAAACAAAATCAATCGTAAGTCTGGGTTTGCAAAACTGAAGAATATTAATGAAATTGAAATTTTATCAGGTGAAAAATCAGAGACAATAAAATCTGCAAAAATAATTATTGCAACGGGTTCTGAGGTATCTAGTCCTAATGGAGTAGTGATCGATGAAAAAGATATTTTATCATCTACTGGAGCATTAAGTCTGGAAAAAGTTCCCAATCACTTAGTTGTCATTGGCGCAGGTTATATCGGCCTAGAAATGGGATCCGTTTGGTCACGACTTGGCTCCAAAGTAACAGTAGTTGAATATGCAGATAGAATTCTTCCAGGAATGGATACTGAAGTATCAAGCAGTTTTCAGAAGATACTCATTAAACAGGGTTTTGACTTTAAACTTTCCACGGCATTAAGATCAGTAAACAAAGAAGGTGACTCTTTATCTGTTTCAGTGGAAAACAAGGGGCAAACTATGAATATAGACTGTAACAAGGTTCTAATTTCTACAGGCAGAAGACCTTATACCTTTGGATTAAATCTTGAAGAACTGGGAGTTAAACTAGATGATAAAGGATTTATAATTACTGATAATCATTTTAAAACTTCGATTGATAATATTTACGCAGTTGGTGATTGCAAATTAGGCCCAATGCTAGCTCATAAAGCATCAGAAGAAGGAACAGCGGTTGCGGAGATTATTAATGGGCAGGCAGGACATGTGAATTATAATGCAATTCCATCAGTAATATATACAGCGCCAGAAGTTGCGTCAGTAGGTAAAACAGAAGATGAAATAAAAGCTGCAGGCGTTACTTATAAAGTTGGTAAATTTCCCTTTACTGCAAATGCAAAAGCAAAAGTAATGAACGATACAGGTGGATTTGTAAAAATTTTATCTGACAACAAATCTGATGAGGTATTGGGTGTTCATATAATTGGTGCAGACGCAGGTAATATGATTGGTGAGCTTACAGTTGCTATGGAATTCGGAGCGTCAGCTGAAGATATAGCAAGAACATGCCATGCTCATCCAACATTAACTGAATCGATTAAGGAAGCAGCCCTTAATGTAGAAAATCAAGCTATTCATATCTAGTATTTTTATTTGCTAATAAAATAGTCATCAAATAAAGCCATATTGCAATTACAATGTGATAAAAATGCCAGCCAATATTTGGTTCGAAAAACTGATTTTGCCTAATTAAAAAATTTATAAGAATTATTGAAAATATGAAGCCTGAGAGAAATTGATAAATAATATTTTTCCTTGGTATTAAGAATGAAAAAATAATTCCAAGTATCAACCATGTGACAGCTATAAGTATAATTAAGCTTTTAGCCTGAAAGAAAATATAGATACTCACTATACCTATTATCAATGTTGATATTAAAATAAATTTATAATTGAAAAATTCATTTTTATTTATGAACTCAATTACAATTAATGGAACACCAAAAAGTAGTGATAGTGTATTAAATAATTGATGAATAAATTTCAGTTCATTATGTAAGCTGAAGCCAAACCTTATTGAAGCCAAAAAAGCAGTGGCACCCAAGATCAGAACACCTAGTGAAGCATAATTAAATTTATACTTTAAGAAATATCGAAAAGAGTAAATACTTGTTAATACGATCAAAATTTCAGATAAAGCAAAATGTACCGGAGGTATCATTAACTGCTTTTTAGAGTTCTACGATAATCCTCTTTAATCTGTGTAGACGTCTTTCGCGTCCCGTCATGTGACCAGCCTGGGGGTCCAAATAAGTACATAAACCTATCTTTAAGAGTAATTCCTTTTTTAGAAATATCTTTAAAGATGTTGAAATATTCTCCAAAGAGTATTCTCACTGGATTATAAGTGTTTAAAGGTTCAACTAGTCCGTAATCTGGTAAATCTTTTGGATCCTCTTTTACAAAAGTACTAAACATCCTATCCCAAATTATTAATGTTCCAGCATAATTTGAGTCTAAATATTTTGGATTTTTTCCGTGATGCACCCTATGGTGAGAAGGAGTATTAAAAATATATTCAAACCAGGCAGGTAATTTCCATACTGTTTGTGTATGAAGTAAAAATTGATAGTAAGCGTTTACAAAACCACATAGTAAAACCATAATTGGGTCAAACCCGACTAATACTAGAGGGACTTTAAGCATCATTGTTCCTGTGAAATGTTTAGTCCATGGCTGTCTTGCTCCAACATCAAGAGCCATTCTTTCAGATGAATGATGGACGCGGTGCAATCCCCATCCCCATCTCCATCGATGAACTATTCTATGATGTAAGTAGAATCTTAGATCATCAAGAATGAAACATATTACAAGCGTTGTAAGTGTAAAAGGAAATGAATAAATCTGATAGCTTTTAGCCCAAAACAAAGCAGCTATAGTTATAAAACCGAAAAGACCATTAATGGGGAAACTAGCAATACCTAGAAAAAGATTTAAAAACCATTCTTTTGTATCATGTCTAGTTTTTATTTTAAGGTAATAAACAGCTGTTATCTCTACAATCGCCAATAAAACAAAAACAGGAAGTAGAACCATTGCTAGGTCTAGTGGTTTATAATCTAGAATAAAATCAACTGACATTTTTAAAGCTTTCTAACATTCCTTGCATCATTTTATGTATTAAATTTACGCCCTGAAGCGGCCTTATAAATACCTTAAATTCAGTAATTAATCCATCATTATTCCAAGTAATAAGATCAATACCATTTATATCAGTATCATCAATTGTTAGTGAAAATTCTAAGCTTGCAGAGTTCTCACCAATCATTTCTTTATCATACTTAAAGCTCGAAGAATTAAATACTTCAGAAGCTGCTATTAAATATTTCAAAGTTATATCTTTCCCTTTTTGAGGAGTATAGACCACAGGTGAATAGAATATTGCATCGTCATGTATAATTTCTGTAAGAGCATTATAATCTCTTAGCTTTACTACATCGTGCCATTTTTGAATTGGGTTATTCATTTAATATTTAATATATAATTTATTTACTTCTTAGCAAGAGGATGAGCCTTTGAGTAAGCGTCATATAGCTTTTCTGTTTCAACCTTTGTATATTTTTGAGTAGTAGACAAGCTACTATGCCCCAATAATTCTTGTATTGTTCTTAAATCGCCACCTGAATTAAGCAGATGAGTCGCAAAGCTGTGCCTAAGCGCATGAGGAGTTGCAGTTTCAGGAAGAAATAAATTGTGCCTAATCTTTTCTAAGACATATTGTATTATTCTGGGGCTAAGGCGATCCAATCTTTTGCCAACAAACAAAGGATCATCTTTCATGAAATTTTTAGGACACTCATGTATATAATTTTTGATATCAATTTTTACATAGTCCATTAACGGTACCATGCGTTCCTTATTTCCTTTTCCTTTAATTATTAAGTAGTCATTTTCATTTATATCTTCAAAATTTAAGTTTAGTGCTTCAGAAATTCTTAACCCACATCCATATAAAAGCATTAAAATTGATTTATTTCTCAATCCTATCCATTTCTCTTTCTGCATTGCTTGAGCATATTTAATAGTTTCAATTGCAAGTTCAGATGAAATAGGCCTTGGTAAAGATTTTTTTTGCTTAGGAGTTTTTAAAGATTGAATAACAGTACTTTCAATTAAATTTATATTTAGCAGATAATTAAAGAAAGATTTTAAAGACGAAATTATTCTTGCTATGGATGTGGAGCTTATATCTTTATTTCTCAGGTAAGAAAGAAAACTTCTAAAATCAGAAATTTTCATATCATTGAGGTATTTTATTGAAATTTCTGAACCCGTATGAGTACTAATGAACTCTATAAAACTTTTAACGTCGTGTTTATAGCTTATCAGTGTATTATCACTAAGATTTCTTACTTCTTTTAAATTTCCTAGCCAGTTAGTAAATGCATCTTCAATATGTTTATTCACTTATTTAAACGATTGATTGTTTTGTCTTTTTCCAATCACTAAGAAAAGCATCTAAACCTTTTTTAGTAAGAGGATGGTTGTAAAGTTCCATGAGAGTGTTTGGAGGTAAAGTTACGACATCAGCTCCTATGATAGCTGACTTTATGACATGATCAGCATTCCTTACAGATGCTACTAATATTTTAGTATTTAAATTTTTGTAATTTGAATAAATAGATTTTATTTGTTGAATTAATTCCATACCGTTTTCACCAATATCATCAAGCCGCCCTACAAAAGGGGATATATAGGTGGCTCCACATTTTGCGGCTAACAGTGCTTGAGCCACTGAAAAACATAGTGTGACATTAGTTTTAATTTTTCTTTTTGAAAGAGACTTACATGCTTTTAATCCATTTTCTGTTAAAGGTAACTTGATAACAATATTTTTCGATATTTTTTTGAGCTTATTTGCTTCTGCGATCATGCCTTTTGTATCAAGCGCTGTAACTTCGGCACTTATTGGTCCTTTTATAATTTTAGTAATTTCCTTCAGGATTTCTAAAAAATTCTTTCCAGACTTAGCAACTAGCGACGGGTTTGTCGTAATTCCATTAATCAAACCTGTTTTGTTTAGCTCTTTAATTAACTTAACATCAGCAGTATCTAAGAAGAATTCCATAACATTTAATATTTTTGACTGATATATTTATAACACAAATAAAGAATCAGACCAAATGTATGTCAAAAGATCTTTTTTACGTAAATGTTTTGTTTGCGCACAATATTAGTGAAGACTTCACTTATAAACTAATAAGTAAGAGTAAGCCTAAGATAGGCTCGATTGTTCAAGCTTCTTTACGTTCGAGTCTTAAAGTAGGAGTAATTACTGTTGTTTTAGAAAATTATGAGCCAAATAAAATTAAAATAAAAGAAATTGAGAAGGTTTCTGATGCACACCGGCTTACTTCAAAAATGCTTAAATTTTTGGAATGGGTAAGTAATTATAATGCAATACAAAGAGGTCTAGTTCTGAAAATGATATTATCTCATTCAAAAACTTACTTTGATGAAAAGAAGATTGATACACCAAGTGAAAATATAGCTACCCAAGAAAAAATTATTGAACTTAATAGTGAGCAGAAAAGGGTAAGTGAAAAAATTTTAAAAATATCATCTAGACGAGATTACAACACAATCTTATTAGATGGTGTCCCAGGATCGGGAAAAACTGAAGTTTATTTCAGCGTTTTAAAAAATTATTTAACTGAAAAAGAACAAATATTAATTATGTTTCCAGAAGTTTCTTTAACAAGTGATTTCGTTAAAAGAATTGAAGAAAGGTTTGGATTTACTCCTGATGTTTGGCATTCAAAGATAAGTACAAGCATGAAGACCAAAACGTTAAAAAATATAATCAATGGAACATCAAAGATCATTGTTGGGGCAAGATCAGCACTTTTTTTGCCCTATAAGAAATTAGGCATGATCATTCTTGATGAAGAGCATGATATTTCTTACAAGCAAGAGGAGAAAGGAATTTACCATGCGAGAGATATGTCAGTAGTTAAAGCATCTATAGAAAATATCCCATTAATTTTAACTAGTGCAACACCATCATTAGAAACAATATTTAATGTATTCAAGAAAAAATATCACAAAGTATCTATTAAAAATAAATTTTTCAGCAATGTAGAAAATAAAATAAAAATAATCGACATGCGAAAAGAAAAATTAAGAAAAGATCAATGGGTGTCTAATCCACTCAGGAATGCAATTGAAAAAACTATATCTAATCAAAGACAGGCACTTTTATACATAAATAAAAGAGGTTATGCGCCTGTAGTCATATGCAAATCATGTGGTTATAAATTTACGTGTAAGAATTGTACAAGCTATCTTGTAGAACATATAAAAAATAAAAATTTATTATGTCATCATTGTGGACATAGTGTTAAATCATTCGGACTCAATTGTCCATCATGTGATAACGATGATCAACAATTTATTGATTATGGTGCTGGTATAGAGAAAATTTATACTGAAATTACAAAATTATTTCCAGTTGCTAAGATATGTTTGTTTTCGAGTGATCATATAAAATCTCAAATTGAACTTGATGAGCGTGTTCGAGAAATCAAAGAAAATAATTATAACATTATTATAGGAACACAATTAATTACTAAGGGATATCATTTTCCACGTTTGACATGCGTTGGCATAATTGATGCCGATATGTCTCTTAGAGGAGGTGACCTAAGAGCTTCGGAAAAAACTTATCAAGCTCTTTACCAAGTTGCGGGTAGAGCAGGTAGGGCAGAATTGGAGGGATCGGTATTCATACAAACTTATTATCCAAATAATGAAACTATACAAGCATTGTCCTCATTAAATAGAGATGAATTTTATGAAAATGAAATTAATTATCGAGTTGATAATAAGCTTCCACCTCTTGGAAAAATGGCAGCAATTATTGTTAGTGGCAATAATATTGAGAGGGTCAGAAGCCAATGCAGCATATTATATAATTCCACTCCCAAGATCCCAGAATTAGAAGTATATGGACCTGCTCCAGCACCGCTTTCCAAATTAAAAGGACATCATCGGCAAAGGTTTTTAATACATGATAAAAAAGCCAGAAATATGCAAAAAATTGTTGAGAGTTGGTTGTCCAGGTCTAAGACACTTTCAAATGTAAATATATCAGTTGATATCGATCCCTACAGCTTTGTATAATTAGTTCGGAATGCGACATTCCAATGCTTGAAAAAAGTAAGAGTTAATGGTACGCAATGACTGAAATTTCAAAGATTTAATGGATAATGTCAAAAGTTAATACTTACCAGATAGCAGCTGTTGACCGGTATGCTAACGCGTTGTTTCAGTTGGCCAAAGAGGCTAAAGTATTAGACTCAGTATCTAATGAATTAATAAAGATTAAGGAAATTTTACAAGAAGATCAAGAAGTTCTATCTGTCATATTAAACCCTTCAATAAGCAAATCAAATAAAATAAAACTTTTTGAAACTATCGCAGAAAAAATTGAATTATCAAAACTTGTATCAAATTTCATTGGCGTCATTGTTAAAAAAAATCGTGTCAATTATCTCTTAGAAATTGTAGGAACATTTGAGAACTTATTAGCTTCACTAAAAGGTGAAAGAGTAGCAACTGTATCTTCTGCTTATGCGCTAACTGATGCCCAGTTAGCTGATATCAGTTCAAAGTTAAAAGATAAATTTAACGCTGACTTCAATATACAATTAAATATCGAGCCAGAATTAATCGGTGGATTAAAAATTCAAGTTGGCAGTCAAATGATTGACAGCAGTATTAAAAACCAATTACAACTATTAAAAGAAAAAATGAAAGAGGTCGCTTAAATGGATATACAACCTTCAGAAATATCAAAAATCTTAAAAGAAGAAATTAAAAACTTTGGTTCTGATTCTGAAATCAGTGAAGTTGGACAGGTATTATCAATCGGAGATGGAATTGCAAGAATATATGGATTAGATAATGTTCAAGCTGGTGAAATGGTTCTCTTTGACGATGGAACTAAGGGAATGGCTTTGAATCTTGAAGATGATAATGTTGGTGTAGTTTTATTTGGAAGTGATGCAAATATTAAAGAGGGAGACACTGTTAAGCGAACTAATGCAATTGTTGATGTACCAGTAGGTAAGGAACTGCTAGGTAGAGTAGTTGATGCGTTAGGAAATCCGATAGATGGAAAAGGTAACATTGACTCAGAAAATAGAAGTAGAATTGAAGTAAAAGCTCCAGGAATTATTCCAAGAAAATCAGTGTCAGAACCAATGCAGACAGGTTTAAAAGCTATTGATAGTCTTATACCTGTTGGAAGAGGTCAAAGAGAATTAATTATTGGAGACAGGCAAACAGGAAAAACTGCTATTGCAATTGATACCATAATAAATCAGAAAACAATAAATGCATCAGATGATGAATCAAAAAAACTGTATTGTATATATGTGGGTATCGGACAAAAAAGATCCTCAATCGCTCAGACTGTAAAGACTTTGGAGGACGCAGGAGCAATGGAGTATACAACTGTTGTAGCCGCAACCGCAAGTGATGCAGCTCCACTTCAATTCCTTGCACCATATACTGGCTGTTCTATGGGTGAATATTTTAGGGACAATGGCATGCATGCTCTAATCATTTATGATGATCTTTCAAAGCAAGCAGTTGCTTACCGTCAAATGTCACTTTTACTTAGAAGACCCCCTGGACGTGAAGCATTTCCTGGTGACGTTTTCTATCTTCACAGTAGATTACTTGAACGAGCTGCAAAATTAAATGATGAAAGTGGCGGAGGTTCTCTAACTGCATTGCCGGTAATTGAGACACAGGCCAATGATGTGAGTGCCTTCATTCCAACCAATGTTATTTCAATAACTGATGGACAAATTTTCTTAGAAACAGAACTATTCAACCAAGGAATACGTCCTGCAGTGAATGTGGGACTAAGTGTTTCTCGTGTTGGTTCTGCTGCTCAAACAAAAGCAATGAAAAAGGTGGCTGGTTCGATTAAATTGGAGCTTGCTCAATATCGCGAAATGGCAGCATTTGCCCAGTTTGGATCAGACCTTGATGCATCAACTCAAAAATTATTGAATCGAGGCTCTAAATTAACTGAGCTCTTAAAACAAAATCAATATTCGCCTATGACGATTGCTGAACAGGTTGTTTCAATTTTTACGGGTGTCAATGGTTACCTCGATGACTTAGAACTGAATTTAATTAAAGATTTTGAAAAGGATCTATTTGAACTCATTAAATCTTCACATGGAGATATAATTGAAGCAATTAATAACTCAGGTAATCTTGAGGATGATATTGCTTCAAAGTTAAGTACTATCATCGAAGAATTCAAAAAAAACAGATAGAGTAAACAAAAATGCCTAACTTAGACGATCTTAAGAAAAGAATTGGTAGTGTAAAGTCTACGGAGAAAATTACGAAGGCAATGAAAATGGTTGCAGCTGCCAAACTTCGTAGAGCTCAGGAGTCTGCTGAGTCAAGTCGTCCATACTCTGATAGCATGAAAGATTTAATCGATTCTATATCAAAGGGTTACAAACCCTCAACAACTGATAGAAATCTTTTAACAGGTGATGAAAAAGATCAAATTCACCTGTTAATACTTTTCACTTCTGAACGAGGTCTATGCGGAGGCTTTAATTCAATCGTAACAAGAACTCTTAGGGATAAAATAGAAAATCTTATTGATCAAAACAAAACTGTAAAAATTGTATGCGTTGGTAAAAAAGGTTATGACATTTTAAAGAGACAATATTCTGAGATGATTACTGAAGTCATCGATATGAGAGCAGTAAAATCTATAACTTATCAAGATGCAAAAAACATTTCTGATAAAGTTGTGAAGATGTTTTTTGATGGTGAGTTTGATAAATGCTCAATCTTTTACAATGAGTTTAAATCTGTGATTTCACAAATACCAACAGAACAACAAGTTATTCCAATTGAGATTATTAGCAACGAATCAGATCAAGAAAAAAAAGAAGACTCTTTTTTTGAATTTGAGCCCGGAGAAAGTGAAATTCTTGATGAGATTTTGCCACTCAATTTTACAGTTCAAGTATTTAAGGCTTTATTGGAAAGCGCTGCAAGTGAACAAGGAGCTAGAATGAGCGCAATGGATAATGCATCAAGAAATGCGGGAGATATGATTGATAATTTAACACTATTTTATAACCGCTCAAGACAGGCGGTTATTACAAAAGAGCTTATAGAAATAATTTCTGGAGCAGAAGCAGTTTAAAAAAGGAGAACAATATGACCACTAATAATAAAGGAGCAATTTCGCAAGTAATCGGAGCCGTAGTTGATGTGAGATTTGAAGAAAATCTCCCTCCTATTCTTACAGCATTGGAATGCAACGTTGGGGGAAAAAAAGTAGTACTCGAAGTAGCTCAACACTTAGGTGAGTCAACAGTGAGAACAATCGCAATGGAATCTACCGATGGCATGACTAGGGGAGATGAAGTTATAGATACTGGAAATCAAATCCAAGTTCCAGTCGGCCCAGAAACTCTTGGTCGTATAATGAACGTGGTTGGCGAGCCAGTTGATGAGAGAGGAGAAATTAAGTCCTCCAATAGATGGGCAATTCATAGAGATGCCCCTCAATTTGTTGATCAAGCAACTGAAACAGAAATTCTTGTAACAGGAATTAAGGTTGTTGATTTACTTGCACCATACTCACGTGGAGGAAAGATCGGTCTTTTTGGTGGAGCGGGAGTTGGAAAAACAGTTATCATTATGGAGCTGATTAATAATATCGCAAAAGCACACGGTGGGTATTCAGTATTTGCTGGTGTAGGAGAAAGAACTCGTGAGGGAAACGATTTATATCATGAAATGTTAGAGTCAGGTGTGAATAGTCTTGAGGGAAAAGACTCTAAATGTGCTCTAGTATTTGGCCAAATGAATGAACCTCCAGGAGCTCGTGCAAGAGTTGCTTTAACTGGACTTACTGTTGCTGAATATTTTAGGGATATGGAAGGTCAAGACGTATTATTCTTTGTTGATAATATCTTTCGTTTTACTCAAGCTGGATCAGAGGTTTCAGCACTTCTTGGAAGGATACCGTCTGCGGTTGGGTACCAACCAACATTAGCAACAGATATGGGTTCACTTCAGGAGAGAATAACTTCAACAAATAAAGGATCGATTACTTCTGTACAGGCAATTTATGTTCCTGCCGATGATTTAACAGACCCAGCACCTGCAACATCTTTTGCTCACTTGGATGCAACAACTGTGCTTTCGAGACAAATTGCAGAATTGGGAATTTATCCTGCCGTTGATCCATTAGACAGTACCTCTAGAATTCTTGACCCACGTATTGTTGGTGAAGAGCATTATAGAGTAGCTCGTAATGTTCAATCTGTTTTACAAACATATAAGTCACTTCAAGATATTATTGCGATTCTTGGTATGGACGAATTATCCGAGGAGGATAAGTTGACTGTTTCTCGCGCTAGAAAAATTCAAAGGTTCATGTCTCAACCATTCTTTGTTGCAGAGGTCTTTACTGGAACGCCAGGTATCTATGTGGAATTAGACGATACAATTAAAGGCTTTGATGCAATTTGTAAGGGTGAGTATGATCATCTCCCTGAAGCAGCGTTCTACATGGTAGGCACAATAGAAGAGGCTATAAAAAAATCTGAAAAAATGGCTGTCGAGGCGGCTTAAAAGTGTCTGATTCATTTAATTTTAGTGTTGTTACGCCTGAGCAGATCTACCTAGATGGAGAAGCATCTATGGTGGTAGTCCCAGGTATAGAGGGTGATATTGGCTTTTTAGCTAATCACGCCAATATAATAACTTCACTCAGACCAGGCACAATTGTTGTTACTTCAGATAAAGATACAAATTCTTTTAATGTAGAAAAAGGATTTGTAAAATTCTCAGAAAATAAGTTGCTTGTAGTAGCTGAAGGAATTGTAAGCGAGCAGTAAAGTCAATAATTACTTAATTATTCTTATTTAATTCATCCACCATTTCAGACACCACGCTGGCATATAGTTTTTTTTTAAAAGGGACTATTAATTCCATCATTTTCTTCGAAGAAGTCCATTTCCATTTTTTAAACTCAGGCTTTTTCGTTTGTATATTAATTTCACTGTCCTTACCTTTAAAATGAATCAAAAACCATTTTTGCTTTTGCCCTATAAACTTTCCACCCCATAATTTTTTCTGTAAATAAATAGGCAGTTTATAGTAATGCCATGTTTTAGTTTCATAGAGTATTTCAAAGTTTTTTTTGATTCCAGTTTCCTCATACATCTCTCGTATAACAGCATCAACAGTTTTTTCTCCCTTATCAATACCTCCCTGAGGCATCTGCCAGGCCGATTTATCTTTTTCAAATCTTTGTCCAATAAATATTTCTTTATTTTTATTAATAATCATCATACCTACACCTCTTCGGTATTTTACTTTAAGTAGGCCAGGTTTATATTTGTTCATTAAATTTGTGACTTTACTCTATAACACTGTCTTTGTTTAAGAGGTCTAAGGCGTAATCAAGTTGATTATCTTGTTCGTTATCATCTTCATTATAAATAAATTCAACATCTATATCTGGCGTTATACCAACTTTATGAATTGAGTCCCCGGAGGGTGTATAATATAAAGCTGTAGTCATACGAATTGCACTTAAATCTTTTAGAGGAAAAATTGTTTGAACTGATCCCTTGCCATAAGATTGCTCACCAATAATAATTGCTCTTTTATGATCTTGTAGGGCTCCAGCAACAATTTCTGATGCAGAGGCAGATCCTTGATTAATTAAAACTATGATAGGTTTACCACTTGCAATATCTCCACCAGATGCAGTAAACCTTGAGATATCATTTTTATCTCTTCCCTTTATAGAAACGATCTCACCCGATCTTAAAAAATTATTTGTGACTTTAGCAGATTGATCTAATAGTCCTCCAGGATTATTTCTTAAATCTAGAATAAACCCCTCAATATTTTCACTTCCTATACTAGCGGTTAATTCTTTTATGGCATTCTTTATCCCTTTATCTGCCTGTTCACTGAATGAGATCAGTCTGATATAGCCTATGTTTCCTTCCGGCCGAAATTTTACTGCTTGAACTGTAATAATTGCCCGTTTTAAGTCAATATTTAGAGGATCCTCTTCACCGATTCTAACAACGGTGATAGTAAGAGACTTCCCGACAGGTCCTCTTAAAAGTTCAACAGCTTCAGCAAGAGTTAATCCAAGAACATCGACGTCATCAATATGCGTAATGTAATCACCAGGCCTTACGCCAGCATTTGCTGCCGGTGTATCATCTATGGGTGAAATAACTTTGACATAACCATTTTCCATAGTTACCTCAATACCAAGTCCACCAAATTTACCTTTGGTTTCTTCCTGCATGTCAGAATATATTTCTGAAGCCATATAACTTGAGAAGGGATCAAGCGATTGAAGCATTCCATTGATGGCATATTCAATTACTTCTTCATCATTGACCTCTTCAACATAATCCTGTTTTATAATTTCAAACACATCACCAAAGACCTCTAATTTTTTGTAAAGATCCTGATTGTTTGCTGATAAATAATTAAAACCAAAAAAAGAAGATATAAAGAAAATAAAAGTAAAAAATAGTTTCATTCTATGCTCTGTGATAAGGATGATTAATTTTAATAGTAACAGATCTATAAATTTGTTCTAATAAAATAATAGCGGCAAAAGAGTGTGTAAGTGTCATTTTACTCAGTGATATTCGTTTATTGCACAGATTATTTATCTCCTTACTAAATCCGTCAGTCCCTCCAATTATAAACAATATTTTACTAAAGGAGGTTTCAAATAATAAATTTTTGAATTTGTCAGTTGTAACTACTTCACCTTTTTCATCAAGCAATATTATTGCTTCGGTCCCTTTTTTTAATTTTATTTTCTTTATTAGAGATTTGTCATTAACTTTTTCAGTTTTAACTTTAGTTATAAGATTATTAGAAATTTTTATAATACGATTTAGATACATTTTAAAAAGAAACTCTTCTTGCTCAAATTTAAATTTATCATGATATAAAATCTCAATGTCCATGATATTACATCTATTATTCTATTTCTGTTGACCACATATTTTCAAGGTTGTAAAATTTCCTAATCTCATCTTTAAATAAATGCACTATTACATCTCCACTATCAATAACGACCCAACCACTATCATTACTTCCCTCAATAGAAGGATTTTTTATATTTAATTTCTTTAATTTTTTATTAACTGATTGTGAAATCGAATTAATATGCCGATTGGAGGTTCCTGTTGCAAATACTAGATAGTCAGCTAGTGATGTTTTTTTTGAAATATTAATTGAAACTATATCTGAAGCTTTACTGTCTTCTAATTCGTTAAGAATATCTCTTAGTATACTAGTCAATTTTAGACCTAATTTCTGTCGACGAAACATTTTCATCAAAATCTTTGATAAATGTCCAGCAAGGTACTTCGTTAAATATTGAGCTTCCGGATAGTTCATCTACTCGATATTTTTCAAATGTTTTGGCCGCTTTAGAGTTTAGTGATTGATATTCATTATCTTGTCGATTGAATACAGCAATAGGCATTTGATTAAATATATTCTCGTATTCTTTCCATTCATGCATTTCATTAAGTGAGTCGCTTCCCATAAGAAAAATGAAAGTATATTTTGAAAATTTTTCTTTTAAATATTTAAGATTATCTATGAGATAGTTAGAATTTGTCTCATCTTCATAATATTTGAATTTAATATTCTCATTTTTGATGATTTCATCAATTTTACTTTTGCGCTCATTCAATGAAATATAATCTGAGGAGTTTTTTAATGGATTGACCTTAGTTATAAGCCACCAAACTTCGTTCAAACTAAAAGTTCTTAATGCTCGATTTGATATTTCTAAATGACCTTTGTGTGGAGGATTGAATGAACTACCTAAAATTCCTACTTTCATTTATGGTCTTACCTGCCCACTTCCACGAACAATATATTTATAGGTTGTCAAACCTTCAAGCCCCACGGGACCTCTTGCATGCAACTTGCCTGTTGCTATTCCAATTTCTGCACCAAGGCCAAATTCTCCACCATCGGCAAACTGAGTAGACGCATTATGCATGACAATCGCACTACCTACTGAGTTTAAAAATTTTTCAACATTATTTTCATTTTCGGAAATTATGCTTTCTGTATGTCCTGATCCATATTTAGCTATATGATCAATTGCTTCATCGACATCCTTTACAATTTTGATAGATATAATTGCATCAAGATATTCAGTTTCCCAATCAATTTCAGTCGCTTCTTTTACTTTATCGGAATAATTCATGCACATGCTATCACCTCTCACTTCACAACCACCTTTTATGAGAGTTTCTATTATTTTACCTAAATGACTATCAATGCACTTTTCATCTACAAGAACTGTTTCAGCGGCACCACAAATACCAGTTCTTCTTAATTTTGCATTTTCTACAATTTTACTTGCAACATCTGGATCGGATGTGCCATCAATATAAATATGACATATGCCATCAAGATGACCAATAACTGGAATTTTTGCAGTATCCTGAACTTTTTTGACTAAACCTTTACCTCCTCTAGGGACAATTACATCAATATATTTATCCATTTTAGATAGCATATAATCAACAGCCGCTCTGTCGGTTGTATTTACATACTGTACTATATTTTCACTTACAGATTTTGATTGCATAGCTTTTTGCATTGAGTTGACCATGGCTGTATTTGTATTGAAGCACTCAGAACCACCTCTGAGAATTACACTATTCCCTGCTTTTAGGCATAGTACAGTAGCGTCAATTGTTACATTTGGTCTGCTTTCATATATAATCCCAATAACTCCAAGTGGAACAGATATTCTTTCAACAATCATTCCGTTAGGTCTTTCATTGGTAAATAAAATATTTCCAGTAGGGTCATCAAGAGAAATCACATTTTTTATTGACTCTAAAATACCCTCAAACCTTTGATCATCAAGCATCAAGCGATCAATCATTGCATTGGATAATTTATTTTGAGATTCTTCGATGTCTAGTTTATTAGCTTTAAGAATTAGATCTTTACTGTTTTTTAAAGATTCTATGATAGCTTTTAAAAGTTCATTCTTTTCATGCTTACTCAAGGATTTAATTTCTTGAGAGGCAACAACGCTTTCTTTTCCTAAATTATCTAGTTCATTTTCAAGACTCATAACAATACCAAATCATCCTTATGTATCATCTCTTCTCTATAAGAGTAGCTTAATATATTTGCTATTTCATCACTTTTATGTCCCATAATAGATTTGCTTGCTGTTGATGAGTATCCTGCAAGGCCAATCCCAATCTTTTTGTTATCCTCAGAGCAAACTTCAATCACATCTCCTCTTTCAAAGACTCCTTCAATCATTTTTACTCCAGCAGGAAGCAAACTACTTCCTTTTTTTAGTGCATCTGCAGCTCCTTGATCAATTACTAGTTTTCCTACAGGATTCATTGTTCCAGCAATCCATTGTTTTCTTGCAGCCATAGGTGATTTATTAGGTTCAAACCATGTACAGGGCCTACCTTCAAAAAGTGATCGTATAGGCTTCATTATGGACCCGTTTGTAATAGCAAGATGACAACCAGATAGCATAGCAGTTTTGGCTGCTTGTATTTTTGTTTTCATACCACCTTTCCCGTATTCAGATATCGATTCTCCGATCATTTTTTCTATATCTTGATCAATTTCATTTACAGAAGGGATTAATTTTATATCTTCCCCGTTAGTAGGGTCAGCTGAATAAAGTCCATTGATATTTGATAAGAGAATTAAACAATCAGAGCTTGATATTTGAGCGACTCTAGAGGCCAACCGATCATTATCGCCATATCTTATTTCTGTCGTTGCTATTGTATCGTTTTCATTAACAATTGGAACTATTCCAAGTTTAAGTAGTGTATCAATAGTTCTTCTTGCATTAATTGACCTTCTTCTTTCCTCTGTGTCATCAAGAGTAAGTAAAATTTGAGAAATTTTTATTTCATTTTGTTCAAAAGCATTTTTAAATGAACTCATCAAATGTATTTGACCTACGGACGATACGGCTTGGTTCATATCTAACTTCATATTTTTCATATCAAGATTTAAGTCTTTTGCACCCATTGCTATTGCACCAGAAGAAACAATAATGACTTCTTTTTCTCTTTCTCTTAGAAATTTTACGTCCTCTGCAAGGCTATTAAGCCAGTCTTTATTTAAACTTCCAGATATGGGATCAAATAAAATGGCTGAACCAATTTTAATTACAATTCTTTTTGTATCATCTAGTTTCATATATTTTTTAAATTTAAAATTTCATTTATTAGATGGTCAATGCCTTCCCCAGATATTGTAGAAATTAAATATACCTTTAAGTTTATAAAATTTTCAAAATCTATTCTTATTTTATCTACTTCTTCTTTTTTAAGTAAGTCACATTTATTTAGCACAACAATCTTATTCTTATTGACCAAATCTTCATCATAACGTTTCAATTCGTTTATAATTGTATTGTATGACCTAGCTAAATTTTCATTTGTGATATCTATCACATGAATTAACGAATGACATCTTTCAATATGCTTTAGGAATTTAAATCCAAGCCCACTGCCAACATGCGCATCCTCAATTAATCCAGGTATGTCTGCTACTACAATCTCTTCATCACCTTTTCTAACAACTCCCAATTTTGGATCAAGAGTTGTAAATGGATAATCAGCAACCTTGGGTTTAGCAGCTGAAATCTTTCTCAATAAACTTGATTTTCCTGCATTGGGAAACCCAACCAAGCCCGCGTCTGCTAAAATTTTAAGTCTTAGAACAACCTCTGCCTCATATCCTTTTTCACCAGGAGTTGTTTTTCTTGGGGCTCTGTTTGTTGAAGATTTAAAATTAATATTTCCTTTGCCTCCTTCTCCACCTGGGAAAAGAATCATCTTTTCATCATTTATTATATCTGCAAGAATTTCGTCATCTTGTAATATTTCAGTTCCAACAGGAATTCTTAAAATCATATCCTTGCCTGCAGCGCCTGTTCTGTTTCTACCAGCGCCACCTCGACCTTTTTGAGCTTTGAAGTGTTTTTGGAATCTATAATCTACTAAGGTATTCAACGATTTCGTACCCTCAATAATAATATCTCCTCCCTTACCGCCATTACCACCATCAGGTCCTCCAAATTCAATATATTTTTCTCTTCTAAAACTCAGGCAACCGTCACCACCGTCGCCACTCTTTACAAAGATTTTAGCTTCATCAATGAACTTCATTTTTTTGAAATATAATTTATAAAAAAGTTTTTTACTTTTTATTTTTTGGGATCAACAGAAATGAATGTTCTGCCATTTTTCTTTTTTCCAAATCTTACGATTCCATCAACAAGTGAAAAAATTGTATGATCCTTACCCAAGCCAACATTTTCACCTGGATGCCATTTAGTGCCCCTTTGTCTTGCTATAATATTGCCTGGTATAACTTGTTCACCACCGTACTTCTTAATTCCTAATCTTCGACCTGCGGAATCTCTTCCATTTCTCGACGAACCACCAGCTTTTTTAGTAGCCATTCTTATTCACCCTTTTTCTTTGTTGTCTTTTTCTTTGCTACTGCCTTTTTTTTCACAGAGACATCTTCACCTTTAATTTTCTCTTTTGCAGAAGCTTTCTTGGTTGTTTTCACTGCAGCAAATCCTGGTATGTCCAATGAATTAACTTTTAAGAAAGTAATATCCTGCCTATGTCCATTAAGTCTTCTGTAATTTTTTCTTCTCTTTTTCTTAAATACTAATATTTTTCTATCGCGATCTTGCTTTACTATCTCAGCGCTAACTTTGGCTCCATTAATTTGAGGAGAACCAACAGAAAATTGTTCGCCATTGCAAGCAAACAATACCTCATTTATTGTAATTTTGTCACCATCTTTGCCCTCAAGCTTGTTAACTGTTAGAACGGTGTCCTGGCTTACTTTATATTGTTTCCCACCAGTTGAGATTATTGCAAACATAATAAATTTGATTTTTTGATTTTTAAGTCTGGCTGAATATATACCCCACTTTTCTGCTGTCAATAGCCATAATTTTGTTAAAAAAACTTAAAATCAATGGTTTTTAAGCATAAAATATACGTATATATATCTTGCTAGTTCAATTTTAATTAATTTATTCGATTATGGTATTTTTGGTAAAACCATTTAAGGCATATAGGCCATTGAAGCGACGTTTGGAAGAAGTGGTCTTACCAACATTTGATAATCTAACAGACAAGCAGTTAAAAAAAATATTAAATCAGTCAGAATACAATTTCCTTAATGTTGTAAGTCCCAAAGCGTTTTATCCAAACATTTCTAAAAAAAATTCTAAAAAACATGCCTTTGATCATTTGGAGGCAATGATTAAAAATAAAATTATTATTCAGGAAAAAAGTGAATCTTTCTACGTATACTGTTTAAATAAATATGATAAAAGTCAGTTCGGTATAGTAGCATCAATTGAATTTGATAGAAGAAATAAAAGAATTTTAAAACACGAAGCAATTTATAAGGCTCGTTCAAATTCTATATTAGAGACAATAGAGCACACTAAGATGCAAATTGGCCCTGTCTATCTTTCATATAAAGATAAAATTAATATGAATTTGATTTTTTCAAAATATAAAATTAAAAAACCACTTTATAAATATAAGTCCGCTGGTGGCACAACTCGCTCATTATGGAAAGTTGATAATATTAAAGATATTAATTTGATAGCAAAAAGATTATCTAGCATAAAACAATATTATATTGCTGATGGGCATCATCGATTTGATGCAATTGAAACCCTTGACAAAAAAATTAATACTAATTCGAGTAAAAAAAAGAAGATAAATCTTTTAACAGCAATTTTTGATGAGCAGTCAGTTAATATTCTAAGTTTTCATCGATTAGCAAAGTTCAATAAATTTAATTCGAAAAAATTTATAGACTCATTAAATAAAAAATTCATGATCTCAAAAAAATCTAGGTTTCAAAATCCTGTTAAACCTGGTGATCTGATGATATATTTGAATAAATCTTGGTATAGTGTTTCGCTTAGATCGGATCCTAAAATATATTCTAAATATGAGACTGATGTAGATATAGTTGAAAAAATAATTATAAAAAATATCGCTAATAAAAATCAGAACAACTCCCTTATCTCCGTTATTAATCTGCCCGGTCTCAGCGTTCATAAAAAATTAATGAAAGAGGTAGACTCAAGAAGGGCTGATATTGGATTTTTCATTTGCCCAATGCCGATGAAAAAGATAATGTCCATAGCGGATAGAGGTAAGACAGTGCCTAAAAAATCTACTTACTTTGATCCTAAGCCAGCAGATGGCTTGGTAAATTTATTAATGGATATATAAAATGGAAAAACCGACATCAAAACCGCATTACCCTTACTTTTCTTCTGGACCTTGTGCTAAGCCTCCTGGATGGTCATTAGACAAGTTAAAAAATGCAGCGTTATCAAGATCACATCGTTCTGGTGCAGCAGTTAAAAAATTACAAGAAGTCATTAATAAATCAAGAGAAATACTTCAAATACCTGACGATTACTTAATAGGAATTGTACCTGCTTCTGATACAGGTGCGGTAGAGATGGCTATGTGGTGTATGTTGGGTCAGAGAGGTGTTGAGGTATATTCTTGGGAAAACTTTGGACATGACTGGAATATTGATGCAGGTGAACAACTGCCTCTTGATAATAAAATTTTAGTTAAAGCAGACTATGGAGATATCCCTGACTTTTCGAAAAGTAATCCTGACAATGATATTGTATTCACATGGAATGGTACAACTGCAGGAGTAAGAATTAAAAATACTGATTGGATAAGTAATGATCGTAAAGGATTAACTATTTGCGATGCCACCTCTGCAGTATTTTCAATGGAAATGGATTGGCCAAAACTTGATGTAATTACATATTCATGGCAAAAAGTTCTTGGCAGTGAAGCTGCTCATGGAATGTTAATTTTATCACCAAGGGCCGTAGAGCGGCTTGAAAGCTTTACGCCACCATGGCCTATTCCAAAAGTATTTAGGCTAGCGCAAAATCAAAAATTAATATCGGGAATTTTTTCTGGCACCACAATTAATACACCCTCAATGATAAGTGTAGAGGATGTTTTAAACTCTCTTAATTGGTCCAATGAAATTGGTGGAATTTCAAAATTAATAGAAATATCTGAAAACAACTTAAAAATAGTAAGTGATTGGATTGAAACAAATGAGAATTTTGAGTTTTTAGCGAAGGATCCAAAAACAAGGTCCTGTACATCCATATGTATCATACCTAAAGATGAGTGGTTTAAATCTTTGAATAGTGATGATCAGAAAAAGTTTATGGCTGAAGTATGTTCCCAATTAGAAACTAATGAAGCTGGTTATGATTTAAATTCATACAAAACAGCTCCACCAGGAATTAGAATTTGGGGAGGCTCTACGGTTGAAAATAAAAACGTTGAACTGGTTCTTCCATGGATTGATTGGGCATATTCATCTGTAAAATCAAACTTTCAAAAATGAATAAAGTTTTAATTGCAGACAATGTATCTGATGCTGTATTTGGAGTTTTTGAAAAATATAAAATAGAATATGATCAAAAGGTCGGATTGAGTGAAGACGCAATTTGTGCTGAAATTGGAAATTACTCAGGTCTTGTTATAAGGTCAGCTGTTACAGTTTCTGAAAAAATTATTGAAAGTGCTGGAAATTTAAAAGTTATTGGTCGACCTGGAGTTGGCGTTGATAACGTTGACCTTGAGGCGGCATCAAAGAAAAATATAGTGGTGATGAATACTCCACTTGGAAATGTTCAGGCTACCGCTGAGCTTACATTCTCTATCATTCATGCATTAATGAGAAATATAACAAATGCTAATCAATCAATGCACAATAAAAAATGGGAAAAAAAGAAATTTATTGGCTCTGAAATGCTTGGAAAGACAATTGGTGTTGTGGGATTTGGAAATATAGGAAAAAAGATTTGTGAAATTTCAAAAGCTTATGGCATGAATGTTGTTGTAAATAGTTCTTCACTATCAACTGATGACGAAAGTAAATACGGTATAAGTAATCTTTCCTTTGATGAGTTAATTGCACAATCAGATATTATTACTTTTCATAATAAATTATCAGATAAATCAAAATATATGGTCAATAGTGAGTCAATAAGTAAAATGAAAAAAACTGCGATTATTATTAATTGTGCAAGAGGGGGCATTGTAAATGAAAATGATGTCAAATTAGCCCTAGATGAACATGGCCTAGCTGGGTATGGGTGCGATGTTTATGAAACTGAGCCACAAACAGATAGCATTTTTAGTGGGATGCATAATGTTGTAATGACCCCACACATTGGCGCAAGCACAGCTGAAGCTCAAGAAAAAGTTGCTGTACAGATAGCAGAACAAATAGCTGATTATCTTCTTAACAACAACATTGTTAATCAAGTAAATTCTTAGTGTCTAATCAGTTAATATTAATCAGGCACGGTAAAAGTGTTTGGAATAAAAAAAATATTTTTACTGGCTGGGTTGATGTTGATTTAGACTCTGAAGGAACAAGTGAAGCATTAAAGGCCGCTGATTTAATCTCAAAAGTAAATCTTAAACCAACAGCAGCATTTACTTCTTACCTAAAGAGAGCTCAAGAAACTCTGAACATAATAGTAAAAAATTTAAAATTAAACGATGTAGAAGTAAATTATGCATGGGAATTAAATGAAAGACACTATGGTGCTCTTCAAGGTTTAAATAAAGATGAAGTTAAAGAGAAATATGGAGAAGAACAATTTCTTAAATGGCGCCGGGGATATAACACTCCTCCACCAGCGTTAAATGCTGATAGTGAGATGAACCCAAAACTTGATCCTATATATAAGGGAATTACAAATTTACCTTTAACAGAATGCTTAGCAGATACTTATGAGAGAGTAATTCCCTATTGGGAGAATAACATAAAGCCAATAGTACTAAAAAATACTACTATTATTTCGGCACATGGAAACAGCTTGCGTGCTCTTTGCAAATATCTTTTTTCTGTTTCAGACAAGGACATAGTGAATTTAGAAATTCCCACAGGGAATCCTCTGATGATAACCTTAAATAATAGTTGCAAAATACAGTCGGCAAGTTATCTTGATCCCCTCAGATCGGAAAATTTGCCAGATATTGGCGCTTAAAGAGGTACATTTATGAATGAAGTTTTTATCACATCCGCTGTTAGAACAGCTGTAGGTTCTTTCAATGGATCATTAGCAAACATGCCTGCTCATGACTTGGGCAAAATTGTAATTAAAGAAGCTATCGGTAGGTCTAATGTTGAGGCTTCTGAAGTAGAGGAAGTTATACTAGGTCAAGTATTAACGGCCGCGACTGGCCAGAATCCAGCAAGACAAGCGGCAATAAATGCAGGTTTAAATAAGGAAACACCAGCTTGGCTTGTAAATCAAGTGTGTGGATCCGGACTAAGAAGCGTGGCACTAGCGTATCAAGCGATCATGAACAATGATGCAAATATTATTGTTGCTGGCGGCCAGGAGTCTATGAGTCAATCTCCTCATTGTTCTCATTTAAGAAATGGAACAAAAATGGGAGATAACCAAATGGTGGACTCAATGATTAAAGACGGCCTCTGGGATGCTTTCAATGGATATCATATGGGTACAACAGCTGAGAATGTTGCTCAACAATGGCAAATAACTCGTGATCAACAAGACGAATTTGCTGTAGAGTCTCAAAAGAGAGCAAGCAAGGCAAAATCTGAAGGTATATTTAAAGATGAAATTGTTGGCGTTGAAATAAAAACAAGAAAAGAAACTGTTGTCTTTGATAGCGATGAATACATTAAGGATAATGTACAGTTAGAAAAACTTGCGACTCTAAGACCAGCTTTTTCAAAAGAAGGTACTGTAACAGCAGCCAATGCGAGTGGAATTAACGATGGTGCTGCGGCAATGACTGTTATGTCTGGAGAAGAAGTTAAGAAAAAAAATATAGAACCTATCGCTCGTATTGTTTCATGGGCAAGTGCTGGAGTTGATCCTTCAATAATGGGCACTGGTCCAATACCGGCCAGTAGAAAAGCCTTAGAAAAAGCTGGATGGAGTGTTGCTGACTTAGATTTGATTGAGTCAAATGAAGCTTTTGCAGCCCAATCATGTGCAGTAAATAAAGAAATGGGCTGGGATACATCTAAAGTAAATGTCAATGGCGGAGCTATTGCAATTGGCCATCCAATCGGTGCTTCTGGAGCAAGAATCTTAGTGACATTATTAAATCAAATGAAGAGACAAGATGCGAAAAAAGGCCTTGCAACACTATGCATTGGCGGTGGCATGGGTGTCGCTTTATGTGTTGAAAGATAAAAAGGAGAATATTATGACAAAAGTAGCATTAGTAACTGGTGGAACAAGAGGAATTGGTGCAGCAATATCCATAGCGCTAAAGAATAGTGGATGTAAAGTTGCAGCAACATACGGCTCAAATTCTGAGGCTGCTGAAAAATTTTCATCTGAAAATGGAGTAGAGGTCTTTAAATGGAATGTAGCTGATCCAGCTGCATGTGAAGATGGCGTTAAACAAGTAGTTGAAAAATTAGGAGCTGTTGACATCCTGGTAAACAATGCTGGAATTACTAAAGCTGCAATGACACACAAGATGACAATTGAGCAATGGGATGATGTCATCAGAGTTGATTTAGATTCAGTTTTTTATATGACACGATGTGTACTCGATGGCATGAGAGAAAAAGGATTTGGAAGAATTATTTCGATTTCATCAATTAATGGTCAAAAGGGTCAAATGGGTGTTGTTAACTATAGTGCTGCAAAAGCAGGAGTAATTGGTTTTACTAAAGCACTTGCTCAAGAGACAGCAAGAAAGAACATTACCGTCAATGCTGTTGCACCAGGTTACATTAGCACCGAATTACTTGCTGATACCCCAGAAAAAGTCATGGAGGGAATTCTTGCTCAAATTCCAATAGGCCGGTTAGGTACAGTTGATGAAGTATCAAGAATTGTTACTTTTCTTGCAAGCGATGATGCCGGATTTATAACTGGTTCAACCATATCTGCAAATGGTGGTCAGTACTTCTCTTAAAAATTATCTTTAAGATTTCGTATATGGGTGAATACGTTCTCAGGACTTTTTTCAATAAGGCCTAAAGCCTCACTAATTTGATTATTATCTGCTTGTAAAAAAATATTCAATTTTTTTTCCTCTTGAATTGTTGAGGGTATAGAGGATAAATTTTTTGAATATAAATTTTCTAGTTCATTTATTTTACCTTTTAACTCATCACTAGGCAAAATCGAGTAGATAAATTTAGCATTGCTCAAAGTATACTCATGCCCACAATATATTTTTGTTTCATCAGGCAGATCCCTGATTTTTTTAAGTGATTCCCACATCATTTTAGGAGTGCCCTCAAACAGTCTTCCACAGCCAAGGGAAAACAGAGTATCGCCTGTAAAAACTGACTTTTCTCTATGAAAATAAAATGCAATATGACCAACTGTGTGGCCTGAAATTTCAAAAATCTCAGACTCTATATCGCCAAACTGCCACTTATCTCCCTCTTTAAGGTGAATATCAATGCCAGGAATTCTATCTTTATCTTTTTCGCCACCTACAATACTACATTTATATTTTTCTTTAAGTTCATAATTTCCACCAACATGATCAAAATGATGATGAGTATTCAAAATATATTTTAATTTTAAATTATTTTTTTCTAAGCAATCAATGACAGGGCTGGCTTCAGATGGATCTACTACAAATGCTTCATTATTTTCATTATAGCATACATATGCATAATTATCGGATAGGCACTTAACAATGAGAGTTTTAAACATATTAATTTTTTATTTTAGAAACTAAAAATAAACCAACTTCATTAAAATAACTATTCAAAAGATTTTTTCCATTAAATTTATTTAGTTTGTTTGTTTTTAAATTTGCTTGCTTTTCAATTTTAATTCCTGTTTCATCACATAAATCAATGAAATCATTTATAGTACAGAAGTGAAGATTAGGAGTTTCATGCCAAGAGTAACTTAATTTCTCACTTATAGGCATTTTTCGATTAAGTAATAGGCTTGTAGCAATTTTCCAATGACCAAAATTAGGAAAAGAGATTATTGCCTTGCTTGAAATTCTAACTAATTCTGACAAAACATTTTTAGGACTTTTTGTTGCCTGTAAGGTGTAAGTAAGTATAGAGTAATCAAACAAATTATCTGGATAATCATATAAGTCTAAATCAGCATCACCTTCGATTACAGAAATTCCTTTCGAAAGACAGAGTTGAACTTTTTGTTGATCAATCTCCATGCCTCTACCATCAATATCTTTTTCTTCTTTCAAGAATTCAAGCAAAGAACCGTCGTTACAGCCTACATCAATTACAGATGACATAGCTGGTATTAAATCAGCAATGATCTTAAAGTCTTTTTTTTCATTAATTAAGCTCATAAATTTTCATAAGTTGATTTAATAAATCCTTGCATAGCTTCAAAAAGCTTAGGCTCTTCAAGTAGAAATGAGTCATGTCCACCGTCAGTTTCAATTTCAATAAAACTTACATTTATTCCTAAAGTATTAAATACTTTTACAATTTTTTTATTCTCTGAGGTTGGGTAAAGCCAATCGCTTGTAAAAGAAATACACAAAACTTTTGAGCTTGTGTTTTTAAATGATTCAATTAGTGAGCCATTGTTACTTGACGAAACGTCAAAATAATCCATTGCACGAGTAATATATAAATAACTATTAGCATCAAAGCGGTCTACAAATGTAAATCCTTGGTGCCTTAAATAACTTTCAATTTGGAAATCAGCATCAAAAGAATAATCTAAACTATTCTTATCTTGCAGATTTCTTCCAAACTTGCTGTGCAAAGCGTCTTTAGATAGATAAGAGATATGGGCTGCCATTCTCGCAACTGATAGACCTTTTAAAGGTTTATTGTCAGAATTATAATAATTACCTGAATTCCAATTTGGATCAGCCATAATGGATTGTCTAGCAAGTTCATTTAATGCAATATTCTGCGCTGAATGATTTGTCGCAGTTGCAATTGGAATAGCAGAATGAACCATCTTAGGAAATTTTGATAGCCATTCAAGAACTAGCATTCCGCCCATAGATCCACCTGTCACACAAAAAATTTTTTCAATACCTAAATAGTCAATAAGTAGCTTTTGAGCTCTTACCATATCAGCAATTGTAATAACTGGAAAATCTGTACCATATTCTTTACCAGTTTCTGAATTTACTTCCTTTGGACCAGTTGAACCCATGCAGCCACCAATAACATTAGGACAGACTACAAAAAATTTATTTGTATCGATTGGTTTTTCAGGACCAACAATATATGACCACCATCCTTCTTTTTTTGTAATTGGGTGTTTGCTCGCAACATACTGATCGCCAGTGAGAGCATGACAAATCAAAATAGCATTATCCTTAGCGGCATTTAATTTACCGTAAGTTGTATAAGCTGTTTTAATGCTTTTCAGCGATTTACCACAATCCAGAACAAGAGCCTGTTCTTTTGCTAATTCTACTATTTTGTTTTCACTCATTTGTTTAACCAAAAAAAAACCACCTAACAACTAAGTTTGGTGGTTTATGTACCTCTTTAGCTGCATTTTTACAGCGCCCGCAAGCTGTGCTCAAATCGGCGCAGTAACTGTATTATATATTCAAATCAGTAATGTCAAATTAGAAGATTAAATATTTCAAAGATTTTCTTTCAAAATAAACAATATTCACCTATTTATACCGAATTATTATATGAAAAATTTAAAAAATTTTAATATCTATGAAGGTGGTATCTCATCAATTCCAGGAAAAAAAGATGTAGTCAAAGTGTCTTCTAATGAGTCACCTTTTGGACCCAGTATTAGTGTAAAGAAGGCAATTTCAGAAAGCCGACTTAAGACGAATAAATATCCTGACGGTAATTGTATTGAGTTAAAAGAAGCTATATCTAAAAGTTTCAAATTAAAGAGCAGCAATCTTTTTGTTGGAAATGGTTCAGATGAGATACTTGGTATTGCATGTCAATTATTTTTAAACAAAGGTGATGAGGTTATTGTTCCAAAGCATAGCTTTTTAATGTTCGAAATCTATTCCAAAATAAGTGGTGGAGTTATTAAGAGATCAGCAACAAAAAATCTTCGGGTGAATTTAGAAAGTTTATTAAAATCTATCACTAAAAAAACAAAGATGATTTTTATTGCACAGCCTAATAATCCTACAGGTTTTTATTTATCGAAAAAAGATCTCGCAATGATGATAAAAAAAATTCCAAAAAAAATTATGATTATAATTGATGCAGCATACGCTGAGTACATGACTGATAATGATTACTCAAATGGACTTGAATTTGCTCAAAAAAACAAAAATGTAATTGTTACACGTACATTTTCTAAAATATATGGACTAGCTTCTCTTAGACTAGGCTGGTGTTATGCTCACAGTAATATTATTAGTTCTATGAACAAAGTCAGAGGACCTTTTAATGTGAACCAATTGGCACAAGTTGCAGGAATTCAAGCATTGAAAGACAAAAAATATACAAGCAATTCAAAAAAACATAATACATTGTGGCTCAACATTATGAATAAAGAGTTAAGTAAACTGCCTATAAAAGTTTATGATAGTAGAGCTAACTTTTTACTTATAGATGTAGGAAAATCTGTATCTAAACTAAATAAGTATCTTTTATCTAAATCAATTATTATTAGGTTAATGGACAAATATAAGTTACCAAGCTGTGTAAGGGTTTCAATTGGTACAGCAAACGAAAATAAGAAAGTTATAAAGGCTTTCAAAGATTTTTATAAATGACAAATAAGAAAAAGCTATTTAAGCAAATTACTATCATTGGGCTAGGTTTGATTGGTTCATCACTAGCACTGTCTATAAAGAAAAGTAAAATCTCTTCTAAAACAGTGGGTTACTCCAGATCTTCTAAAACCAGAAATACATCTAAAAGACTCAACTTAGTTGATAAGGTAAGTAATAAATTAGAGGAGTCTGTAAGAGGGTCAGATTTGATAATAATTTGTACTCCTTTAAGTAGTTATTCAAATATAATAAAAAAAATTATACCTCACATATCAAAAGGCACAATTATCTCTGACGTCGGCTCTGCAAAAGAAAAAACTATTAACGAAATAATTCCTCTCTTAAGTAATGATGATATTTTTATACCCGCTCACCCTATAGCTGGAACAGAAAAAAGTGGCCCAAGTGCTGGGTTTGCAGAATTATTTGATGACAGGTGGTGCATAATCACTCCACTTAAAAACAATAAAAAAAGTCATATTAATAAAGTAAAAAATCTTTGGAAATCATTAGGAAGCGATGTTGAGGTAATGTCCCCTCAAAGACATGACAGAGTAATGGCAATCACTTCTCATTTACCTCACTTAATTGCTTATAATATTGTATCTACTGCTGCAGATCTCGAGAATGTAACAAAGTCTGACATCATTAAGTATAGTGCCAGTGGTTTTAGAGACTTTACTAGAATTGCATCATCTGATCCAACGATGTGGAGGGATATATTTCTTAATAATAAGGAAGCTGTATTGGAGATGATTAGTAGATTTACAGAGGATTTAACTGCTTTACAAAAATCAATTCGTTGGGAAGACGGCAAAAGTCTACATAAACTCTTTTCAAAAACAAGAAAAGTACGAGACAAAATAATTTCAGCAGGACAAGATACTGTAGATGCTGATTTTGGCAGATCAAAAAAAAGATAAGTCCTTCAAATCTAATAAGGGCATAAACAGTAATGACACTTTTCCATTATTAACAGTTAAAGGCGCACTGAATAATTTATTTTGATTTTCATTTTCTATAATATCAACCTGTAAGCTACCATTGTAAGTAATCGATGAAATTTCACCATTAATACTTACCTTAGTCTTTCCGATATATGAGTTGAGGAAATCATTTGCAATCCCTGAAAAATCAATCTTGTAAACTGACTGGTCGTCTAAATCTATCCTCATTAAAAGTTGATTGATTGTACCAACTTTATATTCATTATAATTCAAATCAAGGTAATCAGATATCAACAAAAGTTTCATAACTTTGCCTTCATTCAAAACTATCTTGCCCTGAAGGTTTTTAAAATCAAAAAGAGATTCTGAGCTATTAGCTATATCTGAACCTTCAACTTGGTTACTTCTTAAATATAAAGTATCAATTTGAAATGGGTTCATATCAATTCTGACATCATGAAAATTAATATTAGATAAGAAATTGTTTTCAAATTTATTGAACATTAACTTATTAATAAGAGCACTCATTCTATATGGGTAACCTGATATTGATATATTGCTGTAACTACTATTCATATTATCTAGATTATTTTTTATTTGAGTTTTAAATTGAACTGAGATGAAAAGCCAATATGCTGAGTAGATAAATAAAATAGCAACAACAAGGAAAATTATTCTCCTAAAATAGGCATTCTTCATTTAGGAAAATTAATCCTAGCTTCAGATAATAAATCATCTGATTTATTTTCTATTATATCATACAGTTTTTTTGTGAATACTTCTTTTTCCAAACCTGCTTCAATTGGTTTTAGAAATTCAATGACCATTCTGCCAGGGTATCTAAGAAATCTTCTTCGTGACCAAAAGTACCCACAATTTATTGCCACTGGAAGACAAGGGATATTCAGACCATCATAAAGAGCTGTAACGCCATATTTATATGGTCGTTTTACTCCTATCGGTGTTCTAGTACCTTCAGGAAAGATTAAAAGTGGTCGTGGGTCAGCGTCCATACTTCTTTTTGCAGAATTTACCATTGCTTGAATATTTGTTTCGCCCTTTCGTCTATCTACATAAATAAAATTAGCTTTCTTAAAACATAGGCCAACTACTGGAATTAATAAAAGTTGTTTTTTTGCAATTATAGACGGAGTTTCAATTGCATCATTTAAAAATATTGCCTCAGCAAGTGATTGATGTTTAGAAGCAATTAAATATTTTCGTTCTTTAGGTATATTCTCAAGGCCTCGATATTCAATTTCAAGATTTGCAAATAGTTTTAAGCTTATTCTTGTGTGAATGGATTGAAAGTGAATAATTCCTAACATATGTTTTTTAGGTAGAAAAAAAAGTACTGGTGCGAATAGGCAGCATGCAATCAATACGATATAGAAAGCAAGGTTAGCTAGAAAAGAATTTATGTAGATCATTAGTAAAGCCCTATGCTCAAACTTATATAAGTTCTTAAATATTTAATATATTCTAACACTAATTTTTTCACTCGACTAAATTGCTCTTCACTGATGTTTTTTGTGGATACATAATAGATATTCTCCCTATTTATAAGCCTTTTTGACTCTAATTTTACTCGAGGTAGGTGATAATCTGATGTAACAATAATAGTGTTGCGATAGTTATTATTTCTTATCCATAGGAATGTTTCCCTTATATTTTCAAAGGTATTTTCTGAGATCGATTCAATTTCAATACAGCAATTAAACAGTTTATTATTATTTGGAAAAGCATTTTTTATTTCTGTGTGAGTAATATCTTTATTAACTCCAGATAGAAGAAGCTTGCTACCATGATTTTGACTTAAAAGTTCTAACCCTTTAGCAATTCTGAATCTGTCTCCTGTTAAGACAACAATACTATCTACTTGGGTTAGATTATGATTTCCGTCATCTACTGTCTTAACACTCGAGAAGAAAATATTAAAATGGATCAAAATTAGTATCAATATAGACAATAGGAATAAAAAAAAGTAATACAATTTTTGTACATTTAACATACTAAATAAGCTACACTAACAAGGTTTAAATATTAACACAGACTAACGCAATTTATGATTATTTCTTGTCCATCATGTTCAGCTCGCTATGTTGTAAATATTGACGATATCGGTTATGGTAGGCAAGTTAAATGTACTAGGTGTAACCATTCATGGTTTCATGAAAATACGACATATGAAGCCGAGAAAAAACTACTAATAAATGAGATTAGTAATGAGAAAATTATAAGAGAGAGTCTTTCAGATCAAAACTTACCAGTAGTTTATAAAAATCAGAAAAATATTCCACTGCCATTTTTAGTATTGATCGTGCCAGTTATATTTATTTTTGGAAGTATGATAATTGACAGTATCAAGATTGATGCTTTTGCCGTTAGCCAATCTATAAATAATTTTATTAGTTTGTTAGTAAATCAAATAACTGAATTATTTAATAATTAAAGTTCATTTTTTATGAAGTCATCAAATGACTGTTTTTTTCTTATTATTTGAATTTCATCTTTATTAATTAAAATTTCTTCAATAAACGGTCTGGCATTATAATTTGAACTCATTGTCGATCCATAGGCTCCAACATTTTTAATAACTACATTATCTCCTTCTTCTATATTAGCAAATTTAGTAGTTCTCATAAATTTGTCAGAAGACTCACATATTGGTCCAACTATTTCTGTTTCAATGTTGTGATCTGAATCATTTAATTTTGAAGTTAAAATTTCATGCTCTGCATCGTATAAAGCAGGCCGCATCATATCATTCATACCTGCATCAATTATAATAAATTTTTTTCCTTCACTTATTTTAGTATAAAGAACTTTTGAAACAAGTATTCCTGCATCAGCTGCAATTAATCTCCCAGGCTCAAAGATAAAATTAAATCTTTCTTTATCAAAATATGAAATCAGCATATCGTAATAATCTTTAAAGCTAAAATTTCTTTCTTCGGGACTTATTCCTCCGCCAACATCAATAGTTTTCAGCGAGTTGTAATTCAATTGTATTTTATCAATTAAGTTTTTAGCAACTTCAAAAGAATTTTTAAATGGACTTAAATCTTTTATATTACTGCCTATATGAAATGCAATAGCTGTAATCGAAAGAGAGGAAAATTCTTTAGTTTTATTAAATATCTCTAAAGTTTCATTTACAGATATTCCAAATTTATTTTCAAGACTCCCAGTTGTTATTTTTTCATGCGTATCAGATTGTACATCAGGATTTATCCTAATCCCAATATTTTGAACTTTACCAATTCCTTCAGCTATCTGATTAATTTTTTTTAACTCAGCTAAAGACTCTACATTAATTTGAAAGCAATCATTTGCAATTGCATACTTAATTTCATTTTCGCTTTTTCCAATTCCAGAAAATACTATTTTTTGAGGTGGTATCCCTGCTTCAATTGCTTTTTTAAATTCCCATTCAGATACCACATCAGCACCAGCACCTAACGAGGCCAAGATTCTTAATAGTGTGAGATTGGAATTTGATTTTAAAGAAAAACAAATTTTATAATCGAGATCTGAAAACACATTATTAAAATTATTATAGTTATTAGTGAGCACACTTTTGCTGTAACAATAAAATGGTGTTTGGTGTTTTTCAGAGATTTCATCTACACTAACATTCCCAAATCTAAGAATATTATTTTCATATTTCAGTTCTGACATAACTACACCTTGACAGTTGAAGATTGATATAAATATCCTGTCTCAACTGGAGGGTACTCAAGTGAACCTTTCTTGCCACAACCATATATAAAAATTAATAGTATCAAAATACTAATACTTTTCATTTTTGATCTCCTTACGCGCAATGGCAATCATTTTCTTTATTTGACTTATAGCAGTGCCACCGTAACTCTGTTTATTATTAACACCTTTTTTTATACTAAGGAAATCATATAAAGATTTATCAATATTTTGATCAAATGATTTATAATCACGAAGTGTAATATCTTTTAAGAATAATTTCTTTTTCTCAGCAAAATTTACAATTTTTCCAGTAAGACTATGCGCATCTCTGAAAGTATAATTTAGCTTAATTACAAGCCAATCTGCTAATTCAGTAGCATTTATGTAGGTTTTGGAGATAATCTTCTCTGCAGACTTTTTGTTAATTTCTAATGTGTCAATGATTTCAATCATACAATCTAGACAAATATGCAACGTCTCACTCGTTGATGTAACTAAGATTTTGTCTTCTTGAAGATCTTTACTGTAAGTCAGAGGCAGTGACTTCATTAGATTTAGCATTGACGAAAGATTTCCTATTGCAATAGAAGCTTTGGCTCTTATAAGCTCAGCGCCGTCTGGATTCCTTTTTTGTGGCATTATAGATGAGCTAGACATTAACTGATCACCAATTTTGAAGAAGTTAATTAGATCTGAAGAATAAAGCGCAACTTCTTCTGCGATCCTTGACAGGTGCATAGAAAGTAACGAAGCACTTGATAAAAAATCAATAACAAAATCTCTGTCCGAAACTGTATCTAGAGAGTTTCTTGTAGGTTTTTTGAATCCTAGGGTTTTAGTAGTTTTGTTTCGATTTATAGAAAAATTAGTTCCTGCGAGTGCGCCAACACCTAGAGGATTTTCATCAAGTCTTTTTAATGAGTCCCCAAACCTAGTTGTGTCTCTTGAAAACATTTCATAGTAAGCCATAAAATAATGGCCAGCAGATATAGGCTGTGCAGACTGAAAGTGTGTAAGCCCTGGTAGCAATATTTCAATATTTTTATTTGCAGACTTCACTAAAGAGTTTTTCAATCTTTTTATTTTTTTTGAAATTAATACATTATCTTTTTTCATCCATAGTTTCAGATCTGTTATCACTTGATCATTTCTTGAACGCGCAGTATGAAGCTTACCAGCAACATCGCCTATGATTTCACTTAATCTGTATTCAATATTCATATGAATATCTTCTAATTGATTATCAAACTTAAATTTATTATTTTTTATTTCAGATTTAATTTTTTTCAACCCGCTTATGATTTTATTTGATTCACTTACCGAAATAATTTTTTGTGATCCGAGCATTGATGCATGAGCAATAGATGCCTCAATATCTTCATTGAATAAAAATTTATCAGATTCGATAGAAGAATTGATTTTTTCAAAGGCTGCGCTCACTGGTTTTTTAAACCTATTTCTTAATTTATTTTTTTTTATAGACATTTTACTTTAAGATTATACTTTCCAATTTATGTTGCTTAAAAACTTTAGGTCCAGATTAATTTTGATGGTATATGCCATAATTCTCTTGTTTTGCAACAGTTTATATAATTCATACTTAAGTGCTAATGAACTTATCATTTATGAAAAGCAAGGTTTTTCCAGTAAATTTCAAGATATAAATGGTACTGACTTGGATCTTCAAAATTTTGAGGGAAAACTAATTTTAGTTAATCTTTGGGCAACATGGTGTGAACCTTGCAAAGAAGAAATGCCTTCTTTAGATAGATTGCAAAAAAAATTTGATAAAGAAATTTTTCAAATCCTCCCAATTAGCTTAGACCGAGGACCGAAAAAAAATTCAATCAATTTTTTTAAAGAATATAATATTGAAGAATTAGATATTTATTTTGACGACAAGAACAATATCCCAAGAGAGGCAAGGGCAGCTGGGTTGCCTCACTCTATTTTTATTAACCAAAATGGTAATGAGATTGCTAAGTTAATTGGTCCAGCAGAATGGGACAGTGACTACTTTGTAAACTTTATTAGAGAAACGTTAAACTAATTAAAGAGCTTGTTCTAATTCTGGTAATACCTGAAACAAGTCAGCTACTAATCCGTAATCAGCAACATCAAAAATCGGAGCTTCTTCATCTTTGTTGATTGCAACTATCACCTTTGAATCTTTCATGCCAGCAAGATGCTGAATTGCTCCAGATATTCCCACAGCAATATATAATTCAGGGGCAACTACTTTACCAGTTTGTCCAACTTGATAATCATTTGGAACAAAGCCTGCATCTACCGCAGCTCTTGAAGCACCTACGGCAGCTCCAAGTTTTTCAGCTACTTTATCTAAGAGTTCAAAGTTTTCGCCATTTTGCATTCCACGTCCGCCAGAAATAATAGTTTTCGCAGAGGTTAACTCTGGTCTATCAGATTTAGTTAACTCTTCTCCTATGAATTCAGAAATCGATGGCATATTTTCAGCATTTATTTTTGTTATCTCACAACCGGAAGATCCCATAACCGCTGATTTAAAAGCAGTAGGCCTCACAGTAAGAACCTTTTTTGGATCGCTAGTTTGAACTGTAGCGATAGCATTACCAGCATAAATTGTTCTAATGAAAGTATCAGGTCCTTCAATTGCAATAATTTCAGAGATCTGAGAGACATCTAATTTTGCTGCAAGTCTAGGCATAACATTCTTTCCAGTCGTGGTAGCCGCAGCTAAAAAGTATTCATAATCTCCAGATATATTTAGTATTAATTGGGTTAGATTTTCAGCCAGTATATTATTAAAGCTATCGTCATCTACATGCATTAGCTTATTTAGTCCCTCTATTTTAGAAGCTTCAGCAATGACAGAGTCGATATCTGATCCTACAATTAACCCGTGAACATCACCATCTATTTGGGACGTTGCTGAGATTGCCTTTAAACTTTGGTCACTTACTTGTCCATTTGCATGTTCAATAAAAAATAATGTTGTCATATAACACCTGCCTCGTTTTTAAGTTTTTCAACTAATTCAGAAATATTTTCTACCTTAATGCCCGCTTCTCTCTTTGGAGGCTCTATAACTTTTAGTACATTCACTCTAGGGGTGACGTCAATTCCGTAATCCTCTGGTGATTTTTGATCAATAGGTTTTTTCTTTGCTTTCATTATATTTGGAAGAGAAGCATATCGAGGCTCATTTAATCTTAAGTCGGTTGTGATAATAGCCGGCATATTTAGGCTCACTGTTTGTAAGCCACCGTCAATTTCTCGAGTGACTTTAACTTTATCTGAGTCAATTTCAATTTTTGATGCAAACGTACCTTGAGGCATATCAGTTAGTGCTGCTAACATTTGTCCCGTCTGGTTATTGTCACCATCAATTGCTTGTTTACCAGAGATAACTAGTCCTGGAGATTCTTGCTCACAAATCTTAGATAAAATTTTTGCGATTGATATTGGCTCAATTTTTTTTTCAGTTAAAACATGTATTCCTCTATCCGCACCCATGGCTAACGCTGTCCTTATAGTTTCTTGACAAGACTGATTTCCAATTGAAACAGCAATTATTTCTTCAGCTTTCCCAGCCTCCTTCAATCTGATCGCTTCCTCAACTGCAATTTCGCAAAAGGGATTCATTGACATTTTTACATTCTCAGTTTCGACACCAGTTTCATCAGATTTAACTCTAATATTTACATATGGATCAATAACTCGTTTTACGGGAACTAAAATTTTCATACCTGTTTTATAATACCTTTTTAATTTGAGTAAACATATTTATACATTCTTACCAGGCTTCCAAAGAATATCTTTTTTTCCATTATCATTTTCTACACGTGATAATACAAAAAATAAATCTGATAAACGATTGATATATTTAAGTGCTTGTTCATTAATTTTTTCTTTTTTTGATAAAGATACAATGAGTGTTTCTGCTCTTCTTGCAACAGTTCTGGCATTGTGAAAAAATGACGCAGCTTTACTCCCTCCAGGCAAAACAAAGGAACTGAGGGGCTTTAACTTTTTATTATATTTATCAATAACTTTTTCTATTCGTTCAACCTGATTACTAGTAATTCGAAGCGGCTTATACTTAGGTTTTGCTTCTATAGGTGTTGCAAGATCTGCTCCTAAGTCAAAAAGATCATTTTGAATTTCTGAAGTTATTTTTTTTATACTTGCTTTAGTATAAAGATTGACGATACCAAGTATCGAATTCAGCTCATCTACTGTTCCGTAAGCTTTAATGCGAATATTATCTTTAAAAATTCGTTTACCATTTACTAAGCCAGTCTTACCTTTATCTCCTGCTTTAGTATAAATTTTATTGAGTTTTACCATTAACTATTAGTAGAAAAGTACAACGCGCTCATGATTATAACAATAGCGACAAACTGAAGTGTAATCCTTAATCTCATCAATTTATTCGCGTATTTTTTGTTGAAGTCTCCACCTTTAAACATAGCATATATCCCTGTACCCAATACAGCTAGTACTGCCAACAAAGAAATGGGTATTAATAAATAGTATAAAAATCCTGGCATCTTATGATGGATTGGTTGACACTAATCTTCGCGTGACAATGTCTGCCTGTATCTCTGCAGTGCCTTCAAAAATATTCAGTATTCTTGAGTCACATAGTATTCTACTGATAGGGTATTCAAGAGCAAATCCATTACCCCCATGTATTTGTAAGCCATTATCAGCACATGCCCAGGCAACTCTTGCGGCAAGCATTTTAGCCATACCTGCTTCAAGATCACATCTGTGACCTTTATCTTTTTCCCTTGCAGCATAATAAGTCAACTGTCGTGCAGCCATTATTTCAGTTGCCATTGATACAATTTTAGAGGCATTTCTTGGCTTATCATACAGAGATTGTCCAGTAACATTCAATCTATCAATAGCGTATTGCATGGATGTTTCAAATGCCGATTGCGCAACACCCAAAGCTCTTGCTGCAGTTTGAATTCTTGCTGACTCAAAAGTTTCCATCATCTGTTTAAATCCATTGCCTTCTTCTTCACCTAATAGATTTTCTTTCTTTACTTTAAATCCATCAAATGCCATTTCATACTCTTTCATTCCTCTATAGCCCAAGACCTCAATTTCCCCACCACTAATACCATCATCAGGAAACATATTATCATCATCACCCCTTTGTTTTTCTGCTAAAAACATCGACAAACCTTTGTAACCTTTTTCGTCAGGATTAGTCCTAGCAAGGAGCATCATCACATCACTGCGCGCGCCATGTGTTACCCAAGTTTTATTTCCAGTAATTGTGTAATGTTCACCATTTGCTACTGCTCTTGTCTTGAAAGATCCCATATCAGAACCTGAATGAGGTTCTGTGAGTACTGCACATGGCAAAGTTTCACCTGAAGCAATTTTAGGAAGAAATTTTAATTTTTGATCTTCAGTTCCGCCTGTTATTAATAATTCAGCAGCAATATCACCTCGTGTTCCCAATGATCCAATGCCAATATAGCCTCGAGCGAGCTCTTCAGTCACAACACAGTCTACAAAACGGGACATTCCTAAACCACCATATTCCTCAGGGATCGTGAGACCAAAAACTCCCATCTCAGACATCTTCTCAATGATTTGCATTGGTATTAAATCATCTTTTAAATGCCATTCGTGAGCATGTGGTGTGACATCATCCTCAACAAATTTTCTAAACTGATCTCTGATAATAGATGTAGTCTCATCAAGATTACTGTTTCCAAAGTTTTTACTGCTAAATCCATCCTTTAATAATTGTGCAAGCTTCATTCTGTCATCAGTACTGTTACCATTGAGAATTAAGTCATTAAATTCCTCAGTGCCGTTCTCCTGAAATAAACCATTTTTAAGACCCAGGTCTTGTGGCCGCACATACTCAAGTTGTGACATTGGAATACCTGATTTTATCTGCGCACAATATTCTGAGAATATGATCTGAAGCATAAGTTGCTCTGTCTCATTAAAAGCAGAGTCCTTATCTAAATTTTCTGCCCAGTTTACCATTTCCTTTAGAGTTGCTCTGTAAGCTGCAATCCACGAAAGTCCATGAGCTGCATGCTGCTCTTTATCAAGATTGTCTCTTGATAATTTGCCATCAACTATAAGTTCACCTCTAACATGCTGTAAAGCAGCATCATAATACTTATCGACAGTAATAAGAGCTTTTTGGCATTTTAAAATTAATTGGTTCATAGTGTTATAATTAGTTGAGAGACTTTTGACCTTCTTTTGCCGCACCGACAAGAACAGACATGTTGCCACCTTTATGTTCGTTGTTGAGCATTTTTTCATGTGCATCAGGAATGTTTTTCCATGCAAATAATTCAGACATACAAGGATCTAAAGTACCATCAATTACAAGCTCGTTTGCTGCATTAGCTTGCTTTGAATTTCCAAAGTGTGAGCCCTGAAGCCTTTTACTTTGCATCCATAAATATCTTGCATCTAAAGTTAAATTGTAGCCTGTTGTACCCGCACAAATAACAACCATTCCACCAGGCTTTACAACAAAGCAAGATACAGGAACTGTTGTTTCACCTGGATGTTCAAAGACCATATCCACATTGTTTCCCTTTCCTGTGAATTCCCATAATGCTTTACCAAATTTTCTAACTTCTTTCATATAGTTTCCATATGTTTCAGCATCATCAATATCCGGGTGTTCACCCCAACAGTTGAAGTCTTTTCTGTTTAGCACTCCCACAGCTCCAAGACTTTTTACATAATCTATTTTTGAGTTGTCTGAGATAATACCAATAGGCTTGGCTCCAACAATCTTTGCAAGTTGGACCGCCATACTTCCAAGACCACCTGACGCTCCCCATATTAAAACAAAATCGCCAGGTTTTAATTCATTGGGCGCATGACCAAAAAGCATTCTGTACGCTGTCGCAAGCGTTAACATGTAACAACCACTTTCTTCCCAAGAGAGATTTGGCGGTTTACGTAAGACTTGATGAGCTTGAACAGATGTAAATTGTGCAAAAGTTCCGTCAGCAGTTTCGTAACCAAACACCTTATTTGTTTTTGAAACCATTGGTTCACCACCATTAACTTCAGCGTCTTCGTGATCCCATTGCATTCCATGGATGATTACTTCGTCACCAACTTTCCACTTTTTAACTCCAGAGCCAACCTTCCAAACTATTCCAGAACAATCTGAACCTGCAATGTGATAATCTTTTTTCGTCATATCTAAAGTAGACACAGGTTTACCAAGACCAGCCCAAACTCCATTATAATTAACACCAGCAGCCATAACAAAAATTAAAACATCGTTGGAGCCAACTTCAGGTATATCAAATTCTTCTTCTTGAAATGACTTCATTGGATTGCCGTGACGGTCTCTTCTAATAACCCAAGCGTGCATTTTTTTTGGGATATATCCAAGAGGTGGGATTTCACCAATTGCATAAATATCTTTTTCTTCAGTCGTCATAAATTAGCTCCTGTAGTGTAGTTTATATAAATCTGTTGTTTCTTTTTTCTAGGTTTATAGCCATTTAAAATAGATTAGTATATACATTTTAGTGAAAACGATTTAATTATTCACAAAAAAAACGTTAAAAAACAATGGATAAACCTTGGCTTATACGAACTTATGCAGGACATTCGTCTGCCAAAAAGTCAAATGAACTATATCTTAAGAACCTTTCAAAGGGTCAAACCGGTATATCAGTGGCTTTTGATCTGCCAACTCAAACTGGCTACGATAGCGATCACATATTATCAAAAGGTGAAGTAGGCAAGGTAGGAGTTCCAATTTCTCACATTGGAGATATGAGGTCTTTGTTCAATCAAATTCCTTTAGATAAAATGAATACTTCAATGACCATCAATGCAACTGCAGCTTGGCTGCTCAGTTTGTATATCGCAGTAGCTGATGAACAAGGTATCGACAGAAGCAGTCTTAGAGGTACAACTCAAAATGACGTCCTAAAAGAATATTTATCGAGAGGAACTTATATTTTACCTCCAGATCCTAGCTTAAGAATTATTTCAGATGTCATTACTTTTACATTCAAAGAAATGCCTAATTGGAATCCAATAAATGTTTGCCCTTATCACTTAGTTGAAGTTGGAGCAACACCTGAACAGGAACTTGCTTTTGGACTCTCAATTGCAGTGGCATATCTTGATAAAGTGCAGTCTTCAAAAACATTAACAGAGGAAGAATTTGAGAACGTTGTTGGTAGAATAAGTTTTTTTGTTAATTCTGGAATCAAGTTTATCACTGAAATGTGTAAGATGAGAGCGTTTGTTTCCTTATGGGATCGAATTACGAAAGAACGATATAAAGTGAAAGACGCAAAAAATAGAAGATTTAGATATGGCATGCAAGTAAATAGTCTTGGGTTAACAGAGCAACAACCAGAAAATAATGTATATAGAATTTTGATTGAAATGCTCGGGGTTGTTTTGTCAAAAGATGCAAGAGCCAGGGCTGTGCAATTACCTGCATGGAACGAAGCAATGGGTTTACCAAGACCGTGGGATCAGCAGTGGTCCCTAAGGCTCCAGCAAATTGTTGCTTTTGAAACTGATTTACTTCATTTTGAAGATATATTTAATGGCTCAAAAGTTATAGATGAAAAAGTCAAAGCACTTGAAGAAGCAGCGTATGAGGAATTTAATCATATATTATCTATAGGAGGTGCCGTTAAGGCAGTTGAAAGTGGTTATTTGAAACAAGAACTTGTTAACTCACAAAAAGAACGATTAAGAAAAATAAACAGCAAAGAACAAATTGTTGTTGGTGTGAATGACTTTGTAGAAACTGAGGAGTCACCTCTAACTTCTTCTGATGGAGGAATAGAGACAATAGATCCCAAAATTGAAAGTGAACAAGTGAATGCTATTCAACAATGGAGAAAAAATAGAGACCAGGGGGTTGTAGATAAAGCATTAAAAGATTTGATTGATGCAGCAAATAATGGAAGCAATTTGATGGAACCATCTATCTCAGCTGCAAAAGCTGGAGTTACAACAGGTGAATGGTCAGCTGTATTAAGAGATGTTTTTGGAGAATTTAAAGCACCAACAGGCATAAACAATATTCAGCCAACTAACAATGACGACTATAGTGCAATTAGAAAAAGAGTTGAAAATATATCAGATAAAATAGGCAGACGCATTAAGTTCCTTGTAGGCAAGCCAGGTCTCGATGGTCACTCAAGTGGCGCTGAACAAATAGCTGTTAGTGCTAGTGATTGTGGTATGGATGTTTTATACGAGGGAATCAGGTTGACACCTGAACAAATAGTTAAGTCATCAGTTGAAGAAGATGTTCATATTATCGGTCTATCTATTCTTTCTGGGTCACATGTACAACTTGTTGGAGAAATTATGAATGAAATGAAAAAAAACAAAATAGACGATATACCAGTAATCGTTGGAGGTATCATTCCGACTGAAGATGAAAAACTATTAATCAACAATGGAGTAGAGGCAGTATACACGCCAAAAAACTATCAGCTCAAAGATATTATGAGTGATATTGTTGGAATTGTTGAGAAAAGAGTTTCCTAGTGTCAATTCTTAATGGCCCTGTTATTGAAGCTGTTAACTCACAGAACCCAAAAAAAATTGTAATTTTTTGTCATGGATATGGTGCAGATGGAAATGATTTAATTAGCTTAGCCAATTATTTTCAGCCAACGCTTCCAGATGCGGTTTTCTTATCTCCTAATGCACCAGAGAAATGCGGCATGAATCCTATAGGTTATCAGTGGTTTGATTTTCAATCGGGAGATCCTGCTACAATCTGGAAAGGTGTTTTAACCGCTGCCAATACTCTTAATAATTTTATTGATGAGCAACTTGAGCATTACAATCTAACTGATCAAGATTTAGCCCTTGTTGGTTTTAGTCAGGGAACTATGATGAGCCTTCATGTTGGTCTAAGGAGACCAAAGCCAATAAGGGCAATTGTAGGATTTTCAGGTAGATTAATTGCACCAGAATTGTTGGATAAAGAGTTAATGTCTAAGCCTCCCATTTATCTCATACATGGCGACGCCGACCCAATGGTGCCTTACCAAGATACAATTGAAGCTGAAAAAAAATTAAAGAATATTGGTTTAGATGTAAAAGCCCACATTTCGCCAAATACTCCACATTCAATTGCCCAAGACGGACTTTCAATTGCTATAGACTTCATAACCGAAAAATTTTCAAATTAATTTCACACAAAATTTTTTTTTGAATTTTAAGTACATATGCATATATTATATTTGTATGTCTGTTCGCGTGCCATTAGAAAAATGTCCTGCTCTAGTTTTGAATTCTGACTTTCGTCCATTAAGTCATTACCCTCTCTCCCTGTGGTGTTGGCAAGATAGTGTAAAAGCAGTAATTTTAGGAAGAGTAAATATTGTTTCTAATTATACTCGTGAAATTAGCAGTCCAAGTTTCCAGATGTATTTGCCAAGCGTCATAAGTTTAAAAACTTATATTAAGCCAACTCGAAATCCTATTTTTTCAAGATTCAATGTCTTTTTAAGAGATAAGTTTAGTTGCCAATACTGTGGTTCGAAAAAAGATTTAACATTCGACCATTTACTACCGAGAGCGCACGGGGGAGAAACAACATGGGAAAATATTGTAACTGCATGCTCAATGTGTAATGTAAAAAAAGGAGGCAAACTTCTCAAACATTCTGGCATGAAGCCGAAAAATTATCCAAAGATTCCAACAATGGCCGATTTAGACAAATGTGGAAGATCATTCCCACCAAATTTTCTCCATGAGAGTTGGATGGATTTTCTATACTGGGATATACAACTAGAAAAATAACTAGTATCTCTCTGCCATAAAGATTGCAAGCTTGGTAGTCTCGTTAATTGTTTTTCTCAAAATGCTATAACCAAAAGTTTGTTGAGATCCCTCGTTAATGGCTGTATTTTTATGGTCTACTTCGTCCTCTTGGAATTTAATTATTTTTTCTCTTACATCATCGTGAATACCGTCTAGTTCATCTATTTGTTTTTGATAATGGGCCTCAATAACTTCTTCTACCGCCTCTGTACAAACATATGCAGCTTTTCGACCCAAGAGGGCAGTACCAATGCCCATTGCAAAAGCACCAACTCCAAATAAGTTTGATAATTTGGTAGGTTTTATGGATTCTTTTTTTGCAAGTTCATTAAAGTAGTCGAGATGCTCTTTTTCTTCATTTGCCATTCGTGAAATTTGATCGAAGTCTTTTTTATTTTTTAAAGTCTTGAATACTAATTTTTGGCCTTCATAAATTTGTTGGGCACCTACTTCACCAGCTTGATCAACTCTAACAATTTTCTCTAAAATTTTTCTTTTTGCATTCATCGCTTTTTTACCAAAAAATATATATTTATAAATAAGAGAAAAGTCATCAAAATCAAGTTAGATTCCGCAATTGATATAAAGTTAAATAAATAAGTTGCTTGATCACATCTTACTAGACCAGCTTGATTAAGTTCCTCAAGCAATGCCAATTTATCTGACGTATTTACCAGCGCACCTGAGCATTCGGTACTTAGTTTAAGAATGCCTCTTTCAACGCCAACGTGCCTTAGAGTATAAATGAAACCAAATAAAATTGTTAAGATTGATAAATAATCTATTATTTTCTTTAATCCTTTTTTCTCTATTTTCACTAAATACATTGCGATAATGCTTAATAATATAAGGGCGTAGTAAGGGTATCTTTCGACTAAGCACATATCACATGGAATTAATTTGAAAATATATTCGAGAATAAAAACTATAATCAATGTAATTAATGAGACATATAGATTTAAATTTATAGAGTTCATTATTTAGTCAAGTGCTTATATAAAAAAGAATTAATAGTATTATTATTATAAAAAAAATTGAATAAAGAGTTAATCTTTTTTCAAATTCACGCATTACCTGCTCACCATATGTCTTAATTAAAAAACCGATCAAAAAAAACCTTATTGATCTTGATAAAATACAAGCAAGAATAAATATCAAAAAATTTATGTTTAGGAAGCCGCTTGATAAAGTTACGACTTTAAAGGGTAAAGGAGTAAAGCCCCCAATAAAGACATATAAAAAACCATATTGTTCAATATCGCTTACAAAATCATAGAAAGCGTTATTTATATGTAACGTTTCAAGTATAAGTATGCCAATGCTTTCAAATAGAAACAGTCCAATGAAATATGCAATAACAGCGCCCGCTAAAGAGCCAGCAAGGCAAACGAATGCAATCATATAGATCTTAGCTTTATTGACTGCCATCATCGGAATCATAATAATTTCCTGAGGTAATGGAAATATGATTGCTTCTATTAAGCAAATTACAAATAGAAAAGGATACGCAAGCGGACTATTAGAGAACTGTAAAGTTTTAGAGACGAAATATAGCTTAAACTTTTGATAAATAGTGTTTAACATAACTTATGGTAATATACATATATTAACATACATAATAACTTTAAGCTCTTATTCATTATAATAATGGTCTAAAGAATAATTTATAGAATGGGGATATGGCGGAATTGGTAGACGCGCCAGACTCAAAATTGAATGTGTTTCTAAGAACCAAGTAAATACTTAATTTCTTCGACTAAAACACTTTCGCATAACTTTCGCATATCTCTTCATTCTCGGCATATTGCCCTAATCTGATACAACGACACTAGATCGTCATATTGCATACTCATATGTGCGTTTTAATTTGATTTACAAATAGAACAAAGACACATATTTCCCCCACATCACTATTATTTTTGAATTAGTACTTTTGAGTACTTTTTTTGTACCTATAACATTACCCACAGCTCTAGTGGCCTAAAGGTAATAGTGAAATAATGCGTAATAAACTTTTTGTATTTTTTTTCATTTTTTTCCTCTGCGTAGAGTTTGGATCTTATATATATTAGTACATATGAAGAAGAGGAAGATTATTAATGTAAAAATTAATAGGGTACTGAACGGTATTAAAGACTTCAGCATATGGGATTAAATTAAACTTTCTATGTATTAATTTTTCCACGGCAGCAAATCTTCCAGTTGGTCGAGTCCTGCCAAAGTAAAAAGTAAGTGCTGAGGGCAGGGTTAAGAAACAAAATTGTCTATAAGTTTATTCTGTCCTCAGTATTTAAAAGAGATGTTAAAATGCTTAAACTCTATAAAACAAAGTACAAGAGTAGGTAGACCCCTTAAAACACCTACATACTGCTGAAGTTGCTAATACACTTTAGATAACAGTACCGAGACATTATGGGTAGTCGCAGTTGTGAATAGATATTCTCCTCACTACACAATTTTTAATTGAACTGCGTATTAGACATTCGATGGGCAAACATACTGATACCTTATTCGTGAAACAGGTCTCTCGCCTTATGAATACTACCTCCCAAATACGCATTTTGCGTAAGGGGGGTAGTACATTCTTAAAACAAACCCTGATGATTGACCAACTACAGATACTTGAACACAACTTGCTTGTGTTCAATCGTCTTACGAAACTAACCAACCATTAAGAAAGTATAAATATACATATGAATACGCAGATAGAGAAATTGAAGCAACAGATTAACGAAGCAAAGAAGAAACCGAGTACGCAAGAAAAACTAGATAAGATTTTCTTGATACTAGAAGAGATAAGGAAACTATTATGAATCCATTTCAATATATGATGACCTCAAGACATCTAAAACAAGTCAAAGATTTACAAGGCAAAGCAAGAAACTTCGGTACAGAACGAGTAATGAATCAACCTACCGCCCCAACTGGATTGTATGGTGCGAATAAATCAGTAGTAAACAAATCTGAATATGAAACTATCAATAGAATTTTAGATAATAATGACGCTGTAAGAACAGCAACTAAAACACTAAATACAAATCTCTATAACAGTAGAAACAAGCACTTCATTGATAAATCAACTAAAAAATAGGAACAATCAATGCAAACAAACAACTTAACAAGAATATCAGCAACAATAGATACAGTCGCCTTAATCAAGGCAAGAGAAGTATTAAAGACTAAATTTGATGGTCTACCACTCTCACGATTTATCACAAAACAATTAAAAGAATTAGTTCGTCAGAACGCATAACAGTTAGACCTGTTTCAGAATAGGGTAATTCAGAAACAATGACGGTGCTAAAAGAAACCCACTAGACGAGTTCCCCTCTACTAGTGGGTTTTCCATTTGGAAACATTACCTCTAGGCCACTAGAGCTGAGGGTAATTAAGTTAACTCCATACTAATAACTGTAAAAGTTCTAAACCCATTTCTTTCTTGAAATGTTTTAGTGTACTCAATTTTGTAATTAAGAAATGTATCATCAATTACATTTACAATTTGATTATTATAATCAAGTACAATGCCTTTCTTATTATCAGTAGAAGTCATTTGTTGAGATTGATTGAATGAAGAATTATAGGTGTCTATTACTTCAGACTTAGCATTTAATAATGACTTTGATTTAGATATCTCAAGGTCTTTACTAAATGAAGAAGCACAACCAAATACTCTAGACGCTGTTGTTAAGTATTCTGAACAGATTTCATAGTTCACTTGCACTAATTGATTATTGCCTGTCAGCATTACTTCATCTTTCGCCATCTTTGTTTGAGAACACCCAATCAAAAATAACAAACAAGATACTATTATTAGATTTTTCATATTTTCCTCCTCTCTACATATTTTCGAGAATGAATAAAAATGTGAGAATTAATCCAGTCTCAAACATTTGTATTCTTTCTTCTTTGGTTAAGAATGATTGTTCCCCCAGGGGAACTGTTTCATCACATATCTTGATTTCTTTTTCAGAAGTGATTACTCCATTCTCAGTAATCGTTGTTTTATTGTAAGTACAATTACCCTCAGCATAAGCGAATGAAGTAAGTAAAAAGAAGATGATGATTAATCTATGAAATATATTCATCTAGATAACTCAAATCATCTTCCATTATTCTCTTCTTCCAATTATTGATGACAAACTTTTCATATTTGTCCCAAGTGTGAGTTAAGAGACCTTTATTATCGACAAAGATTTCTCGTTCTTTATTAAGTAAACAATCTTGGCAATATAACTTACCGATAGAAACGATCTCACACGCTTCAAGATCATCTTCAGTAAGTTCAATATTACAATTCGAACATATGTACATTATCTTTCCTTTCCATTTGGAAACATTACCTCTAGGCCACTAGAGTTGTGGGTAATATCTCTCTATTAAGTATTTTGTGTACCCAAGAATGTGGGAATTTCTTACGAGTTGAATTAGAGACTGTTTCTGCAATCTCTCTATAGGTCTTGCCTTGTTCTCTTAACAACTTCATTAGTTTAATTGTTTGTTGTTCTTTCTCGCAGGGGACAAGATAGTTATTTTCATCAACATCATAACCATAAGGGCATTTACCGCCCTTGTGTCTGCCTTCAACACCCATTCTATCTTTAGTTGCTTTTTGTTTTTCTGATATTTGAGCAGAATAGAATTCAGCAAATACTGATAAGAGTTTTAAAAAGACACTTCCGATTGCGTCTGAACCAGTAACCTCACCCCCAATATCAACGAAGTGAAGTTTTACTCCCTTTTGTTTAAATCTATCAACGATCATTAATAGATTAAGAGTATTACGACCAAATCTATCTAATGCAGAACAAATGATATGGTCATTTCGTTTCAACTTAGACATTATCTCGAAACCTTTATCTCTCTTTTCAAATGGTACTGTTCCACTTGATTGCTCTTCAAAGATTTCATCTATAGTTAAGTCTTTAATCTCAGCGTAAGACTTACATTTACTTAATTGTGTAGCGAGAGATGATCCTTTCTCAAAGTTCTCAACAGCACTACATCTACCGTAAAAATAAACAGTCATAGTGATTCCTTTCTGTTATCGTTTATTGAGGTACTAGAACACGCTGACATGGAACCAGTGGAAATCAAGCATTTACCTTAACTTTTGGGTGGATTGATATAAGAGTTAAGGTTTCAGAGATAATATGTTAAGGTTTTTGCACTATGGCAGAGAAAATCAAAAAGAAGTCGAGACAACCATACAGACTGTGGTTTGAGTTCTTAAAAACTGCACTTAATTTCGGTATGAAAGTCGATAGAGACTTCTATAAATCGTGGCATTTAAATCAAGTAAAGACGCTAACATTTGATAAATGGTTTAAGACACATTCACATTTGTTTGATGATTACGAGATGGATATTGAGATATTTAAAGGCAAGAGAAGGGCAAATACAATACTAGTTGAGATACCTAAAAATTATAGTGTTCATAAAATACAGAAAGAAATAGGTAGCAGAGTAAGTAAATATATTAATCAACCTAATGCAAAGTTTGCCATTAAATCGAAACAACCACTAAGAATAAGTGCATTTGATTATATGTTATGGAGTTGGCAATTAAAACAATTACCAAAGTATAACAAAAGAGGTGGGTTGGCAGAAATCTGGGGGGCGTTAGATAAGAAAGTATTAGCGTCAAGATCACAAACTCTTAAATCAGTTAAGGTTAAGAGAAGAAGATTACAAGGTGAAGAATTTAAAGCGATAACGATTAGTAAGAATATTCGTAAGGCAGATAGAATTCTAAAGAATGTCTGTAAAGGGCAGTTTCCTGGCGAATACTCTGTTTCTTAGATAAAAAGTCTGCATAGGATTAACGAGGATAAGGACTTCTCACATCAGTAATACATTAGTACCCCCCTTAAAACTGATAAAATTCCATAAGTAATCTTTTAGATACAATCAGACTAAACACATTTAGTTCAAATTATTCTCAATTTTTTTTTCGTAGTATTTTTTTTGTGTAGAGTTTCCATTTGGAAACATTACCTCTAGGCCACTAGAGCTGAGGGTAATACCTTTGACAGTAGACAGTCACGGGCAACAGACTTTCCATTTGGAAACTGCTATAATGAACTCATTAACAAACACTTATAAAAGGAGAAAAAAATGAGTGAACTAAAAAAAGTTGAAAATAGAGATGTAGAAGCATTTCCTATCTTCGACACAAAACAAGTAATAAAAAATCAGATGAATAAATTAGCAACTGATATTATTACAACTGAAGTATCTGAAAAAACTATTGAAGGGTACTTCACACAAATAAGTCATAACTTGACTATAGGTAAGAAAGCAGAATTTCTTGTAAGAAGAGATTTAGCAGACGCAACAAAGTATCTGATGGGTTCTCAATTTGAGGAATTAGGTGACTTACTTATGGGTATGAATGAAGAATTATCTAAGGGGACATTATCAAAATGGGTCTCAATAGGTAAATCTGATTACTGTAATAAGTTATACATTGAAAATAAACTACCAATGACTTGGACAACGCAGTATGAATTGTCAAAATTATCTGCCCCTGAACAAGTTAAAGTTAGTGAGATGATATCAGCAGATACTACTGCTAAAGAAATCAAACAAGTACTTAACCCAGACGCTGAAGAAGATTCAGATAGTGGTGAAGTAGTTAAAGCGTTTGATGACTATAGTATCGAGAGACCTACAACTGTCTTTAAGATCGGCGTTAGTACTGTTGGTGCAGATTCAAATAAACTTTACAAGTTAAGTACAGCGCTACAGAAACTTGTTGATGAAATCAATGATATGGAAACACCATATACATTTGATGAAAAGGATATGAAGGTCGAATTACTTACAAGAAATAATGTAAGAAAAAAAGATGAGTCCTACATAGACGCTGTTTATGACAAGAATCTAAATCACTTCATGACTTATGAAAAACAGAAGCAAAATATCATTAATAAGAAAAATAAAGATAGAGTAATGCTTCGCCAAATGGGATTAAGTCACCTTGAAGATGAACTACCACCTGTCAAAGAATTGCCAGAGAATAGTGGTCTTAAAGATTTTGCTGATTTAAGAAAAGAAGTAAATCCTATCGATAAGGTAGGAGGTACTACTGTTTTAAACGGCATTACTTTAAACACATAATGTTCCCGAGTTGAATGCCTACCTCAGTAGGCATTCCGCTTGAATTTATTCCTAAAGAAAGTACCACATCAGAGATGGCAAAAGAGATCGTAATTAAAAAGATTGCTAACTGCGGAACGCTAACATTATTTCGTAGAGAATATAGTAAAGCAATTCAATGTAGATATTATGATTCAAAAAATAAAAAGTTAGTAAGATTTACAACTGAAGCAGAAACAATAACTACTGCTGAACAAGTTGCTAAAGAAAGATATTTTGAATACAGACAACAACAACACAATTTAGAATTAGTATCAGATAAAACTTATGAGCGTGTAGGTTGGAGATTAATTCAACAAAAAATATTAGATGATGAGGCAAGAAATATAAAATTAGATAATCGGTCTAAGTCTCAAAATGCAAAATACAAACATCAAGAAATTATTCAAGTCATAGGCAATTTACCTATAGGGGCGGTAAATAAATTTAAAATTAATGATGTACTGAATCATATTCGACAGATTAAAAAAACAAATAAGAAGTCAACGCTGAACAAATATTTAATTTCAATTAGGGAAGTTTTAAATTTTGCTATTGATGAAAATATTATTTCCCATCTACCTAATTTTCCTAAAGTAGAGGGAACAAACATCACAAGAAATTATTTTACAAAAAAAGAATACAATAAAATATTGACACTCATTAAACAAAGAATGGTTGATGATAAAAAGAACTTCAAAATGCTTGAAGAACTTTATGATGTCTTTGTATTGCTTGTAAATACTGGCATTAGATTTGGGACTGAATTTGATAATTTAAAAATTAAACATTTTCAAAAGGCAGATGTTGGTCATAAAGAATCATTACAAATTACAATTCCAAAATCTAAAACTAAAGTGAGAGAAATATATTCACTACCTATTAAATCTACATTTGAAAGAATTAAGAAAAGATATCCAAATCCTAATGATTATATTTACCTTAATCATTTAGATAGAAATTACGCTCATAGGAAAATAGGTGAACTATTTACCGATATTTTAAGGGCGTCAAATATCGATAATGTACTTTATACATCAAGACATACCTATATCGTCTGGCAATTATTAGCAGGTCAATCTGTTCACTCGGTTGCTGTTAACTGCGGTACATCAGTACAAATGATCGAGAAACATTACGCTTACGCTGTAAAACCTAAACAATATGCTGAAGAACTTACCCAAAAGAGAAAAGTAAGATAATGAGAATATTGAGAGAACAGACTTTCGCACAATCAAATATACTTTCGCATACGAATAAGTTTGATTTGTTGAATAAGTTAAATAAGTTCTTATTTTGTAATAAAAAATTGTTAGGGGATATGGCGGAATTGGTAGACGCGCCAGACTCAAAATCTGGTGCCTTCGGGCGTTCCGGTTCGACTCCGGATATCCCTACCAAGAATAGTAATATGGAAATAAAGAATAATAAACTTCGAGTACAAAAATTAAAATATTTGGAACCAACCGATGTTATTAAAAAATTTGAAACGTTCACTAATCAGATACTCTTAGATAGCGCTGGTGAGTTTTCAAAAGACAATCGGTATACCTATTTAGCAGTAGATCCACTATGTATCTACAAATTAAAAAAAAATAAGTTATACGAAAATGATAAAGTAATAAAAATTTCTAAAAAACGATTCCTAAATAATCTTATTAATAAAACAAAACATAATAAAAGAAAATATTTACCTGATTTTCAATGTGGATTAGCAGGATATATTACATATGATACTTGTTTAAATATAGAGAAAATAAAACAGATATCAAAAAAAGATGATTCAGCATTTGACTCGATTTTTGGCTTATATGATTTTGTTTTTGCGTTTGATTTGAAACTAAAAAAATCATATTTATTTTCTCTTAATCTGGATCATCTTAAACTAAATAAAAATGAATCTTCGCACATAAACAGAAGAAATAAATTATTATCAATTTACAAAGTACCCTATATTTCAGCAACAAGATCCATTGAACACAAAGATTCTTGGAAACCAGAAATAACTAAACAAAATTATATAAAGAATATAAAGAAAATCATCTCATACATCAATCAGGGTGACATTTTCCAAACAAATTATACTCATAAATTTTTTTCAAATAATAAAAGAAATTTAACATCTCTTGAAATATATTTGAATTACAGAGATAAAACTGCAACTCCGTTTTCAGCATTTTTAAATTTTGATGATCTTACGGTTTGTTCTTATTCACCTGAGAGATTAATTAAATTACAGGATGACGAGATTACAACATCTCCAATTAAGGGTACCATAAAAAGAGGCAATAACGAGCAACAAGATCGAGATCTAAAAAGCTATTTGCAAAATAGTAAGAAAAATCTTGCAGAAAATTTAATGATTGTTGATGTATTGCGTAATGATATATCAAGAGTAAGTAAGAGGGGATCAGTAAAAGTAACGGAACTAGCAAAGATTAAGTCTTATAAAAATGTTCACCACCTTGTATCAACCATAAAAAGTTACATCAAAAAGGAATTAAATATCTTAGATTTGCTACTTTCGATATTGCCTGGAGGATCGATAACAGGCGCACCAAAGATAAGAGCCATGGAAATCATTTCGGAATTAGAAAATAGTAAAAGAGGAGTATATTGTGGAGCTATAGGATATATTTCATTTAATGGAAATGCTGACTTCAATATTCCTATAAGAACAATGACAATAAACGATAACTACTTAACAATTGGCTGTGGTGGTGGAATAGTTTCAGACTCTTTACCTTATGATGAATATAATGAATCAATTCAAAAGATTTCAAATATTATAAAGAAGAAAATAGATAAAAAAACAAATGAACATAAACACGTATTGGCTAACTAATTTATGTATATTTTAAATAATGGAAAGCTAACAAGAAATAAAAATATTATATCGATTGAAGATAGAGGTTATTTGTTAGGCGATGCTGTCTTTGAGACTATATTATATAAGGACAAAAATTTAATACTTTTTAATTTACATCTTGATCGGTTAATCTCATCATTAAAATTAGTTAAAATAAAAGCAATTCTTTATAAAAGAAAATTACATCAAGATATACTTAGGCTAATAGAAAAAAATAAACTTTCTAATAAAACCGCTGTTATTAGAATTACAATTTCACGTATCAGTAATGAACGTGGAATAGATATTCATGATAAGCAGGGTGTATGTATTATTGTAAAATCATCTGAACTTAAGAATGATTTGAGACTGAAACCAATCACATTAGATATTTCAAATATCAAGAGAAATGAGAAATCCTTTGTTAGTAAAATTAAATCTGCAAATTATCTAGAAAATATAATAGCAAAAAATGATGCAATAGAAGCAGGATATAACGATGCAATATTTACAAATAACTCTGGCAATGTAAGTTCATGCACCACATCTAATATTTATTTTCTTAAGAATAATAAGTTCTACACTCCTCCTGTATCAGATGGCGTTCTCAATGGAACGATAAGAGAATTCTTAATTAGAAAAAAAAAGGTTGCAGTCAAGAGCATTAAGATTGATAATCTACTGAAATGTAAGGAAATTTTCTTGTCTAATAGTGTTTATGGAATCAGGCCTGTAACGTATATTAAAAAAAAACCAATTGGCAAAAATTTTGACAATATAATTAAATTAAATAAATTTATGCTTGATAAAGGAATTTAGAGTTAATGAACATTTTTCAAAAAATTAATAGAGAATTAAAATGGATAAATTTTGCTATTTTTTTCAGCAGAAAATCAAAAGAGTTAGATAAAGATAGAACTATTACTCTTGCTGATCAATTAGAAAAACAATGTGCTAAAACTCCTTTCAATATCGCTATTGAGTTTGATGATCAAAAAATAAGCTATCAAGAATTAGATAATAGAGCGAATAAAATTGCTAATTGGGCGATTGAAAATGGATATAAAACTGGTGACGTTGTGTCGCTACTAATGGAGAATAAGCCTGAATATATTATTTTTTGGTATGGATTTGCAAAAGTTGGCGTAACAATTGCTCTATTAAATTCAAATATAAAAGGTAAATCACTGGCACATTGTATTAATACATCAAAGTGTAATGCAGTTTTTGTTGACTCTGATTTGGTTGATAATTTTTCTTCATCTGAGAGTGAAATCGAAGGTTCTCCTGAGGTATTTATGTATGGCAAAGATGTCCAAGGTTTTAAAAATTTTGATGATGAAATCAATACCTCGCCTGAGTCAAGGCCAAGTCGGGAATGTAGAAAAGGTTTATTAAGCACTGATCCTTTTCAGTATGTGTATACTAGTGGAACAACTGGAATGCCTAAAGCATCAAAGTTTAGCCATTTCAGATTTATCGCTTCTGGATCAATTCAATATAAATCACTTAATATGACAGCTGAAAGTAAAAATTTAATGGTTCTTCCTCTTTACCATGCAACTGGAGGAGCAATAGGAGTAACTTCGGTATTATTATATGGTGGGTGTTTAGTATTACGTAGAAAATTCTCTGCTGAAAAGTTTTGGGAAGAATGTGTAAAATATAATGTTACACATTTTACCTATATTGGTGAAATGCTGAGGTACCTTGTAAATACTAAGCCTTCAGAATATGAAAAAAAGCATAATATTTCTGGAATTCTTGGAAACGGCCTTAGGCCGGATGTTTGGAAAGAGGTTCAATCTCGTTTCAAAATTAACCATATAGTTGAATTTTATGGTTCTTCTGAAGGAAATATAAACCTGTTCAATATTGACAGTCGGTTTGGGGCTATTGGCAGAATACCCTCATACTTAAAAAAGCTGATGAACATTAAGATTATCAAGTTTGATGTAGATAATGAAAAACATATTAGAAGTGAAAATGGTTATTGTATTGAATGTGATAACGACGAAGCAGGCGAAGCTATTGGACAAATTCCAGACGATGATACAGTTAGAGGCAAATTTGAAGGCTATACTAATCAAGAAGCAACAAACAAAAAAATCCTTAAAGATGTATTTGAAAAAGGTGACAGGTGGTTTACCTCAGGCGATCTTTTGAAAAAAGATAAGGAAGGATATATTTACTTTGTTGATAGAATTGGAGATACATTCAGATGGAAATCTGAGAATGTTGCAACCAGTGAAGTTAGTGAGGCTATATCGGCTTATAAAGGAATTAAAGAAGCAAATGTTTATGGAGTATTAGTCCCTAAACAAGATGGAAGAGCTGGAATGGCATCTATTGTAACTGGAGATGATTTTAATATAGATGGTTTTTATGATTATCTCAACGAGCAACTTCCAAAGTATTCTATTCCTGTTTTTATACGCATTAGCCCAGAGATTGAAAAAACTGGAACGTTTAAGTATAAAAAAACTGATCTTGCTAAAGAAGGTTTCGATCCTCAAGTTGTAAATGAACCTTTATATTTCGCATCTGGAGATGAAAATAAGTATATAAATCTTGATACTGACTTATTTACAAAAATAAATAATCAAGAAGTAAGAATTTAAAAATACTTGGCAACTTTAATTGTTATCTGAGAATCTTCTTTAAATTGGTACGTAAAGTCAGTACCATCAATGCTGCCGTTTAATGACAAATCTAAAAATAGTTTTAAGTTATCCTTGATTCTTTGTTCAAACTCAGCCTGAAATCGATTTGAGTTACCTCTCATATCAAATAAATATCCTGCAAGTAGGCTAGAAGATTTAACATCATTCATACTCCATCTTAGGCCAATAATGCCCTCGTTATTAAAAGGATTATCATTTCTGTCATCAAAGGCATATTCTACAATTACACCAAGATCACTTTGCGTATTACGAATACCATAATATGTATATTCTATTCCACCCGCAGCGCCCAAATGTCTTTCACTTCCTTCTTTAGCGCTTACAGTCTCAAGCTTGTAAAGCCAGGGACCTTTAGTAGCTTGAATATCAACCCCTGTTTGAGATAATACAGGGTAATGAGAGTCAAACTTTAAAGTTAATGGGTTAGGACTTAAGACGGGTGTTCTGTTATTTCCGTAGAAGTGAGATAAACCAATATCTAAATCATCTATAACTGTTGAGTATCTTAGAGCAAAATCCATTTTACGTTTCTTTGCTGAAGACTCATAGGTAATAGAATTCTCATCAACTTCAAATAAGAGTCTCGGACGACCTTCTTTGCCAGAAAAGGGTCTCTCTCTGAAATATGGCATTAGGTAAATATCAAAAGTTCCATAATCCTGACTGTATGAAATTGAAGTCATAGGCTGACCAAGTTTTTTTGTTCCAGATATGTTTTCTGCTAAATTTGATTGATTGATAATGTCTACAATATTGAACGTTTCGTTGACTCCCCAAAAAACTATTTCATTTCCAACTTTCAGTGTTACATCATCAAAATAATATTCATATTTAAACTTTTGAAAATCTAAGTAACGCAGTTCATTATCATTCTGGTCGAAACGACCAATTGTACTAATGGTAAATTTCGCATCACCTTCTTGCAAGTATGATATAAAGGTTCCTTTTCCAAACAAAGATGTATTATAATTATCCTGACCATGCTTTCCTTCCCCATTTATGTAAATAGATGATTCTGGTTGAATGAAACCGTAGGCTTTAAAGTCTAATGCTTGAATATGAGATGCATGAAATAAAAAACCTAAAAAGAAAATAAGTATTTTTCGTTGGAAAAGATATTCAATCACAATTAGTCAGCTAAACGCATCAAACTGGATTTTTCAAAGTCCTTTTTATTCAGCCCTATATTTAGTTGACGATTTTTCCATTTATAAATGGTTGAGTTATCATTTTGATGATTTACAACGTGAAAAGTATCTGCAAACCAGATAGCATCATTGTATAATTTATGATCCTCAAAATATATAGTCTTTAAGAGATCACCTTTTCTATCGTAATACTCAATTTTTCGAGCTCTTAACAACTCATCTGTAAGACCAACTCTTTTTGTATACCCAGAGTTTTCATATTTAGGGTAAGACTCAAGTTTATAGCACATTTCTCCTTCATAGTTTTCTTCACCTAAATATTTCCAGTTGTATTTTCTGTAATCTAATCCTGAAAAGTCTTCAAATGCTATTTCACTTCCCATAAACGCTCCTGATTTGTTACTTGAAGATATTCTTTTTACTCTACCCAAGGCAGGAAGATAAAGCCATTGATCGTCGTCATCGTTAACATGCGTATGAGATAACATTACAGTTCCCTCTACATCTTTAGGCTTGTTGAAAAAAATTAGAGATTTATCACCATCATCTGGGTCCATATTTTCTAAATTTTTTCCAGAAATTTCACGAACTACTTCATTTCCTTTTGGATCTATAAGAATCATTATTTGGTCAGATTTACTGTCAATATAACCTCTGGTACTTTCATATGACTCCTTAGCAATACGGAATCCTTTTTCTTCATCTGTTTCTGAGAACACTGAAGTTGCTAATAGTAGAGAAATTATACAAATTGAAGAAATAAATTTAATCATAGTTATAGTTTATACCTTTTTTGTTGATAAAAGAAGTAGTGCTGGCAATAAAAGTAAATCTACTAGTAACGCAATACCGATTATTAAAGCGCACATACCCCCAATGATATAGTTAGAGATAAATATTGACTGTGTTAAAAATAAAAACCCAATAAAAAGACATACGGATGCTACAATTATAGGATAACCGACATACTTAAAGCAGTATTGAATTGCTTCTTTTGCAGTTAACCCCATATTTGTAGCTTTTTGAAATTTTGTGAGAAAATGAATTGTAGCGTCTACAACTAGACCAAGTGATATTAAAATAGATGTTTGATGCGGTCCTTGAACCATACCTGATACAATTCCTAGCACTCCAAAGCCCAATACAAATGGAACAATATTGGGAACGATACTAATCAAACCATACTTCACACTTCGTAACGCTAATCCAACAATTATTACAATGAAAAAAAATGAGAAAACAAGTCCTCTCATTAAACCCTTAGCATTTTCAGTGTTTAAATATGAAAACATTATAGGTATTCCAGCAAGTCCATTTGTTTTATAAGGACTCATATTCTCATTTATCCAATTAATTATCTCATTATTAATTTTTACAACTTCAGTTGCTGTTGCATAATTTATACGAACAAGCAGTCTTGAATCAGCTTTGTTAGCAGTCATTTGGTTTTTAAGATCCATACCATACGGCACAGAAAATTCATATAAAAGTAGGTATTGTGAAATTAATGCTTTATTATCTGGTATATCATAAAATTTACTTTCACCTCCATTCATATTTTTATTAAGGCTTTTGATAATGTTGGAAACAGTTGTAACATTGATAAAAGTATATTGGTTCTCAAGGTAATTTGTGAACTCCTCAAGTTTTTTATGATATTTTGGATCAGCGATGCCATCATCTTCACCTGTAGTAATATCAGCAAACAGAAAAAATGAGCTACCAAACTCCTTATCTACTACGTTTTTGACTTCTAACCATTTTGGAACTCGATCAAAATAGTTATCCCATCTCTCATCAAAGTAAATATTACCTAAAAAGCTGGATAAAACTATAGAAATTATACCTATAACAGTAATGAAACTGTATTTAAATTTATAAATTAAATCTCCCAAGATTTTAAGGTACCTAAGAACTAAAATAGGTTTCCTTCCTTCTTTGACAGGCAAAAGAACAAATAGGATCGGCAATAATATTACCGAAAGTATAAAACTAAAAGCAGATCCTATAATCACAGTATTTGCCATTTCTGAAATTGCAGGTATCCTTCCCAAATTAATTCCTGCCATACCTACGGCTGTTGTTAAGCTGGTAAGAAATACAGGAACAAAATTTATTTTTATACTTTCAATGATAGCTTCTTTCTTATTCATCCCTTCTGACATATTTGTCATAGCAATTGATAAAATATGAATTGAATGTGCTAAAGCAATAGTCAGTATAACAATCGGTGCAATAATTAGTGGGGGAGAAACCTCAAATCCAAGATATCCAGCTGAACCCATGGATGGTAAGATTGAAAAAATTATAATTAATAAAGTTATTAATGATGCAATTACGGAGCGAAGCAACAAGTAGCTTATAATTGTAATTAAAATTAAAAAAATTGGGTACATAGTTGTACTATCTCGTTCTGCTGTTGTTTGAAAATTATGTGCATATTGAACAGTTCCAGCAATACCAAGATAGATTTCAGGATATTTTTTTTGAAAATACGCTTGTTGCTTCTCTGCAAAAACCATTGGCTCTTCAAAATTAATTCCTTCAGGTACTTGTAAGTAAACATTTACAAGACTTGCTAGTGAATTTCTGGAAAGAGTAAAATCAACTATTGAGTCCTCTTTAAGAGCCTTACTTTTTAAATCTAATAAATCTTTATCATTCAGATTTTGTATGTTCTTTATGAAATCATTAATCTCAATATCATCACCCATTACGGTGGAATATTGATGGTTTGTTATAGACTCTACTCTAGTAGAATATGGAGTTTGCCATGAGTTTCTTGTAAGTTCATCTATCAGTAATAAAACATCTTTTTGAAAAATGTCACCTTTGGATGGTTTTATTGCATAACTTAATACATCTATTTGACCATATTTTTCCTCAAGATCTGTTATATTTTTATAATGAGTAAATTCATTTTCTACAAACCCTCTGTATCCGGAGGGTGTTTCTAAAAAACGCATACCTGAAATAAAAATAGTTAGTAAAAAAAATACAAAAAATAGTAATTTTATTTTGTGGGAAAATAATTTTAATAATGATTTTTCAATAAGTGAGTCAATCTGCATGTCTGCAACATATAATTTTAAACAATTTGATTAAAGTATGAATTATAATGATAAAAAAAACTTACTTGTCATTAATTTTAGGTAGCTTTATTTAGTGATACAATAAGATACAATATTACTTTTTGCCGAAGATTAATAATATGGATGGCAAAAGTAATAAATCTATTATTAATGCAAAAATGATTATCAGTGCACACATGCCTCCTAAAATAAAATTTGTCTGGAAACTTGATTGTAACAAGAACAGAAATCCACAAAACAGACAAACTGACGCGACGATGATTGGATAGCCAACATACTTATAACAATATTGAATTGCATCATATGAAGTTAAATTCATAAGATTTGCTTTTTTATATTTTGTTAAGAAGTGAATTGTCGCATCTACGACTAGGCCAATAGCTATTAAAATGGCGACAGTATGGCTGAATGTCACGATTTTTGTGAAAATGGACAAGACTCCATATGCAAGAATAAAAGGGACAATATTTGGTACTACACTGATAAGCCCAAACCTAATACTTCTTAATGTAATTCCAATTACTATAATTATTATTCCAAAAGAAAAAATAAGACCTCTAAGTAGTCCATTTGTATTTTCTTGATACACATAGGGAAACATAATAGGTATGCCGGCAATACCATCAGATTGATAAGAGCCAAGATTATCTTTTATCCAATCTTTTGTTCGTTGATGAAAATCCCTTGATTGAATTGAGGTAAAATTGTTAAGTCTTATGAGCAATCTCGATTCTGATTTGTCAGCAGTCATTTGATTTTTTAGATCCATCCCATACGGTACGGAAAATTCATACATTAAAAAATATTGGGCATTCAAGGATTTATTACTAGGTATTGAGTAAAACTCATCTGATCCTGCATTCATATTTTTATTAAGTGTCTTTATAACGTCTGCAACTGTTGCAACTGTTACAACTTCATCTTGACTTTCGAGCCAAGTAGCAAAATCATCAAGTTTTCTCAAATAATTTGGATCAGTAATACCATCGACTTCTCCTGAGTCCATGTTCGCAAAAATAAAAAATGAACTGCCAAATTCTTCATTTACAATATTTTTTACTTCAACCCAATCATCAACACGGTCAAAGAATGAGTCAAAATCATCATCAAAATATAGACTTGGTATTAGTGAGATTAAAAAAACTGTTAAAAGTGAAATAATAAGAATTATATATTTTTTGAATTTAAAAACAAAATTTCCCAGTGCACTTAAAATAGGTAAAATAGAATTATGTTTATCTTGAGATTTTACTGGAACTATCATGAATAAAGCTGGCAATACGGTAACAGATAATAAGAAACTAAATGCAGAACCAAATACAACGGCATTTGCCATTTCACTAAAAGCTGGAATATTTCCAAAATTTACTCCCGCGATACCCACCGCAGTAGTAAAACTCGTTAAAAATACTGGTATGAAATTAATTTTTATACTTTCAATAATTGCTTTATCTTTTTGCATTCCTTCATTCATATTAGCGAGGGCTATTGAAAGAATGTGTATTGCGTGAGCTAAAGCAATAGTAAGTATAATTATTGGTGCAATAATTAAAGGAGGCAATACTTGATACTCTAACCATCCTGCAGCACCCATTGAAGGGAGTATTGATAGAAATATAATTGTTAGAGATAGTAACGATGCAGATACCGACCTCAACAATACATAGGAAAGTATTATTATAAGAACGAGAAATGCAGGGTACATGTTAGTTGCATCACTCTGAGCTGTTTCTTGAAAGTTTTGTGAAAATCTTGCAGAACCTGCCACAGTAACGAAGATGTCTGGATTCTTTTCATTAAATAATCTTTTCTGTGCTTCTGCAAATGCAATAGTCTCAATGAAATCGGTCCCAATAGGAACATCTAATGTAATATTTACAAAGCTTACTTTTGAACTTTTAGATAGTATGAAGTTAACTATATTTTTTTCTTTTAAAGCTAGGCCCTTAAGATTTAGCAGCTCTTTTTCAGTTAATGAGTCTATATCACTAATAAAGTCACTAATATTAATGTCATCACCATCAACTTTTGTGTACTGATAATTAGTCAATGAACTAACTCTTGATGAGTATGGGGCTTTCCATGATAATTCAGTTAATTCATCAATTACATTCAATACATCTTTTTGAAAAATCTCACCACTTTTAGGCTTTATTACAAAAGTTAAGGTATCAATTGTACCGTATTTTTCTTCTATATTCAGTATATCTTGATAATTCTGCTGATTATTTTCAACAAAAGACCTGTATCCAGCAGGAGTTTCTAAAAAACGTACACCAGAGGTAACGAATAAAATAAGAATTAATGATAATGTAAGAGTTTTAATTTTATGAGATATTATGACACTGGTGAATTTTTCAATTATATTTTCTATATTCATATAGATATACTATATAAAGAAATCTATAAATTTAACTAGTATGAATAGTAGCAAGAAAATTTTTTTAGTTTCGCCCCGAGGGTTTTGTGCGGGAGTCACAAGAGCTATCGATGTTGTATTAGAAGCACTAACAAAATATGGAAAACCAGTTTATGTTAATCACGAAATTGTCCACAATAAGCATGTTATTGAAGATTTAACCACTAAAGGTGCTATTTTTTTAAAAAATATTGAAGATGCTCCAAAAGATAGACCAATTATATTTTCAGCCCATGGAGTTTCAAAAAAAATCACTAATTATGCAAAAAGTAATAATGAAACAATAATCGATGCGACTTGTCCTCTAGTTACAAAGGTTCATGTACAAGCTGATAAGTTTTATAAATTAGGTTTCAAAATTATTTTAATAGGTCATAAGAATCATCCTGAAGTAGAGGGTACGATGGGTCAATTGCCTGAGGATAGTATTTATTTAGTAGAAACCATAAAAGATATAAGTGAACTAAATTTTTATGAAGACGATAAAATTGCTTATGTAACTCAGACAACTCTATCCGTTGACGATACTCAAGATATGATTGCTGAGTTGCGTAATAAATTCCCAAATATTGAGTCATCTCCAAAGGAAGATATATGTTACGCAACTTCGAATAGGCAAAATGCTATTAAGGAGTATGCAAATAAGTGTGATGCATTTATTGTGGTTGGGTCTAAGAATTCATCTAATTCCAATAGACTTGTCGAAGTAGCTAAAAATGCAGGATGTTTAAATTCATATCTACTAGAAAATGCTAAAAGCTTGAATGTTAGCAATTATTCCTCATACAATACTATTGGAATATCCTCAGGCGCCTCTGTTCCAGAAGTTCTTGTAGAGAATGTAATATCAAAATTTCAAGAAAATTATTCATTAGAAATTGAAAATGTTTCACTTGGTGAGGAAAATGTTCAATTTAAACTTCCTAAGGATGTCAGAAACTAATAATGTTTGAAAATTTAAATTGGAAATATAAAAACCCGTTTATCGAAGAATATACTGTCACAAAAGAAGATATTGATATACTTGGCCACGTTAACAATAAAGTTTATTTAAACTGGTGTGAAATTGTAAGTTGGAAACATTCAGCAAGATTAGGTATTACTCAAAAGGTATATGAAGATTTAAAATGTGCTTGTGTTGTAATAAGAAGTGAAAATAATTTTACAGGATCTCTATTTGAGGGAGACCAAGTGGCTATTTCAACTTGGATTATTTCAACTGATAAAAAAATCAGATTAAGTAGATTTTTTCAAGTTATTAATATAGCTAAAGATCAAACAATATTTACTTCTTTTGTTGATTACGCTTGTGTAAGTTTAACCAGTTTTAAGCCAGTAAGGATGCCAAAGCTCTTTGTCGAAAATTATAATGTAACTTGTTAAAATGTTTTCGTTAAGAGATGCTAAGCATTCTGATATAGATAGGATTGTACAAATTAATGAGTCTGCAATTCCAGCAGTCAATTATGTATCATATAATGAATTTGAGTGGTTTCTTAATAGAAAATTATATTTCAAAATAGCTGAGAATTCTTACGGTGCCATTTCTGGTTTTTTATTAGTTTTGCCATCAGGACTTGAATATAAAAGCTTAAATTATAAATGGTTTAGTGGAAGATATGATAAGTTTGCTTATATCGATAGAATTGTGATTATGGAAGAGTTTAAGAAAAACGGTATTGGAAAAAGTCTATATTTAGACTTAGAAAAAAACATAAGTGACTATGAATTAATCGCATGTGAATTTAATATTGAGCCACCAAACCCAATATCAAAAAAATTTCATGAAAGCCTAAACTATGAAAATGTTGGACATCAGCTTACAGAAAATGAAACAAAGAAAGTATCGTTAATGATAAAGAAAATTTAATGAGTAATAATTTTGTAGACGTATTAGTTATAGGAGGAGGAGCTGTCGGATTAGCAATTGCGAAATCTTTTGCTGCTGAAGGCAGGGAAGTTCTAGTTGTTGAGAGAGAGAATACTTTTGGTTCAGTAACAAGTTCAAGAAATAGTGGTGTAATCCATGCAGGCGTTTACTATGATCAGAATTCATTAAAAGCTAAATTTTGTGCACCAGGAAATAAACGTATTTATGAATATTGTAAAAAATTTAAAATTCCTCATTTTAATACAGGGAAATTTATTGTTGCTTGCTCAAAAGATGAGGTATCTGAGCTGGATGATATATATGAAAAAGCCACTCACAATGGAGTTGTGGGAATAGAAAAAGTAACTGGAAAATATGTTTCCCAAAAGGAACCACTGATTAACTGCGAAGAAGCATTATTTGTTCCATCATCAGGCATTGTCGATCAAACATCATTAATGAGGTCATATCTTGGTGAATTGGAGTTATCTGGAAGTATTGCCTATAACAGCCAATTTAAAAAATCTGAATTAAAAAATAATATTCATGTTTCAACAATTCTCAATGAAGGTAATGAAATTAAAATTGAGTCTTCAATATTGATTAATGCAGCAGGTCTTTATGCTGAAGAAGTTGCCAAATCAATATCTTCAATGGATAAAAAATTAGTTCCCAAGACTTACTTTGCTAAAGGAAATTATTTCGAGACCAGCAAGGATTTAAATATTAGGCACTTAATTTATCCAATTCCAAATGAGGCAAGTCTCGGCTTACATTTGGGTCTAGATATCGGCATGCAAGTACGGTTTGGTCCAGATGTAGAGTGGATCGATGAAATAAATTATGATGTGGATGAGAATAGACTTGAATCTTTTTATAATGATATACGAAAGTATATTCCTACTTTTAATAAGGATTTATTAAATAAAGGTTACTCTGGGGTAAGGCCAAAATTAAAAAATCGTGGAGAGGGAAAAAGTGATTTCATGATTCAAGGTGAAGAGATTCACAATACTAAGAATTTAATTAATCTTTTTGGCATTGAATCTCCTGGTTTAACTTCTTCCTTAGTATTGGGAGAACATATCCTTGAATTGGTTAGCTGAAAAGAAGGTCTTTGCTTTGAGAGTTCGTGATATACGACTTCAGCTTCATCATTGCACTCTTTTCTATTTGTCTAACTCTTTCTTTTGAGATTTTGAGTTCATTCCCTAATATATCTAGAGTTTTAGTTTCTTCAGCTAAATGACGATCTTTAATAATTTTAATTTCTCTATTATCTAATATTTCGAGAGATCTAGTAATCAGATCTTTTTTAAAATTTACTTGGTCCTTTTCGAACACTTTATCATCAGGACGTGCATCTTCATCTTCAATCAGCTCCATAAATTCACTTTGGCTTTCATCATTAATTTTGTGATTTAGAGAACTATCGTTCTGGCTTATCCGACTGTCCATCTTTATGACGTCCGATGTAGATATATTTAAATCATTAGCAATTCCCTGAGCAGTTTTAAAGTCAATTGATCCATGTTCAGTTTGATGGATTTTATGTTTTAATTTTCTAAGATTGAAAAAAAGGCTTTTTTGCTTTGATGTAGTAGCTATTCTGACTAATGACCAATTTTTTAGAACAAAATCCTGTATCGATGCTCTTATCCACCACCCTGCATAAGTAGAAAATCTAACTTCTTTATCTAGTTGAAATCGTTCAGCCGCTTTCATCAATCCTATGTTACCCTCTTGGATTAAGTCACTGAGATTTAGACCATAATTTTTATATTTAACTGCAAAAGCGATAACTAATCTGATATGAGATTGTGTGAGTTCGTGAAGAGCACTCTCATCTTTTTTTTCAATCCACTTTTTTGCCAACAATTTTTCATGCTCCTCGCCTAAAAGTGGGATTGACATTGCCTTCTTAGTGAAAGCTTTCATCTCATTTGTATCATCAAAACTTGACATGATGTTAAAATACAAATTGAATAAAAAAACACAAACTTAAACATACAACAAAGGATATAAACAACTGCCAATATGGCTCTCATAGATAAAAAAAGCGTTGTAAAATATGAAGATTTTCAAAAAATACAAATTTTAACAGGCACTATAAAAACTGCTGAGATTAATAAAAAAGCTAGAAAACCAGCATATGTTCTATCAATTGATTTTGGACCAGAATTAGGGATAAAAATTAGTTCTGCTCAAATTACTAATTACTCAATAGATGAGTTAATAAATAGACAAATCGTAGCAGTATGCAATTTTGAAAATAGGAATATTGCTGGTGTAGAATCGGAAGTGCTAGTATTAGGGGCTATAAATGACAGAAAAGAAGTAATACTCTTGGAGCCACGTCAATTAGTAAATAACGGTTCAGAAATAGCTTAGATAAATTCTTTTTGGCGCGCTCGAGATGATTCGAACATCCGACCCCAGGATTAGGAATCCTGTGCTCTATCCTACTGAGCTACGAGCGCACACTTATTAAAAATAAACTTATAACAAAGTTTTTTTTATTTTTTTGTTTTAAAATTGTATATTTAAAATTGTAAATTTTTTTTAAAAAAAAATTCAATAAGTATAAGTATTTAAATAAATAAACTAAGAATTTAAAATAAATTTAATATTTTTATATTTTGACTGTTAATCTTTGAAAAGATTGAAAAATTGACAGTTTTCAATAAAAGTTTAATCATTAGATATAACGAATCAAACTTTTTGATTCATTAATTAACCTCTAACTAAACCCAAATGGGGGGAGATAATTATGGAGG
>CACCAS010000006.1 GCA_902544065.1 uncultured Pelagibacteraceae bacterium
TATTTGTTTAAATACAAACAATCCCCTCTCGTCACAAGCTATACTGTCTCCCGTTGATAAATAACTTATAGAGGACACTCTTATTCTTTTATTTAAATAGGATTTTCTTTTAAAAAAATTATTTGTGAATAATTTAATATTCTCATAATTTACGGTGCTAGGATTTAATTCGTTAGAAATTGCAGCAACTTTTAATGATTGATATTCAAGCGGATCGCTATTTGAGCTTAAGTTTATTTTATTAGAAATATAGCCTTCTCTGATAGCTGTGTATGAAATAACTACTTGCTTAGCAGAGGCCTTATTTATTATTTCCATCGCGACCTTGGCTGCGTATCGTATAAATGGTGTTTTATCTTTTGTAATTAATGAATATTGTTGCAAATCCTTTTTTTTAAAATTTGAAACTTCTTCAAGCATTGATACAAAGTTGTCAAAATCAGGTTTGAAATGATGAATGACTTTGAGAGGATAGCTGTACTTATCAAAATATAATTTAACTAAAGCTCTCCACGTGCCGCCTGTAAGGATTACCCTTTTAAACTTATTTTCATTAAGCCATTCAGTATGCCGTAGAGAGTTTTTGAATTTTTCTATTATTTTTTTATTTTTAGTTTTTGCTCTGTGAACACCTAGAGGCAAAGACAATGTATTCATTATTTCTTTCTTTTTAACTTCTGCGAGTTCTAAGCTGCCACCGCCAAGATCGGCAACGAGACCACTTGATTTTTTTAGGCCAACAATACACCCCATGGCAGAAAATTTTGCTTCTTCATCGCCAGTTAATACATGTATTTTCTTTTTAAAAATATTTTCTACATCAGCAACAAATGATTCTCTATTTTCAGCAACACGGACAGCTTCTGTTGCAAAAATTTCAAAATTTTTAATATTTGATGAGTCTATCAATTCCTTTATATAATAGAACGCATTCATTGCTCTTTTTATAGAGTCTTTATTAAGCTTATTGTTTTTAATTAGATCTTTACCTAACCCACATGAAATTTTTTTATTAAAAATAGCTATCTGATTATACCTAAAGTTTTCAAAAATTTGAAAACGAACTGTATCAGAGCCAATATCGATTATTGCAATACGTTCGTCTTTAAAAAATAATTTTTTTTTGGGAATTAAATTATTCATAACGCATCAGAGAGAGTAGTTTCTTCGGCTTTCTATTTCCTTTTAATTTTCCTCTACCTGATAAACTTGGATTTGACATGAAGTATTTATGTGCATTAAACGTCTTACCTTTTTGTTTAACTCTTTTGTATGTGCCATCATCGTTCATCATCCACGTTTGCTCATTGTCTAGAAAATTGGCAACCATTATTTGATTCAGTATTTGTTCATGGACAGTGGAGTTCTTTATGGGGGTTAATATTTCAACTCTTCTATCCAGATTTCTAGGCATAAGATCAGCTGATCCAATTAAAACGGTGTTATTTTTTGATGGTATATTAGATTCGTTTGCAAAACAGAAGATTCTAGCATGCTCCAAATACCGGCCAATGATACTTTTAACAACAATATTTTCAGAAAGTTTTTTAACTCCTGGTCTTAAGCAGCAAATTCCTCTAATGAATAATTCAATTTTTACTCCCGCTGCAGAAGCCTCATAAAGCTTGGAGATCATTTGAGGGTCAACCAAAGAGTTCATTTTAAGCCAGATACCAGATGGTTTACTTTTCTTTGCATTTTTAATTTCATTATCAATCATTGCATTAATTTGATTTCGCATTGCGGGTGGAGAGAGCACTATATCATTTAATTTCATTGGAGAAGCATACCCAGTCATGTAATTAAAGATTCTCTCAATGTCTTTGCAGATTTTTTCATCTGCCGTAAATAATGACAGGTCTTCATAAGTTTTAGCATTTTTTGGATGATAGTTTCCTGTGCCTACATGTACATAGCTTTTTAATTTGCCTGCTTCTCTTCTGATAATTAGACTTGCCTTTGCATGCGTCTTCAATTGAGCGAAACCATATACAATTTGAACTCCTGATTTCTCCATTTGATTGGCAAGAGCTAAATTAGATTCCTCATCAAATCTTGCTTTGATTTCAACAACAGCTGTAACACTCTTGCCGTTATCTGCTGCTTTTGTAAGGGCTTTTATAATAGGACTATCAGCAGTGGTTCTGTAAATCGTTTGTTTAATAGCTACTACTTTTGGATCTATAGCAGCCTGATTTAAATAATCAACTACAACATCAAAAGTTTCATATGGATGATGGACAACAAAATCTTTTGATCTGATGGCAGCAAAACAATTATTATCAAATTGCTTTAACCTTTCAACAGGTCTTGATATGAATTTTTTAAATTTTAATTTTGGTCTATTTAAATTATGAATCTGCGATAAATCTTGTAAACCAACATGCTTTGATAGAGCAATGACTTGCGCATCTTTAAGATTCAAATTTTTTTTTAAAAAGTTTTTCTTTTTAGATGATATGTTTTTTAAAATTTCTAGCCTTACTATTTCCCCTCTTTTTCTTTTTGTTAAAGCTTTTTCAAAATATTTAATAACATCTTCATCATCCTCATATTCGTAATCGATATCACTGTCTCTTATGACTCTGAATATTGCACTATCCAACAATTTAGAATTTGGGAATAGATCTTTAAAAAAATATCTAATAATATCTTCAACAAATAAATAGTATTCTTTTTTACCTTCTTGAATAAACACAAGTCTGTTTAATGCTCGCGGAACAATGATTACCGAATTAAACGGTTTATTTGAACCTCCTGCCACTAAACTCAATGAAATACACAGTCCTTCATTTGGAATAAATGGAAATGGATGCACTGGGTCAATTGAAATTGGCGTTAATATAGGCAGTATTTCTTCATTAAAAAGTTTCTTTAGATTTTTTCTCAATCTTATATTTAATTTATTAGGCGTAATATGAATTATTTTTTCTGCATTTAATTCTCTAACAAGCTTTCTAAAAGAAACATCCTGATTCTTAAATATTTTTGCAGATGCATTTTGTGCTGCTTTTAATTGCTGATGTCCAGTCATGCCGTCATGGCTTATTTTGTTTGGATTATTTTCTATTTCATCCAAAAGACTTGGTATTCTTACCATATAAAATTCGTCCAGATTACTTGCAGAAATTGAGAGAAAATTAACTCTTTCGATTAACGGCACTTTAGCATCATTAGCCTCATCTAAAACTCTTTGGTTAAAAAGAAGCCATGATAATTCTCTGTTTAAGAACTTATTGTCTGAATTTGTATTTTTTCTTATCATTATTAAAGTGATGAAGCATTTATATCTATTGAGACACGCTAAATCAAGTTGGGATGATCCTAGTTTAACTGATTTTGAGAGACCTCTTTCAAAAAGAGGAAAAAACAATTGTAATAAAATTGAAACATTTCTTTCACAAAAAAAAATAATACCTGATATTTCCTATGTTTCATCTGCAAGAAGAACTGTCGACACATTTAATTTAGTTCTTGGTAAAACACTAAGGACAAGCTCGAAGGTTGTTTTTAGCAAGAAATTATATTTATGTGACGAAATCTATCTTTTTGACTTAATCAAAAACACTGAAAATAATTATTCAAATCTTTTAATTGTTAATCATGAACCAACAATTCGAAATTTAACAATTGATTTAAGTGCGCCCTCTCAAGATGAGAAATATTTAAATATTAAAAATAAATTTCCTACAGGAAGTCTTGCAATACTCAAATCTGATTTAAAAGATTGGAGTGAATTAAAATATAATTCATTTAAAGTTACAGATTTTGTTCGACCTAGATTCTTATAGATTATATTGATGCAGCGTAATCAATTATGCTATTTTGAATTTTTATTAATACATCGTTATCGGAGGTTGATTTTATCCAATTATTATTTTTTATTTAAAATTTATTAAGATGAATACTGTATAAAAAAATTTTTTTTCGAAGTGTTGTTATTTTGCAACGCGTGATACAGTTTGATGTGACAAAAACAGCTTAGAAACCTCCTGCCAATCAAACTTTTTACTATAATTTATACAATCTGTACGACTCACTTTTCTCGCCTTATCAATTGAATTAATTAAATTATGATCAAGACAATTATGTTTAAAATTATCAAAAACATCAATTGGACCTGGAACAGGATATGCGGCCACAGGAAGTCCACTGGCGAGAGCCTCGATCATGACCATTCCAAACGTATCTGTTTTACTTGGAAATACAAAGATATCTGAAGATGCATAGCACTGGGCCAGTTCATTTCCTTTCTTCGCTCCTACAAAAACTGCATCAGTATATTTTTTTTCTAATTTTTTCTTAGAGGGTCCATCACCTACAAGTAGTTTTGTGCCTTTTAAATTTAATTTAAGAAAATCTTCTAATGATTTTTCCTTAGATATTCTTCCTACATATAAATAAATTGGTTTTTCTAAATTGAGATCAATCTTGTTCTTCGGATTAAAAGCTTTTATATCAACGCCCCTGGACCATTTAACTGTCCTTTTAATTCCATGTGAATTAAGTTCATCTATAATTGAATTAGAGGATACCATTACTGCGCTAGAATTTTTGTGAAACCATTTCAAAATTTTATATGTAAAAGATACAGGTATCTTAGCCATCGTGTTTATATATTCAGGAAATTTTGTACAATACGAGGTTGTAAACGCATAATTATTCTTTGAACAATAATTCCTAACCGCTAAGCCAATAGGTCCCTCTGTAGCAACGTGTATAAAGTCAGGCTTAAACTTCTCAATGATCACGCCAATTTTGAACCAATGATTAATCGCAAGTTTTATTTCAGGATAAATAATCAGTGGAATTGTAATAAATTTATCTGGAGTTATGTACCTAACCTCATGTCCTTGACTTGTAAGTTCATCACCAAGTGTTTGATAAGTTCTAACAACACCATTTATTTGAGGGAGCCATGCGTCTGATGCGATGAGTATTTTCAATTAACTTAATACCTTTACGGAGTCCTTATGTTTGTTGATAATTTCATACTTTTCAGCGATATCTTTCCAGAAAAGAATTTCCATTGATCCATCAAAATTTTCTATCATAAAGGAGCAACTTTCTACCCAGTCCCCATCATTATAGTAATGAACTCCATTTATTATTCGATGTGAAGCATGGTGAATATGTCCGCAAATAACTCCTTTTAGATTTTTCTTTTTTGCATAACCTGCAACTATTTCTTCGTACTTATTAATGTAAGAAACAGCATTTTTTACTTTTAATTTTAGATACTTTGAAAGCGACCAATATTTCAAACCCAATAATAATCTTAATTGATTAAATCTTCTATTTAGCCATAAAGCTAAATCGTATGCGCTAGCGCCAAGATGGGCTAACCAGGGTGCGATATTGATAATTGAGTCAAATTTGTCTCCATGCAGTATAAGATATTCAGATCCATCTACTGTCTTATGTTTGATTTCATTAACTACTCTAATTTCGCCTAGTGTTATTGGCACAAATTTTCTAACAAGCTCATCATGATTTCCTGATACATAAAACACTTTAGTTCCATGTCGTGCTTTTCTTAGAATTTTTTGTATTACATCACTGTGACTTTGTGGCCAGTACCATCTATTTTTAAGTCGCCACCCATCTATAATATCTCCAACTAAGTATAGGTAATCTGATCTGGTATTTTTTAAAAAATCAAGCAACTGTTCAGCTTGACAGCCTTTTGACCCTAAATGAATATCTGAAATAAATATGGAACGATATTTTAAGAGAGGAATAACATTATTTTTTTCGTTGACCATAAATTTGGTAAAAAAGAATCGATCTTCATTACATTACCAATAATTTATGAAAGATTTGTTAAGCCATACTTTCTAGAAATCTGTCATAAAATTTTAATATTCTTGTAATTTTTATGACAAAATTAAAAATTATAATTTAATCATTGAGTAACTAGACAGAAGACTGAACTTCCACATTTAATCCTCCACCCTTCCAAATATAAATGGGGAAGTTCTTCTCTTATTTCAATTAGGGTATTTGTATATTGGGATCATTATAAGAAAAAAGAGGAAAAATCAGGATTTTATAAAAAAAAAGACCCGTCCAAGTATAAATTGAACAGGTCCTTAATTTATAGATTAAGTATGTTTAAAATGTTCTACCAATTCATGGATAATTAATACAGCTCCTAAGATGATTAAGATTATTTCAGTAATTGATTTATTGTTAATCAGTCTCACCAATGCAGGAAATAGAAATGAAATTGCAAAGATTGATGTAATTGAAATTAGATGATGAAAACCAAATAATGTAAATTCTGACGTCATATCTTTAATAGATTCAGGACTTTAAATTATTCTAAATAATAAATCGAAATCAATAAATAAGTATAAGAATTTAAATAATTCACATTTTTGAAACATTTAAATGTGTTATTTAATGTATTGTTTAGTAGCTTTGATCTATTTTTTTTAAAAATGAAGAATGGTCTAACCTAAGTAATATTGACGGCCCATTTAATGCTTCATCGGGCGTACGGTGCAATATGCCTTCACGAAAGCCTCTGAACACTGCAACATCCCATTGACGTACGTGTCTTAAGGCTGATTTATCTTTTACAATATGCTCATTAGGCTCACCGCTTTCAAAAGCAGTTCGATCTGCGGCCATATCAGGTATCCACTCAGTCCCTCTCCCAGCATAAGTTACAAGCAACCGTTTTGGAACATTGTCTACATGATATCGACTGCATCCACGCTTGGTACCAAGCCAAAATGCAACATCTTTAATGTTCTCAAGTTCACAAAATGACTTGCATACGTCTTCCATATCACTAAGCCATTGTTTGAAAAATTCATTGGCTCTCAACTCTGGAGAAAGAGTATTTTCAAGCAGCTTTGCTATATCTGATTTTGCAAAGAGTTTACTGACAGCTCCTGATACTTGAAAAGGTTTCTTCATTAATTCATTGAAGAACTCATCCCCACCAGTAAGAGCATTTCTCTCTACAATCCCAAGCTTGTATTGAAACTTATTGAAGTTTTTTAGAGACTCAAGATTGTCAGTTAAAAAAATTCCCTCTGGATTTCTCATTGACTGCCTTATCTTGATAAACTCCTAGCAACTTTCAAATGATGATGCCATATCACTTATAAGATCAAAATACAGATCTTTTCCAGGCTCTAGTTCAGCTCCTAACGGATCAAGAACTGCAGCCTTTACGCCTGTGTCACTAGCAATTGTTTCAGCAATACTTGGATTAAACTGAGGCTCAGAGAATAGGCAGTTAACGCCCTCGTGTTCAATGACCTCTCTAATTTCAGCAAGTTGCTTAGCACCTGGCAATACTTCAGGATTTACTGTGAGTGCACCGATTACTTCGATTCCAAAACGTTGCTCAAAATATTGATAAGCATCATGGAATACAACATAAGTGGCATCCTTATTTATCTTGCCTCTTGTATCATTTATAAGTTGATCAAGTTCATTAAGAGCTTTGGCTGCATTTGCATCATATTTTGATGCATTTGCAGGATCAATTTCTGACATTTCTTTTGCTGCTATTTGAACAATAGTCTTTGCAATTTCAGGATCTAGCCAAAAGTGAATATCAAATTCACCATGGTTATGACCGTCATGATGTGCGTGCTCGTCATGTTCGTCACCATGCTCGTCATGTTCGTCACCATGTTCTTCGTGTTCGTCATGTTCGTCACCATGTTCTTCGTGTTCGTCACCATGTTCTTCGTGTTCGTCATGTTCTTCGTGTTCGTCATGCTCGTCATGTTCATCACCGTGCTCATCATGATCATCATGTTCATCACCATGATCGTCATGATCATCAAATACATTTTTTTCCCTAAATTTGAGCATTTCAATATCTTCTGATTCCATCAATGTTACTTGCTTTGCATCTTTTGCAATTGACTCAAGAGGTGTCTCTAGAAATGACTCCAAGTCCTCGCCAATCCAGAACACAATATCTGCTTCTTGAAGCATTGTTGCGTGGGAAGGCTTCAATTGAAAAGTATGTGGTGAAGAACTGCCATCTACTAATAAGCCAGGCGTTCCTACTCCATCCATTACATAGCTAATTAATGAATGTATCGGCTTAATTGATGCTACAACTTTTGTTTCAGCTTTTGCGAAAGAAATAAACGTTAATAGTGAAATAGTTGATAAGATTAATCCAAATTTAAGTTGTAATTTCATAGATATATTGCTTTCATAATAGTTTGAGTATAGCGTTATATTATAACATAATTATTTAGCAAGCATTTTTTCATGATAGACAATGACCTTTTAGTAAAAGTATCTGATGCCGGTTTGTATAAGGATGGTAAATGGCTTGTGAAGGGTGTAAATTTAAATATTACAAAAGGAAAAATTGTTACTTTAATTGGTCCAAACGGGTCAGGCAAAACCACGACTGCTAAAATAGCTCTCGGTCTTTACAAAAACATTGAGGGCACTGTTGAAAGATTAACAAATAAAATTTCTTACGTACCACAAAAAGTTTCAATTGACTGGACATTGCCTGTAAGAGTTATTGATTTTATGGTCTTAACTCAGGACCTTCGAGATCAAGAAATAAACGATGCTCTTAACTTAACAGGCGTTGAGCACCTTAAAAATAATAATCTGAGAGAATTATCAGGTGGTGAATTTCAAAGAGTTCTTCTGGCAAGAGCGATTGCAAAGAAGCCCGACCTTTTGGTGCTTGATGAGCCTGTGCAGGGTGTCGATTTTACAGGTGAAGTTGAATTATACGCGTTGATAAAAAAAATATCCGAAACACTTCAGTGTGGAATACTGTTAATTTCACACGATCTTCATGTTGTTATGTCTGCTACGGACTATGTCGTTTGTCTTAATGGGCATGTTTGCTGCTCAGGAACGCCATTAGCTGTTGCTCAAAACAAAGAATATAAAGAACTATTTGGAGAAAAATCATCTCATCTTCTTTCTCTCTATGAACATGAGCATGATCATGTTCATGACTCAGATGGTAACATCATTAAAGAGGCAAAATAATATGTTTGATGACTTTTTGTTTAGGGCACTGATCGCTGGTATTGGAATTGCCTTAGTTACCGGTCCTCTAGGATGCTTTGTTGTATGGCGGAGACTTTCATTCTTTGGGGATACACTAGCGCATTCAGCATTGTTAGGTGTAATATTATCGATATCATTTGATATAAACATTTCACTATCAATATTCGCTGTTTCATCATTAGTTGCATTAATTTTATTGAGATTACAAAATACAACAAATTTAGCAGGCGATGCACTACTGGGGCTCCTCTCACACTCATCTTTAGCCATTGGGTTACTAGTCTTAGGGTTTTTATCATTCATAAGGTTTGATATCATGGGGGTACTGTTTGGAGATATACTGTCGGTAAATGTAAATGACTTGATCATCATATGGGCAGGTGGTGCAATAATACTTTTCGTATTATGGCTAATATGGAAACCTTTATTTGCCTCAACGGTAAATTATGAGTTGGCTGAAGCTGAGGGCATGAATCCAAAACGAGTTAACGCTATATTTACAATATTATTGGCAGCTCTTATTGCAATTTCTATCAAAATGGTAGGTCTTCTCTTAATAACTGGGATGCTGATTATTCCATGTGCAATGGCGCGTAATTTATCAAATAATCCCAAACAAATGGTTGTTTTGTCAATTATTGGAGGATTATTATCAGTATTTGTTGGACTTTATGCATCCTTCGAAATCAATACATCATCGGGCCCTACTATTGTCACAGTTGCAATAATTTTATTTATTTTATCATTATCCAGAATTAGAAAAAAATATTAAAATAGCAAGCAATGGAAAATAAACAGAAACCACTGTCCAAAAATCAAAAGATCATTCTTGAATACATTCAAAAAAACAAGAAGCCTGTTAAAGCGTATTCCATTTTATCTAATGTACAAAAAAAAGGCATCAATGCTCCACCTCAAGTTTACAGAGCTTTAGATAAGTTAATTGAAATTGGTAAAATTCATAAAGTAGAAAGTCAAAATTCATTTGTTGCATGCAAAACTTCAGATTGTGAAACACCTCATGCTACTGCATTTTCAATATGTGATAGTTGTGATGAAGTCTCGGAAATAAATGACCCTAAACTCTTTAAATATTTATTAGATTTTAAGGATAATAGTGGAATCAAATTTGACGGCTACAATCTAGAATTCTTTGGTACTTGTAAATCTTGCGAAACATCTTGAAGCAAAAATCATCCATTAATTGAATTGTTATATAATAACAATTTTATCTAGATAAAATATTTTTTTAACGATAGTATATTTTTTTTTCAAATAGAGGCTCATATGAAATACATAATCTATATATTACTCTCATTTAATTTAATGACTTTTGCAATCAGCGCTGAAGAAACGAGACAAGTTGATAAGCACGAACATGGCGTGGGTGAGTTAAATATTGCCGTTGAAGGATCGACAATTGAGTTTGAATTTATGATACCTGGAGCCGATATTGTAGGTTTTGAATATGTTGCAAAAAGTGACGAAGACATTGCTAAAATTAATCAAGCTTTGGAAACATTTGATGATTATACAAATATATTCACTCTACCAAGTAATAGTCTTTGCGAATTAAACGGTCAGAAAGTTGCTTTAAAGGAAGAAGATGAGCACGATGACCACGATGACCATGACGAACACGATGACCATGATGAGCATGCTGAAGAAAATCATAATGAGTTTTATGCAAAATATTCATTTGAATGCGGCAATATAAACGCCATTAAAGAGGTAAATTTTCCTTATTTTGCTACTTTCACGAATTCTGGTGAGTTAGAGGTTCAGTTTATTTCAAATATGGGGTCTACTAGCTTTGAGGTAGAAGGAGATGAGCCTTTAATTAACACAGATGGAAAAATCTAATTTGAATGAAAAAACGATACAAATTAATTCTGTAAAGTTTCATTGGTCAAATAAAAGCAAATTTAAACTTCATATTCCAGAACTATCAGTCGACAAAGGAGAAAAAGTATTGCTTTTGGGCGAGAGCGGTTCGGGTAAAACAACCCTGCTCTCACTTATCTGTGGGTTTTTAACTCCCCTTTCAGGAAACATACAATTGAATGAAAAGCTGATTAATGACTTATCAGCGACAAAAAGAGATCAATATAGATCAGACAATATTGGCATTATATTTCAGCAATTTAATTTACTGCCGTATGCAAATGTCATTGATAATATTTTGTTGCCACTTTATTTTTCAAAATTAAGGTCAGCAAACATTAGTAATCAAAGAGAAACCGCAATTAGTATTTGTCAATCTTTACGTTTGCCTGAAGACGTTGTTAATATGAAAGCAAGTGAATTAAGCGTGGGTCAACAACAAAGGGTTGCTGTTGCAAGAGCATTAATTGGAAATCCTCCATTAGTCATAGCAGATGAACCTACATCCTCTTTGGATACAGACGCACAAACTATATTTCTGGATTTAATGTTCTCTCAAGTTGCAAGCAGCAATTCAACCTTATTAATGGTTTCTCATGATAAATCTTTAAGCTCTAAGTTTGATAGAGTTATAGATATGAAAAATGTCTCTGTGAAAGAACAATAAAGATGCTTTTAAAACTTACCTTTAATTCTTTGTATGCAAGATTATTAACCGTTGGTATGACGGTTTTTGCCATATCCTTATCTTTAATGTTGTACATGAGCGTTGAAAAGTTAAGAACATCTGCTTACACAAGCTTCACTGATACGATCTCTCAAACTGACCTAATAGTTGGCGCAAGAACGAGTTCTGTTCAGTTACTTCTATATTCAGTCTTTAGAATTGGAAATGCTACAAACAACATAACTTGGGAAAGTTATGAAGATGTTATAAATAAAAAAGAAGTTGCATGGTCTGTGCCTATCTCTCTTGGAGATAGTCATAAAGGTTTTAGAGTTATGGGTACCAATAGTGAATTTTTTAAGCGATATAAATTTAGGGGTGGACAATCAATTGAATTAGAAAAAGGCAACAACCTAGATGACTTATACGATGTCATAATAGGCGCAGGAGTAGCAGAAAAACTAAATTACTCGGTGGGAACTCCACTCATTGTATCTCACGGACTACAATCATTTTCAGATCACGATGATCAACCTTTTAAAGTTTCAGGTATTCTTGCTAAAACTGGAACACCAGTCGACAATACAGTTATCGTAAGCTTGGAAGCAATTGAAGCTATTCATGTAGACTGGTCTACTGGAGCTAAAATTCCAGGGCAAATAACTCCTGTAGAAGAAATTCGTCAGATGGACCTCTCCCCTAAAAATATCACGGCAGCATTAATTGGGGTAAATTCAAAATTGCAAATATTTCAATTACAACGATGGATTAATGAGTATCCAGAGGAGTCATTAAGTTCAATTTTACCTGGAGTTGCTCTTCAAGAACTGTGGAGGATCGTTGGCGTTGTTGAAAATCTACTACTTGGAATCTCCGTAACTGTTATTTTTACAACACTCATTGGTATGACGGCCATTATATTTTCAAGCTTAAATGAGAGAAGACGTGAAATGGCTATTTGGCGAGCAATGGGAGCATCGCCTAAAGTTGTTATAGGTCTTTTAATGCTTGAAGCGTTCATTATCTCAGTGATGAGTATAATTGTAAGTATTGTCATGCTGTTCCTAACTTTATACGTATTGCAACCATGGATTGACAATACTTATGGAATATTAGTTAATATTGAAACGCTATCTGTAAAAGATATTTATATTTTTATGTTATTTATTATAGCAGCTTCATTGGTAAGTCTGATCCCCGCAATCAGAGCCTATTGGTTTTCAATTAATGACGGTATGACAATTAAAATATGAAAACTCAACTATCAAAGAGTATTTCCCTAAGCATTAAATGTTTAGTGCTTACTTCAACAATTTTACTTTCATCTTTTTCTTACGCATCTGAACCTAAAGAAATTGATTGGGAAGACTTGATCCCATGGACTGCAATGTTTAATCCATCTGAAGTTAAATTTAACAAAAAATTAGATGACAAAGAAGTCAGAATACCAGGGTATATTCTGCCCTTAGATATAATTGGACGAGAGATAAACACTTTCTTGCTCGTGCCTTACATTGGAGCATGTATACATGTCCCCGCTCCTGCTCCTAATCAGATTGTTTATGTTGAAACCAAAAAACCATGGGAAGGACTTGCTTGGTGGGAACCTGTGTACGTTACAGGCAAGATTAAAATTGAAAACCATAACATTGAAGAGCTTGCAGTTGTTGGATATGAGCTTATAGCCGATGACGTTGAATATTATAGGGGAACAACTGGCACGCACGGCTTTTTTGACTGGTAATTCGCTATAAATAAGCAATTACCAAACTAAACAATCTATGTGCTTGTAAAGAGGTAAAAATTTAAATAAAAATCCTATATGCAAAATATTTCAATACCTGACATCATTGCTAATCTCAAAGGCAGAAGAGGCTATGAAGAGAAAAAAGCTAAGAAGCTTGGCTATGATTGTTTAGAAAAATACTTTGAGGACAAACTAGCTAACGAAGCGCAACTTCTCGCTGAAAATGAAATAAAAGAAGAAGAATTGCTCGCCGAAAAAAAAGCACAACAAGCTGCCCATGCAGGTAAAAAAACCTGCGGTTGCTGTTAATATTTTTTCATAAAATAAAACTAGTCTGTAATTAAATAAGGACCCAGACTTAAAGCCTGAGCCCTTTTTTTATTAACTTATGACCAGAGAACGTTTGAACCGATGCGTTGACCAGATCTAGTATAAACAACTAGGGTTCCAAGCCAAACAAGGCCTTGCATAACTAATGGCGCTGAAATCCCACCACCACCTTCTTGTGTCATCGTAATCCAGAGCGCTCTCAAGAACAATAAGGCTGTAAGAGTTACCATAACTCTATAGTAAACTGCGCATTCTTGAGGAGTTGCTAGCAATGCAAATATATTTCCTATGGCAAGAGCTAAATAAATAGTTCCAATTAATCCCATCCAGAAATAGCCAGCTTGACCTTGTTCTAGTCCACCTGATCGATCAACAAAGGCTTCCGCATTCATCGGGTTTAAAAACATAAAGCTATACGTTAAAGCAACAAAAGCTACTAAACTTAGTATAACTACCGTAGGCGTATCATTATTTTTTATCATTATGTATCTCCTATGCTTTGCTTTGATTTCTAAAGAACAATATCACCGATCCAACAAAGAAAGTGGTGATAAACAACCCTAAAAGAGAATTCCCATCATCGCCGCTGAAATTATTTCTTATCATAAAGTTTAACATGCCAACAAACATTAATGTAGATTGCATTAACCCTACAACGATCATAGTCATGCTGTAACCTGCTCTCATTTGATACAAGAGAGTAAGAACCCACGATAAAGATATAAACATCATGGCCATTGAAAAGTATTGAGCCTCAGCGGACATAATTAAAAAAGGTGAATCTTCTATTAATCCTTCTGGTCTTATAAAATAAATAACTACATTAAATGCGTTGCCTATAAGACCGAGAAACAGAAGAACTTTAGTTACCATATCATCAGTTCCAAAATAACTATCTGCTTTTGGAATATCGAATGGGTTTCTTGGCAATCCTGATCGTGCACGTGCAATAATTAAACCGAGCAGACCAATGGAAACCATAATAATACCCGCATAATTTCCGCTATTTTGAGCTGGTGTTATATTCCAATAAATACCAAAAGCTAAAAAAGGAACAGCAAATGCAAAGAATGCCCTGTCTAAGCCTTTATACCCCATATATATAATGCCTGTAATCATTCCGGCATTGGCTACTCCAAACCAAAATAAAAACACTTTGAGAGTGTCTATGTCAGGATTTGTAGTAGGATCATCGTATCGCATAAGCAATACGTCTGGATCAAAAATCATCATCGCGGCATACATGAAAGCAATAAAAAAACTTACTCCCATTGCAATATCGACAATGCGGTCATCAGTCTTAAACATAAATTTCCCCTTTAGTTAAATAAAAGTAGATTTTGCCAATGTTTCAATCAAAAAAAAAGTTAAATTTTTAGTAGAATTTATCTAATTACTATAATTTTTTTATAGGTTATAGTTCTTATTAATAAAATCTAATTTTAATGTAAGGCTTTAGGTAATTAGTATATGCAATTGATTCAGTTAATAATTGATGGTGTAGCATCCGGATGTATTTACGGACTAGTGGCACTGGGTTTTGTGCTTATCTATAAAGCAACAGAAACTATAAATTTTGCACAGGGTGATATTTTAATGCTCGGTGCCTTTGTCGCCTTCTCGTTAATAGGTGTTTTAGGCATGGATTACATCATGGGATTCGCTCTTACTGTTGTAATTATTGCTGTATTCGGATTTTTTCTAGATTCAGTTGTCGTAAGACAAATTATCGGCCAGCCTCCATTTGCAACTGTTATGTTGACCATAGGAATAGGATTTATTTTAAGAGGTTTTGCTTCAATTTACTGGGGAACTGATATCTTTTCATTCAGCACGCCCTTTTCAGGAAAGATAACTGAGTTTAATGGCCTTATTATCTCATATGTTAATTTATCTATAATCATCGGGACTGTTATTTTGGTTTTAGTTCTCTATCTTTTTTTTACATTTTCAAGAATTGGTGTTGCCATGCGTGCGTCCTCTGAAAATCAATTAGCGGCATATTATATGGGTATCCCAGTTAAATTTATTTTCTCGTTAATTTGGTCAATATCTGCAGCTACTGCCGCCATTGCTGGCGTATTGCTTGCACCGATAACACTGGTAGATACGTCGATCTCACTGATCGGACTAAAAGCATTTGCCGCCGCAGTACTTGGTGGATTTGGATCTATACCTGGCGCAATAGTAGGAGGGATAATCATTGGTATCGTTGAACAGCTTTGTGGCACCTATGAGAATTATTTATTTGAAGGCATCAGAGAAATTTCTGCCTACTTAGTGCTGATCTTAACGTTAATTATTTATCCGCGTGGATTATTTTCAGATAAAGCTGAGGTTAAAAAAGTTTAATGAGATTTATTTTTAAAACAAATTACGCTCAGGATATTAACATTGCACGGCACAGTGGTGATCGCTTTTGGTATTCATTGTTAATTATATTAATGCTTGCGATGCCACTCCTCATTGATGATTTTTATTTAGGTGAGATTTCCTATGTGTGTATTTTAGCTATCGCAGGAATTGGATTAATGATCTTATCTGGTTACACGGGACTTGCCTCTCTTGGTCATGCAGCATTCCTAGGTATAGGAGCTTACACACATGCATTTTTACTTACGAATGGAATTCCATTTTTTGCCTCCATTCCAATAGTTGTAATAGTTTCATTTATGGTTGGCGCACTGATAGGCATACCTATACTTCGTTTAACAGGCATGTACTTAGCAATTGCAACGCTTGCTTTATGTTTTATTGCTGAACATGTCTTTATTAAATGGGAACATTTTACTGGAGGAAACAGAGGAATGCCAGTTCCTCAGCCTGAAATTATGGGAATGAGTTTCTACGACAGTGCTACCTTTTATTATGTTTGTTTAGCTTTTTTAATTCTCTCCATGTTTGCAGCTATAAATATATTAAGATCACCCACTGGCAGAGCTTTTGTAGCCATTAGAGACAGTGAAATAGCTGCCCAAAGTCTTGGAGTAAATTTAGGTTTATACAAGGCTTTATCTTTTGCTATATCTGGAGCTTTTACTGGACTAGCTGGAGCGTTACTTGCACACTACATTGGATATCTAGCGCCAGACATCTTTAATATTTTCTTATCACTAACATTGCTTCTTTTGATTGTTGTAGGGGGAATGGGAAGTCTTCATGGAACAGTGTTTGGAGCAATTTTTGTAGGCTACCTTCCTCAATTAATTGCAATATGCAGAGATTATTTACCAAGTTCAATAGGTTCACAGCCAGGACTAGAGCCTATGCTTTTTGGACTGATACTTGTTCTTTTCATTCTTTATGAACCGCTAGGTATCTATGGTCGTTGGGTAAAAGTAAAACTATTTTTTCAGTTATTTCCTACATACAAGAAACAAACGTTCAAGAAACAAAAAGTATTTACGAAATCGGATAGAGTATAATGAGTTTATTTGAAGTTAAAAATATCACTGTTTCCTTTGGTGGAGTCAAAGCATTAAATAATGTCTCATTTACAGTTGATAAAGGTGAAATATTTACAATCATTGGGCCAAATGGAGCAGGTAAATCTACTCTCTTTAATGTCATCAGTCGGATCTATGAACCAAGCAATGGTGAAATTTTCTTTGATGGGGAAAATATTTCAAAGATCAAACCACATAACATTTCATCACTTGGCATTGCCAGAACATTCCAAAATTTAGAACTGTTTGAAAATGCAACTGTTCTTCAAAATATGTTGTTAGGACGTCATATTTACAAAAAAACTAATATTCTATCTGAAATATTATTTACAAATAAAACCAGACAACAAGAACGTGAGCACAGATTAAAAATTGAAGAAGTTATAGACTTTCTAGATTTACAACACTACCGAGATACACTAATCAATGGCCTTCCTTATGGTGTAAGAAAAAATGTAGAATTAGCCCGTGCTCTCTGCACTGCTCCTAAACTACTATTGCTTGATGAGCCCTCTTCTGGCTTAACTAATGAAGAAACGAATGATTTGGGCTTCTGGATAAAAGACATTCAAAGCCTTCTTGGCATAACGATAATTATGATTGAACATGATATGAGCTTTGTTAATAAAGTTTCAGATCGCATTTTAGCATTGAACTATGGAGAGATACTAGCATCAGGCTTGCCTAGTGAGATAAAAGAAAATGCTGATGTTAAACAGGCGTATATGGGGGAGTAAATTCTTCTATTCAACGAATTAGCTGCAACTTTTAACTCCCACTTTGTTAAATTTTTTTTTACAAATAGTTTTATGAAACAAAAATGTAATAAATTCTTAACAATTTATAAATAAAGTTATTTATATGAAATTTTGTAAATTAATAATCACAATTATTTTTATTCTCTATTCTGGTCCTAGTCAGGCTAGCAAATGGGATATTTTTTCTAATCCAAATGAAGAAGTTCTGAAATGCTTTAAAAGTAATGGTTTAGAAGAAAGTGAAATCAAATTCTTAGAAAACGGTCGACCAGACGAAAAACCATTAAGAAAAAAAGCAAAAGAGGTTATTCAATCATGTAAAAAAATATGGAAGAAAAATGGAAATAATGTTGCTAGCAGTGAACAAGATCCTCAGATTTTTAAAACCTCCCCTTTTGGTAAAGATCTGCAATTATTAGTATATGAAGCTAATAAAATTCAGGAAGGAACATTTTTACTAGTTGTCCCTCAAAAAAATTCACACGGTCGAGTAGTGGAAATTACTAATAATGCTGAAATCGTTTGGCAATACAATGGGGATAGCTCATTTGGAAGATTAGATGATGCTAAATTCACAAATAAAAACACAATTTTAATCGCCGCTGAAAAAGGGGTTTATGAGATAGATAGAGAAGGCAAAGTAATTTGGTCTTACAAAACTAAAGTAAGTCATGATGTTGATAAGTTATCGAACGAAAATGTCCTTATAAATTACGCATGGGGTCCTAAAGGAAGTAAAAAAATCATCGAAGTTGATAACAATAAAAACGTTGTGTGGAGTTGGGATGGCATGAAGACTCATAACATTGCTCCATTTGCAGATGCATATGCGTCGGATTCAAAAACTACTGGTTCAGGTAAAACTTGGATACACAATAATGGTGTGACTGCGCTTGCAGATGATACTTTTTTAATCTCCATGCGTGATTTTCAAGAAATTATTTGGATTAATAGAGAGGCTGAGATCATAAAAAAATATATTTTTAATTGTAACAAGAAAAAAAGAGCTCTTTTGACCTCTGGAGAGATAAGAGGATGCAATCCTCACGAGCCTCAACAACTTCAAAATGGCAATATAGTAGTTGGTTTAAGGAATCCTGATAGAGCTATTGAGTTTAATCCTGAGACAGATAAAATCGTTTGGCAATGGCGAGCCCCTAAGAGTAAGGCATACGGAACAATAAGGGACGTTGATAAATTGAAAAATGGTAATTTTATGGTTGTTACTGGAAGTCATTTACTTGAAATAAACTCAAATGGAGAAGTTGTTTTAGATATTGGTGCAAAAGAGTCTTTAAGCCAAGATCATAGAATACTTTACAAAGCTCAGAAAATTTATCCTGATGGCACTTTTTCACATGATTAATACTTTGTGAGATTAATTAAATTATTTTGAGTTGCGAAAGAGAGTATTGGTTGTTTCTAATTCGCTTGCGTACTGTCCTATACGAGCCTGTACAAGACTGTACGTCTATGAATGAAAGTATAGATAATTTTGTTGCTATGCCTACTTTCGACGTCGTACAGTAACGCGTGACTCAGGCGTATATGGGGGAATAAATCTAAAATATACTTTATTTGATAAATCCTATTTCCTTAACAAAAAGTTCAGCTTCATGATCCCTTCCAAAAGCAACAATGCCAATAGATGTTATTTTTGTAGGATTAATGTTTTTTGCCAAAAGAAAACCTGATTTTTCAAAATCTCTTATAGGTAGTACAAACTCGTTAAAGTTCTCATTAACTGTAAATTCAGAAGCATAATATTGCCAAGGAAGTATTGTGCCTGTTGTTCTTAAGAAAATATAATATTTTTGACTATTGCCTTTAGCCACAAGTTTTACTGAGTTAGCATTTTCTAAATTGACATCCTTAAGATCTCTTCTGATTTGTATAAAACCACCATTGTTCTCAGTGGAAACATTGCCCTTTAAAACAGCAATAACCTCTTCTTCAATAATATTATATTCGACATTGCCAGTTGAAACACCGCCCATTACGTCGTCTGCTATGTATCTCCACTGCTCATTATTGCTAAAATTATCTTTGAACATGTCCTGGGCAATACTCGTTTTTCCAATTATAACAGAAATAAATACAGCAAATGAAATTGATAAAATACTATTATTTTTCATACACTTATTAATACTTAAATATCTAAACTCTTAAATTGTTCTTACAATATATAATACCCAAGTTGGTATGATTAAAATCCAATATCCATACATCCACATTATTCCAACCACGCCACCCCAATCAGATTGTTCATAACTAACTTTTCTCTCATGAAATGAATTATTAAGCTCCATTTTCATTTTTTCTTTATTGAATTGCATTGATTGATTTTGAATATCTTTGTTGCCCTTAATCCTGTTTAAAATTGATTTAAGATGAAATACTTGCCATGGCAGATACAAAATACCAAAGATGATATTTAAGATTACGAGTATATTATGGTCACTGGAGATGTTACTATTTAACAAAATAATGCTGCAAATACTGTTGAATAAAAAAATAATGAACCAGCCTGATTCCTCATAAAAATAAAATTTCTCATATTTAATTAAGATAGCACCCCAACAAAAGAATTGTGAAATTGTTACTTGTAATACCATCAGCCATGATAAAACTGTAATAATCATATACTCTTCATCATTAATAATTCTCAGTACATGGCTGAACATAAAGATATAAGTGACTTCAACAATTGTTACTAAAAATCTAGTTATAAATACAGATGATAAAATTGAATCAAATAAGACTGCTTTTGAAGCATAGTTAACAGGAAACATGCATCGATAGGCTGAAATCAGTAACAGGAATTGCGCGGGTACTAAAATCCACAAATTATCTGTTGCATCAAGGTATGCGAAAGTTCCCCAAAGTAGAATTAAATTTGATATGACCCCCACTCTCAAAAAATTGAGTAAATTTTTGTACATATCTTTTAATTTCCTATTTTGTATTTACCAGGATGCACTGCTGAAAGAATTAATAAACCAGCAATAATCCCTGTATTTTTTACAAAATTTTGCAACTCGTGTCGTTGCTCAAGACCTGACTCCATGTTCCAGAAATCATGCATGTAATAATTGATAATGATGGTTAAAATTGCGAGACTAAAAGCTGAAAACTTTGAAAATTTTCCTATTAGTATTGCAATGGCACAAGCTGCCTGAATAACAATTGTCATGACTAGCGCTATCTCCGTATATGGCACTTCATGATTGAACATATATTCCAGTGTCAGATTGTAATTAAATATCTTGAAGACGGCTCCAAACACAAGAAAGTAGATACCTATAATTATCCTACCAATTAATAAATTAATATTACTCAAAACTAATCATTCCAATTCATATATTTTTTACAGTTTACAGGAGTTTCGGATAAATAGCTAAATCCTTCTTGCCAAATATATTCAGCGTTTAAACAGCATTCTAACATTTCTTTGCTTGCGCTATGTTGCTGGTAACAAATATTCTCAAGAGGCATTCTTTTTTGATGATTAAATATTTCTAGTCCGAAAATTATTACGGATGAAATAATTAGGAATAGTATTCCAAAAATAAGTGTTAATCTTTTAAATTTATTGATTGCCTTATCAAAGTAAAAAAAATAACCAAATGGGATAATTAAAAAAATAATTATTATTAAGAAAAGAGCATAGTCTGGAACGAGGTATTGTATGTTTACTTCATTTTCAAAATAATAATCAATAAAAGGTATATAGGTCAGAAAGGCTAGATAGACTAACCATGAGAATAACAATATTGATTTAATGTTAATAAGTGTTTTGCTGGCCTTTCGAGTGATGGCAAAATATGGAAGCAGATAAAAGAGTAGAATTTTAGAAATTAAATAAACATAAAACATTACATTTTAACTAATTTCCATATTCCGCTGTTGTCATCATCTATAATGACAAATATTTCACCAGAATTATTTTGCTCAACATCACGTAATCGCCCCATACCTTCTATTAAGACAGTTTCATTAGACGCCTTACCATCATTAAAATCTAAACTAATTAGCCGTTGGGCTTTTAAGCTCGTTAAAATGACTTTATCTTTTAACTCTGGAAAAAGATTACCTTTATAAAAGGTCATATCACTTACCGCAATTGAAGGGATCCATCTATAAATTGGTTTAAGCAGACCCTCTTTCCACGCACTGCCATCGCCAATTATGGAACCATCATAGTCAGTTCCGCCCCATGCTACATCCATCCAGCCATAATTAGTGCCTTTTACAACCTCACCAAAGAAGTCACCCCCTTTTGGTCCGTGGTTTGTGATATAAATTGAATTATCATTTGAATTTAATGCTATTCCTTGAGGATTCCTTAATCCAATTTGGTAAACTTCTGGGAGCCAGTCTGGCATAGTTGAATATGGATTATCCTCAGGTGATGATCCATCTCGATTTATTCTAATAATCTTTCCTATATGATTTGTAGGGTCTTGAGTAAAGCTGCCTTGTGCTCTCTCGCCTACACTTGCATACAAAAGATCTTCTTTGATCATTAATCGGGAGCCCCAATGTATATTATCCCAAAGCGGCGGCTGTGACTGAAAAATATTTTGCAAATTAACCAATTCATTGTCTTGAATAAACCCTCTTGCAATAGATGTACTAGTTTTGTCATTGCCCATGTCTTCTGTATAACTGACAAATATTTCTTCATTGCTGTACAAGATATCAAGCATTCCTGCTTGCCAATGAGGTTGGACAACTTTGAGTTCATGATCAAAATTGATTACTTCTTTTGTTTTCAAATTAATTCTTAAAATTTCACCAGTTTTTTGAGTGAGGAACAATTCATTGTCATTGATGAAACTCATGCCCCATGGCTTAGTCAAATTATCGATTACTTTTTCAAGCTTATACTCTGATGCATATGAAATTGATGAAAATAAAATGTATATAAAAATGGTTATTAATATTCTCATAATTATTAATTGATTTTATTGACTGCAAATTCTTCAAGTTGATCTTTTGTCACATAAGATAGCGCATTTAAATGACAACTCTCTAAATATACACGAGGTGCTACTCCAGCATCGTAAGCCTCTTTCCATCTGAGGGCACATAAGCACCATCGATCACCTTCTTTTAAACCAGGAAAATTAAATTCAGGTCTTGGCGTAGATAAATCATTTCCCATTGCTTTACTGAAAGTAAGAAAATCCTCTGTGATTTCAGCACAGACTACATGACTTCCAAAGTCGTGTTCATCGGTGTTGCAAAAACCATCGCGAAAATATCCAGTCACTGGATCATGACAACAGGCTTCTATTTTATCCCCAAATATATTGATAACTTCTGCTTTGCTCATCAAGTTAAATTAGGTCATAAGGTATATATTTCCAACTATAAACAACGGTATTTGAAGCCCAAAATTGGTTAATATAGCTCTATCCGCCGTCATATATCCCACAGCGGTCCAACCAATGGCTCCTGTTCCGTGAACAAATATATTTAATGGGTAAATGTTAAGATTTGTTAGTAAAATTCCTACAAGTATAAAGCAAGTACTGCCCCATTTAATATAATTAACCATAATTTACTCCTATTTATTTTTTCAAAGTATTATAACATTACTCTCATAATTTTATAAATTTACAATACTCTAACTATAGGAGCATCATGATTAAAACGAAAATTACAGAAATGTTTGGAATTGAACATCCAATTATACAAGGTGGAATGCACTACGTTGGTTTTGCTGAAATGGCAGCTGCAGTTTCTAATGCAGGTGCACTTGGTATTATCACCGGCTTAACACAAGAGTCCCCAAAAGCTCTAGCAAATGAAATAGCAAGATGTCATGATATGACTGACAAACCTTTTGGAGTGAATCTAACTTTCTTGCCTGGATTTGCTAATCCTGATTATCCTGGATACATTGAGTCTATCGTTAAAGGAGGAGTAAAAATTGTTGAAACAGCTGGAAGAAGTCCAGAAAAATTTATGCCTTTATTAAAAGATGCTGGCATAAAAGTAATTCACAAATGTACTTCTGTTAGGCATTCCCTAAAGGCTGAAAAAATTGGTTGTGATGCAGCAAGTGTTGATGGTTTTGAATGTGGAGGCCATCCAGGTGAAGATGATATTCCTAACATGATCCTACTGCCTAGAGCTTATGAAGAATTAACAATTCCTTTTGTGGCTTCAGGTGGCATGGGTAACGGACAGCAATTAGTTGCCGCGCTTGCAATGGGCGCTGAAGGCATAAACATGGGAACACGATTTATTGCAACGAAAGAAGCTCCTGTTCATCAAAACGTTAAAGATGCGCTTGTAAATGCCAGCGAACTTGATACCGAACTGATTATGAGACCTCTTAGAAATACTGAGAGAGTTCTTAAAAATGATGCAGTTACTCGCATTTTAGATAAGGAAAAAGAACAGGGCGATAATCTTCAGATTCAAGATATTTTTGGCGAGGTTGCTGGAGTATATCCAAAAATTATGCAAGAGGGAACGATGGAAGCAGGCGCTTGGAGTTGTGGGATGGTTGCAGGATTGATACACGATATTCCAACATGCAAAGAACTTGTGGATAGGATTATCTCAGATGCAGAAAGCATTATTAATGATCGACTATCAAAAGTAAAAATTGCTTAAATATTAGTACCAATTTTAACTATTTTTTTACTACCAAGATACACTAGTAATTCTGTGCAAATGACTACTGATAAAGACAGAATTGTTGCGTCAATCGAAAGATCTCTAAAGTTTTATGAGTATGAACTAACGGTTCCGTTGACTAATTTTATTTTCAGAACGCCACTGCACTGGAACGTAATGCTCATCATTGCGCTTGCAACATTTAAAGATGAGTATGTTACTTCTTTTCAAGACATTTGTAAGTCAATACCCTCTAAAGTGGGATCAAAATCTTCAATTCAATCAATTATAGAAAATGGTATTCAGGAAGGTTTTATATTTAAGGCACCGTTAATAAAAGATATGAGAATTAAATCGCTTACTCTTACAGATAAAGCAAAGAAAGATTTTGAAGCCTGGTTAAAAGCTGACTCTGAAACTTATACACCACTAGCCTCATCGGCACCGTTTTAAATTTATCGAATTACTTTTTTTCTAGTTCCTGGTTCAGGTGGTTTTTCAGCTCCTCCTGCAAAGCACTGAGCGATAGACATCCATTCATTTGCGACATCTCCCACTAGTTTTAAGTTAACATCTTTTATATTTCGTACTTGGGTAACAACTTGACAAAATTCTTCAGCTAATCCCTCTATTATATTTTCATTTGCTGCATCATTGAATTCCCAAATCTCTCCCGATGGTGAGGTCAGCTTTAAATATGGAGTATCTTTTGGTAATGGCTTTTGATGAACTGTGTAACACCACTTAAATGTATTATTTCCGATAATAACGATATTCTTAATTCTATCTTCATTAATACGATCAACGCCAAGTGTGTCATAAAGTTCTTGCGCGTGTGCCCATGTTTCCATGTGTCTTGCACTTATTGAGGACCGGGCACTCATATCAGGTCCCATCCATTTAACTCTTTTTTTTGGATCTGCAACAGCAAACCTTGTTGTCATATCTTCATAATAATTTTTCCAGATGTCTAATAATTCTTTTCCTTGCTTACCTTTTGTAATAGTTTCTTCAAATTGGTTCATAGTTGCTCCTCTGCCTAGCATTTCAAGTGCTGCGTTTGCAAAATTTTTCCACTCCTCGCCGTCTTTTAGTGACAAGTCTGCAGCATGATTCCATACATGAAGGTGACCAATTACATTATTAATTGTCCATCCTTTAAATTGAGTTTTTTCATTAAAATCATTGTCTGATAGATTTGACAGTAAATCGTATACTGCATTACTTTCTTCGCAGAAATCATAAGCTTGTTGTAAAGATATTTTAGTATCAGTCATTTTGACCACTTTGGCTTTCTTTTTTCAATAAATGAAGATATTCCCTCTTTACCTTCATCACTCAACATTCTCTCAGCAAATCCCTTTGCTGCAAATTCTATCATTTCTTTTCGTGTTAAGTGTCGCGTAGCTAAAACAATTTCTTTTGTAACTGCGTTTGCTCCAGGTGCACATTTGAGAACACCTTTCTTTATATCAGACTCTATAACCTTTAAATCATCAGCATCTTTTGCAACAAAATCAGCTAAACCCATTTCATGTGCTTCTTTTCCAGTGAACCTTGCTGCTGTCAGCATAATTCTTCTAGCTTTTGCAAGGCCAATTCTTTGCGATACAAATGGTGCAATTTGCGCGGGAGGAATACCAAGTGTTGTTTCAGTTAAAGCAAATTTACAGTCTTCCGTTACAACAACAATATCACCGGCACATAACATTCCTAGCCCACCAGCCATGGCAGCTCCTTCAGCCAACATGACTACTGGTTTGGGATATGAGTTAATCATATCAAAAAATAATCCTGTCATTTCACTCGCATGATGCACATCTTTCAACCCTTGCTCACCTCCCTGGAAACCTGTTTTAAACATCTTTAAATCACCTCCAGCACAAAATATGCCCCCTTCACCTCTAAGAGTGACGCCTCTAACACTCAAATCGTCTCTGACGGCATCAAAAACATTTTTTATGTCTGCGGTAAGTTCTTCTGTAAGAGCATTTCGCTTTTCAGGTTGATTAAATGAAATGGTTAACCATTCATCTTCTGATTGTACATTACAAGCTTTGGTATTTGGTAAATCACTCATGCTAAATTTATATCAGTTTTTCTAAAGTATCGTAATTATAAATATTCTTGGTTCTTCTCATAGCTATATTTGTATTTTTTAGTAAGTAGTCTCTGACATTTTTTAAAAGAGGGTTAGACAGATGATTAACATATCCTTGAAGTGCGGATGAACTTTTTATGTAATTAACTCTTTTTCTTCTAAGGTCATTATATTTCTCTTGTGCCAAGTCATAACTTGGTAATTTTAAAAGTAGCTTGCCAAGAACAAAAGCATCTTCAAAGGCCATTGCCCCACCCTGCCCTAAAAAAGGCATCATTGGATGAGCAGAATCTCCTAAGAGTGTAATATTACCTTTTGAAAAATTATTTAATTTATCTCGATCATATAAACCCCATCGAAATACTTTTTCTGAAGATTTAAACAATGAATGTATAAAATCTCCGTAATCAGATAAATCGGTTATTAATTGATCGTGAGTACCCTCTTCTCTCCATGACTCGTTATTTTTATAATTATTCTTAATGACTCCTATAAAACTTGTTTCAAGAGAATTATTGATAGGATAGCAGACAATATGACTTCTTGGTCCAAGGTAAATGTTTATTCTTTTGCTATCCGACGTACCGATGCCTCTCCATGCAGTATATCCAGTAAATCTCGGTAAATCATTTTTGATGTAATTTGATCTTACAAAGGATTTAATTCCATCACAGCCAGCAATAAAATCAATACGGTCTTCATTTCCGTTTTGAAAAAGAAGCTCCTTCTCGTTTTTAATCTCAACTAGCTCATGTGAAAATTCTATTTTTCCACCAAGTGATATATATTTATCTAGCAGATGTTTGATTAATATCTTTCTATTTGTAGTGATAAGCTTACCAAATTCACTTACATTAACTTCTCTGATTACTTTACCAACATTGTCTCTCCATACAATATCAATTGGAAGACAGGATTCTTTTTCAACTTTTTCTAAAATTTCTAGTTCATCTAATAAACGAATAATATTAGGAGAAAGGGAAATGCCAGCACCATGGTTACTTGGACCGTCTGACTTCTCATATATTGTACAATTTTTTGAATCCTTTGCTAATATGCAGCCTAAAGTAAGGCCAGATATCCCAGCGCCAATGATTCCAATCTTATTTGTCATTCTGTCTCAATAAATAAAATTAGTTTTTCCTCTGATTTAATCAAACATTTATCAGAAATAATTCGATTACTTATACCATGAGAAAATGAATTTAGTTTTTGATCAGATAAATTATATTCAAGGCCTGATGTTGTAATTTTATTATCAGAAATCAAAGAGATCATAGATAAATTTCTGTATTTTTTTTCTAAAATTTCTTTACTTCCATTAACAAACAATATCTGAAAGAAATTTGTAACTATTTCAATATTAAAAATATCTGAATATTGTTGCGCAATCATAATGTTGGCTAAGTTATGGTCGTCTCTTTCGCCTGTTGCACCAATTATGTAAATATTTTTAATATTTTGAACAATGCAGTAATCAAGTGACTTCTCAAGATCAGTTTTATTTTGATTTTCCTCATTCACTATAGTGCTATTAGGACTAGCTGTATTAATTTCTACTGTATCCAAGTCACCAATAATGACATCTGGTTCAACATCTAATTCTCTGAAGAAACTTAAATTTGAATCAACACAAATTCTTAGAGTATTTTGTACAATGAGTTGCTTTGCATAATTTGAAACAGGTTTTTCACCGTTTGCAACTAAGACAGCTGATTCACTCAAAATTATAGCACTCAGTAATTGATTGGGCCTGAGATTACTTTGAACCTCTCGTCTTGAACCTGGAAAAAATATGAAATATTACTTCCTTGTCTTTTATTTTCATTAAACGTCACTGATCCAAGTTTTAATGGATCTTCAAAATCTTCTAATGTCTCCAACGCAGCGATAAAGGACTCAACAGTTAAGTCTTGGCCAGCTCTTTTTATGCCCTCAACGACCATATCAGCAAAAATGTATCCATAAATCGCCCCTGTGTTTGGCTCAGTGCCATATAATGAATTGAATGAGTCCCACCATGCTCTCTCATCACTATTGGCTGTATCATAATATGGAAAGACGAGAGAATTTAAACAGTATAAGCCGTTCATGACGCCATTTGGCTGTTCTGCAACGACCGTATAGTAACTTGCTGAAGTAGCCACAAAATCTACATCCGTCCAATTAATTTCTTTTGACTTCATGAAAGGCAGTATGGTCGTTCGCACTATCGTGCCCATAGCAACCAAATCACAACCTGCATTTGATAGTTTCTTAATTTGAGCGGTGAAATCAGTATCAGTTGGCTTTGCAGAAGCGCTTTCAACAATTGTCATTCCCATTGCCTTAACTTGATCGTAGGCAGCATCTACGATCTCTTGTCCAAAATCTGTATCCTCATAAAGTATGCATACAGACTCACGATTATTATTTTCAACCAAATACTTAATACCTGTTCTAATTTGATCATAATAAGTTGAACCAGATGTAAATTTTAATCGATCAAAAGGATCAAACATTGATCGTGCAGCCGTAAGCGGAAATAAGTTAGGAACGTTCATCGCTAATTGATCAGTCATCACAGCATTATTCATGGGTGTGCCCAATGATCCCATCATAAATGCAATTTTATCTTTTCTGAGTAACTTATTGGCAGCTTGCACTGCTCTTGGCACAGTATATTGGTGGTCTTCAACAATAAATTTAATTGTTCTACCAAACGCTCCGCCGTTTTCATTGAATTCATTAAAACGCATGTTGGCACCATCGACACTTTGCTTTCCAATCATTGATGCGGGACCACTTATGTCTGTATGCATACCAATGAGTATCTGATCAGAACTGATCCCTTGATCAGCTAATAATTCATTAGATAAAAAAATAAATAAAAAGACCGATGAAAGAGTCTTTAAAATTTTAGTATTCATATTTCATACTGTCGGCACGAACAAACCTACCACCTTCTACAACAAATAAATATGCGTCACTTGAACCCAAATGTTTGTCCGGACCCCAAGATAAAGTTGACTCACCAAAAGGCATCTCATAATTATCAATTGACTCTAATCCTCTCGTGAAAGAGTCTACATTCAAATCACTTCCAGCAATTTCAATCGCCTTCGCAGTAATATCTGCATACATATATCCGTAAGCTGATCCAATATTAGGGCTGTTTCCGTAAATACCTTCATATTTATCTATCCAATTACAAACCCATTCATCACAATTTTCTCTGCTTGGTGTATCAAATTGAGCAAATGTATAAAAGCCATCGGTAACTCCATCAGGTTGACTTGCAATTACCGGGTGAAAACTTGCTACCTGACCAAAAAATAAAGCGTCCCAGCCCATTTGCCTAGCTTTTGTATAAGCTAATATCGTATCCTTTACGATAGTGCCCACAGCAACAGCTTCACAGTCAGCATTTTTAAGTTTTGTTATCTGTGCAGTCAAATCAGTATCGGTTGGTTTGTTTGTAGTTTTTTCATGCAAAGACATATTCATTTCTTCCAACTGATCCACTACTCCATCATATGTCTCTTGTCCAAAATCGTTATCTTGATAAAGAACGCAAATTTTATTCTTCTTTTTAACCTCTACAGCCCACTTAACTCCAGATCTTATTTGATCGTAATACGTTGATAAAGCACCAAATTTTAATTTGTGAAATGGTTCTGCCATTGAACGCGCAGACGACAATGGAAATAAGTTGGGTATATTTTTTTGTTCTTGAAGTTGAAACACTGCATTGTTCATGGGTGTGCCCAAGCTTGCTAACATTAAAAATATTTTATCTTTATTAATTAACTTGTTTGCCGCTTGAACTGCTCTTGGAACTTGATATTGATGATCTTCAGCTACAAGCTTTAAAGTTCTACCATTAATTCCACCAGCCTTATTGATTTCATCAATTCTCATCTTAGCACCTTCTACAGAATATTTTCCAAATGATGAGACGGGACCACTAATATCCGTATGCATGCCAAGCATGATCTCATTATTGCTAACACCTTGATCAGCAAAGCTTGAGGATGAGTAAATAAGTAAGATTGAAACAAAAGTTAATAATTTTTTCATAAACTACCCCTATAATTGTGAAGAAATACTAATGAGATCGTAGCTGAAAATCAAGCAGATTGATACATTTGATCAATTACAGAACTGTACTTATCATTAATGAATTTGCGTTTTAATTTCATTGTTGGCGTAAGCTCATCATCCTCAGCTGTTAGCTGGGTATCAATAAGTGAGAATTTCTTGATCTGCTCTACATTGGCAAATTTTTTATTCACTGAAGATACTTCATTATCAATGAGTTCAACAATATCCTTTGATTTACATAAACTTTCAAAGTTTGAAAAAGGAATATCATTATCTTGAGCATGCTTAACTACATTCTCTTCATCGATCATGATTAAGCAAGATAGGAATTTTCTTTTATCACCTATTACAACTGCATCTGAAATAAAAGGGCTGAACTTTAATTGGTTTTCAAGTTCAGAAGGTGAAATATTTTTTCCACCCGCAGTTATGATTATATCTTTTTTCCTGTCAGTTATTTTGAGATAACCATAATTATCAATTTCACCAACGTCTCCTGTATGCAGCCATCCATCGGATAACGTTTCGCTAGTTTGTTCTGGTTTATTTAAGTATCCGTGAAATACGCCGGGACCCTTAAATAAAATTTCACCATCTTTTGCAATCCTTACTTCAGAGCCATTTACTGCTCTACCAACAAAGCCAACTTTAATCTGCCTATCATAAAAAATAGTTCCAAGTCCTGCAGTTTCAGTCATGCCCCACCCTTCTCTTAGATCAATGCCTAATGACAAGTACCAACTAATTAAATCTGGCGAGATAGGTGCGGCGCCACTAAAAGCAAATCTGCAGTCGTTTAAACCTAATAATTTTTTAATATTTTTTAAAACAAACTGGTTGCATATAAAGAACGATAAACTTAAGAACAATGGAGGCTTTTCTCCATTTAATAAATAATCTTTATGACGACTTCCTACTTTAATAGATAACTCATAAAATAATTTTCCAAAATAGGTGGCATCTTTCATCAATATGATAATCGAGGAATAAAATTTCTCCCAAATTCTTGGAACTGCAATAAACACCGCTGGCGATACTTCACGTATATTTTCTGGAACTGTTTCTATGCTCTCGGCAAAATTTACAACAGACCCATATAGCAGAGGGCCCATTACCGAAACTGATCTTTCTAAAATATGGCAAAGAGGTAAAAATGATAGTTGGTTTTCACCTTCAGCTGTTCCAAAGACTTCCTTAGAGGCTCTAATATTGTAAAGAATATTTTGATTTGAAATCATGGCGCCCTTTGGTGGACCTGTAGTACCTGATGTGTAAACTAATATTGCAATGTCTTCAGGCTCAACCTGGTTCATGAGATCAGTCCACAGATCAGGTTTTTTTGCGTGTAATTCCGCTCCAATACTTATGAAATCATCATAACTCATGACTTGTGAGTCAGTAAAGTTATGCAACCCCTCCATATCGTAAACAATAATTTTTTCAAGCGTTGGGCACTCAGACCGAACCTCTAAAATTTTGTCTAGCTGTTCTTCATTTTCGGCAAAATAAAATTTTGTTTTGGAGTCATTGACTAAGTATTTTATCTGCGCCGCTGAATCAGTTGTATAGACTCCGCTTGATATGCCACCAGATCCGATAGCTCCCATATCTGTATAAAGCCATTCAGGATTACCCTCACTCGCAATAGATACTACTTCCCCTTTTTTCAATCCGAGAGAGTGCAAAGCAAGTCCCGTATTTCGGGCTTGTAATCCATACTTTTCCCAAGAAATAGTCTGCCAAATACCTAAATCTTTTTCTCGCATCGCCGTTTTTTGGTGACGCCTCTTTACAGAGTCCCAAAATAATTGCGGTATGGTTTCTATCTCCACATTTTTTTCTTTTTCCAACGTCTTTCCCCTCTTATTCCTTCATCTTGTTGGCCAAGATAAAATTCTTTAATATCTTCTTTTTCGAGCAATTCTTTACTATTGCCTTCCATGACTATTCTTCCCAACTCTAAAACGTAACCAAAATCAGAGTTGCTTAATGCAATATTCGCATTTTGTTCAACCAGTAATATTGTAGTTTTCAATTCTTTATTGATCCTGATTATAATTTCAAAAATTTCTTTAACAAGTTTTGGTGACAAACCTAATGAAGGTTCATCTAAAAGCATAATTTCTGGCTTACTCATTAATGCTCGACTAATGCAAAGCATTTGCTGTTCGCCGCCAGAAAGTAATCCAGCAGGCTGATTTTTTCTTTCCTTAAGAATGGGGAAGTAATCATACACCTGCTCTATGTCTTTCTGTATACCTTTTCTATCACTTCTAGTGTAGGCGCCCATTTCAAGGTTTTCTAAAACTGAGCAGTATGGGAATACTTCTCTTCCTTCAGGTGCATGGCTCATGCCTAATCGAAGTATCTTATCAGGATCTTTTTTTTGTATTTCACTTCCACTCAAAAATACTTTTCCCTTTCTAGGATCTATGGCACCTGAAATTGTCTTTAAAATAGTCGTCTTACCTGCTCCGTTTGAACCTAATATTGTTACGATTGATCCCTCTTGAACTTGAAAACTAACACCCCTGATTGCCATAATAGGTCCATAAAAAGTTTCAATATTTTCTACATTTAGCAAAGGTTCTGACATTATCAATCCATCAATTTTTTAGGTATAGGAATTATTTGATCTAGTAGTATTTGTGCGTAAGCTTTCCCTTGAGGGTCATTCCTTAAACTAGCAGGCCCGCCGCCACCGAGAACATCATTGAGTATAAAATTAATAGAATTGGATCCAGGCAATAAATATTTTTCAACCGATCCTTCTAAAAAGTTCTTAAAACATTTCATGACTACATCTTCAGTTAAATAATTACATATTGCAGGATAAAATTTAGGATCTCTTGAAATGATTCCTATATTCGCTTTGTTTCCTTTATCTCCACTTCGTCCATATGCAACTTCAATTAGAGGAACATCAATAAACTTTTCATCTTTTGAGTCAAATGCTGGGTTTTCAGGTTTTTCTATTTCAGACATATTAAATTCTTTAGGTTGATGAACTGCAAACTCTTTATTTGAACCTCCTAAATCTATGGAAACTTTTACATCTTCTTTGTTAACCATAAAAGAAAACAATCTTATAATTGGCGAGGGTTTAGGTCTGCCTCCAACAAAGCCTGATAATCCTGGTGGTGTTGCTAATCCTAATCCAACAGACTCTTTCAATAATATGCCTACTGCTCTGATATCTTGATGTTTGGCTGCAAACTTTAAAACAACTTCTCTGTTTTCTGCATTTTGACCTTTATTACTATATTGGCTGTTATCACCAATGATTTCAATGCTTGTTTCATCAAAGTCAGGAATATTCATCATCCGCATAATCATTTTTGCTCTTTCAAATATTGCTTCACCATAAGTTCTTGCTTTTTTTGCTGCATTAATGCCCACAAATGAACAGACATGGCCTGCTCTAAAGCCATCGGCATATGTTGCACACACTTTATATTGTTGAGGTGCAGGATATCCTTTTGCACCCGATACTCTAACTGTATCTTTTTCAATTTCAGAAATAATAACGTTTGAGAAATCACAGACTACATCTGGAAGTATATATGCTTGAGGATCACCAATTTCATATAACATTTGCTCTGCGACAGTTCCAAAACTGACTAATCCGGATGTATTATTTGATTTTGTACAAATGAATTCTCCATTTTCAGATACATCAACTATGGGGTAACCAATCATGTGGAGATTTTTTGAAGAAAGTTCCCAATCTGTAAAATTTCCTCCTGTGCTTTGCGTGCCACATTCAATAATATGTCCCGCTAAGCTTCCAGAAGCCAATTTATCATACTCATGTTCTTTCCAGCCAAAAGTGTGGATGCAAGCAGCTAAAGTTACAGCACTATCCACACTTCTCCCTGTAATTACTATATCTGCACCATCATTGAGCGCTTGCGCAATTGGGAATGCTCCTAGGTATGCGTTGATGCTTGCAATCTTATCTACCTCTGGAAATTTTTCATCTGAGTACATTTCTAGTATACCGCTATCTAAAAATTTATCTTTATGTTCAAGGAGATCATCGCCCAATACAACGGCAACTTTTAAATCTAAATTAAGTTCTTTTATTAGTGCTCGAATAGCTTCTGCACACGCTTGAGGATTAACTCCACCTGCGTTACTAAGAATTTTGACTTTTTGATCAGCAATTTGCTTCAAGTTTAGTTTCATTACACTTGAAACAAAATCAATGGCATAACCTTTTGAAGAATCTTTTGCTCTAGCTCGAGCCATAATAGACATGGTTATTTCAGCAAGATAGTCATAAACAATAAAATCAAGGTTATTTCCATTTAACAATTGAGGAGTTGCTACTACAGAGTCACCCCAAAAGCCGCTTGCTCCACCAATTCTAAGTTGTTTAGACATATTTTAAGATTATATATTTTTTTGTAATAATAAGTTAATTAAATTAATATTCTAATACTAATTATGAGCTTTATTAAATCAATCAATAATGCGTTTGTGAAATGCTTTGACTTTAAAACGAGAGCAACTCGTTCAGAGTTTTGGTACTTTTATTTATTCACGACAGTCGTTGGTTTTATAGGCTTACAATTTGATCAATTATTTGAATTACAGATACTTGGAATTGATCTAAATAACGCACCAGGAACCATTATGTTAGGCCCCATTTATATTTTTTTATACTTCTTATTCATGTTGCCTAGTATTGCTCTATATATTCGGAGGCTTCACGATACCAATAGATCAGGTTGGTGGCTGTTGATTGTTATTGTTCCCTTCATTGGAATAATTACATTAATTTTCTTTCTCTGTCTTAAAGGAAGCGAAAACCAAAATGATTTTGGTGCGCCATCATACTAGCTAATAAGTCGTTAGTCCTTGAGACTCTGATACTTACTTCTGTAATAAATAAGTGGCTTCTTGCTGTCATCAGTCTCTAAATTTTGAACCTGGCCTATAACCAGCACATGATCAGCTATATCAATTTGTTGAAAAACTGATAACTCGATATGACCTAAAGTATCGTTCAAAATGATATTTTTATTCTTAGAGATCGAATGTTGAGTTTTATTAACCTTCTCTGGGTCTTTTGTAGCAAATAAACGAGATATTTCTTCTTGTTCTCGCGATAAAAAATTAATGGCAAAAGTGTTATTTTTTAAAAAATCAACATGATCAGTTTCTGTTTTATAGATATTAAAAATGATTAATGGTGGGCTGAGACTTAAAGAAGAAAATGAATTTATAGTGAACCCACTTGAGTGTGATGTGGCAACAGCAACGCCTGTTGCAAATGAGCCAAAAGCTTTTTTCAGCGCTGTATTATCAAAATCTGATGACATAGATATAAAAAATTGATGATGAACAGTTAAACTATTACTGATTTTAGTAAAGAGATATATCCATCTTTTATTTCAATTTCTTGCTTATGTCCCTTTTTAAGAAGCAACTTATGAGCCTCCTTTAGTTTATAGCAGGGAACAAACATAAGTAAGTGATGTTCTAGGTGATAATTTACATAATATGGCGCAACAAATGTCCTTTCTAGAAAATTTGCATACGTAGTTCTGGCGTTGTTAAAATCATTACAGTCATCTTTTACTCCAGCATGTTCAGCTATGTTTCGAATACGTAAAAAAAGTTGAAAGAATGTTAACAAGGGAAGAAGCCAAAACGCAAAATAATACCACCACTGACCAACAACACTAAAAGATATAAAAATAATTAAATTTGAAATGAGTATCCCAAAAAGTACATTCTTAGACTGAAATCCAGTAATTTTTTTCCCATCATCCTTTTTTGTGTCGTTTGTTAATAGTGTTTTAAAAATTAATTCATATCGCTGAACAAGACCAGATATCCCAAAAATGTCTCTGAGTATTTTTCTAACAAAACTAAATTTGTTAACTGGGAATGGCTTTGACAAACTCAAATCAGGATCATCAGGAGTTTGTGTGTGTCGATGATGAGCTAAATGATAATGTCTATAGCCGTATGTATCTGACCATACAGGAAAAGCACAAATCCACTGGGATAGAACGTTATTATTTTTCGTATTGTTAACTATTAATCCATGTGCACCCTCATGCATTAAAATTGCAAGACCTAATTGCCTTCCAGCAATGACGATAACAGCGGCAATAAATGTGAAGGGGTTTGGAACAAGTGTATAAACGATAATAGAAGCAAATATAACAATCCATGCGTGCAGCAGTAAACCGATACCTTTAATATCTTTTTTTTCTCTTAAATACGAAATTTCACTTTCAGATAAAATTTGATTTGGCTTAATAGTTGGTGTTAAAGTTTTACTCATCATTAATATTATATAAGAAGATATATAAGATTTTTAATATTAATTTTATAATTAAAATAATTATTCAATATATTCAGTAGTTTAATAAATTTTATTCAAATAAATGTAAAGTTTAATACTAATAACTATCCTGGTTTAAAAGTTCATATCAAATACAATTTTTCTAAAAAAAAGGATCACATTATGAAGAAAACAGTCGTTAAATTAACAACATTAATAACCTTATTCATATTCAGTATAAGTACAAGTCATGCTTTGGTATTGGATTTGTATGCTGTATCTGGAGTGAACACTCCAGAGAAGAGAGCTGGAATGATAGAGGGATTTGAAAATTTCAAAAATCTTGCAGAAAATGGTGGAGCTAGCTGGATAGATTTTACTCTTAGCATGAAAATAAAAGGTGACGGGTATAATGAAACTTTACTCTTCGCTGCAGTTTATGAAAATAATAGTGAAATGATGAAAACGAATGCTTTATTTGCAACTAATCAGCCTTGGTTTGATAATAATTTTAATATCGAGACAGATCAAGTTGTTAACGCAGTTTTTCAAACTCCTCCAGGTGTTGAAGTTGATTATGACGGAGCAGAGGTTGGTAACACACTCTGGTATGGACTAATTAATGTCACAGACTTCCTGAACTTCGTGAATAGATTTCCACAAATGCCAGATAAAATGGCTGAGAGCGGAATAGAAGGTCAACTTGGATTAGTAAGCTGTTCTATTTGCCCTGCATCTATGGGAGAAACTACACACATGATGTTTTTAAGCAATGATACCCTTGAGGATATGGGCAGTGATTTAGATAGTTTTGACTTTGCTATGCAAAGGTGGTTTTACAGCAATATAAGACCATTCGTTGAGCAAGTTGATACTGGCATGAATATGGTTATAGCTAACTAGTAAGTTAAATTTTTTAAATCATAAAGGAGAAAAATATGAATTTTTTTAAAGTAATCTTTATTGCAATATCATTTTTAATTTTTTCATCAATATCATCAAAAGCATATGTTTTTGATACTTGGACAGTTGAGGGTGTAACGAGCCCAGCAGACTTAGCACAGGCAACTATAGCATTTAAAGAAAAAGCAATGGCTGGTGGGGCTAAGTATGCAAACATAAGGGCTTCAATGAAAGTTCGAGGTGATCGTTCAAATGATACAGGTTTTGTGATTGCAACATATGAAAATTATGAGGACATGATGGAAACTGCAGCTATCGTTGCACAAAATCCAAGTTGGTTTGCTTCAACTTATGGCGCCATTGAAGTACAAGGTACAATGATAACATCGGCAACTTACGGAAATAATCAACCTTTAAATAACAATACTGAGGGAGTAGGAAATACTGTTGGATATAACATTGTTGAAGTTTTAGATGGTGTTAATTTTATATTGAATTTTCCAAAATTTCAAAAGTTGATGGCAGATCTTGGCGCTCCAGCGGCATTTGATTACGCTTTCTGTTCAACTTGTGGAGCTGAGATAAGACCAGGTGAGGCTGTAATATGGGGAGCTTCTGCAACTATGGAAGATGCCGGTAAAACAATGGAGATCTTTGCGTCACAAGAGGCTCAATCATGGATTTATAGAAATATGCGCCCGTTCTTAAATATAGTTGATAGCGGGGTACATACCTACCTTACAGAATAATTATTAAGATACTCCCGCGCTAGCGTGCGCGGGGGCAAACTAATTTGTAAGCATGTAGTCTCTTTTATCAGGGAGTGTCTTTTTATTTTTAGATAATTGTAATTGATATACAACTAATCCAGACTCTTCAAAAGATGCTTGAGAACACGAGAGATAAAAATCCCACATACGGCAAAATTTTTCGTCATATAGCTCTTTTACTTTATCTATATTGTCATAGAAATTGTAACGCCAACGCTTCAGCGTTTCTGCGTAATGGAATCTTAGTACTTGAACATCAGCTAAAGCTAATCCAGATTTTTCTACGCGAGTCATTGTTTCGCTCAATGCAGGGATATATCCACCAGGAAAAATATATTTTTCAATCCAGGGGTCATTATTTGTAGGTTCTGTGAGTCTCCCAATAGTATGAATTAGGGCAACTCCAGTATCATTAAGTAAATCATAAACTTTATTAAAGAATTCTTGATAATGTGCAGTCCCAACATGCTCAAACATGCCAACAGATACAATCCTATCATAAGTCTCATTAACGTTACGATAGTCTTGCAACCTGTATTCAACTTTATCCAACTTTTCAGTAATTTTTCTCTGTTTTGCATAAGCAATTTGTTCTTCTGATAAAGTCACTCCGACGACATTGACATTTGATTTTTTATATATATGAGCAGCCATTCCACCCCATCCGCATCCAATGTCTAAAACTGATTGCCCTTCTTCCAAAAGTAATTTCTTAGAGATTAACTCCTTTTTATTAATCTGAGCCTGTTCCAATGTATCATTTGGTGAATTAAAATATGCACAAGAATATTGTCTATCGGGATCTAGAAATAATTCATACAATTTATCAGATAAGTCATAATGATGAGCAACATTATGTTTTGACTTAGTGATGTAGTTACTTGTTCTGATTTTGTTTTGTATTATCCTAACGATTTTAGATAATTTCATGACCCAATGGTCAATCTCACTACTAGTATTCAAGAAAATAAGTTTTAGAAAATCATGTATTCGACCTTCTTCAACAATCATTGAGCCATCCATATAACTTTCACCAAAATGAACAGAGGGATTAATAAGAAGCCTTAGTTCAGAAAAACTATTTGTTGTGCGAATACGTATTGGTTCTCCTGAACCATCACCGTATGTGTTTAATTCACCATTAGGACTAATCCAGGTTAAGTTGCCGACCTTAATGATTTTTCCAAGAAGACTTTTTGTAATCATGCAGAAATTAAATAATGAGTTTGTGAATTTATCAATAATAAAAATTAATCCTGCTTTTCAGTCAAAAAAACTAATATTTTACTGTCTTGATCAATCCCACACTCACTATATTTTTGCGCTTCTGTAATTGCAGCATATCCAGCGCCACCTGATGGCGTGGTTGTTAAATCATTTTCGTCTAAGTCGCCAAGTGAATTCTCTGCATCTTCATCTTCAATAGTAATGAAATGAGTACAAGTTATAGCTAATGAGGAAAGAGCTTTTAATGAGGGACTTTTACAGTCAAGTCTTCCCATGTTAGATACGCCTCCTGTCACAGTAGTAGCTTTTCCTGCATTTATTGACTCTTGTAATACTGGGGCCTTTGTTGGCTCAACAATAATTATTTTTGGTTTATTTCCAAAATACTTGCGTGCCAACGATGCCATGGATGCTGGAAAGCCTCCAACGCCTGCCTGTAAAAATATATGAGTAGGTATTTCTGAACATTTATCATATGCCTCTGCTGCTAGAACTAGATATCCCTGCATAACTTGGAGACCATAATCATAGCCATCCCAAGTCACATCAGATAAGAGAAACCAATTATTTTCTTCGGCTGCATTCTGCGCTCCCTGTAAACTTTCTTCATAATCATCACCGTGAATTACAACCTCAGCACCATAACTTCGAATTCTGTCGGCAAATGTAGGAGGAACATTTTTTGACAAATAAATAACTGCCCTAGCCCCAAATATTCGTGCGCCTGCGGCTAAGGATAATCCATGGTTACCTGCGCTAGCCGAGACATACGTTTCTCCAGACAAACTCTTTTTCCAGTCATCATCTGATTTTTCTTTAGCAACTTTTTTAGCAGCATGAGATGCAATAACAAAAGTAGCGCCCAAAGCCTTGAAACTTCCAAGACCCATTCGATTTCTTTCATCCTTCAACCAGAGTTTATTAATTCCCAAATTACTTGCCAACGCATCAGAGGTTATTAAGGGAGTTTCAGCAGCAACAGGGCACATTGCCAATAATTTTCTCACTGCTTCTACATCTGTGCTAACTGGATCATTCCCACTTTCTGAGGGAAAACCTTTTTGAAAAAAAGGATTAACAATTAACTTTTTCATTTTATATAATGAAGGTTAACAGATTTAATTAAATGAAGATATTTATAAAATATTCAATTATTGCCCTAATTTTTCTTACAACAAATGTGAATTCTTCCGATGAAAAAGTAGGAAGAAATTTCATTGATTTAGAAGATATTGATGATGGCTATAATATTCACGTAATGTACGTCATACCAGCTGATGGTGTGGATAAAGAGTATGACATAAACAGCAAGATCAGTATGTTACTTTATCAAATTGATAAATGGTTTAATTCAAAAACAAAAGAAAGATTATATACAGATGGACAGAATTTAAAATTTGATCGTAAAGAGGATGGCAAGATAGATATAACTTTTTTAAGGCTTGAAAAAGAAGATAGCGAAATTTCAAAAGAAGGTATTCAGGCCGTAAATCTACTTCAACCAGCAATAAGCTCTCATGGCTTCAATGATCCAAAAAAAGTTTATTTTATTATTTATGGTGGATCTAACCGAGATGTCTGCGCTTCATCACAGCTGCCTAGTTATGCAACTGAGGGAGTAATTGCAAATACTGCAGCTCTATATTATCCTGGCAAAAGAAGCGGCTCTTGTATTGAAAACAACGGAGGCTTTAAACCTGAATTCAATGAAACGGCAAAAGCAGCGTTGCACGAAATTTTACACGTATTAGGAGCTGTTCCGCAATGTGCGGAAGATCATTTAGTTTTTAAAAATGAAGGAACGATTAATGACGGAATTGGTGGTCACATATCTATACCCGGCGATATTATGTATAGCGTGCAGAGTAATGTTACTTACGATAAAGCAAAACACCTCGATTACAAAAGTACAAACTACTATAATCACAAAAACCCCAACTGTTTAGACATCGCAAAAAGCAAATACGTTACTCCAACAGTACTTGACTCCCAATTACCTAGTTTTGGCAAAAGGTAGGCTATCCTATCATGGTTGAAGAGCGCATTATAATTTGTTGCTCCATTGTAGCAGTGACTGGTTGCTTGAAATAAAATTTTTCATTCTCTTCTTTCCAGCCATCAAAAGCCTTACCCATATCGTCGAAATTTTCAAAGCCCATTGTATAGGCCATCATGCCAGTGTAGCGTTGACTAGCATTAACTTGCCACAACCTGACTTGAGCTCCGTGCTTTTCTTGAAATTCTTTTGCAGTCTGGCACGACTGAACAAACTTAGCCATGTTACCTTGATGTTGGATTAACTTATACATAACAATGACAGTTACATTACCAATTAATCCAGCTCCCTTTTCGAAACCTTTCATTTCTACCATTTCCATTGTATCAATAATTCGTCCAGATCCAGATGCTACAGTTTTCGCATACCATGCCTGTAATTCAGGATCACTAATCAGCTTTTCCTGTGCTGCGCCATAATCTGAATAATTATCAAACATTGACACTGTATAAACCTCAATGTCTTGAGTGCCTGAGTGACTAACTCTTACTCCAGTTGGTATACCTTTATCATTCATTAATTTAATACCTTCTTTTGAGAGGGAAATAAATTCCATCTCTTTACCTGGTATTGCTGTTGAAACTTGACTTCTCGCGATTGCCATAAAAAATCTCCTTAAAAAATAGGTTATTTAAATTTACTTTTATTAAGATTTTATGAAACTTAGAAAATAAAAAACTACCAAAATATATAACTTTATATTGAGTCTATTTAGGGGATGGGCGTGTAGTTGTATCTAACATACATTTGTTGATAACAAAGTTTGCCTGTCTTCATGGCATAGTCTTGATGATAGTCTTCGGCAGGATAAAATTTAGCAGCCTCTCTTATTTCAGTAACTACAGGATTTTCATGGATATCCATTGCGTCAATTAGTTTAATTTTATTTTTTATAATATTTTTTTGTTCATCATTATTGTAAAAAATTACTGATTTGTATTGTTCACCAATATCTGGACCTTGACGATTTAGTGTTGTTGGGTCGTGCATAATGAAAAAGGCATCGATAAGCGTATCAAAAGTCACTTCACTTGTATCATAGTCTATTTTTACGACTTCTACATGGCCCGTTTCGCCAGTTAATACATCTTCATAACGTGGATTTTCAAGTGATCCGCCAGCGTATCCTGACGTGGCATTTAATACCCCAGGCATATCTTCATAAAGCGCTTCAACACCCCAAAAGCAACCTGCACCTACAATTAATGAAGCCAGCATACACAATGATATAAATTGAAAATTTAAAATTCAATGAATATTAACGCTCAGCAATGAGCATTTCATCGTAAAACCAGAGCCCATCATTATCTCGAATAACTTTTTCTACGCACTCAATATAGCTTTGGTCAGCTTCTTTTTCTTTTACCATCTGATCACTTATTTGAGCAACATAAGTACAGGCGTTCCAGGCAGAAAATACTAAAGAAGTTGAAATACCACTATTTATTTCATTTGGCTGAGACCTTAATTCGTATTTAAAGATTTCTGGATCTCTAAATTGGATTGGGTTTTTTACGTCATCGTTCAAATTATTTTTCATATAATGAATTATATCATGACCCTTATTTGGAAAAGGATCTTCCTCTGGCCATAATTCATTGATTGCTTTCATTCCTGGATCTCCACCATAAGAATGAAAAACTGCTAATTTTCCATTTAGCGCTAGTATGTCAGTCATTGGCATAATCACTGACTTTACTTTTTTTTCTACTGAAGCGCGTGACCTATATGCTTGTGATACGATAACTAGATCAAACTCATTGATTGAGTTTTCAATATTCGGAATTACTTGTTCTAGAGAAAATTCTTGGTCTTTTCTATAAATGGTCAAAACCGAAGGTTTTTCATAAGTTGTGTTTCCGGCTTTATTTTGCTCAACTCTCCAATTTTCTTTTAGCAAAGGACCAAGCTGTCTCAGTTGCTGATAGAACCCAAATGATGAATTGCCTTCAAGAGAGATGTTGCTCCAGTTCATATTCTTTTGCTTATCAGCATTGTTTGATTTTAAGTAACCAGCTTCTGAGTAATGTAAATTAGAAATCACGAAAACCATGTTTGGATGTTCAACAAAGCGATCTGCCAGTTTTTCAATTGTTAGTCTGGCATCTTCCATGCTTACGTCCTTACAAGATACATAGATAGGTATGGTAGGAAATTTTTGATGACAAATACGTAACACATTCATTAACACTGCCCCATCTCCAACACCAGCATCAAATATTTTTAAAGCTGGTTTTGAAGGTTTCAGTTCATTAATTAGATGCGATAACTTTTCTGAAATAATAGCCTTTTCGTTTGTTGTTGTAACAAACAAAAGATATCTTTGTCGGTTGTCAAAAAATTTAACCTCATTAGCCATCATTTATCTTAACAACTCTTGAAAAAAATGGAACACTTCTATTGTATGGATATTGATGAATTAGAGCCAGTTATTAAAACAAAAGATGTTGATTTTGATACCTTGAGTATTGAGGAATTAAATGAATATATTTTAGAACTTGAAAAAGAAATTGAAAAAGCAAAGCAGTATATTTCATCAAAAGGCAAAGATCGACTTAACGCCGAGGAATTATTCAAAAAATGATAAATCGATACGGCATGGTTCCTGCAGCATTTTTTCTGTTTGTTTTTGCAATTTTTTTTACAACACTTTTCCCATCGCCACACAAAACATGCATTGATAAGAATATGATTGTTTTGGATAACTTAGATAGAGAAAAATATTCAGAACAAGAAATAGTTAATTTTGGAAAATCAATAGGAACTGGCTGCAATGAAGACACTTCGTATCAACTTACAGCCAATTAGAATCTGATTAATTAGGAAAGTCCGTTAGCGCATCGTCTGACAAAATTGTCATTACCGTTGTCTCTGTTAGGGCCCCAGCTTCTTGACGAGCTTTTGTGAGTTCTTCATCATTTTTAAAAGCCATTAAGCCGTCCTTGCTCTCATAATGCATGATTACAACCATAGAATTATCATCTTCTGCGTGAGCTCCTGCATAAAGTACTTTTCCTTTAAATCCTTTTATTTTTTCTGCGTTGGCTTCTGCCATTGCTTTCCATGATTTAAAGCCCTTTGATAGCTTTTGAGTTAACATTACATACATATATTATTCTCCTTCTTTATGATTCCATTGATGCAATAACTTCTGCATTAAATGACATTTCAGATTGATATTCAGCCATACCTGCCATCTTTTCAGCTGCAGGATATGACTGCCACAACTCAAAATGTTTCATGGCCCCTTGATCAGTCACATACACTTCATGCAAAGAGTAAATTGTTTTTCCTGACGGTCCCTTTGCTAAGTCATTGTCAATGTATTCAGGTGCCTTAGAAACAGAATAGTCAACAATTCTTGGCTCATCATTGCCAGAAAGATTATGAGTTTCTCTCATCCATACTTCATGCTCAGCAAAGAAACTTTCAACTTCTGATTTCTTATCTTCTGGAACAATCCATTGGGTGGTTAGGGTATATTGTGATTTATTTGTTGTCATAATTATTCTCCCCATTTACCTGCGAATTCATATACTACAGCAGGATCATTGCCAACAACCCATCCATCGTGTCCAGGGGCAATAGAATATGCATCACCCGCAGAGTAACTCATTTCTGTTCCGTCATTATGCTTTACTGCAACTGTTCCACTTACAATAACGCCAAGATGTGTTGCTTGGCAGCTATCCGTACCAACCGTTGGCTTAATATCATTTGACCATTTCCATCCAGGCTCAAGGGATAACTTCATAATCCTTTGTCCACCGACGTTGACAGCTTCAATTTTTGCATTGTTAAAATTATCATTAACTTCATCAGCATTGCTAAAGCTTTTCACTTCTACATTAGTCATATTTCTATCCCTTTCCGAATGCTTACTTCGTCATCGCGTTATATGCAGTCAAGGTATCATCAAAAGTCATCATGACTTTCATTTTATCATCTTCCACTTCAAAATAGTGGCCGAACATTGTATCCATACCTTCCGCTGTTCCTTTTACAATAACAAAAACCTTGTTACCTTCACTTATCATTGAGACTGGTTTAACCATAAAATTATTCCAGTATTCTGGTATCTTCATCATATTAGCTATAAAATTTTCTTTCCCCTCATGCACTCCAGCTAGTGGGTGTTTGTCATTATCGCCAGGGAAGGTCCATGTTATGTGATCGTGAACCACATCATTAAAAAATGCTTCCATATCTCCTGCGCCAAAAAGATCATAGCCTTTCTGAACAACTTCTTTTGCATCCATTTTTGTCTCCTGATTTTAATTGTTTATTAAGAGCTTTTTCAGCATAAAGCTGTTATACCCTTTGAAAAAAATTTATTATGTACTACTTTTATTAATTATTTATGACGAATTTTTATACCTTTTTTTAAAGATAGGAGAAATTAATGGCTGACTTAAAAGGAAAAACTCTTTTCATTACTGGTGCTACTCGTGGGATCGGTTATGCAATAGCTGAAAAAGCCGCCAAGGATGGTGCTAACATCGCCATAATTGCAAAAACAACGGAACCTCATCCAAAATTGCCTGGAACTATTCATACGGCTGCTGAGGATCTCATCAAAGCAGGTGGTAATGCAATTGGAATAAAAACTGATATTAGATTTGAAGATCAAGTTATTGATGCCGTGAATAAAACAGTAGAGACTTTTGGAGGAATTGACATCTGTATTAACAATGCAAGCGCTATTAGCCTTACACCAACTTTAAACACAGATATGAAAAAGTATGATTTGATGCATAATATTAATACACGTGGAACGTTTATGGTTTCAAAATCATGTATTCCACACTTAAAAAAAGGAAATAACCCTCACATATTAAATCTAGGTCCACCATTAAATATGCAAAGTCAATGGTTCAGTCCTCATGTTGCATATACAATGGCAAAATACGGTATGAGCATGTGCACTCTTGGCATGTCAGAAGAGTTAAAGTCTGCTGGTATTGCAGTAAATTCACTATGGCCAAGAACTATGATCGATACCGCTGCTGTAAATAATATATTAGCTGCGTCCATGGATGATCAGGGCAAAAGTAAATGTAGAACTCCAGCTATTATGGGCGATGCTGCTTATATTATTTTAACTCAAGACTCTAAAAAGTTTACAGGAAATATGTGTGTCGATGACAGCACATTAATACACTCAGGTAAGTCTGATTTATCAGAATATTTAGCAACGCCAGATGCTGAGCCATTTCCAGATTTCTTTGTAAATGATAATGACGGAGAAATTAAATTAGATTAATTGATCTAACCTATATGGAACAATTTAATTTCAAGCAGTTTATGCAAATACTGTATAGAATTTTAACATTTCCTATGATGGCTTTGATGATCTTTTTAGTTCTTCTAGCTTTTTTGTATATTTTCTAGTTTAAATTCAGTCGTCATATCTTTTAGTGTTGCATGAAGGAATTGTTGTATCATAAGTACTTTGCTGTTCGCCAGAACAACAAGGATCAATATTAATTTTGCAATTTGGACACTGATAGTGACCATGAACTTCAATAGGGTTCACTTTCTTGCTGCACCACATGCAGTCAGTAAGAATCATAGATAATCATACTACTAACTGTTCTTTTTATAAAAATAAATTGATATGATATAAAATAAAGGCGTACCAATTAACCATGCGGATTGAGATTGTAATGTAATTTCACGTTCTCCAAATGACATGATGGTTGGATTGAAAAATGATCCTAACGGCATTAACGGTGCCCATGATAACAATGCATCGCCTCCTACTTGATTATGATAAATTATTGCCTCAACTATAAAATTTTGCCCCATAAACCAAATAAAAAAGACAGTAAAAAATAAATAACTAAACTTTTGATAATTTTCAGCTTTCTTAGGAAATAGCCAGTATACCAATATGATTGCGAACCAAACTATTCCCGTATCGGCTAGTGAGTTTATTAGCCAGTTAATATGCAAAGGTATCGCACAGCTGAGTGCTTCTGAGCGCCTTAGTGTAACTTCGTCACCATCTAAAATACCGTAATTTACCCATAATTCCCATCCAAAGGCAGCTATTAAAAATGTAGATATAAGAGTAAAAGTGATCCACTTTTGCATTTGATTTTTATAAAATAAATAAGCTGCTAAGAGTAAAGGAGCTAAGGCTGATGAATAAACGACAATTACTCTTCTCCACTCAACGCTGTCTAAACCACAATCAAGCAACCACATCGTTAGATGTTACTTATAACTAAATATAATATAATTGATGCTGCAACAATTGAGTACCAGGTGATAACCCAGTTTCTAGCTACGTTAGGATTAATGTCTTTCTTTTTTTCAAGGTCTTCTTTTTTTTGATATGGACCTAATTTTTCGTAAAATTTCATATTTAAAATTTGTTTTATTTATTCAGTAGCGATTTATTTGGTATGCCCGCTCGGGTTCGAACCGAGGACAACTCCCTTAAAAGGGGAGTGCTCTACCAACTGAGCTACGGGCACATATTCACATTTATATATACGAATATTAGCTAAATATATACGTATTTTTGTATTTCAAGTAGATATCTCACATCATATCTAATTCAAGTCTAGCGATTTCTGACATGCGTGACATATCCCAAGGAGGATCCCATACTAAGTCGACACTCACATTGTTTACACCAGGTACATCGACTACTGCTTGTTTAACTTTTTTAGGCATTTCATCTGCGACAGGACAATGGGGGGTAGTTAAAGTCATGTGAATCAAAACATCATTAGTTGGTGAAACTTCACATTTATAAATCAATCCTAATTCATAAATATCAACAGGAATTTCAGGGTCAAATACTGTCTTGAGAGCGTCAATAATTTTTTGATCTTCTAGCTTTTCCATTAATTACTAATTGAAAAGTTTGACAAAAATACCGTACCCATTTTCATCTAGTTCATCTACAGGTATAAATTTTAATGAAGCGGAATTAATGCAATATCTAAGGCCTGTTTCTGTTGGCCCATCATTAAATAGATGTCCTAAATGAGCATCTCCGTATTCACTTCTAACTTCTGTTCTCGTCATGCCAAGTGATTTATCAATAATTTCGACTATCTCTGTTCCATTGATTGGGCGATCAAAGCTTGGCCACCCTGTTCCTGAGTCAAACTTATCTAAAGATGAGAATAGTGGCTCTCCAGAGATAATATCAACATAAATACCTTTCTCTTTGCTATCCCAATACTCATTTGCAAAAGGTCTCTCTGTGCCATCGTTCAGGGCAACAGCCCTCTGTTCTTCGGTTAGCTTGCTTATTGCTTCAGCTCTTTCCTCAGGTGTTGCTGAACACCAAAATGGAGTATCAATTACATCTACTTTAGTCATATCGTATCCTTCTAATTCAACTTCTGAAAAAGCATTATTACTATACAACAACTGTAAAACAATAAATAGAAGTAATAAGGCTATATATACAGGATATAATCTCATAATCTATTCTTTCAAAGCATTTTTAAAAGTATGCCAAGCAAGTGTTGCACACTTAACTCTCATAGGAAAATCTTTGACACCTTTAAGAGCGTAAAGAGAATCATCTTCATCAATAGTGCTAAGTGAATCTTCAGAACCCTTGACCAGGTCAGTAAAATCTTTAAACATATTTTCTGCATAGGACAGTTTTTTACCTTTTAATTTTTCAGTCATGAGTGAAGCAGATGCTACTGAAATAGCACATCCTTCTCCTGAAAATTTAATATCTTTTATAATATCATCACCATCAACAAATAACGTAAGACTTACCTTATCTCCACATAATGGGTTATGTCCGTGAGCACTTTTATTGTGAGTTTCACATTCGCCAAAATTTCTAGGCTCTTTACCGTGATCGAGAATTATTTCTTGATACAATTCTTTGAGTAATTCATTCATTTTATAAAAAATTCCTTACATTTAATTAATGCATTTATAAAAATATCAACTTCTTCAACAGTGTTATACACCCCAAAAGATAATCTAGACGTTGAATTGACACCCAGATGTTTCATGAGTGGCTGACAACAATGGTGCCCTGCTCTCACAGCAATTCCCTCGACATCTAAAAATGAAGAAACTTCATGTGAATGAATATTTTCTATATTAAATGAAATAATTGAATTCCTGTTATCACCATCGCCATAAATTTTTACAAAGTCAAGTTCGCTAATTTTTTCATAAGCGTACTTTGTTAACTCTTCTTCATGATTAATTATGTTCTCTATGCCTATATTATTCATATAGTCTATCGCTATACCCAAGCCATGAGCCTCAGCAATTGGAGGTGTACCTGCCTCATATTTTGCAGGTAATTCAGCATAGGAAACTTTATCAGTTGTTACCTCGCCAATCATTCCTCCACCACCTTGGTAAGGTGGCATTTCTTTTAGAAGATTCTCTTTTCCATAGAGTATTCCAATACCTGATGGTCCATATGTTTTATGACCCGAAAATACAAAAAAATCACATTCAAGTTTTTGTACATCAATTTTTAAGTGTGCAGCTGACTGGCATCCGTCTAGTAAAATTGCTACATTGTTTTTTTTACAAATACTCGAGACTTTTTCGTCTATCTTGCTTCCATAAACATTAGAAAGATGGGTCAAGGCAGCAATTTTGGTTTTAGAAGTTATTAGACTTTCAAAGTGATTAACATCAATCTCTCCAGACTCAGTTATGTTTGCAAATTTAATTACCACTCCGTACTTATCTCTTAAAAAATACCAAGGTATTAAATTTGAGTGATGTTCCATTAGAGATAATATAATTTCATCTCCAGCACTCATAAATTTGTCATAAAATGTTTGCGCGACAAGATTTATGCTCTCCGTTGCACTTTTTGTGAAAATTATTTCATTTTCTGATTTAGCGTTTATGAAATTTTGTACTTTGTTTCTAGCATCTTCATACCGTAATGTTGACTCTACTGACAGCGTATGAACACCTCTACTTACATTTGAATAGTGACTTTTGTAAAATTGATTTAGTTCATCAATGACTACTTGTGGCTTTTGCGCAGAAGCAGCCGTATCAAAGTATACTAAATCCTTTGTCTTAAGAATTTTTTTAGAAAGTATTGGAAAATCGTTTCTAATGTCTTTATGTATAGTTTTAACTTTATTCATTGTTAGCAATTTTGATTAATGTAATTCCTTGCTTTGGCTTGCATTTGTACATTTTCAATTTTATTTAAAAATTCACTGAGAAAACCCTGCATATATAATTTTTCTGCGTCGTTCTTTTCTATTCCTCGCGATGCAAGATAAAAAAGCACTGTGTCATCTGGTTTACCTGAGGCAGCCCCATGAGAGCAAACGACATCATCATTATTAATTTCTAAGATTGGAGTTAGATTTATTTTTGACTCATCAGACATAACTAAACCTTTACTTATTTGACTTGATACCGTGTTTGAACAATCATCATCTACAAAAACCTTTCCTTTAAATGTGACATTAGATTTACCTCGTGAAACTGTTTTGAAAGAACAATCAGATACAGCTGACTGTGACATGTGAGAAATATTAAGTTGATTTTTACAGTTAGTAGATTCTGCAATCACCACTCCACTACCAATATATTTAGAATTCTTTTCGTTTAATGAAATTTTAGTAATATTAGACATTTCTTTTGAGCCATTTGAGAAGTTAAAATCTTTGAAAATACAGTTTGATTGAAGATCACAATTGTGAGCAAAAGAGTTCTTTGTTGATACATTGAATTTGTTAAATCTGTATAGTTCAAATACAGAATTTGGTCTCATGATGGTATTCATTTTAATATCAGTAGTACCTTCATAGTTTGCTTCATCTAAAAACTCCAGTGAAGCATTATCCTGGATTTGAAGATTGATAGTTGCTTTGATATCTTGTTTTTTATTACATGTTAAATGAATACGATTATTGATTTTAGATTTTTCAATTTCAATATCTATAACGGGACCGTTCTCATTGTTTGAACAGTTTATCTTTATTTCATCAGAAGAATTCTGAATATTAATCTTTTCAGATATTTCTATAATACAATCTAAAGAACTGGCTGACTTCATTTAACTTCATACCCTTCGTTATCGATTCTTGAAGCTAAAGATTTATCTCCAGACTCTATTATAGATCCATCACCAAAAACGTGGACATGATCAGGTACGATATATTCTAGCAGTCTCAAGTAATGAGTTATTATTAAGAATGACCTTTTTCCGTCTCTCAACTTATTTACAGCTTCTGAAGTGCTTTTAAGTGCGTCAACATCCAGCCCAGAATCTGTCTCATCCATTATAATTAAACTTGGGTCGAGCAAGTCCATTTGAAGTACTTCATTTTTCTTTTTTTCTCCACCCGAGAAACCTGCGTTTACAAATCTGCTGTGCATATCCATAGGAATATTTAAGTTTTTTGATTTTTCTTTTAGTATTTTTAAAAACTCACCTGCATCTATTGGATTTTCTCCACGAGATTTTCTATGTGCATTTAGAATTTGCTTTAGATAAGACGCGTTTGTAACACCAGGTAGTTCTATCGGATACTGAAAGGCTAAGAATAATCCGAGTAAAGATCTTTCATAAGGGTCTTTTGCTATTAAGTCTTCATTCTTGAAGTCTACATTTCCAGCTTCAACTAAATAATTAGGCTTTCCAGCTAGTGTATGTGCAATTGTACTTTTACCCGAACCATTAGGACCCATAATTGCATGAACTTCACCTGGACCAATTTTTAAATTAAGATTTTTAATAATCTGTTTGTCTTCGACCGATACGTCTAGATTTTTAATTTCTAACATATTATCCAACACTTCCTTCAAGACTTATACTAACAAGTTTTTGGGCTTCAACTGCAAATTCCATTGGAAGTTGTTGCAATACTTCTTTGCAAAAACCATTAACAATTAAACTTTGCGCTTCTTCAGCGTCCAAACCTCTTTGCATACAATAAAATAATTGATCGTCACTTATTTTAGAAGTCGTGGCCTCATGCTCTAATGATGAGGTATTGGAATTATTTTCTGTTAGAGGAATAGTATTGGCTTTGCAATTACTGCCTACTAGCAAGGAGTCGCATTGAGTATAATTTTTAGAATTTTCAGCTTTTCTATGAAAATTAACTAAACCTCTATATGTATTTGAGGACTTACCTGCTGATATTCCCTTTGAGACAATTCTACTCTTAGTATTTTTGCCTAAATGAATCATTTTAGTGCCTGTATCAGCTTGCTGATGATTATTGGTTATGGCAACTGAATAAAACTCACCAGTTGAATTGTCACCTCTTAGAATACAACTTGGATATTTCCATGTTATCGCCGACCCAGTTTCAATTTGTGTCCATGATATTTTTGAGTTTTTTCCTTTGCAGAGACCCCTTTTAGTAACAAAATTGTATATCCCGCCTTTGCCATTTTCGTCACCTGGATACCAGTTCTGAACTGTCGAATACTTAATCTCTGCATTATCAAGCGCTACCAATTCAACATTTGCTGCATGCAATTGATTTTCGTCTCTCATTGGAGCTGTGCAGCCTTCAAGATAACTAACATAACTACCTTCATCTGCAATTATGAGTGTTCTCTCAAATTGACCTGTTTCAGAGGCATTAATTCTGAAGTATGTTGAAAGTTCCATAGGGCATTTAACATTTTTAGGAATGTAAACAAATGATCCATCACTAAATACTGCTGAATTTAAAGTTGCGTAAAAATGATCTGTTACAGGAATTACTGAGCCAATATATTTTTTTACTAAATCAGGATGCTTTTGTATTGCCTCAGAAATTGGACAAAATATAACGCCTATTTCATTCAACTTTTCTTTAAAAGTGGTTGCAACTGATACGCTATCAAACACAGCATCGACTGCTACACCAGCTAATGCCTCTTGCTCTTTCAGAGGTATTCCTAACTTTTCATACGTTTCTAAAAGCTTAGGATCTACTTCTTCAAGTGATTTAGGCTTTTCTTTAAAATCTTTGGGAGATGAATAGTAATATAAATCTTGAAAATCAATGTCAGCAATATTTGCGCGAGCCCATTTTGGCACCTCCATACTTTTTAATCGCTCATATGCTGCTAATCTCCATTCAAGCATCCATTCAGGTTCATTTTTTTTACTAGAAATTAGCTTAATCACACTTTCGTTAAGACCTTTTGGAATTTTTTCATCTTCAATCTCAGTAACGAATCCATATTTATAAGCATCTTGCTTAAAATTCTCTTTATTAACTTTATTCACCTTTTACTCTCCTCTCTTCAGAAATGCTATAACCTGCAGTCAAATCACTTAAATAAACCGAGTTTAGATAATTTCCAATTACACCCTCTAAATTTTCCCAGAAGTTATGAGTCAAGCATTTTTTGCCTGTACCCGAACAAGAGGATTTTGGATCATTACCACAACCAGTAGTTTTTATTTGCTCGTCAATAGCATTGAAAATATCAAGTATTCTAATTTCATCAGACTCTTTATTAAGCTTATAGCCACCACCAGGACCTTTCTGACTTTTGACAAGTTTTGCTCTTTTTAAATCATTAAAAATTTGCTCAAGATATGAAAGTGAAATATTTTGCCTAACTGAAACATGAGACAAATTGCAGGGAGCATCCTCACCAAATTTAGCAACATCCACCATTGCTAAAACTGCGTATCTTCCTTTTGATGTAATTTTCATTTACTTTTCCTTTATTATTTTCTCTAAGTCTTCAATTCTCTCTTGAAGTTCTTTATTATCTTTTTGTATCTGATCAACAATCGCAGTTCTACTGTCATCTCCTTTACTTAACCCATAAGCTCTAAATTTCTTTTTCCCAGTTGAGTTAGCAACTATTGTATATCTTGCAGGGTTTCCAATTACACTTCTATTAGGATCAATATTTGTTGTAACAACTGAGTTTGAACCAACCTTTGAATTTTGTCCTATTGTAATTGGTCCTAAGATCTGGGCGCCAGATCCCACAGTAACTTTATCTTCTAGTGTTGGATGTCTTTTTTTTTCTTTTTGGCTTGCACTATCTTCATTTGGAGAAATGCCTCCAAGAGTAACGCCATGGTATATTGTTACATCGTTGCCTATCTCAGCAGTTTCACCAATGACCACCCCCATTCCATGATCAATGAAGAAACGAGCTCCTATTTTTGAGCCGGGGTGAATTTCGATTCCAGTTATCAACCTACCTAAATAAGAAATTACTTTTGCAAAAAATTGAAGCCTTAAAGACCACAAGAAATTAGACAGGCGATATATGCCAATAGCATGCAGGCCAGGAGAGGTGAAAAACACATCAATCCTCCCTTTTGCAGCTGGATCTCTCTCAATATAAGAGTCAATTAAATCAATGATTTTACTCATTTTAAAAAAAAGCCTTGAATTTTAAATAATAAATTTAGTATACCGTCTCAGAGGTTACATATAATAACCTACTAATTTAGTCAACTATCTAGTCATTAAATATGAATAATCAAGTGAAAGAAGTAGTTTTTACTGGTCCAGATGGCAAACTTGTAGGTAAGTACAAAAAAGGTCAATCTCTAAATCCTCCTGTTGCTCTAATTATTCACCCCCATCCTTTATATGGAGGCACTATGAATAACCCAATCGTAATGGACTTATTTTCTATATTTGACTCATTAGGTTTCTCTATTTTTAGGTTTAACCTAAGAGGTGTTGGGAAAAGTGAAGGTAAATTCGATAATGGTCTTGGAGAACTTGCGGATGCTGCTGCAGGGTTAGATTGGATACAGAGACAGAATCCTAATACAAATCAATGTTGGGTCGCTGGCTTTTCATTTGGTGCACTACTTTGCATGCAATTATTGATGAGAAGGCCAGAGATCACCAGATTTATAAGCGTGTCGCCGCAACCAAATCTTTACGACTTCAATTTTTTAGCACCTTGCCCAGCTTCAGGATTAATTGTACAAGGTAAAAAAGATGAAATGGTCTCATCTGAAGAAACTGCTCGACTAGCAGAAAAATTAAAATCACAGAAAAATATCACAGTTGATTATGAAGAAATTTCTGGAGCAAACCATTTTTATGATAACGAACAAGATAGATTAGAAAAAGTTGTAAGAAAGTACATTGAAAAAGAGTTGAACTCTAAATATCGTTAATTAATTTACCTTACCGCCTGATACAGCATATTTTACTCCTGTAGTACTAGGAAATGAAATTGGAAGGTCTTTAATTCTTCTAATGCCCAAATAAGCAAATGCCTGTGACTCAATAAAATCTGAATTTAAATTTAAATGATCAGCAGTTGATAATTTACCTCTAAAAGTTTCCTGCATTAGATTGACCACATATTTGTTTCTGGACCCGCCCCCCGATACTATTAAATATTTCGCGTTAAATCTATGAGCCTCTTTTATTATTGAAAGCGCAGTAAATGCTGAAATTGTTGCACAAGCATCGTTAAAATTTAATTTCATAAATGGATTAAGAGAAAAATAATTACGATCTAAAGATTTATTCTCTTTTTTTCGGAAATATTTATCACCCATTAATCTATTGAGAATTTTTGTATTTGCCTTTCCTTTTAAGGAATGCGTACCGCCTTTATCAAAATCAATTTTTTTCTTTTGAAACATATACTGATCTAGAAGACACATGCCTGGACCAGTGTCATAAGCATAAATATGCTTTTGATCATCTATAACTGTTATGTTGGATACGCCACCAATATTGACAAAACATACTGGCGGAGTAATTTTTAATTTTTGCGCAAGCAATTGGTGAAATATTGGAGTAAGTGGAGCACCCTGCCCCCCCAAAGACAAATCTTTTTGTCTGAAATCACTTACAATAGGTAATTTAAAAATACTTTTAATTTTTAGTTCGTCACAAAGTTGAATTGATGATTTATTTATAGGGTCATGAAATATAGTTTGACCATGTAATGCGATCAAATCTATCTTTGATAAATTCTGTTCTTTTAGAAAATTTTTGAGTGCAGTAATATATTCAAAAGTCACTAATTCTTCAGTGCTACTAATAAGTGCTAATGAGTGCTTAGAGACTGAAAACGAATCCACAAGTTTTGATAAAATTGTTTTTGTAGATTTCCTATAATTATAAAACTTTGATTTAATGTGTTTATAAGATTTTTTGCCATCTGATAAAATAAGAGAGATATCAATGCCATCCATAGAAGTACCGCTCATTACCCCAACAGCTAAAAACTTATTCTTAATCATATATTTTGTATAATCATTGCAAATAATTTATATATTAGTGAAAAATAAAGAAAATGACATTAATTGAAGAATTAAAATTTCGTGGTTTCCTTAATCAGTGTACCAATGAAGAAACTTTGAATGAAATAATTAATTCAAACAAAATAAAATTTTATATCGGTTTTGATTGTACGGCTAAATCCTTACATGTAGGAAGTCTTATTCAAATTATGATAATGAGGCTATTTCAAAAGTATGGCCATACACCTATTGTTCTTATCGGGAAAGGTACAACACGAATAGGAGATCCATCAGGCAAAGATGAAACAAGAAAAATACTATCTGATGATGAAATAGACTTGAATGCGAAAAATCTAAAACAGGTCTTTGATAGATTTCTTTTATCAGATAATGAGGATTCTAAATGGATAACTAGAGATAATTCTGAATGGTTAGACAAACTAAATTACGTCAACTTCCTAAGAGATTATGGCAAACATTTTACAATTAATAAAATGTTAAGCTTTGATAGTGTTAAAATTAGACTTGATAGAGAACAGTCACTTAATTTTGTTGAATTTAATTATATGATATTTCAAGCTTACGATTTCTTTGAATTAAATAATAGAGACAACTGCATCCTTCAAATAGGCGGATCAGATCAATGGGGTAATATTGTAAATGGCGTTGAGTTAATAAAAAGGGCAAGTGGTATGGAAACTTTTGGATTAACTACCCCTTTATTGACTAATGCTAATGGAGATAAAATGGGTAAAACAGCAGACGGAGCCGTATGGCTTAATGAAGATATGTTATCTGCATATGATTATTGGCAGTTTTGGAGAAACACAGATGACCGAGACGTTATAAGGTTTTTAAAACTATTTACTGATCTAGGCAAAAAAGAAATTGAGACTATAGAAAGAGAAAATGCCGATAATATTAATGAAACCAAAATAATATTAGCCAACGAAGCCACGGCTATGCTTCATGGTTTTGATGAGGCAAAAAAATCTCAAGAAACCGCTAAAGATATTTTTACAAATAATAATCTAGATGCAGATTTGCCGACCATAAAACTAAAATCTGAAGAATTAAATTATGAAGTCCTACTTTCTGATCTTATTTTAAGAATGAACTTTGCTTCTTCAAAATCTGCCAGCAGGAAACTTATTCGAGGCAATGCAGTAAAAATTGATAAAGAACTAATAAAAGACGAACATTTTTCAATAAACACATTACTAAGCGATAGCTCAAGTGGACTTGTCATCAGCGTTGGCAAAAAAAAATACTTTCGGGTTATTGCTATTGAATAACTTGATTTGAGTTTAATGTTTCTAATGCTCTTTCAATAATACGAGGCTTAATTATTGTGAGTGGGTTGGATGAGACTTCTGGATCTTCGACATCACCTTTTAAACTAAAGTCAATAGAAAATAGCCCTTCCCCCTCATCACCAATAATAATAGGCCCTATAATTGGTACATTCTGAATTATAGCGTTTACTAAATACATAGGACTTATTTCTCCAGACATATTAACTACTGATTTCTCTCGTTGAATTTCCCCATCCATGACTAAGCCAATACTGTCACTTACTGCAAATGCATCAATATTATTAAATATTTTTTCATTTTCAGTATAACTAATTTTACCGTAACCAAACCGGATGCCTTCTTCTCCCTCTGCAATACTAACCAAACCTGAAATTGATGGAAGTGATAAGATTTTCAATGAAGCAGGTGAATTTATTAACACAAAATCTTTTAGATCAATATCAACTTGAGCATTCATTGTGCTTAAATCTCGAACAGACTTCATTTTTAACTCCCCATCACTTAAAAGTTTTTTAACGGGATGTCTGTTATTTACAAAATGCGTGATATCGCTTGAACTTATGAGATTAATATCAACTTTTTCGTTCTTTTCCCGCGAGTAATCTAAAGTATGATCATTGACTCGAGCTTTACTATTTACTGATAAAAGCTCACCTTGTTTTACTATTCCTGCCTTAAAATCAACAACTTTCACTCCGCCTGCGAAAATTGCCTTATCTGTTTTTATTTTATAATTCTCTTTTGAAAGATAGTGTTCTTTATTCTTCTTATTAGTAGAAATCTTATTCATCGATAAGTCTATCATTTCCCCATAAATAGAAAGATTCAATATTCGCTCAGACAAATCACCTGAAATATCAATTTTCACATTTTGACCATTGTTAAGCTTTAATGATTCAAGATAGAGATGGTTTGTTTTGGATATTCTTATTTTTCCATCTAATTCAATTTGACTATTAATAGATTTAAAAGTTATCTCACTATCAATATTGTCTTGTATATTTGAGTTAAATTTAATTTTTAAGGCTTCTTTGTCTAATTTTTTTAGATTTATTTGTCTGAAAAAGGCGTTAATATTCGTTAAATCTAACTCACCTTTTATTGTTGGAATTTCGCTAAAAAAGTTGTTTATTTGAATATCATAGTTTATTGATCCCGATGTATAGTTTGGACTTTTATTATCATCAAATATAAAATTAGAATTAATAGTTCCTTGTGATTCAATTTTTAAGTTTTTAATTGAACTCTCAATATCATTTGATAACGGATTAAAGTTAAAATTTAATACTAAATTATTTTCTTCGTTTAAATTTTTCTGAAAAAAATCTAATGCTTTATTTGTATTTCCCTCTCTTGTCGAAATTGATGTCTTTATATAATCTATAACTGCTGTTTTACTTACTGAGGTTATCAAATTTACATTCGAATCCTGAAAGTTGTCATCTACAATTAAATAACTTCCATTTTTGAAAGTAACTTTATCATTTTTAAAATTTAAAATTTTGATTTTAAATTTATCATCAAGATTCTCTATATCAATATTATAAGAAGTAACATTTCCAAAATTTTGATAAAATTCATTTGTTGGCAGAATCTCTTTTAGTTCATAAATACCAGAAAGCTTTAATTTCATACCTTCAACAAAATCTTTTAAAAGTGATTTATTCATAAACTTAAATTCTGATGTCAATAAAAAAGACTGCCAACCAATAAACCCTGAAAAAGCTTTATCTAATTCAATATTATTAGATATATTTAGAAGTTTCTTGATTGGCTCTTTTTTTGCTCTAATTTCTAATTTTTTTTGCCATAATTTTTTTTCTGAGTTGAATTTTAAATAACTTGGTCCAGATATAAATAAATCTCCATAATTTAAGGCCAAAATGTCTAATTCCCTGTCCAGAAAATCGTAAGTAAAATGAAGATAAAATTTTTCATTAAACATTTTATTGCCGTTCACTAAAGCTGATGACATATAAACATTTGGATTTTGCATGTTTCTAAAGGAATTGGCTTTTATTTCTAATATGCTTCTCTGCAAGACGATGTCATTACTGAGCTGAACTGCTTTGATAGCAATCTCGTCAATCACTACTGTTAAAAGCTGATCTTCATTGTTAAAAAAAAGATCATTTAGGTCAAAATCAATTATGATTTGATTTGCACTAAATGATGTTTCATCACTGATGAATAAATCTGCTTTTGAAACATCAATAAATAAACCCTTGTCTTGACTATGCGTCAATACGAAGTTATCAGAATTCAGATTGATTTCATATTCAGTCTTTAAGTATGACGATAGTCTTTGCTCTAAAAAATTTATATTCAACCCTCCAAAGATTACCTTGGCAGTGAGGCCGATAATTAACAGAGTGAACACCGCTAAGACTGAAAATGTTATATATAAAAATAAAAGTTTTTTACTCACTGTTTTATTTTAAATTGGAAAATATTAGTTTGTCTATGTCGCCATCTAATACAGCCTCTGGATCAGATACTTCATAATTACTTCTTAAATCTTTGACCATTCGATATGGATGCAGGACATAAGATCTTATTTGATTTCCCCAACCAATTTCAGACTTTTTATCTTCTTTAGCTTTGCGTTCATCATCCATTTTTTGAACTTCTATTTCATACAATTTTGATTTTAATAAATTTATAGCAGTTGCCTTGTTTTTGTGTTGTGATCTCTCATTTTGACATTGAACAACTATTCCAGTGGGAATATGAGTAATTCTTATTGCACTGTCTGTTGTGTTGACATGTTGACCACCTGCTCCCGAGGCTCTAAATGTATCAATTCTCATGTCTTTATCTAATAAATTTACTTCAATAGTCTCATCAACAAAAGGGGAAATCCATACACTTGAAAAACTTGTATGTCTTCTTGAATTTGAATCAAAAGGTGAAATTCTTACAAGTCGATGAATACCTGATTCTCTTTTTAGATAACCAAAAGCAAAGCTTCCTTCTATTAATGCAGTACATGATTTAATTCCTGCCTCATCACCAAAAGACTCGTACATTAATTTAAAGTTAAATTTTTTCTTTTCAGCCCAACGCATATACATTCTTAAAAGCATCTGAGCCCAGTCTTGACTCTCTGTACCACCTGCGCCAGCATGTATCTCTAAATAACAACTTTTACCGTCGGCCTCCCCATTGAATTGTAATTTAAATTCATTTTCTTCTAATTCAGCTAAAATATCTCTTATTGAAGTGTAACATTCATTAATAGACACTTCATCAGATTCTTCTTTGGCAAGATTGTAATAATCATTTACCTCAGATATTTTACTTTCAAAATCACTTATAAGTTTTATTTTATGTTCATTTTCACTGATGCTCATCATAACTCTTTTAGCTTCATCAGGATCGGACCAAAAATCTTGATCTTCTGTTTTATTTTTTAGATTAATTAACTGTTTTGATATTTTTTCAGTGTCAAAGATGGCTCCGAATAAAATCTAGTTTTTCATTGGCCAAACCGATTAAATTTGCAAATTCAATATCCATTATTAATAAATTAAAAATTCCTTCTCTTCACTGTCCTCTATTTCGATAAATTGAAAACCTTCTGAGCCTACTAATGTTTCTTTTAGGTTAGAGAGATTATCACTTTTTCCAAATGCTTCATATATTGTTTTAGTATCATTTATTTTATTAGAAATTTGTCCAGTGTCATAATCAATTTTTATCAATTCTACACCTGCAGGTATTATAAAAGGTAGCGCTTTTTTGTTTTCATAATAATTTTTTATAAAATTTTTAAAGATTGGCACTGCAACAGATGACCCAGTCTCTCTTTTACCTAATGACTCAGGAATATCAAACCCGGTATAAACACCAACAATTACATCAGATGTAAAACCAATGAACCAGGCATCAGTGTTATTGTTTGTAGTGCCAGTTTTCCCTGCAATTTCAATACCATCAATTCTAGTTTTCCTGCCTGTACCTCTATCTACCGCTCCTTTTAAAATTGAGACCATTTGATAGGCTTTTTGTGCATCAAAAATAATTTCAGATTGATTAATAATTTTGGGTTTAGGAATTTCCTCTATATAAGGCATGCTACAATTATTGCATACAACATGATCATTAATAAAAATATTTTTCCCTCTGCGATCTTGTATCCTATCAATTAAAGTACCTTCAACTTTTTTTCCACCATTTACAAATGAAGCATATGCAGTTGTAAGTTTGAAAAGAGACGTTTCACCAGCACCCAAAGCCATAGATAGCACTGAAGGCATGTTTAACATTATGTTCGTTCTCTCAGCTAATTCTGCTATTTGATCCATACCAAGATATTGAGCAATTCTAATTGTCATTAAATTTCTTGAGTTCTCAATTCCTTTTCTTAATGTTGATGGGCCGTAAAATTTCTTTCCATAATTTTCAGGCTTCCACTTGGCACGTCCTTTTCCTTGATCTAAAACAAAGGGTGCGTCGAGAATCAAACTATTTGGCTGCAACCCATTTTCTAGGGCAGCCATGTACACAAACGGTTTGAACGAAGAACCTGGCTGTCTTTTTGCCTGATATACCCTATTAAAATTACTTTCATTGAAATCAAATCCACCTGATAACGCAAAAACTCTTCCTGTGTGAGGGTCCATAACGATAATTGCGCCGTTAATTTTTGGAATTTGCTCTAAATTATATAAATTGCCGTTGTTAACAGATACATGAATAATGTCATTGTGGTTGAAAACTTCATTTGCTTTATTTATATTCGGACCAAGATAACCATTTCCAAGACTCTTTCTTGCCCAATTAATGTTTAAAATATGCCCATGTTCAATGTCTTTGCCCTTCAATACTTCTATATCAACCCTTCCTTTTACTTCATCAAGTTTAATAACTTTTGCTAAATAGAAATTATGTGGCTGGACCTTTCCAATGTATTCATTGAACCAACTTTTATTTGCATTATTATCAATAACTCCTCTATATCCATTTCTTTTATCATATTCTAATAAGCCTGATTTTAATGCTAGATCAGCAATACGCTGAGTTGAGGTATCAAGCGATGATCTAACCGAAAGACCTCCTGTATATAGATAATCCTCATCATGTGTTTTGATTATTTGCTTCCTGATTTCTTCTAAATAGTAATCAGATGAAAAAATAGGTTTCTTTTCGGCAGAAGCAATTTGAATAGTTTTTTTGATAGAGGCATCATACTCATTCTCAGTAATATATTTATTGACGTACATTCTTTTTAAAACCCAATTTCTTCTAATAAAAGATTTTTCATAATTTTTTTTAGGGTTATATCTGCTTGGCGCTTTAGGGAGCGCAGCTAGAAAAGAAACTTCAGATAAATCTAATTCCTCTAAAGATTTGTTAAAATATCTATTCGAAGCAGCTGCGACACCATATGTTCCATAGCCTAAATAAATTTGATTTAAATAGAGTTCTAAAATTCTTGATTTTGAGAGAGTTGCGTCAATTTTTATTGCCAATAATGCTTCTTTTGCTTTTCTACTAAGTGAAAGCTCATCATTTAATAAAAAATTTTTTGCAACTTGCTGTGTAATAGTAGATGCTCCCTCAGGTCTTTTATCTGAAAAGAAATAATAAGTATTTCTAATTAGAGCTCTTATTATTCCAGTGGGATCGATACCAATGTGATTATAAAAATTTTTATCTTCAGCAGAAATAAATGCATTTTTAAGTCTGTCTGGAATATTTTCTATAGGTACAAATATTCTATATTCTTTTGAAAATTCTCTAACTAATTGACCATTTGAATCATAGACTCGTGTCATTACGTCAGGTTTGTAACTCTTCAAATTAGAATCGTCCGGAAGCTGAAATGAGAAGTAAATAATTATCATCAGAAGGCAGATTGTAAATGCTATTATAAAATAAATTAGGTATTTAATCTGTGTATAAATGCGACTCATAATAAATTACTAATATTAATATAATTATGGCATTCGTTTGGCTATATAGCCAAATATGTAAGTCTTATCATATTAATAAAATAAATATTGACGTTTACAGTTAAAAATATATCAATAAATCATACACTTACATATTTACTATGGCACACAAATACATATTACAAAAAAAATATTCTCGACTATTTAACATAGTCACATCATTGAAAGGTTTCTATAAATGTCACAAAAATTACTTATTGACGGCTCAAGAGATAGTCAAACGCAGGTTGCTTTATTATCTGAAAATGGACTCGAAGATTTTGAATTTGAATCTGCTTCCAGAAATAATCTAAAAGGAAATATTTATCTAGGTAAAGTATCTAGAATTGAGGCCTCCCTTCAGGCTGCTTTCATTGATATTGGATCAGAGAAGAATGGCTTTCTTGCATTTGGTGAAATTCATCCAAATTATTTTCAAATACCTGTAGCAGACAGAGATGCGCTAATTGAAGCTGAAGCTGATATTGAAGAAGAGCACAGTACGGAAAACGAAAATGAAGAGAATGAAGATGAAAAAGAAGTTGAAAATGAAGAAAGTACTACCGTAACAGAAAACGATCAAAACGAGAGTCCAGGCAGCGATGATAGGGTTACAATAAATAGGAAAAATAAATCAAGTATAAATCTAAAAAGAAAGCTCTACAGATCGTATAAAATACAAGAGGTAATTAAAACAGGTCAATTAATACTTATTCAAGTAGTTAAAGAAGAAAGAGGCAACAAAGGAGCTGCTCTTACATCATACATTTCATTAGCGGGCAAATATACAGTTCTAATGCCAAATTCAATGAAGACAAAGGGAATCTCAAGAAAGATTTCTACTTCTGATGATAGAAATAAATTAAAACAAATAATTGATGAATTGAATGTACCTCTAGAAATGGGACTAATTATAAGAACAGCGGGTTTAAATAAGACAAAAAATGAGATCAAAAAAGATTACTCTACGCTAAAAAAACTATGGGTAGAAATTGTAACTGAGACAAAAAAAGCTATTGCTCCTGCATTGATACATGAGGAAGGAAATTTACTTAGAAGAGTGCTTCGAGATGTGTATACAAAAGAAATGAAAGATATTTTAGTAGAGGGCAAGGAATCTTTTAAGGAAACAAAAAAATATATGTCACAGCTCCTGCCGTCTTGCGCCAAATTCGTAAAACAATATAAAAGCAAAGAACCAATCTTCAGTAAATATAAAGTTGAAAACGAAATAATAAAAATGTTTAACCCTGAAGTTAAACTTAGATCCGGTGGCTACTTGGTAATAAATCCTACTGAAGCACTTGTTGCGATTGATGTTAATTCTGGGGGCGCAACAAAAGAAAGGAATATAGAAAAAACTGCTTTGAAAACCAATCTTGAAGCAGCTGTTGAAATTGCTAAACAAATTAAAATTCGAGATTTATCAGGACTAATAGTTATCGATTTCATCGATATGTATGAAATGAGGAATAATAGGCAAGTAGAGAAGAAAGTTAAGGAGTTGGTAAGAAGAGATAGAGCCAGAACTCAAGTTTCAAGAATTAGTCAGTTTGGACTCCTAGAAATGTCAAGACAGAGATTAAGGCAGAGTTTTATTGAATGGAGAACTGAACTAAGTCAACATTCAAGTGCACTAAAATTATTATATTTATTGAAGGAGAAAATAAATAATAAAAAGATTAAAGCCTTATCTGTGAATATAAACCCATTCATGAAAAAATATGTGGCTGATAATTTTAATTCGGAAATAAAGAAAATTGAAGACGACTCAAAAGTCAAAATTACTTTTTTTGATGATATAGATATAGAAAATTCAGAAATAGGTTTTATAGACGAAACTTCAAAAGTTAAGAAGGAAGATAAAAGTGTTAAGAGAAAAATTAAAAAAAAGAAAATTTCCTCTACCAAGAAAAAAACTTCAACTATAAAACAAAGTAAAACTAGAGAAGAAGTCCTTGAAGTTGAAAATGAAAATATATCTCCCATTAAAGAAATAAAAGTTAAAAAGTCTGGTTGGTGGCAGAAGTGAATAGAGCAAAAACTCTATTTATTTTAAATATTATATTTTTTTTTACTTTTGTGGGCTCATCAAAAGCATTAGAAGTCATAAGAGACACTGAGATTGAAAATTTTACAAATGACATTGTAAAAATATTACTTGCTGACACCAATACCAAAGCCGAAGACATAAATGTTTATTTCATAAACAGTAAACAAGTGAATGCGTTTGTTACTGGAGGTAAAAATATTTTTATAAATACTGAGTTAATAATTGAAGCAGAAGATTATCGAGAATACGCTGCTGTACTTGCTCATGAACTTGCGCATATATTGGGTGGGCATATTTTTAGAACATCGGAAGAACTGGCTAATATATCAAATAAGGCTATGCCAATATATTTGCTGGGAATTATAGGCCTAATCACTGGAGCAACAGATGCTGGCTTTGCGGGCGTAATGGTTGGGCAAGCAGCGGTTTCAGATACATTTACTTATTATTCTAGAACTCAAGAAGCTGCAGCAGATCAGAAAGCGGTTTCTATACTATGTAACAGCATGATTGATGCATCATATCTCTCTAGTTTCCTTAATAACCTTGAGACAATAAATTTAAATACACAATCAAAATCAGAAAACTACAGATCAACCCACCCCCTTCCTCAGGATAGAATTAGTTGGATACAACTAGCCTTAAACAGTAATGAAAAGTGCAACTATGAAAGCGATAAAGAATTGGAAAAAAGATTTAATCTAATAAGAGCTAAACTTTTTGGCTTTACTCATTCATACGATGAAACTAAAGCTGTTTACAAATTAAATGATAATCAAGGTCTTTATGCAAATGCTGTCTCAAGTTATTTAAATGGAGAGCATGACAAAGCAATTGAATATTTAGAGATATTGATTGAAAACAGTAATAGCAATCCATTCTTTAAGGAGATTATAGGCGAGATATATTTCATGAAGCAAAATTATGAAGAGGCGATTTATTTTCAAACAAATGCTCTTAATAACTTAGGTTTTGAAAACGATTTGTATACAATGATGCTTGGAAACTATTTGTTATCGAGTAAGGAAAAAGACAAAATCAATGATAGCATTTATTACTTGAAAAAATCAATTCAATTAAATCGCATGAATGCATATTCATGGTACTTACTGGCAAGATCTTATGCGCTAATAGATGACATCCCACTCGCAAATTATGCGACAGCAGAACGTTATTTTTTAATTGGTGAAAGAAGTCTATCTTTCGATTTTGCATTAAAGGCAATAAAAGGGGTGCAAGAAAATACCCCAGAATGGTATCGTACGTATGATTTAATTGAAATATTAAAAAAAGAAGTTTCTACAAATACTAATTAAATAATATATATTATTACAAATGAAGAAAATTAAATTTATTGATGGCCCAAATTTAAATCTATTAGGAAAGCGTGAACCTGAAATCTACGGCTCTGAAACACTGGATGATATTCATAAATTAGTTAATTTTCATATAAAAGAGAAAAAATATGATATTGAGACATCTTTTTTTCAATCAAATTCAGAAGGAGAGATTGTAGATTGTATACAAAGTTCAAGCCATACCTCTGATGGACTTATAATAAATGCTGCAGGCTTTTCTCATACTTCAGTTGCTTTATTAGATGCTTTACTCGCAATTGAAATTCCAAAAATTGAAATACACCTAACAAATTTATTCAAACGTGAGGACTTTAGACATCACTCTTTTATAAGCAGAGGTGTAAATGGAGTTATATGTGGATTTGGATCAAATAGTTACTTACTTGCTGTTGATGGTATTAATAAATTAATATAAATATGAGAATAATATTATGTCCGATAAAACAAAAAAGAAAATTGATGCTAAGCCAATAGAAGATTTGGCAAAAATATTAGATGATTTAAATCTTACCGAGATTTCATATACAGACGGTGATTTTTCTGTATCAGTTTCTAAAGCTGCGGTAGCTCAAACAATGTCATTAACACCAACTCAAAATAAAAATGAAAAAGATGAAAATATAGAAAATGATTATAAAAATGATCCTAGAACTATAAAATCACCCATGGTAGGAACCGTCTATCTTCAACCTGAGCCAGGTGCAAATAAATTTGTTAATGTTGGCAACCAGATTAAATCTGGCCAAACCCTACTTATTATCGAAGCAATGAAAACAATGAATCCAATCGAGTCCTCTCTGCAAGGAAAGGTTTTAAAAATACTTGTTGAGAATGAGCAGGCTGTTGAATATGACCAGCCGTTAATGCTAATAGGTTAAATGTTTGATAAAGTATTGATTGCTAACCGAGGAGAAATTGCGGTTAGAATTAACAGAGCATGTCAAGAACTTGGAATATCAACTGTAGCTGTTCATAGTGAAGCTGATGCAGATTCAATGCATGTAAGAATAGCTGATGAAAGTGTTTGTATAGGACCAAACCCAGTAAATAAAAGCTATTTAAATGCTCATGCAATTATCTCAGCTTGTGAAATTACTGGTGCACAAGCAGTTCATCCTGGCTACGGGTTCTTATCTGAAAATGCATCGTTTGCTAAGATGCTTGATGATCACAAATTAACATTCATTGGGCCTAAGCATAAGCACATCAGTATGATGGGAGATAAGATAGAAGCAAAAAAAATAATGCAAGAATACGGGGTCCCTACAGTGCCTGGCTCAAAAGAAGCAGTAGTTGACCTTGAAGATGCATTAAAGACATCAAAAAATATTGGTTTTCCAGTTCTTCTAAAGGCAAGTGCGGGTGGTGGAGGCAGAGGAATGCAAGTTGTGAATGACGAAAAAGAATTGACCGATGCTCTACCTATAATAAGACAAGAAGCGTTATCATTTTTTGGAAACGATTCAATTTACATAGAAAAATTTATTGAATCACCAAGACATATTGAAATTCAAGTAATTTGTGACAGTCATGATAATTTTCTTCACTTACATGAAAGAGACTGTTCAATTCAAAGAAGGAACCAAAAAGTAATCGAAGAAGCGTTAGCGCCTGAAATAGATCAAGCCAAAAAAGAAAAACTTTTCAAAATATGTATAGATGCTATGGCAAAGATGGGTTATTTAGGCTTAGGTACCCTTGAGTTCTTATTTGCCGATAACGAATTCTATTTTATGGAAATGAATACTAGACTGCAGGTTGAGCATCCAATAACTGAGATGTTAACTAGGATTGATTTGGTGAGAGAACAAATTTGTGTCGCTGCAGGTGATAAAATATTTACATCACAAGAAAATATAAAACCTCTAGGTCACTCAATAGAATGTAGAATAAACGCTGAAAATTCTATTGATTTTAAGCCATCTGCAGGAACAATTAAAATGTATCATCCACCGGCAGGTAATGGCATTAGATTAGATACATTCATATATTCTGGCTATAAAGTGCCCCATTACTATGACAACCTATTAGCAAAGCTTATCGTAACGGGCAGAACTAGAAACCACGCCATAAAAAGAGCGCTTAGATCGCTAAATGAAATTGTAATTGATGGAATAGAAACAAATATTGATCTCCATAAAAAAATACTTTCTTCAAATGATTTTAAAAATGGAGCCGTACCGATTAATTGGTTAGAAAAAAATATAAATAAACTCTAACTCAAATACAATCTTCAACCCATATATCATAAATTGGATGTTCCATTGATGAAATTGATGGCAACGATTTAAGCATCCACCCATTAAATATTTTTTCTTTAGAATCTTTATGGTTAATATTTAGGTATATTCCAACTTCACTTTTTTCATAAGGTCCACTTAAATGGCAACCAATTGGGTATATCACTAATTCTTTGTAAAGGTAATTCTCTTTTAAAGGCAACTTAATTCTGTCTACGTTAGCAGTGATTTTATTTAATATGCTAATTTCAGCTATCTTAGCATTGTCATCATTGCTATCACTATCTTTCTCCTTATTTTCAGGAAATAAGTTCTCGTCATCAATTATAATAATCTCCTCATCATACGATGGCTCAATTTCATCAAGATTTATAAGTGGAGCAATCTCAACTTCCTCTGCATTTGAGGAAAATATAAGTATAATAATAAAAATAAATACTAAGTTGTTTAAATTTTTATGGTGACCATTTGATATAATCATCGTTTCTTTTCTTTGAGCTATCATTTGTATTATCTTTTTCAGGATCATAGGCATTCGCTGTTCCGGTTTGATTTGAAAGATGATTTTTTTGCCATTTATATTTTTTGTCTTCTGAAGCCTTTACTTTAGACGTGAATCTTAGCCAATTATTCCACTCTGGATTAACGTAGGTAGATTCGACCTCGTTAGCATATATAACCCACCTTTTAGTATCTTTTTTGTTATGAAAATATTTATTGCCTTGGCCATCTACTCCAGCAGGAATACCGCTAAAATAGGTCCATAATCGGGTTCCAAATGTTTGGCCATTCCACCATGTAAATATTTCTCTCAGCATAAAATCAGTCTATATTTATTTAAATTAACAGTTTTTTCAACAAAATTTAAATTATAGTTACTTCTTAAATCATTGAAATAAATACATATTTTAATATTAACCACAATTGTGACACCTTATATTGTGGTTGTATATTTTTTTTGCACAACATATTGACTTCATTTTTCAAATAATAAATATTGGATTTCTAGAAAGTTACTCAATTAACATTCTGGTAATGAATCGGTCGGAACCACTCTTAACTTGTTCTTGATTTAAACTGCCATTGATGCGCTATTGTTAATAAGGAAAAAAAATGAAAATAAATAGAGAATTTACAAGTGATAATCAATCTCCATACCAAAATATTAAATTTAAAAAAGTTTCGACAGAAATACGAAATCCTGATGGTTCCATCGTTTTTGAATTAAAAGATTTCGAAGTGCCTGAGCAATGGAGTCAAGTTGCAAGTGATATACTTTCACAAAAGTATTTTAGAAAAGCTGGTGTACCCAATAAACTTAAGAGGGCTGAGGAAAGAAATATACCCTCTTGGCTATCTCCAAGAATAGCAGACGAAGAATCAAGTGATCTTAGTTATTCATCAGAAAAAAACTCCCAGCAAGTTTTCGATAGACTAGCTGGAGCTTGGACATATTGGGGATGGAAAGGTGGGTATTTCTCCTCTGAAGAAGATGCAAAAGCTTTTTTTGATGAAGTTAGGTATATGTTGGCCAATCAAATGATTGCTCCTAACAGTCCTCAATGGTTCAATACAGGGCTAAACTGGGCATATGGTATAGATGGACCATCTCAAGGTCACTTTTACGTTGACCATGAAAACGGCAAACTTACTAGATCATCTAGCTCCTATGAAAGGCCCCAACCCCATGCTTGTTTTATACAAAGCATTGATGATGATCTTGTCAATGATGGCGGTATTATGGACCTTTGGGTTAGAGAAGCTCGATTATTTAAATATGGCTCAGGAACGGGAACAAATTTCTCTAGTTTAAGAGGTTCCACAGAAGGTCTGTCGGGTGGTGGAAAATCATCTGGCTTGATGAGCTTTCTGAAAATTGGAGATAGAGCAGCCGGTGCTATTAAATCTGGTGGCACCACAAGAAGAGCCGCTAAAATGGTTGTTGTAGACATTGACCATCCAGATATTGAGGAGTTTATAAAGTGGAAAGTTACAGAGGAGCAAAAAGTTGCATCCATCGTAACTGGTTCAAAAATATGCTCAAAACACCTAAAAAGCATTATGAGCGCTTGTCACAACTGTGAAGCAGATGGAGAAAGCTGCTTTGAGCCTTCAAAAAACCCTGCTCTTAAAAGAGAAATTATAGCTGCAAGGCGGAACGAAGTGCCTGAAAATTATATTCAAAGAATAATTCATTTTGCAAAACAAGGATATAAGTCAGTAGAATTTGAAACTTATAATACTGATTGGGATTCAGAAGCATATGTAACAGTGTCAGGTCAAAACTCTAACAACTCTGTGCGTGTAACGGATGAATTCCTTGATGCGGTTATGAATGATGAAGAATGGAATTTAGTTAACAGAACTGACGGTTCAATTAATAAAACTGTAAATGCAAAAGAATTATGGGATCAGGTTGGATATTCTGCATGGGCATGTGCAGATCCTGGAATACAGTTTCATACAACAATTAATGATTGGCATACGTGTCCAGAAAGTGGAGAAATCCGTGCATCAAATCCATGCTCTGAGTACATGTTTCTAGATAATACTGCATGTAATTTAGCTTCGCTCAATTTAATGACTTTTATGGATGAAAATAAGTGTCTCGATACAACTTTATTCAAACATGCAGTCAGGGTCTGGACTCTAATACTCGAGATATCAGTGATGATGGCCCAATTTCCATCAAAAGAAATTGCTAAGCTTTCATATGAATACAGAACTCTTGGATTGGGATACGCAAATCTAGGTGGATACCTAATGTCAAAAGGTGTTGCATACGATAGCGAAGAAGGCAGATCTAATTGTGCAGCAATAACTTCATTGATGACAGGCATATCCTATGCAACTTCAGCTGAAATTGCTTCTGAACAAGGCCCATTTCCTGGCTATCAGCAGAATGCTAAAAATATGCTCCGAGTAATAAGAAATCATAAGAGAGCAGCTTATGGTAAAACAGAAGGATATGAAGACCTAAATATAAATCCAGTACCATTTATTGTTGAAAATTTAAGAGATACTAATCTTGGTATAGAAGCTCAAAAAGCTTGGGATGAAGCTTATGAAGGAGGTCAAAAATATGGTTATAGAAATGCTCAGACAACAGTTATAGCACCTACTGGTACTATTGGATTAGTCATGGACTGTGATACGACTGGAATTGAGCCTGATTTCGCAATGGTTAAATTTAAAAAACTTGCAGGTGGAGGATATTTTAAAATCATAAACAGAACTGTTCCTGAAGCATTAAAACAACTGCAATATACTGATGAAGAAGTTGAAGAAACAATAAATTATGCTGTGGGATATGGGACCTTAAAAGAAGCTCCTTTCATTAATCACGTGTCACTTAAAGAAAAAGGATTTGAAGATGAACAGCTAGAATTACTAGAACAAAACTTAAAGAATGTTTTTGATATAAGATTTTCATTTAATTCTTTCACTCTAGGAAAAGAATTTTGCTCTGAAAAATTAAATATCTCTGATGAAAAACTAGCAGATATGAATTTTAATATGCTGGCTTTCTTGGGTTTTTCTAATGAGGAAATAGATGAGGCAAATACATATTGTTGCGGAACAATGACTCTAGAAGGTTCACCTTATATTAAAGAAGAACATTTATCTGTTTTTGATTGCGCTAATCCATGTGGAAGAATAGGCAAAAGATTTTTGTCAGTTGAAAGTCACATAAGAATGATGGCAGCCGCTCAACCGTTTATTTCAGGGGCAATCTCTAAAACAATAAACATGCCTTCTGACTCAGATGTAGAAGATTGCAATGAAGCCTACCTTCTCTCTTGGAAGCTAGGAACAAAAGCAAATGCATTATACCGAGATGGATCAAAACTAAGTCAACCGCTTGCATCAAAATTAGTTGAAGATGAAGATGTTGCAGAATCTGACCAAATTGCTGCTGAACAAACTCAAGTTGAAAAAACAATTGCTGTCGCTCAGGAAGCAGTAAACTCAATTGTTTATGGATCAAGAAATAAGGTCCCTGATAGACGAAAAGGCTACATACAAAAAGCAATTGTTGGTGGTCACAAAGTTTATCTTCATACAGGAGAATATGAAGATGGTAGTTTAGGTGAAATATTTATCGATATGCATAAAGAAGGTGCGTTTTTGAGAAGTTTAATGAATAATTTTGCTATAGCTATTTCCATTGGACTTCAATATGGAGTACCACTTGAGGAATACGTAGAGGCATATACATTTACGAGATTTGATCCTGCTGGAGTTGTTCAGGGAAATAATAGAATCAAAAATGCCACATCAATCCTAGATTATGTATTTAGGGAATTAGCTGTTTCTTACTTAGGCAGAAATGACCTAGCTCATGCAGATAATACTGATGTTGACTTTTCGCTTGGCACAGGTGCTGAGGAAGGGACGCTTAAAAATAATGAGATACCATGGAAACTGGTTAAAAAAGTATCAAGCCAAGGTTACTTAAGGAGTCAAGATGGTCTTTCAGTAGTAAGTTCCTCTGGAGATATGGGCGCTATAACTGCGGAGCAAGCAGTATCAAGTAGTAGCTCTTCATCTACAGGTACATCAGATGCATCAATGAGTAGAGTTCAAGCGGCAAGGATGATGGGCTACGAAGGTGACGCTTGTCCTGAGTGTGGTTCATTTACTTTGGTGAGAAATGGAACTTGTCTTAAATGCGATACGTGTGGAGCTACCACAGGCTGTTCTTAATCTTTTTCAGCAGGTATTACTTTTAGGTTCAGCTCATCCAAAGTCTTGTCATCAACTTCTGCTGGCGCAAGCATCATAAGATCTTGTGCCTGTTGATTCATAGGAAATAAGATTACCTCCCTAATATTTTTTTCTTGAGCAAGTAGCATTACGATCCTGTCAATCCCGGGGGCTATACCGCCATGAGGTGGCACACCATAAGAAAATGCGTTAATCATTCCCCCAAATTTATCTTGTACTTGTTTTTTAGTATAACCACTTATTTCGAAAGCTTTGTACATGATTTCTGGTATGTGATTTCTAATGGCTCCAGATGATAGCTCAATACCATTGCAAACAATATCATATTGATATCCTAGAACATCTAAAGGATCGCTATTTTCTAATGCTTCTAATCCACCTTGTGGCATAGAAAATGGGTTATGACTAAAATCAATTTTACCTGTGTCCCTATCCTGCTCGTACATTGGAAAATCTATAATCCAACAGAATCTAAATACATCTTTTTCGATAAGATCAAGAATCTCTCCGATTTTATTTCTTGCTGCTGCAGCAATATCATATACCAACTTACCTTTATCACATGCAAAGAATATGGAATCTCCTGAATTTAAATTTGCTTTTTTAGCAATTTCTAATTGAATATTACTTGGTATAAATTTTGCAATTGGGCCTTTTCCAGTAAGTATGCCATCTACTTCTTCAAAAATAATATAGCCTAGACCGGGAGCATTCATTTCTTTTTTTGCCCAATTATTTAAATTATCAAAAAAACTTCTTGGTTGCATTGAAGATTTTGGTGCAGGTATCCCCAGTACTCGCCCACCAGCATCTATAACTTTTTTGAAAGCCTTGAATTCAACATCGTCATCAGAAAATTCTTGAGTAATATCACATACCTCAATTGGATTTCTTAAATCTGGTTTGTCTGTCGCATACTTTTTCATTGCTTCTTTGTAGGTAATTCTTGGAAAAGGCAAATCAGTCACTTTAAAATTTGAAAACTTTTTAAATACTGAAGATAAAACGGGTTCAATGGCATTAAATACATCATCTTGCTCAACAAATGCCATTTCCATATCTAATTGATAAAATTCACCAGGACTTCTATCTGCTCTGGCATCTTCATCTCTAAAACAAGGAGCAATTTGAAAATATTTATCAAACCCCCCTGCCATTATTAATTGTTTAAATTGTTGAGGCGCTTGAGGTAGGGCGTAAAATTTTCCAGGATGAATTCTGCTTGGAACAAGATAATCTCTAGCCCCTTCGGGACTTGATGCAGTTAAAATGGGCGTCTGCATTTCAAGAAATCCGGCCTCGGACATTAACTTTCTTATATAGGAAATAATAGATGATCTTAATATAATGTTGCTATGCAACTCTTCTCTTCTAATGTCTAAAAACCTATACTTTAATCTTATTTCTTCAGGGTAATCATTTTCACCGAATACAGGCATTGGTAATTCATTTGCAGCAGAAAGAACTTCTAACGCATCAACAGAAATCTCAATTTTACCAGTTACAAGGGACTCATTAATGGTTTCTTTATCACGCTTAATAACTTTACCATGTATTTTAATAACGGATTCAGCTCTTAGGCTTTCAAATTCTTTTAATAACTTTGTATTTGTTTTTTCAATGACACACTGAGTTACTCCATAATGGTCTCGCAAATCAATAAACAAGACATTACCATGATCTCGCTTACGATTAATCCATCCAGCGAGAATTACGTCTTTATTTTCATCGCTTTCTTTCAACTCGTTACAATTATGTGTTCTATATTTTACCATGCTTTAAATTCAAGTTCATATATAGTTTGATTTATGAAAATAGTCCAAGACAATAAATCTCTCAAAAGTCTATGCAAATTACTTAAAACACAGAAAGTCATCTTTCTAGATACTGAGTTTAAAAGAGACAGAACATATTGGCCGAAACTATGCACTATTCAATTTAAAACACAGCGAAACGTATATTTGGTGGACATGCTTTTAATTGAGGAAATGAATATGAATCTACTAAAAGAAGTATTAATAGACAAAAAGTTAAGAAAAGTAATTCATTCAGCTAAGCAAGATATTGAGGTAATTAATTACGCTTTAGATATCAAAATCGAAAACATCTTTGACACTCAAATGACCTATAATGTACTTAATGGAGGTGATGAAATTAGCTATTCAAATTTAGTGGAAAAACTTTTTAAAATAAAATTGTCTAAAAAGTATCAAGTTTCAGATTGGGAATCGAGGCCACTTAGTAAAAATCAGCTAGCATATGCAGAAAATGATGTTTTATATTTACCAAGAATTTATACTTATCTAATTAATTTTATAAAAAAAAGAAACTTAATTAATAAAATT
>CACCAS010000007.1 GCA_902544065.1 uncultured Pelagibacteraceae bacterium
GTCCAGAGTGACATTATATCAAAAAGTAAGGCTAATTTAGATAATAAACCTAAAAACTTAGAAATTCACTATATAGACGAATACATAAACTACAGAAAAAATGACACTTTAATATTAAAAAGAATAAATGATTTTGTTTTAATAAAATTTGCCCCCAGAGCCTCTAAGTAAAACTTGAATTTTCCAAATTATTCTTGACACCCGACTATTCCTTAATCCTTATTAAATAAATCACGAGTATATATTTTTTCTTTAACGTCTAGTATTTCAGAGCTAATCCTGTTTGCAATAATCAAACTGCTTAATGATTTAAATTCGTTCAAATCATTTATTACGATTGAATTAAAAAAATATTTTTCTTTCATTAGTGGCTCATAAATAATAATTTTAATACCTTTAGCTTTGATTCTTTTCATTACACCCTGAATAGCACTTTCTCGAAAATTGTCTGATCCATTCTTCATAATTATTCTGTATATGCCTACTGTCTTGGGATTCTTTCTAATAATGCTATCGGCAATAAAGTCTTTTCTAGTTGTATTTGATTCAACGATAGCCTTAATTAAATTATTTGGAACATTGTCATAGTTTTTTAGAAGCTGCTGCGTATCCTTTGGCAAACAGTACCCCCCATAACCAAAAGAAGGGTTGTTATAATAATTGCCAATTCGTGTGTCATGGCTAATCCCTTTTATAACTTTTTTAGTATCTAAATTATGTATTTCACAATAACTATCAAGTTCATTAAAATAAGCTATTCTCATTGCAAGGTATGTGTTCGCAAATAATTTGACTGCTTCTGCCTCACTAGATGACATATATTCTATTGGAATTAGTGGGTTTGACTTATCGGCATTTTCCAAGAGTAAATCAGCAAACAATTTAGCTTCTTTAGAATCGCCCCCAACTATTATCCTTGAAGGATTTAAATTATCTTTTAATGCGGATCCCTCTCTCAAGAATTCTGGGGAAAAAAAAATATTTTCTTTTGAAAATTTCTTTTTTATCTTTTCTGTAAAACCCACAGGAACTGTTGATTTAATAATAATAGTTGCTTTTTTGTTTACTTTTAAAGATTCACCGATAACAGTTTCAACGGAAGTCACATCAAATTCACTACTATCAATATCGTAATTTGTAGGAGTGCATACAATTATAAAGTCTGAATCGTGATATGCTTCCTCAGAAGAAGTTGCATATAGATTTAATTTTTTATTTTTAAAAAAAAAATCTATATCTTTATCGTCTATAGGAGGGATTTTGTTATTTATTTGATCAACTTTTGATTTATTAATATCAAGTATAGTTACTTCATTATTCCGAGATAATAATGCTGATAAACTAAGGCCTACATAACCAGCGCCTACAACAGTAATCTTCATAATATTAAAATTAAATGTCCATATTATAATTGTAAAGTGACAATTATTTCACGTTTAGTAGACCTGGCAATGTCCTACTCTCCCATGCCTTAAGACAAAGTACCATTGGCGCTGGAGCCCTTAACTTTCGAGTTCGAAATGGAATCGTGTGTGGCCTCTCCGCTAAAACCACCAGGTCAACAAAACGTGAAATCAATACCAAAAAAATAATTTTATTAATTATTCTATCTTAGTGTTGCTTGAAAATTACTAGTTTGTTTCTAGTACATAGAAAATCAAGCCGATCGAGTTATTAGTATCAGTTAGCTTCATGCATTACTGCACTTCCACACCTGACCTATCAACGTGGTGGTCTACCACGACTCTCATGGAAGAATTCGTTTCAAGGGAGGCTTCCCGCTTAGATGCTTTCAGCGGTTATCCCGTCCGTACTTAGCTACCCAGCGATGCCGATGGCACGACAACTGGTACACCATTGGTACGTTCACTCCGGTCCTCTCGTACTAGGAGTAACTCCTTTCAATTCTTCAACACCCACGGCAGATAGGGACCGAACTGTCTCACGACGTTCTAAACCCAGCTCGCGTACCACTTTAATCGGCGAACAGCCGAACCCTTGGGACCTGCTCCAGCCCCAGGATGTGATGAGCCGACATCGAGGTGCCAAACACCGCCGTCGATATGAACTCTTGGGCGGTATCAGCCTGTTATCCCCGGCGTACCTTTTATCCGTTGAGCGATGGCCCTTCCACTCAGAACCACCGGATCACTATGACCGTCTTTCGACTCTGCTCGACTTGTCAGTCTCGCAGTCAGGCAGGCTTATGCCATTGCACTCAACAGCTGATTTCCGACCAGCTTGAGCCTACCTTCGCACGCCTCCGTTACTTTTTGGGAGGCGACCGCCCCAGTCAAACTACCCACCATACACTGTCTTGGATCCAGATAATGGATCTCAGTTAGATGTCAAAAATTACAAGAGTGGTATTTCAAGGATGACTCCATGAAAGCTGGCGCCTTCACTTCAAAGTCTACCACCTATCCTACACATGCAATTTCTAACACCAATGTAAAGCTATAGTAAAGGTGCACGGGGTCTTTCCGTCTAACCGCGGGTACTCCGCATCTTCACGGAGAATTCAATTTCGCTGAGTCTACGCTGGAGACAGCGGGGAAATCATTACGCCATTCGTGCAGGTCGGAACTTACCCGACAAGGAATTTCGCTACCTTAGGACCGTTATAGTTACGGCCGCCGTTCACCGGGACTTCAGTTTGTAGCTTGCACCACTCACTTTAATCTTCCGGCACCGGGCAGGCGTCAGACCCTATACTTCGCCTTACGGCTTTGCAGAGTCCTGTGTTTTTAATAAACAGTTGCTACCCCCATTTCTGTGCCACCCACATCTGGTTGCCCAAACATAGGTCCTCCTTCTTCCGAAGTTACAGAGGCAATTTGCCGAGTTCCTTCAGCATAGTTCTCTCAAGCGCCTTGGTATCTTCTACCTATCCACCTGTGTCGGTTTCGGGTACGGTCCACGATGAGGCTATTTCCTGGAACAACTTCACTGCCTATCCAATCCATATAAGGATAGACAATTTACGTCATCCGTCACATCTCATCTGGTCAAGGAATATTAACCTTGTTCCCATCGACTACGACTTTCGTCCTCGCCTTAGGAGCCGACTCAACCTGCGCGGATTAGCCTTGCGCAGGAACCCTTGGATTTTCGGCGACAGAGTTTCTCACTCTGTTTGTCGCTACTCATGTCAGCATTCTCACTTCCGATATCTCCAGGAGCTCTCACGAGTCTCCCTTCAACAACGTACGGAACGCTCCGCTACCACACAATAAATTGTGTCCAAAGCTTCGGTGTATTGTTTAGCCCCGTTACATCTTCGGCGCCGGACAACTTATTTAGACCAGTGAGCTGTTACGCTTTCTTTAAAGGATGGCTGCTTCTAAGCCAACCTCCTGGCTGTTTTGGTCGTCCGACATCCTTTCCCACTTAACAATAACTTGGGGACCTTAGCTGTTGGTCTGGACTGTTTTCCTTTCGACTACGGACCTTAGCACCCGTAGTCTGTCTGCCATACATTACTCATCGGTATTTGGAGTTTGGTTGGACTTAGTAAGGATCTCTCCCCCCTTGCCCATCCAGTGCTCTACCCCCGATGGTATTCATATGACGCACTACCTAAATAGTTTTCGCGGAGAACCAGCTATATCCGAGTTTGATTGGCCTTTCACCCCTAACCACAAGTCATCCAAAGACTTTTCAACGTCAACTGGTTCGGTCCTCCAATAAGTGTTACCTTATCTTCAACCTGCTCATGGCTAGATCACTCGGTTTCGGGTTTAATCCAAAGTACTGTCGCCCTATTAAGACTCGCTTTCGCTACGCCTACACCTTACGGCTTAAGCTTGCACTTTAAACTAACTCGCTGACCCATTATACAAAAGGTACGCGGTCACCCTTACGGGCTTCCACAGCTTGTAAGCATTCAATTTCAGGATCTATTTCACTCCCCTCGTCGGGGTTCTTTTCACCTTTCCCTCACGGTACTAGTTCACTATCGGTCACACAAGAGTACTTAGGCTTGGAGGGTGGTCCCCCCATATTCAGACAAGATTTCACGTGTCCCGTCTTACTCGAGAACATTAACTGTCATTACCCATACGAGACTATCACTCTCTATGGTTTACCTTTCCAGGTAATTTTGGTTGTACAATTAATGCTACTGGCCTAGTCCGCTTTCGCTCGCCACTACTTACGGAGTATCGGTTGATATCCTTTCCTCCAGTTACTTAGATGTTTCAGTTCACTGGGTTCGCTTTACTAACCTATGTATTCAGTTAGCAATAACTCAGAAGAGTTGGGTTTCCCCATTCGGAAATCTTCGGATCAAAGTGTGTTCGTCACTCCCCGAAGCTTATCGCAACGTACTACGTCCTTCATCGCCTTTGTGTGCCAAGGCATCCATCAAATGCTCTTAAACGCTTGATTATTCTATGTACAAAAAACAAACTTATATGTCTTTTGCAATACTTAGATATTTTGAATTCTCAATAAAAATTTTATTAATTTAGTATTGATGTCACTTCACGATGTAAATGGAAAAGCTTAAAACTTTGGTGGAGCTGACCGGGATCGAACCGGTGACCCCCTGCTTGCAAAGCAGGTGCTCTCCCAGCTGAGCTACAGCCCCAAGAGAAACCACGTCATGGTGGGCCTGGGTAGACTCGAACTACCGACCTCACCCTTATCAGGGGTGCGCTCTAACCAGACTGAGCTACAAGCCCAAACGTAGGCTTTATAGTTTTAAACAATGAAAGAGAAACGAGGACGGTAAGCCACATATAATTACTAAGTTAAAAATTTTTTAAGTTCAAAAGAACTTAAAAAATGACTCTTAGAAAGGAGGTGATCCAACCGCAGGTTCCCCTACGGTTACCTTGTTACGACTTCACCCCAGTCGCTAATCTTACCGTGGTTGGCTGCCTCCTTACGGTTAGCGAACCAGCTTCAGGTAAAACCAACTCCCATGGTGTGACGGGCGGTGTGTACAAGACCCGGGAACGTATTCACCGTAGCGCGCTGATCTACGATTACTAGCGATTCCAACTTCATGCACTCGAGTTGCAGAGTGCAATCCGAACTGAGGTAACTTTTAGAGATTTGCTCCAGATCGCTCCTTCGCTGCCTTTTGTAGTTACCATTGTATCACGTGTGTAGCCCGGCCCGTAAGGGCCATGAGGACTTGACGTCATCCCCACCTTCCTCCGGCTTATCACCGGCAGTTCCTTCAAAGTTCCCACCATAACGTGCTGGCAATTGAAGGTAAGGGTTGCGCTCGTTGCGGGACTTAACCCAACATCTCACGACACGAGCTGACGACAGCCATGCAGCACCTGTATCCAATCCACCCGAAGTGAAAGACTTAATCTCTTAAGTCTGCGATTGGTATGTCAAGGGCCGGTAAGGTTCTTCGCGTATCTTCGAATTAAACCACATGATCCACCGCTTGTGCGGGTCCCCGTCAATTCATTTGAGTTTTAGCCTTGCGGCCGTACTTCCCAGGCGGAGTGCTTAACGCGTTAACTGCGATACTGGAAATTTAAATTCCCAACATCTAGCACTCATCGTTTACTGCATGGACTACCAGGGTATCTAATCCTGTTCGCTACCCATGCTTTCGAACCTCAGCGTCAGTATTGGCCCAGAGAGTCGCCTTCGCCACTGGTGTTCCTCCTAATATCTACGAATTTCACCTCTACACTAGGAATTCCACTCTCCTCTACCAAACTCAAGAAATGTAGTTTTGAAGGCAGTTCCAGAGTTAAGCTCTGGGATTTCACCTCCAACTTACAAATCCGCCTACGCTCGCTTTACGCCCAGTAATTCCGAATAACGCTAGATCCCTCCGTATTACCGCGGCTGCTGGCACGGAGTTAGCCGGATCTTCTTCTTCAGGTACCGTCATTATCTTCCCTGACGAAAGAGTTTTACAACCCGAAGGCCTTCATCACTCACGCGGCATCGCTGGATCAGGGTTGCCCCCATTGTCCAATATTCCCCACTGCTGCCTCCCGTAGGAGTCTGGGCCGTGTCTCAGTCCCAGTGTGGCTGATCATCCTCTCAGACCAGCTATAGATCGTAGTCTTGGTGAGCCATTACCTCACCAACAAACTAATCTAACGCGGGCCCATCCAATAGCGCATAAAGCTTTTCCCCGGAGGGTGTATAAAGTATTAGCTTAAGTTTCCTCAAGTTATTCTCTACTACTGGGCAGGTTCCCACGCGTTACTCACCCGTCTGCCACTAGATCCGAAGATCCCGTTCGACTTGCATGTGTTAAGCGTGCCGCCAGCGTTCATTCTGAGCCATGATCAAACTCTCAAGTTTAAACACGACGCACACAAACTTATTGGCGGAGTTACATAATCTAAATTATGTAATCCAAATAAAACGTGTACGATTATTCTGTACTGCGGAATTACCGCCCACGTTTCTCTTTCAATTTACTTTTCCAATAGCATAATCGCGCAGGCACGAGTTACCTTTCCACTGGAAAAATAAAAAATGCCACATTGATTATATTAAGACTAAAATAGTCATATGCCGCAAGTTCAGAGCATCACCGAACAAGGGTGAGCGTTTTTTTATTGTATTGAGCCAAAAAGTCAAGCATCAAACACAAAATTACCCAGAAAATCAGCACTTTTTAGTATTACATAATAACCAACAATATCAATGGGATAGAGCGTGTAAAATCATTTAGTCCTCTAGAATTAATATTAGTAATGTCATAAAGTCTAAATTCTTTATATGAAAGTATGAAAATGCATCTATTAAACAAAAAAATCTTGTTTTTTTTAGCTGGGCTGATTCTTATTGGTACGATAGCTTATTTTTTATCAGAATCTTATAACGACAATTATAATAATCAAAAATCAGAAGAAGCAAGTCAAATTCAAATTAATAATACTCAAGAAAAAGATAGTCTAGATTTATTCTTTTCATTTCTTGAGTACTATGAACTTGAAGAAGGCGATACCTTTATAAGTACTCTTAAAAAAACTAATCTACATAATAGGGAAATTGACCAATTAATTATAGCGGCACAAGGTTTAATGGATACAAACCAACTAAGAATTGGAACACGTATAGAGATAATTTCTGAACTAATAAACGAAAAAAGAATTATTAAAGAAGTAGTAATTTACCCTAATGATGAGGAAAAAATATCAGTCTTAAGAATAGACGATAAATTTATAGTACACAAAGACGTAAAAACACTTTACTCAGAACTCATATTCCATGAAGTTGAAATAAATGAAAGTATTTATGCATCACTTAAAAATATTAATGTTCCAGACAATATAATTATGTCATTTGTACAACTTTTTAGTTTTGATATTGATTTTCAACGGGACATTAGAAACAAAAACCAAATAAAGATTCTATTTGAACAATTTAAAGATAAAAATGATGACTTAATCAAAGCTGGGTCCATCTTTTTTGCAGAAATCGTACTTACCAAAGATAGCTACGAACTTTATAAATTCCAGGATAATAATGATATTGAATATTTTGATAGTGATGGCAAAAGTGCTACAAAAGCTCTGATGAAAACTCCTATTAATGGTGCAAGATTATCATCCACATACGGCATGAGAAAGCATCCTATCCTAGGATATAATAAAAAGCATATGGGCGTTGACTTTGCTGCTCCCATAGGTACTCCAATCATGGCTGCTGGAACAGGGCATATTGAATATGTTGGTACCAACGGTGGTGCTGGAAAATATATTCGGATTAAACACTTGAATGGCTATAAAACAAGCTACTCTCATCTCAGTAGCTATGCTTCAGGCATACAAAAGAATATTCGGGTCAAACAAGGTCAAACTATCGGTTATGTTGGAAGTACAGGATTATCAACAGGTCCGCATCTTCATTATGAGGTTATATTTAATGGAGAAAAAATTAATCCGATGAAAATGAAACTTCCATCAGGTAAAAAATTAGCAGGGATAAATCTAAATAACTTCCTCACAGAAAGAGACAGGATAAATAATGAGATTTCAAAAATTAAGAATTAGCTTCTTCTATAGCCTTAGCAGGATCTAAAGTTTCTACAGGTATAGTTTTCTCATCAGGCGACTCAGTTTTAATAACTTTTGCATCGCCATTGCTATTATTTCTATCTTGACGGTCATTTATTAAACGGCTGTAGTGCTCTGCATGCTGCAAATAATTTTCAGCACCTACATGATCTCCTGAAGCCGCTGCATCTTTCGCGAGGACTTTATATTTTTCAAGCACTGTAGATAGGTTTCCTCTTACACGAGTAGAACTGTTACCATTAACAAAACTATCACTTGAATGTCTATTATTTGACCTTTTAAAAGGTCTAGTTCTTCTATTTTTCACTTTGAAAATTAATTCCTAATAATTGATGGAAATTTTTAATTAACTCTTCTAGAGAATATTTGTAAATTAGTGTTTACTATTAAAATAATCAAGTTTTTATTTAATTACTTTCAGCAATAACGCATCTAGGAATATTTGATATATCATTCTTTATTGCAACAACATTAAAGTTATTGTTTTTCAATATCTTAACTACTCCATCCGATTGATTTATCCCTACTTCTAAGAATAAATATTGTTTCCTCTTCGTCTGTTTAGCTAAATTCTCAATTATCTTTCGGTAAAAATAAAGTCCTTTTTCATCTGCAAATAATGCTTTTATTGGTTCAAAATTACTTACATCATCCATAATATTATTTTTTTCTTCAAATGGAATATATGGTGGATTGCAAATAACAATATCAAATGAACTGGTATCAAAATTAGAAAAGTCACTTTCTAAAAATTTTAACCTATCTTTATTTGATAAAAATTCTTTATTTTTTTCTGAAACATTTATTGCTTCTTTATCAATTTCCACACCTGTTCCTATGCTTGATAAATATTCATTTAACAAAGAAATAATCAAACATCCAGATCCAGATCCAAGATCTAAAAAATTATAAATTTTTGTTAGATCAGGAAAATATTCAATGACTGACTCAATTAACAATTCACTATCTAATCTTGGAATTAGAACAGAATGATCAACATAAAAATCATTTTTCCAAAATGATTTTATATTTGTTAAGTAAGCAATTGGCTCTGAATTTTTTCTTCTATTTATTAGTTGTTCAAAATTTTTTAAATCCTTTTCACCTACTTTTTTATTATTAGATAAATTTATTTCTTCTTTACTCAATCCAAGCACATGTGATAGCAGTAACTTTTTCTCAGAAACTGAAATAGAATTCTTTGCTGAATACAAAATCTCATCTATTGTTGTCATTTTAGTTATTCTGATCTGCAATAATTAAATTTGAGATTACTTCCTCAAGTCCAGATGCATTCAAAATTTGCTCTAGTTTATACAATGTTAAATTAATTCTGTGGTCTGTAACTCTTCCTTGAGGAAAGTTATAAGTCCTGATTCTTTCAGATCTATCACCTGAACCGATCTGAGATTTTCTTTTATCTGCAATATCATCTTCTTGTTTTTTTCTCTCATGATCATAAAGTCTTGTTTTTAATACAAGCATGGCTTTAGCTTTATTTTTGTGTTGCGATTTTTCATCCTGTTGTTGTACGACAATTCCTGATGGCAGATGGGTAATTCTAACTGCACTATCGGTAGTGTTTACATGTTGACCTCCAGCTCCACTTGAACGAAATACATCAACTCTTAAATCTTTTTCATCAATTTGAATATCGACATCTTCAGCTTCAGGCAATACTACTACACTGGCTGCAGAAGTATGAACTCTTCCTTGAGACTCAGTTTCAGGAACCCTTTGGACCCTGTGAACACCAGACTCGAATTTCAGTTTTGAATAGACACTCTGGCCTGATATTTTTGCTATAACCTCTTTCATTCCCCCTTTCTCTGAGTCAGACACTGATAAATAATCGACTTTCCAATTTTGGTCCTCTGCATATCGCTGGTACATGCGCAATAATTCATTTGCAAATAACGCCGCTTCATCTCCACCTGTTCCCGCTCTAATTTCAAGAATGACGTCTTTTTGATCTAAGGGATCTTTAGGTATTAAGAGATGTTTCAGGGATTCTTCAGAAGATTGCAGATTTAATTTTAAGTTGCCAATCTCAGATTTTGCAATTTCTATTAGGTCACTATCATTTCCATTTAAAACTACATTCATATCTTCATGCTCTTTGAGAAGAGATAAATAAATATTAATTTGTTCAGCTAAAGGCTTTATTTCTGCATATTCCTTTGAAATAGAAACATATTTTTCTTTATCATTAACTGCTGTGGTTAACTCTTGTTCTAAAGAATTAAATTTATTTATTATTTTATCTAGTTCGTCTCGCTTAATCATTTATTGTTCTAATTTTTTGCTCAACGAGCTGAACTACATGGTCAACAATTTCAGGATTGGTGATTTTATGATCTGCTACACCTGACAAATAAATCATATTATTACCCTTACCTCCTCCAGTAAGACCAATATCGCTTTTAAGTGCCTCTCCTGGACCATTAACAACACATCCAATGATTGAAAGTGTGAGAGGTGTTTTTATATGTGCAAGTCTTTGTTCTAATTTTTTAACTGTTTCAATCACTGGAAAGGCTTGTCTAGCACATGAAGGACAAGAAATAATCTTAATTCCTTTTGAACCTAAATCTAAGCTTTTTAATATTTCATAACCAACTTTAATTTCTTCAACTGGATCAGCAGTCAGTGATACTCTTATAGTATCTCCAATGCCCTTTGATAAAAGATTACCAATGCTTATCGAGGATTTAATTGAACCAGATAAATATGTACCTGCCTCAGTTAGCCCAACATGAAATGGATAATCACATAACTTAGAAAGCTTCTCGTATGATTCAATAGTTATAAATACATCAGATGCTTTAACGCTAATTTTAAAGTTTTCAAAATTATTATCTTCCAATAACTTTATATTTTCTAACGCACTTTCAACTAACGCATCCGAGCATGGCTCCCTATATTTCGTTAGTATTTTTTCATCGATTGATCCTGCATTAACTCCAACTCTCATACTAATATTATTCTGCTTTGCAGCCTCAATCACTTCAATAATTTTTTCTTTTCCAATGTTTCCGGGATTTATTCTTAAACAAGCTGCACCAGCTTCTGCCGCTTCTATGGCACGTTTATAATGAAAGTGTATATCAGCTACAATTGGAACACTTGATTGGTTTACTACCTCTTTGAGAGATTCAGTAGACTCTATATCTGGACATGAAACTCTGACAATGTCAGCGCCCTCTTCAACTAACGAGTTGATTTGAGAGACTGTAGCGTCAATATCTGTAGTTAAAGTATTGGTCATTGATTGAACAGTGATTTTTGCATCACCACCAACTTGTACATTGCCAACATTAATCATTTTAGTCTTACGTCTGACTATAGTATGTTTAAATTCTTCACTCATGATGAAACCTTATTAACAACTTTAAATTATATTATATTTTATCTAGGTTAAATACACTATGTAGCGCATTTACAGCTGCCTCCGTTTTATTTCTATCAATTAGGACGCTAATTTTAATTTCAGAAGTAGATATAACCTCAATATTAATATTATTATTGGAGAGACACTCGAACATTTTTGCTGCTATTCCTGGTTGGTTTCTCATACCTGAACCAATTATTGAAACTTTTGATAAGTTTTGCTCATCCAGTACTTTTGAAAAAACTATTCTTTTTTGAAGTTCCTCAAGTACGCCAAGTGACTTCTTTAGATCAATCATCGGGACAGTGAACGTCATATTAGTCATTTTTCTCTCAATAAAATTATTTTGAACAATCATATCGACATTTACTGATGAACTTGCCAATTCTTTAAATATTTCTGCTGCAACTCCAGGCTTATCCTCAACATCAATAATAGTTATTTTTGCCTCATCCTTAGAGTAAGCAACGCCTGTAACTGCGCGAGTTTCATTCGATACATCATTTGAAATTTGTGTACCTTCATCAGAAGGATTAAATGTTGATCTTACATTAATATTCACATCATGATTCATTGCGGATTCTACAGATGAAGTTTGAAGGACTTTCGCTCCTTGAGAGGCCATTTCGATCATCTCTTCATAAGAAATTTTATCAAGTCTTCTTACTTTATCTGTCATTTTAGGATCAGAAGTATAAACACCATCTACATCAGTATAGATATCACACCTTTCCGCGGCAACTGCCGCAGCTAAAAAGACAGCTGTATTGTCTGATCCACCTCGGCCTATAGTTGTTATTCTTTCTTCTGAAGATATTCCTTGAAAACCTGCAACCACTGCAACTTTTTTCTCTTTGAAATCGTTGACAATGCCATCTGGGACTATTTTATCAATAAAGGCATTTCGATGTTGGCCTCTTGTAATAATGGGTATTTGCCATCCTAACCAGGATCTTGCTGGTACGTTTAGTTTCTTGAGAGCCAATGACATAAGGCCAGCTGTAATTTGCTCACCGGATGAAACAACCAGGTCATATTCACTATCATCATTAAAGTCGATACTATTTACATGGTCGATTAAACTGTTTGTAGTTCCAGACATCGCTGATACGACTACGACAATGTTATTGTTTTTATCATATTCAGATTTAACAATTTTTGCTGCAGACTCTATTAATTTTGTTGTAGCAACAGAGGTACCGCCAAATTTTAAAACAAGTGTGGACATTTTCTATATCGTAACTAAATAGTTTATCGTGATATTTTAAAGAATTAAAAATAAGAAGTACTGTATAACCTCAGTTAAATCAAGTACTACTTAAGACATTGTATTATGGATATAAATTCAATTGATAAGACTGAAATTGAGAAATTCAGAAGTCTCTCAAAAGAGTGGTGGAAGCACGATGGTAAATTCAAAACTTTACATAAATTTAACCCTGTTCGTCTCTCTTATATAATTCAAACTATAAAAGATCATTTTTCAATAAATTCAGAAAAAGATAAACCACTTAAAGATTTATCAATTTTGGATATAGGCTGTGGTGGTGGATTAATGTGCGAACCGTTATCTAGACTAGGTGCCAAAGTAACTGGAATAGACGCATTAGAAAAAAACTGTCTTACTGCAAAAGTTCATGCTGAAGAGAATGGATTAGACATTAATTATATTATGAGTACCGTTGAGGAGCTACCCAAAAAAAACCAATATGATGTCATATTAAATTTAGAAGTTATTGAACATGTCAATGATCCAAAAGAGTTTATTAATCAGAGTTGCAATCTGGTAAATAATAATGGATTGATGTTTATTGCAACGATTAATAAGACATTATTTTCTCTGGTGTTTGCTAAATTTACTGCTGAATATATATTAGGATTTCTTCCGAAAGGTACGCACAATTGGAATAAGTTCTTAACACCTGAAGAAATTTATTCTTTCCTTATTCAAAATAAATTTGATGTTATCGGAAGCGCTGGAGTTAATTATAATCCTTTGGGCGATACATGGTACAAGTCCCAAAATATGAACGCTAATTATATGGTCGCTGGTAAAAAAATTTAATTCTCTTCTTCGACCCAAGGAATTGTCGTGACTTCAATGCCCTCATCATTTAGCTCTACGACATCTTCTTTAGAAGCCTTGCCGTAAATAGGTTTTTTGTCTTTTTTACCATAGTGTATTTTCCTTGCTTCATAAGCAAAATTATCACCTACATAATCGCAGTTTTTTTCAATGAATTTTTTTACATCCTTAATTTTATTTTTTAATTCTCGTAGAACCTTTTCTGACGATTTATCCTTACCCTTATTTACAGATACATTCGGCCTAGAAAGTGTTTTTTCTATATTAGAGGAATTACAAATTACACACTCAACTAATTTTTGTTTAATCTGAGTATCACAAGATTTAGAGTTAGAAAACCACCCTTCAAATTCAGAAGAACAATCTTTGCAAATTAAATTAAATACGATCATGCATATTATATTGTTACGAAATAGTTCTTTTCAATAGTTTTGATTGGTAACTTGGCATATTCTTTCTAATATTATCAACTTCATCCATATTAATTTTACAGGTTATTATTCCAGTTCCAGTCATTTTTTCTTTTAGGATTTTGCCATATGGCGAGACTATGAGGCTATGACCATATGTTTTTCTTTTAGGAGTATTTTGACCACATTGAGCAGGTGCGAATACATAACATCCGCATTCAATAGCTCGTGCTTTTAATAATGTATGCCAGTGAGCTTTTCCAGTAGTAACCGTAAATGCGGAAGGAATTGAAATTATTTTAGCACCTCCAGCAACATGACTTCTATACAATTCTGGAAACCTCATATCATAGCAAATTGAAAGCCCCACTTTGCCCCACGGTGTCTGACCTATCTTTACTTTTTTCCCAGCAGTAAAAACAGAAGACTCCTTATAAAATTCTTTAGAGGTGATGATGGCATCAAACATGTGAATCTTGTCATATTTTGAAATTATTACACCTTTATTGCTGATTAAGTAAGATCGATTGAAAAGATGATTATTATTATCTTTAACAATGATAGATCCTAAAATAATCCAAACAGAATTATTCTTAGCAAATTCTTTTACCATATTTAAACATGGGTCTTTTTTTTCAGAATAGGTTTCTTTAAGTAAATGCTCACGATTTAAAGAGACGATATTAGTTATTTCGGGTGTCAAAATTAAATTTGCATTAAGCTTTACAGCTCTTGTTAAAAATTTGAGTATTTGATTGAGATTTTTTTTAACTGACTGGCCTGAGTTTAATTGAAGGCAGGCTACTTTAAATCTGTTACCCATCTAAAATACTGTCAAGCTTGCCGCTTAAATCAAGTTTTTTTAATTCTTGATATCCTCCGATATGTAAATCTTTATAGAAAATTTGTGGAACAGTTCTACGGCCATTTGATTTTTGGAGCATTTCATTTCTCTTTTCAGTCTCAACCTGAATATTTATTTCCTTAAACTGTATTCCTTTTTCATTTAGTAGTTTTTTTGCTAAGTCACAATAACCACAATTATAAGATGAATACATTATCATAACATTTTCCATGACTCTTTTTATATCATACCTTCTTCAATAATTGATTAATAATTTTTATATTAGCAGGTAAAAGTTTAATATTTTTAAGTTCTTTCTTTGAAACCCATCTTAATGTTTCATTATTTTTATTTTTAATTTGACCTGACCAGTGTTTAACCTCAAATGTGTACATCATTAACAAGAAAGATCGATACTGATGCCTAGTGAAAATATAATTCTTTAACTTATTTTTTGCGATATCAATTCCTAATTCCTCTTTCAATTCTCTTATTAAGGCTTCAAAATAATCTTCGAAATTAGACAATTTTCCTCCAGGAAACTCCCAACAATTTCTGAATGTCTTTTTATTTTTTCGACTCATGATTAGAATTTGGTTTTTTTTATTCCTAATTACTGCTGAAGAGCAAAAAACCAGATTCATGACTTATATGAAGCATTTATATCTATATATTTGTGCGACAAATCACATGTTAAAGTATCAGCGTGTGAATTTCCTATTGCGAGATCAATATGTATTTCAACCTCTTTTTGACTTAAGTACTTCTTAATATCAGAATTATTTATTTTAGTATTAGCTTTTCCATTCATTGCTACTAAGTAGTTGCCAAAGTAAATCTTTAATTTGCTTTGATTAATTTTTTCATATGTTTTGCCAATTGCCATGATAATTCTCCCCCAATTAGCATCTTCCCCATAAATCGCAGTTTTAAAAAGATTTGAATTTGCGATAGATCTTGCAATTTTCTCAGCCTGCAAACTATTCTTAGCCTTCTTCACTTTAATTTTGATTAATTTAGTTGCTCCCTCACCATCTCTAACGATTTGTTCCGATAAAGAGCTAAACACTTTATATAAAGAGATTTTCAAGCTATTTATTCTTTTATCATTTATAGAATTAATTTTGTTTTTAAGTTTAATTTTATTCGAGCTTGCAAGTATAACTGTATCATTCGTAGACTCATCGCCGTCAACAGAAATTCTATTGAATGACTTGGCATTAAGTTGTTTTAATAAAGCTTGTAAAATTTTCTGAGGAATTTCTAAATCAATAAATATAAATCCTAACATAGTTGCCATATTTGGCTCGATCATTCCGGATCCTTTGGTAATTCCCGTAATTGTAACTACTTTGTTATCAACTTTAGTCTTTGATGAAATAGCTTTTGGAAAAGTATCCGTTGTCATTATGGCTTTTGCTGCATCCATCCAATTGTTGTTTTTAATTTTATTTTTTCTTATCGCATTTATTATTTTTTGTTCAGGAAATTCTTCTCCTATGACACCCGTAGATGCAAAAAATATTTTTCTTTTTGAAACATTAAATATATTTGAAACAAGTTCACTTATCTTTATTAAAGACTGATAACCTTTCTTTCCTGTAAACGTATTTGCATTTCCAGAATTAATTATTATTGCTTGCACCTCTTTTTTTTTAAGTGCTTTTTCATTCCAATCAAGAGTACAGGATCTCATGGAAGACTGAGTAAACACTTCAGCTATAGAACCTTTTTCTTTAAAAATAAAAATTGCTACATCGTTTCTAGATTTGTCGTAAAGATTGGCACAGTAGGTATAAAGTTCTATGCCTTGAATACTTGAAACCTTGTTTGCTTTTTTTGGTGCAAGTGGTGATTTTCTGTATTTTTGTCTCACTATTATCTCTTTAATTAATAATACTAATTTTAACTTAATTGAAGTTAGTATTTAATGTATAAAAGCTTGTAATTAAATAGAAAATAACAATATCAACTTACATGTTTAATCTAAATTCAATAGTAAATTCACTTTTTAGCGGGAATGATAAGAAAAAAATTGGTGAGTTTTCGAAAATTGCTAAAGATATTGACGCACTTGAACCAGTATTTGAAAAGAAAACTCAAGAGGACTTAATAACTCATATCGAAAAGTTTAAAGCTGAAATCAAAGATGGGGCAAGTATTGATGAATTTATTCTCGAAGCTTTCGCTATCGTTCGAGAAGCAGCAAAAAGAACACTTGGGCAGAGACATTTTAATGTTCAGTTAATTGGGGGGATGATTCTTCATAACGGTGGTATAGCTGAGATGAAAACAGGCGAGGGTAAAACACTTGTATCAACACTTGCTGCATTTCTTAACTCACTAACTGATGAAGGTGTGCATATAGTTACTGTAAATGACTATCTCGCAAGAAGAGACTCCGAGTGGATGGGTAATGTATTCAAATATCTTGGACTAACTGTTGGATGCCTCACAAACGACGTGACCGGAGTTGAAGAAAGACAAAAACAATACAACTGTGATATTACATATGGAACAAATAACGAATTCGGTTTTGATTATTTAAGAGACAACCTAAGAGTGCTTAAAAAAAATATGGTACAGAGATCTCATAATTTCTGTATTGTTGACGAGGTTGATAGCATTCTTATAGATGAGTCAAGAACGCCCTTAGTAATCTCTGGAGCTGTCGAAGATAAAACAACCCTCTATAATTCTGTAAACAAGATTATTCCTTTCCTAGACCCAGAAGATTATGAGATTGACGAAAAGACAAAAACAGGGACTCTTACAGATAAAGGAAATGATAAGGCAGAAAAAATTTTAAAGGAAAAAAATATTATTACTGATGGTACGCTTTATGACGTATCAAATGTTTCAGTAGTTCACCATATTAATCAAGCATTGAGGGCAAATAAATTATTTGAAAAAGATAGAGATTATATTGTTAAATCTGGAAGTGTAATCATTGTTGATGAGTTCACGGGTAGAACAATGGAAGGAAGAAGGTATGGCGATGGTTTGCATCAAGCAATAGAAGCAAAAGAAAATGTTAAGGTGCAAAATGAGAGCCAGACCCTAGCCTCTATAACATATCAAAACTATTTTAGACTTTATAAAAAAATATCAGGGATGACTGGAACTGCTCTTACTGAAGCAGAAGAATTTGCAGATATATATAATTTGCCAGTTTTTGCGGTACCTACAAATACACCTATTATAAGAAAAGATAATGAAGATGAAATTTACCGTACCTCGGAAGAAAAATATGATGCAATCATAAAACAAGTTGTTGAATGTAGTCAGAAAAATCAGCCTGTTCTGATTGGAACAACTAGTATTGATAAGTCAGAAAAAATATCAAAAAAATTAAAAAATGCCAAAATTAATCACGAAGTTCTTAATGCAAAACAACATGAATCCGAAGCAAAAATAATTGCTAATGCTGGAGAGCCAGGTGCAGTGACGATAGCAACAAATATGGCTGGAAGGGGAACTGATATTCAACTGGGTGGAAACTTTGAATTTAATAAAAAACAAATGAAAGATCATGAAGGTTCTAATGAATTAAAAAATAAAATTTCCTTGCAAAATAAAAGTGTAATTGACGCTGGTGGTTTATATGTGATTGGAAGTGAAAGGCACGAAAGTAGAAGAATAGATAATCAACTTAGAGGCAGATCTGGAAGACAAGGAGACCCAGGTGAAACTAAATTTTTTATTAGTTTAGAAGATGATTTGATGAGAATTTTTGGTTCTGAACGAATTGACAGTGTTCTAAAAAGTCTAGGTCTCAAAGAAGGTGAGTCAATCCAACATGCTTGGATATCAAAAGCTCTTGAGAGAGCGCAAAAAAAAGTTGAGGGTCGTAATTTTGATATTAGGAAAACATTATTAAAATTTGATGACGTTTTAAATGATCAAAGAAAAACAATATTTGATCAAAGGCTGGAATTGATGAATGCTGATGATATATCTGAAATTGCAAAAGACATGCAATACGATGTTGCTGATGATATTATAAATCAATACGCTCCTGAAAAAGCGTACATAGATCAATGGAATATCGATGAATTAAGTAAGGAAATTACTCAGCATTTCTCTCAAGATTTTAATCTAAAGAAAATGATAGAAGAGGAAGAGATCGATCATCAAGGATTAAAAGATAAGATTTATAAAATTATAGATGATATTTCAATCGACAGAGCTCAAAATCATTCAAAGGAAAAAATTAATGCTGCAGAGAAAATGGTTCTTCTTAAAATCCTTGATGATAAATGGAAGGATCATATAAATAATTTAGAGCAACTACGATCAACAATAGGTCTTAGAGGATATGGGCAAAGAGACCCCCTTAATGAATATAAGAATGAAGCTTTTAGTTTATTTGAAGGATTAATCAATAGTCTGAAAACAGATGTAACAAAGATTTTCTCTCGGATGCGAATACGTGAGAATACTAATCTCAATATTGACAATGATAATGACGAAATTGAACAATCATCAAGTGAACCTATCAAAAAAGACAAAAAAATATCAAGGAACTCTTCTTGTCCATGTGGATCTGGAAAAAAGTATAAACACTGTCACGGAAATATTAGCTAAATAAGTAGTAAGCTAATCCTACTGAAAAAATAGTAATTGCAAAAGCAGCAATTGCTCTGAAAAAAGTACTATTTTTGAATTTTTTCCTATCACTTGCCTTTCCATATTTTTCATCAAGCACAGAATTTGCTGTAGTAAGTGTATCGCTAAATAGCCCTGATCGCCCAATCTGCAAATATCTTTCTTGTCTTGCGTGTTTTAGATCATTTCCATGCTGGTTTGATAAAATATTAAGATACTCTTCTATTTGATCGCCAACATTGTTCATTGCGATGAGCCGATTCCTATGTGCTCCACCTGAAGGTTCCTGAATTATTTTGTCAATCACATCTATTTTCAGCATGTCATTAGCTGTAAGTTTAAGCGCTGATGCAGCCTCAACAGTTTTTGAGTTATCCTTCCATAAAATTGAGGAACAGCCTTCAGGTGAGATTACAGAATAAATTGAATTTTCAAGCATCAAAACGGTATTGCCCGTTCCAATTGCAACCGCTCCTCCAGAACCTCCTTCTCCTATAATTACCGCTATAATAGGCACTCCTAGTGATAAGCAGCATTCTGTCGTTTTCGCAATTGCTTCTGACTGTCCTCGTTGTTCTGCTCCCACTCCTGGATAAGCGCCAGGTGTATCCACAAATGAAATAACAGGAATATCAAACTCTTCAGCAAGTTTCATTAAACGTTGGGCTTTTCTATAACCTTCAGGTCTTGGCATGCCAAAATTATGCTCTATACGAGAAGTCGTATCATGACCCTTTTCATGACCAATAACCAAAACCGATTTTCCCCTGAATTTTCCAAATCCACCTATGATCGCCTTGTCATCTGAAAATGCTCTATCACCTGATAAAGGAAAAAAATCTTCAATTAAGTATTCTATGTACTGCTTTGTTTTTGGCCTATCTGGATGCCTGGCAACAAGTGTTCTTTGCCACGGACTTATATTCGAGTATATTTTTTTATAAGTATCACTAATCTCTAATTCAACTTTAGAGATCTTGTCTAGCATATCCTCAGAAGGAGCGCTTTCATTCAGACTTTTTAATTCAACTATCTTACTGTCGAGTACTTCAATTGGTTTTTCAAACTCAAGATAAGTGGTCATTAAATTTAAATTATATTAACTTAAAGTTTCAATTAATTTAGTTTGTTCAATGATTTGCTCAGCCTGTCTAATGGATGCAGCATCTATAAGTCTACCATTGAGAGTGGCTGCTCCTGCCCCAGACTCTTGAGCTTCTCTCATTGCCTTAATAATATCTTTGGCTTTTTGGACTTCGCTTTCAGGTAACGTAAAGACTTCATTGGCTAAGTCTACTTGACTAGGGTGAATCGCCCATTTACCCTCACATCCGAGTATTGCAGTTCTTCTTGCATGCGATTTAAATCCATCTGGATCTGAAAAATCACCGAAAGGTCCATCAATAATTCTCATGCCGTGAGCCCTGCCAATAGTTGTCATTTTAGAAATAGGATAGTGCCACATGTCATTCCAGTGAATATTTCTCTCTCCATTAGTTTCGTCTGTCAAAATGGAATAATCTGAATTCGACCCACCTATATTAGTAGTCCTCATTCTGACTGATGCAGCATAATCAGCATAACCAAAATGAAGAGACTCAATTCTTTTGCTGCCAGTTAAAATACTATCTAAGTTGGTGATGCCCATTGAAATTTCAATAATTAATTCAAAACCAATTTTTTTGTTTCTATTTATTTTGTCTTCTATTTGAGTAACCATCATGTCAATGGCATAAACATCAGCCGCAACTCCAACTTTTGGTATCATTATCAAGTCAAGTCGTTCACCACCTTGCTCCATTAAATCAACTACATCGCGGTAACAATAATGAGTATCGAGGCCATTTATTCTGACAGAAATAGTTTTTTTTCCAAAATCAAGTTCATTTAGAGCTTTAATAACATTTTCTTTTGCTTGCTCTTTATCTTGTGGAGCCACCGCGTCCTCTAAATCTAAACAAATAATGTCAGCATTACTCTTGCATGCTTTATCAAATAACTCGGGTTTAGAGCCTGGGACAAATAACTGAGAACGATTTAGTCTCGTTGGTTTTGTTGGTACAGATGTGAAACTCATATTATTTTTTCTATCACTATAAAATTATCTTTTCAAGGCCTTCTTCAGATACGAATTTATTTATTGTAAATTTTTGAGAGTGGGTGGTTATCTTTAACAGTCTTTTTCAATCTATCATTTAAAATATGAGTATAAATTTGAGTTGTAGAAATATCTGCGTGACCCAGCAATATTTGTAAGGATCTCAGGTCGAGACCGTTTGCAAGCAGGTGTGATGCAAAGGCATGACGTAATTTGTGAGGACTAACAAATTTCTCATCTATGCCTACTTTTATCGTAAGTTCTTTTAAGAGCTGATTGAATCTCTGTCTGCTGATATGTCCTAATTTAGAATTTTTTGAAGGAAATAACCATTTTTGATCATTTTTATTTTTAATAAATAATTCTCTTATTTTTAAATAGTTTTCGATTGTGCCTAATGTATTTTTGTCAATCGGAACAAGCCTTTCTTTATTTCCCTTCCCATAAATAAGTAAAAAATTTTTTTTCTCATATAGTGCTGAAATCCGTAAGTTAATTAGTTCTGTTATCCTTATGCCTGTTGAATAAAGTATCTCAAGCATCACTAAAAATCGAATACCTCCATTAGACTTATCTTCTCGGGCAGCTTTTAAAAGTCGATCAATTTGCGTATTTGTTAGGAAAATAGGTAACTTTGAACTTTTCTTTGGAATATTTACTTTTTTTATTGGATTTGATTCTAGAATTTCCTCTTCGACTAAAAAATTAAAAAAGTGCCCTAACGCTGAGATTTTTCTAAGCACAGTAGATCGCTCAAAACCCTTTGCATTCAATGAAGCAATATATTTTTCAATATCTAAATTTAAATTTTTTGATGAAATTTTATCTATATTAAGTTTGGTTATTTTTAAACACTGCTTGATGTCAAGGCTATATGATTGAATAGTGTTCTTACTGAGTCCTTTTTCTGAGGCAAGAGACTCTAAGAAATTTTCAATTAGTGATGCATTAGCCATTTAATCTAAAGCGTATCTTTTGTGAGATATTCAAATATGTATTGATTTGCATATACAGGGTCTATGTTAATAAGTCCCTCTATGATCGTAAATATTGTAGTTTCATGAAGATTTATGAACTTTTGATCACCGTGTATGAGATTTAAAAGCAAGATCATTTCTCCAACCTGATTATCTAGTGATTTTAGGTATTCATCAAGCTTCACATTTGTAATTACAGATGAAACCCTGTTTAAATCATTAGGCGTTTTCCAATAATTACTAATTTTTTCATCTGTCATTAACTCATAATATTTGACAATGATATTTTTCTGTTTTGAGCTAAGTTTTTTATCTTCAAGTAAAATTTCAAGCTCATCTAAAGAAAAAGAGATATCGGAATTGAGGAATAAATAAAACTTAATCTTCGCCATTAATATTTTATAATCATCTTTATAATCAATTACATTTAACCATTCCTTACATTTATCTAAATCTTTGTTAAGTATAAGAATTAAACAAACATCTAGACTTTCTCCTACTAAATTTTGTTTTGGAGTAATTACTTTAACTTTGTCATAAATAAGAGTTGAAGCTTTATTAAGGAAGCCTTGCTTACTAAATATACCAATAAATTTTGGAATAAGCTTTACAATTTTTTCTTGAGATGCAGTTTTTCTAATTTCTTGATAAATTGAAATCCTATTCTCCAATTCTATATTTTTTTCATTATCATTATCAATCTTATAACCTTTATAAAAATTTGCTAAATAGGACAGGTCAAGTAGCCCTAGTTCTAGCAATGTTTCAGTGATGTTTATTTTTTTTAAGTTACTATCTTGACTAGATAAAACATAAAATAATTTATATTCAATATCTGCATCTTCTTTAATCAAGTTATCATAATTTATCTTTTCATTCTTTAGCAGATTTAATTTAATGAGACTTATGTCTCCAATTTCATTAGTATTAGTAAATTCATCATTTAATAAAGAAATCAAAAGCTCAATATATTCCTTTTCGTGCTTAGACTCTTCACGCATAAGAGAGATATTTAAATCCAAAGCCAACAAGTTTGAGTTCATTGCATTACAAAATGATGTGTAATACAAATCATTAAAATAATCAGAAAAATAAGTTACATCTCTATTGCAAATTCTCTTATAATTTCCACTAATAAGAAAATATTTTTCGATATTCCTTAATATTTGTTCATTGATTTCATCTTCATTCATTAGAGTGGATAATAAATAAATTTCTTCAAAATACCCTTTGGAGGCCAGAAAATTAATTTTTAAATCTAAATAACTTTGAGCACTTTCTAAATTATATTTAGGAGGAGTAGCTATAGTAAGAAGTGAATTAACCAACAGCTCTCTAAGTGTTGAACTATAGGATACTTCAGGTAAGGAATTTATCAAATACTCAATATCAGAGTAACTTGATCCATTCCATAAAGTTGTATCAAACCCACCATTTGAGACATCGATCAAACCAAGTGTGTCTTTTCTAGAATAAGAAAAATCAGACTCTTTTACTGCAGACTTTGACTCTGTATCTTCATCAATTTTCACATCATCTTCTGTGTCATTTTTATTATTTGGCAACAAACTATCTTCAGCCCAAATATCAAATGGTTCTTTCGTGTCTGTTTGTTCGGCATTTGCTGAGAAAATTATAAAAATTATACTTACGAGATAAATAGTTATAATATATAATAGATATACAAAAATGCTTCTTTTCGTCATAACAATTTCTTTTAACAGATTAATCTGAAACTGTGAAATTTATTCACATCTAATGATGTCAAAATTAAGACTTTCTAATAGTAATAAAAGTATTGTTCTTGTGGGTCACATGGGATCAGGAAAATCAACAATAGGAAAAAACCTCTCAAAGAAATTGGGTATTGACTTTATTGATTCCGATAAAGAAATCGAGTTAAGAGAAAAAATAAAAATTAGTAATATCTTTAGTTTACATGGAGAAAAATATTTCAGAAACCTTGAGGAAAAAATTAATCTTAAACTTCTTAAATATAAGAATGTCGTTCTTGCACTTGGTGGTGGAGCATTTCAAAATCCTTCTGTGAGAAAAGTAGCTTTAGAAAAATGTAATTGTATTTGGCTAAAATGTAGCTTAAATCTATTAGAACAAAGGTGTAATTTTAAAAAAAATAGACCTTTACTTGAAAATAAAAATATTAAATCAGAACTGTTAAAGTTAGATAAAATTCGAAGAAAAAATTATTCTAAAGCCCACTTATCAATAAATGTGGGAGGGAAAACGAAATATCAGGTTACAAAGGAATTACTAAATCAAATTAAACTTAATGATTAAAACTCTCAAGGTTACAACTCCTCTTAAGAAATATAATATAATTATTGGCAATAATATTATAGCCAGCTCTGGAAAGTATTCTAAAAAATATTTAAAGAGTGATAGGGTATTTATTGTTACAAATAAGCTTCTTAAATCTTTGTATTTAAAAAAAATAAAGAACTCATTTGTTAAGCATGGAATAACTGTCAGCGAAATTATCATTAACGATAGTGAAAGTAAGAAAAATCTTGAGTCAGTAAAAATCTTAACAAGCCATTTATTAAAGAATAAAGTTGACAGAAATGATACTCTGATTGCTCTTGGGGGAGGTGTAATAGGTGATCTCGTTGGATTTGTAGCAAGTATAACCCTGAGAGGTATTAACTTTATTCAAATTCCTACAACTTTACTTTCACAAGTAGACTCATCAGTTGGTGGGAAAACAGGAGTTAACACGCCACTTGGAAAAAATTTAATCGGTTCTTTTTATCAGCCTGCCCTTGTTATTTCCGACGTAGGCATATTAAAGAGCTTAAATAAAAGAGAGGTATTGTCAGGATATGCAGAAGTAATCAAGTATGGCATCATAATGGACAAAGTGTTTTTTAATTGGCTATTAAAAAATGATAAACATTTTTTAAATCAAAACGCTAATTACTTAATAGAGATAGTATATAAATCATGCAAAAATAAAGCAAAAATAGTAAATCAAGATGAAAAGGAAAAAAATATTAGAGCCTTATTAAACCTTGGCCATACTTTTGGACACGCTATCGAAGCACTTAATAATTATAAAAAAACAGTCGTGCATGGTGAAGCTGTTGCGATAGGAATAATGATGGCACTAGAGCTTTCTTTCTTAGAAGGAAAAATATCAAAAGATATTATAAATAAAATAGAATCACATTTTGATAAAATAGGTATTAAAAGAAAAATACCAAAGCAATTAAAACAGCATTTAAACACTTCAAAGTTTATAGAAGCAATGTCTTCTGATAAAAAAGTAAAAAACAAAAAAATAAATTTAATACTATGTAAGAGTATAGGTGAAGCTTACATCACTGATACTTTCAAACATAAGAACATGAAAAAGGTAATAAAAGATTTTTTAAACTAAATGTTATTTGAGATAATTATTTTATTTTTTGCTATTATTATACTGCTTGTATTATCTGCATTCTTCTCAGGATCAGAAACTGGATTGACAGCTAGTACAAGAAGTCGACTTACAGGTTTGCGAATGAAAGGCAGTAAAAATGCTGATGTTGCTCTTCAATTGTTAAATAAAAAAGAGTCATTAATTGGTGCGATATTATTAGGTAATAACCTTGTAAATATTCTTGCTTCCGCATTGGCTACAAGCCTACTTATTAAAGTATTTGGAAACTCAGGTGTAGCTTACGCAGTAATAATCATGACTGCATTAATTGTGATCTTCGCTGAAATTCTTCCTAAAAGCTATGCAATTGCGAATGCAGAGAAATTAGCGTTGATTGTTAGTCCGTTATTAAAACCACTGGTTACTGTACTGGCGCCTATAACATGGCTTATGGAAAAAATAGTTTTTTATATTCTGGGAATTGTAGGAATTAAACATGATCAAAATTCTCGCAGTATATCTGTTGCCGATGAAATAAGAGGAACGGTAGACCTACACCATAAAGAAGGTCGACTATTTAAAATTGACAAGGACATGGTTACTGGAATTTTAGATTTATCTGAAATTGCAGTTGAAGATATTATGGTACATAGAAGCAACGTGTTTATGCTAAATATTGATGATGATCCTGAAAAAATTGTTAATCAGGTAATAGAAAGCCCATATACAAGAGTTCCGATTTGGAAAGATAATAATGAAAACATAATAGGTCTAATACATGCTAAAAATTTACTGAAATTACTTAGAGAAAAACAAACCCTTTCAATTACACGGGAAGATATAAAGGATTCACTTATTAAAACATGGTTTGTTCCAGAAACAACTTCTCTGAAAGATCAACTTCAAATGCACCTTAATAGAAAAATTAAATTGGCTATGGTTGTAGATGAATACGGAGTACTGAGCGGAATGATTAGCCTAGAAGATATTATAGAAGAAATCGTTGGCGAGATAAGTGATGAACATGATATTGAGCTATCTGACATAAAGAAGAATCAAGATGGTTCAGTAAAAGTAAAAGGTTCGACAGAAATAAGAAATATCAATAGAAGTTTTGGATGGGATTTGCCTGATGAAGAAGCGAATACGATTTCTGGACTTATAATAAATGAGTCAAGATCATTTCCCAAGACTGGCCAGATTTTTCAATATTATGGTTTTAAGTTTGAAATATTAGGAACTAATAAAAATATTATAACTCAAGTAAAAATATCTTCACTTAATTAAAGAATATTCTGCTTCAGTATGCAACTTAAGTCTAATTGAATGAATATCATCTAAAATTTCCTGTTCGAGTACTTTATGTACTTTTCTCTCTCTATCAATTCGTGATAAGTTTAGAAATTCTTCAGAAACTATAATAAGTTTTATATGGGAAGTATCTTTATTTTCCCCAGAATAATGGTTTTTGTGTTGGTCAGAAAAATTTATTATTTTGAAAAATGATGGTTTAAAGAAATCATTAATCTTCTTATTTATATTTTTTTCAAGACTCATATATATATTTATATATATATATTTAACATAATTAATTGCGATATGGATAATAGAAAATGCTCTTTTAAAAATTGCCCCAATGATGGACAATTTAAAGCGCCTTCTTCACCTAAAGAGCTTAAAACATATGTATGGTTCTGTTTGAAGCATATTAAAGAATATAATAAAAAGTGGAATTATTTCTCTGATATGTCTGCTGACGAAATTGAAGAATTTATTGAAAACGACATCATTGGTCACAGAAAAACCAAACAAATAGGTACAAATGATGTGAATTACTTTGAAAAAATATCAAAAATCTCTGAACAGATGTTTTCTGGTATGAATAATCTTGAAAAACTAAATATGCACCCTAGTTTTTATAGTTCTAAATATCTAAATGCATTAGCAACTTTAGGTATGGACAAAAAAGAAAGTTCATTAGAGGATATTAAATCTAAATTCAAAAAGATTGTAAAAGAACTACACCCTGATACAGTTGGAGTGAATGATGAAAACAAAGAAAAACTTACTAAGGTTCTAGAAGCCTACAAAATAATAAAGGATCAACATGACAGCAACAGAAAACCTATTACAAAATAAACCTGACATTTCTATATCAGTAAATCAGGCCTTTGGTATTGATACAGATTTACACGTTGAAGGATTTTCAAATAAGTCAGATTATGTTCCAGATATCGATAGCAGCTATTGCTTTGATAAAGCAACAACAATGGCAGTTTTATCAGGGTTTAAATATAATAGAAGAGTAATGGTGCAGGGATTACATGGTACCGGAAAATCGACTCATATTGAACAAATTGCTGCGAGACTTAATTGGCCCTGTATTAGAGTTAACCTTGACAGTCATATAAGCCGTATTGATTTAATTGGAAAAGATGCAATCGTATTGAAAGAAGGAAAGCAAGTAACAGAGTTTCAGGATGGGATACTTCCATGGTCATTACAAAATCCAACAGCATTAGTTTTTGATGAGTATGATGCAGGTAGGCCTGATGTAATGTTTGTAATACAAAGAGTATTGGAAGCAGATGGTAAATTTACGCTTCTAGATAAAAATAGAGTTTTAAAACCAAATCCTTATTTTAGAATGTTCGCAACAACAAATACAGTTGGCTTAGGCGATACCACAGGCTTATATCACGGAACCCAACAAATCAATCAGGGTCAAATGGACAGGTGGAATATTGTAACCACACTCAATTATCTTAATTTTGAGCAAGAAAAACAAATCATGCTCGCTAAAGTTCCTTCGTTTAATACACAAGAAAAGCAAGAAATCATTGAACTCATGATTAAGGTGGCAGACCTATCTAGAAAAGGGCTATCAAATGGAGATATATCTACAGTCATGAGTCCACGAACAGTTTTAACCTGGGCTCAAAATGCTGAAATATTTGACTTTAATTATGCAATGGCATTCAAACTTACTTTCTTAAATAAATGTGATGAGAGTGAAAGACAGATTATATCTGAATATTATCAGCGCTGTTTTGGTGATGATCTCTCATTAGAAAAGAATGAATTTAACTTAACGTAGTGAAAGAAGATATTATAGAGAATATCAAAAGAGCAATCTCATCTGCTACAAGGGCTATTGCTGAAAACAAAGAGCTTGACGTTGTTTTCGAAGATAATGGTTCTTCATCAGAAAATAAAATTGTTTTACCCCAAATAAAGTTAGGTGCTAACCCTGAGTCGCTTAGCCAGCTTCGAGGGAATGCTGACAATCAAGCCCTAAGATATAAATACCACAATCAAGATATTTTCAAAGAGTATGAACCCCCCGGTGAAAAAAATAGAAGGATTTATGAAATACTTGAAGATACTCGCATACAACTAATAGGCAGTAAATTGATGAGGGGTGTTAAAAATAATCTACATTCTCTTTATGAGAATAAATTTAAAGATAAAAATATTTCTGAAATCTCTAAACAATCTGATATTGATATTGAAGATGCTATTGATTTATATTTTAGAAATAAAGTAAGTCCTGACTATCTGCCCAAAGATTCTGACAAAGCGATGGGCGTATGGAAGAAATGGCTTCAAAATAGAATTGGCGAATCTTCTAATTCCCTCATAGAGAATATTTATGATCAAAAAGTTTTTGCTGAAAATGTAAATAAATTAATAAATGACTTAGACTATTATGACGACCAAAATACTAATGATGAAAAAAATGAGGAGGAAAAAAATCAAAACACAGAACAACTCGAAAATAATGAATTAGATGAGATGGAGAATCAATCATCTTTTAGTGATGAAGAGGCATCCCAATCGGAAGAGGAAGTAGGATATGAAGAGACAGAAATGAATATCGACCAACAAGAGGATGATGAACTTTCAGACTTTGATGAGGGAAATAGCGAAAATGCGACGCCGCAATATAGAGCTGAGAATTCAAGTGAACAAATACTAAATGAATATAATATATATACTGAAGAATTTGATGAAATAATTACTGCATCGAACATATGTGAAGATGAAGAATTAAATCGTCTTAGAGCCTACTTAGACCAACAACTAAAGTCATACCAAACAATTATTTCTAGATTGGCCAATCGATTACAAAGAAAATTACTTGCTAAGCAAAATCGAAGTTGGGATTTTGATCTAGAAGAGGGCCTACTGGATACATCAAGATTAACCAGAGTCATTATAGATCCCTATCATTCATTATCTTTCAAAAAAGAAAAAGATACTGACTTCAAAGATACAGTAGTATCACTTTTAATTGATAATTCTGGATCAATGAGAGGAAGGCCTATTACGGTTGCTGCCATGAGTGCAGATATTCTTGCAAGAACACTGGAAAGATGTGGTGTTAAGGTTGAGATACTAGGATTTACAACTAAAGCTTGGAAAGGTGGCAAAAGTCGAGAGTATTGGATGCAAAATAAAAAGATACCAGCTCCAGGAAGATTAAACGATTTAAGACACATTATTTACAAAGCTGCAGATGAACCATGGCGCAGATCAAAAAAGAATTTAGGTCTTATGATGCGTGAAGGTTTATTAAAAGAGAACATTGATGGAGAGGCACTATTGTGGGCACATAAGAGGTTACAAGTAAGATATGAAGCAAGAAAAATATTAATGGTAATATCCGATGGGGCTCCGGTTGATGATAGTACGTTGTCTGTAAATACAGGTAATTATCTTGAAAAACATTTAAGAGGCGTAATCGAATGGATAGAGTCCAAATCTGCTATTCAGTTACTAGCTGTCGGAATTGGCCATGATGTAACAAGGTACTATAAAAGAGCAGTTACAATAGTAGATGCTGAACAACTTGCAGATGTAATGACAGAACAATTAGTTGATTTGTTTGAAGAAAGTGAAAAGAAGAGTAAAAGTCAACTTGCTAATTAGCTTTACTCGCTGCTACTTCCATTGCACGTTGCAATCTTTTGGCCTTAAGTGACAATTTCTTACTTTTTGTTTTAGTTAAATACTCGTCTATACCGCCAAATTTTGAGACTGTTCTAATTGACGATGTAGCCACTGATAACTTTATTTTTTTATTTAACAATTCACTTTTAAAAGTTACTGCTTGAAGATTTACGTTGAATTTTCTTCTAGTCTTATTATTTGCTTTACTTACGTTGTTTCCGAATTGAACTTTTTTGCCAGATAAATCACATGCTTTTGTCATAATTGTGTTAGTTAAATATAATAGTAAATAATGTCAATATGATTATTTATTCTGCAAATTCTGGGTAATAGCTTCAATAGCATCAAACATTTGAATCTCACCATCCATTACTTTTTGAGAAAATTTACTAATACTGCCATCTTCTTTGATTTTATTTTGAATACTAAATTGAATTATTTCTCTTACCTCTTCTTCTATCCAGTAAGTAAACTGCTTAGCCCTTCTTTCATCAAAATTTTTATTCTTTTTATTTTGCAAAACTATATTCTGTATAGTTTCTATTACTTTTTCCATGCCAGTTTGTTCAATCGCAGATACAAGTAAAACTTCCTTATCTGCAGCTTCACTTGATTTCTTATAGTAACTTATAGCTGATTTATAGTCTGAGGCGGTTTTAGAAGCTTCAGATTTCAGGTCACCATCATTTTTATTTACTATAAATATATCAGCATATTCGGTTATACCTTTTTTTATGCCTTGTAGCTCATCTCCAGATCCTGGTCCTACAATTAGAGAAAATATATCTACTAAATTAGTTGCCATGATCTCTGACTGACCTACGCCAACAGTTTCGATAAAAATAAAATCATATCCCGCTGCATCTAATATGATTGATGCTTCTCTTGTTCCAATAGAAATTCCACCTAAGGATCCTCTTGAAGGGGTAGATCTTATGAATGTGTTTGGATTTTTAGAAATTTCTATCATTCTAGTTTTATCACCCAGAATAGAACCTCCTGTAATCTGTGAAGATGGATCAATAGCTAAAATGCCAAGCTTATAATTTTTTTCTACCAGGTAACGACCAAACGACTCAATAAATGTTGATTTGCCAACACCTGGAGGTCCTGAAAATCCAATTCGAATTGATTTACCAGGCTTATTTAAAAGCTCCGATATTAACTTTCTGCTTTCTTTTTTGTCATTTTCCCTTGATGATTCAACTAATGTAATGGCTTTAGCTATTGCAGCTCTCTCACCTTTTACAATTTTTTCAACAAATTGCATCTAATTATCTTTATGAATTTTATCTGATATCAAATCAATAACCGTTTCTGCAGATTCTATAATATTTGAACCAGGGCCAAAAATAGCTGAAATATTATTTTCATATAAAAAATCGTAATCTTGCTCTGGTATAACTCCACCAACAAAAACAACTATTTTTGACTTAGGGTCTATTTGTTTTAAGCTTTTCATGAGCTCTGGTACAAGAGTTTTGTGTCCTGCCGCAAGTGTTGAAACACCTATTGCATGTACATCATTTTCTATTGCGTCTTTTGCTACATCTTTAGGAGATTGGAATAGGGGGCCCATGTCAACATCAAATCCCATATCTGCAAATGATGTAGCAACTATCTTTGCTCCTCTATCATGACCATCCTGACCCATCTTGACTATTAAAACTCTAGGTCTTCGTCCATTTTCTTTTTCAAAAGAATTTACTTTTTTTGCTACATTCATAAAATCCTCATCACCTTCAAAATGTTTGCCATATACTCCTGAAACACTTAAAGACGTTGCAAAATGTCTTCCGTATACTTGCTCTAATGCTTTTGATACTTCTCCAACTGTTGCTCTATTTTTTATAGCATCAATTGAGCAAGCTAACAAATTACTATCCTCTTTTGCTGCTATTACCAATTTTGCTAATGACTTATCGACTGCCTTTTGATCTCTGGAGGCTTTTATATCATTGATCTTTTTAATTTGATCATCTCTTACCCTATTATTATCAATTACCCTTACATCAACCTTAGGCTCTTTAGGATTTTTAAACTTATTTACTCCCACTACGACTCTTGTACCACTATCAACTTTAGCTTGCTTTTTAGTAGCAGACTCTTCAATTTTTAGTTTAGGTACACCTGCTTTTACCGCTTTTGTCATCCCGCCTAGCGACTCTATCTCTTCTATAATCTCCCAAGCCTTTTTTGATAACTCGTCAGTAAGACTTTCTACAAAATATGAACCTGCTAAAGGATCTACAGTATTCGTTACTCCAGTTTCATTTTGAAGGATTAGCTGAGTATTTCTTGCTATTCTAGCAGACTCATCGGTTGGAAGAGCAATTGCTTCATCAAATGAGTTAGTGTGTAAACTTTGTGTGCCTCCCAATATCGCAGAAAGTGCCTCATAAGAAGTCCTGATGATATTATTATAAGGATCCTTTTCAGTAAGTGATACTCCAGAAGTCTGGCAATGTGTTCTGAGTATCATAGACTTTTCGTTTTTCGCTCCAAAATCTTTCATTATTTTATACCATAATGTTCTTGCTGCTCTGAGTTTTGCAATCTCCATAAAGAAATCAGTTCCAATAGCAAAAAAGAATGAAAGTCGGGGAGCAAAATCGTCTATATCTAATCCTTTTGATAGAGCTGCCCTCACATACTCTATACCGTCAGCAAGTGTATATGCAAGTTCAAGTACATTATCTGCACCAGCTTCTTGCATATGATAGCCTGAGATTGAAATTGAATTAAATTTTGGCATTTCCTTAGATGTAAATTCAATTATATCAGCAACGATTTTCATGGAAGGGTCAGGAGGATAAATATATGTATTTCTCACCATAAATTCTTTTAAAATGTCATTTTGTATGGTTCCAGATAGTAGATTTTTATTTACATTCTGTTCTTCCCCTGCAACAACAAACGAGGACAAGACGGGAAGTACTGCTCCATTCATTGTCATTGATACAGACATCTGATTAAGTGGAATGTCATTAAATAGAATTTTCATGTCTTCAACAGTGTCAATAGCAACACCAGCCTTACCAACATCGCCCATTACTAAATCATCGTCAGAGTCATAACCTCTATGAGTTGGTAGATCAAAAGCAACTGAAAGACCTTTTTGTCCAGATTTTAAATTTTTCTTATAAAACTCATTTGACTCCTCAGCTGTAGAAAATCCAGCATACTGCCTTATCGTCCATGGTCTATTCGTATACATTGAAGCTCTTGGGCCTCTCGTATATGGTAATTGGCCAGGGAGTGAGTCATTGTCTACAAATGAGAGATTTTCAATATCAGCTTTTGTATAAACTGGTTTTATTTTAATTCCTTCATCTGTCTCAGAAGATGCCTCATTGAGATCAATCTTGGTTTCTTGCTCAAAGCTTTTCTGCCATTTTGTATAATTTTCGCTATTTTTTGTTTTCATATGTGATTAAGAAACTTTTAAATTTAGATTATGTGATGTATATAATTATTTGATTATAAAAAAAAACAGAATATTTAAAGAACAAAGCTTGTTAGTGATTCGGACACATAATCTACCTGTTTTGTTCTATGTTATAAACAATATGTTGTGTCAGTTAATAGCTAACATACAAAAATAATACAATGTTTGAAAAATTTACAACACTTTTTGAAAAGACCAATACTAAAGAAGAGAACGAATTTGATGTAATTCAGTTAGCTGTCGCCTCACTAATGATTACAACAGCAAAACACGACGGTATATTTGATGAAATTGAAAAAGAAGAAATTCTTAAATTACTTAATAATTACTTCAAGTTAACAAATGAGAGCTTAAATAATTTGTTTGAAGTATCCGTTTCAATGGTCGATAATGCCAGTGACATACATCAGTTTACCTCAAAAATTAATTCTTCCTTAGATGATGATGAGAAACTAGTAATAATTGAAATGCTCTGGAAAATCATCATAGCTGATGGACGAATTGATGATTACGAAAATGCACTTATAAGAAAACTATCAGGACTTCTTTATATTGATGATTTTAGAGTTGGAGAAATCAAAAAAAGACTTACAGGCTAATCTTCTATGACATACGTAGTAAATGAGAATTGCATTAAGTGCAAATACACAGATTGCGTAGAAGTTTGCCCAGTTGATTGTTTTTACGAAGGTGAAAACATGCTAGTAATCAATCCTGAAGAATGTATTGACTGTGGAGTTTGTGAGCCAGAATGTCCAGTGGATGCAATAATTTCTGATGCAGAAGATAAAGATGGAAAATGGCTAAAAATTAATACAGAGTTTTCAGATTTATGGCCAAATATTACCTTAAAAAAAAATCCACCAACAGATGCTGAAAAATATGAAAGTGTAGACGATAAGTATAATAAATTTTTTTCAAAAAAACCTGGGGAATAAGTCAATGATATGAAAAAAAATAAGAAACCTATAAAAAAGAAAAAGAAATTTGTTAAGAAAGTTCTTAAGAAAAAGAAATTTGTTAAGAAAGTTCTTAAGAAAAAGAAATTTGTTAAGAAAGTTCCTAAGAAAAAAAAGGTAGTAAAAAAACCTGTCAAAAAAAAGAAAACTACTGCCAAAAAAAAAGTAGAGGCAAAAAAAACAGTGGAAAAGTTTGTTGCGCCAAAGATGCCTCAGCAATCAAATAAAAAAGTAAATAACAGAATTATTAATCCTTCACATTATCAAGCAAAAAAAGTAAAGAAGTTTTTAGAAATTAAAACAATAAAAGAAAAGAAGGTTAAAAAAATATTTAAGACAAAAGACCATGTAGTCTATCCCACTCATGGAGTTGGACAAGTAATTGATATTGAAAAACGAGAGGTTGTTGGTCAAAAACTGGAAATGTACGTGATTGAATTTGTGAAGGATAAACTGATTCTTAGAGTGCCAGTTGAAAAAGCAAAAAAACTCAGTTTAAGAAAGGTTTCAAAGCCGTCTAAAATTCAAACTGTTTTGAAAATACTCTCTCAAAAAGCAAAAATAAAAAGAACCATGTGGAGCCGACGTGCACAGGAATATGATTTAAAAATAAACTCTGGGGAAATTGAACAAATTGCTGAAGTTGTGAGAGATTTAAATAGAGCAAACAACCAGATTGAGCAATCTTACAGTGAACGTCAGCTTTTTGAATTATCTTATGATCGTTTTTTAAGAGAAGTAATTGCAAGTCTTAAGATTACTGAGGAGAATGCAATTAAGAAAATAGATAAAATTCTCGGAAGAGATAAATTAAAAAACGCCCCTAGTCTATTAAACTAAGGGCGCAAAAAAAAGCATTGATTAATCAATACTACTTATCTTTTCTTTTTTTTCTTTTTAGCTGGC
>CACCAS010000008.1 GCA_902544065.1 uncultured Pelagibacteraceae bacterium
AAATACTTGTGTTTGAGTTGCGCCTAAATCTAATGCGGCCTCCTCTTGTGTTTGGTCAAATCTTTGAAGTCTTGCGACAAAAATTAAAAAGCAGTAAGTTGATATAAAGCACGTTTGTGCTAGAATTGTAAGAAATATTCCATTTCTACCAACATCAGAAATGAACCCATCTCCTCCAAGTCCTGCGATACGATCCCATAATACTACAGTGGATATTCCAATAATGACACCAGGAAATAAAACAGGCATAATAGAGATTGAATAATAAATATCTCTTAACTGCGATCGAACTTGTGTTAAGACAATCGCGGCTGCCATGCCAATTGGTACAGAAAGTGATACAACTCCTGCTCCTATAATTAAACTACTAATAATTCCATCATGTAATCGCCAATCTGAAAGAAGGCCTGCTAAATGTTGCCCGTCGTATGCAATTTTTCCTTCATTAAACCATCTAAAACTAAAACACTCCCAAGGAGAAATAGAGGGAAATTCAGCAGAGTTAAATGCTGTAATACTCATGATGATCAATGGACCAAATAGATAGGCAAAAAATATAAAGATATACATGCCCATCATGAAATTAATAAAGTATGTTGGTTTCATTTTATAATTTCACCAATCTTAACTTTAAAAATCCGCATCATTGCTAAAACAAAAATAACAGAAATAATTAATAAAATAATTGAGTATGCTGATCCACGTGACCAGTTATCATTCATGTTGAACCACTGATAAATAAGCTGTGGAAACCAGAGAGTATTTGGGCTGCTTAAGACCACTGGTGTTGCAAGAGCTCCCACAGTCAACATAAATACCATTGTGCATCCAGACACAATTCCTGGCTTTGCATGAGGAATTACTATCCTCCAATGCGTCCTCAAAGAGGAGGAGCCTAGATCTTTTGCGGCCTCAATCTGATTAATGTCTAAGCTCTCAATGGCGTTATATAGAGGAAACATCATTAATAAAATGTATGCGTATACCAGGCCCGTATATAATCCAATATCATATGTAATAAACAAAATACTTTGATCAATTACTCCTATTCCAGTTAAAAAATTATTTATAACTCCTTCATTTGCAAAAAGTATTCTTAATGCAAAGGACCTTAAGAGTTCATTGATCCAAAATGGTATTATTAAAGAAACAATCAATAATCTCGCAGTGCTTGGGTTGGCAATTTTAGCAATATAAAAAGCAATTGGATAACAAAATAATAAATTCGCAATAGTGACCATTATCGATACAAGAATAGTTCTTCCAAAAACTCCAAGATCAACAAAATTAAATGCATCAAGTGATGTTTTTGAGCCAAAAACAAAATGCTGATAATGTTCCATTGTATAATAATCTTGAGGTCCTCCGCGAGCTAATGGCGGGACATTTGATCTAAAAGATAAGTCCAGCATGTATAGTTGAGGTATTATGACAAGGAAAACAAACCAAAAGACTATTGCCACCAAGAAATAAATAGCAATTGCCTTACCGTTCTTTTTAAAAAATGGCTGCGTGAATAAATAATTTCCCATATTTAATCTATGGCTAATTGTGCTTTAGGTAAAATTGAAGACTTTGTGGACTCGAAGCCAAGTTGTAATTTTGTACCTGAAGAGATTGATGAAGTATCAATTGCATTTGGAATAGAAAACTTGATCTTTGTTCCAGACTTTAACGTTGCGTAGAAATTTTTTATATTTCCCTCAAACTCAAAGCTTTCAATATTTACATCAATTAAATTATCAAAACTGTCTCCATCTCTTGGCATGAATAATGACTCAGGTCTTACAAAAGCAATTGCTTCATCCCCAATGTTTAATTTCTTATTTTCGTTCATTGTCGATACGAAATCACCATCAGGAGTTTCTATTTTAATCTTATTTTGATTGATCTCTTTTACTTTTCCAAATAAAGGATTGTTTTCTCCAACAAAAGTTGCAACAAAAGGGGTTAATGGGTTGTTATAAACTTCATCGCAAGGTCCTATCTGCTCAATTTCCCCTTCGTTCATTACAGCAATCCTATCAGACATTGTTAATGCCTCACCTTGGTCATGAGTAATATAAATAAATGTTATGTTAACCCTTTTTTGAATTTCTCTTAACTCGGTTCTCATTCTTTGTCTTAGTTTTAGATCTAATGCAGACAAAGGTTCGTCTAATAATAAAACTTTTGGTTCAACAGCCAATGCTCTTGCGATTGCTACTCTTTGTTTTTGTCCTCCTGATAATTGATGTACTTTTTTTTCGCCCTGTCCTTCCAATGCAATAAGCTCTAGAAGCTCATCTGCTCTTTTTTGTCTATCTCCCTTTGAAACTCCTCTGACCTCTAGAGAGAAAGCAATATTTTCAGAAACTGACATTAAAGGAAATAAGGCTAGATTCTGGAATATGAGAGAAGTAGGTCTTTTGTTCGGTCCTATGCCAGACATGTCTTTGTTATCAATTAACACAGATCCTTCGGAGGGATCTTGAAATCCTGAAATAGCTCTTAGCAATGTTGTCTTTCCGCAGCCAGATGGTCCCAAGAAAGAAAAGAATTCACCGCCGTTAATTTTTACGTTTACACTTTTAGCTGCATAAAAACTCCCAAAAGTAACTGAAACGTTATTTAACTCTACATCTGCACTCATAAGAAAATTATAGTTAGTAAATTAATAAACACGATAAAAAAAGCGCCCAAGATACAATCTTGAGCGCCTTAAATGTTATTAGAAACTAATTACGCCGTTTCAAACTTATTCGCGTACTCAGCTCTTGCATCAGCAAACCAAGGTGGCTCTGGTGGCCAAGGATTCAACTTAGTAGAAGTATCCCCTGGATAAATTGCTTTAGCCAAAGCTTTTGTTTCTGATGAGTAGAAATCAGAAGCGCCATTAACAGCTGAATTATATCCAATTTCATTAATAGTTTGACCACCAACTTCAGGGGTAAAGCTATAATTGATTAATTCATAAGCTTCATCAATGTTTTCAGCTTTTGCAGATAATGTGATACCATCAATCCATGCTAGCGCACCTTCATCTGTAGTTTGATAAGCAACCGGTTCGCCAGCTTTCATCATTGCTGCAATTGGGCCATCCCAAGTTTGTCCAACGACCACACCATCAGATGTAAATCCTTGTTTCTGAGGATCAGCTCCTGACCAGAACTTAACAAGATTCCCTTTTTTTGAAATACAGAAATCAGTAATTGTCTCCCAGTTCTTTCTCATAGTATCTTCGTCCTTATAAGAAGACCAGAAATCCATCTTACCTTGGTGATGCATCCAAATTCCACAACCTGTCATCATTGAGTAAGTTCTACCCATCATGAAGGCTCCATCAATGCCTGGATTAGGCTCCCATAAATCACCGAAACTTGGAAGGCCATCCGGAGTCCATTTATCAGTCCTCCAAGAAATCGACTCTGTTCCCCACAATTGTGGAACCCAGTGAGATCCATTGCCACCAAAATTCCAATCACGCTCACCTACTGCAAGCATCCCTGGGTTAACGGCACTAGTATTAATTCTATTCATATCGAATGGAGCTAAGACACCAAGGTTTTCCCATTGCAAGGCCCTCATGTTTGTAGGGCTTGCCAAGTCATAACCTGCGCCACCACCAGCTTTCATTTTTGATATTATTTCACCATTGTCTCCAATTTTGGTGTGGTTAACAGTAATTCCAGTCTTAGCTTTAAAATCAGCTACAACTGAATCAGGTAGGTACTCACCCCACATCAAAACATTTACAACAGGTGCGGCAAAAGCATTTGGAATATACCAGGGACCAATAGCTGCGGCTGCTCCAGTTGCAGCTGCACCTTTTAGGACTGATCTTCTTGAAACTTTTGCAGCCTTAAGAGTTTTATTTATTTTCTTCACGGCTACTCCTCACATTGTTAATTAATTAATAAAAAATTCTCATACATAAGAGAGAGTGTGTAAAGAATAAAGTTTAAGAAATTTATACAAATCTATGTAATAAAATAATTTAATTTTCATCTAAGTTTCTGAAAAATATTAATAAAAATTAATTATAATTTTTTACATTAAGAGAATTTACTAACTATATGATTCATATAAATATATTTTTTAAATATATTTCATACTTAATACTTGGCTAAATCACTGTTTTAAATAGACTTTTGTCATGATTTTAACAACCACAATTGGTTCATTCCCTAAGCCATCTTTTTTACCTTTATCAGATTGGTTTAAAGGAGAGAAAGGTACTGACAACGAAAGACCAACTTCTGCATATCAAGAAGAAAAACATAAGATGGGCAGTCAATATGAACATCTAGTAAATGAAGCATCAAAACAAGTCATTAATGATCAGATTGCTTGTGGAATCGATATTGTCACTGATGGCGAGGTAAGAAGAGAAAATTATATTCACTATCATTGCAGGCATTTAAAAGGGATAGACTTTAAGATACTCACTGAAAAAACTGCAAGGACTGGAAATTATAATTGCTGGCTTCCCACCATAACAAAAAAAATTGAATTCAATGGTTATTTTTTAGATAAAGAATTTATGCTCAATCAATCTATTTCAAATAAGCCAATTAAAGCTACAATACCAGGTCCCCTTACTATTGCTGACACTATTTCTGATAACTTTTATCATGAAGAAAAAAAGATGTGCTTCGACCTAGGTGAAGTAATCAATAAGGAAATTAAGAATCTTGTTGATGCTGGCTGCAGATATATTCAAATTGATGAACCACTATTTGCAAGAAAATCAAAAGAAGCGCTCGAGTTTGGGATTGATAATATTGAACGTTGCTTTCACGGTATTAACAATTGCGATAAAATTGTACACATATGTTGTGGCTATCCTGATAAAATAGATTCAGTTGATTATCCAAAGGCTCCCCTAACTAGCTATTTTGATTTGGCTGACGCATTAGAAGCAAGTTGTATTGATACAATTTCAATTGAAGATGCTCATCGGTATAATGATTTAAAGTTATTAGAAAAATACAAAACAAAAAAAATTGTATTTGGTCTTTTAAAAATAGCCTCAAGTCAAATTGAAGATATTGATTTGATTAGATCTAGAGCTTTAGATTGCCTTAACCATATTGATAAAGAAAGACTTATAGCTGCTCCTGATTGCGGTCTTGGCTATCTATCACGAGAGTTGGCGATAAAAAAATTAACAAATCTCTGTAAAGCTGTTGAAAATATTTAAGCAATTAATTTTTCAGGCTTACAAAAATCTAAATTAAGATCTTTAGCTACATCTTGCTGTGTACAGTTTCCATTCATTACATTTAGGCCATTTCGGAAATTCTTATTTGAACTCAAAGCTTTATTGAGACCATTTTTGGCTAAATCAGATACGAATGGCAATGTTGCTTGATTAAGGCTGATTGTTGATGTTCTAGGTACACATCCAGGCATATTTGTAACACAATAATGAACAACATTATGCAGAATATACACTGGATCAGCATGAGTTGTTGGCTTGCTGGTTTCAATGCATCCCCCTTGATCAATGGCTACGTCAACAAGAGCAGAGCCTGGTTTCATCTTTGAAACTAAGTTTTCAGAAACTAGTTTTGGCGCTGATGCACCTGGCACAAGAACACCCCCTATTAATAAATCACAATCTTTCACATTTGCATTAATATTTTCAGGTGTTGAAATCACAGTTGTAACTTCATTGTTGAAGAATGATTTTAACTCATCAAGCCTCTGTTGAGATTGATCAATTAAAATAACATTTGCTTTCATTCCATGCGCTATTAATGCGGCATTAAATCCAACAACACCACACCCAATAATAACTACATTTGCTGGTGGGGCTCCGGTTGCACCGGATAAAAGCACTCCTCTGCCATTATTAGTCATCTCTAATGATCTTGCTCCTGCCTGAATAGAAATTCTGCCTGCAACTTCGCTCATCGGAGCAAGTAATGGTAGACGATTATTCTCATCTGTAACAGTCTCGTAGGCGATACACGTTGATCTAGATTTCATTAGCCCTAAGGTAAGTTCCTTATTTGCGGCTAAATGAAGATAGGTAAATAATAGTTGATTTTTTTTAAGAAGCTCAACTTCTTGTTTTTGTGGTTCTTTAACTTTAATTATTAATTCGCTTATATCAAAAACCTCTCCGGCAGTTTTGCAAATGCTTGCGCCTGCTGAAGAGTAGTCAGCGTCAGTAAAGCCTGAGCCTATTCCTGCCCCTGTTTCAACAATTACCTTATTTCCCTCTGAAACAAGTATCTTTACACTATCAGCAGATAGTCCTACTCTATTTTCTTGAGGTTTGATTTCTTTTGGAACACCAATTAACATATATAACTAATTTTTATACTATTTGCATAAATATAAAAAGGACTAAGAACTCTAATGGCAAAAAAATGGCTTAAAATTGTTTATACAGAAAAAAATCCAGCAAAACTAAAACTGCATTATAAAAGTTGGGCAAAGGAATACGATAAGGATTTAACTGATTGGGGATACGCTTATCCAAAACGATTAAAAGAGATTATTCTTAGTAAGAAAATAAAAATTTCAAAAAAAGCAAATATTTTAGACGCTGGATGTGGAACTGGATTAGTAGCTGAAGAGTTGAGTAAATTAGAATATAAAAATCTAACAGGTTTAGATAATTCAAAAGAAATGCTAGAACTTGCTAAATCAAAAAAAATTTTTAAAAAACTTATTTGCCAATCATTAAATAAAAAAACTACATTGAAAAGTAATCAGTTTGATTTAATAATCTGTACAGGGGTCCTTACTGCTGGTCATGTAGGGCCAAGTGCAATCAAAGAATTATTAAGAGTTACAAAAAAAAATGGTTACTTAATACTTTCAATTTCTGAGACTATTTTTAAAAAATTAGGTTTTGATACAGAACTAGCCTACAGATCCAATGAATACACTCCTTTGTATATCTCAAGGCCATTCCTTGCACTTCCTCGTCACAACTCCAGTGCAAAAAATAAAATTTATATTTTAAGAAAATCCTAGCCTATTTGTTCTTGGCTCATATCACTGGAATCAATGCCTGCTATTTCAACAGGCTTTTTCATTGCATCTCTTCTGAAAGGCTCGCCTAATTCTTGATTCAAAATAACTTCAATAAATGTTGTGATACCTTTGTCCTGATCTTCGCAGGCGTTCCTCAGGTTTTGAGTTAACTCTTCCATCGTTCTAACTATTACGCCTTTTAAGCCACATCCTTCTGCTACTTTTGCGTAACTTAATTCTGGATCTAATTCAGTGCCAACAAAATTATTGTCATACCAAAGAATTGAATTTCTTTTCTCGGCGCCCCATTGATAATTTCTGAATATTACCATGGTAATGGCAGGCCACTCTTCTCTTGCGCAAGAGGTCATCTCGTTCATACTAATGCCAAATGCACCATCGCCAGCAAATCCAACAACTGGAATGTTAGGGCATCCAATTTTAGCGCCTAGAACTGAGGGGAAACCATATCCGCATGGACCAAATAGACCAGGAGCAAGATACTTTCTTCCTTCATCAAAAGTAGGATAAGCATTTCCTATTGCACAATTATTGCCAATATCTGAAGAAATAATTGCTTCTCTGGGCAGAGCCGCTTGGATTGCTCTCCACGCCATTCGTGGAGACATTCTATCAGAGTCTCTCTTTCTAGAGTCTGCGTTCCATGTGGTTCCAGGATCATCATCTTCGTGATCCATGCTGCTTAGCGTTTGTAGCCAAGAAGATTTAGTTTGATGCACTAATGCTTTTCGATCATCTCTACCATTATCACCGGCACTTGGAGATAAGTTATTTATTAATTGTTGTGTTACAAGCTTTGAATCTCCACAAATGCCTACAGTTACCTTTTTAGTAAGCCCTATACGGTCTGAATTTATATCGACTTGAATTACTGATGCTTCTGTTGGCCAATAATCTATGCCATAGCATGGCAAAGTAGAAAAAGGGTTTAACCTAGTACCCAAAGCAAGAACAACATCAGCCTTTGAAATTAATTCCATTGCTGCTTTTGATCCATTATAACCTAAGGGTCCAACAGCTAAACGATGATTACCTGGAAAACTATCATTATGTTGATATCCACACGCAACGGGAGCATCCAATCTTTCAGCAAGTAATCTGCATTCTTCAATGGCATCACCTAATACAACTCCAGCGCCAGATAAAATTACAGGAAATTTAGCGTTAGATAGTAACTCTGATGCTTTAAATATTGCTTCATTTCCTCCAGCTGGTCTTTCAAAATTTATAATCGTAGGTATTTCAATATCAATGACTTGTGTCCACATGTCTCTGGGTACATTTATTTGAGCAGGTGCTGAGCCTCTAAACGCTTTTGATATTACTCTATTTAAGACCTCTGCAATTCTGGAAGGATCTCTCACCTCTTCTTGATAGCAAACCATATCTTTAAATAAAGCCATCTGCTCGACTTCTTGAAATCCACCTTGACCAATTGTTTTGTTGGCAGCTTGAGGCGTTACTAAGAGTAAAGGAGTATGATTCCAGTATGCTGTTTTAATTGGCGTAACAAAGTTTGTGATACCAGGACCATTCTGAGCAATGCACATTGACATTTTTCCTGTTGCACGTGTGTATCCATCAGCAACAATGCCTCCGTTAGTTTCGTGAGCTACATCCCAAAATGTTATACCAGCTTTGGGAAATAAATCGGATATAGGCATAAACGCTGAACCAATAATCCCAAATGCATGTTGTATGCCATGCTTTTGCAAAACCTTGATAAAAGCTTCTTCTGTTGTCATTTTAGTCATATTTGAAACTTTTCTATTAATATTTAACAACTACTTCTTTTATTTTTTGTACCATTTCGTCAATGTGCTTTTCTTCGGCAATCAAAGCAGGTGCAATTATACCACTGTCACCAGTAAATTTAATATGAACTCCATTCGCAAAAGTTTTCTTTTGAGCATCGTATCCACGTACCCCTGGAACTTTATCAACAGCTAGATCAATGGCAGCCATCATTCCATCTCCCCGAACATCTGTTACAGCTGGAACATCTTTAAATGCATCAAAAACAGCATCTAAAAAATAAGGTGACATCTTTTCAGCTCTTGCAAAAATATCTTCTTTTTCATAAATATCTAATGTAGCTAATGAAGCTGCAACACATGCAGGGTGACCTGAGTATGTGTAGCCATGAAAAAACTCAACTCCGTGTTCAGGGCCATTGTCAACAATTGCGTTATAAATTTTATCGGAAACCCCAACGGCTCCCATTGGCTGGGAACCATTCGTAATGGCTTTAGCCATAGTTATCATATCTGGTTGAACATTATATTTTACTGAACCAAAAGACTTTCCCGTCCTTCCAAATCCTGTAATAACTTCATCAAAAATTAAAACGATGCCATACTTATCACATGTTGCTCTTAACTTTTCTAAGTATCCCTTAGGTGGAATTAATGTTCCCGTTGATCCTGCGATAGGCTCGACAAAGCATGCAGCAATTGACTCTGGACCATACATATCAACAAATCTCTGAAGGTCATCAGCTAAATGTGCACCATGTTCTGGTTGACCTTTTGTGAACTTATTCTCATCTAACCAAGTATGTCTTAAATGAATAACGCCGGGCATTGCAGCAGTAAATATTTCTCTGTTTTTAATCATACCACTTAGAGATGTGCCACCAATATTCACACCATGATAAGCTCTTTCACGTGATACAAACTTCATTCGATGAGCTTGTCCAATTGCATGCTGATATGCTTGAACAATTTTTATAGCTGAGTCTATTGCTGTCGATCCACATATCGTGAAAAAAACATTGTTTAAGTCACCAGGTAATAGTTTTGCAACTTTTTCAGCACAAGTAAAAGCAGGCAAGTGAGAAACCTGGAAGCTTGGTGAATAATCTAATTTTAATAATTGTTGGTGAACAGCATCTGCAATTTCTTTTCTTCCATGACCCAGAGGGACACAAAATAGTCCTGAAGAAGCGTCAATTACCGTATCACCTTTGTGATTCCAATAATATACACCTTCCCCTCTATCCAAAAGTCTTGGATCTTTTTTGAAATCCTTATTTGCAGTGAAGGGTAAAAAGTAATTTTCGAGAGAATTAGTCGTAGGTGTGGTGTTTGCCATATGGCTCCTTTCAAATCTATAAAGATGTAATATTTATAATAATCTTATTTAAGCTGCTTGACTAGAATTACCACTTTTATGAAAAGTCTCATTTTTGGCGGCCATATCACGAAGAAGCTTGCAAGGTGTAAACCTCTCACCATATTTTTGAGCAAGTTTATCTGCTTCAGCAACAAATTCTTTAACTCCTATCATATCAATATAAGAGAGTGTTCCGCCAGTCCAAGGTGCCATTCCCCAGCCTAGAATTGCTCCAATATCAGCATCGCGCACATCTGTTAGGACATTTTCTTCATAACACTTAGCTGTTTCCAAGGCCTGAATATAGAGAAATCTCTTTTTAAGTTCATCAACTTCAGGCTGTTCATCACTTTCCTTACAAAGATTAGATAATTCAGGCCATAAGTATTTCTTCCCACTTTCAGGATATTCATAAAAACCTTTATTATTCTTCTTTCCAAACCTGCCTTGCTTTTCAACCATTTCTTCCATGATTGAATACATAGGTGTGACCGGAAATTCTTTTCCCTCTGCTTCGAAGTCTTTTTTTGTTTGAGTAGTGACCTTCCATGCAAGATCTAAAGCTACTGCATCTGAGAGAGCCAGAGGCGCCATTGGCATGCCTGTCATCTTTCCAGCATTTTCAATTAGTGCGGGCTTAATTCCTTCTGCAAGCATTGCGACACCTTCACCTGTATATGTGCTGAATACGCGGCTTGTATAAAATCCTCTGCTATCATTTACTACAATTGGAGTTTTCTTAATCTTTTGCACATAATCCATTGTCTTAGCAAGGGTCTCTTGTGACGTTTCTTTTCCCATAATAATTTCAACTAATGGCATTCTTTCAACAGGAGAAAAATAGTGAATTCCAATAAAATTATTAGGTCTTTTAGAATTTTTAGCCAGTCCTGTGATAGGTAAAGTTGAAGTATTGGAACCAAAAACTGCTGTCTCAGCAATTTGTGCTTCAGCTTTTGCGGTAACTTCAGCCTTGATGTCTCTATTTTCAAAAACTGCTTCTACAATTAGATCTGCACCTTGTAACAAAGAGTAATCAGTAGTAGGAGTTATTAAGTTTAGTAGTTTTTCTTTCTTTTCTTCTGTAGTTCTTTTTTTGCTTAGTTGCTTATCTAAAATTTTAGTCGAGTAATCTTTTCCTTTATCAGCAGCATCTTGATCTGTATCAATTAAAATAACTTCAATACCTGCTTTTGCAGTTACATAAGCAATTCCTGCACCCATTAGTCCAGCTCCAAGTATACCAATTTTTTTGACATCATATTTATCAAAGTCCTTTGGCCTTCTTGCCCCTTTACTGAGAGCCTGCATATTAACAAATAAGCTTCTGACCATGTTTTGTGATCTTGGATCCATAACAACGTTGGTAAAGTAACGAGCTTCAATTCTTAATGCAGCATCAATGGGAACTTGTACGCCTTCATAAACTGCGGACAATATAGCTGTTTGAGCTGGATAATTATTATAAGAATTTTTTCTAAGAGATGATGAAGCCGCTGCCCATAGCATCATTCCTTTTGGAGTGTAGGGAAGTCCGCCAGGGAATTTGAACCCTTTTTCGTCCCATGGTTGAACTGCTTTACCGCCATCAATAATATATTTCTTTGCGGTTGCTAGTAAATTTTCTTTATCAGTTACTTCGTTAATTAGTCCTGCACCTAAAGCTTTTTTAGGAGTGAATGGAGTTCCTGCTAAAAGAAAGCCCATTATGTCTTGCGTAACTCCTGCCAATCTAGGCACTCTTTGAGTTCCACCTGCTCCAGGTATAAGTCCAACTTTTGCTTCAGGCTGTCCAATTTGAATTTTATCATTATCGATTGCAACACGGTAATGACATGATAAACAAATCTCAAATCCACCGCCTAAAGCATGTCCATTTATTGCAGCAACAAAAGGTTTACCGCATGTTTCCATGCTTCTAAACAATAGTTGCATTTCCATATTTCCGTTATAAATTTTTTCTGCAGCTTTTACTTTATCTTCTTGAACACTGTCAAAACCAAAAACTTCAGAAGAAGTAAGATCTGCCCCAGCTATGAATGCATCTTTAGCGCTTCTCAAAACAATTCCTTTAACTGCATCGTCACCAATTAGCTTTTCGATAATTTGTCTATATTCACCTAAAGATTGAAAATTTAGAACGTTCATTGAACGGTTTTCTAAATCCCATGTTACTACAGCGACACCATCGCTATCTATTTCATAAGTTACATCACTCATTTTTTTACCTTTAATCTAAATTTTTTAAACGCGCTCGATGACAGTAGCAGTTCCCATGCCTCCACCGACACATAATGTAGCAAGTGCTGTAGACTTGTTCGTTCTTTCTAACTCATCAAGAACTGTACCAAGTATCATTGCACCAGTAGCACCAAGAGGATGTCCCATTGCAATAGCTCCACCATTTACATTAATCTGTGAATGATCGATGCCCATGTGTTCTAAGTATCTTAGAACAACAACTGCAAAAGCTTCATTTAATTCCCATAAATCAATGTCATTTTTATCCATTCCAAGATTTTTTAGGACTTTGTCTGAAACATAGCCCGGTCCAGTCAACATTATGCTAGGCTCAGATCCAATTGAAGCAAATCCTTTAATTTTCGCTCTTGCCTTAAGCCCGTGTTTTTCGCCCATTTCTTTATTGCCAAGCAGAATTGCCGCAGCACCGTCAACGATCCCAGAGGAGTTGCCAGCTGTGTGAACATGATTTACTTTTTCTACTTCTGGATACCTTTGTTGTATTGTCGCATCAAAGCCAGCCATTTCACCCATCATTGCGAAAGAAGGATCTAATGATCCCAATGATTGCATTGTTGCATCGGGTCTCATATGTTCATCATGATCTAAGATTGTTAAACCATTAATATCTTTGACGGGTGTAATTGAATTATCAAACCTTTTTTCATCCCAAGCCTTTTTAGCTCTTTGTTGACTCTCAACTGCATAAGCATCTACATCATCTCTAGTAAAGCCCCATTTTGAAGCAATCATATCTGCGCTTATTCCTTGAGGCACAAAATAGTTTTTAATTGCTACTGAAGGATCAGCAACCATTGCCCCACCATCAGAACCCATTGGTACTCTTGACATTGATTCAACGCCACCGCCTATAGACATCTGTGCTTGACCAGACATAACTTGAGCCGCTGCCATGTTCGTTGCTTCTAAACCAGATGCACAAAATCTATTTATTTGCACTCCTGATACTGATTGATCGAATTCTGAATTGAGGACTGCAGAACGAGCAATATTAGCACCCTGTTCACCAACCGGAGCGACACATCCCAGTACAACGTCATCTACATCAGAAGTATCTAGTTGATTGCGGTCTTTAACATTATTTAAAACCTGAGTTGCAAGTTCTAAGGCTGTAACTTCGTGTAAAGTTCCATTTTTTTTGCCTTTGCCACGAGGTGTTCTAATTGCGTCATAGATATAACAGTCAGTCATTCGGGTACTCCAAAATATTAATTATAAGTTTGTCGATTATAATAATTAAGAATTTTCAAACAATACTAAATATAAGAAAGTGCCAGTAAACTCTCTAAATATTAATTAATAAAATCAATAATTTAATAAATAATATATCAAGGTTACAGATCAAGTTCAGCATAACTTGATAAATCAGGAGAGCCATTGGCAAATTTGTAGACAGGCTTTTGCTTTGCCCCCTTGGGTTGAAAGCTGGGCAGTGCGATTAAAGTTGATGATACTGTTTGAAAACCCATATCAGTCTTTACACACATAGCACTTAGTGGATTTTTATCTTCACTATAAGTACTTCCCAATAACATTTCCCAGTCTTGCCATTCCCCTTTGGATGGATTTGGATTTAAAGATAAGGAAAATTTTGATAAGTAAGTTTTAATACGCTTCGATTTTAAATCATTTCTGTCATATGCCGTTATCATTGAAAGTCCGTCAGGAATATTAAAGTATTCGATGATTTCTTGTTCCTCTTCTGACTTTATCCAGTAAGCGTTTATATTATCAGCGATGAGCATATTAAATCCTCTATAAGAGTCCTTTTCAATTTCAATCATAGCGTTAAGTGCCTCCGATGCATCTGCATGATCTAATGCATCCAAAACCAATTCTCCCCTGCTTCTTTTATTATCTAATGGTCCTAAACTGTTCATTCGATTCATGATGCCAACAACCAAACCATAATCATTGATGCCAAGCCATGTGCCTCCAGCAATTAAATCCTTTCCAGCAAATACATGGGGTCTATCTTCCCAGTGTCTACCAGGTGTGAGTGACTTCCTGTCCTTCATTTCATCTCGGTTAGCACCAATTATTAATGGCCACTCAGAGTCACTTTGTTTTAAAATTACTATCGAACACATTTGATTTTTTATATAACTTTACTAGTTAATTGATGTCATGGAAAATAAAAAAACAGCTCTGATCGTGGAAGGCGGTGGCCAAAGAGGTGTGTTTTCTTTTGGAATAACGGATACCTTTATTAATAGGAATTATGATCCATTTGATATTTACATGGGAGTCTCAAATGGAGTGGCGGTTCTATGCTGGTATCTAATTAGAGAGACAGACAATAACTTAGAAAAAATGCTCTATGCAGCTAAAGGTGATTACCTCAGCTATAAGAATATTCTCACTGGAAAAGACATAATTAAATTTCATAAGATGTACGAAGATGGTGAGAAGATGTTTAAGCCAAGTATGGAAAAGATCAAAGATAATTTAAAAGGAAAAGATTATATTGCGGTTGTGACTGATGCGATCGAGGCAAACGCTGAGTATTATTCATTTGGCGATGGTGAATGGATGCCAAAAATGATCGCTTCTGGAACCTTACCCATATTGGTCAGAACGCCAAGCTTAATAAATGGACGCAGGAAATTTGATGGAGGCGTTGCCGATCCTTTACCTGTAAAAAAAGCTTATGAAATGGGGGCCAGAAAGATAATTATAATTAGAACATATGAAAAAAAATTTAGAAGAAGGCTTAAGCTTGAAAATTATATTGGCGCTTTACTATCAAGAGAATATCCTAAATTGAGAAAGGCATTATTAGAACACGATAAAACCTATAATAGAGCACTTGATTTTATAAAAAATCCTCCAAATGATTGCAAAATTATACAACTATGCCCTCCAGAAAAACTAAAATCAAAAAGAGATTCAAAAAACATTAAGATTTTAAAAGCTGATTATCAATTAGGAAAGAAAATTGCAGAAGATTATTTAGATAGTCTAGAGGACTAATTTAATAAATTCACTTATTCTGTTTTCAACAGATGTTGTCGTTTCTGATGGAAAAGCATTAAATGCATGATCTGCACCAGGAACAATTATAATCTCTGCCTTTGAACCATAACTCAGCCATCTTCCATACATAAATAATGAGTCATCTAGCAATAAATCTCTTGTTCCAACAGTAAATAATGCAGGAGGCATTCCCTCTAAATCACCTTGTATAGGCGAAACATCAGGCAAGCTTTTATCGACATCTCCTTGAAAGTATGAGTCTCTAAATTTTCTTATCATTGCATATGATAATAGAAATATTTCTTCAGATCCTTCCTTTTTTATTGCACTTGGTGTAAGTCGAGCATCATATGTTCCATAAATAAGGTTTGCACCTTTGATAGTATCAAGTAGCCCTTTACTCTTCAGTCTTAGTAATGTGACTGCAGATAAGTTCGCACCAGCCGACTCTCCACCAATTACAATTTTTTCTGTATTGAATTCTTTCTTTGAATTTTCTATCAACCAAATAGCTGCTGTTTCACAGTCATCTGGAGCAGCTGGATAAGGGTTAGTTGGCGCAAGACGATATTCCACACTTACAACAACACAATTAAGATCATTTGAAATTTTTTCCAAAGATTGATCCTGCATATCTGCAGCGCCAATGCAGTGACCGCCGCCATGAATGTGCATATAAACAAATTCAGGACTATCGTGATTAATTATTCTTATCATTACTTTATGATCACCTATCCCAACTTGCCTATTTTCAGCACGATCAGAATATGGCTGGAAAGCAAGCAGTCCACCACCTTGTCTTCTTATTTCTTGTAAGACATCAAAAGGTATTTCATGTGATGGGGGCGCGTTGACTAGCAAATTTTTTATATGATCATTCATTTCATGAATGTCTTTAGATATATTTTTATGATCAAAAGCTTCAGGAGAAATAGACGTAAAAAACATTTTTCTAGGTGCGTGTTCTAATATAATTAAAAGTTCTATTCAGAATTAAAACATAAATTGGCAAAAATGCTAGGTAGCAAACAACTAGTTTCAATATAAAATCGTTGAATGCTATGAGATCCCAATTTTCACGCATAAAATTATCTGCAGAATTATAAAATGCCACGCCATAAAATAGATAAGTATCAATTAATTGTGCGAAAAATGTACTGATAACTGGCGCAAGGTACCAATAAGAACTTAAATTGAAGCCATCATCGCCTACTCTGTCCCTTACTTTTGAAAACACAAAGACATCAAGCAACTGCCCAATTGAATAAGCTAAAACAGATGCAATCGCTATTCTAAAATCAGCAAATATGTATGAAATTATAAAAGCAGGTATAAAGGCATAGCCGATAACTTTACGTGCATTTGTTGCATTCGAAAGTCGTACTGTCAAATCTGTGGCTAGAACTATAATTGGGAACGTGAATGTACCAATTGTATAGTCCAAACCAAATATATTTATTGGAAATTGAACTAGATAATTTGATATAGCAATTATAAGACAATGCCCCAAAACTAAATAGGTTATTAATTTTCTATTAAGATCCATAAAACTCATAATTAATCCATATAACTGTCAAAACAAGTAAAGTTGCCATAAATCCATTAAATTGATTAATCGCTTTGTCAGATTTAATGAAATTATTTAAAAATACACCAATCGTTGTCCAAATTAAAACAGCAAATATATTTGAAATTGTGAAAGCAATTAATATCCATATCATGCCATTAATAAAGCTATCAATAAACTCAAAATTCTTAAAATCAGTATAAATAGAAATAGTTGTTACTGCCATCATGACTCCTTTTGGATTAACATATTGAAACAATGATGACTCTATAAATGTAATGGGCTTTGAACGACTTTGATCTTCTGTGCTATAAGAAAAGTAAATACGATAAGATAAATACAATAGATAGAGTGATCCTAAAATCTGTAATAATGTTTGTATAAATGGAAAGTTATTAAAAATAGTTATTAATCCCAAGCTCAAAACAATCAGTAAAGATAAAAAACCAAATACCACTCCTGCCATATGAGGAATAGTTCCAAAATATCCAAAATTTCTTCCAGATGCAGTAAGCATTATATTATTAGGGCCAGGTGTCCCAGATTGGATCACGCATAATAATAATAGTGGAAAGAAATACTCGATCATTTTAGAAATACTTTTAGTGAACTATAAAGTAAATAGATGTAATAATCACAATTATTGTTGGCAGTATCATATTGTGAAGATTTTCGTCAACTTTATAGGTTTTTAATTGGCCTTTTATTTTAAATGGAAGATGCTTATCTTTGCCAGGCAGTAATTTTAATTTCTTTCCAAATGTATATCTAAACGGTGTTCTGCCTCCGGGATCAGACAATGTCCCTTTAAATAAAGGCATACTGAAAATAGTAATTATAAAAGTTCCAAGGAAACCAAAGTACCAAATAAGCCAAAAATAAAGCTGATATGGATAATAAAATGCAGGAATATAGATCCATAATACAATTAAATTCAAAACCATAATTGGATAGAATCCAAGAACTTGCCAAACTACATGAAAACGTGCGTGCCCTATCCAACCAGGATGAGTGGCATGAGTTTTATTAAAATCGGCAATAGTTGGACCTATGGTTAATAAAATTGATAAAATTGAAAAGACTATTCTTGGTATAGAATTCAGATCATATAGATCCATACAAATACTATTTAAATTTTTTACGCATGTTGATTGCTGCTTGAATACCTGCTATTGGTTTTTTTCCCTCAGGAACTGTATTTCCTTTTTTGGTAAGATTTTCAAGGCTTTCTCCTTTTTTGAACATATCATAGAGAATATCAATATCCATATTTGTTCCTACCGGTTCTTCTGGAAAGCCTCTAGCTGAAACCTCATGCTTAAAATCTTCTTCATTTTTCCAGTGCTCAAAAAATATTTCAATAAGATTGCCGTCAGGATCTTTATAATACATTCCAGTTATCCAACCATGATTGATAGTCCAATATGGTTTTAAGCCTCGTTCTTTTGCTTTTAAGTAAAATTCAAACCACTTATCTATAGGATTTAATTGATAAGAAATGTGATCTAGTCCAACTGCTGATGGCGTGGACCTATTAAGCCACTCTTTAAATTGTGCTATCAGTTTTACAAAATAATTTAGTTTATCAACTCCTGGCTTAGTGTTCGCGATGGCTACTCTATGATGTTCTTCATCAAAAGCTAAAAAAGCAATATCATTACTTTTATACAAAGGCTTACATCCGAAAAGTTTTTCATAAAAACTGACCATCTTTTCGTACTGCATCGTCTTAAAAGCTACATGATGAAAATTATCTGGAGAATACTCAGACCGAAACTTTTTGTATAAATCAAAATTTAAGATAACTTCTTTTGTCATAATTTAAGCTGTCCAAAACCAATCAGGGCCAGGTAAATGAAGGACATGATTTTCTAGGCCTATTTCTTTATCAGTTAACTTATTACATTTTTCATTCATTAACATTAATAAATCTCTATTTTTCTCATCTCTTGAAAGATCATTCATTTCGTAAGGATCATTCTCTAAATCAAATAATTGGAAATCAGAATTGTTAGCCGCTAAATCATTATAGTCATGAGGTATGTTGTTCATGCGTGGAGAGAAAAATCTTAAAAATTTATACTTTTTATCTACCACTCCCTTATAATTAAGAGGAAGACTGAAGTCGGGTAAAAAATTACCTTTTGATGCGAATGCTTTAGCTTTGTTAATAAAGCCATCGGCTAAAGCGGTATGTCTGAATTTTTCTGCAACTTCAAAGACAGTTGGAATGATTTGAACCCCGTGTATTAAATGACCTTCTTCATCTCGATTATTTGCATAATTTACATTTTCAACTAAATGGGCGTAACTGTTACCTTTTAGTTCAGGAAATTTATTACTTATTTCTTGCTTATCAAGACCTGCAAATTCCAATATAGATGGAACGATGTCAATATTTGAAATAATTGAATCGCACATCTTTTGTTGTTTCAAGTCAGGGTGATATACCAATGTCGGAACCTTGATTGATTCCTCCCAAGCTACAACTTTTCCTCTTGCTCCTTGTTGACCAAGCATTTCTCCATGATCTGAAATCATAAAAATAATTGTATTTTCTAGCTGATCTGTTTCCTGAAGAGTATCTATGAGCATCATTATCCGCCTATCTACATCACGCAAGCAATTAAAATAATAATTACAAAACTTTCTCCATAAGTCTGGCCGGTTATATGGTATCTCACCGTAAAGCGTATTCATTAGTTCAGTTCCTGCCTCTGCTCCAGGTCCTATACTTCTTCTTGGGCCAAAATTCTTTGGAAATTCAAAATCATGCTCTAGGTCATAAAAAGGATCATTAGGTGCAAACTGTTGATTAGCAGCAATAAATCCTGTTCCTTTAATCTCAGGCCCTGCCCTATAAAACATAATGTCATGAGGATTGACAAAATTTATAAATGCAGACCATGGCTTACTATTGTTTTTGTTTTCTAAAATAAACTTAGAAGCATCACTGGCAGTTAATCCATCGTATCTATATCCACCTTGTCCTAAATCTCTTTCGCCTGGCTGATTAGAATTATCAAATCCATATTTACTAAACATTTGCTTCATGCCTTCATAGCCAAGAGCGTTCTCATTAACATTACTTTCAGTAATATTTGTAAGATGCCACTTGCCAAAATATCCAGTTTCATAATTTTGATTTCTCATCATATGACCGATGGTATTTACATTGTCGTACAAGCCTGGCACCCAAGGTGTAACCGTATTGTCCCATACACCAGTAAATTGAACATGTTGACCTGTATAAACTGAACTACGAGCGGGTGAACAGATCGGTGTGGAAGTGTAAGACCGATTAAAATAGGTTGATATACTCTCAAGATATCTTCTAGCCGGTAAATCAATGCTCTTGGGTATGTATGGCCATGCCCTTTCTTGGTCATTTAATATTAAAAGAATGTTGTAATTTTTTGGCTTTATGTAAGCTGGTGCTTGTTGCGTTATTAAGATTGAACTTAGTCCGGCCAATGTTACTGAAGCAGCAGATTGCTTGATAAAAGATCGTCTTGAGATTTTTTTATTCATATTAAAAAAAAACAATATACAATAATTTTACTTGATACAATTCTAGCTTTTAGATATTCAATATATTAACTTATGAAATTAGTTACATTTTCAAATAATGACAATCTAAGCATCGGTGCGGTCAAAGATGACCTGATAATTAGTTTTGCCCAATCATCGCTTCCCAAGAATATGATTGACTTTATTAAACTTGGTAACGATGGACTTAATACAGCTAATGACCTTATTGAAAAAGGTGAAGATAAAATAGAAGTAGGTAAAGTCGAATTGTGTGCACCTATTCCTAAACCAAGTAAAATACTTGCTGTAGGATTAAATTATAAAGAACATAAAGACGAAGTTGCAGAAACAGCAGCAAAGACTATTGGCAAAGCTCAGGAAAAATATCCCAATATATTTAATAAACAAAATAGTTCAGTCATTGGACCTTATGATTTAATACACAGGCCAAGAGCATCAGAGTTTTTAGACTACGAAGGTGAGCTCGGTTTTGTTATTGGAAAAAAATGTCGTCATGTACCTTACGATAGTGCTGCAAACGTGATTTATGGATACACAGTTGTGAATGACGTTACTATTAGAGATTGGCAGATGCGGGGTCCGCCAATGACAATGACTATGGGCAAATCATGGGATACGCATTGTCCTTTTGGACCTTACCTAGTAACTAGTGACGAAGTCGGGGACCCTCATAATTTAAAACTCGAAACTCATGTTAATGGTGAACTAAGACAGTCAGCATCAACAAGTGATTTGATATTTGATTGCTTTACTCTTGTTGAATACTTATCAACTGCGTTCACTTTAGAGCCAGGCGATCTAATTCCAACGGGTACTCCAGCTGGATCAGCTGTAATGACAAGAAATTGGCTTAAGGCAGATGATGAAGTAAAAATTGAGATTGAAAAATTGGGCTTTATTAAAAATAAAGTTATTGAAGAGCCAGAAGATACTCCCGTATATTAAATCAAGTGATTGGAACCGAATATGATGTAATTGTTGCAGGGTATGGACCCGTAGGTGAAACATGTGCAAATCTCCTAGGGTATTATGGAATTAAAGCATTAATTCTAGATAAAGAAAAAAATGCCTACCCTTTACCAAGAGCGATTACCTGGGATGCTGAATGTCAACGAGCAATGTCGCAATGCGAATTCTTAAGCGAAGTTAAGACCAGAAAAATAAGAGGCGTTGATAATAAAGACGCAAATAAAAAGTCAATCATGAAAATTACAATGGAGGGTTTTGACACATATAACTATCAGCATAGAATTTTATTTATTCATCAACCACAATTTGACGAGGCGCATAGAGAAAACGCAAAAAAATATCCCACAAATACGATTAAAACAGGTAGTGAACTTTTAGCGGTAGATGAAATAAATGGAGTCATTAATTGTACGTACAAAAATATTGACACCAATGAGCAGTTTACAGTCACAAGCAAGTACCTTTTGGCTTGTGACGGTGCGAACAGTACAGTTAGAAAGCTTAACAACATCAAATTGAATAGTCTTGATGCTGACGAGTCATGGATGGTAGTTGATGGATATACCAAAAGTAGTTTTGACTGTTTTACAGATATAGACGCTATTCAATATTGCAATCCATCCCGACCAACGACGATTATTCAAGGTGTAGAAAATTGCTTTAGATTTGAAATTGCATACATGCCTGGAGATACTGTTGAAGAAATACAAAAAGAAAAAGTCTTTAGAAAATATATTGATCAATGGATTGGCGATAATGAAGTAGAATTTAGCAGAACTGCTGTTTACTCCTTTCATGCAGCAGCTGCCGAGAAATGGAGTAATGGAAATATTTTTCTTCTAGGCGATGCAGCACATCAAATGCCTCCCTTTATGGGACAAGGCATGAACTCAGGTTGTAGAGACGCTGAGAACTTGCTCTGGAAGATTAATGGAGTACTAAAAGGCCTTTATAAGCCAAGAATTTTAGATACTTATGAAACAGAAAGAAAACCTCATGTTGCACGTATAACTAGAGCAGCTATCAAACTGGGTGGCGTGATAAACGCAAAAAGTAAGTTTAGAGCTTTTATCCGAAATGCTACGTTAAGGATACAAGGATACTTCAAGGGTAAAGAAAATATATTTCCTATTATGAATGGAAACCGTCTTGGCCAAGGAATTCATAATATGCCTAAAATAAAAGATGTTTCTCTTGAACGATACTACTTTAATGAAATTAGTGTACGACTTAATGATGGCAGGGTAAAAAGCACTGATAAACTCTTAGGGAAGAATTTTGGGATTATTTTGAATGATTTTAATGGCAATAAAAAAATTTCTGATAAATATCTAGATTTTTTAAATAAACATAATTTTAAAGTTATAAATATCTCTGACAATAATGAACAATCTAATTACGACAATTATATTGCTTGTGAAGATACCCACTCTGATATGCAGATTTATTGTGATAAGTATAAATGCAATGCTGTCATCTTAAGACCTGACAAATATGTTTTTGATATTTTTAATTTTGAAACGAACAATCTAGATGAAATAGTTTCAACCGCAATTAAACACTTAGAAGAAACAGCCGTATTTATCCTTAATTAATAAATCTAACTTCTTTTTGGCAAGCTTTTAATTATGCTTAAATTATTCAAAATTGCTGATGAGCGTCTAATCTTTGCAAGTTCTTGATATTCAGGATCGTTATACCACGCTTTAGCATCTTCTTCTGATGGGAAGGTCCATAATATAGTACGTCCTTCTATAGGTTTTTCACCTTCAAGATGTTCAATTTTATCATCAAAGGTTATGAATTCACCTCCATATTTCTTTAATATTGGAAAAAATCCTTTTTCATAATTTAGATATGTTTCTTTATCTTGAATGTTGATATCCACAAGCATGTAAACTTTTTCACTCATACAATAATCCTATATTGGGTATAAAAAAAATCAAAGATATAAATTGAAACTAATATTTTATGAGTTATTAATATTAAATGCCATTAAATGATGAAGATCGCAAAAAAGGCTTAGAAATACTTAAGGAGATGGATCTCCTTAAAGATGATGAAACCCCAGTATCTAAGAGTTTATTAAAACAAATAATTGATATGCTTTATGGAACGATCTGGTCCAGAACTGACAAACTGAGCCTTAAAGAAAGAAGTATGATCACATTAACTGTACTTGTAGCTCTAAATAGAGAAAATGAATTGAAGTCTCATCTAAGAGGAGCGCAGAATTTAGGACTTGAGAAGGAAAAAATTGAAGAAATGATTTTGCACGTCGCTCATTACAGTGGGTTCCCAACTGCTGTTTCTGCCAGTCAGTTATTAAATAAAGTCTGGGATGAAAAAAAAGAATCTCAATAAAGACACTCTTATAGGTAAACAGGATTATAAAGTTTCAAACTTTAATCATGAATGGGTTCTATTTCACAATGAGTTTTCTATTTGTTCAAGGAAAGTAAGGGTTTGTCTGGAAGAATTAAGTATTAATTATCATTCTCAACATATACATCTTATCGAGACAAAAGATTGTGAAAATTTATCAACTGATTTCCTAAAGATAAATCCTACCGCAACAGTACCTGTCTTACTGCATGAGAATTATCCAATATATGAGTCGCATGAGCAAATTAAATATGTATCTAAACTTAAGCCAGGGGTTCTTTACAATGATGAGATAGTAGAGAAGTGGAATGAAAAAGGCTCTTTAGTGGGTGATGACCCCATGAACGGAATTAAAGATTATGCAGGAAATTGTATTTCAATTATGATGCAACCGCTTTTTGCAGCTATGTTGAAAAAAGTTAGTATTTTTAAATTTATAAAATATTTTAAACATCCATCTAAATTTAGAGCTTTCTTCTTCGTGATATTTAAATTAATGGGTAATAGAGCGTTTGGAAAAAATGCACCTAATCAGAGGGCAGCTGTAAAAGCTTTTAAATGTTTAAAAGTACATTTTGACGAATTAAACCATCATCTCAATGACAGAAGTTGGATTGGAGGTGAAAAATTTAGCATTGCTGACATAACATGGATGGTTTTATTCCATCGTGTCGAGGAATTGCAAATTATAGACTTATTAATAGGCAATCATGAAAATTTAAAAGAATATCATAAGCGCTTAAAAAATCGTGAAAGCTATAAAAAATCGATTCTTGAATTCAATAGTGAAGCGATAAGCAATGGCATCAATCAGCTTAAATCAGATATTAAAACTTCAAAAAATATCATTCAATTTTATCAATTAATTCAAGAGGAAAGTAAGATGGCTTGAAACTATAAAATATAGGTATTATTTATATACTCTGATATAATCACATTGATACTTATGTTTTATACGAATCCATTCGCCGAATTAATAAGCTTCATGCCCGTTGAAGCATTACAGGCTTTTGTAATACTAATGGTCGCTATGGTTGCTTTGGGAACTATCCTAGACATGGCACACAAAAAAAATGCAAAATACTTCTTTATCAATTACAAAAAGGCGGCTGAGTCAGCTATAAAAAAAGTTAGCGCAGGAGAAAAAGCAGCTGTTATTTCAAAAACTATAGCAAGTGATATTTTAACTACATCTGAACTAGGTCGTGGACAAAGAAGAGCGGCACATTTGCTTGGCATGTATGGTTCAATCTTGTTTTGGATTTGCTCAGCTGTTTTGATTTTCGCTTACACGGGAGTCGCTAAAGAAGCGCCATATCAAATTTCCGCTTTATGGCATATAGGCGCTCTAATGACTTGTTTGGGGGGATACTGGTTTTGGTTTTTCTTGCGAGTTGATGTTTCTGCAGAAGCAAACCCATGGAAAAGAATAATTAGAGCAGACTTGTTTGTTTTATCATTATTGGCTGCTGCAACTTTTGGGCTTGCTTGGTCCTTTACTCAATACGCAAGTATTCCTATACTTGATAGCTTGTTTCTGGTTCTTTATGCTCTATCTAATATCGTATTGTTTGGAGGAGTATATTGGTCGAAATTTGCTCATATGTTTTATAAACCTGGTGCCGCGATTCAGAAAAATCTATCGGAAGTAGATGGTTACCGTGACGATTTGCCGGGTCCAGCTGATGCTCCTAAGCAATTTGGCCTTGGAATAAAGCGAGAATCACCTAAGCATTATTAATAAAGTTTGATTAACTGGTAAAAGAGAAGAGGAAAAATTTATGTCAACATTTGTATACATGACAAGATGTGATGGTTGTGGTCATTGCGTAGACATTTGCCCATCAGATATTATGCACATTGATAAAGAAACGAGACGTGCCGTTAATATTGAGCCGAATATGTGTTGGGAATGTTATTCTTGCGTAAAAGCCTGTCCACAAAATGCCATCGATGTTAGGGGTTATGCAGACTTTGCGCCTATGCATCATAAAGTGAGGGTTTTGAGGGAAGAAGAGAAAGGAACTATTTCTTGGAGAATAAAATTCAGGAACGGTCATGAAAAGAATTTTGTTTCACCGATTACAACAAAACCATGGGGTAAACATATTCCAAAACTAGCTGAAGAAAAAGTTCCAACAAACGATGAGTTAAACTCACAACTTCTTTATTCAGAACCAACTGGCTTAAATATTGACACCGGACTGCCTGAAATAGATAAAGATAAATTTAAAGAAGGCGTTTATTACTAATCCATGGCTAAAGTTCAGACTATTCATGAGGATTGCGATATCCTTATTATTGGTGGAGGTATGGCAGGAACAGGTGCCACATTTGAATCAAGACACTGGGGAAGAGATTTAAAAATTGTCTGCGTTGAAAAAGCAAACATAGATAGAAGCGGTGCTGTTGCTCAAGGCCTATATGCAATCAATTGTTACATGGGCATGCAATGGGATGAAAATCAGCCTGAAGATCATGTCCGTTATGCGAGAAACGATCTTATGGGATTGGTGAGAGAAGATTTAGCATACGATATGGCAAGACACGTTGATTCAACCGTTCACATGTTTGATGAATGGGGTCTACCTATTATGAGAGATAAGGAGACTGGAAGATATCAGCGTGAAGGTAAGTGGCAGGTTATGATTCACGGGGAAAGCTATAAACCTATAGTTGCTGAAGCTGCTAAGAAATCTGCAGATAAGATTTATAACCGTATCATGATTACTCACCTCTTAATGGATGAAGGAAAAGAAAATCGTGTAGGTGGAGCTGTAGGGTTCAATATGAGAACTGGGAATTATCACGTATTTAAAGCTAAGGCAGTTATTGTTGCTGCAGGTGGAGCCTCACACATTTTTAAACCAAGAGCTGTCGGCGAAGGCATGGGTAGAACCTGGTATGCGCCATGGAGTAATGGATCAGCATACGCACTACCTATTGCTGCTGGAGCGAAGATGACACAAATGGAAAATCGAATTGTGCTAACAAGATTCAAAGATGGGTATGGTCCTGTAGGAGCTTACTTCTTACATTTAAAAACCTACACTCAAAACGGAAATGGAGAGAACTATGAGCAAAAGTGGTATGAAGATACCAAGAAGCTTGTTGGAGAGTATATTGACCATACTCCTGTACCTACATGTTTGAGAAATCATGCGTTCATCGAGGAAGTTAAAGCTGGTGGAGGACCAATTCACATGGTTACAACAGAAGCTTTTCAAGATCCTCACTTAGAGACAATTGGGTGGGAAAACTTCTTAGGCATGACGGTAGGACAAGCTGTAGTATGGGCATCGCAAAATATAGACCCCAAATATACTAATCCTGAACTAACAACATCCGAACCATACGTTATGGGTTCACATGCAACATGTTCGGGCGCATGGGTAAGCGGTCCCGAGGATTTATCACCGTCAGAATATTTTTGGGGATATAACCGAATGATGAGTATCGATGGTTTGTTCGGAGCCGGAGACACTGTTGGGGGCAGTGCGCATAAATTCTCTTCAGGTTCATTTACTGAGGGTCGTTTGGCTGCAAAAGCTGCTGTCAAATATATTATTGACTTAAAAAATGATGAAATATTAATTAACGAAAAACAGTATGAAGATTTAAAGAAAGTTATTTATAAGCCGCTAGAGAACTATAAAGTTGGACGTAACGAAATAACAGCGGGTACGGTCTCACCAAGTTATTTATTGCCTATACAGGGACTTCAACGACTACAAAAAATTATGGATGAGTATGTTGGCGGTGTTGGGGTAAATTATATGACTAATGAAAATCTCCTCAACAAAGGTCTTGAATTACTTCATATGCTTGAAGAAGATCTAGAATACATCGGCGCTGAAGATTATCATCAGCTTATGAGAGCTTGGGAGTTGAAACACCGATTAATGACATCACAGTGTGTTACACACCATACTCTTTTTAGAAAAGAAACTAGATGGCCTGGTTATTATTACCGAGGTGATCACATGAGACTTGATGACGATAATTGGCATTGCCTTACTGTATCAAGACGAGACCCTAAAAGCGGTGAGTTTTCCCTTGAAAAAGCACCGCTTTATCACATTGTTGATTAAATGAGTCTTTTAGAAAAATCTGATGAAGAACTATTAGAGATTGCTCAACCAATGTGGGATAATTTGATCCAGTGTTCTAATAAACAAGATTATTTTGGATTTACCCAAAATTTCTCAGCTCGAATGTTATTTGGAGCAAATGAAATTGAGCTTGCAAAACAATGGGCAAATAATGACGTAATCACAAGTCTCACTAAAGAAAGAGAATTTCTTGGATGCCTCAGAAGAGACGAACATGTGACTGTTCTCTTTAAACAAAAAAGCAGTAAGTCTGATGGCGATTATTTAGGAAGGCTAGTCTTAGGAATTGAGGATACTGAAATAAAAATTTTCGGAGCTACAATATTCTAATTACAGCTGATCTTCGTCACGCATTTTTTTTCTTATTTTAGTAGCAGAAATTTTATGAATTTCTTCGCCTAAATCATGTTCAGTAAAAGTATATCCTACTCCTCTTCCGTATGAAATATCTGTTACATTTGGGACTTTAAGAACTATGTATTCTTTTTCATACTGGTAACCGTGAACTGCCAGGCCATCGATTATTCTTTTTTTTACCTCTTCAAACTCGAAAGGATTATCTGCCTGACCATCAACACCTGCATCAACGCCAGATACATCTCTGAACATAATGCAAACTTGTCCCGTTTTTTTTAAAGCTTTTACAAAAAGTGCTGTATGGCCATCATGCCATGGTTGCCATCGGCCAAGCATTTGAGCTGTAGGTTTTTTCCAGTCAAACATTTTGTATTTCTAAGGCTAATGACTTAATTTCTTCATCACTCATAAAAAACGTAATTATCTTATCTGCATCGCTAGGTGGTTCAAACATTCTAGTTGTATCTTTAAATGCATCTGAATTCTCTAAGTTTTCAACTTCAAATGGAAGATCTTTTGCGGTCTCTAGTTCTTCTTTTTTATTCTCAACAACTCTTCCTTCTTTAATGGTATTCAACCATATTAAATAATCTGGCTTAAAAGATAGTCTTGAATTTTCTGTTGGCGCAACAAAATCACAGATCACCGATCTTCCATGACTAACCTCAAAGTCAGCAAAAGTTTTCATTCTGTTGGCTTGTCTTGCTCTTCCTTCTGGCGTGAAGTCCCAGTCATTTGATGCCGTTCTGATAACATCTGCATTGAACCAGGCACAATTATCTATGTTATCTAAAAGTCTTTCAGCAAGCCAAGTTTTGCCAGATCCGGGAAGGCCACATATAAGGATTTTCATAATTGATCAAAATAATTAAGAGACATTAATAATTCCTTTTTTTTATATATTATCTTTCTTGAAAAGATTGCCCCAATGAACCAATAAATGGTGATAAAAGATAATTTGCAAGCGTTCTCTCACCAATTTGAATACTTGCCGTAACTTTAACACCTGGGACAAGATAATACACCTTTTCTTTGCTCTCAAAGTAATTTTGATCCAACTCAACAAAGATATTATAAAAAACAATTCTATTATCGTTTTCATCTTGCTCGGTATCTGGACTTATGCGTTGAACTATGCCGTCAATTTTTCCAAAATTAACAGCATCCGCTGAAGATAATTTAACAATTGCGCTCTGCCCAGGCTTGACAAATCCTATATCACTCTCTTGTAACCTTGCTTCAACAATGAGATTATCTCTTGTTGGCACAATATCCAGTATTGCCTCACCTGTTCTAATAACGCCACCAATTGTTACAAAAAATAAATTCTTAACGACGCCGTCTACTGGAGCAGTGATGACTGTTCTTTTAAGATTGTCTTTTAGTGCTTTAATGGTTTCATTGAGTTCTGAAATTTCTCTTTGTGCAACTTGCCTGTCATTTCTTGCATCTTCTACAAATGTTTTGGTTAAATTTTCTTTTTCCTCAATTGCGGCTTCCAGTGTGCCTTTTGCGGCATTCAATTCTTTGAGTAAATCCAAATGCGAAAATTCTGTTATTATGCCTTCTTCAAGAAGTTTTTCGCTCATAGAAGTTTGCTTTAATAGTATATCAATAGCAGTTTGGTGTTGCTCAATAGCTGCGTTAATTTCTTTTATTTCTCCCTCTAATTTGTCTTGCCTACTCACGAAAAGCTCTAATGATTTATTTATTAATTGAGGTCTGTTTATAATGAGATCATCAGGAAAAATTGGAACATCAAAGTCATTGATTTCAGCCTCGAGACGAATTGATCGAATGATCTCAGAATCAATTTGTACTTGTGCTTCGTCAACATCAACCTCGCTTGCGGTTGCCGCCAAAACAACAAGGGGGTCATCTTTTTTGACAATATCACTTTCTTTTACAAGAATCTTTTCAATTATTCCTCCCTCAAGGTGTTGAATGGTTTTGACTTCGCCTGCTGGTATTACCTGACCTTCAGCATTGCTTACGATATCTATATTAAACAGAAACATCCATAATAGTGCAGCAAATGCAAATGACGAGAATACGATAAAAAAGAGCTTTGTATTTCGCTGATGTTTTTCTGGTAAAAGTGGTGTCATTTTTAATTATTTATTACTCTAGGTATGGGTTTTGAATCGAGATCAATTACAGTCATTGCCTTTTTGATGATTTCTGCATCCTGGGTAGACACAATAATTGTCTTTTTTTCACTAATTGCATTTTCTAAATATCGATAAATTGCATCTCTTCCCTTTTGGTCGATAGATTCAGTTGGCTCGTCCAATAATACAATTTGACCACCAACAGCTATTGCTCTCGCTAATGCAGCCCTTTTTCTTATTCCAAATGGCAAATCTTGTCCTCTGTTATTCATTTGCATATTGATGCCTTTTGGGTCTGAATTAACAAAATCTGCTAGGTCAACTCTACTAAGAATATCATCCATTTCCTGCTTCTTAATTTCTCTAAGCCCAATTAGATTATCAAGAAGTGTTCCATCCACAAAGGTTGGTTCTTGGGGTGAGTACGTTAAATTAGATCTTAACCAAATAAGTGATAATTGATTAATTTCAATATCATCATAAAAGATTTGACCTCTTTGGAATTCCAGTATGGCGGCAATAGATTTGATTAAGGTAGATTTACCTGATCCATTTGAACCTTTAATCACAACAATTTGACCAGGTGCAACTGAGCAAGTTAAATTTTCAAATACTGCATTCTTAGTTTGTGGATATTGAAAAGTTAAATTTTTTAAGCTTACTTCTCCTTTGAAAGCTGCGATATTAGTACCCTCTTTATTTTCATCAGGCAACTTTTGAAGTTGATTAATGCCTTTAATGGCTTCTGATACGCTGTTCATAGGTTCTAAGATTTGAATAAATTTAATTAGTGGAGCAATAGCTCTCGCGCCCAAAATATTAGCCCCAATTAAAGCGCCTACGGATATTTCGCCATTAACCGCCAGCACTGCACCCCACCCTATAATTATAATTGTTAAAAATGTCGATGAGGCAGCCATAAAGGATGTTAAGACATTTTTATTTGCTTCAAGGCTCTCTCGTTCAGGCACAATTGTTTCTAACAGTTTAGCCCATATTTTTTTTAATGCATTAAGGAGATTAAAGTATCTTACCGTGTCATACCGAGAACTGGCATTATCATAAAGACGCGCTGAATTGACTGACAATTGCATGTGACTGGCGCTTAAAGAATTAATCTTATCACGGTAAAAATAAGCAATGATAAACGGAACAATAAGAAATGCACTTACGATAAGACCAAGCTGGTAATGTATTAGGAATAAGGCAATCAGAAAAATTAAAACGAATGGAACATCTACTAAAACCAAAATGTTTGTTGCAGATAGATTATTTTGAATTATCTGGATATTTCTTGTAATTATTTCAGGTCGAAAGTTTTTTTGCAAAGCGAAATACGTAGTTTTAATTGATGCAAACTTCTGTAACACTTGATCAGCCAAGCGCTGGTTCATCGGTTCAAGCTCTCGCGTCATTCGGTGACGAATATTTCTAAAAAAGAATTCAAAAATTGATACAAAAACTATTCCTGCAACAAGTGTGACCAGTGTAGAAGATACGCCGTAGGCTACATATCTCTGTAAAACTTGAATGACATAAATTGGTGTAGCGAGCGCTAGTATATTAACAAAGAGTGAAGCCACAAGAATACGAGCAAATAGGTTCGGATTGCTTTTAAGCCTATTAAAAATTTCAAACATATCAATATGTTAAGGATATATTATATCATGGTACATTAAAAGCGAAAGATACTGAGTATCTCAAGGGAGTGATAATTAAAGCTATTGCTAATCCTCTTACTTAAGCAGAGAAATCGTATACATCATCGTCGTTAATAGTAGGAGTACCATCAACAACAAATAGGTAGTTGCCGGTGGCGACGTCCTGTACAGCTGTATAAACACTTATGCCAAAAGCAAAAGGTAATGTAGTAAGTAGGTTGTCACCAAACGGAGTTGTCTGATACTCTCCCCCGCTATAAAATGAAATTTGATCAGATTCATCCGTAAAATCAGCTATTCCATTTGTAGTGAATTGACTTGCATTGCCTTCGCCACTTGCAAAAACGAATATATCTCCAGTAATCCCATCAGGTATTGCATTATTCCAAGTAAGAGGGTTTGAGATGCCAATCATATTGGCATCATCAACATCACCACCAACTAATGTATTAATTCCCGCTCCCCCGTAAAGGATATCAGCGCCTTGACCTCCCACTAAAACATCATTTCCTGCATTGCCATAGAGAGTATCTTGTCCCACATCACCTTTAAGCCAATCGTCTCCTCCACCTCCATAGAGTTGATCAATACCGTCACCACCTTTAACAAAATCATCACCCACAGTGCCTCCTGTAAATAATCCAGAAGTTTCTATTACTCCAAAGGAATCATTTCCATCTTGAAGGTCGTATGGTAACCCACCTTGGACACCGACATACGTAGGATTTCCTGCAGCATACACAGTATCATCACCCAAGCTGGTGACAGTATATGTTTCTCCACCGCCTTCGCCTCTATTCACTGCATCGGCAGTATAGGCCGCCAAATCGACATAACCCAAGTATCCCCCTGCCTGGGCTGCGTCATAAGCTGCTTGATTTGCATATGTAAATTGAGGACTGTACGAAGCTGTTCCGATTGCTCCTATATTACCAGCCCATACAACTCCACCGCCGCCTCCGCCCTGTGCAGTCTGCCAAGCCGATAGAGCCATGTCGTAGCTTGTGTACTGGGGGTTTTCCTCAATTAAGTAATATGTTCCGTTCCAGTAAGTTGCTTCTCTATATATGGCGTAGTCATAATAAACTGAACCATTCCAAAAGTATTGTTGTTGTTCAGGATCATTTCCCTGGTTTTCAGGCGGACCTCCTTGAGGGTCATTGCCTTGTGGAGGTTGACCACCTGGAGGATTTGGACCACCTGGAGGATTTGGACCACCTGGAGGATTTGGACCACCTGGAGGATTTGGACCACCTGGAGGAGTTACACCACCCTGAGTTCCTGGCATTACGGGCATTCCTGGA
>CACCAS010000009.1 GCA_902544065.1 uncultured Pelagibacteraceae bacterium
GAGTTGGTTATAAGTTTTGCTAACGAAAATAAAGGCACTTCTATAAATGCTAATATTATCTACCCAGGTCCAGTAAATACTAAATTTAGAGAAAATATCATGCCTGGTGAGGATAAAAAGGAAATAAAAAATCCAGTCGACGTAGCAAATGTGGTTGTAAATTTCCTACTATCGAATGAGAAAAGTGGTGAAATTATTAAACTCTAGTCTGAATAGGGATTGCTAGAGCTTATAAATTGATAAGAAATAGGCACTCCTTTTATTTTAAAAAAATCCCTAAATGAATTATCAAAGAATCTTTGAAATATAAGAGGAGCTTTCTTTTTTGAATTAATAAAGACCTTGAAGAGTGGAGAGCCAGTCTTTATTTGCACAATATACTTTGGCTTGATTTCCCTTTTTTTGATCTTTGGGTATTTAGATTGCTTATTTAAATAATTAAGGAATTTATTTAAGTCAGTTTTTGTAATTTCAATGTGTGCAAGTTTTTTTTTGTTAATAATTTGTTTTATAAAATTCTTAATTCTAATACTTTTCTTCGCAGAAATGAAATCAGTGTTAATCATTTGATATTGACTGTAATTATTGCTTAAATATTTATCTATTTTAGTTTTGAATTTTTTTCCTTCATCAATAAGATCCATTTTATTAAATAAAAAAAATAGTATCTTTCTCTTTGTTATGGCCAAATCAGCCAGCCTGAAGTCTTGCTTGGTAATATTCTCAACAGAGTCTATGAGCAAAATTACTGCGTCGACCTTATCAACAAGTGTTATAACTTCCTTATTTCTTTTCTTTTCGTCAAGATCATCTATCTTACCTTTTCGTCTCAGTCCGGGAGTGTCAAAAATTGTAAAATCGTGACTATACAACGTAAATTTATCTTTAAATAAATTTTTTGTAAGTCCATACTCGTCACCAACTGGAGAAATACTTTCTTCAAGTAAACAATTAAATAAAGTTGATTTACCTGAATTTGGTTTTCCAATAATACAAAAATTTATTTTATTCAAAATAGAAGACATTAGAATTTTCATCAATTATAAATACTGCATTACTCAATATAACTGGTGGTAATATAATACCTTTTACACCCAGGTTATCAGTTGATAAGACTTCTCCTGTAATTGGCGATACAATCTTTAATTCACCAAAGTAAGAAATATTATATAATAAATTATTTATTAAATAAGGACCTAGCCACAAATTAAGATCTTTTGCTTTTTGACCTTTTTTAAATTTATTGAGTTCTGTAATCCAAAAAATTTCACCTGTATTTTTATTTAAACAGATGAGTTTTCCATCTTCATCTATGATGTATATTTGACCTCCTGAAATAGTTGGAGTTCTGTATCCAGATAAATCAATTGCCCAGTTTCTTTTTCCACTAATAGCTTTTGTCGATATCAATTTGCCGTTAGTACTAATGGAGAAAATTGTATCATTTGATAAAACTGGACTAGCTGAAATATCTTTAATATCGAAATTACTCAATAATGATATTTTTGATACATTTTCTGACCATAAAGGTCTACCAGTATCATTTTTGAAGGCAACTAGTTCACCATTACTAAAAGGGGCTATAATTATGTTCTCAAAAGCGATCGGGGAAGCTGTAATTAGACTCTTTTTATCTTCTGCTAATGTTTGAAACGACCACTCTATATCACCAGTTTCAAGAGAAAGTGAAAATATTCGATTATCTGATGATATGAATAAAATTTGATTTCTATAAATTAGTGGTGGTGATAATATAGGAAATTCAATTTTTTTTACCCATATTTTATTTCCATCATTAGAGTCAATAAGTAGAATCTGCCCATAGGCATCAACTAGTACTATTTTATTATCAAAATAAGCAAGTCCACCTCTTATAACTTCATATTTTTTATTGGCATCAATTTTAATATCAATTGAAAATATTTTTTCATTACTTTTATGATTTTTGCATTCTAAGAAGCCCTTAGGTAAAATGTAGCAAATTGTATTATTAAAATAAATTGGCTGGATTATGTTAAAAGCTCCTCTTGTTCCAGAAACAATCTTTGTCTTATCTTTTATGGAAGATAAAGAGAATATGTTATTCAAATTATTTCCAGGATTTTGAAAATGCTGCGACCAATAATTTACTTCTTTTGGAGGATCTAATATTATATCTTCTATATTTAAACTTATTGTTTCTGATATCTCTGCATCATAGGCCAATATAGGAAAACTATTAGTATCTTTCTCTATTATTTCATTTTTCGTGCAACTAAATATTACAAATGTTGATAGTAAAATAATATATAAAATATTTCTCATACTATTTAATTGTGTCTAAAAATTTAGTTGCTCTAATAACAATATCTCTTGGAGTATTTGCATCATTAATTAGTTCGTCAAATTTTTCTTTAGATATTTGAATTTTACCTGATAATAGATTTTTGATTGCAATAGTTTCTTTAAAAAGAAATTTAAAGGAACTATTTTCTAATTTATCACTGTCAATATATATATTTATTTCATCCATCGCCATGTCATTTAAATTACTCATTAAATAAAAATAGATAGCCAGGTCAGTTATGATGTCATCTGTTTTGTCTTCATTGATTATTTCTAAAAGCTTGTCTTTGCTTTCTTGTATTTTTCCATTTTCCATTAATAGAGTTGAAATTTTAATTTGCGCAATACCTGAAATAAGTAATTGATTTGAATTTTCAATTTCAACTAGATTTTCAATCGTTTGATTAAAATCTACTAAATCTGAAGAACTAATATATTTCTCTACTTCTTCCTCATAAAATGACTGATTTACCGACTTGTTAATTTGATAACCAAGTACCGAACCAATTAATAAAATTAGTCCACCAATTAAATAAATACGGTAACGTCTCCACATATTTATTAGACGATCCTGTCTCAATTCTTCATCAACTTGCCTTAAAATATCTGACATTAATCTTCATCACCTTTTCTAACAATTTGAGGATTCATATCATAAGTATGCTCCTTACATGGAAACTCTCTATTTCTTACCTCGCCAGCATATTGATGTGCTGCCTTTTTTATTAAGCTTTCTAAATCAGCATATTTTTTTACAAACTTAGGGGCAATGTTAGTTAAGCCTAACATATCTTCTGTTACTAATACTTGGCCATCGCAATTAGGAGAGGCGCCTATGCCAATCGTTGGTATCGATATTCTAGATGTGATCTCTGCAGCTAATGGTTCAGCCATGCCTTCTAGTACTACTGAAAATGCTCCAGCCTCTTCTATTGCAATTGCATCATCAATATATTTACCCCAATCAAATTTATTTCTTCCTTTGACTTTATAGCCACCATCTATGAGCACACTTTGAGGCTGAAGACCAATATGTCCCATTACTGGGATTGAGCGGTCAGTTAAATATTTTACTGTTTCAAACATATTTCTTCCACCCTCAAGCTTTACTCCATTGCAGTTTGTTTCCTTCATTACTTTTGCAGCATTCATAAAAGCTTTGTCAACAGACTCTTCATAAGTCCCAAAAGGCATATCAACTATAATGCACGACTGTTTTGTTGCATTAACAACAGATTTTGAATGCTCTATCATTTGAAAGAGTGTTACTGGCAATGTATTTTGATAACCATACAGAACCATTCCGAGTGAATCGCCTACTAATAAAAGATCACCGCAGCTATCAATTGATCTTGCAATCGGTGAGGTGTACGCTGTCAAGCATACAATTGGGGTTTTTCCCTTTTGGTTTTTGATATCAATTACAGATCTACGTTTCATGCAGCGGTTTATACTTTAGAAATAGATAAATTTCTATAAAAAGCTTAAATCTGACTATTTTCGCCTAACATTAGGGATTACTTCTTCTTGGTAACCTTCATTGAATGAGTCAGAGTCGCCATAAATTTCTGCTTCAAACCACTTGATAAATTCATCTGACTTTATCCCTTTCCAATATTTCCATGATGATTGTGCTATAGGCGCTTTCATAACTCCAAGTTTTAGCATATGCATTCTCATCTTTAAATGCGACTCGTCAACAAAGCCTTTATCAACTTTTTCATATGTGTCGAATATATCTACCAATAATGTATTTATAAAAATAGCTACGCGCCATTTATCTGAGTCATCTAGGTCACCTGTGGCCCAATCTTTTGCTAAAAAATTACTAAACTCCTTATCTTTCGCTGTATTAAAATATCTTTCATACATTCGTTGTGTAAGAGAATGTCCAAATTGAGCTTTAGTAATTTCATTTTGTTGATGAATTTGTAATCCCAAATAAATAACTGAGACGAGTACACCAAATGCCGCTACCATTTGTACAATAAGAAGAATAGTGTCTGTATTCATTAGGCTATTAAAGTTTTAGTTGTGGCAAATGCCTCTAAAGCTTTTTGACGGGATGAGCCAATTTCAACAATAGGCAGTGGATAATTCTCGCCAAGCTTTACACCTGCCGATCTTAGGACATCTTCAGGGGCTTCCCAGGGGTTAAATAAGAACTTATCTGGCATATCATTCAAAACAGGTAGGTATTTTCTTGTGTATTTTCCGTTAGAATCAAATTTCTGTCCCTGAGTTATTGGATTAAAAATTCTAAAATATGGAGCGGCATCCGCGCCTGTACCAGCAATCCATTGCCAGCCAGCACTATTGCTCGCTAGATCTGCGTCAATCAAGCAGTCCCAAAACCACCTTTCTCCATGATGCCAATGTAAAAGTAAATTTTTTACAAGAAATGACCCCACTACCATTCTTAGTCTATTATGCATGTAGCCCGTTTGCCATAATTCTTGCATACCTGCATCTACAATAGGGTAGCCCGTTAATCCCCTTTGCCATTTCTTTAGTTTGTCTTTATCATTATCCCATGGAAAACTGTCGAACTTCTTTTGCAAGTTTTCTTTTGGAAGAAATGGAAAATGGTAGAGCAAATTAAAAGAAAATTCTCTCCAACCTAATTCACTCAAGAAGTGATCTAGATCTTTCTTAATGCCTAATTTTCCCTCTTTTGTCTTAGCTCGATACCACACTTGATTTGGTGAGACTTCACCAAAGTGTAAATGAGGAGAAAGTTGAGAAACATTCTGATTGGATGGAAAATTTCTCCCCTCCTTATAATTATTTAACCCATTTGAAATAAACTCTTCAATCTTGTTTAGTGCACCTTTTTCCCCAGGTGACCAAAGAGAAGTCATTTTATTATACCAATTGTGCTTAGATATTAGCTCCAGGTCTTCAACTTTTAAATCATGATTATCAATTGATATTAAATTAGAGAGATTTGGTGCTGGTAGTGGCATCCGAGGCTTATCAGAATTTAGACACCCTTTTCGATAGTATGGTGTGAATACTTTATAGGGAGTGCCATCTTTTTTCGCTATATTCCATGGCTCCCATAAAAGAGATCCATTAAAGGTGTTCACGTTTAAGTTTTGGTCATTGAAATGTTTTTTTATCTTTTTGTCTCTTTTGATTCTCCAAGGTTCATAACAGCGAGTCCAAAATATATTTGAAATTTCAAACTGTTTGTTAATTTCATCCAGAATATCTATTGGGTTACCTCTAAAAAAACAAAGTTTATTTTTTAATGATTTGTTTAACTTAATTAATGAATGATGCAGCCACCACTTACTTGCAGCGCCATTTATATGTTCTTTTGAATTTACATTATCTAATATAAAAATTGGTAAGGTCTTACCATCCTCAAGTGCATTAGTTAAAGCGGGATTATCGGCTAAACGCAGGTCTTGCCTAAACCACATAACATTTATATTTTTTGCTAATGCCATAATTTATATATAGCCTAATTATAGCTAGTTTCCATGGATTTGAACTGAATGTCTGCAGTATTAGAAAGAATATTCAAAATTCTGAGTTGTTGGATTATGTCCTAGGAGTTTTGCTCCATTTCTGATGTGGTAATGAGTGGCCATTGGTGTCAAAGGAGAGAGAGTTACAATCCTTTTGTACCCCATCTCTTTGCCAAATTTTAGAGCTTCTTCCATAATTTTTTTGCCCGCACCTTTTTTTCTCGACCACACAGTATAAGCAATTATTGTATCAGCATTTTGCTCATAAACAGCCAGTCGGCTCATTAAGTCCAATTCTTTTATTGAATGAGGAACATCCTTTGTGAAAGCTAAACACATAATACCTTCAATTTGATTATTGTATTCTAAACCATATATTTTTCTATCATGAGTGGTTCTCCATTCAAGATCAAGCTCCGGCCTTACAGGGTCTTCAGAAACATCAATATTAGCTAACTCAATAAATTTGGCTGTTTTAATCCAAGTAAAATCAGTAAAATTTAAATTAAATATTGATTTAAAAAAATTTAGAATTTTAAAAAATAATTTTTTCATTGCTTTATTATAATTGCATTCAATCTAATTATTAGGTTAGATTTTAGTTAAATAGTCTTCTTATTCCCACTCAATAATCCAAACCTTGTAAACCATTGTTTAAATTTAATTTTTCAAAAGTTTGAAACTACTTTGAAACTTGTTAAGGAAATTGTATCTTCCCATTTTTATCTACGTTACAAGAGTTTATTTCATCCGTAAATCTCGCGTCGTTTCTCATTCTTTTTAAATGAGAAAAAACACAGTGTTTACCAGTCCATTTGTTGTAAATAGTAGAAGACCTATCATTTAAATTTACAATCTCTATTCTGTTTATCCAAACATAATGAAAAGAAATCAACAAAGAACCTAAAACTACACTTAAGGACAATAACTTCATTGTTCTTCTAATTTATTGTTTTTATTCATTTTTTAATCACTCCCACTCAATAGTGCCAGGAGGTTTAGAAGTTGTATCGTAAACTACACGATTAATTCCTTTTACTTCATTTATAATTCGAGTTGATACTTTGCTTAAAAATTCACCACTGAAAGGATAGAAATCAGCCGTCATACCATCTACAGAAGTTACAGCTCTCAAGCCACAAACAAACTCATATGACCTTTGATCACCCATTACGCCAACAGTTCGGACAGGTAATAGAACTGCAAAAGCTTGCCATATTTCGTTATATAAATTTGCTGCTTTAATCTCATCAATATAAATTTTATCTGCGTGTTGTAACATTTGCACCTTATCTTTTGTAATATCACTTAATACTCGAATTCCTAATCCTGGACCAGGAAATGGGTGTCTTTGAATAAATTCTTTAGGTAATTTTAGCTCTTTACCGAGCCTACGAACTTCATCCTTAAATAACTCTTGCAATGGTTCGACAAGACCTAGTTTCATTTCTTTAGGCAGGCCTCCAACATTGTGATGTGACTTTATTACTGAAGTTGGCCCCCCATGAAAACTTTGACTCTCTATTATGTCTGGATAGATCGTGCCTTGAGCTAAAAATTTTGCTTTCAAGATTTTGCTGGACTCAGCGTTAAATATTTTAATAAATAAATTGCCAATAATTTTACGTTTTTTTTCTGGATCAGATACTCCTTTAAGGGAAGTGAAGAATCTATTTTTGGCATTAACTGTAATTAGCTTTGATTTAAAGTGCTTTTTGAACAAATTTTGAACTTCCTCAGTTTCATTTAACCTCATTAAGCCAGTATCGACATAGATACATGTTAATTGTTTGTTAATTGCTTTTGAAATTATTGCTGCAGTCACCATACTGTCAACTCCTCCAGATAAACCACAAATGACATGGTTTTTTTCGACCTTAATCTTTATTTTGGCAACTTGAGTTTTAAGATAGTTTTGCATGCTCCATGTAGGTTTAGTTTTACATATATTGATTATGAAGTTCTTGATTATCTTTTCACCTTGATGTGTGTGAACTACTTCAGGATGAAATTGAAGACCGTAAATATTTAGTTTTTTATTTTCTATGCCTACAAAATTAGAGTTTTTGCTTTTCGCTATGGTTGTAAAATCATTAGGCAATTTAATCGCCTTGTCACCATGGCTCATCCATACATAGTGTTGCTTATTTTTTAACTTAATGTTCTGAAAGAGCTTGCTTTTATGAGTGTGCGTAATTAATGTTTTGCCAAATTCACGTTCATTTGAAATTTCAACCCTACCTCCAAGTTGATGAACTATAAGTTGCATTCCGTAACAAATTCCTAGAATAGGAATATTTAGCGAAAAGATTTTCTTATCAATTTTTGGTGTACGCGACTTATGAACACTTGCAGGTCCTCCTGAAAATATAATTCCAGTTGGCTTCGTATCCTTAATTTTATGCAACAGGTTCTTGTTACTTACAATTTCACAATAAACGTTGGCTTCTCGAACCCTTCTTGCAATTAATTGAGTTACCTGAGAGCCGAAGTCTACAATATAAATCATACTACTCAGCCAGTAATTTTAGATTATCAATTTCTTCACAGTCTTTATCACAAAGGATTTCTAAATTAGAAATAAATTCAGCATAATCTTCTATGTTACCCAAGTTATACGCAGTCTTTCCTAAGAGAAAATTAAGCTCTATATTGTGCGGCACTAATGTGAACGCAATATTATAATATTTGTTAGCAGTGCTTAAATCGTCAATTTTTTCATAAGATTTGCCTAACAAAACAAACGATTCTGATGATTTAGGGTTAAAAACAATTTCCTTTTCTAAATATTTAATGGCTGTCTCGTATTTAGTTTCGTTGAAATTCTCCAGAGCATTATCATAAAAATTTGACGCTGACCAAGAATGCGATGAGTATAAAAAAAGAGTTAAAATTATAAAATATTTCATCAACTTAAATGTTGGTTGGATAATTTGGTGACTCACGAGTAATATCAACATCATGCACATGACTCTCTTTTAACCCTGCTCCTGTGATTTCAATAAACTGAACATTCTTTTTAAATTGTATTATATCTTTTGAGCCTGTGTAGCCCATTGATGCTTTCAGACCACCAACGAGCTGGTATATTATTGGTGATATTGGACCTTTGTAAGGTACTCTTCCTTCAATTCCTTCAGGTACATGTTTATTGCTTTCTGTAATTTCCTCTTGAAAATATCTATCTGCAGACCCTCGAGCCATTGCGCCCAAGGAACCCATTCCACGATATGATTTATAACTTCTACCTTTAAATAAGTAGACTTCACCTGGTGACTCGTCAGTTCCTGCAAATAATGATCCTATCATAACTGCGTTAGCTCCTGCGCCTAGAGCTTTTGCAATATCTCCAGAATATTTTATACCTCCGTCAGCAATAACCGGAGTATTTTTTTTGTTTGCAATTTCAGCACAATCCAAAATTGCTGAGAATTGAGGAACCCCTATTCCAGCAACCACCCTAGTAGTACAAATTGACCCTGGGCCTATGCCAACTTTTATACAATCTGCGCCTTTATCAATTAATTCTGCTGTAGCTTCTTTTGTAGCTACATTTCCAACAACTACATCAATGGAAAAATGAGATTTAATTTCCTCAAGAGTAGAAATGACTTTTTCTGAGTGGCCATGGGCAGTATCTATTACTAACACATCTACACCAGCATCAACTAAACGCTCAGCTCTATTAATTGCTTCTATTCCAACGCCTATTGCAGAACCTACTATCAGCCTTCCTTTGGCATCCTTAGATGCATGAGGGTTGAGTTGACTTTTTTCGATGTCTTTCACCGTGATTAACCCAATACACTTTCTATTATCGTCAACAACAATTAATTTTTCAATTCTATGAGCATGGAGTAATTTTTGGGCATCATCACTAGAGATTCCCTCTTTAACGGTAATCAAATTTTCACTTGTCATTAACTCACTAATTTTTTGAGACATATTAGTTGCGAAACGAACATCCCTATTCGTTAAAATGCCAAGTAATTTATCGTTACTATCTACTACAGGAACACCAGAAATCTGATGCTCTTTCATTAGATCTAAAGCATCTGATAGAGTGGCTTCAGGTGCTATAGTCACTGGGTCAATTACCATGCCAGTTTCAAACTTTTTTACTTTTGCAACATTTTGTGCTTGATCGTCGATAGACATATTCTTATGAAGTATCCCCAGTCCACCAGATTGAGCAATAGCGATAGCTAACCTGTATTCTGTAACAGTATCCATCGCAGAGGAAATTAATGGTATGCCAAGTTTTATATTTGAAGTGATAGACGTATGTGATTGAACCTCAGTGGGAAGAATAGACGAGCGCGCAGGCTTTATTAGGACATCGTCAAATGAAAGAGATTTTTGAATAGTAGAGCGCTCCATCTCTGATGCATAAATTATTTAACAAATTATGTCAATCAAGGTGTTATTTTTTTCTAAGGCAAACTAGGTATATTTCACTCGAATTTTTTCTGCTTGATTTTGGCTTAAATGATGAAACCTTATAAAAATTCCTTTTACATATAGTAAGAACATCTGAAATATCGCCTGTTCTGAAATACTTTGCCACGAAATGCCCATTAGTATTAAGATTCTGAAGTGAAAAACTTAAGGCATTTTCAACCAAATCCTTGGAAAGAAGAAAATCAGAGACTTTATTGCCTGACAAATTAGGCGAGATATCAGAAAGTACAAGATCAAATGCGTCTACAGTTTTAGAAATTATCTCGAACTCAGAAGATAAAAAGTCTGATTGGTAAAAAGTGACACCCTTAATTTCTGCCATTTCTAGGAGATCTACAGCAATTATTGAATTTAGACTTTTCCCATGATTTTTAAGCACTTGACACCAACTTCCAGGCGCTGAGCCCAGATCAATAATACTTTTAACTCCATCTAATATTTTATATTTCTCAATAATTTCTATTAGCTTGTATGCAGCTCTGGATCTATAATTATCACTAATAGACTTTTGCACAAATTCATCGTCCACATGCCTTTTAAGCCATTTTTTACTTTTATCTTTGAATGATTTATTCTTTATTTTCATAAAGTTGTTATTTTTCAATAATTTAATAGTTGATGCATACTACTTGAAATATCATTAAATTCTACTATATCAAAATGATATAGGTATTGATTATATATATCAAACTGATATAGATACCTTCTTTTTTAGGAACATTTATTATGAAATTTTTTGTGTATTTAATAACTTTATCAACATTGTTGCTATCAAAAAATGCAGGAGCATTAAGCTTAAATGAAGCAATTGATGAGTCTCTGGCAAACAACTTGCTACTTAAAATGGAGGCCAATGCAGTAGATATTGCTGAAGAAGATTATTTTCAATCAAAGACAAGTTACTTACCCTCTATTAATATTAGCGCTAACATAGCTGAAACTGAATACTCAAACATCAGAGCACAGTCAGGTATCACCTCAAATGATTATGAGTTATCCCCCATTAGTAAATCAATAATTTTATCCCAAAGTTTGTTTAGTGGCTTCAGCCGTATTTATAATTCAATTTCATCAAAGGAGTCTTTGAATCTAAAAAGACTAAATGAGAAGAAAGTAACACAGGATATAATACTAGAAACAATTGAAGCTTATTATAATGTTCTAATTGCTGAAAAGACTGTTCAGTCATATAGAGATAATCTTGAATCAGTCACTGAACGATCAAATGCAACAATTAGGGAATATGAGGTTGGGCTTGTATCTAAAACCGATGTTGCTCAGGCTGAAGCATACTTAAACAATGCCAAGATTGATTTATTAGATTCAAAAATAATCCTAAAAAATGTAAAAAATTTATTCCTTGATTTAGTTGGTGTTGAGGCAGAAGATTTAATTTTTTCAGAAATTAATGTAGATATACCAAATTCATTCAATCAATTTAAAGAAATCCTAATTGCCAACAATTATTCTATACGAATGGCTGAAGCAAACTTGAATATAATGGATGCAAATGTAGGAGTCGCACAATCTGCTTACTATCCACAACTAAATCTCACAGCTACTCTGTCTGAATTAGATGAATATTCATCAACGGTAGATGAACTCACTAGCGAAGAGATCAAAGCTTCACTTAATTGGCCAATCTTTACGGCTGGAAAGTCATTATCTAATGTGCGTAAAGCAAAAGAAATGAAAAATAGTCAATATATACTTTTGCAAAAAACTCGTAATGAAACAGTAATTCTCTCTGAGAATATTTGGGATACGTTTCAAATTTCAGAGCAAACAATAAAAGCAGCAGAGCTTACTTACAATGCAAATCAAACTGCCTATAAAGGCACTGTAATAGAACAAGAGGTTGGGGAAAGAAGTGTGCTTGATGTATTAAAAGCTAGACAATCATTGCTCAATTCAGAAATCAATTACTTTAATAAACAAAAAGATAGGGAAATTGTTAAAACTCAAATTATGTATATGTCTGGCATACTCGATTTAGAAAATTTAAAGGTGAATTAATATGCAAAAAGATACTCTTTGTTTAGGCCTACTTTCATTGGGTCCTAGATCAGGCTATGAAATTAAACAAATGTTTGAGGGTCCGTTATCCGATTTTTACAGTTTAAGTTTTGGAACAATTTATCCAACTTTAAATAGACTTCAATCTGAAAAATATGTTTCATGCAAGCAATTATCTCAAAGTAAGAAGCCAGACAAAAAGGTTTATACAATTACAAAAAAAGGGAAAGATTTGATGAAGGAAAACCTACTAGGCGATGCTTCAGCTTATATTCGTTCTGGTAACTTTGGTGACCAAATTAAATCTGAATTTTTTTTACTTTTATTGTTTGCGAAGTATCTTCCTAAGGAGACCTTAGAAACGGTATTAAATGAAAGAGTTCTTTTTCTTCAGCAAAAACTTCAGCAATTTAAATATGATGGTCCGGTCCCATCAGATCTACAAGCTCTTAGAAATGAAAAATCTATTACTTTTATTAGAGGCCTAGCAACAACTTTAATTGAAAGTGGATTAAATTATATGGAAAAAAATAGAGGAAAGTTAAATTAATATGTTTAAGAAAATTCCTATAAATTATTTATCTGCAATTATAATATTTGTGATTGTAATAGCCTGGATTTTCTCAGGGTCATTTAGCAGTAACGATGATGTTGCTCAGGTAAGTGATGATAATATTGTTGAAGAACTAATCTCTGTACGTGCAAAGAATTTTAGTGCTCTTGATAAAACTTATTTCCTTACAATAAGAGGAAGGGCAGAAGCAGATAAGGTCGTTCTGTTAAAGCCAAAAACTTCATCCACAATTGTCTATACAATTGAAAAAGGATCATTTGTAAAAAAAAATGAACTTATTTGCGAGCTTGATCCCGAAAATAGAATTGCAGCCTTAAATGAGGCTAATGCGTCTAAAAATAAGGCCCAATTGCAATATGATGCAATAAAAACATTATCTGAAGAAGGTTATAGATCAGACAATTCAGTTGCAACAGCTGAAGCGGCATTAAAGTCCTCAATTGCAAGAGTTGAGATGGCTATCAATGAGTTGGATAATGTAAAGATACGCTCCCCTTTTGATGGATTTGTTGAAGATGTATATTTAGAATTAGGTGACCTGATTACACCAGCCTCCCCTTGTGCTAAGGTCATGAAACTTAATCCAATGATAATTACAGGTGAAGTGACCGAAAAGAATGTTGATCAAATCAATTTAGAAAAAGAAGTAACTATAAATTTCTTAGATAAAAGTTCTATTACTGGAAAAATTAGTTTCATAAGCAAAAGTGCAAATCCAAGTACAAGAACTTATAAAATTGAAGCAACAGTAGATAATAAAAAAGGGATAATAAGAGAAGGGTTATCAGCTGATATGCTTGTTCCTATCAGTAAAGTTCAAGCACATCTAATACCTTCATATTTAATATCCCTTAACGATGCAGGAGATCTTGGCGTAAAAATTCTCAATGACACAAAAGTTTTATTTAGTGATATCGAAATTATTGAAGATACTGTTGAAGGATTATGGGTAACGGGATTGCCTAAAAATTCTACCATCATTACTGTGGGTCAAGAGTATGTAGTAAACAATCAAAATGTTGAGGTGGAATTAGTAGAATAAATTGTAATGATTGAATTTTTAGTAGACAGAAAAAGAACTGCTTTAGCATTACTATTCGTACTTATTTGTGCAGGTATATTTGGCCGTGTTAATATTCCAATAGAAAATGAGCCAGAGATAATTATACCAGTCGTTTATGTTGGCGTTGGTCTTACTGGCATTTCCCCTCAAGATGCTGAAAGATTGCTTTTGAAGCCAGTCGAAGATGAGTTGCGAAGCATTGAAGGAGTCGACCAGTTACAAGGTTTCGCATTTGAAAATTATGCTGCAGCAATAGTTAAATTTGATGCTGCTGCAACCATGAAAAAATCACTAGATAAAGTTAGAGATGCTGTTAATGATGCCAAGGCAAAATTTCCTGACGATGCCAAAGAGCCAGTTGTTAGTGAAGTTTCTGTTCAAGATAATCCTACAATCATCCTGTCAGTTGACTCTCCCTCAGCTTCTGAGCGTTATCTTTTAAATTTAGCTCAGGAAATTAAAAAAGATATTGAATTAATACCATCAATTTTTGAAGTTGAGTTAGCTGGCGCAAGAGAAGAACAACTTGAAGCTACTTTAAACAGATCGCAGATGGAAAATTACAACATTTCATTTAGCGAAATTATAAATGCGGTTGCAAATAATAACCAGGTAGTTACTGCTGGCGAAATTGAAACCGGACAAGGTCAATTTTCAGTGAATGTTCCTGGATTATTTGAAAATGCAAGGGATATCTATGAGTTACCTATCCGATCGACAAATAATAGTTCCGTAAATCTCAGTGACATTTCTGAAATCAGAAGAAACTTTAAAGATAGAGTAAGTTATACAAAAGTAAATGGCGAGCCAGGAATATCGCTTCTCGTAAAAAAAGGTCGTGGGAGAAATGTTATCGAAACTATCAATCAAGTAGATGAGGTGGTTCAAAAATTTAAAGCTAAAGTATCTTCTGATATAAATTTTACTTACGTTATGGATACAAGAGAAATTATGCAAGATAATGTAGACTCTCTCCAAGGCAATATTCTTCTTGCAACCATATTTGTCTTATTAGTAACAATGTTAGCCCTAGGTATAAGGTCTTCTTTGATAGTGGGATCAGGAATTCCTGTATCAATTTTGATTGCCCTTTTTGTAATGTATATATTGGGCTACGACTATAATTTCATGGTAATCTTTGGAATACTTGTAGCGCTCGGGATGCTCATTGATGGGTCTTTAGTGGTGGTAGAAATGGCTGATAGGAAAATGCTTGAGGGATTTGGCAAAGAAAAGGCATATATCTACTCTGCCAAAAGAATGTTCTGGCCTATTGTTGCTTCAGCGGCAACCACTTTAGCAGTTTTTATACCATTATTCTTTTGGCCGGGCGTAAGTGGTCAATTTATGAAAATTCTTCCTGTAACAGTTTTTGTTGTACTTGCTATAGCTCTTGTATTTAGCTTGATGTTTGTGCCAGTTATCGGAAGTGTTGTTGGCAAGCCTTCAAACGCTTCTGCAAATGCATTTAAGAAACTTGGATCTGATCAAAGTTTTAATTTGAAAGAACTTACAGGCTATATAGGAATATACGTTAATTTGTTGGAGAAATTGCTCAAGCGACCTATTTTGACTTTAGCATCCGTATTTATCATTTTATTTACAATCATTGCTGGATTTTTCAGCTTCGGAAAAGGGATGATATATTTTTCTACGGGAGATCCATATTTTGGTAAAATACAAATATTTGCTCGTGGAAACTTGTCAATTGAAGAAGTAAATAGACTCGCAACTGATGTTGAAATTATAATTAGTAAAAGGTCTGGAATTAAAAATTACTTTTTGCAGACTGGTCAATTCAGTAATGTTGTATCATCTGGTGGTGGTGGAAATTCTGAAGACTTAATTGCTACAGCATTCTTTGAATTCGTAGACCGAGATAAGAGAGAAAATGGTCATAAAATTATAGCTGATTTGAGAAATGAATTTAATAAAATTAATGGAATAAAGATTGAGATTACTGAAGAATCTGGTGGTCCACCAGTCGGCAAGGATATACAGATCAGAATTACTGGTCCTAGCAGTGATAGCTTAATAGGTATAACAAAAGAAGTTCGTGAATATATTGACGAAAATGTAGAGGGATTAGTTGGAGTGGAAGATACATTACCAGTTCCTCGGGTCGATTGGGAGCTTATAATAGACAAACCAAAAGCTGCACAATTTGGGGCTGATATATTTACAATTGGAAAAGCAGTAAGTCTTGTGACTAATGGAGTAATGATTGGAAAATATAGGCCGGATGATGTGGATGATGAGTTAGAAATATATGTAAGGTATGCCGATAATGAGAGATCAATCGATCAACTTGATAATATAATGATAGAAACAAGATCGGGTCAAATTCCAATAAGTAATTTTGTCGAAAAAAAACCTAAGCAAAATGTTAGTTTTATTCGTAGATACGACGCAAGAAATGCTATGTACATAAAAGCTAATGTTGATCAAGGAGAAATTGCTGTAAATAAGGTAGGTCAAATACAAAAGTGGATTGCTGATCAAAATTATCCCTCATATATAAATGTTGCTTTCGGTGGCGAAAACGAAGAACAAACCGAGTCTATGAAATTTGTGACACAGGCATTTATAATTTCTTTATTGATCATGGCTGCTTTACTAGTGACACAGTTTAATAGTTTTTATCAAAGTTTTATTATCCTTACAGCAGTTATTATGAGCACTGCAGGTGTATTTTTTGGTTTACTCATATTTAACCAACCCTTTTCAGCAATAATGCATGGTGTAGGGGTGGTTTCACTGGCAGGTATCGTGGTAAACAATAATATTATTTTAATTGATGCCTTTAACTTTGTTAGAGATAAAGATAATGACAATTTGTTTAATAGTATTTTAAAAGCTTGCGCACAAAGACTTCGACCTATTTTCTTAACAACAATTACAACAATGTTAGGCCTGATTCCTTTAGCCCTTAATTATAGTATAGATCCGTTGTCTCGAACAATTGAATATGACTCTAATGTAAGTGGTTTCTGGACACCTCTTGCACAATGCATTGTTTATGGCTTGTCATTTTCAGCATTTCTTACTCTAATAGTAACGCCATGCCTCTTAATTTTACCATCACACATTAGATCACTTTTGAGATTGCCAAGTAAACAGACTATTGAGGTATAAAATGCTACGTAATATCTTATCGGCTATCCTTTTAAGAAAAAAAACAATCTCTACGCTCTTACTTATGATTATTCTTTTAGGGATGATCTCATATCTTACTTTTCCTAAAGAAGAGATGCCAGAAATTGACCTTAAAACAGTAGCAGTAATTATTAAATATGACGGAATGTCTGCAAATGAAATTGAAAAGTTAATAGTCGAGCCAATTGAAAGAGAATTAATGGCACTTAAAGATTTAGATGAAATTATTTCAATATCAAAAGATAATATTGCCTCATTTATGGTATCTTTTAAGTTGGATACTGAGAACGATAGTCTTGCGAAATTAGTAAGAAATACAATTTCTGATGCAAATGATAAGCTCCCTAGAGAAATGGAAATAATTGAAGTGAAAGAATATGACTCTTCAATGTTCTCAAGAATTTATATCGGGTTATATGGAAACGTACCTTATGAAGTGCTTCTCAAAGCTGCCAACTCCTATAAAGACTCATTGGAAAAAATTGGTAATGTTACTGAAGTTGACATAAAAGGTGAGAGAGAAGAAATTATTAAAATTACCCTTGATCCAACTCTGCTACAAAAATATAAGATTAATATCTCTGACTTATATAATGCACTTAAATCCTATAATAATATTGTTCCAGCTGGAGCGCTTACCGATGATAATGCAGATTTTTCTGTCAAGATACCTGGTCTTTATCAAAATTATAGGCAGATAAAGAATTTACCTATCAACGCAAACGATAATTTCACTTTGTCCCTAGGTGATATTGCTGAAGTGAAGCGAAGTTATGATAGAAGCAAGAATACTGTTATTGTTAATGGCCAACCAGCTCTAAGCCTCGAGGTATCAAGAAAGTCTGGCACAAATGTACTTGATACTTATAAGTCTGTAAAAAATGTTTTGAAAGAGAATGATGGAAAATTTCATCCTTTAATTAAGACAGTCATTGTAGATGATGAATCTACTGAGATAAAACAAAGGATAGAGTCTTCTGAAAATACAGTAATTACAGCTGTCATATTAGTGATGATAATTGTCATCGCAGCCCTTGGAATCAGAAGTGGCCTAATCGTTGGGTTGTCAATTCCTACCACATACTTGTTTTCAATATTAATTCTTGATTACATGGGCATGACATACAATTTAATGACTGTATTTGGACTTATACTAGCAGTTGGTCTTTTAGTCGATGGGCCAATTGTGATAACAGAATTTGCAAGAGCCGAGCAAGAAAGAGGTGTTAGAAGAAGAGATTCATATATTAATTCCTCATACAATATGTTTTGGCCTATTATTGCTTCTGCTTTTACTACAATTGCTGCATTTTTTCCCTTACTTTTTTGGCCTGAAATGCTCGGTCAATGGCTGAGGGTCATTCCTCTTACCGTAATAGTTGTATTGTCTACATCATTAATAGTTACATTAATTTTTCTGCCAGCAATGGGGTCTATGATAGAAAGAAAAACATCACAGATGTCAAATGAAAATATAAGACGTGATAATATTTTTATTAACACTTATGAAAACTTGCTGAGTAAGGCTATCACAAAACCTATTACAGTATTAATAATGACACTTATTACATTTACTGCAGTGATCATGCTTTACAGCAAATTTAATAGTGGAGTTATTTTTTTTCCAAATGATAAGGCCGCTACAGCACGTGTGGAGGTGATGGCAAGGGGCAACTTGTCCCCTACTGAAACTGGAAGTTATATAACAGAAGTATCTAACATCATAAACTCAAATCCTTATGTTGGCAATTACGTCGCAAATACTATTAGCAGAAATCGCATTTGGCTATTTGATGATAGTCCTACTGATATAGTCGGAAGAGTTTGGTTAGACCTAGTGCCGATCGATCAAAGGCCTGATAGCGATATATTATTGTCAGATATACAGAAAGATCTCAATAAATTGAATGGATTTCAAGCCAGAATAAAAGGAAATACTTATAGCTCATCAATCATTGGTCCAAAAGATATAGAAATTGAGGTAACTGCAAAAGACAAAAGACTAATAAATCAAGTAGCACAGATAGTAAGAGATGAATTGATAAAATTTGATGGTGTGAAAGATGTTGAAATAAAATATCCTGTTACAGGTATAGAATGGCTTTACGATATTGATAGAAAAGAAACCTCAAAGTATGATGTTTCAGTACAATCTATTGGCGCAATAATTAATCTTGCAACTACAGGAACAAAAATAGGCACTATTCGTCCAGCTGACACAGACAAAGAATTAGATATTAAACTATATTTACCAGATGACCTGAGAACACTAGATGAGGTAAAAAATATATTTATAAATACTAATAGAGGTCCCCTCCCTATCTCAGAATTTGTCACTCAAAAACCAAAAAATAAAATTTTTTCAATTGGAAAGAAAAATGCTGAAAGGATACTAATTGTAGACGCCAATACAAAGAATGGCTTTAATACTGCTGAAAATATAGATAAAATAAGGACTTGGTTAAGCGAGGCGAACATTCCAATCGAAGCAAATGTAAAACTTGTTGGCGAAGCTGAGGATTCCGAGGGTTCTCTTATCTTCGTGTTTTCTGCATTTGGTACCGCCTTATTGTTAATGTTCATAATTTTAATTTCGCTGTTTAACAATTTTTATCATACGTTTCTAATTCTATTTTCAATTGCATTATCGACCACTGGAATTTTTGTAGGATTAATTATTTTACAAATGCCTTTTAGTGGTGTCATGACTGGATTGGGTATAGTTGCCTGTACAGGAATTGTTGTGAACAACAATATTATTCTTATAGACAGTTATAGAAAGATTAGGAAGAATGAGTCAGATAAGGTGAAATCAATATTACTTGCCGCAAAAAGTAGAATCAGACCAATTTTTTTAACAACTGTAACAACAGTATTTGGTTTACTACCCTCAGCATTACAAATTAGTGTTGATGTTTTTGATAGAACGCTTTCTTACAAATCTCCTGAAACATATTTTGTACAGCCTCTTGCATGGGCAATTGTTTTTGGATTATCTTTTGCCACAGTAGCAACTTTATTTGTTACTCCATCACTACTGGCTTTGCCAGATCGATTAAAATCAATTTTCACTAGAAAGAATATAAACTCAGCAACTAAAGTTCTTTCAAGTGAGACTTTATAACAAGTGAAATCTATTGCAGTTTACTGCAGTTCATCAAATGATGTTGACGAAGTTTTCAAAGAAGAAGCCCGAAAAGTTGGTGATCTATTAGGTAAAAATAAATATAAGATTGTATACGGAGGTGGAAATATGGGCCTAATGGGAACAATTTCTAATAGCTCAATTGCAGCAGGGGGACACGTATATGGAGTAATAACAAAGCATTTAATCGACTTTGAGAATAAAAATAAAAGTTTGAATAATTTAAAAATTGTCACTTCTATGCATGAGCGTAAAATAGAAATGTTTAATAGCTCAGAAATTTTTTTAATTTTTCCAGGAGGCATTGGCACCTTGGAAGAATTTTTTGAAGTTTATTCATGGAAGCAGCTTCATATCCATAGTAAACCAATCATAATATATAATTTTAATAATTTTTGGGATGATTTAATTATGCTCATTGATAATCTAGTAAGGAAGAATTTTGCTGGCGAAAATATGAAAGAAGCATATAAGGTAATCACAAATCTGGACGAATTAAAAAAAGAATTGAGAATCTGTGAATAAAATTAAAGTTAAAACACCATTAGTTGAGATAGATGGCGATGAAATGACAAGGATTATTTGGCAGTTTATCAAAGATAAACTCATCCTTCCTTATCTTGATATCGAACTTGATTATTATGATCTCGGAGTTGAAAGCAGAGATAGAAGCAATGATAAAATTACTGTTGATTCTGCCAATGCTATTAAGAAATACGGGGTTGGAGTTAAATGTGCCACAATAACTCCTGATGAAGACCGTGTTGAAGAATTTAAACTAAAGGAAATGTGGCGATCACCAAATGGAACTATAAGAAATATACTAGGAGGAACAGTCTTCAGAGAGCCAATAGTATGTAAAAACGTCCCGAGACTTGTACCTGGATGGACTGACCCCATAGTCGTGGGTAGACATGCTTTTGGAGATCAATACAAAGCAACAGATTTTAAAGTTCCTGGGAAAGGTAAGTTAAGTATTAAATGGACTCCTGAAGATCCAAATATGGAACCAATTGAAAAAGAGGTGTATGAATTTCATTCAAGTGGTGTTGCTATGGCGATGTATAATACAGACGACTCGATCAGAGACTTTGCAAAGTCTTGTATGAATTATGCATTAATGCGTGAATGGCCTGTTTATCTGTCAACTAAAAATACAATTTTAAAACAATACGATGGTCGTTTCAAAGATCTCTTTCAAGAAGTGTATGAAAAGGACTTTGTAGAAAAATTTAAATCACTTAATTTAGATTACGAGCATCGATTGATAGATGACATGGTCGCATCTGCATTGAAATGGAATGGAAAATTTGTGTGGGCGTGTAAAAACTACGATGGAGATGTACAATCAGATACTGTTGCTCAAGGATTTGGTTCACTAGGGCTCATGACAAGTGTACTTATGACGCCAGACGGAAAAACGATCGAAGCAGAAGCTGCTCATGGAACAGTCACGAGGCATTTTAGATTGCATCAAGAAGGCAAACAAACCTCAACTAACCCCATTGCCTCTATCTTTGCATGGTCAAGGGGCCTCAAATATCGTGGAAAGCTGGATGAGAATGATGAGCTTATTAAGTTTGCAGATAAGCTGGAAAAAGTTTGTGTTGAGACAGTTGAAAGTGGTTCAATGACAAAAGATCTGGCCTTATTAATGCCTCATGAACAAGATTGGCATAGTACTGAAGATTTTTTAGAAATTATTGAACGAAACCTAAATAAAAAACTTACTGTAACTTATCAATAATAAACTCTCTCAGTTTATTTTTTTGATCATTTTCATTAATTAGCATACCTCCTGATTGAGCAAAATCTTTTCTGCCTCCACCCCCTTTACCATTTGAAATAGAAGATGCAAATTTAGCTATTTCGTCAGCTCCGATTTTGTTAGTTAATAGATCAGTAACGCCAATTAGGAAACTTAGCCTATCATCCTTTTTAACGCAGATGATTATAACACCGTCTCCAGAAATTAGTTTTTTATACTTATCTATCAGTGGTCTTAACTCATTAATTGGCACATTTTCACAGAATTCAATAATTATTTTATGATCAGAGTCATTACTAATGCTCATTTGTATCGCTTCTTTAAGAAGTTTTATATTTACAGTTGAAATTTCTTTTTCTTTTTTTAGATCTAATTTTTTTTCTTCTGACCTAAGATTTTCATTCTTCTTCTCTTCATTAAATTTTAATAGGTCATCTCCTCTTAAAGCCTCAATTCTTCTAACGCCTGAGGCAACAGAAGACTCACTGATGATCTTCAGTTCCCCAATTTCTCTTGTATTTGAGACGTGTGTTCCTCCACATAACTCAGTACTATATATTTTGTCATTTAATTTACCTATTTTGAGAACTCTTACTTCATCTGAATACTTTTCTCCAAACAAGGCAAGAGCACCAGCCTTTATGGCATCATCTGGGGACATTATTTGTGTTTCAACCTCAGATTCATTCTTGATAATTTCATTTACTTTATTTTGGACATCTTCAATTTCTATATTTGTCATTGATTTATGATGGCTAAAATCAAACCTTAATTTGTCATTTGAAACTAAAGATCCTTTCTGTGTAACATGCTCCCCAAGTCTATCTCTTAGAGATTGGTGTAAAATATGTGTAGCTGAATGATATGCTCGACAATCATTTCTTTGCATTTGATTAACTGATAAGGATGCATTTAGACCAATTTCTATAATACCACTAACCATGACGCCTGTATGAATAATTACTTGTCCTTTTTTTTGAGTATCTTCAACTTTGAACTCAAAATCTTCTCCTTTTATTGTTCCTGTATCCCCGATTTGCCCACCTGACTCTGCATAAAAAACAGTTTGATTTAATATAAGCCCTCCTTTTTCATTATCTTCTAACTTTTTCACTCTTTGATCTTTTTTGATTATTGACAAAACTTCTCCCTGAGTTTCTGTACTATTATACCCAAGGAATTCTGTTGCAGGTAATTCGTTATTTAATTCAAACCAAATTCTATCTGTTGCAGCTCCTCCCGCACCTGACCAATTTTTTCGTGCTAATTCTTTTTGCTCATCAAGTTTTTTATTAAAACTTTCAATATCTATAGAAATATTTTTACTTTTTAATATGTCCTGAGTTAGATCAATTGGAAACCCATAAGTATCATATAGCTTAAATGCAGACTCTCCTGGAAAAATATCGTTAGGACCAAGATTTTGAGATATAGAGTCTAATTGCGCAATACCTTTTTCTAAAAGATTTTTGAATTTTTCCTCTTCATACTTTAATGTCTCTTTGATTAATACTTCTGCCCTTAACAATTCTGGATAAGCGCCTTTCATGTTTAGCATCAAGGTTGGGACTAATTTATGCATTAAAGTATCTTTGTATTGAAGCAGATGAACATGTCGCATCGCTCTTCTCATAATTCTTCTCAGCACATAGCCTCTTCCCTCATTAGAAGGCAATACGCCATCAGCTATTAAAAAACATGAAGAACGTAGATGATCTGCAATCACTCTGTGACTTGAAATTAACTTATTGTCGTCAGCTTTAGTTAGATCTATTGAATTGTTAATAATTTCTTTTATGCTATCAACTTGGTAGTTGTCATTTGTGCCTTGCATGACAGCGGCAATTCTCTCAATTCCCATACCCGTATCAATTGAGGGCTTAGGCAGATCAATTCTCTCGTTCGAATTCAACTGTTCGAATTGCATAAAAACTAGATTCCATATTTCAACAAATCTGTCACCAGTTTCGTCAGCTTCACTGGGTAACTTTCCGGTAAATTTCTCACCATGGTCATAAAATATCTCAGAGCAAGGTCCACATGGACCTGTTTCACCCATGGACCAAAAATTATCCTTGGTTGAAATTCTAATTATCTTGTCATCACTAAGGCCAGCAACTTTTTTCCATGCAACATATGCTTGTTCATCATCATGATAAATTGTAACGCATAGTTTCTCTTTATTTATAGCGAGATCAGATGTAATGAACTTCCAGGCATAGTTAATTGCATCATCTTTAAAATAATCTCCAAAAGAAAAATTTCCTAACATTTCAAAAAAAGTATGATGTCTTAGAGTATATCCAACGTTTTCTAGATCATTATGTTTGCCACCCGCTCTAATGCATTTTTGTGCAGTAACTGCTCTTTTGTAGTCTCTATTTTCTAATCCAGTAAAAACATTTTTAAATTGCACCATTCCTGAGTTAGCAAACATAAGTGTTGGATCATTCTGTGGAACAAGGGGGCTCGAATGAACGTGCTTATGCCCCTCATTTTCAAAATATGATATGAAAGCATTTCTTAGATCATTAATTCTCATATGTTACGTATAACACCCTGTTGAATAAAACGCAAAAAGGCGCTTTTCAGCGCCTCCTTGCTATGATCAATTATAATGATTGAAATTTATTCTTCTTCTAGTTATTCGGTTTCCGAGTTTTCACCAATTTGTTCAGGCATTTCTTCTGACTGTCCTCTAATTATCGACTCAATTTCTTGAGCTATAGCAGGATTTTCTTTGAGAAAGATCTTAGAATTTTCTCTTCCTTGACCAATTTTCTCTCCTTTATATGAGAACCATGCTCCGGATTTTTCAATAGTTCCTACCTTAACTCCAAGATCAATAAGCTCACCTAACTTTGAAATGCCTTCGCCGTACATTATATCAAACTCAACCAATCTAAATGGTGGTGCGACCTTATTCTTTACAACTTTAACTCTCGTTTGGTTTCCAATAATTTCATCTTTATCTTTAATTGCACCAATCCTTCTAATATCCAATCTACATGATGAATAAAATTTTAAAGCATTTCCACCTGCGGTTGTCTCGGGACTGCCAAACATTACACCAATTTTCATTCTAATTTGATTAATGAAGATAACCATACAATTAGATTTAGAAACTGATCCAGTTAACTTTCTCAATGCCTGGCTCATCAATCTAGCTTGAAGACCCATATGCGCATCACCCATTTCACCTTCGATTTCTGCCTTTGGTGTTAATGCGGCTACTGAATCAACTACTAATACGGATATTGCCTTAGACCTAACTAGTGAGTCAGTAATCTCTAGTGCTTGCTCCCCAGTATCAGGTTGAGAAATTAGCAATTCATCAATATTCACTCCTAATTTTTTTGCGTACGCAGGATCTAATGCATGCTCTGCATCAATGAATGCACAGTTCTCACCTTTCTTTTGTGCTTCTGCGATTACATGAAGTGCCAAAGTAGTTTTACCTGATGATTCAGGGCCATAGATTTCAACAATACGACCTTTTGGTAAACCACCTATTCCTAACGCTACATCTAATGACAAGGATCCAGTCGAAATAGCTTCAATATCCATGGCAGTTCTTTGGCCCAGTTTCATAATTGAACCTTTTCCATAAGTCTGCTCAATTTGTGACATTGCTACATCTAAGGCTT
>CACCAS010000010.1 GCA_902544065.1 uncultured Pelagibacteraceae bacterium
CTAACATCTTATAATTTTATTTATTCTCTCTTTTTCGCTCTATGAAACGTACTGCATATATTGAAATTTCATACAATATTAATATGGGAACACCAAGACCTATTTGTGAAATGGGATCAGGAGGTGTGAGTATCGCTGCAACAGCAAAAACGCCAACGATTACATATTTTCTATTTTTTCTAAGTCCTTCAGAGCTCACAAATCCAACTCTTGCTAATAACGTGAGTAAGACAGGCAATTGAAAACTTAAGCCAAAAGCAAAAATCAGCCTCATAATTAAACTAAGATATTCATTAACTTTAGCTTCTAATTGAATTGGCAATGTTCCTTGGCCTCCAATTGACTCAAATGATAGAAAAAACTTTATAGCGAGAGGCATAATAAAGAAATATACAAGTGAAGCCCCTAAAATGAATAAAATTGGAGTAGCTGCCAAGTAAGGAATAACAACTGTTTTCTCATTTTTATACAAACCTGGTGCAACAAATATCCATATTTGAATTAGTATAAAAGGCAATGCAATAAATAGTGATGCAAATAATGCGACCTTTAAATATGTGAAAAATGTTTCATGTAATGCTGTAAAAATAAGTCTTCTTCCTGCTTCCCCTGCAACTGCATCTGCATACGGCTGAACTAAGAAATTGTATATAGAGTCTGCATATATGTACGCAATCACAAACAAAATTGAAATCAAAATGATTGATTTAATTAGACGGCTTCTTAACTCAATTAAATGTTGAATTAAAGGTTGCTTGGTGTCATTGAGTGTTTCTTTATGGTCACTCATCTTCAGTCTTTTTATCTTCTGATTTCATGATCGTTTCATTTATTGAGTCACGCATTTCATCAGTAAAATTTTTAGGACTTGCATTCTCAACTGATGACTTAATGTCGTCAACGCCAGCCTCCGAGGCAATTTGATTAACACTTGATTTAAACTCTCTAGAAAAGTTTCTGATTTTACCCCACCATCTTCCTAGGCCTCTCAGTACAGCTGGCAAATCTTTAGGGCCAACAAAAATTATTATTAATGCTGCGATGACAAGATACTCTACTCCACCAATTCCAGGTAACATAAGATAATACTATTGCTGTTACTCTTTAGTAGAGTTATCTTCTGATTTGTTGATTGACTTTTGCTCATCGTCATCATTGATGCCCTTTTTAAAACTCTTTACTCCTTTAGCAACATCTCCCATTAATTCGGAAATTTTGCCACGTCCAAAAAGTATTACTAGAAGTGCAACAACAATTAAAATTTGCCAAAAACTAATTCCCATTCTGTCCTCTTAAAATATTAACTTGTAGAACTATTATATATAAAAAACTTATATTTAAAGAATATAATTAAGTATTGGCTTTAATACTACTGAATTTTACTGATTTTTCTCTAGATATATGGGTAATATCTTTTGCAGAGCCACTCTGTATAACTGTTCCATCTTCAATAACAATGACCTTATCTGACATCGAAAGCGCATCATCAAAATCATGAGAGACGATAATTGCCGTTATATTGTTGTCTTTTAAAATTTTTCTTGTTTCAACACGCAGCTGATTTGTAAGTGATTGATCTAAAGTTCCAAATGGTTCATCCATCAAAAGTATTTTAGGATTTGGAGCCATTGCTCTTGCAATTGCAACTCGTTGTTGCTCACCACTAGAGATCTCGTTTGGATAATTATAAGCATATCGGTCAACTCTAAATAGCTTAAGAAGTCTCATGGCGGTTGAATGTCTATCAGTTTTACTGCCACTCACTCCAAACATTACATTGTTTATTATTGTCAAATGAGGAAATAAAGCTCTTTCCTGAACAACTAATCCAACATCTCTATTTTCAGTCAAAACAGTATGAAAATGATCTGAGATAATTTGATCTTTCATCAGAATACTACCGCTAGTTTCTTTCTCCAAGCCAGCAATTATTCTCAATAATGTAGTTTTACCGCAGCCTGAAGGACCAAGAATTGATAATATTTCTCCATCTTCAAGCTCTATATTTACGTCATTAAGGACATTCTTACCTTTAACGTAATAGTGATTTAAATCTTTAATTTCTAGTGCTGTCATTTAATCCCTACTAGCCGGTCTAGATGTTCTGATCATTCTAGTCAATATAATAATAGGTATCAAACCCACCAAGACTATTGCTATAGAGGGAGCTGCGGCATCATACATTCTTTCTTCTGCAGCATAAATGTATGTATAAACGGCAAGAGTATCGAAATTAAAAGGGCGCAAGATTAATGTTGCCGGAAGCTCCTTAATAACCTCTGAAACAACTAAAAGCATGCTGGTTAAAAAACTAGTCTTAAGTAAAGGAAGATGAACTTGAGCTAATAAGGCCCATCCTGATGTCTTTAGAGTTCGAGCTACATCATCTACTCTTGAGTTAATTCTTTGGTATCCTGCTTCAATTGTTGAGCTCGATAGTGCATAAGATTTAATTACATAAGCCAGTACCAAGCCCATTATACTTCCAGTTAAAATAAAATTAGAAAACTCTGATACAAAACTTTGATCAAAATAGGTTAACATTTGCATTACACCTATAGCGAGAATTAGACCAGGAACTGCATATCCAACTGTCAGAAAAGAGCTCATTACCTTTAAATAGTTGTTGCTTTTGTATCTAATGGAAAAATTAATAATCACTGCAAGTATAGAACATAAAAAAGCAGCCATCAAAGCAAGGTAAAAAGTATTCCAAGCAGTTGTAATAAATTTTTCATTAAAGAAATCTAGCTTATAGTTTAGAGCCCAATATAAAAGTTCCATTACAGGAAGTAAGAAGCCAATAAAAATTGGAGTAAAGCAAATTAAGAAAGCTAGAGTATTGGGGATCCCTTTAAGTTTTGTAAGGAAAAGTGGTTTATATAAAGACATTGCATTTGAATAGCTGGCATTTCTTCTAGAATATCTTTCAATTAAGATCAATGTGACCGCAAATATTAAAAGTAATGATGCTAGTTGCTTAGCCGTTTCAATATCATACATTCCATACCAAGTTCGAAATATTCCTGTTGTAAAGGTTGATATCGCAAAATGATCTACAGCTCCAAAGTCAGAAATTGTTTCCATTATAACAAGCATTAATCCACCAATTATTGCAGGCCTTATCATTGGAACTCCAAGCTTATAGAAAGTCTCAAATTTATTTAATCCAAGGGTACGACCCGCCTCGAGCATCGTTCTTGATTGATTAATAAAAGCCATTCTACTTACTAAATAAACATAAGGGTATAAGGTGAATGAAAACACAATAATCGCACCCGGTACGTTTCTAACCTTTGGGAAAAAAGTAAATTCACGACCTAAATCAAATACATCACGTATCAGATTATTTGCTGTTCCAAAAGTATCGAATAAACCTGTAAATGTATAAGCAAGAATATATGGTGGGACCGCTAAAGGTAATATCAAGGCCCATTCAAAAATATTTTTTCCAGAAAAATTATAATTTGTAATTAACCATGCAGTACCTACACCAATAATAGATACTAAAATTGAAACACCCGCTACCAAATATACTGTATTAATAATGTATCCAGTTAAAACGTATTCATACAGATGAGCCCAATTATCAGAGTACTCTCCCGTTAAGCTGTAGAGCACCAAAGCCACTGGTGCGATAAAGATTACGAATAATGTAATTGGTGTTATTTCCCAAAAACTAAGTCTCATATGGTCTATTTTAGAATGATACTAATTAACATCTATATATATTTCAGTGTTTATATTTCAACATTATTTTTAATTAATAGAGGTAATCTGCCCTTGATACTAATGAGAAGATGAGACGGTGGACAAATTACCTCTTAATAGATGACAATTATTATTGCCATCCAACCCTATCCATCAACTTAACAGCATCTGGATTGAATTCGCCATAGCTTGCTACTGATGTCTGATCTTCTTTAAAACCTGAGCCAAATTGAGCTATTAAGTCACTTGAAGCAACACTTTCTAGCATAGGAAATTCGTAAGTGTTATTTACAATGTGACTCTGTGCTTCTTCACTTAAAAGAAACTCAATAAATTTTACTGCATTATCAGCATTTGGAGCATTCTTCATAAGGCCAGCTCCGCTTACATTAATGTGTGCTCCACGGCCATCTTGACCAGGAAAATGTAATTCAACTTTTCTTGCTGCAGCTTGTTGCTCCTCACCTTTTTTGCCTGAGAGCATTAAACCAATGTAGTAACTGTTAGCAATTGCAATATCTGCTTCACCATTAGCTACAGCCATGATTTGTGCTCTATCATTACCTTCAGGTTTTCTTGCAAAGTTACCAACAAAACGATGGGCCCAGTCTTCAGTAGCTGAGATACCATTATTTGCAATTAAAGATGAAACTAATGATTGGTTATACATATTTCCAGAACTTCTGATTGCTATTCTCCCTTTCCACTTTGGATTAGATAGGTCTTCATAAGTAAGACCTTCCATCTCTTCAGCGGATACATTTACTGGATTGTAATACATAACTCTAGAACGTTTAGCTATTCCCACCCACTCATTGTTTGGGCCTCTTAAGTTCTCTGGTACAATAGAGTCTATCGTACTTGAGTTAATACTTTGGAACATTCCATCTTTTTGAACCTTCCAAAGATTTCCAGCATCAACTGTAATAAAAACATCAGCTGGAGAGCTTGATCCCTCAGAAGCAAGTCTTTCCATTAAAGCTTTACCTTTACCTGAAATAACGTTTACATTAATTCCAGTTTCATCAGTAAACTTTGAATATAAAGCGTCATCAGAATCATAATGTCTTGATGTATATAGATTAACCTCACTTGCGAAAGAGCTTGCAATAGTAACAAAGCTCACCGCTAAGATTGTTATAAGTTTAGTAATAAAATTCATAATTCCCCATTTCTATATTTTAGAATGATTATAATTAGCAATTATATAATCTTATTGAGAATGATTATCAATAGCAAATATGACGCATGTGTATGTATTTAAAGTTATAATGAGTTAATGAAACTAAGTAATTGATTTACTTCAATTTTTTTAAGTTTTTTATAATTTAGTATGATTTCTTTTGCCTCTCCTCCATGCCATAGAATGGCCTCTTCGATTGTTCGAGCTCTGCCATCATGAAGGTATCCGTATTCATCAGAAACTATATTTGTTAAACCAATGCCCCATAATGGAGGGGTTCGCCACTCGCTTCCCTGTGCAAGGAACTCTGAAACACCATCAGATAAACTTTTTCCCATATCATGTAAAAGAAAATCTGAATATGGGTATATGATTTGATTGTTCAAATTTGCATGGGATCCAGAGTCGCCTGTCTTAAAACTTTCTACATGACATGAGTTACAATTTAATGCAAAAAAAATCTCTTTTCCTTTTTTTACATTCTCTGCATTTATGCTCCTTCGCGCTGGTACTCCTAATTGAGACGAATAAAAAGTCACCAAGTCTAATTGATCACTGGATACCTCGAGATCATCGTATTCTTCACTGTTGCCGCTAATAGCCTTAGTGCACTCTTCTTGCTTACTGGTACAGTTAAATGGATTGCTATAAAGTTTATTTGATAACCCCATATCATGATAGAAAGCATCAGCAGTTTGTTGGTAAACAGACGGTTGTGCTGCTTTCCATCCAAATCTTCCAATCGCTAACTTTTCTTTTTGTATATCCCAGACTTTATTAGCCTTTCCAGAGACGCCATCTTTATTTGTGTCATCAATATCCTCATTCATCAATAAACTTTGGTCACTAATATGTTCAATGAGTCCAAGTCCTATCATTGGCTGTGCAATTCTTGCAGAAAATGTTGTGCTCTCATTAAATTCACCATAATTTAAATTATCTATTTTGATTATCGGACGACGAAGCTCGACCACTCTGCCGTCTTCATACATTTCGAGTGAATATTTATAATCAATTATTATATCTGCTTCTTTTAATACATCTTTTACAGCAAATTCACTTATCTGCCCTCCATAAGTATCATCATCAATATTTTTTATGTAATTGTTTGATTGCTCGATATTTTGAGAAATTTGGATAACTACAGAAATTTTGTCTTCTTTGTTAGTAAGTGGAATATGTCCTCTTCCATCGTTGATATGACATGACTCACATGAACGCGCACTAAAGAAAGGGCCAAGACCGTCTTTAGCAATATTTTTTGAAATACTTGAGTCTTCCCACATTCTCTCAAAAAGTGAATTACCAACAAGAAAATTAATTCTCATATGCTCGTCAAGATTTCTTGATGAAAGTGAGAAACTATTTTTATTTTCAACTTGATTTGAAGTTTCGCCCCCAGGCAGAAAGGGATTGGCAAATGTATCTGCTCTGATTAAAAAAATAGCTAGAAAGAGATATATGAATGAGAAAAACCTGATCACTAAATGAAGGCTAAATGTTACTCGGCTTCGTGTCCACTTTGAATTAAATCGTCAATATTCTCATCTTCTCCGAAGGGTTCTATCTGACTTTGATCTACTTCCTGAGGCTCTTTGATATCGAGATTTGGAGGAAGCCTGCTCTCAAGTAATCCAGCGGCTTTTAACTCTTCTAACCCAGGCAAATCAGACACCTGTTCAAGTTGGAAGTACTCTAAAAATCTCTCTGTGGTTCCATAAATAATTGGTCTTCCTGGAACCTTTTTTCTTCCAATTGGTCTAACCCAGTTCAATTCCATCAATACATCAAGTGTACCTGGGCTAAAATGAACACCTCGTATATCTTCAACTTCAGCTCGAGTTACAGGCTGATGATAAGCTATGATTGAAAGAGTTTCAGTAGCAGCTTTAGATAACTTTCTTTGAACAATTTTTTCTTTTTTCATCATTGATGATAAATCTTGGGCAGTTTTAAAGCTCCATTTATTTCCCGTTTTAACTAAGTTTACACCCCTGTTTTCGTATTGAGCTTTTAATAAACTTAAAAGTTTATTTAAGTTCGACCCTTTTGGAAGACGAGCTTTCATACTCTCTGCGTCTAATGGTTCACTCGCAGCAAACAATAGTGCTTCAAGAACTCTTAGATTGTCCATATGCTCCGATGGAAAATTCATTATATTATCAGTTTGGTTTTCTTTACTCATATTAATTTTAATTTAGAAAATCATCTTGTTTTTTATTTTTAATAAATACTGGACCAAATGGTACAAGTTGTTGGACTTCGAGGACACCTTCTCTAACCAACTCCATTGCCGCTGCTAAAGTTCCAGCAACACCAGATCGAGCATTTTTGCCTTGAGAAAATTCCTTTGGTAGAAATTTTTCTAGTCTTGTCCACTCAGGTACCTCACCAACCATTCTCTGCAATCTTACAAGTGCATCCTCCATTGCAAATACTTGAGGTCTTTCTATTGTCATCGATGAATAAGCTGTTCTATACCTCTGGTCCGCATACGATTTAAGTAAGTCGTATAAGTCTAAATAGTATTCAGGCGTTCTGATTAAACGTATTCCCTCAGGCATTCCCCTATTAAAAAAATCAATCCCTAACTTTGGCAAGCCCATTAGTTTCTGTGATACTAGTCTTATGGCTTCAAGTTTTTTTAATTGGAATTTTAATCTCTCAGCCATCTCCTCTGCACTTAACTCTTCACCAGTTTCTTCTCTTGGTATTAGTAAGTTTGATTTTAAAAATGCCATCCATGCCGCCATTACTAAGTAGTCAGCCGCAAGTTCTAAATTGCGGTCTCTTACTTTGGCTATAAATTCCAAATATTGCTCTGTCAGCTGTAAAATAGATATTTTCATTAAATCTACTTTTTGAGATTTTGCTAACGTCAGAAGCACATCTAAAGGACCCTCAAAGACGTCTAAATTTACGATTAAGTCATCAGGGTCAGAGTCGAGCCTTGGGTTTGTTTCACTATAAGTATTTGAAATATCTTCCATTTTTTTGATAGATTGATTCCTTATTATATAGCAGAAGAATAGTTAATTCGACGAAAATAACCTATGCTTGGCTTAGTAAATATTCAAATTCACTTCCAGCTTTATCTGAGTGCATTGAAACCGGTCGATTATATGTATCTTCAATTGCTTTCGAGATAGCTATTGGCTTAAATTCTTCTTTAATTCTTTTAGCTATCATATTCATTTCATTGATTTTTCCATTGCAATGAAGAACTAGATCACATCCCGCTTTGAGAGATTTAATTGCTGCATCAACAGGTTCGCAATTTACTGCTTTCATGGACAAATCATCAGTCATTAAAAGCCCTTTAAATTTCATGTGCTGCCTTATTACCTTGTTAATTATTATTTTTGAAAAAGTGGCAATATTATCTGAATCTATTTTATTGAATTTAATGTGAGCAGTCATGGCCAATTGTGCCTCTGCATTTTCACTAAATGGTTTAAAATCGTATTTTTCTAAAAGTATTTCTTCAGCATCTACAATTGGCATTTCAAGATGACTGTCTACTTTTGCTTTCCCGTGCCCGGGAATATGCTTCATGATTGGAGCAACTCCATTTGATGTTAAAGTTTTAATAACTACTTTTCCTGCTGCGCTCACAATATTCTCATCAGTAGAATATGCTCTATCGCCAATTATTCCACTTTCTTCATTTGCAGGTAAATCCAGTACGGGAATAGTATTGCTATTGATGCCAAGCTCTTTCAAAGTACTAGCCATCATAATTGAATTTAATTCTAGAAGTTTTAATCCAAGATCAAAATCTTTCTCAATCAATTTTCCAAAAAAGTCACTTGATTTAAATTTTTTTATATCATCAAGGTTTAATCTGGATACCCTCCCACCCTCTTGGTCAATTAATATAGGGAGATTAATATGATTTATTTCTTTGAGATGAGCAGTTAGTTTTTTAAGAGCGTTAATATCGCTGCAATTTCTTTCAAAAAGAATTACGCCCCAGGGTTTATAATGTTCAAAAAACTTTATTTCTTCGTTAGATAATTCAGTTCCTGATATTCCACATATAATGGGTAGATAGCTATTCATTATAGTGACGCTTACTCACCCAGTTCATAAATATTTAAATCTGGAAATTCAACCCCCCCAGTATCCTCAGGTATAATTCTATAATTATCTAAATTTCCATTAATTGAAATAATCTCGTCAGCATATTCAGTGTCAAAGAATAACCAGAAACCAATTAAAATAAAAATTGAAATGAAAACAGTCGAAATGATTGTTGCTTTCATTTTATTGCATTTCTTCAGGTGCAGAAACACCTAATATATCAAGTCCAGACTTTAGAGTACGTTTCGTAAGCATTAAAAGTGCAATCCTTGCATAAGTTCTTTCAATATTGTTTTCATCGATAAACCTCTTTTCTTTGTCAATCTTTCCTTGGTTCCATAATGAATGAAGAGCTGATGCTAAATCATACAAATAATA
>CACCAS010000011.1 GCA_902544065.1 uncultured Pelagibacteraceae bacterium
TTTTAGAATGGGGAAAAGTAAGACAGGATGCTTATGGAGAAAGAAATAAGGGCATAATGCAAGGTCTTGGAGGTATAAAAGAAATAAAGTTGCTTAGAAAGGAAAAATACTTTCTCAGTCAATTTACACGTCCAAATAACAAAGCTACAAATATTCAGATAAAACTTCACACCTTATCCTCAGTTCCAAAAAATCTTCTTGAGACAGTTGCTGCTATAGGTTTACTTTTATTAACTCTTTCAGTGGTTTATCAGGGTAAAGGAATAGATTTTATTTTACCTATATTAGCTTTATTTGTAGCAGCGGCATTTAGAGTATTGCCATCAATAAACCAGATGCTTTCATCTATACAGGGTGCGTTATATTCATATCCCTCATTAAATGTATTAAAAAATGAGTTAATTAAAAATAGATTTCAAGATAACAATTATAAAAATCAAAAAGAAATAAATTTTACTAAAGATTTAATTATTAATAATGTTTCATATAATTATCCAGAAACAAAAAAACCATCTTTATATTCAATAAAAATAAAGATAAAGCCAAACTCAAGTGTAGGAATAATTGGTGAAAGTGGTGCAGGAAAAAGTACTCTAGTTGATATTATTCTAGGATTATTAGTTCCTACCGAAGGGGAGGTTCAAGTAGACAGTATTAATATAAAAGATAATTTAAGAGATTGGCAAAAAAACTTAGGTTATGTTCCTCAGACCATATACATGACTGATGAAAGTATACAAAAGAATATTGCACTAGGAGTAGATACAAAAAATATAGATCTCACTAAAATAAACAAGGTACTCAAGGCAGTGAATTTACAAGATTTTGTAGACAGTCTCCCTGAAGGAGTGAATACAAATATTGGCGAGAAAGGTGTAAAATTATCAGGGGGTCAGAGGCAAAGAATTGGTATAGCTAGAGCACTATATACTGAACCAAAAGTTTTGATTTTAGATGAATTTACCAGTTCATTAGATATTGCTACAGAACAAAAAGTGATGGAATCTATAAATAATATAATGGGGAAAATTACTATAATTATTGTTTCTCATCGTTCATCTGTGATTGAAAGATGTAATCAGGTTTTTGAAATTTCACATGGAAAAATTAACTCAAAAAGTTATTCATGAAGATACTTCTATTTGGAGCTACCGGTTTATTTGGAATAAACTTTATATATAAATATTTGCAATCACATGAAATTACAGCAGTAATACATCAAAATGTATTAAATATAAATAATGTCAAAAATTATTTAATTCAAAATGATACAATTTCTGTAAAGGAAATTGTAAATCTAATAAATCAAGAAAACTTTGATATTGTTATTAATGCTGCAGCATTAACAAATATAGAAGTTTGTGAGGGAAATAGAAAATTAACTTTCAAAATTAATTCAGATCTAGCAGCTGATATTGCCAAAGCATGTTTTGTGACAAAAAAAAAATATATCTTTATATCAACAGACTCTCTTCATTCTGGCGATAATCAGTTTGATGATGAATTTTCAAAAATTAATCCTTTAAATACTTACGCAGAATCTAAAGCTGAAGCAGAACAAAGGATATTAGATATTTATTCTTCATCACTTATTATACGAACAACATTTTATGGCTGGGGATTAGATAGCCGAAACTCTTTATCAGATTGGATCATATCTTCATTAAGAAATAATTATTATATAGAATGTTACTCGAATATTTTTTTTACACCATTATATTTACATGAACTTTATAGAATTATTCTAATGTTAATAAATGAAGATGAGAGAGGCTTGATAAACGTTTCATCAAACGAAAGAATCTCTAAATTTGAATTTGCTAAAAAAATAGCTGATATTTTTGGTTTAAAAACCTCTCTTATAAAAGAAGCTCATTTTTATAGTGATAATCTGAGGGTAAAACGACCATTAGATTTGAGCTTATCTAACGAAAAATTAAAGAATACTTTAAATATTAAAATAAATAGTTTAGAAGATCAAATCTCAGAATTAAGACAAAATGAGAATAAAATAGGAAGTTTCTTTAGCACTATAAAATGATCAGGAAGAAATTATGAAGGTTACTGTTGTTGGTGGTAGTGGTTTTTTAGGTTCTCATGTTTGTGATCAACTAACTCTTAATGGTCACAAGGTAAAAATATATGATCTTAATACATCACCTTATTTAATTGAAGGACAAGAACAGATTGTAGGAGATATTTTAAATACTGAGGAACTTTATATGGCTTTAGAAGGTTCAGATGCAATCTATCACTTTGCTGGTCTTGCAGATTTAGATGACTCTATTCACAAACCTATAGAAACTGTAAAACAAAATATTATTGGCACACTTAATATCTTAGATTTTTGCAAACAAAATCCTAAAATAAAACTAATCTATGCTAGCACTGTTTATGTAGACAGTAGAGAAGGTGGTTTTTATAGATGCAGTAAAGTTGCTGCAGAAGATTATATTGAAGAGTATGAAAGAGTATTCAATTTAGATTATAGAATATTAAGATATGGTTCGCTATATGGAAGTAGAAGCGATGAAAATAATGCTATAAGAAAAATTATAGAGAACGCGATTACTGAGGGAATAGTAAGATATGAAGGAAATATTGACTCAGTGAGAGAATATATTCATGTTGAAGATGCAGCCAGAGCTAGTGTGGATATATTAGATGAGACTTTTAAAAATCAGTGCATTACTCTTACTGGAAAGGAAAGTACAAGAGTATTTGACTTGTTAAAGATGGTTGGTGAAATTTTAGGTATAGATAAGGAAGTTCAATTTGAGGAAAAGGACTATCATGGTCACTATATTCGAACTCCTTATTCATATAAAAAAAGAGCTGAATTTAAGTATTCCCCTAATAAGCATATTGATATTGGTAAAGGTATTCTTGAGCTTATTAAAGATATAAAAAAATAATTGTAATAATGCTTAAATTTAAACTTTTAATCATTAAAATTTTAAAAATAATTGCAGCTTTCCTAGACCGATTTAGATTAGGAAGAGTATTTCTTTATGAAGTCATTAATTACATGATGAATAAGGAAAAAAAAATTATCCATAATGATGTTTCTATTGTGTTGTCAGTACCTAATAGGCTTACACATTGGAGAGCAGAAACTTTTTCCAAAAAGGAACCAGAAACTTTGGATTGGATTGATACATTTGAAGATAATGAGGTTTTATGGGATATTGGAGCTAATATAGGTTTGTACTCACTATATGCAGCAAAAAAAAAGAATTGTAAAGTTTACTGCTTTGAGCCGTCAGTTTTCAATTTAGAAATATTAGCTAGAAATATTTATATTAATAATTTTATTAATCAGATTTTTATCTGCCCTTTTGCTGTTTCTGATAAAAATCATATTTCAATTTTAAAATTGCAATCTAAAGAATGGAGCGGTGCACTATCATCATTTGATCATGATTTTGGCTTTGATGGAAAAATGATTACTGAATCTTGTAAATACAATGTATTCGGATTTAAAATAGATGATATATGTGAAAAGTTAGGACTTGAAAATCCTGACCATATAAAAATTGATGTTGACGGTATAGAACATATTATTTTATCGGGTGCAGATAATTTACTTTTGAAAGTAAAAAGTGTTCATATCGAAATTAATGATGATTTTATTGAACAAGCTAATAAATGTTCTGAAGCTCTATTAAAAGCTGGATTAATACTATCAAATAAAGAACATTCAAATCTTATAGAGGGCTCTAGTGGTTTTAATAACGTATACAATCAGACATGGCGTAGAAAGTTTTGAAAGAAATAGACCTAGCTAATTACACTCATTTTTTTTGGGACTTTGATGGCGTTATTAAAGAATCAGTAAGTATAAAAACTGATGCATTTAAAAAATTATTTTCTGATCAGAATAGCTCTACCTTATTAAAAATCATCAATCACCATTTGGAAAATGGTGGGATTTCTAGATATGATAAGATACCTCTATATTTAGAATGGTCAAATAAAGAAAAAAAATCTGATCTAACTGCTCTGTACCTAGAAAATTTTAGTAATTTAGTAATTCAAGCCGTAATTGACTCTGAATGGGTAGCTGGTGTAAAAAACTATATTGATTCAAATTATCAAAGTAAGGTTTTCTTTTTAGTTACAGGAACGCCACAAAAAGAAATTGAAATAATATTACAAGAACTTAAAATTAAACACTATTTTAAGAAAATTGTTGGATCGCCAGCTAAAAAAGATGAGGCAGTAAAATCTATAATTAATAAAGATAAATTAAATTTAGCTAAAGCAATATTTATAGGTGATTCTAGTTCCGATTATAATGCAGCTAAGTCTAATGAGATCCAATTTTTATTGCGTACACATCTGTGGAATGTTACTTTAAGTAGGTCTATCAAATGTCCTCAAATTAATGATTTCTTAAAAATATGAATAAATCAAAAAAAATAAAATTTTTGAGAAAAAAATTGATTTCAGGAAATGTTTCCATTGGAAGCTGGATGCAAATAGGGGACCCTAATATAGCTGAAATTATGGGGGATTTAGACTATGAATGGATTTCAGTTGATTTAGAACATGGGCAAATTAATCTATCAACTCTGCCAGATATTTTCAGGGCTTTGGAATTAAAAGGGACTTTGCCTTTTGTAAGAGTTTCAGAAAATAGTGAAGATGAACTCAAGCATGTGTTTGACTCTGGTGCAGCCGGTGTAATTATTCCAAAAATAGAAAATATAGAGCAACTAAAGAATATTCATAAATTTTGTTGTTATCCACCTAAAGGTAAACGTGGAGTTGGTTTTTCAAGGACAAATCTTTTTGGTAAAAATTTTAATACTTATAAAAAAGAAGCTCAAGATCCGATAGTCATTGCAATGATTGAAACAAGAGAAGGGATTAAAAACCTTGAATCTATTTTAAATTTAAAAATTATTGACGCTATTATGGTAGGCCCTTATGATTTATCTGCCTCACTTGGAATTACAGGAAATCTGAAAAATAAAAAATTAACAAATTCTTTGAAAAAAATTCTTCAGTTATGCTTAAAATTCAAAATTGCATGTGGTATTCATGTTGTAAAACCAGAAAAAAAAGAGCTTAAAAAAGCTATTATTCAAGGGTACCAATTTATTGCATATTCAGGAGACGCTTTTTTTCTTAATGAATTTGCTCGTAATCCTATCTTAGATAAGAGTGAGTAAAAATATTTTAGTAATAATCCCTGCTAGAATGGGAAGCTCAAGATTTCCTGGTAAGCCAATGTATAAAATTAATGAAATTCCTATGATAGAGCATGTTTATAAAAATGTTACAAAAAATAACAAATTTGAAGCCTTTGTAGCTACCTGTGATAATGAAATTTATAATCATATAGAATCTATAAATGGAAATGCTGTTTATACGAGTATTAGTCACGAAAGGGCATCTGATAGGTGTGCTGAGGCTCTTTTAGAAATAGAAAAAAAAGAAAAAAAGAAGTTTGATATTGTTGTTATGGTTCAGGGTGATGAGCCAATGGTTAATGAAGAGATGATAGAAGAATCCTCAAGTCCTTTAATAATCGATAAGAATATTTTCGTATCGAATCTTTATAGTGAAATTAAAACAAAGGAAGAATTAGAGGATAGAAATTGTATTAAAGTAGTACATGATAATAACCTTAATGCTCTCTATTTTTCTAGACAACCAATTCCATATCAAAAAAGCTTATCATCATCTCTTCCTAAGAAACAAGTGTGCGTTATTTCTTTTCAAAGAGATTTTTTGCTTAAATATATAGATTTATTAGAAACGCCATTAGAGAAATCCGAGTCTGTTGATATGATGAGAGTTCTTGAACATGGCTATAAAGTAAAACTTATTAAAACAAATTATCAATCGTTTGCAGTTGATACAAAAGATGATATTAAAAAAGTTGAAAAATTTTTAATCAATTAAAATATATCAAATGTTTATAAAAGAAAAAGATCATCTCAGAGAAATTTCAAGGATACGAGTAGCAGAGGGCAGGAACTTAGAAAAAGGCTTAAGATTAGATAGAAATGAAAGAGTCGATGCCTGGGGTAAAGAATTGCTAAAAAAAATTTTTGAAGAAAAGCCAGATTACTTTTTAAGTATTTATCCAGAGCTTAATACGTTATATGAAAAATTAGCTAAGTTTCATAAAATTGATGAAGAAAATATATTACTCACGTCGGGTATTGATGGTGGAATAAAAACTATTTTTGAGATCTTAACAAATCCAGAAGATAAAGTTGGGGTAGTGTCTCCTACCTATGCGATGTACAATGTATATTCAAATTTATTTCAAACAAACCTTATTGAAATAAAATACTCAGAGGATCTAAAATTCAACCATGATGCTTTTGACAATTTTTTAAATGACAATCCAAAAGTTTTTTTTCTTCCTAATCCAAATCAGCCTATTGAGAGTTGTTTTGACCTAAATGAGTTAAAAATGTTTGCAAAAAAAACTCTAGAAAAAAACTGCCTTTTTTTTGTTGATGAAGCATATTATTTTTTTGGATCTGAAAGCTCTATAGATCTTGTTAAAGAGTTTCCAAATGTAGTAGTTGCTCGAACCTTTTCAAAAGGGTTCGGAGTTCCTTCAATAAGATTAGGATACCTCATTTCTTCAAAGGAAAATATGGAAGTGTTGAGCAAGACGCGTTTTGCGCATGAAAGTAATGCTTTATCAAATAGTATTGCTGAATATCTTATAGATAATTTTCATATTGTAGAAGATTATAATAATAAGGTTATTGAAAGCAGGGAGTTTATTAAAAGTGAATTGTCTAGCCTAAAAATAAATTCATATGGCAATAATGGAAATTATCTCCTGATCGACTTAAAGAATAAAACTTTTGCCTCAGAATTTGTTGATATATTACGTGACAATCTAGTATATGTTAAAGGACCCTGGAAAGAGCCTTGGGAGAAATATATAACTATTTCAATTGGACCAAAAGCGAGCATGGAGAAGTTTTTGGATCAAATTAAAATATTTTCTAAAAAACTATAATGATAAAAAAAGTTGCTATTACTGGTGGATTTGGCTTTATAGCCGCCAGACTTGCTGACCACCTACGTCAAAAAGGTATTGAGGTATTATTGTTGGAACATCCAAAAGCTAATAAACCAGAATATCTGAGCGACTTTCAATTAATAAGATACGATATAACAAATGATGAAGTGCCTAAGTTTATGGAATTAAGCCAGTGTGATGCAATTCTACATCTTGCAGCACAATCATCTGGACCAAGATCATTCAATATTCCACACGATGATATAAAAATAAACATACTAGGAACGCTCAATACAATTAATCTTGCATTATCACATAATATAGAAAAAATACTTTTTGCATCATCATTTGTTGTTTATGGCGATAAAGTAGGAAGAGAAAAGTTGAGTGAAAATGATCAATGCTTCCCAAAATCAATATACGCAAATTCAAAATTTGCTGCGGAAAACCTATTAAGGAATTTTGCTGAACCAAAGGGAATTAATTGGAATGCATTAAGAATGTTTAATGTTTATGGACCTGGACAAGATATTACAAAACCTGATCAGGGATTGGTCGGAATATTTATGAACATGCTTATGCAATCACATGAGGTTAATGTTAAAGGTAGGTTAGATAGATTTAGAGATTTAATATTCATTGATGATGTAATTAATGGGTGGGATATATGTTTACATAAAGGTAAAAAAAATAAGGTTTACAATCTGGGAAGTGGAAAAAAAATCCAGTTTGATGAATTAATATATAAAATTTCTAAGGTTCTTAATAAAGATCAAGAATTAGTTATTAATGAATTAGATGGTACGCCAGGCGATATGTTAGGATGCATCGCTAATATTGATGAAATTAAAAATGATACAGCATTTAATCCTGAAACGAGTGTTGAAGAAGGCTTGATTAAAATGTACCAATCAGTGCTTTAAGAATCATGAGCCGCAAATGTTTAATTTGTAATAGTAAAGTATCAAATCGAAATCAAAGAGTTAGAAATGGAGAATATTTTGAAATTAGCTACTGTCAAATTTGTGATTTTGAGTTTTTTTCTCATAATCCAAATGAGGGACTTGAAAAAGATCAATTAGATCATTCTAGACTAGCTTCAGCAGGATTAAATATACCGGATATTGAAGAGGATTTTATAAATGGTACATTACAGTCAAAAGAATATTTAGATTTATATATTAATGACGATGATGTTGAACACAATATATTAGAAGTAGGTTGTTCCTGGGGCTATTTTCTTAACCTTGTAAGAGACTTTGGATGTAATGCGTATGGCGTAGAAATAAATCAGACAAGAATGGATTATGTAAGCAATAATTTAAAAATTTCTTGTAATTCCAAAATAGATCAACTTGAGAAAGATAATATAAAGTTCAGGAAAATTCTTTTATTTTATGTATTAGAATATATTCAAAATCCTGTTGACTATGTGTCTAGATTGCTAGACCTATTAAACGAGTCAGGCGAA
>CACCAS010000012.1 GCA_902544065.1 uncultured Pelagibacteraceae bacterium
TAAATTTCCTCAATTTTCTTAAATGAAGAAAGGTCATTTAATATTAAGTGTTCAACTGCAAAGTGAATCGATTTTGATTTTTGTATCACTTGGCTAAACAACTCTCGCCTTAAATTATTATCTTTTGGAAATTGAAATATGGTATAAGCAACAATTCCATCAATTTGATTAATTTCGTGAACAATTTGTCTAAACATCTGATAAGAGTTTTCCATCCCATATTCTACACCACTTAATAAATATTTAAGGTGATTCTTTTTACAGTACTCCCTTATGACAATATTCTGTACATGCTGGGGGACCCTCTCTGAATTAAACCTTCTACTTGTTACGTATCCTCTATAAGACATTATTTTTCAATCTTTGGTTCAACATAGCCCATGCCCATCTTTGTAGCTGCTTTTAGTGAAATAGGATCAAAAAAGTCTCCTAATTTTTTATCTCCATAGGGACTGAAAACACTTTTAAACCTACAGTTCATTGACCATCTAGTCTCTTTGGTATTATTCACCACATTGCCATGTGGAATTGATTGATCAAAAATTAAGACTTGCCCATACTTTATTTTAATCCAAGTAACATTATCTTTAATTTTTTCAAAAATTTCATCTGTGCTCATATTGGAGTAATCTGAAAATGAACTATAAAATTCCTTAGAATAGTTAGAATTCATTATATACATTGATTTTGTATCATAGCAATCAACAAGAGGAATCCACGCTACAACTTCAAACGGAGAGTCTCCTGACCATACATCTGAATGTAAAGCAAGAAGTGAACTCTTATCGTTAGGCATTTGAATACTTAGATTTACACGCCTTTGCATACATAGTTCGTTACCAACAATTAGATCTAAAAAAGATTTTGCACTATTGTAATAATTTGATCTTAACCACGGTCTGTCATTAAGATTATTAAATATATCTATTCTAAAATTATTTAGATTATCTGAACTAATAGTTTTGTGAACAAAATTTAAATATTCTGAAACTTCTTTATCGTTAATACTTTTTTTATTGTTTGTAATAAAAAAAATTTCAGATCTTATTTTATCTAAATAAGAGCGATCAATTACATCTTTAATAACATAACCTTTCTCTAAAAATTCATCACCTATTTCTTTTTCAATATCTGATATAAAAGTCATCATAATTTTTTTTATATTGGCTTGAACCAATAATAATCACCATCATAGCCTACATCATCAAAAAATTTTACCCATTCATTTACATGCATCATAGTTTTAGCAGTTAAATTCCATGCTTCCATCATTTTTTTTTCTTTTTCATTAGAATATGAGTCAAGTGTTATAAACGCGTTACGCTTTGATACACGACACATCTCACTTAAAGCTTTACCACATTCTTCTCGATTCAAATTATGCAATGTTACAATCGATACGACTAAATCAAAAGTGTTATCTTCGTATGGAAGCTCGTGAGCACTGCCTATATCCAAATATTGTCTTATGTCTGGAAGACTATTCTCATATGCGTATTTAGAAATATCAATTCCTCTTAACTTTGCATTAGGAAGAAATTTTGAAAATTCATACAACATAAACCCTTTTCCACTTCCAACATCAAGTATAGAACTGTTTTCTTTTAATTTATAATATTTAATAAAATCTGGAATAACAGGTGCCCAAAACTTTTCGTTATAAGAGTAACCTCCATATCCATGTCTTCTATCGCCATCAAAAAAATCAAATTCGAACTTTCTAGCTATCCTGCGATCTTCTTCAGTTTTTTCATTTGCTCTAGAATTCACGTCTCTTTTTGAAACGGGATAATTTCTCAATAAATTTACTTCTTCTCCCATTTTTAAAAAGGTCCAAGAAAATACTTATTTGGAACATCTGGCATTCCATTTTCTTCAGGCAATATTGCGTCATCAACCTTTTTATCAAATAATTCTAAAACAGAAGTCACAATTGTTTTTAAATTTGGATAGCAGTATTTAGCAAGCTCTCTAGTGCTAGGTATTGGAACATTCTCAATGCCAATCTTTTTTGGGTTTGCTTTTAATTGATTTCCAAGCTTAGTTGCTATGTCGCTTATAATTTCTGAACTTACACCAAAATCAGTCCATCCATTATCAACAACAATAACTCTTTTAGTTTTCTGTACAGAATTAATGATTGTATCATAGTCCAATGGTTTGATGGATCTTAAATCAATCAAATCAACCGAGATATTCATTTTATTTAATATTTCTACAGCCTTTAATGAAACAGTAGTCATATATGAATAGGTTATAAGAGTCACATCATTTCCATGTTTTAAAATATTCGCCTTTCCGAGGGGTATCTCATACGATTCTTCTGGCACATTTCCAAATGTATCATGAAGCCACCTATGCTCAAAAAAAATGACTGGATTATTATCTTTTATAGAGGAGATAAGAAGTCCTTTAGCGTCATAAGGGGTAGCGGGGGAAACTACTTTTAATCCTGGAATATGAGCAAACCATGTTTCAAGACTTTGGCAATGTTGTGCTCCCTGGCCCCAGCCTCTTCCAATAATCATTCTTATTACAAGAGGAATTTTTGATTGACCTGCGGTCATATGATGCCACTTAGCAGCTTGATTTACAATTTGCTCCATTGATAAGATAGCAAATTCAACTCTTTGATGAGTTATAATAGGTCTCATTCCCATTATAGCTGTTCCAATAGCAATACCTGTTGCTCCATTTTCTATAATTGGCATATCAAATACTCTCTCAGGCCCAAATTCTTCTAATAAGTTTTCTGTTGTGCCAAATATTCCTTTAGGATCAGGAACTCCCAAGCCCATTACATAAACCATGTTATCTTCAGACAAACAATAAGCCGTAGCTTCTCTAATGGCTTTATTAAATTTTATTTCTCTCATCTAATCACTATAAATTTTTTCATATAAATGTTCTTTAGATAAGAAACTAGATTTCTTAGCTTTTTTAAATGCTTCTTCAATCTCTATATTTAATTTTTCTAAATATTTTTCTAACTCTTGATGACTTAATATTCCTTCATCTATCAACTTTTTTTCAAAGGTATTTATTGGACATCTATCTTTCCACATACTAACTTCAGAATCTTCTCTATATTTTAAGTGATCATCATAATTTGGACCACAATGTTCTAACCACCTATATGTATCAAACTCAAAAAAAACGGGTGCATTATTTTCATTTTCAAAGGTTCCTTCTCTAAAAATTGATGACACATCTTCAACACTATTGCCATTGCCATGGAAATGTTTTATTCCATGTCCTTCTACAATTTCTTTTAGTGATCTATTGGGTGATTGTCTGTCCCTCAAGTGAGTATAAACTGAATATAAGTTATTCTCACAAATAAAAATAATTGGTACATTGTGTAACGCTGCAAATCCTAAACTCTCATGGAAAACACCAGTCTCAGTTGCTCCTTCACCTAAAAAAACAACAGTCTTACTTGTATCTCTTTTTAATTTCTTAGCCCATGCAGTCCCTACGGCAATAGGAATAGTGCTCCCCACAATTGGGACCGCGGCCAAAAAACCTGCATCCAAGTCAATTAAGTGCATTGATCCACCTTTGCCTTGGGCACAACCAGTTTCTTTTCCATAAAGTTCTCCTAGCATTTTTTCTAGGCTACCACCCTTAGCAACATAATGCGCATGTGACCTGTGGGCACTTAACACACTATCACTTTTTTTTAAATAACTACAGATTCCTACTGCAACAGCCTCTTGACCAATAGATAAATGAACTGGACACCTCATTTCTTGTTCAGAATAGTATTCAGCAATCTTAAATTCTATGTTTCTGATACGATACATTTCATAGAGCAATTTCTTTTCAATGTTTTTAATAATCTTAAGATCTTTCATAAAAATAATTTATATTTTTTGCTATATACTCTATTTCCTCTTCTTTGATAAATTGATTAATAGGAAGAGTAAGTATTCTTTTTGATTGTTGTTCTGTCTCAGGAAATGAACCTTTTTTATATCCTAAAAATTCTGCTGCAGGCTGCAGATGGATCGGATTTGGATAATGAATAGATGTTTTTATGCCTTTCTTCTCGAGATACTTAACTAATTGACCCCTATTATTTACTTGAATTACAAATGTATGGTAGGTATCAAATGTATTTTTATCAGTTTTGGCGATAAATACGTAATCTTTATTAAGCATATTATTATATAAACGAGCATTTTTTCGCCTAATTGAAATAATTCTATTTAGTTTTTTTATATGATAGTTGAGTATACCAGCCTGTAGGTTGTCCATACGAGAAACATATCCAAAATTTTCAACAATATTTCTCTTAACCATTCCATGATTAGATAAAATTTTTGCTTTTGATGCAATTTTTGAGTCGTTAGTGGTAAGGTAACCTGAGTCACCAAAAGCATTTAGGTTTTTTAATGGGTGAGCAGAAAAACATCCTACATGACCAATAGAGCCTGCAGGACTTTTCATAAACTTTGAGCCAATGGATTGTGCGGCATCCTCAATTACAGGAATATTATATTTTTTTGAAATATTCATGATACTTTTCATATCACACATCCTACCTGTAAGGTGAACAGGCATTATTGCCTTAGTTTTGTTTGTAATAGCATCTTCAATTTTTGTTGGATCAATTAGTTGATCATCTTTTACATCAACAAACACTGGCCTTGCTCCAAGGTGAACTATTGAAGCAGCAGATGCAATAAAAGAGTTCGGCGGAGTAATTACCTCATCACCTCTCTTTATTCCTAATAAATGCAAACCTAACGTTAATGCATCCGTACCACTATTTAATGCAACGGTACATTTTACTTTACATAATTTTGAAATTTTTGATTCAAATTTTATAATTTCGGAACCACCAACATGTTCTGCTTTTGATAAAACTTTATCAATAATTGGCAGTAATTCTTTTTTTTCTTCTTGCCATTGAGCTTTAAGATCAACGTATGAAATTTTCATAAAAATTATTTTTTATAGTATTCTTCTACTGTTTTTATCACATATTTCATTTCTTCATTGCTTAAATGTTGATCACATGGGAATGAAATAATTTTTTGAGCGTGTTCATCTGAAACAGGAAAGTCTCCTAATTTATATCCCAAATGTTTTAATCCTTCTTGTCTATAAATTGGAACAGGATAATGAACTTTAGCCTCTATACCGTGATCTTGACAGTATTGTAATAATCCATCTCTATCTTCAGCAAATACAATATAGAGATGGTAAACAATTTTATAATCTACCGGTCTTGGGGGTATTTTAATTCCTGGAATAACTGACAAATTCTCATCATAAAATTTAGCATTACTAATTCTTTTGTTTGCAATATCTTTTGTTTGAGGTATCAACCAATTTCCAACCACAGCTTGAAATGTATCAAGTCGAGAATTGTAACCCATCACACCAATGGTATCTCGGTCAACCAATCCATGATTTCTCAAAAGCCTTAGGTCTTTGTTGAGCTGATCATCATTTGTCGTTATAAGTCCACCATCTGACCAAACATTTAAATTTTTTAGAGGGTGCAATGAAAATGCTCCAGCATCACCCCAACTTCCAGCTTTTTTTCCTTCTATTTCTCCGAGTATCGATTGACAAGCATCTTCAATTATTGGAATCTTATATTTATCACCAAGCGGCATAACCTTTCTCATATCAGTCATGTAGCCTGTAAAGTGAACAGGCAATATCGCTTTTGTTTTTTCATTAATTTTATCTTCCATAAGATCCACGTTCATGCAAAACGTGTCATCACAATCAATAAATACGGGAACTGCACCTAGTTCACAAATTGCCCCTACAGTAGCTACAAAGGTGTTTGCTGCAGTGATAACCTCATCACCAACACCCACACCTTTAGCCTTTAATGCAAGTTTAATAGCATCTGTTCCAGAATTAACACCAATTGCATACTTAACATCCATTAGTTCTGCAAATTTTTCCTCGAACTCCAGTAGAGGTTTTCCTAATGTAAAATCACCTGTCTTCACAAATTCTTTTAAATTATTCCACAGGTCATCAGCATCTTCAAATTGTTGAGGAAGATATGAATATCTTACTTTGTTTATCATTTTAAATTTATTTTCTGCATAGTTTTAATATTGTAGTACTTAGGATTATTTAGAGGGTCGTCAAGCAAACCACTTTCGAAAGCTACCTTTAAATCTATAATAGCTTCTTTTAAGGGATTTTCAGGCTTAAATCCTAAATCTTTGAGAATTTTCTTAGACGATACATGATATGATCGATTATCATTTGATTCAGTCTGAACAAGTGATACATCATCACCTATTACTTCCTTAGTCATTTTAGCAAGTTCAAGTACAGTAAAATTTTTATCACCGACATTATATATATTTTTATTTACTACTTCTTTTTCTGCATCAATTACGGCATGATAAGCTCTGACCATATCTTTTATATTAATATTAGGTCTTAATTGAGACCCTCCAAACACTGATATCTCTTTCTTGTGGTATGCATTGTTAGCAAATATATTCATAACAACATCAAGTCTTTGTCTTGGCGCATAACCACAGACGGTAGCAGGCCTAATTGTAGTAGTAGTAAAATCATCAGAGCTATAATTATTGAGTATCATTTCACACTGTGCTTTAAATTTTGAATAATCTGTTAATGGTTCAAGTGACATATCTTCACTTACATCTTCGACATCTTTAATCCCATAAACAGATGATGAGGAAGCATAAATAAATCTTTCTACTCCTGTGCCTTTTGCAGCCTTAACCATAGGTTCAAAAGCATCTAAGTTTATGGATTTTCCTAATTCAGGATTTAATTCAAAGCTAGGATCATTTGATATACAGGCCAGATGTATAACAATATTTTGTTTAACTAATAATTGACTGAGCTTATTTATATCTCTTATATCTAACCTATAAACTTTTAGATTTGGATGTTTAGGGAGAACATCCTCCCCATAAATCATTAAATCAACTACGGTGACAGTAAACCCCTCCTCAAGTAATGAGGGAACTAACATCGATCCTACGTAACCTGCACCACCAGTAATTAATACATTTTTACTCATTTTCTATTTTAATAAATAATAAAAGGCTTTTTTAAGTTTAAGATTGCTTACATACTCTTTATTGC
>CACCAS010000013.1 GCA_902544065.1 uncultured Pelagibacteraceae bacterium
GAACCTTGTTCAGGATTTAGGCTAAAAGAAGAAGCACTTGCTGTAAAGATTGATAAACTTCATATTGGCGAAGTCTGTGATAAATCAATAAAAGAATTACTCTTGTGGTTTGGAAACCTTGAGAAAAAATTAACAAAAAAAGAAAAGGAAATATCCTATCGAATACTTAAAGAATTGAATGAAAGAATATTATTCTTAAATAATGTTGGTCTTGAATACCTAACTCTTTCACGTGGATCTGGAAGTTTGTCAGGTGGTGAGTCGCAAAGAATAAGATTGGCATCACAAATAGGATCTGGATTGACTGGAGTATTGTATGTATTAGACGAGCCCTCAATAGGACTTCATCAAAGAGATAATGAAAGATTAATAAAAACTCTGAAAAGGCTTCGCGATCTTGGAAATACTGTAATTGTTGTAGAGCATGATGAGGAAGCAATCACAACAGCTGATCATATTGTCGATCTTGGTCCAGCAGCCGGGGTTAATGGTGGAAAAGTTGTAGCTGAAGGTGATGTAAAGCAAATCAGGAAAAATAAAAATAGTATCACTGGTCAGTATCTATCAGGCAAACTTAAGATTGAAATACCAAAAATACGAAGGATGGCCCTTAAGGATAAATATTTAAAAATTGTAGATGCGAGTGGAAACAATCTAAAAAATGTAAGCTGCGAAATACCTCTGGGCACACTTACATGCATTACAGGAGTATCGGGAAGTGGAAAATCCACTCTTACAATAAACACTCTATATAAGTCAGTTGCTCAAAGTCTAAATGGATCTCGACACACAGTTGCTAAGCATAAAGAAATAAAAGGCCTAAGTGAGCTAGATAAGGTAATAGACATTGATCAATCACCTATTGGAAGAACGCCAAGATCTAACCCAGCAACTTATACCGGAGCTTTTACATTTATCAGAGACTGGTTCACAGGTTTGCCTGAATCTAAAGCAAGAGGATACAAGCCAGGCCGATTTTCTTTCAATGTTAAGGGAGGACGTTGTGAAGCGTGTGAAGGTGATGGTGTTATAAAAATCGAAATGCATTTCTTACCTGATGTATATGTCACTTGCGATGAGTGTGAAGGCAAACGATATAATCGAGAAACTCTTGAAATTAAATATAAAGATAAAAGTATAGCTGACATTTTAAGCATGACAGTTGACGAAGGTTGCAAGTTCTTTGAAGCAATACCGATGATCAAAAATAAATTAATAACTCTTCAAAATGTAGGTCTTGGCTATATTAAGATTGGCCAACAGGCCACTACTCTGTCAGGAGGTGAAGCTCAAAGAATCAAGTTATCAAAAGAACTCTCAAAGAGAGCTACAGGTAAAACTTTATATGTATTAGATGAGCCCACTACAGGACTTCATGTTCATGATATCAAAAAACTTTTAGAAGTATTACAAATATTGGTAGAACAAGGAAATACAGTTGTTGTTATTGAACATAACCTAGACGTAATTAAAACAGCTGACTGGATTATAGATTTGGGTCCAGAAGGAGGAGATGGTGGTGGTGAAATTATAGGATCAGGATCGCCAGAAATAATAGCTAAAATAAAGAAAAGTTATACAGGTCAATACTTAAAACAAATCTTAAAATAAAAAATATTTGCCTGTAATAAAATTCGTGTTAAGTATTTAATAATGGCTTCAATATTACAATCTCTTCCAAAGACAGTTCTTGCGGGTTCACTTCTTGCAATAGCTTTGCTAATAATGATAACTGGCCATTATGGTGGATTTGACCAACTCTATTGGGCTTCTTTATCTAGATTTCTTCATGTTATATCTGGGGTTATGTGGATAGGCTTACTCTACTATTTCAATTTTGTTCAAATTCCAAATATGCCAAATATTCCTGACGAACAAAAGCCAGCTATTGGAAAAGTGATAGCTCCTGCCGCATTGTTTTGGTTCAGATGGGCAGCTATGGCAACTCTCCTTACGGGTCTGACAACTTTAGGCTTATACTATGGTCATGAAGGATCTGTTAACGCACTAACATTCACCTTGGCGTATGGATTTGATGGCAAGCAACTTACAATCGGTATAGGAATGTGGCTCGCAATAATTATGGCGTACAATGTCTGGATGGTCATATGGCCTAATCAAAAGAAAGCGCTTGGCATTGTCGAAGTTGATGCCGACACAAAAGCAAAATCTGCCAGAACTGCAATGCTATTTTCAAGAACGAATACTTTATTATCAATACCGATGCTGTTATCGATGGTTGCAGCTCAAAATTTATATTAAATCTAACGAGTTGAGTCGACTGCGGAAGTTGTATTCCATTCTCTCTTTACATCTAAATAGTTTAAAAGTGGTGCAGCTACGAAAATTGATGAATATGTTCCAACCACTACGCCCCATATCATTGCAAATGTAAAGCCCTTAATTACCTCACCACCAAAAATAAATAGTGATAACAAGGCGAGTAATGTTGTAACAGATGTTACAATTGTACGTGATAATGTCTCATTAATTGAGAGATTTAGTAGATCGATAATATTTTTGGATCTGTGCTTACGTAAGTTTTCTCTGACTCTATCATAAACAACAACGGTATCATTCATTGAGTAACCAACTATTGTCAGAATTGCTGCAATGATTGGAAGATTGAATTCTAACTGAGTGATACTGAATACACCTATAGTTAAAATTACATCGTGAATTAAGGCAACAACAGCTCCAAGAGAAAATTGCCACTCAAATCTAAACCAAATATAGATAAGCATTGCAAAAACTGCAGCTAATATAGCAATAGCACCTGATTGTATTAATTCACCACTGACTTTTGGCCCAACAACTTCTGTTCTTCTGAAATTTACTTCAGATGAAAGGTATGAGTCTAAACTGTTTTTCACAATCTCAACTACATTTTGTTGAATTTGGTCGCCACCTGATTGCTGTTCCACTCTAATTAATAAATTATTTTTTGATCCAAATTCCTGAACCTGAACATCACCTAAACTTAAAGTATTGAGGTTATCTCTTAGTCCTGCGATTTCTATTTCATTCTCCGTTTCAATTTCGATTAATGTTCCACCCTTAAAATCAATACCAAAGTTTAATCCGCTTACAAAAAAAGCGCCAAAAGATAAAACTACTAATATAGATGAAAATATAAAAGTAATAATTCTTGATTTTAAGAAATTGATTTTTGTATTTGCAATATCAATCATTTATTTTCATCCCGACTAATGAAGGCTTAAGGCTTTTTGCATAAATTGAAATCAATAACCTTGTAAAAGTAAATGCTGTAAATACTGAAGTAAAGATTCCAATAGCCAGTGTAATTGAAAATCCTCTTACTGGTCCTGATGCCATGAAAAAAAGTATTACAGCTGCAATTAAAGTTGTAATATTTGCATCTAATATAGTTGAAAGTGCCCTTTTGTATCCATTTTCAACAGCATTAATCATTTTAGATCCACTTCTAATCTCTTCCTTAACTCGCTCAAAGATCAACACGTTAGCATCAACTGCCATACCTATTGTTAAAATAATACCAGCAATACCAGGTAAAGTTAAAGTTGCTTGAAATAACGAGAGAATACCTAGCACCATAAATAAATTTATGATCAACGCAATGTCGGCCAAGAAGCCAAAATATCTATAAATAAACATCATAAATATTATGACTGCTACAAAGCCTATTATAGCTGCATACTGACCTGCCTCAATTGAATCTGCCCCAAGATCAGGCCCTACTGATCTTTCCTCTAAAATGATTAAAGGAGCTGGCAGTGCCCCTGCTCTAAGGAGTATAGCCAGATCATTTGCTTCTTCTGAGTCAAACCCACCTGATATTTGTCCTGATCCTCCTAGTATTGCCTCTCTTATAACCGGAGCGCTAATAACAGTATCATCTAAAATTATTGCAAACGGTTTGCCCACATTTTGTTGAGTAACTCTTCCAAATTTACTGGCTCCAAGTCTATCAAATCGAAATGATACGATTGGTTCATTTGTTTGAGGATCGAAACCAGGCTGAGCATCAACTAAGTTCTCTCCTCCAACCATTACTCTTTTTTTAACAATATATTTGAAACTATTGTCAGTATCTGATGGTAAAATTTCAGATCCTACAGGAGCTTTTTTTGGATTTAGTGGATCATAATTAGTAGAGGTATCTACTAGCTGAAAAGTAAGCTTAGCTGTTTGTCCTAATAATGCTTTAATTCGATCAGGATCATCGATTCCTGGCAGTTGAATAATAATTCTTGAAGACCCTTGCCTTTGTATAGACGGCTCTCTTGTTCCAAGTTCATCTATTCTTCTGCGAACTATCTCAAGAGATTGAGCAACAGCATTTGAAACAGCTAATTTAATAAATTCGTCTGTAAAAGAGATAAACACTTGATTCTCATCTCTTGTGATTACTAAGTTAGTTTGATCCCCCATTTGTAATATATTTTGAGAATTACTAACTGATATTTCTAAAATTTCTTTTTGAATTTCTGCAGGAAATTCTTCAACCACAAATTTTAAGTTATCCTCAGTATTCTTAAAGTTGCTATATTGGATATTATTTTTCTTTAGCACTCTTCTTACGTCAGAATTTAGATTCTCTAATCTTTCTTTTATAATCTCAACTGTATCAACTTCTAATAATAAGTGGGATCCACCTTGCAAATCTAATCCAAGGTTGACCTGCTGCTTCGGAATAAAGCTTGGGAAACTATTTAACTGATCTTTACTGAAGAAATTAGGAACAGCGAACATCAAAGCTATAAAGATGACCAATAAGATTGATAAAATCTTAGTATTTGAAAAATAAATCATTAATTATTTATTTATTTAGGAGCGCTCTCTTTGACCACTTCTGCGATTGTTGATTTAACTAAAGTAACATTAACTCCCTGTGATATCTCAACCTCGACATCGAATTCACCAACTACCTTAACAACTTTACCTCTTATTCCCCCAGAGCTAACAATTTTGTCACCTCTTTGCACTCCTGCTACCATTTCCTTGTGTTCCTTGGCTCTTCTTTGCTGTGGTCTAATTAACAGGAAATAAAATATCGCAAAAATTAAGAATAGCGGCATTAATTGAATCAGCATCTGTTCCATTACGAATCTCCTTTAAATAATTAAGGCAATATACATACTTAGCATGTATATTTGAACTAAATAATTAGTTAATATCTGACTTAATTGAAGCTTTTAAGTGATTTAGACTGCTGTGATGGGTCAGATCTAAATGAAACGGGGTAATTGAAATATGCTGATTAGCAATTGCTTCTACATCAGACATAAACCCGTCTACCGCCATATTCAGTGGTGGAAGTGTTAATTTAGCATTTTCTTCAAGTCTTCTTCTAAGTCCAAATCTAAACAAATTATTCTCAAACTCATTTATAATCAAATCATCAGTATCTCTATTGCCTTGAGTTGTAATTTGTATACTTTTCACTTTATCAGATTGGCAATAAGGAAAATTAATGTTCATGAAAACATTACTGTCCCATCCCAGATTAGTTATATCAGTAAGTATATCTTTCAAAAAATGTTCTGAAGAGTCCCATGAGATTACATTTTTCTTACCCGCTTCGTAATTTTGACTGATTGCAATAGATGGTATCCTCCTTATCAAGCCCTCCATAGCTGCAGCAATAGTTCCAGAATAGGTTACATCCTCTCCAACGTTACATCCACTATTAATCCCTGAAAGAATTAAATCTGGTCTCTTATCTTTTAAAACATGGCTGATGCCAATGGCTATACAATCGCTTGGTGTACCATCTATAGAATAAACTTTTTGTGCTTGTTCTTTTAAATTTAATGCGTTTTGAAAAGATAGAGCGTGAGATGCGCCACTCTTTTCATATTCAGGAGCAACCACCCATACATCATCTGAAAATTCTTTTGCAATAGTAGTTAATATTTTTATACCTTCTGCAGAATAACCGTCATCATTGGTTATAAGTATTCTTGCATTTTCAAGTTTTACTGAGGGCATATGAGTATATTTAGTTTGAAATTTTTGTTATTCCACTCATGTAGGGAATTAATACTTCTGGTATATCAATAGAACCATCTTCGTTTTGATAATTTTCCATAACTGCGATTAAAGTTCTCCCTACTGCCAGTCCTGACCCATTAAGCGTATGCAGATATTTAATTGCATCATTTTCTTTGTATCTCGAATTCATTCTTCTTGCTTGAAAATCACCACAATTAGAGCAACTAGAAATTTCTCTATATGCGTTTTGCCCTGGAAGCCAAACCTCAATATCATATGTTTTCTGAGCTGAAAAACCCATATCTTGCGTGGATAAAATTACAACTCGGTAATGTAAACCTAATCTTTTTAGCACCTCCTCGGCACAACTCAGCATTCTTTCATGTTCATCAGCTGAATTTTCTTCAGATGCTAAACTTACTAATTCAACTTTGTAGAACTGATGTTGGCGCATTATTCCTCGAGTATCTTTCCCGGCGGCTCCTGCTTCAGATCTGAAACAGGGTGTATGAGAAACATATCGTTTAGGTAGTTCAGCTGCATCCACTACACTCTCTCTTGTCATATTTGTTAATGGAACTTCAGCTGTTGGTATTAACCAATAATCATCTGTCGTTTTGAATAAGTCATCCTTAAACTTTGGAAGTTGACCTGTCCCAAACGCTGCCTGATCTCTTACTAGAATGGGTACATTAATTTCTTCATACCCGAATTCATTAGTGTGTAAATCAAGCATGAAATTTGCAATAGCTCTCTCAAGTCTTGCTAGCTCACCTTTTTGGATGACAAATCTTGCTCCAGATATTTTTGCGGCTTGATCAAAGCTCATTTTATTAAGATCCTCACCTAAAT
>CACCAS010000014.1 GCA_902544065.1 uncultured Pelagibacteraceae bacterium
ACCAATTTCATTTAAGCCTCTTGGGATTTTAATCCTATCAAGTATTTTTTCCATATTCTCAATGAACTGACTTGATGAATGGTCAGTATATTGCATAGCCTGTGACATTCTTATTACTTTCTCCTCCATATCAGGAAGATTAAATCTAAGAACCGCAGGTAAAATAATTGCGTTAGTTAATCCGTGGTGGGTATTAAATTCAGCACCAACCATATGGGCAATCGCATGAACAAGTCCAAGTCCCTTTATGAATGAAATGCCTCCTAGACATGAAGCTACCAGCATTGCACCTCGTGCCTCTAGATTATTTGGTTCTTCGACAACAGTTACTAATGATTTGGAGATTAAATATAAGCTTTCAAGTGCAGCGCCATCGCATAAAGGATGAAAACCCGGAACGCAATAACCTTCAATAGAGTGTATCATTGCGTCCGCACCAGTCCATGCAGTAAGATTTGACGGCAAACCCAAAGTAAGTTCTGGATCAAGTATGGCTAGAGAGGGTTTGAGGTCAGGATGCATTATACAAAGTTTAATTCCTTGTTTGGTATCCGTAACCATTGCTGTACTTTCTGTTTCTGCTCCAGTACCCGCAGTTGTGGGTATTGTTATAAGTGGAGGAAATTTATTATCAGGACCAATTTCCTGCGGGGTTTTTTCCCATTCAAAATCAAATAATTCAATTTCATTATTAGCAGTTAGACAAATTGACTTTCCGCCATCCATTGCACTACCACCACCAATGGCAATTATTGCATCATGATCATTGTTTCTAAATAATTGTTTACCCTCTGAAATTTCATCGTCTCTTGGGTTTGGTGAAATCTTAGAATAAATCCCTGAACTAACTTTTGCTTTTTTTAGTATTTCAATCAACTTATCTATAAAAGGCAAATTAACGCTTCCACTATCAGTAACAATTAAAGGATTTTTTATCTGATTATCTGAACAGAAATTGGTTATTTCGTCAAATCTACCAGGACCATAAGCTATGGGTACTGGAAACCCCCAATCTTGGGGCGTAAGTATTTCATCTTTTTTTAACTTAAATACTGTCATATTTGATCATGACTTCTTAAGAAGATGTCATTGACTTTAGAACAATTGAACGATCAATTTCTCCAATTAGCTCGCCTGATACAGCGTCTACAACAGGATATTTTTTATCAGTATCTGCAATTTGATTAATCAATGTGTCTATCTTAACATCGCTTTTTATACATTGGTCTCCTTTAGAGAATAAATTCTTCGATTCCTCGGAACATTCAGCTCTTGCGCATTTACCAGCACTCAATACTTTATATTTTGGGACATCTTCAGTGAAGTCTTTAACATATTGATCAATTGGATTGGCAACAATTTCTTCTGGAGTTCCTACTTGTGAAATTTCGCCATCTTTCATAATTGCAATGTGATCCCCCATTTTTATTGCTTCTAAGAAATCATGAGTTATAAAAACCATTGTTTTTTGAACCATTTTCTGAATACTCAACAACTCATCTTGCATTTCTCTTCTGATTAACGGATCAAGAGCTGAAAAAGGTTCATCGAATATTAAAATTTCTGGATCTACTGCAAGTGCTCGAGCCAAACCCACTCGTTGTTGCATACCTCCAGAAAGCTCTCTTGGATAATGTTGGTCCCAACCATCTAGACCCACTAGTTTTAGTGAGTCCATCGATCTGTCTAATCTTTCCTTACTTCCTACTCCTCTAATCTCAAGGCCGTAACCAATATTTTCAATTACTCTTCGATGGGGAAAAAGACCAAAATGTTGAAATACCATACTCATTCTATTTCTTCTAAGATCTGTAAGATCTTTATTATTCATGCTAATAACATTTTCATTATCAATTTTTACTTCACCAGATGTCGGCTCAATTAGTCTTGATAAGCATCTAACCAGGGTTGATTTTCCACTTCCGGAAAGACCCATCACAACGAATGTCTCACCTTTTTGCACTGAAAAACTTACGTCTTTTACTGCAACAACATGGCCAGTTTTCTCTTGAACCTCAGTTCTAGAAAGTGAAGTATCAAGATCTTGAAGTACTTTTTTCTCATTCGGTCCGAAAACTTTCCAAATATTAGAACAAACAATTTTCTGGTTATTTTCCATGATTTGAGGATAATACATGATGGCTTTGTTTCAACAAGTTAATAGTTTTTTAGATAGTATGTATTAAGATATCATCTATATGGCATTTTTTACTAATATCAGCAGTTCCACCAATAATTATATAGAAAATAAGTTATTTAGCCGCTTGTTAATTTTCATTGCATTAGCTGTATCCATTATCTTTGTTTTCATAGGTGATGATGTTACTGAGTTTCCACTTTTTGTTACAGATTCTTTTACGTTTACTGCTTGGGTTAATCATGGTGAAGATTATTTAAAAGAACATTATCGCTGGATTACAAAATTAATTGCAAGTTATATAAAAGCTAGTTATTACGCCCTTGAGGATTTTCTTTTAGACTCATCCTGGTTATTTATCGTTGCCATGCTTGTAATTCCATCATTGGCGTTTGGAGGACTAAGGCTCGCGCTATTAGTATTGTTTGGTGTTTTATTTTGGGGTGCAGTTGATTTATGGGACTCATCAATGGAAACTCTTGCATTGATGGGTTTATCGGTATTCTTATCTGTGATTGTTGGAGTGATTTTAGGAGTACTTTGTGGTTTAAGCAATCGATTTGAAAGAGGGATGAAACCTGTTCTGGATACAATGCAAGTGATGCCTGCATTTGTTTACTTGATACCAGCAATGTTCTTTTTTGGAATTGGTGGAGCTCCTGCAATATTGGCAACTATGATATATTCTATGCCACCTATCATTCGATTGACAAACCTTGGAATTCGTCAAGTCCCGAGCGAAACAATTGAGACAGCAACTGCATTTGGATCAAATAAACTACAAACATTATTTAAAGTACAAGTCCCATTAGCACTACCGAGTATTATGATGGGGGTAAATCAAACCATTATGATGGCCCTAGCTTTAGTTGTTTTAGCAACTTTTATAGGTGCTCAGGGACTTGGATCTGAGATATGGGTTGCAATTAGAAAGCTAGACGTAGGTTGGGCTATGGAAGGCGGCTTATGTGTATTGTTTATGGCTATAATGTTCGATCGTTTCGGTAAGGCGTTAAGCAAAGAAACAGTAACTTTACCATCTGATTCTCAGAGATTTTATTTATTGCCTCAAACGTGGGATATATATCCTTTAGCAAGAATAATCGAGAAGCCTCTTGGATATATTCATTTTTGCTTTGTATTAATTTTTTCAAGTATTTTTAGCGCCATAGCATCATTTCTAAATATATTCATCTCTATTTTTAGTAAGGAATTTGCAGAGTCGATAAGCAAATTTATATTGAATCACTATTTTTTCTTCACTGGTATTTTAATCTTATATGGATTAAGTGTGTACGACAGCACAATCGCAAGTATCGGAGCATTTCCTGAAAGCTGGCACGTTTCACTAAGAGAGCCAATTTCAAATGGCGTAAATAGCCTCACTGTCAATCCAACTTTTATCTCTATAACAAAAGGTATAAAAGCTTTTGTTGTTATTTATTTATTAAAGCCTCTTGATTTATATCTTACATATTTGCCATGGTGGTATACTACTTTAGCATTAGTAATTCTTAGCTGGATTTCTGTAGGTGTTCGTTTTGCTATAATTACAGCACTACTTTTATTTTTTATAGGCGCTTGCAATATCTGGACTGAAGCGATGATAACATTGTCGTCAGTCTTAATTTCAGTTCTTCTCTGCTTTGTTATAGGGGTTCCTATAGGGGTCTTAGCGTCTTATAGTAAAAGGTTTCAAAATATTAATGAAGTCATATTAGATGCCATGCAAACTTTGCCATACTTTTGCTATTTAATACCAGTTTTGATGTTCTTTGGAGGCGGCGCTTTTGCTGCGTTGATTGCAACAATAGTTTACTCTATTCCACCAATAATTCGACTTACAGTTCTAGGGTTATCGCAAGTTTCATCTACTTATTCAGAAGTTTCTAAATCATTTGGTGGTAGTACATTGCAAACACTTAATAAAATTAAGTTTCCACTAGCAACGCCAAGTCTTGTAATGGGCTTCAATCAGACTGTCATGATGGCATTTGCAATGCAAATTGTTACACCATTGATAGGAGGCAAGGGACTTGGAAGAGAAGTATTCAATGGACTTGCAAGATCTGATACTGGTAGAGCACTGGCTGCTGGTATTGCGATATGTCTTTTGGCAATGATATTGGATAGAATTAGTCTTGCTTGGACTAAAAAACAGAGAGATGCCCTAGGTTTATCCTGATAATAATTAGTTATTTTTATTAATTATTTTAATTAGGAAATTACCATAAACCTATTTACTAAAACAACATTTTCTGCCTAAAATACTACTATAATTAAATAGAATTACTAAAGGGGAAATAAATGAACTTATTTAAGAACACAATTGTGGCTTCTTTACTTTCTTTCTTTCTAGTCATAGCCAGTTTTAGTCAGGCAAGCGCTGATAGATTAACGCGAGCTGTGGCTGACTGGACGGGTGGAATGGTGACATGTGAAGTTGCAGAACAAATACTAGAACAAGAATTGGGTTACAAAATTGACTCAATTGTTTTTCCATCGGGCACTGGCTTATGGGAAGCAGTT
>CACCAS010000015.1 GCA_902544065.1 uncultured Pelagibacteraceae bacterium
TGGTAAAAGTGAACGGTAAAATAAAAGATCCCATGTCTCAATGCTCACTGATCTTATGATGAGTGCGTCTGGAGTAATAATCATAACACCTACAAAGGCCAGTAATGTTCCTTTTTGTTTATTTGATAATTTTTCAAACATATTGTTTTTTGGCGCGCCGGGAGAGATTCGAACTCCCGACCCCCAGATTCGTAGTCTGGTGCTCTATCCAGCTGAGCCACCGGCGCATGTTGAATTATTTATAAGCTACTCTTTTATTAATAAACTAAAATCTTTTTTTAATAAATTTATAAATAACTGGAACTATAACAATTACACTAATTAAAAGAACTGGAAGCAAATACTCTACTTTAAGAATATCTTCACTAGAGAAACTTTGTGTATCAACTATATTTTGAACACCATTTCCAATACTAACAAGAATATATGCCCAAGGGATTACTCCAAATATAGTTGCAATAAAATAATCTCTTAATTTCATGTCTAATACTGCGGGAAGTAAATTCTGTATTCCGAAAGGTACTCCACCAATTACCCTTATAAAAAGTAGATAACTTATTGCATTGCGGTTAAAGCCCTCTTTAAATTTATCAAATCTTGAACCAAACTGTCTAAGAATATATTCTTTAAAGAAATACCGTGCATAAACAAATACAACCATAGCCCCAATCACTTCTCCTATGATGGCAATAATCAAACCAATGTATATGCCAAAGTAGAAACCTGCCAAAATACACACAGGTGTAATTGGTCCCATAATTGAGATCATCAGCGCAATAATCAATGTACATAGAAATATCGAGAAAACTGGATTTGCAATAATATAATCTTGTATAAAACCATGTTGATTAATTAAAAATTCCATTGATATGGGGTTATATTTGCCTATTAAATAGAGAACACTCACAAATAAGGAGATGCCAACTATGGTGTTTATTATCTTTTTTTTGAACATTTAACTTAATTAATGAATATTAATTGACTATATAATCAATGCAATTTATAAGCCATTTCACTAATTCAATCTAATTAATTTACTATGAAAAGAACGTTTCAGCCCAGTAATCTAGTAAAGAAAAGACGACACGGTTTTAGAGCCCGGTCTGCTACTAAGGATGGTCGTATAATCTTGGCTAGACGTCGCTCTAAAGGTAGAAAAATTCTCTCAGCCTAACTAATCAATCCATAATGAAAAGACTAGTTACACTAAAATCCTCTAAGGATTTTCTAGAGGCTAAAAAAGGTCTATTTTATCGGAGTAGATCCTTTCTTTTACAAGCATTTGAGGTTAAGAATAGCAATAAAATTAAGGTTGGATATACCGTCTCAAAACAAAATGGAAATGCGGTAGTACGTAATAAAATTAAAAGAAGATTAAGAGTGCTAGCAAATACAGTATTAGCGAACTATGGCATTAAAAAATGGAATTATGTCATCATTGGAAAAAAAAATGCAATGGTTGAAGATTTTGAAAAATTAGAAAATGAAATGCTTACAGCATTAAAAAAAATACACAGATAATTTTATGATAAAATATTGTTTCCTATTTTTAATTACCATTTATCAAAGGTTAATCTCTCCTTATTTACCAAGCTCGTGTCGCTTTCTGCCAACATGTTCTGAATATACAAAAGAAGCTATTCAATATCATGGTGCACTCAAAGGAACATACCTTGGAATTAAAAGAATTATTAAGTGCCATCCGATAAAATTTCTTGGTGGCTCTGAGGGATATGACCCAGTACCGAAGGAAAGAAATAAGTAAATGGAAAGCAGAAACTTAATTTTTGCGATAATTCTCTCAATTGGAGTACTTTTCATATGGAGTTTCTTTTTTGAAGCTCCTGAGCAGCAAAATTTAGATGAGTTTAGTCTTGATGAAGAAGTATCTGAAGTTAACTCAGACGAACTAGACATGGAAGCAATAGCCGAGATTGAAGACTCACTTGGCATAGAAAATGGGAATACTATTGATTTAAGTGAAGCCCTAAGCAAAGATCAAAGAGTTAATATAGATACTCAGAGTATTTCTGGTTCAATTAATTTAAAAGGTCTTAAAATCGATGACATTGTTTTAAAGAAATATAACGAAACACAGGAAGAAGGATCAGAAAATATTAGACTTCTTCAACCCTTAGATACCTTTAACGGATACGAAGTAACTTTTGGATGGATAAAAAATCAAGATGCTGCATTTGAAACACCGAATGCTGAAACAGTGTGGAAAATCAAAAATAATGTTTCAGTTTTAGATACTTCAAATGAAGTTGAATTTGAATGGTCAAATAAAACTGGACAAACTTTTATCACAAGCATAACTCTTGATGAAGATTACATGTTTGATGTCACTCAAAAAGTGATCAATGACTCCACTGATAATATAGTTATTAACAATGCAAGCAAAGTAACTCGGAAACAATCACCATCTTTATCAGGAATGTTTATTCTTCACGAAGGATTGCTTGGGGTTCTCAAAGAAAAACTTGAACTTATCGACTATAGTGATTTGAAAGATGATCAAGAAACACTTAATTTTGAAAGTGATAATGGCTGGGTTGGTATAACTGATAAATACTGGCTGGCTGCATTGATACCTGATCAAGAAAAATCTTTCAAAGCCATTTATACGTATGACAATGGCTATATTGCTTATTATAGATCTTTAAACGCTACGAATGTGCCTGGTGGTGAAACGCATACCGTTGATAGTCAAATTTTTATTGGAGCCAAAGAAGCTAAATTAATTGATAGATACAAAGAAGATTATGACATCTATAATTTTGATCTTGCCATTGATTGGGGTTGGTTTTACTTCCTAACTAAACCATTGTTTAATGTTATTTACTTCTTCTCTCAATTGTCAGGTAATTTCGGCTTGGCTATTATTTACCTAACAGTCATAACAAGAATAGTCTTTTTCCCACTTGCAAACTGGTCATTCGTTTCAATGGCAAAAATGAAAATGCTTCAACCAGAAATGACTCGAATAAAAGATCTCTATAAAGATGATAGAACCCAACAACAACAAGCGTTGATGGCATTATACAAAAAAGAAAAAGTGAATCCGATATCAGGATGTTTGCCTATACTGATTCAAATCCCTTTCTTCTTTGCGATTTACAAAATGCTTTTTGTATCAATTGAAATGAGGCATGCTCCTTTTTATGGTTGGATTCAAGACTTGGCGGCAAAAGATCCCACAACTATCTTTAATTTATTTGGCTTAATTCCCTGGGATCCCCCTTCTTTTATGATTATTGGCATTTGGCCTGTATTAATGGGCGTTACAATGTATATGCAACAAAAATTAAACCCAGCACCACCTGATCCAATTCAAGCAAGAATATTTATGTTTTTTCCATTTTTCATAACAGTTCTACTGGCACAATTTGCAGCTGGACTAGTGATTTATTGGACTACGAATAACGTTCTTTCAATCATCCAGCAGTGGATTATTACTAAAAGAACCACAATAAAAACAAATTAATAAAATGTCTCTTCAAAATAAACAGCCTGAAAGCAAAGAGCTTTTAGAAAAATATTGGACATCTGGTAAAAAATTTCATACCAAAACTTTTTCCTTTATAAAAAAATATCAGAATAAAATTATCGTTATAAAGTATGGAGGATACGCTCTGACTAAACCTGCACTTTTAAAATCATTTGCAAAAAATATATCCTTATTAAATCAATTGGGTATTAAAGTTATTGTAGTTCACGGTGGTGGTCCTCAAATAGAAAAAGAATTGAAAAAAAGAAAAATTAATAATGAAGAGTATCAAGGATTAAGGGTGACTACAAAAAGTGTGCTTGGAGTTGTCAAAAGAATTTTGTCTCACGATTTGAATAAACTCATATCTGATGAAATCAAAAAAAATGGGGGTAAAACAAAAAGATTTAATGGAGTAATTACAAGAGTACTTAAGGCAAAGATTGCGATGAATGGTAATATTGGTTTCGTGGGGGAGCCAAGAGGTATTGATAAAAATTTGATAATGAAAGCCCTTAAAAGTAATCATATTCCAATTATCGCACCACTTGGAATTGATACAAATAAAAATACATTGAATATTAATGCAGACACAGCAGCCGCTTACATCGCTGAGTCAGTAAAAGCTGAGAGGTTATTGCTTTTAACTGATGTAGCAGGAGTGCTGGATAACAATAAGAAATTGATAACAGAGCTCGATCGTAAAAAAGCATTTCAATACATAAAAAAAGGCACTATAAAAAGCGGTATGATACCTAAGATCAAAGCATGCTTTAATACCTTAAAAAATGGCGCAAAAGGGGTCGCCTTAATTGATGGGAGAAAACAAAACGCTGTCGCCATGGAGCTCCTAACAACGCAAGGAGCAGGGACATTAATAAAAAAGTAAACTTATGAGTGAAAATCAAAAATTAAAAGAGAGTATTGAAAGCGCTTGGGAGAATATAGCAAACTTA
>CACCAS010000016.1 GCA_902544065.1 uncultured Pelagibacteraceae bacterium
AGTATACTCATTGTCAAACCTTAGAAAGTTATCAGAAGAGGGTGTTGAGTTTTCGTCACACATTGATGGGACAAAAGTATTTGTATCGCCTGAAAAATCTATTGAGATACAAACTGATTTAAATTCAGATATCGTTATGGCATTTGATGAGTGCACCCCTTATCCAGCAGAGTATGACGAAGCAAAAAAATCAATGGAATTGTCAATGAGGTGGGCAAGCAGGTGTAAGACGTATTTTAAAGATCACAACATAAATAAATTGTTTGGTATTGTGCAAGGAAGTACTTACGAAGACCTCAGACATCAGTCTGCTAGTTTATTGTGTGATATAGAATTTGATGGATATGCAGTTGGAGGTTTGGCAGTTGGAGAAACTCAAACTCAAATGTTTGACGTACTCGATTATACAGTTTCAAAGCTACCGATGGAAAAACCCCATTATTTAATGGGGGTAGGCAAGCCTGACGATATTATTGGAAGTGTTGCTCGTGGTATTGATATGTTTGATTGTGTGTTACCTACGCGCAATGGAAGAAATGGACAAGCTTTTACAAAATCAGGACCAATTAATATAAGAAATGCTAAATATAAAAGTTTAGATGAACCAATTGATCCAGAAAGTAATAATCCTATTTGTAGAGATTATTCTGCTGGCTATATCCATCATTTATTTAATGCAAAAGAAATGTTAGGAGGCATGCTCTTATCATTACATAATATATATTTCTATCAAGAAATGATGAGTAATATAAGGATTGCGATTGAAAATAATGAATTTAAAAAATTTAAAGATGATTTCTTATCAAAATACTTAGATTAAGTTACTTCCCTTTAAATTTTGCTTTCTGTTTTTGAATAAATGACATTACACCAATTTTACTATCTTCAGTTTTTCCCGCAATAGTTTGTGCCTTACTTTCAGCTGAGATTTGCTCTTCAAATGTATTTGCAAAGCTGTCCCAATAAAGTTGTTTCATTAACCCAAGTGCAACTGTAGGTCCTTCTGCAAGATTTGTTGCAGCATCCATTACGGTCGACATTAATTTATCGTCTTCAATAACATGATTGATTAGCCCCCAATCAAGAGCTTTCTCAGCTGCAACTTTCTCACCAATTAATGAAAATTCTAATGCACGGGCCATTCCAATCTTTCTCGGTATGACAAAAGTAGAGCTGGCATCCGCCACTAGGCCAATAAACTTAAATGCTTGATAAAAATAAGAAGATTTTGCAGCATAAACTATGTCTCCAAAAATACCAAGCGAGCATCCTGCGCCTGCAGCAACTCCATTGACAGCTGTTATTAGAGGTATTTTCAAATTTTTAAGATCAATTAAAAAGGGATGATAATGTTCTTCTAGGGCTTTCCCAGGGTCGGTATCTTCAAAACTAGATTTTCCAGCTCCTTCAACAAGATTTGCTCCCGCACAAAAACCTCTGCCCGCGCCAGTTATAACCAAACATCGAGCTTTTATCTCGCCATTGTTAATCAAAATTACATTTTTATGCAATTCTGCTATCATTTCTAATGACAAAGCATTTAGCCGGTCAGGATCATTAAGTGTTAATATCGTAACATTATCAATGGTTTCTGATTTTACTATATCGCTCATAAATTAGTAATATACTATTAACTTTAAAACAAAAAAGTATATTTTTTCTTATATTAAAATATAAAGGATTGAAATAAATTATGTTTATATGGGACTAGGAAATATTTCAATCACAGGCAATTATCCTGAAGTTAGTACAGAAACTATGCTTTCGAAGCTTAATACGCTGAAAGAGCCCTTTCAAAAGAATTTCAATCCTCATGTAAATGATCGCATCGATAGAATTAAACGAATACAAGTTTTAGTTGAAGAAAATATAGATGACTTTCATAAAGCATTAAGACTAGATTTTGGAACCCGTCATGAACAATTAAGTCTTATGGCTGATACAATGCCAGTTATAAATAATGCAAAGCACGCGCTAAAAAATATTAAAAAATGGATAAAGCCGGAAAAAAGAAAACCTAATTTTCCTCTTGGCCTTTTGGGTTCAAAAGCGTATATCCAGTTTCAACCTTATGGAGTTGTTGGTATCATTTCTCCATGGAACTTCCCTCTGACGTTAAGCATCGCTCCCCTTATTGAAATATTCGCAGCAGGAAACAATGCAATGATGAAATTATCAGAATTCGTACCTGCTACTTCTGATTTAACTGAGAAACTAATAAACAAATATTTTAATGAAAATGAAGTAGTGGTCATTAATGGTGGACCACAAACATCTCAATCATTTGCAGGGTTACCGTTTGATCATCTACTTTTCACTGGTTCAACGAATGTTGCAAAAAAAGTAGCTTCAGAGGCTGCAACCAACTTAGTGCCAATGACTTTAGAATTAGGTGGAAAGTCACCAGTAATAGTTGGCCCTAATGCTAAGATGAAAAAGAGTGTTGACAAAATTATGATGGGAAAGCTGCTTAACTCAGGACAAATATGCATTTCTCCTGATTATGTGTTTGTTCCAGAAGGAAAAACTGAAGAATTTGTTCAGCATGCACAGGAACATGTTGCCGAAAACTATCCTACGATTAAAAATAACCCAGACTATACTTCTATTATTCATTTAAATCACTTTGAGCGGTTGCGGGATTTAATTAGCGATGCTAAATCAAAGGGAGCTACAATTGTCGAACTTAATCCTGCTCAGGAAGATTTTTCACAGCAAGAGCATCACAAGATTGTTCCAACATTAATTCTAAATCCAACTGACGACATGAAGGTTATGAAGGAGGAGATATTTGGCCCTCTAATGCCTATTAAAACCTATAAAAACTTTGAAGATACTGTGAGCTTCATAAATCAAAATCCTAAAGCATTGGCGCTCTATTATTTTGGTGATGATAAAGAAGAAATGAATAATGTTTTAGATAATACATCTTCTGGTCAGGCTGTCATGAACGATGTTCTGTTTCAATTTTCAATGCATGATTTACCGTTTGGTGGGGTTGGACCTAGCGGTATGGGAGCATATCACGGACATGATGGATTTAAAAATTTTAGTCACAAAAGATCTGTCTTAAAGGGGCAAAATATTTTAGATGCTGGTAAAATGATTTCGGCACCGTTTACAGAAGCCACAGAAAAAAATATTAAAAGATTAACTTAAAGTATATTCTCTGCAGAAATCTTTCTTGAATTTTCTACAATAAATTTAAATCTGAGCTCAGGTTTTTTTCCCATTAGGGCATCTACAGATTTAAGTGTACTTCTTTTATCTTTTGATGCAATTTGCACCTTCAATAATGTTCTGTTATCAGGTGACATCGTTGTTTCTTTTAATTGAGCCGGCATCATTTCACCAAGCCCTTTAAATCTATTAATATTTACCTCACCACTTTTAAATTCTTTTTTAATTATCTCGTCTTTGTGTTTATCATTTACTGCATATAAAATTTTTGATCCCTTCGTAATTCTATAAAGAGGAGGTACTGATAAATATAAATGTCCTTCATCTATAAGTTTTGGAAATTCCTTATAAAAGAATGCCATTAGCAGTGTTGATATATGTGCTCCATCAACATCAGCATCTGTCATGATAATTATTTTCTCATACCTGATATCTTTTGAATTAAATTTTTCACCTCTCTTGCAACCAATGGCTTGCACTAAGTCAATAATTTCTTGATTGGCGTTAATTTTTTCTCTCCCTGCACTCACTACATTCAATATTTTTCCTCTCAAAGGTAAAATCGCTTGAGTTTTACGATCTCTTGCTTGTTTCGCTGATCCTCCAGCTGAGTCTCCTTCTACCAAAAATATTTCTGTGCCTTTATTTCCATCTATTGAACAATCTGCCAGTTTCCCCGGTAATGTTGTTTTTTTTCTTTTTATATTTTTATCAATTATTTGATTTGATCTGTTTTGAAGTCGCATTTGAGATCTGTTGAAAGCATATAAAAATAATTCCTCAGCAGATTTAGTTTTTGAAGTCAGCCATTGCTCAA
>CACCAS010000017.1 GCA_902544065.1 uncultured Pelagibacteraceae bacterium
AATAAATATATCCGTTTCTCCCTTAAATTTATGAATTTCACCATTTATAACTGCGCTTTCCAGGAGTCTTAATGTTGTGGTCCCTACTGATATAATATTTCCTCCGTTTAATTTACATTCTTTTATTCGATCTGCACTTTTTTGGCTAATTATTCCATGTTCTGAGTGCATTTTGTGCAAACTTAAATCATCATTCCTTATGGGCAAGAATGTCCCCGCTCCTACATGAAGAGTTACTTCAATTAGTTGATTATTTTTCTTAAGATGGTTAATCATAACATCATTGAAATGTAATCCTGCAGTTGGAGCTGCTATTGAGCCCTTTTCAACTGCATAGACTGTTTGATAATCATTGAAGTCCTTAAAGTCACTTTGTCTTTTTTTTTGTATATATGGCGGTAAGGGCATTTTCCCTTCATCCTCTATAAATTCGTCAAATTCTTTTCTGGAACAAGCAAATTCTACCTCAATTTCTCCATATGTGAGTTTTTTACTAATGGTGCATGAAATGCGGTTATTAAATTCAATGATTTGTCCAACACTTAATTTTTTTCCAGGCTTCGCAAATGCAAGCCAGCTTGTTTCACCAATTTTTTTATGTAAGGTAATAAGAAAATTTACTCCCATACTTTGTCCTTTGAGAAGTATGGGAATAACTTTAGTATTGTTTATGACAACAAGGTCTTTTTCACCAACATAGTCTAAAAAATTAGAGAAATTTGTATCAATATATGAATTATTGTAAACAAGCATCTTTGAACCTTGTCTAGGATTACAAGGCCTGTCCGCAATCAACTCATCAGGCAGATCAAAGTCATAATGACTTAGTTTCATTATTTAGAGGTCAGCAAGAACCTTTACTGAAACCATTTCATCAGGATCATCTACGGTCCCAGATCCAGGTGCACCCCTTTTCAAGCCATCAACAAATTCCATTCCCTCGATTACATGCCCGAATACGGTGTATTGTCCATCTAAGTGAGGAGCTGCATCAAAGCATATAAAGAATTGGCTGTTTGCAGAGTCTGGATCAGCAGTTCTTGCCATTGAAACGGTGCCTCTTAAATGAGAAGTGTTGCTAAATTCATTTTTTAAATCAGGCTTATTGGAGCCGCCTGTTCCATTTCTATTTTCTCCATCACCTGTTTGTGCCATGAAGCCCTCTATTACCCTATGAAAGGGAACTCCATCATAAAAACCTTCTCTTGCAAGTTCTTTTATCCTTTTTGAATGATTGGGAGCAATGTCCGGCATTAACTCTATTATTACGTTTCCACTCTTTAGTTCAATCTGAATAGTATTTTCAGGATCTTTAGCCATGTACTCTCCTTCTGCATTTGCTGCTGTTATTAAAAAAAACAAAGAAAAAATGATCTTTATAAAATTCATACTTATTTATACTTATCCTTAAGTTTGCTTGTGACAAACTTGTTGGTAAAATTACTAATATCTCCACCCAAGCGTGCAATTTCTTTTACAAAGTTCGACGAAATGGATTGTCGTTGTGCATCAGCCATTAAAAAAACTGTTTCAATCTTTGAGTCAAGTTGCCTATTCATGCCCAGCATTTGAAATTCATATTCGAAATCTGAAACTACTCTTAAACCTCTAATAAGGATTTCTGCTTTTAATGAATTGGCAAGATCAATTAAAAGATTGTCAAATGCAATTACTTCAATACTACTATTGCTCGAAAACTCCTCCTCAATCATTTCTTTTCTTTCATCTAGATTAAATAAAGGTTTTTTATGAGGACTATCCGCAACTGCTATATAAAGCTTATCTACAAGCTTTGTTGCTCTGTTTATGATATCTATATGCCCTTTGTGAATAGGGTCAAAACTTCCAGGGTATATGCCGGTTCTGTTCATGACTGGACTATATATCGATTATTATTTTAGCTCTAGTAATTTATTAATTATCTATCTCAACTCTTGATGCAGAAACAACTTTTTCATTATCGTTTGTTTTAAATATGCTAACGCCCTGAGTATTTCTACCTGCTACCCTAACATCTTTAACAGGACAGCGAATAACTTGTCCTGATTTAGTAATAAGCATTATGTCATCATCATTATTGACGGGAAATGATGCTAAAACATTTCCGTTTCTATCAGATGTAGCAATACACATTATGCCTGATCCACCCCTGTTTGATATTCTGAATTGATAAGAAGAGGAGCGTTTTCCAAAACCATTTTCTGTAAGAGTTAAAATAAACTGTTCTTGGGCCTTCATTTCATCATATCTTTCATTACTTAACTTTACTTCTGCTTCAGAGCCGTCACTCTCACTGTCGTCGTTATCGAAATTATTATCGTTATCTTTTTCTTTAGAACGCATTTTTAAATAAGCCTTGGACTCACCTGATGTAGTATCGGTGTGCGATATGACTGAAATAGAAATAATTTCATCCCCCTTGACTAGTTTGATTCCTCTCACACCCGTTGATGTTCTGCTTTTTGTTGTTCTAAGTTTTACAACAGGTGTTCTAATACACTTTCCAAATTTTGTTGTGAGAAGTATATCGTCAGCATTAGTACATAATTTTACTCCAACTATACTATTATCACCAGCAAGCTTCATAGCAATTTTACCATTTGCTTGTATGCGTTTAAAATCCTCTAGACTATTTTTTCTTACACTGCCGTCCGCTGTGGCAAAGACAAGAAAATCACTATCGTCATCCATTTTCATTTCTGGCAGAACTAAGATACTTGAAAGCCTGTCTTTTTCTTTAAGGTTCAACAAATTAACAATCGCTTTGCCTTTTGCTTGAGGAGAAGATTCTGGTATTTTCCAAGTCTTGAGTTTGAACGCTATTCCACTAGAAGTGAAGAAAAGCATATTGTCATGAGTACTTGCTGTAAAAACTTGAGTCACAAAATCTTCGTCATTTGTTTTCATGCCAGCTCTACCCTTACCGCCTCTTTTTTGAGCTCTATACATGTTTAATGGAACTCTTTTTATATACCCAGAATTAGTAACACTTACGACCATGTCACTTCGTTGGACGAGATCTTCTTGATCGATTTCTGAGGCTTCTCCCTCATTAATTTCAGTACGGCGTGGAATATCAAACTGTTCTCTAATTGAGTCTAATTCATCATTAATTACCTTTTTCAATACACTGTTGTCTTTCAGAACAGATAAAAAATAACTAATTTTTTTTGACAATTCTGATAATTCGTCTTTGATTTCATCTTTTCCCAATGCAGTAAGACGTTGAAGTCTTAGCTCTAAGATTGCTTTAGCTTGTTCCTCTGTAAGGTAAACTTCTTTATCATTTTTTACTTGTCTAGGATCGTCTACGATTTTA
>CACCAS010000018.1 GCA_902544065.1 uncultured Pelagibacteraceae bacterium
AAAAGATTTTTGCGCCAAAAGTTCACTCAACATTGATTCAGCATTAAAGGGAACACCAGTCCATTTTATGCCCTTTCTTATAAACTACTCCTAGACCTTTCTTGACTAATAGAGCGGATACATCCTGGCCATCAATAATTAAGTAAGATAGTATTCTTCCATAGTAATCCCTCTCATAATCTGTTTCAAATTCAATGGTTTTAGCGTCTTTAATAAGGTTATTTACAAAATCTCTTGCTTTTGATGCAAGCTCAAGCTCAGCATCGCATTTTGGTAATGATATCTCAGGAGTATCAAGCTCAAGAAGTCTTATTTTTGCATCTTGACCATCAATTGTTACGTAACAAGTATCTCCATCATGGCAGTAAAGGTTCTTTTGTTGTCTTAATAGAATTTCAGCATTCGTTGTAGAGATCGATAAAAGAAATAATAAAATAATAAGTTTCAAATTTTACCTTGCAAAAATTTTAATCATAACAAATCATTAAACTGTATTAACTAATTGATGTAATAATTATTTACTCAAAGATATAATGTTATTTATTAAAAGCCAATCTTGTAAGATCCATAGACCAGTTCATTGGATGAATTGTTTTCGATGTGTGACGGCTCTAATGTTATTTGACTCCCGACCCTAAAAGCACTCCCGTTATGTAATTGCATCTCATATCCAAAATCAAAGTTTAATTCTCGCCCAGATGGTTCTAAATCAATTTTTTTGATATTAAAATTATGACTTCCATCTAAATTCATTGTTCCTGGAAGATTCAACCTAACAGTACCATCTTCTGTTCTTAGTGGCTGACTGATGTTAAATGAAATCAAGTCGTTATTTGATGAAACCCCAGAGGCAACCAAACCAACATTAAACTGAGATGTAATGATGTCATTGAAATTGCTAATCAGGCCGTAGTTGTCAGACTTATTATTGATAATCCCAATATTAGCAAGACCAGCAAGATGGACGTTATTGTAAACATGTTTATTAAAGGCAAACCCCGTATGTAATGTTTCACCTGATAGATTGCCAAATGCCCCTGTTCCATTAATTCTTAAAATAGAGTCCTCTTCTAAATTTTGACCAATAAAAAATGTAATATCGTTATAGTTATCAGTCTTGTTCGAAATACTCGCTAAGAAACCTTTTTCATCAAGTTCTAGCTCATCACTTTCACCGGTATACCCAACTATATTTAGTGTGGTGTTTCTATCTAATTTTATTTTGTCACCAAATACTTGGCCTTTTCCAGCTGCCTCAGTCAAAGTTAAGAAGCTGATATCATTGTTGTGTGCGGTTAATACTGAAAAAGCATTATTACTACCTCTTAAACCTAAGAGCTGGTCCATAGAATAATTATGCCCTGAGTAAAAAGTCTGATCACCAGATGTAAATGAAGTATAAATTCCTAGGTCGTCATTTAACTGGTTATCATTGTAATCATAGGCAGCGCTAGCAAATGATAAATTAAAGTTTTCTGATTGATTAACTGTGTGCCATTCATTAAATGGAGATTTTTTCATTCTATCATATAATCGTGTATTACGTTCTCGTACAACTAGATCACCAACATTAAAGTCAAATCCACCATAGAGTTGGTCTCTGAAAATGGCTCTTTCATTATCAAGAAACAGTGAGTCACCCATGTATGATGACAGTAATAATCCAGAACCAACAAATAACATTTCGTTACCTCTAATTCCCTTTATTGTATTTTGACCAATCGGCTGTAAAGCTTTGTGAAGGTCAGGATTTCCATGTCCATAAAGATTACTATGCGCATGTGTCAATCCATTATAGGTAGACTGACCATTGTACCCGCCGCAGTAATTTGAAAATTCATCAGAGTCTACTGCGCTATTTCCGTTATTGTCTTTAAAACACTTGTTGCTTCCAAACCATGAATTATCAGCAGTAAATAAGAGTCTCTTAGTTATCAGTTCCGGAGAATTATCCGGGAACGCTTCAAACAATAAAGCAATAGCCCCAGAGATTTGCGGTGAAGCCATTGAGGTACCTGTTTTACTCGATATGAATGAATTATAGTTAGAGCCAGCTTTATAAACATCGGTACCAGCAGTTATTCTAAAGCCATCATGAACAACACAATATGCCGCATTTGCTGCACATGGAGCTGAGTATAATAATTTTGAACCATCACTATAAGTTGCCACATTAGAAACTGTAATCCATGCTTCAGCTAATTCAGGGAACAATACCGGTAGCGATGACGAGATATCATTACTGTTGCCGCTAGCGCCCCAAGGCGTACTCATATTACGATTGTCATCATTTGAGTTCGCCCAAACAATCACACCTTGTTTTTGAAAGTTGTTATATGACTCAATCAAATCACTTATTTGAGTCTCTGTGAAATCTGAAGAAATTTGTGCGTTTGTATAATCAGCGAATTTTTTTGCAATAGATCCAGATCCATAAGATAAGATAGTCCCGGGCGTTGTATCGCCAAGGTACCCCCATGAATTGTTTTGAACTTTAGCGCCGTTTGTTATTGCATCTTCTGTTGATAATTCCCAATGTTGAGGGCCAAAACAATTCGTTGCGCTATCGCCAGAACATAAAGACATATTTGACGCTCCATCGAATTGAGCAAAATGAAGATTTGAATTATAAGCTACGCCCATCATTGAAGAAGGCAGATCAATTGAAACTCCAGTCCCAGTTTCTAATTCAGACGCTGTCAGTCCACTATTCCAGAAATAATATGCACCGACATTGGCATCATCACTTGGTTTTGCTGCTGAATTATAGGCGCCTACTGCTGTTGTGGCAACATGACATCCATGCCCTCTAGGGTTACTTGGATCAGCCCAGTCAGCTGCTGACGTGTAATAATTGTAATCATAATTACCATAAGTTGTTACCCTTTTGCTTTGAAGATCATAGTGATCATAATTGTCATTGCTATAGGTTCCACTGGCTTGACTGTAACACAAATCAGAGTCAATTACGGAAACAGTTACCCCTGAACCAGAAAGTCCATATCCATATGCGTCATTAACCCCTAATTGGGTGTATGGATGAGGAAAGTCTTGAAGGGATATAGAAGACTGATCGGAATTATTATCATCGATATAATTTGCTGCGCCATTATCATAAGCAGCTATCAATGATAAATCACGCGCAATATTTACATTATTGTACTCACTGTTAGAT